>NZ_CP012034.1:1295278-2590556 GCF_001050475.1 Companilactobacillus ginsenosidimutans | reverse complement strand
TGATTAGGTTTAACAGCTTATCACGATCATTATTTGAAATAGACAAGGCGGTTTAATGTCATCTAGTAGCGTAGTTTCTTCTGCCATATTTCCACCTATCCTTTCGTCGTGAATGTTGATGAATGAATAACTTTTTTCCTTTTCGTAATTCCATGACTTGCTCTGATCCTGCTTTAAGACCTGTCAAATGGACTGTATCTCCCAATTTAAAGTCTTTTTTAATTAGCTTGTCATTACAATATAAGTCTGCCATTTAAACACCCCTAACGTCTGCTGTTGTCTTTGTAGCGTTTGCTACTTCAACTCCGGCAACTTCGGGACTAGCTGGGAGAGTCTGTTCCTGCCTCTGCTGAAATAGTAGATACAATGATACCGTCCAAACGTTCTGGTAATAGCAAGAGAGCGTCTGCAACAACACTTTCGTATGATAGTGAGTCGTTCTTAGGTTCGTGAGCAATTCCAACGAGTCCTGTTTGATCGGTTGTAAAGTTGAATGCTTGTGAGAGTGATCCACCGTTCAAATGTTGCAAAGTATAAGTTTAGGTTTTGTGAAGCTGTAACGTAAATTGTACCTGCTGGAACGTTGTTACTCATGATTAAAGTATTTACACCAAGGAAATTTTGAATGTAAGTCATACCGAATACTGTTTGAACTGTTACAGGTGCTGAACCAATGTAATCATAAAAATCAATAGGGTTGACTAATGCAACAGAGGTAACGTCCTCGGTCCTCGAATGCAACTGCGAGTTGACCCAAGCCTTTTGCAAGTGATTGTTGAAAGCTGCTCCTGTTGCCTTACCAGTTCCGTTTGCAAATTCGTCGAACAATTCTTTCTTGATATTCTTTTGAATTGCTTGAGTAGTTCGGAGTCTGTGTCTGCAACGCACCTTGAAATCCACTTGATTGAATTGCTTCCGCAGTTACATTCTTGCGCCATTTGTTAAAGGTTAATTCCTTAGTGTCTGATAGTTCTTTTTTGACTTCTGATAATGGAATAACTTCGCCTCTGCAACCTTTTCGTCTGCAAGAGTAACTGTTGACTTGTAAATCTTCACTGTTGATCCTAATGCAAGAGCTTGTTTGCGTGTGATACCGAGAACTTTCATTAATGTTGTAAGTCCCTCGTGAATTGTTCTACGAAATCAACTGATTGTGGAATTAACTGTCTTTTGTAACTGTCTTTTCGTCTACTGCCATGGTGTCCATGACCTCCTAATTATTTATATTCGGGGAATAGGTTCATATTCTCCGCAATTTTTCTTGTCGTTCTTGTGGATCAACGATTGCCATAATTTCATCACGTGTGATCGTGGAACGTTGACCCGAAATTCTTGGTGTTGCTCCCTTTGTTAGTTCCTTGGTTGTTTCGTCTTTGATTGATTGAATGAACTAACCAATTTACCAACGTGGTTTTTGTGCTGTCGGCTTGATCGGTTGTAACCAAGTCTAATGCCCTCGTCGCTTGCTGTGATCCCTTGTTCTTGAACATTGAACTAGCGGTATCACGCATTCGATAAGTTGCAAGTTCCGCCTTTGCTTTGTCTGCCTCGGCTTGTACTTGCTGTAATTGATACTTTGTTTCTCGTCGGAGTTCATTTTTGCTAACTTCTTAGCCTCGTCAACTTCGTGTTGTCGTTCTTTTCCGCTCTGTCCAACTTTTGTTGAACAATTGCGTTGACCTCCTCATCAGTGTATTTTTTCCACCGGTCTTTTCTTGATCGTCGTTGTTATCTTTGTGATCGTCTGTCTTATTTTCTTCCGGTGTTGCAACCCCTGTGTTTCGGTCTTGTTTGTTCAACTCTTCGGTTGATTGAGTATCTGTTTGGTTATCCATAAATAAATTCTCCTATCCATTAGCTTTTAACGTGGATCAATGCTTGCACATTCCATATCTTTTAAAGTGATAAATGCTTGCACTTTGCTACACCATAGCTTTTTACGTCTTCAATGCTTGGACGTACAAAAAAAGCACTCAACCGTTTTGGTTGAATGCTTAATATTTGATACTTACAAAATCATATCTTTTGGATCAGTAGGTTTGAACGGTTGTTTGTTCAAAATTGCTTTTTCCATTTCGCTACATGCTTTTTCAATGTCGTTGTCAACGGAATAATTCGACGCCTTTCGCATTGGAAATATCTACATTTAATTTATTAGAATTTGCGTCAACTTTGCTACTTGTATCATTTTTTCGTTCCTTTGGTGTTGGTGGTTCGTTCTCCTCATCATCAACAGGAACTGTCGAGCAGCGACAATTGGGATGTACAGGAATATCTGGGGCGGGATTATCTCCACCTCCCATCAATTCAAATACTTTATTGTCTAGCGGTTTGCATACAGAACATGCTGTCGGTTCCGCAATCCATTTTACTTTGTCAAAATCATTTTCCATATACAAAATACGACTGTATTGGTCCGCAACCCTGGCTGACTCAGTTCTAGCAATCCGAGAAGCAGCATAACTAGCATTCTTTACCTTATCATCAATCAGCGACCGGAGCCGTGAACTCATTGATCAGCATTCATACCCATTACCAAACTACGTGTAATGATATTGTCTAGTTCGTTTTTCAACACGTCTTGGTTCGTCCAAATTCTGTCCGAGAACTTTGCTCCGTGATATGAACTATATATCAACGTTTCCATTCTCCGTTCTGTCATCTTTGGAACCGTCTCACCAAGTATTCCCGCTTGTCGTACACGCTCGTCCTTTAATTCAGTAACAAGTCGTTCACGAAGTTTGTCGCTTAACTCGTCTGTTTCCGCCAAGAGATCAACGCCAATTTGACTTTTAAGCATTTCCAAACGATTAATTCGCATAGTCGCATTGTAAATCCTCAACCTTTCATTTGCTTCGTCAGAGAAGTCTTGCTCCTCCACCATCTTTTTTGCGGTGTCTTGAAATCCTTTAACATCAAAGTTGGAGACTCGTTTTTTTCGCTTCATCTATACTGATACCCTCTTTGTTTGCATATCGTGTATAAAATTGAGATATATCTTTATCTATTTTGTCTAATGATTTGTTATAGATTTCATCTATCTGCTTGTCAAAATCAATGTCTTGTTTTTGTTGTTGATCTATCCACTCACGCTCTCGCTTTTCCCAATATCCCATAATTATTCACCTTGTTCACTGGTTGTTGAATTGTTAAATCCGTAATCAGTTGCAGGGTTATTGTTAACTGCGTTTCTTGTTTGTTCGTTTTGTTCTTCTTGAATGCGAGTTATTTCCGCCTTAGGATCACTGACAACTGACAGCGTAGACAATGCGGTTTCAAGTGAGGTAATGCCGATCAAGTTCTTTGCTGTTTCTGCTTCCTCTGCGACGTTGTTCGGAATATTACGGGTAAATCTGAACGTTATGTCCATTGGTTCGCCATAGGGCAATTGAACTCCTAATACTGAAAACATTTCACGTAAGTTCTGTGTAAATTTACGTTCTTTGTTAACAGCAAGGTTACTCATTGATTGCATTTTGTATGCTAACGCCGTTCCCGAGGTTGAACTCCCGAATACGTCATCACTAATATTCGCAATCATACTAATTTGATAAATCATTGTCGTTAGTCGATTGAGGATATTTTCTTGATTACCGTCTGCGTCTGGTTTCTCGAGGAACTTTGCGTCAACGTCGTATTCTTCACTAGCGTTTTTAGTCACGATCAAACGGTTCTGTTTGATATTGAGTTGTTCTTCCTCCGTCAAATCAAAGTTCTTTAGGAACAAATAAGCGTGTGCAAAGTAATCAATATCATCTAGCTTGGCACTAAATGCCTTGTCGTATGCGTGAATTAATGTAATGACTGGATCAAACACTCCCATGCGTTCCTCATTATCGAAGAACTCGACCGCAGGCACTTTGCCTTTGAACACCAATAGTTTTGAGTCTGTGATCCTAATATCATCAATATAAGTGAACGAGTCGGCTCTATTTGAATAGTATGCCGTTCCTGTAATCTCGTTCTTTGCATTCTTGCCATATGTAACAAAGGCAATAGGCTTTTTGTTGATCGTGTCATCATAAATCATGAACGACTGATCCGGAGAGAGAACGGCTGTTTTTAGTTCGCTGTTCTCGTTGTTGTATGCCAACATGAACGCTTTGCCGTAGATACTCGACTGCTTGGAAACCTCTGCAAGTTTGTCAACGAATGAATTATTTCTGATCCACGCTTGTAGAACTTTGTCCTTGTCTTGATCGTCCACTTTGATAGTTGGTGGAATACCAATAAAATAACCATTCAATGTGTCAACGAGGTTCTTTGGAAAGTTGACAATCAAATGGTTGTTATCTTGCATATTTTGAGCTATCTCGTCATCAAAGGCTTTGGTTTGCCCTTTATATTCTCGTAGCTTGTCTTTGTACTGCTCTTCGTAGTTTGTTCTGTGATAGTTGATGAAACTTCGTAAATCTTCCCGAGTGAACTCTTCGTCTACTGGAAAGAGGTACTCGTCGTTATCACTGACAATTCCTCTTTGTAATAGCATTTGCTACCTCCTAAAATAATAAGTTCCTGTGGACTTTCGCTTGAACCTTTCCCTTGCCGTTGATTTCTTCGACAGCATATCTCGTTGCGTCTGCCCAATGGTTGAAAAGGTCAACAGGCTTGTTTGTGTACTCTCCTGTTTTCTTGTCCTTTTGCCATGTGTAGTTCTCTAGTCCCTCAATGACTTTTTGACAGCGGTCATCAACGATCAACTCGTACTGTTGCATGAATTGAATACCTTGAATGATTGAGTCTTTGCCTTTGTTGGACTTCCGAACACGTTCAATTCCGTTACGCCGTAGTTCATCAATACTCTTTGGTTCTGCGGCGTCGGCTGTGATTACTTCTTTTGAATATCCCATTGACTTGATTACGTCGGCTATTTGATTGTTCATCATTCCCGTTTTGCTGTATTCCTCAATGAAATACATTTTTTTGTTCTTGTCGTCCACCTTTACATGAATAAAGAACGACGGGTCATTCGTATAACCGAAATCAAGTCCGAACATGCTCGGAACGCTTTGTAGTTCGGGAGAGTCACTGTTCAAGCGACGAACTTCGTAATTAGGAAAGATTAGTTTGTCGAGTGTTGCAAACTCTCCAAGAGCATATATTCGATACCAAACGGGGTTTGTTGTTTTGAACTTCTCGATATTTCTCCGAGTTTGATCGTCAACAAACTTGTTATCTTTGTAGCTCGATTGATGAATGATCGTGTCCGGCTGTTTATTTTTGAAGAAATACTGATAAACCCAATTAGCTTTTGATACCGGGTTGAACATTAGAAATATTTGCTTGTTAGAGTGTTTCCTTTCACGTACACGCAATGTAAGTTGCTCGTAGTCCTCTTGACTGAACTCGGTTGCCTCTTCCATTACAACGTCCGACAGTCCCTTGATTGACTTAATCTTTTCTTGATCGTCCATGCCTTTGAAAAGGAACATTGCTCCATTCGGCAAAGTGATCTCGAAATTTGTCTTGTTGATCTTGCAATAAGGCAACAACTTCCATTCGGATAGTCGAATAACAACGTCCTCATAGATTGAGTCACGTAATCGACTCCCAACCTTTCGGAGGAACAATACTTTGCGAGGGTGTTTCCATTCTTTCAAGGCTTTCAATACTACCTTTTGAACAACGCCGTGTGACTTTCCACTTGCTGCTCCCCCGTACCAAACCTCTGTAAAGTGTTCATAGTCATTCAAACTGTCAAAGACTGATCGGTTGAACTCTTTTTCGGGGTGCATGAATTTAATATCAATTGTCATCTTCTGGATAATCTCCAATATCAATTTCAATATTGGTTCGGTTCGTTGTGTTGACGTTATCAGTAAACAAGGCATGTCGTTTCCCGATCAACTCCGCAGCCTTGATCCTGTCTTTTGCTGTGACAGGCACGTTCTCGTACAAACCTTTTGCGGTTGCCACCGTTTCCTTTGTCTGTCCTCGCATGGTCTTTGATAGGAACTCCATTACTTCGGTTGCGTCGGCAATGCTTTCACTGTGCATTGAGTCCACCTGCTCTTGTATAGCCGATTTAATGTCATCTTTTGTAAGCAATCTATTTGCCTGTTGTCTTGCCGATTTCTCTGCGTAACCGGCTCTTAACGCTGCCTGTGTTGCATTTAAATCTTTGATGTATTCATCAACGAATTTCTTTTGTTGTGCATTCAAACTCAACTAGCACCACCTCCTTAGTAATGAAATTGAGCAACAAAAAAACACCACTCGAATGAGTGATGTTTCTTCAAGTCGCTACTACTCTACTTTTTGACCTTGCGGTCTATGCGAGCCTCGGGAATCGAACCCGAGCATAGAAATGTGATAAGAAAAAAGGTGTTGGTATTTTTAGGAGGAAACCGCCAGTACTCGCCTAATAAAAACAGTAACCGTTATCATAAGTTACTGCGTGAAACTTGTCGTTTTTTTTAAAGGTCGTTCTGCAGTTAGAGACAGGCTGTTTTTGTGTTATAAATTATTTTCTTTCAAATTTTTCTATACTATCAATTTACCCCATTGACAAGGTTCATAAATACCCTTTTTTGTGCAATTATTTGTCTATAATTTCAGGGCTAATCAGCCCTTTCTCAATAGCTAAAAGTTCAAGCATTTTATATCTCTTGTTGTAAATGGTTCTAACAGAATAATGTAACCTATCCGCAATCTCATACCACCCTAGGTAATCACTATTGACAAATCGCATATTGTAAATCATTAACTGCTCATCACTCATCTTGTCAATAGCCCGTTCACAATCATCTTTTAAATTAAATAGGCGTTGAAGTTCTTTATCTTCGTCTTTTTTTATTGTCAAAGTTTCTTGTGGCTTTATGATGATGCTTGATCTACCACCCTCTGGATTTCCGTTACTTTCAGTCCAAGGATGTTCAATAGCAACAACTCTCACAGCAATGTTGGTATTAACTTGTTGATACTCTTTAAAGTCCTCTTCAAGCTCAAGCAATCTACTCTTACTTAATTGTTTAATGGTTATTCCCCTCGTCCTTAATGAACACACCATTTAAAGTCTTCCCTTTACGATTCTTGATCGTATCAACTGCAAGTTCCAAGCAATCTTTTAAATCGAATCCTGTTTGTTGACAGAGGATAATCATGACAACCATCACATCACCAATCGAATCCGGGAAACCTGAGTTAGCATTTGAGAAATCATGATTCTTATATGCTTCCTTTAACTCATCAATCTCTTCTTGCAGCTTATTCAATTGTTTCGCTGGGTCATTATTATCTAAGCCACGTTCTTTTGACCATTCTTGTACTGCTTTAATTAAATCGTTGTCCATTAGTCTTCTACCCTTTCTAACATTGGTTCGTATGCTGGGTTAATTGATAACCATTCCTCTTTGGTATTTTTAACCGGACGATAAAAACATAATGGAGCCCAAATTAATTTGTTGTTGATATCGTCATGGTAAATAACGCTGTTCGTATTAGTGTCATGAACAATATACAGTTTATTAGGAAAAACAGCAGTTCCCATTACCACGTTATTAATGTCGGCCATAAAATCAAACTCTTTTGTGTGCTCCATTGTCATGTACTTTGCTTGTAAACTCCCGATACCGTGAGTTTCTGGCATGAGCAACTTACCTATTGCATGTATAGGGCTATCGTAAGCTTTTCCAAGTTCTTTTAGTTCCTTTAGTTCGCCTTCCGTGTAATTTAATTTTAATTTATATTTCATCGTCTTCCTCCACTTCATCGTCTTCCACCTCTTCCATAAATGGCACAAATTTTGGATCAATAGCTGTAACTCTAATTCTCATTCGAGCTATTTCATCATCAATAGTTTGGTAATCCTCTAACTGTTGCTCTAAATATTTTAATGTTGTTTTCCTTAGCTTTTCCATATGTTACCTATCCAACCTTTTTCCCTTCAAACATATCAAGGCAGAAGTAAGTGTCTTTGAGTAGATTTCTAACTTGTTTTAAAGTTAAAAATTTATTCTCTTTCGGAATAGAAACATCATTGCAATTTGTTCCAAGAACGGGAACACCATCAATACCGTCCTTAAATAAATATATATCTTTCCCTGTTTCTTGAGTGAGAGTTGGTTTTAATTTCCAGAGGTACCGTGGATTAAAAAAAACACCGTCACCTCTCCAGTAATCAACCATATCAAAAATTATCTGTTCTGGTGTCTGTGATTGCATATATTTATCTTTCAAATACGTTTGGTTTTCTCGATCATATAAAACATCTAAAACATCATCAAAATCATTTTTTTGATTTTTTTGCCATTCAAGTTCTTCAATCTCTTCTTCGGTCCACCCTGTAATAGTTCTCATCAGTCAACCGCCTCCAATCTATCTAGTGCTAGGATATGTAACCAAAATTCTGGACGTATACAGTCCTCGGATAATTCAATCGGTCTACCAACTAATGCATAACCCGTTGTATATGGCAGTAAGTAGCCGTAAATATATCCGTCATGAAAATACGGGTCTGATTTGTCTAGCCAATACAAGTCATCTATATCTTCATCAGTTAGTTTTAATCTGTATTCTTGCGGTTTAATCATTCTTCCACCTCCAACTTTCTGCCACACATAGGACAATAATTAATAGGAGTTGTAAAGCGTTCCCAATTCATGCACTCATTTTCAACCCGATCAGTGATTATATTTTCATCTATAACCACTGAAGTGTAATTAATGTCAGATGAATCATCAGAAACAATACCAAAAGGCTTTGAGTTCATTGGGTCACAATATTCACATGCTACTGGATTTAGTTCCACGATAGCCTCATCACAAGCCTGCACGCCTCTTTTATATTCGCCACTAGTTTTCAAAAGATTCTTTGATATGACTTCACGGGCAATTTGAATTGATTTAATTGCACTATTTTCCATGTATTCGTTCCCTTCTTAATTGTTCAATTTTTTCTTGTTTCAATCTCCTTTTTTTATCGACGTATTTTTGATAGGTCTTTGCCCGCCGTACACGTTTCCAAGCAATATCATTGATCAATTTAAATCGCATAGCCTTATCAAATTCAGTTTTGTTGATTTCATACAAATCAATGATTGTACGTTTTGGCGTGCCACTGTCTAATTCTTTTTGTATGTAATCCCATCTGAAATTTTTTGCTCGTTCACTCATTTCATTTCCAATGCGATCTTCCGCCCTAATCTTCATCAATGTTGGGTGGTTTTCTGGCACGTTTCGCATGTTTCCAAATTCTTCTTCTAATTCTATTACCCATTCAACAATTTTGTTCATGAATTAACTAGAACGGCAAAATAATATCAATTATTAATTCGTTCTTTTCCCTTTCTGTGAGATGTCGTCTTGCTAATGCGAATTCATTCGGTAATTGCATCTCATGCTTTATTACATATGCAATTGTTTTTTCTATGCTGTGTTGTTGATCTTCAAAAATCCTAGACATATGTTCTTTGTAAATACTTTTAAAGTTCAAGTTGGTTTCTCCTTTCAAAGGCTTGTTCATCTCTTTTGATACGTTCCATTTGCTTGCATAATTCTTCATCGCTGATCCGTAGTGCATCAGCAATTTCAATATTCGTGTATCCATTTGCTTTCATTTGGTAAATTGCCAAGGGGATATTTTTCATATGGTTGATTTTCCTTTGTGTGGCGGTGTCAATGGTTGCATTACATTCTCAATTTCAACAATTGGAATACCTGTATCTGTTTTTAAGATGTTGTCTGTTTCATCAAAAAATATTTGTCCATCAACAACCGTTATTTTTCTAGGTAACTCATTTTTTATCTTTCTTCATGTCATTCACCTAAAACGGTAAATCATCGTCTGTGATATCAGCTTGTTGTGTGGACTCGTTTTCATATGTTCCGTTTTTATTCATGCCGTTAACTTCTTCATATGTCTTTTGTTTTGACTCGCTTCCTTGCGTTGTCCACTCGGTTGGTTTTGCTGATGGCTGTGCATTGCTTGGTTGTCGTTGCTCTTTATTTGCTGGTTGGTTATTGCTTGATTTTGGTTCAAGTAATGAAAAGTTCTCTGCTAACACCTCAGTAATAAATACTCTATTTCCTTGATCGTTCTCATAGTTCCTGGTTTGAATACGACCATCAATCCCCACTAATGAACCCTTGTGGGTAAAATTAGCAAAATTTTCCGCTGCTTTTCTCCACATAACACAATTAATAAAGTCCGCCTCACGTTCTCCGTCTGCGTTTGTATATGTTCTATTAACGGCGACGGTAAAACTTGCTACGGCGTGCCCATTTGCTGTGTAACGCAAATCTGGATCTTTCGTTAATCTTCCTGTAATCACTGCTCTATTAATCATCTGAATCACGTCCTTTTTGTATTTGGTTCGCTGTTTTTACAATCAAAGCTAATTCATCAAGTGTTATCGGTTTCCCAGTGTGTAGAAAAAAGCACTGTCGTAAACTTCTTCAATAAAACGTTGGCTTTCATCAACTGTTAATTTTTTCAATTGTTACCTCCACCCTTGGTTGTTCGTCATAATCCTTTGTTGCGTTGATCTCGACAATTTGACCATCATCAAACCATGCGCATTTGAGACCATCAAAAACCGATTTAATATAATTATCCAAGTCTGATTTAATTGCTGGCTTGACTTCGTGGCTTGCTCGCCGTTCGTGTTCTTTATTTGATATTGACTTTTGAATGCTTCTATAAAAATGCAATTCCACTTTTAAGGGTTCACCCCGTTCAAAAAGTTGCTCATTATTAAATTCTTTTCGATATTGTTCTTCGATGTTTTTTTTATATTCTGCATATTTTGGTGGGGTGTATGTTCCCCGTCTCGTGATTCTCGGCCTTTGTGCTGCGACTGGTTCACCCTCAATCGTCATTTTTAAAAACATTCTCTTTAATCTCCTTCAAAAGCCAATTCATATTGAGCAGTTCTCCATCAATTTGTTTATGCACCGTTTCAAGCTCTGAAATAGCCATAATTAAATGTTCCTCAATATCCGTATTACCTCGATAATCAGAAACATCGTTTAAAAGTTGGTGATACCGTCCATATATGACTTTTAAATATTTGATTTGACTTAGGATAGGATCGTGAATAATCAAAAGTTGATTATTTGCATAAGCAAGACTGTCTCTTTCCACGTTTTGAATTATTGGTAGCTCTGATATAAATTTTTCTGTTTCCATTTCTAAACCTCCCTCATGTCTTTACCATCAAACACAATTACGTTCTCAGGCTTTTTGGTAAGCAATCGACTTATAATCTTTCCGTTGTACATTCGTTGTAATTCACTACCTGTGTTGTTTGTTGTAATGATGTTTGCTTTGTTTTTTCGATAATCAGCAATTCGGAATAATACTTCTTGTGTAAATCTCGTTGCGGGTTGTATCTCTTTACCCGATGCAAAACTTGTTTCGCTTCCTAAATCATCAAGTACTAATACATCGCATTTTTCAATACATTTTTCGATTCGATAAACGTCATGTTTTTCAATATTGTATTTATCTGTAACGGCTTGACGTTCTAAATTGATCAACATTTCAACACTTACAAACAAACATGAAATGTCAGTTTCCAAGGACTTTAATCCGTTCAAA
Organism: Companilactobacillus ginsenosidimutans; assembly: GCF_001050475.1. Lineage (NCBI taxonomy): Bacteria > Bacillati > Bacillota > Bacilli > Lactobacillales > Lactobacillaceae > Companilactobacillus > Companilactobacillus ginsenosidimutans. The sequence continues at coordinate 2,579,018 of NZ_CP012034.1, read as the reverse complement.
ATGCTAACTGCCAACATGGTTTTGCCTCTTCCGGCTTTACCAGTGAATAGGTAGTTCGATGTATTGCCTTTATATATTTCATTTGCGATATTTCGAGCCTGTAAGAGTTCTTGTTCTTGCTCCGGTGTATCTGCATCAAAGTCATCAAAAACGCTTTTCAGATCATCAATATCACTAACAAGCGAACTGTTAAACATTCGATATTTCTCTTGTGCTTTATATCTTTTGGTTATGTTAATCTCGTCTTGTTTTCGTCTTTCGTCCATATCGATATTCTTCACGTTATCCCAATCAATGTTGATATCTTTTTTCTTGAGGTCTGCCAACAGTTCACTCATGATTGTTCCTAAGTTTTCCATTTCGCCCTCCTAGTATGGTAATTTGTCCGATTCATCAACAGAGTATGGTTCATTCTTTGTTTTCGGTTTTTGTTCTGCCTTTACATTGCTTAATGTGAACAAGCTATGATCAAGCCAGTTTTTTAAAATCCCATCTGCATAATTCCAAGATAGTTTATTGCTAAGGGCTGCCTTTTCAATTGCGAGTTGAACAATCTCATTGGCTTCAATTTCATTAGTTCCTTGATTAACGAAGTCATTGATTCGATATTCTATGTTTTGCTGCACTAATGGATTTAGTACCCCAATGTTTTGTTGATACACTGTAAGAGTTTTTTGAAAAGCAACAGCAGGTGGCCCTATTTCTTTACTCTGCTTTTGTTTACTTTTCTTTTCTTTCCTTTCCTTTACTTTACTTTGTGTACTAATGTCAACATTTACCCCACTTGAACTGGGGTTATTGTCAACATTAACTACGCTTGAAACTAGGTTATTGTCATCATTAACTAAATAACGTAATTTTGGTTGTTCTTTTCGTCTTTTTGTAGCTTCTAAAAACGTTGCTTGAACTCTCTTGCTTGTGAGAATTTGATACTCCTCAAATGCTTCTTCGCTGAATGTGTCGTACGAAATTAGTCTATTGATTAGTTGATCCATTTTTTCAATAGTCATTCCGTCAATTCGATTTACCAATTGCATTTGACTCAACCTATCCCACTTCAGAAAATAACCATTCCGATAGATAGCCGATAAGAGGTAAAGAAAAGCAACAACACCCTCACTTCCAAACTCCCCCATGATTGCTTCGACTTTTTCATTTGTTGGAAAATCAACGTCGAGTGGAAAGTAATCCATGCCATTTTTAATAGGTCTTGCCATCTCGTCCTCCTAATTAATAAGGTTTTCCATGCTTGTAATTTCCCCTAGTGTTGCAGTTTTTCGACAATAAGCACATTTACCACAACGTATTGGTACTTCAAATCCGCTCTTTACTTTTTCAAATCTTGGCTGAAGTGTTTCAATCTCTTCTTGGGCCTCTGCTAGTCGCTTCTTAGGAATCGAGATAACAGCCTTTGCGGGTATTTCTTGTTTACTTACTGCAATAATATAAGGTGTACACATGACTCCATATTGTTGATAAATTAATTGCTGGTATACATACATTTGCAACGGATAATTATATTCGTCCATAAATGATTGCCACATACGTTTTTCTTCGTTCCAATATTTACGGTCTATTTCCCTAGTTGTTTTTAAATCAAGAAATATTTTGCGGTCTAGGTTCAAACAATCAATTTTGCCTTTCCAATTAACGCCTTCAATTTGGCCTTTAACGATTGCCTCTTTTTTGCCCTGATAAAGATTGTTAAACATTGGATCATCAGTAAGCGTTGCAATCATTGAGTCAGCAACCTGATAATCTTTTAACAGTGTGCCCCGCTTTGTGAACATGTCACCTTCGTGTTGTTTAATGAAATTCTCGTGAGCCGTATGGCTTTCAAAGTAAGAATGCAAGTAATTGCCAACCAATAGAGCTTTTTGGTTTATATCTGGTTTGTATATATCATTTAGTTGTGCCACAGTTGCAGCTTCACATTTTTCGAAGTTCTTGAAAAATGTTGCCGATTGATAATACCTATCTGATTCAATTGAATAATATGTTTCTTTATTCAGAGTCTTTTGAATTGGTTGTTGAGTCATTGACGTTTGCCTCCGTTGCATTTCCATTGATCAGCTGACTAACATCAGTTGCGGGCTCTTGTTCTTGTGCTTCAATATCTTTGATGTCGTTTGTGCTGATTGTTGTTGCCTGCTCGTCGCTCTCGTAAGCTTTTTGCATTTCCACACTCATCGGTCCCCATTTACTGATTAAGTTTCTTAGAACCGTTTTGAGTGCCATTGCGTCAAAGTTAGTTGCCCAAACACCACTCGGTTTTGACTTTCCACTCATTTTTGAAAAATTTTGTCTGTGGTCATCAATTTGTTTACGTGTCCAGTACACAGTTTTTTCGAAGCCACTAGTTAACTCAAAGTAACCAACGTATCCAACGGGTTTTTCAGAGGAATCACGATCCTTAAAATGAGGTTCATAATCCAATTGCTCGGTTAACGGGTTGTAACTTTGAAACTCGTCTTCATACACTGCGACGGCGTTCAGATGTTTGTACTGCCCGGTTCTCTGTGCCAATTGGATATATCCTTTGTAACCCATCTGAGGTTGTGCCTTACCGCCATATGGAACTAACCACATGTATCCCAAGTCTTGATTAATTGGCAAGTCTAAACTGGCTGCCACCATAGCCGAGGCAACAACGCTCATTTGATCAACATTCTTCAAAGATTGATTACTATTCACAACATTAATAAGTGATGTAACAAATTGAGCTGATTTGTTACCTAACACAGATTCAAATTTTTCAACGATCTTTGGTTCTTTTACTAATGTCTGGATTGGTAATTTTGCTAAATTGTTTACCATTTTTTTATCCCCTTTTTCTTATTGTGTTAAAATGAACATATGATTTTTTTGAAGTATTCCTGTCCTTTGCCATTGCAGTGGCAAGGGACTTTTTTTGTTCCCAATACAAGTTGTAAATATCTTTTGTTGGTACTCTCTCAAAGCCCCAACGACCGACGTTTACAACTCTCGGGTATCTTGTTGAACAACACTTTGTAATTGCTGTGTATGCCAAGCCCGTTTTGATTGAGGCTTGTCGGCAACTCTCGAAAATTCCTTGTATAATTCCGTTCTCGTCGAACCAAACTATTGAGGTATCTTTTACCGAGTAACCAAACTCGTATGCTTTTCGTCTGCGTTGATTTTCACTTATCGTGATCCATTCCAAATTGTCTGCTCTGTTGTCTTTGGTGTTTCCGTTTAAGTGATCCACAACAAGCACTTTGTCTGTTTCCGGCTTGATGCAAAACAACTCGGCAACTAACCTGTGAACGTCAAAGGTTCTGATTTTTCCGTTGTCATCTCGAAAGGACGTTTTCAAGTAAGCAGTCCGTCGTCCGGGTTTTGACAACTTCCGAATTTGTCCGGTTACTGTACTTTTGACTCTTCCAAGGTTTGAAACCTCATATCGTTCAAAATTAGGCACTTTTTTCCATTGCTCCATATCTACCACCCGTTCTCTTCGTCGCAAGGTTCTGCACCGGGGTAATATGGTTCGCTTTCTTCCTCTGTTTGAGTTAGTGATCCGTAGGCTGTTTCATCTTGTAGCCATTCATCAAACCTGTTCATGTGTTTGCCCCTCTTTCTTGTAAATGTTTTCTCTGAAATTCTTATCTCCTGCTTTGTTTTCTGGTTCGTCGTGATCCATTCCGTAAAAATCTGTAATATTTTCAATAATTCCTTTGAACGACTTGTACTTTGTAAATAAATAAGTGATTAAACTTGATACTCCTGCGATCACAATTGCATTACTGATTAGCTGTTCGAGTGTGACTTTTATCATGTTTCCTCCTGTTGTTGTCGTTCCTGTTCCCACATTTTTTAATGATTGAGCATAAATTCGTCTAGCTCTTTTTTGTAATACCTAACAACACCTTTTACCGTGTGACTTGGTAAACCCTCCAAGATAAAACCGTCAAATGTGTTGTTTGAAACGTTCATATATTTAACTGCTTCGTATTTCTTCATATATGTTTTTGCAATCAGTCCGTTATCTCTTTTAAAATCGGCAACTGCCTTTCCAACAACTCCATATACTGATTTCATCAATTCGTGCTCTTGCTGTTCGGTCAAAGTTATTTCCATCATTCGGCCTCCTGTTGCAAGTAGTAAGTTTCCATTACCGAGATTCCAGATTTTATTTCATTGATAAGTTCCAAGCTTGTACAATCTCGCTTGCGATCCGTGTTGTATACCGGTCTTCCTGTAAACAATGCGTCCACATACTCACCTACAATCTCCTGTGCTGTCGAAAAATTCTCGTACGTCACTTTCATAATCATTCCTCCTATCTAGAAATAACTGAGTTATTTTCCAGAAACTTATTAATAAAATATTGTTGGCCCTTACCAGTAACTTTTGGAGTTTTTGTTACTACCGTGACTCCGTCTGAATTAACATGGCTTGACTCTTTAATCTTGAATAAGCCTAAGTCCATCGATTTTTGAGTTGGAGAATTATAATCTGCGCCTTTGCGTTTGATTAAGTACCCGTTATCTCTCATCCATTGGAATAAACGTCTTGCACCAGTATCAACACCATTACCTTTGATGATTTTGGCAAGATCACCAACTAAGATAGTGGTATGTGATGTTGCTACCGAATCTGCAAATATTGCCTTAGGTTTCATCACTTCTAACTGTTCCTGTTGGTCTGCCGCCAAACGTAAAGCTTCAGCCATTGTCGATGGAATTTTGAAACCACCTGTTTTGATTTGCTCTTCCATCTTGTTAAAGGCCTCAATATATTGCATCTTGAATCTAAGAGCTTTTTTGCCTGTGAATCCCATAGCTAATAATGTGAAGCCGTCTCGATTCATGTAATACATTGGGTATTGTTTTCCGCGATTTTCATGTGTAGATTTTAAAAATATTTGGCTGCTCAAAACTGAGCTGTCAGATTCCAATAGATGTTCGATGTCACGAATTATATTTTTATGTTCTTTATTAAACGTTTCTGCAACTTGTAAACTGCTAGTTACTGCTTGTTGATCTTTCATAATTACTAAATCGTTCATTTTTTATTTTTCCCTTCCTAAAACTTTTGATTCGCAATTATATTTTTCAATCAATGAATCCGTTCTTTATTGGGAACGTCCTTTGTAAAAAAAATCCCGAGCTCATCCCTTGAGAATCCAAGAATAGTGGCCATTTTAGCTAATTCATCAGCACCAATCGATACGAAACCATTTTCACGTTTTGCATAGGGTGTTCTTGTGCTCCAGCCCATGCGACTCGCCATTTGATCTTGTGTGATTCCTCTTGCAATTCGTTCTGCTTTTAATCTTCTCAAATTGATTGTCATTGTCAATCACCTCCGTTCTCTTTCGAGTACGATACTTACTATAAAGGGTATGTTCTCGTTTGTCAACACTTTTTGCTAAATTAAATACATAAAGATGTTTTATTCCTATGTATTGTATTCTTTTGGGAACGATGATATAATAGAAACATGTTAAGGAAACATAGTATTTAAATAGTTTTAGGAGAAAATTATGAGAACTAACGATGAAATTATGAATATATTAGATGATTTAAAATCAAAACAAAATTTATCTATAAGTGAAATAGCACGCAGAACCGGTATGGCTAAATCAGCTGTTTCCAGATATTTTAATAGAACAAGAGAATTCCCTTTAAATCGCGTAAATGATTTTGCCAAAGCATTTCATATAGAACCTGATTATTTATTGAATATCGATAACTCTCAATCTCCTAAGCATAAAACTGCAATGATTCCTATACTAGGCGAAATTGCATGTGGAGATCCAATAACTGCAGAAGAAAATATAGAAGGATATTTGGAGGAGCCTGAGGACTCGCTCCCAAGTGGTACCGTATTCTATCTAGTTGCTAAAGGTCATTCAATGGAGCCTACCATCCCTAATGGCTCCAATGTCTTAATTAGAGAGCAACCAGAAGTTGAGGACGATGAAATAGCTGCAGTCCTAGTTAATAGTGATACAGAAGCAACTTTGAAACGGGTTAAACATTCTGGGAACATTGTAATGCTTATGCCAGATAACAAGGACTATGATCCAATTATAGTAACCAAAGACAGCCCTGCTCGTATTCTTGGCAAAGCAATCAGATATACAACTGAACTGTAGTTTAATGTCCAAACACTGATGACAATAAAAGCTGACTATTGGGAGGAATTACAAATTATGAAAAGAGAAGAAAATAAGAAAAAACCTTTCTATAAGAAATGGTGGTTCTGGTTAATCGTTGCATTTGCAATTATTATTGTAGGAAATACAATCTCCGACAGTGGAAATAAAACAACACCTGAAAGTACAAAGACCGAAAAAACTACCCCGAAAGCTAATACAAAAGAAACAAAAGAGGCAGAAAAGAAAGTAAAAAACTTCTTTAAATCTGATGATTCTAAAAAAGAAGATAATGTACCAGCTGAATATAAATCAGCACTAAATAAAGCTAAAACATATTCGAACCTTATGTATATGTCGAAACAAGGTATTTATGACCAACTAACTTCTGAGTACGGAGATAAATTTTCTGCCGAAGCAGCACAATATGCTGTAGATAATCTAAAGGCTGACTACAATAAAAATGCACTTAAAAAAGCTAAATCTTATCAAAAAGACCAAGATATGTCATCTGAAGGCATTAGAGATCAATTAACATCAGAATATGGCGAAAAGTTTACACAATCTGAGGCGGATTACGCAGTACAGCATTTAAACGACTAGGAGCAAATAATGACAAAACTACTATGGAAGACTTTTATATTTATAATCAGCTTTATAATAATTGTTAGAGTTTTATTTGATCCATCAATGTTATTTTACACAATTCCTTTTATTATAATATTAGCAGTAATATTATTGGGATTATATAAATTTGGAAGGCCCTATTTTGATAAGATGCTTGGATTTTTAAAAGTAAAAACTCCAGAATTAACAAAAAATGTATCTCAAAAAACCACAGGATACATTAAAGAAAAAAGCACTGAAAAGAAAAATAAAAAACTGGATTTAGATAAATTAGAAGAAATGCATAAACTTGTTGAAAAAGGTGTTTTAACACAAGAAGAATTTAACAAGAAAAAAGAGGAAATGCTATAAATTCTCATTAAATAAGCCACCCTAGGCTTATTTATTTTTACTCAAATTACGTTTTTGGAGGTGTAATTATGGCTCAAATATACAAAAAGCAAGGTTCTTGGGCTTTTCACGTTTACTACAAAGATGATCAAGGAAAACGCAAATAGCCCTCTTCAAACACAAGAGGACGCAATGAACGATAAACTACTACCAAAGAAAAAAACACAAGGTGTAGTAGTGTTTGAATTAGAAAACACAAATAAAGTAACAGTTAAATTTTCTAATTCTGATTTCAAGAATATTGGATCAAAAACTTATAATGTTCAATAGCATTTAATTGTTCATGTCGTTTCTTCCCTGTTCCCACGGTGGGAGACTAAAATATGACGAAAATAAAAAAATACACAAAAAAAGACGGATCAACCGCCTACAAATTTAATATTTATTTAGGTATTGATCCGAAAACCGGAAAGAGCAAAAGAACAAATCGACATTTTGCAACTCTCAAAGAAGCAAAAGTTGAATTAAAAAAACTAGAGTATCAAGCGACACAAGGAATTATAGAACATAAAGAAACAAATATAACCTTTGAAGAGGTTTATAATGAATGGTTCGAGGGGTATGTGAATACTGTTCGTGAAAGTACGTGGTACAAAAAGAAAAAGATTTTTGAAAATCACATATTACCGGCATTTGGCAAATATCGAATTAGATCAATCACTACTGCTCAAATACAAAGTGAGCTAAACAAATGGTTTAAGTCGACTACCAACAATTTCAAACCTTGGTTTTATTACACCAGTGCTATTTTCAAATATGCTATTCAGCAACAGTACATTACTGACAACCCAGCTAAAAGAGTTATCATGCCACGAAAAACTGAACATATTGAAAAAGAACCAAACTTTTGGAATAAAGATGAGTTGAAAACCTTTTTCGATTTTATTGATTCAAAAAAAGAGTTAGAACGTTACACATTGTTTAGAATACTTGCATTCACTGGTATTAGACGTGGTGAATGTTTAGCATTAACGTGGAATGACTTTAACAACACCGAAAACATTTTGCAAATCAACAAAACACTGACGCAAGGTATTGGAGGAAAGCAGATAATTCAAGACACAAAGACAATTAAGGGAACTCGTACCATTCCCCTAGATACAACCACAATTAAATATTTAAACCTCTGGAGAATTCAGGATCGCAAGGAATTGTTGAAAATGGGTTTTAATATTGGTAAAGGTTCACAGTTAATTTTTCATAGTAATACTAATCACTTTAAATCATTAAATACTCCAAAGAAATGGTTAGATTTAATAATGAAACGTGTGAACAGTGAACAAACTTTATTACACCCAATAACCATACATGGTTTTAGACATTCCTACGCAAGTGCATTGTTTGCCTCAGGAGCAACTATTAAAGAGGCTCAAACATTGTTAGGACATGAGGACGCTCAAACAACATTAAACATATACACTCACGTAACAGCAGATCAAAACAAAGAAGCAACGGAAAAACTGGTTAAGTTCCTGAACTTCTAAATGGTACTCAAAATGGTACCTAAGCGAAAAAACAGCCCTTGAGAAGCCTTGTAACTACTGATATATCGGGAGTTATTAAAATTAGTATCCGATTCCCCTCATCTCCATATTTATATTAAAAGACAGTAATCAAGAAATTTTGATTACTGTCTTTTTTTCGGTTATTTACACTATATTTGACGTAATTTCTTCTTAGGATGGTTAGTCCTATCAAACACGTGTAAGACGTGTTATATTAAATTTGAGGAGAATTACTCATGCCAATGAACCAAAGGCAGATGATAAAGATACTCCGACGTAATGGTTGGTTGCTTATCAAAAATGCTGGAAAAGGATCCCATGCAAAATTACAAAAAGCTGGTAATAGGCCAATTATCGTTCCCCATGGAGAAATAGATAAATACACTGAACAAAATATTATTAAAGCGGCTGGGTTGAAAAATGAACTTGGCTAATACAGAAAGGAAAATCATTATGAGAGTAAGTTATCCAGCTATGTTTTTTTTCATTCCAAATGAGACAATCCCATATTATATTCATTTTCCTGATTTTAATACATCAGGCACACAAGGCAGAGATGTTAATGATGCATTATATATGGCTGAAGATTGGCTTGGAATTCAGGTGGCAGATGATATTGAAAACGGAAATGAATCACCATCACCATCGTTTATTAATTCATTATCATTAAACAATCCAAAAGGGTTGGTGGATGATCCTCCAAAATACAATGCAGATAAGTCATTTATCTCAATGGTTTCAGTGGAACTTGATGACTACTTAGATTCAAAATCTGTGATCAAGAAAACCCTAACCATCCCGTCATGGGCAAATGAACTTGGACATAAATATCAAATCAATTTTTCAAAGACTTTAACAGATTCAATTGCCAAATTAGCGGTAAATCAAAAAGGTTTTGAAGACTTCAACTGAAGAAAAGACGGGTACTGAAAAAATCAGTACCTGTCTTTTTTTGCATTAATGGATGTGTACGTCCATTAATTTTATAAATACTTTTTCTGACAAAAAGAAAAGGCCCCACATCATCTGGATGTGAGACCCCGGACAGCTATGCAACGGATCTTGGAATGTGCTAGCTGCCACTTTTAAATCACAGGTAGGCTACCTGCACTAAGTATCATACAGACATTTTTGCGTAATTACTAGTGTTTTCAGTTAAAACTAGTAATTTATTGTTCTGATACTACTGTCTGAGTAATTAACCAATTTGTGAAAGCACCTCGTTAATTGGAGTTAATAGAATTAATTTAGGCTTGTGAAGGAATACTTTTTCTTCGTCACAAATATTCTTATTCAAATCCATGTTTCGATTAAATTTGTGGGCAAAGGACTTGAGACATCTAATTCTTATCTCATCTAAATATGATATTTTAACCAACTTAACATCCCCATCCGTACCACTATTTCTCATACAAACGACCACTTCAATTGAACCTATTAATTTACAATTTATGGTAAATACAGCCTTTTTCTCTTGAAAAAAACGATTTACAATTACATTCTCAACAACTGAATAGGAGGCAATATCAAATTTGATAATAGGCGAAACCTTATTCAAATACTCATCAAATAAAATCTTACTTTGTCTAATTTGACGTTGTTGATTTATCTTGGCATTTGCCCTTTTTCGAGCTTTATTCACTTCAGAATCTAATTTTTGTTGTCGTGTACGATTAATTATCTTTTTTTTGCGTAAACCATGATGAGCTTGATCATTGATAAATCTGAAGTTTTTTGAATTTGGAACTTTGGCAAAATCATAGTCGTCAACTTCTTTTGTATGGCTTTCTTCCATATTGGATAACCCTGTATTGTAATAATGAACAAGTTTTTTTATTACTGTGAATCTAAGGTCATATGTATCAAATTCTTTTGCAACAAAAACATCTATGTAATTACTTGCGGTTTCCTTTGCAAAATGGTTCCTCAGAGCAATTACAACCGGATTGTCGAAATATTGTAAATACAGATAGCAATAAATAGAATCTGTCGTATGTGATTGTTTATAATAATATCTTTTTACAAAGAAAGTATTATCCATCAATTTACTAATAGCTTGCTCAATACGCTGAGAATACGCATCATTTGTGTGACCTTTTCTTCTATTCCAATGGATATACTCCCCGTTAATTTCCATTTATCTCTCCCCATATGTTATCTGAATATTAAAGTCAATTTGATTGATAAATTAAATATCATGACATTATTTTACCAAACATATGTTCGATAGAAAACAAATTTGACTCGCTTAATTTTTTCAAACAAATCTAGACTAAATTATAATAATAAGATTATAATGATAGTAAATTAGAAATAATTTAATTTAAGAGGACTGTTTTATATGAAAATGGAACACATTGAGGAACCGGCTCCCGAGCTACAAAGGAGTCTAAAGGGTCGCCAAGTCGAAATGATCGCGATTGGTGGTGCTATTGGTACTGGACTATTCTTAGGTGCTGGTAAATCTATCAACTTCGCTGGGCCTGCGATCCTTCTTGCATATCTACTGACAGGTATTATTTGTTACTGGATCATGCGTGCTTTAGGGGAACTATTACTTTCAAATTTAAACTATCATTCATTTGTTGAAGCAATTTATGATTATTCTGGAAAACGTTCAGCTTTCGTAATTGGCTGGGCATACTGGGCTAGTTGGATAACAATTGCCATGGCCGAATTAACCGCCATTGGTGTTTATATCAAGCTGTGGATACCTGCTCTGCCACAGTGGGTTCCCGGTTTAATTACCCTAGTGATTTTGCTTTGTGTCAATCTAATAACCGTCAAAGCCTTTGGTGAAGTCGAATTCTGGTTCGCCTTGGTAAAAGTTGTCGCCATCATCGCTTTGATTGTCGTCGGAATTGTCTTAATGGTCATTCAATACAAAACAGATGCTGGTGTTGCTTCACCTGTTAACTTAGTAAGTCATGGCGGATTCTTTGCCAAGGGTTGGAAAGGTTTCTTGCTTTCACTCCCAATGGTTGTTTTCGCCTTTGCAGGAATTGAAATGATTGGTATGACAGCTGCAGAAACTGAGAATCCAGAAAAAGTTTTGCCACGTGCTATCAACAGCTTGCCAATCAGAATCATTATTTTCTATATTGGTTCACTTGCAGTTATCATGAGTATTTTCCCATGGAATCAACTTGATCCAAATGCCAGTCCATTCGTTATGGTATTTAAAGGCATGGGTATTAAAGGTGCTGCCAATATCATCAACTTCGTTGTTATCACAGCCGCTGCATCTTCATGTAATAGTGCTTTGTTCACAACTGGTAGAATGCTATCTGAATTGACCAGTCAATATGATAAACCATTAGTTCATCAAATCAGTAAATTATCAAGCCATCACGTTCCTTCTTTAGCCATTCTTTTATCAGCAGCATTAATTGCATTATCAGCTGTTATTAATGCAGTTATGCCCGGCAACGTGTTCACATTGATTTCCGGTGTTGCAACAACCAGTTTTCTATTCATCTGGGGAGCAATCATTCGAGCACATTTGAAATTCAAAAAATCTAATCCTAAAAATGATAAATTCAAAATGCCACTATCACCTATTTCTGACTACTTAGTTCTGATATTCTTCGCAATAGTAGCCATTATGATGTTGTTCCAAGTCAGCACATTAATCTCATTAATCTTCGATTTGATTTGGTTCGCAATCTTAGTATTCTTGAGTAAACGTCACAGTCCTGACGAGAATTTACCAATTTAAATATTAATTTAAGCAATATCCTGAATTGGATGTTGCTTTTTATTTGGTCAAATTAATTGTATGATGAAGAAAATTGTACTTAATATGGTGATTATTATGACTGAAGATAAACGACTCAAAAAAATATTTGATAGTGCATGCAACCTTTTCATTAACAAAGGTTATGCTGAAACCAAGATGAAGGATATTGCAAAAAAAGCGAGCATCTCTGTTGGATCGATGTACGATTTATTTAAGAATAAAGAGGCACTATTAAATTTTGTATTTATCGCAACTTTAGACAATGACACCTTGTTTCAGGATCATAATTTCCCGATTGAAAACGACAATCAGTCATCAATTCAACGCAAAATTGAAACCACCTATCAACGTGAGACCAGTGTAATTAACCATAATCTTCTTGAGATGTCATCTGAATATTCTCTTTCAAGTTTAGTAAATGATTTGTTTAAGATATTTAATCATTATGGACAATACTTTTTAATACTTGAGAAAAACCCAAGTTTGAATCCAATTCTGATTGAATCTTATAAAAGTTATCGCAGTGAGTTATATACAAATATTGCCGTTTTTTTGAAAAATTCCATTGTTAATAAGAAACTTCGAGATCTGGATAATCCTGAGTATGTTGCGATGATGATTGTTGATTTAATTTTTTGGTGGTCCACACATAAGAAATACGATTCATTTGAAAATGGCAAGAACGACTACTCAGTTACTAAGATGCAGTCGTCAATTACTGATCTGCTAGTAAAGAGTTATTCAAAGTCCTAATACCTTATTCTTGAACATCAAATTATATGGTGTTATCTTCTCAATGAACGAACGGTTCGTTCAAATTAAAATGAAACGAAGCGAGAAGAATGTTTACCTCAGAATGGAAATATATATTAAAAGAAAATCGTTCACAGATTCGTATTCTATTGGGGATACTTCTAATTCCAACTTTTTATGCAGTAATCTTTTTATCGTCCCTTTGGAATCCGTATCAGCAGACCAATCACTTACCGGTGGCAGTGGTCAATGAAGATCAGGGAGTGCCAGATCCAATGACAAACCATAAGTTCAATTTTGGCAACACTATCACACACAATTTAAAATCTAATAAATCGCTGAAATTTAAATTTCTATCCAACTCAAAAGCTCAAAGCCAACTAAACTCCGGCAAAGTCTACATGGTAATTGTTATTCCAAAAAAATTTTCCCACAATATTCAGCAATTAGAGAATCACGATGCTCCCAAGGTCCCATTAAAATACTCTACTAGTGCCGGTCACGGCTTTGTTGCCATGAAAATGAGCACAACAGCAATGGACAAGATTAAAGAATCACTGAATAAACAAATCACTACCGACTACCTTCGTGAATACTCTGGCAATAGTAAAAAGTTAATGGCAGTTTTGGAAAAATCGATTTCTAATCCACAAGAGACTGTCGCTCTACTTTCTGCAGCTAGTAAACAATCACTTAATACAAATATTGCATCCCCTATTCGACTAGCTCACTATGATAAAACCACCGTTAAAACTAACGGAACAGGCATGGCACCATATTTAATGTCCGTAGCCCTGTTTGTTGGTTGTATTACGCTTAATATTATTTACGATACTTCAAAGCCCCACTTCAAACCGAACAATGGAATTTCATGGTGGGCATCAAAAATGTCATTCTTATACAGCTTTATCTTAGTAGCGGCGTCACTAATGTTCATACTTCTGACAAAAGTAAATGGATTATCGATGCTAAATACTTGGCACACATATTTGTTCGTATTACTGACCGCAGCAACGTTCTTGAGTATCGTTACCTTTTTCAACATAATTTTTGGGATGACCGGGGCATGGCTGATGCTCCTCTTCATGATAATACAATTGGGCGGTTCAGCTGGGACCTATCCAATCCAACTGTCTAATACTTTTTTCCAAACAATTCATCCATATCTTCCAATGTCTATTTCAATCGATGCATTCAGAAGTACGATATCTATTGGAAACAGCATTCATCCCGAAATAATGATTTTTGCAATTACCTTCATCATCTTCAATTTATTGATAATCTCATTCTTTGAAACCAAATCAAATCGGAAGGTAATTTGGTAATTAGCTAGATTTTGGAAAAAGGATTATAATTTCCAAAAAGAATTAAATTATCCGGGGGCATATCATGATTCATTATTCCGCAAAAACTTTCAATGAACTTACCACAAAAAAATTATGGTCAATCTATCAATTACGGGTTGAAGTATTTGTTGTCGAACAAGAATGTTACTACCAAGAAGTCGATGAAGATGATTTGAAAGCTGTTCATCTCATGGGTACTGATGATGATGGAAAATTAGTGACATATTCACGATTAATTCCAGAAGATGATCACGTTCGAATTGGCCGAGTTCTGGTTGAAAAGTCAGCTCGAGGAAACGGAACTGGTCGACAACTCGTGACACAATCCATTATTTCAGCTCAAGACATCTTTCAAAATGCCACACAGATTGATATTCAAGCTCAAGCATACTTACAGGAGTTTTATGAGTCTCTCGGATTTACAGCGGTAAGTGATACTTATCTTGAGACTGGTATTCCACATCTAGACATGGTTTTACCTGTTAATAAGGGTTAAAAAACTATGAAAGTATATTTGATAAGGCATTCCGAGCCTGATTACTCCCAAGTAGACTCAGCAAATCTTGTCGGTCACGGACGTGACCTCAGCCATTTGTCCGAAAGAGGAATTGCTCTCGCAGAAACAACATCCCACAATCCAATTTTTGAAAAAGTTCAAATCATTGTAAGTTCTCCATATACGAGGGCACTTCAAACTGCAGCAGAATTAATCAAAAATAATCACATTCCACTTCAAGTGGAGTTAGGATTGATGGAATGGCAACCGGATAAATCTGGAAAATTACTCAAATCTGCTTCTGATGCGGAACTTGCTCATCGCGAGTTTTTAAAAAATAATGGCAAATCAAATCCGAATTATCCATTACCTTATGAATCGAGATCAGAAATAATTGAAAGAGTGAATGCGATTTTTGCAGAATACAGTAGAAATTATTCTTGTATTGCTTGTGTCACCCACGGAGTCGTTATCCGTCAATTCTTGAATTTAGAAAACATTAATTATTGTGAAATACATGAATACGAATATATAAAGTAAAAAGACATTGAGAAAATTTCTCAATGTCTTTTTAGATTGAATCTTTTAGTGTCCAGGTAATTTGCCAACTGTATGAACCTGGAATTGTGCTTGCGTTAGAACGCAAAAGAACACCACTATTTTTCTTCCATGAGTCAACAATATTAGTTAATATTCCTAACTGATTTTCTTTTGCAATTGGAATATTAGTTGAAGGATAAGTGTTTTCCAAATCTTTCACATTACCGTCGCTGTCCTTATACACAATATTCAACCCACTATTAGTATTTGGCTTGTTGTTAACTGCACTGGCCTCAACTCTCCAAGGATTGATGTTTTGTTTATTCTTCCGATCATCGACTACCTCAATCAACCAATCATTTTTTCGAGAAATCAAATCACCATATTTCGTTACAGAGTTGATATTTTGAAACGATGATGTTGGATTTACATTACCAAATTTCACAGTACCTTCACCGACTTCGTGAGGATTAATTATGAATTGTGGAGTTTCAGTATCTAATATTAAATACGTGCTTTTGAACTTTACAACAGAATTGCCCACTGTTGTTGGCTTACCAACGGGTGATGCTACAGAATTAATCTCAACTGTTGCCTTGTTATTCTCCAATGACAATGGTTCCTTAATATCTAATTTCAACTGCGACTTATCTTTATCATAGGTCACTTCTGGAGATTCAGTGTGACCATTGGCATAAATGATTTTTGCCGATTGATACTCAACCTGCTTTGGTAAATCAATATAGGCTACGTTGTTAATCCAGTCTTTAATCCCATCTTCATAAATCAACGAATAATTGAATTTCAAGTCGTCACCGGCATCAACTGCATCATTCTTATTGATAGATTTTTTCTTAGTTTGATTATAGATGTTTGACTCTACATCCCCTGTCACGTATGGAGGAATTGATTCAAAAATAGCTAGGTTATTTTCTGAATTATCACCAGTTGAACTAGTAAAACCCCAACGTAGTTTATTACTTCCATCCATGTCAAAATGTGAAATATCAATATTAGTTGACCCTGAAACGTAAGGATCGGGATTATAGTCCACATAGTTGCTATTTTTTTTGTCATTGAATTCATAAATTAATTTTGCTTTGTCATCATGATCCGCATTCAACCACGTAATCGTAACATGATGCCATTTACCATTTGTTAATGAATGCGGTAAATAACTCCAACTGAAATCTTTTGTAACATCTTTGGGATGATCCATAACAAAGACTTTTTTAGTTCCAACATAATCTTCATGATATGTCGAAGCATTGTCCGGATAATTCATGGAAATATGTTGATTATGGTACTCATTGTCGAAGTTACTCCCGTTGCCATCCTCACTAATTTCATTTGGTTGAGAAGCATGGTTTCCAAATGTATCAAATTCAACCGCAAAGCTTTTTTGAATAGCAGTCTTTGCTATTGAATCCGAATCAATGGATTTATCGAAATGGTTTACATCATCTCCCCAAACACCTAAGGATTCTCCAGTTCCAACAACATCTGTTTTCTTATCGCCTATCATTTTTGAATAAGAAGAAATTGCATGATTTTCTCTTTCATCATTTTGAAAAACCAAAGCCATACCATCCCCAACGGAACCTGAAGTTATTCCATACCCACCTAAATATACCCACATGGATAATACCTGATTTCTGTTAACATCAATGTAATTTCCGGCATCGATATTACTCCAAATTGCCCCAATTTCCTTTGGTGCATCTGTAACCCTGGCAATACTAGTATTATTGGTTCTCAAACTTGTTGACTTGAGTAATTCAGCACTGTTGTCGAATCCCTGGATACTAGTTCCCTGACTATTTTCAAAATAGTTGTTATCAGTAAAAAGTGTGTCAACTGCCAAACCTGAAGGTGCAGTTTTCAATGCATGATTAAAATCAGCTTCACTTGGAGTGCTTCGAGTCAGACCACTTAAAGATGATATATATGGGAATACTGTGGGATTTTGATTGCTAGAATTGTTGTCAGCACTGGTTCTTCCCGTACTTGAAAGATTAGTAAGAACCAACATTAATAATATGAAACAAGTCATAGACAAAGTGGTTGATTTTACCTTATTAAATATTTTCATAATCAATCACCCCTAAAATAGTATCGTTGTAAACAATATTATAGACTAATTAATTATCAAAATATGAATTTAAATATTTGTATTTAATATTACAAATTCAGTAAACCAACAAAAATTTTGTTAATCCCTGTTATTCATTTCACATTTGTTTTAGCTCAAAACGCTCACTTATGTCTATTGATAATACCAGTGGCTTTCAAACCAAAAAAAGGAGACAAGGAGAAATATATCCTTGTTCCCTTTAATTAATGCTATCCGTTAAGCACCAGTCGATTTTTCCGTGATAATGACCTGGATTATTCTTACCATGAAGTTTGAGCAATATCCCTCGATTAGGGCTCCATAATTTTTGTATATCCATGCTTTGAACTTCACTAGTTACACTGGGTCCGGCTTTTATTTGCTGGTATCCTTTTAAACTGTGCGAAATACCTGCATCGTCAATAAACACCAATTCTCCATTTAAGTCACTATCACCACTGTGTTCATTTTTCAGGCCGGTTGCTTGTGCCAATAGAGTCCAATGATTTCCACTTTGTCTACTATCAACAACTTCAATTTCCCAATCCTTATTACGATGAACCAATTGACCTTGTTCCCCACCGTTAACGGGCTTAAATGAAACAAGTTTATTAAATACTAATTTCAAATCATCTTTTTGCTCTTTAACATAATATTTTAAAACTTTTTTTGGTGATCTTTGTGAACTAGCATTTTCAACCGCATAAACTTCAAATGTGTTTTCACCTGGATGAAATTTATTTTTATCCAGAACAATCTTGTAAGGAACGCCTTTTCTAAGATTGCTAATATCTATATTATCGATTTTCCCATTAAAGTTTACGACCAAATGTGATTTTGGCATCCAAGTATTATTGTCCTTGTCTACAAAAACTTTAATTTGGTTTGAGTCATCAATTGATTGAATACTATCGAATGTTTTTCCTTCAGAAGGCTCAGTTCTGATGTGTATTGAATTATATTTAATGTTAAATGACTCAGTATCTGTGTCCAATATTAGATAAGGACTTTCAAACTTTGCATGTGCGGGTCCCACATGCAGATCCTTGTACACATTGTTTGACTCGGTGCGAATAACAATAGTTGCAGAACTATTTTGTAAATTAAGCTCATTTTGAAGTGTATAAGTTAATTTTGATGCATTTTCATCGAAGGCACCTGCAGGAATAATTTCACGGGCTCCGTCAGAATATATTACTTCAGCAGATTTGTATTTAACCTCCCTGGGAATATCAATTGTGGCCATATTCTTGTTCCAACTGTTTTGTCCACTCAAATATTTAAGTTCATATTTGAAAGATAATTGGTCGCCCACAAACGTTTGATTATCATTCGACGTTACTTCCTTTTGTTGCGTATCGTCGTAAATACTTGGTGAGACATTCCCATTTAACATAGATGGAACAGATTCGAAAACAATTAAGTTATTTTCCGTTTCCTGACCCGTTGATCCAGTGAATCCCCATCTGAGTTTTCTTACAACATTTTTAGAATCGAGATGAGGTAAATCAAAATGATTAATATCCACATCCATAGATGCAGATACAATCTCTCCAGATTTATTCACTGACCTAGTTACTATATTCTTATCATTAAATTCATACGATAACGTCCCGGTATTTTCATCCTTATTATGCCAATGGATAGTCATATGGTGCCAAGTTTTATCACTCAACATACGCTTGGTATTATTCATTCCAATTTGTCTCAATTGCTCATGTTCCATTCGAAAGTGATTATTCATCCCAGAAATTGGGGTATAAGTCGAAGGGGCATCTGGATAGTTCATAGCAATATGTTCCCGTGTAATCTCCTCATGTTTGTCATCCCCGCTGTCGAAACTGTTCCCCTTATCGAGATCGATAACATTACCATTATTGAGAAATGTATCAAATTCTATTGCAAAGCTATTTTGAATAGCAGTCTTTGCAATATCCTCTCTATTAAGTTTTTTTCTTGCATTATAATCATAACCCCAAACTCCTAATGTTTGGCCAGTACCAACTGTTCCATTATTTCGTTTCGAAATTGCCTTAACTCCTTTCTTGTCATTTTGCAATACAAAGGCCATTCCATCGCCTGTGTAAGAAATCACTCCACCGTTATTCCCCAAATATAACCACATTGACAAAGTTTGATCCTTATCAACATCAATATAATTATCTTTAGATACGTTACTCCAGATTGCACCAGTTTGATAAGTATTACTCGTTACTTTTAAAATACTGAATTCAAGTCCATTGTCTTGATAAGGTTTAATAACCTTCGCTGTATTAGAAGGATATTCTCCCTTTTCAAATAAAGTATCTATTGCTAATCCATGAGGCGCTTTTTCACGTGCTTGTCTAAAGTCATTTGGTTGTGCACTATCTTGGGCATCCGCATCATATTCACTATCTTTTTTTACAAAAACTGCTGGCTCTGTGTTAGTTACTCTGCCTGGTGTTCTTTTAGCATCAGATGTGTTGGAAATAAGTGCATAACAAAAAAAACTAAGCACTGCGATAATTCCAACTATTAGGAAAGCTTGGTTGATTTGGTCTTTTTTTGTAGGTCTAATTATTATTCACTCCCGGATTCGAATGATTTAATTAGTTAAAATTATAGCCTACATTTTAACTACAAAGTGAATTTAAATTATTATATAAAATAAATATTTATGTATTATTTCTTATTAATTTCTGAATAGGAATAAAAAAATAGAGCCCTTCCGGACTCTAAATTTGTTATTTATAAAATGTATCTCGAACCGCATTGGTTACGGCAATTTGAACATGTGCATATGACAATCCACCTTGAATATATAGTGAATATGGTGGACGGATTGGACCATCACTCGATAACTCGATGGTTGAGCCTTCGGTAAAACTACCTGATGCCATGATTACTTCGTCTTCGTATCCGTCTTGGTGACTTGGAATTGGATCGACGAATGAATTCATTGGTGAATAATGTTGGATGGCAGCACAGAACTTGATCATTGGTTCTGGGTCTCCGAATGATACTGTTTGGACGATGTCGGTTCTTGGTGCATCCCATTTTGGAGAGACGTTCATTCCCATTTCTTCACACAATGCTGCTGTGAAGACTGTTCCTTTGAGTGCTTCTCCGGTTGTGTGTGGTGCTAGGAAGAATCCTTGGTAGAAGTCTCGTAAGTAACCCCAAGTTGCTCCTTCACCCTTACCTGCTCCGGGAACGGTCAATCTTGAGCCTGCTCCATCAATCAAATCTGAACGTCCAACGATGTATGCTCCACTTTTGACGATTCCGGCACCTGCATTTTTATACAAAGATCCGGCCATGATATCTGCACCGTAAAAGGTTGGCTCTTCCATTTCAGAAAATTCGCCATAACAGTTATCGACAAAGATAATTGCGTTTGGAATGAGTCCCTTGATGAATTTAATCATGTGGGCAATTTTTTCAACTGTGAAACTATCACGAACGGCGTATCCACGTGAACGTTGAATAGCGACTACTTTAATTGAGTCATCAGCTTTGATGTCCTTTTCTGCTGTCGCGTAATCAACTGAACCGTCTTCTAACAACTCGGTTGCCTTAAAGTTGATTCCATAATCCTTCATTGTTCCTTGGTTATCACCTGCAATACCAATAACTTCTTGGATCGTGTCATAAGGTGTCCCGGTCAAATAATACAACGTGTCGCCTGGTCTGAGCATACTGAATAATGCTGTGGAAATGGCATGTGTTCCTGAAGCAAATTGTGGACGGACTAATGCATCGTCTGTCTTAAAGTAACCTGCATAAATTTTTTCAATCTTATCACGGCCGATGTCATCATATCCGTATCCGGTTGAAGGAACTAAATCTTCCTCACCAACTTGGTTTTCTCTGAACAAGTTCAACACACGTTGTTGTGTATATAAAACCTGTTCGTCGATTTCGGCAATTTTAGGTTGAATCATTTCTTCAACCTTAGCAATTTTTTGGCTTAAATCCTCTGGTAAATCTTGTTTCCATGACAATGCCATGAATAAATCCCCCTTTTGGTAAACGTACATAAAATTATATCATTGATTATTTTTTTAATACTTCGGCTTGTACTGAAATCTTGCCATCTTCTTTTTTGTTCCAATAAACACCTTGAATCTCTGGAACAAATCCTGGAAATCTTTCGATTGCTTCAACTAAATCTTCGAAATATTCTTGGTCAATCTCTTGCCATTTTTCTCCTGGTGCCACGATAAATACTCCCGGTGGATATGGTAATGCACCCTCCATAGCAACTCGACCGACGATATCTGACAAGTCGACTAACTCACTTTCACCACGCATAAACTGTGTATCAGCCTTCTTTGGTAGCATTGAATATTCTTGCATAGCAGTCTTAGCAAAAAGCTTTTTTTGCAAAGTAAATGTCTCGTGATCCCAATAATATTCATGCATTTCCTGACACAATTGCTTGAGTGTATAACCTTCGTATCTGTCACCGAACTGCTTCGTTAAGTCTGGCAAAACTTTTGAAAGTGGTGCGTTATTCAAGTAATAGTGTTCAAATTCCAATAACGCATTCAAAAGTTGATCTAGCTCAGCCTGCGTATCTCCCGGTGTCAACAAGAATAGCAGTGAATTCAAATCATCTTTTGCTCGAATGATGTGGTTTTCCATCAAGTATTCTGCTACCACTGGTCCTGGTATTCCTTCATTCTGATATTCAGCATCTTTAATATCGATTCCAGGCGTCGTAATAGTAATTTTTAGCGGATCAATCATTGCTTGACCATCTGCAATTTTGTTGAATCCATGCCACTTATCCTGAGAATTAAGTGTCCAATATTTACTATCGGTAGCCAAATCATCAGTACTTATTTTGGCAAAATTATCCGGAACGAATGGCTTGAACAATGTTGACTGTTTAAGCAACTTCTTTCGCCAATCGATACCCATGCGTAAGGTATCATCCCACCATTGTCTATTTCCTTGGCCGGCAGTCAAATAAGCATTGACTGTTAATGAAGCATATATTGGATAGGAATAACTAGATGTGACAAATTTCAAATAAGCATTATTGAAATGTTTGTGGTCAACATATCTTTTTTGCCCCTTAAGATGCTTATCTTTTTTCAAAATTTGTGAAGTTTGGGCCAACCCTGCTTGCTGTTTATGGAGAGATTGGGTTACCAATATTCCAGGATCATCTGGCCCATAATCTAATCCTAATGGTGATAGGTGATTCATAATAGGAACAAACTGTTCAAAACCACCCCATGCACAATCAAATAAAATGTAGTCACACAACTTTCCAATTTTATCGATAATCCATTGAGCATCATAAAACACACCGTCATAAGTTTCCGCCTGCAAAATTGCTAGTCTGAAAGGACGAGGCTGTTTCGCCTTCTCTGGATCAACTTTGGCAATTTCAGCTCGAATTTTAGCTTCATCTAAGAATGCTGGATCCATTTCACCAATTAATCCCAAAGAATTTCGATCAGTTGGAATATAAACAGGCTTAGCACCAGTCATTACCAACGCACTGTTATAGAGTGATTTATGATTATTTCTATCAAACAAAACCAAGTCATCGTCAGTTAATAAAGCACTGGCACAAATTGAATTAGCACTGGTAGTTCCGTTTGTACAAAAGTAAACCTTGTCAGCATTGTAGGTCTCCGCGGCCTTTTGCTCGGCAGTTAATGGTGTTCCTTCGTGAGTCATGGTGTCACCGAGTTGAGCGACTGTATCACTTGTGTCAGCGAACATTAAATTTTTCCCGAAGAATCGGTTAAACACAACTCCCGCAGGATGTTTCTCGTAATATTGACCATTGTGATGACCTGGGGTTGTAAAACTAACCGGCTTGTTTTCTGCAAAATCAATTAAGTCAGTCAAAAAGCCCGGTACCATTTGCGATTGATATTTATTTATTTGATTAATGATTTCTTGTTTAACGTTATTTATATCAGTATCTTTATCAACTTGTATAATGGGAATCCCTAAACCTGATACTTTTTGAAGATCATGAGCTTGTTTAATAGTTGTCGAATCATGACTATCAATTACAATTGCAGCTAGTTCAGATGCTTCAATATTTTCAGAAAATGGTTCCACATTCCATCCATTGGGAAGGAAATTTTGTGTATCACCACTGTATGCAATTTTCAGAAAATTCATCTTTTTCTCCCATTTAATATATTTTTTTCAAAATAATCTATGCAAAACACCATTAATTCTCTACAATTATGAAGGATTAATATTATTTTTTTAAAACATGATTATTTTCAAAACAACATTACAGTTTTGATTATATATATCTGTAGAGGTAGTACACAAGTGAAAATCAATAGTTCTTTGCTTACATTGAAACCTCCTAATATAAAAGTCTGATATAACAAGACTTTTATATATTTCGGGGGAAAATAAATTGGAGACTTTAGAACCAAAAAAGCATTATCTAAAGTGGCAAGTCATCGCTTTGATCGACTTTGTTACTATTATTAGTTTTGAAAACATCTTCTATCCGTTTCAAAACCAAGGATTATCAGTTGTAATTTCATGGATTTTCTTATTATTCGCGTATGTTATTCCGTACGAACTAATTGTCAGTCAACTCAGTTTAACTTTTGACAATCAAAGTGGTGGGCTTGCTTCTTGGGTTCGTCGCAGTTCTAACGACCGTTTAGGTTATTGGACTTCATGGATGTACTGGGTACAAAGTGTTCCTTACATCGTCGATGTATCTAACTCAGTTATCGTTTCATTCAGTTGGATGTTCTTAGGAAACAACACGCTTGATAAAAGAATGTCGACATTCTGGTTCGGAATGTTAACTTTCGCAATTATTTTGATCTTTATCCTTTTAGAGAATGTTTTCAAAAATTCTCTAGAAATCCTGTCACTTATCGGTGGTGGGGCAATGTTTATCATGTCAGTCTTATTCGTGCTACTGGCTGGATATTCAGTAATGAACGGAACTCACATCGCTACACAACCTTTCAACTGGGGAGCATTCATGCCGAACTTTAGTTTGAAATACTTCTCAACTACCGGACTTTTGATTTTCGCGATGTCCGGTGCCGAATTAGCAGCACCATACATTGTTCAAATGCGTGATCCAAAACATGAATTTCCAAAAGCAATGTGGTTGCTTGCTTTGATGACAGCCTTCTTGACCATCTTCGGAACGCTAGCACTGGCAATGTTCTTCAATGCCAACCACATTCCACACGATTTCAAGATGAACGGCCCATACTACGCCTTTAGTTTGTTAGGCCAAAGTTTAGGACTGGGAAAAATCTTGATGTACATCTTTGCAGTCGTTCAAGCAATCTTCATGATGGCCCAATTGGCAGTCTTGCTTGATGCATCTAGTCGTGTATTTGCTGGTGATGTCGCAGACAGTTTCATGCCAAAATGGATGACCAAGAAGAATAAGAATGGACGCCCTATCCACAGTTACATGATGACTTCTGGGTTAAGTTTGTTCCTCCTGTTATTGACTGGAACACTCCCAAACATCAATACCATTTATAATTGGTTACTAAACATTAACGGTATCATTTCACCTTATAAGACTGCTTGGGTTTTCTTCGCATTTGTCGCGGTTCGTTGGCAAACAAAGAAATTTAAATCAGATTATGTCTTCATTAATAACCGACCAGCAGCACTATTAGTCGGTGGCTGGTGTCTAGTTTTCACCTTTGTCTGTGCTACCTTAGGGTTCATCCCTCAAGAAGCAAGTTATGGTACAGCAGCCTTCAATCATCAATTATTACTTAACTTTATTACCGTAATCGTATTATTCGGATTAGGTTTCGTAATGCCTATGATTAGAAGACATGAAATGAAAAAAGAAATTCAAGAACTCAATTAAAAAAAGTCTATCCTCTCGGATAGGCTTTTTGTTTTAGCTATCGAAATACATCTAAATTTACAAAACCTGTATCGTCAACATCGATATGATTAATAATATCCTGTCCAGAAAATAAGTTGCGTGTTTCTACCCCAATTTCAGTATCTTCAATAGTAATAAGATCATAATTTGTTGAATCATAAACTAGATGCTTATGTATATTGTCGCAATTGATATGGTACGCAGACGAATCTGCTGTATGAACTAACATCTTACCTCTACAAAATGAAGTTGAAAAATGAACGTGTCCCGAAAATATTGCTCGAACATTCTGTTCTTTAATTATTTCCATTAATTCAGTGCTTTCTTGCAAAATACTATATCGCATGTGATGAAGTGCCGGACCATCCAGTGGATGATGCATGAAAATAATTGCTTCCTTATTGGGATTCTCAGCTAAATTTTCACGCAACCAAATAAGTTGATCTTGACCAAGATAACCTGGCTCATAGTTATGAAATTTCGTATCTAAAAAATAAAAATCGATATTAGGTGTTGGAATAGAGTAATAATATTTTTCTCGCAGTGGCTGCTTTAAAAAACCTTCGAAAAACGCGGGTGTATTATCGTGATTTCCCAAAACAACATTAATAGGAATATTTAATTTATCCATATGATGACTTAAAACTTTAGCCAACTTGGAATAGTCTTCAGAACTGCCACCATGAATCAAGTCCCCGGTAATCGATATCATATGTGGACGTTCGTTCATCAAACGAATATCTCTAAAAATGGTGTTTAATTTTAAATACGGATCAATCTTTTGATGTTGTGCCGGATGTGACCCGTCAGGTGTTAAGTGCATGTCTGTAATTTGAGCAATCTTAAACTTACTCATGATCAACAATTCCCCAATTGTTAACGAATATCAATAACATAAAATCCCCCTATTAATGGCTAGAAGATAATCATATCTAATTAATGTAAATAATTGGTATAGACAATGTAAAGTTTGTGTATAGTTT
The DNA here is from genome assembly GCF_001050475.1 of Companilactobacillus ginsenosidimutans. Taxonomy (NCBI): domain Bacteria; kingdom Bacillati; phylum Bacillota; class Bacilli; order Lactobacillales; family Lactobacillaceae; genus Companilactobacillus; species Companilactobacillus ginsenosidimutans. The sequence continues at coordinate 2,552,547 of NZ_CP012034.1, read as the reverse complement.
GGTTGGGGGTTGGTTCTGGGATGCCGTCTCCAGAGCTGAGAAATATTCTTCGGCTGTGCGGGACGGTCCGAGCCTCAGTGCGGTCTCGGGCCTCGGTTCCTACGATTAGTCAAGTAGGATATCTAAAAATGAGTGTATAACAAATAGTACTTCATAACTTGCATTTTAAATTATGGAGGTAAGTGTTAATATTCAATTTAGAGATATCAGTTTATCTCTGTGGACTTCGAGTCCGTATATGCGTAAGCATATTTCTCTCTATGTTCGATCATAGAGAATAGACATTTCAGTGTCTTGTTCATACAAGCTACTGTGGCAACCTTATCCTTCTTGGGAACGGGTTGCTTTTTTAGTTTGTAATAGTAATCCACAATATGATTAGGTGCCGCTGATTGTTGTTTGATCATGTTTCTTACTGCGATGAATAGTAGTTCTCGTGCTTTAGGATTCCCTCGTTTGTTTATATGATCCTTTCGCAAATACTGACCTGATTGATATCTAATAAGATCTATCCCTACGTATGCATTCAGTTGATTCGCATTATCGAATCTAGTGAAGTCACCTATCTCACCCAATAACATAGCGGCTGTCATCTGGCCGATACCTGGCATTGAAGAAATAATCTCAAAGTCAGGAAGTTTCTTTGCCATCTCAATCATTTGCTTTTTCAACTTGTTCTTTTGGATAGTCAAATTGATTAATAGACGCGAATAATATTGAACTTCTTGCACTTGAATATCGTCTACATGTACTGCAGGGGAACTGTTCTTAGCAAGACGTAATAATTTATCTGCATATTTTAAAGCATTGTCTTTTGATATGAACTTATTGGTCTCGCCTATTAAAGCATTCTTTAGTTTTGTCCTTGAAAGCCCTGAAATCAAATCGGGATGAGGAAATGTATTTATTGTATTCAGTGCTAGAAACGATGTTTTCTTGGCAAAGAAATGCTCTATCTCCGGGAAAGTCTGCTGGATTTCATTATGTAATTGTAAATTATACAACTTACGAGAATTCTCAACTTTCTCATAGAACCGACTCAGTTCTCTTAGTTTTAAATATTTTTCATCTTGAAATTGAACCAACCGATAGTGATTATTAAAAGCACTCAATGCAATTTTATGTGCATCTTTATCATCGGTTTTAACCCGACGTAAATTCTCGGTTTTAAGATGTAGCTCAAGAGGATTTAGAAGGGCATATGGAATTTTGTTCTCTCTGCAGAATCTCTCAATGGGACGGGAATATATACCTGTCGCCTCAAAGTAGAATGTTGGATTGGTTGCACATTTAACGGTGGCACATAATCTATCAAAGCCTAACTTGTTGTGTTGAAAATTAAATTCAGTAACACAGCTATCATTACGGTAATAGACACAATAGCTGTGTCCTTTGGAAACATCTAAAGCAATTATATCTGACATGATTATCACCTTTCTAAAGCTGTCCGTATCAACACTTCTGATCTCATTTCCTATACACGGACTCGAAGTCCCACAGCCTAAAACCTGATTAGAGAAATGAAGATAACGGAGACCATTTTTGAATGCGGACTATTATGTCCCGAGGCCCATGATCGGTCTTAGCTTTACCTTCAGTGTACAAAAAAGTTCTGAGTAAAGAATATTTACTCAGAACTAATCTTAGGTTGTTTTGGTGCCTTGCGGAGTTCTCGCAAGTCTCCAAACTCGCCCTGTGAAGTAATGGCTTTCGCCATTTCTTCACTTTCACTGCCTTCGAATATTTCTCAGCTCTTCCGACTAATTTCAGCAATAACAAGTTTGCAATTTGTGCGTAGTCTTTAGTAAATAAATTGTTGGATTTTCATTTTCATCAAAATCCCATCCTACTGCCTAAAAATCCAAGTGAACTAATCAGTGACAAATGTTCACAAATATTTTTTCATTATTATTATTGTGTTAGAATTTTAGATATAATCATTTATGAGTATTACCGTTTAAATAAAAATGTTTCCTTTAGTATTTATTTGCTGTATACTCACTAATCAGACACTACAAAAGAGGGTCTAGTACTTAATTAAATTTAACGACTACTTCTATCACCGTCTTACGGTGGTATTTTTTTTGAGGTCGTCACTCATGAGGGGGGGGAAATATGGAGCATAGGAAATCTATTTATATTTTAGTATTTAGTAACTTTTTGATTTGTCTTGGAATTGGGTTGGTGATTCCGGTCACCCCGTTTATTAAAAATGAATTTCATTACACAACTTCTGATATGGGAGTCATGACTTCACTTTTTGCCTTTGCGCAATTCATTGCATCCCCTATTGTCGGACGCATTTCAGATAAAATTGGTCGTAAACCTGTTATTGTTGTTGGTTTAGCAACTTATATGGTTTCGGAGATCATTTTCGCACTGGCAACTACTTTGCCACTATTCAATATTTCCAGAATCATCGGTGGTTTGTCTGCCGCTATGGTTGTTCCAACTTCAATGGCTTTAGCATCAGATCTTACAACTCTTAAAGAGCGTGCCAAAGTTATCGGTTGGCTTTCTGCAGCATTTAGTGGTGGATTGATATTAGGTCCTGGTATTGGTGGAATGCTCGCAGGAATTAGTTACAAGACACCATTTTGGTTTGCTGCTGCATTAGGCCTTGTTTCAGCAATATTTACTCAAGTATTGTTACATGATGCCGACAAAACTGTGCTTGAAGCTGATGTCGAAAAGGCTCAATCTAAAAAATCGGGTTCATATCTTTCAATTTTGACAGCACCGCTAATAATTTTATTCACGATGATTTTAGTATCATCATTTGGTCTCCAAGGATTCGAAAGTATCTACAGTATTTATGTTAATCAAGTGTTCAACTTTGGAATCGGAACAATTGCAACCGTGTTAATTTTAAACGGGATAATTTCCATGATCCTACAAGTAAGTATGTTCAATTGGTTGGTTAACAAACTTGGTGAGGTCAAACTTATTGGTTACTGTTTCTTACTAAGTGCAATTTCTGTAGTTTGGATATTATTCGCTAAATCAACTATTGAAGTAATCATCGCAACTTTGATTGTGTTCTCTTCATTCGATTTGCTCAGACCGGCAATCACTACCTTGTTAACAAAAGCAGGCAGAGCTGATCAACAAGGTTTAATCAACGGTATGAATATGTCACTAACATCAATTGGTAACATCGTTGGACCATTGATTTCAGGTGCATTAATGGACTGGAATCCACATTCACCATACACAGTCGTAGCCGTAATTCTAACCTTGTCATTCTTCTTCACATTCATTGTTAGGAAGTTTCCAATCACAGTTAGTGAAAATTAAATATTACATATGATATAATTAAATAAATTTATATACACCGCCGGGTGTCAAATTTAAAAAGAGTACTTCTAATAATTCCGTTAGGCCAAAGTAGGAATTATCAGGGGCACTCTATTTTTTTTGGAGGAAATTATTATGAATTGGATTTATTTAATAACAGCGGGATTGTTCGAAGTTGTGTGGGCAACTTTTATGAAATTAAGCCACGGATTTTCAAAGTTAGACTACACAATTTTTACAATACTAGGAATGATTGTCAGTTTCATATTACTGGCAAAAGCAACAAAATCATTACCTTTATCAATTGCCTATCCCATTTGGACTGGCATTGGAGCAGTTGGCTCAATCATTGTTGGTGTTACCTTTTTCGGAGACAAAATTGGTGGATTAACCTGGGTATTTATCGCACTTCTGCTCGTCAGCATCGTCGGTATCAAGATTACAACTAGTTGATACACTAGTATTTATAAATGTTATGAAATTTATTATTGAAAATAACTTTCATAAAGCCTAATATTTTCATCAATTACTATTTGGTGGGTGATTTTATGACGCAAGCACGTGCTAACAGAAATCTGTTATTAGTTGCTTTTATGTGGGGAACTAGCTATACATTTATCAAAATGGCAATTGCTGGAAATATGCCTCCCTCTGTAATCAATGGTTTGCGGGGACTTATTTCAGCAATCTTAGTCTATATATTTTTTCATAATGTTGTAAATGACATGACCTTAGAAGAGCTTAAACTAGGATCCATTGCAGGTTTATTAAATTTTGTCGTCGTACAACTCCAATCAACAGGATTAGAGTTCACAACTTCGAGCAATAGTTCCTTCATAACCGCAACTTACGTGATATTTTTACCCTTCATCACTTGGATATTCTTTGGAAAAGCTCCACCTAGAAAAATATATTTATCAATAGTAATTTGCATGGTTGGAATGTTATTTTTAACAAGAATAGTCTCTAATGGTTTCGAACTTCACATCGGTGATACGTTAACTATCCTTACTGCAATAGTATTTGCCGGACAGTTAGCTTATTACAGCTTTGCAATGAAAAAAGTTCGTCCACAAAATATTGCATTTTTACTTGGGGCAGCCCAAGCAGTATTTGCCCTATTCTATTCATTCACAATCGACTTACACAAATTACCCCAAATAAATTGGCAACAATCCATCGTACCAGTAATTATTCTAGGAGTAGTAGCAACCTTCGCTGCCCAAACATTACAAGTATATAGTCAAAAATACACCGACACAGTAACTGCCGGACTAATATTAATGACTGAATCATTATTTGCCAGCGTAATTTCAGTAATATTCGGCCTCGAACCGTTAACAAGGCAACTAATAATAGGTGGAACCCTAATAATAATAGCAACATTAATAGCACAATTTGACCTAAGAGGAATAATAACAAGATATGTAGTAACCCAAAAAAGAGTCCATTTCAAAAAACTGAAATGAACTCTTTTTCTTTTGTATTAGCATAATATTTTTGTCCAAAACTATAGCGAGTGTCATAAAAAACATTCAATCGAATAACTCGGAAATGTCAGCACACCACCATTAGAACAGAACTAGTCTGGAGGTGGAGTACTGCGGGGAGCCAGCCGTGACTTCCTTGATTGTTCGTTGGCGGAGCCAACACCTAAACTGTTGCGCACAAGCTTCAGCTTGTACGTTCATTTTTCACTTAGCTCGGCCATAAGCCGAGGTTTAGTGAAATGTTGTAAAAAAAGACCGCACTTTGGCTTTTTTTCAACCCATAGCGTTCCGCCCCCGCAGTACGGAACCTCCAGACGGCAGTTAAAAGCGCTATACCAAACCTTGTGCCAACATTGCTTTTGCGACTTTTTCGAAGCCAGCAATGTTTGCACCGGCTTGATAATCCTTCTCTAAGCCGTACTCTTTATCAGCATCATCAGACATCTTGTAGATGTTTTCCATGATGTCCTTTAAACGACTGTCAACATCATCAAATGACCATGATAGACGTTCAGAGTTTTGACTCATTTCAAGAGCTGAAACTGCAACGCCACCGGCATTGGCAGCTTTGGCAGGTCCATAAATTACGTTGTTGTCTTTGTATGCTGCAATTGCATCAGAATCACTAGGCATGTTAGCCCCTTCGGCAACATACTTAACACCATCTTTGATTGCTAGTGCAGCTTGTTTGCCGTCAATTTCATTTTGAGTTGCACATGGCAAAGCAATATCATAATCGATGTCTAAGTCCCAAACTGAGCCTTCTGAATACTTGGCTGTTGAAATTTTGTCTGCATATTCTTTGATACGTCCACGTTCTACTTCCTTGATTTGTTGAACTGTCTTCAAATCAATTCCGTTTTCATCATATACATAACCGTTTGAATCTGAAACCGTCACAACTTTAGCACCATTTTCTGTAGCTTTTTTAAGTGCATAAATGGCAACATTACCGGAGCCAGAAATCTTAACCTTCTTGCCCTTCAATGAGTCGCCTTGACCTTTGATCAATGCGTCTAAGTAATAAATTAGACCAAATCCAGTAGCTTCAGTTCTTGCTAAACTACCACCATATTCAAGGCCTTTACCAGTTAAGATTCCATTTTGTGAACCATTGAGACGTTTATATTGACCATACAAGTAACCAATTTCACGTCCACCAACACCAATATCACCAGCTGGAACATCCAGATCTGGTCCGATATGACGTTGTAATTCTGTCATAAAGCTTTGACAAAATCTCATAATTTCTGAGTCTGACTTACCCTTAGGGTTGAAATCAGATCCACCTTTACCACCACCAATAGGTAGTCCGGTTAAACTATTTTTTAAAATTTGTTCGAATCCCAGGAATTTTACAATACTTAAATTAACACTTGGGTGTAAACGCAATCCACCTTTATAAGGTCCGATTGCTGAATTGAATTGCACACGGAAACCACGGTTGACGTGATAGGCCCCGTCATCTGATTGCCATGGAACTCTAAATTGGATTGCACGCTCTGGCTCGACTAATGAACCCAAGATATTGGCTTTTACGTATTCTGGATGCTTAACCAATACTGGTTTTAATGTATCCAATACTGTAAATACTGCTTCTTGAAATTCAGGTTGATTAGGATCTCGTTGTGAAATTGTTTCCTTTAAGTTCTTAATATAAGCTTCAACGTCTTCTGCCATATAAAAATACCTACCTTTGAAAAATCAAAATTTTACCTATTGTTTGTTTATTTAAACAAATAGATTAATGACATTATACCACCATATTAAAATGCATGACTTTATATTAGAAAAAAACTAATGTTTAAATATGTTGACACAGTGTCACCTTTTATTTATAGTGTGATTAATGACACAGTGTCACACCTAGGAGGTCATCATGGTATCAACAACTTTTGAAAATTTAAACGAAGATAAAAAAGATAAAATCACAGCTGCACTACTCAAGGAATTTTCCACACATCCCCTTTCTGGTAGTAAAGTTTCAAGGATTGTCGAAGGCTCTGGAATCGCACGGGGAGCATTTTATAAATACTTTACCGACTTAACTGATGCATACGATTATATTTACAAAATTGCTATTAAAAATGTTCATGCAGATTTTTCACACGATCCAAATGTCCATTACACACCTAAGGATTATATGAAATCTGTTTCAAATTTTGTTAATCAAGCTGGTGATAGTGATTACTACAACTTAATAAGAATGCACGTCACTACAAATGAGGCATTATTGGAGCATCTTAAACGTGAACAATTTAGTGAGATCACATTAAAGGCGCATCTGGATGCAAATACATGGGCGAATGCAGTTTTAACACATGAAACTATCAAACTAGCCTTAATCTATCCCGAGTCAAAAGACGAAATTCTTAAAAGATACTTCGACGCATTAACAATATTAGACGCACAGGAGATGAGCTAAATGTACTTAGCACTTAAAGAAATCAAACACGAAAAATTAAGATATGGATTAATTATTGCAATGATTGTTTTGATTAGTTATTTGATATTTGTTTTAACCAGCTTGGCATTAGGTTTAGCAAACGAAAATACTGAAGCAATTGATTCTTGGGATGCAAACAGTGTTGTGTTAAACAAGGATTCTAATATAAGTTTAGGTCAATCATTTATATCTAATGATGAAGCGGACAAAATTGACATGACTAATAAAGATGCATACCTGGGACAAGCTTCTGTTGTCGCCAAGGCAAGTGGTCACGAGCAAATTTCTTCTAGTTATTTAGGAATTAATAAAAGTCAATTTATCTTTAAAGGTTTAAAACTTTCCAGTGGACACAAAGCTACTAAAAATTTCGAAGTCGTTGCTGATGAGCAGTTCAAAAATGACGGATATAAGCTCGGTGATAAAGTAAAATTAAATTCTTATGTTCATAAATTTACTATTGTCGGATTCACCAAGGGTGCAAAACTCAATGTTGCTCCGGTCCTCTACGGAAACATGAATGGTTGGACTGAGCTTAAAAATGCAGGAAATACATTCAAGGCAAGTGCTATTGTTTCGAAGAAAAATAAAGTCAATGTTGGTGACACTAACTTAAAGAGTTACACCATGAAAACTTTTATCAATAAATTACCTGGCTACTCAGCTCAAAACCAGACGTTTACATTCATGATTGCATTCTTAATGATTATTTCGTTAATTGTAATCGCAGTGTTCTTATACATCTTAACTATTCAAAAATTGCCTAACTATGCAGTCTTGCGTGCTCAGGGAATTCCTGCAAAGGTATTGGTCCAGACAACCATCTCCCAATCGGTTATTTTAGTGATTTCCGGATTAATTATCGGAACTATCTTAACGGTGGCAACGGCATTACTAATTCCAACTAGTGTGCCTATGAACTTCAACTTCCCTATTCTTTCGCTTGTAGCGGTGGGGCTGGTATTAACGAGTGTCCTTGGAGCTATTATTCCTGTTCGAACTATCTTAAAAGTCGATCCAGTGACTGTAATCGGAGGTTAAATTATGAGTACAATTGAATTAACAAATATAAATAAAGAATTTGGCAGTGGTTTAAGCCGTGTAAAAGTATTGAACGATGTGAATTTCAAGGCTAACAAAGGCGAGCTTGTGCTAGTTCTTGGTCCTTCTGGCTCTGGTAAAAGTACCTTTTTAACAATTACTGGAGGGCTGCAAACTCCCACTTCAGGAAATGTTGAACTCAGTGACAAAAACATTGAAACTATTGCAAAGAAGGATATGGAAAATCTTCGTCTAAAAAAGATTGGCTTTGTACTTCAAGCCTATAATCTTGTACCCTATTTAACAGTCAAAGAGCAATTCACATTAGTTGATAAGGTTAAGAAAGACGGTAATCTCACCAATGATCAATTGATGGAATTACTAAAAAAGCTAGAAATCGATGAGATCATCAATAAATATCCTGCTGAGCTTTCTGGTGGTCAAAACCAACGTGTGGCAATCGCCCGCGCACTCTATGCCGATCCAGAAATAATTTTAGCAGATGAACCAACTGCGTCACTTGATACTGGTCGTGTTGATGAGGTTGGTGAACTCTTACAATCTTTGGCAAAGGCACAAAATAAAGCTGTTGTAGTTGTGACTCATGATCTTCGTTTAGAAAATTATGCAGATAGAATTTATGAAATAATGGATGGTCATATGACTGAGAAAATAGATTAAATTTTGGGAACGACATTAATTTGTCGTTCTTTTTTATTAGATTTTAGTGGACAAAGTCCATTAATTGATTATAATGGACTTTATCCACTAAATTAGGAGCCAATATGCTATCACTTAAAGAAATCGCAACCATCCGTTCTTTTAATAGAAGATACACAACTGTGTTGGGTTTATTAAACAAACAAGTTTTTGATACCACGCTCAGTTTTACTGAAGCCAGAGTCATGCAGAAAATTGCTGAAATTAGTAACATTACCCCAAAAAATATTGCAACATCATTAAACTTAGACCCCAGCTACACTAGTAGAATTTTGAAAAAGTTAAATAAGTTGGGATTGATAATCATCACCCAATCAACCATCGATGCCAGATCAAAAATACTAACCCTATCATCGAATGGGAAAAAACAAGTTAAGGTTTTAGATGATGATTCAAACATTCAAATTCAAGATTTGATAGCTAAACTGAATGCAGATGAACAACAACGGTTATACCAGTCATTCTCAACTATTCAAAAACTATTATTTAAAGAGGAAAAGTAAATTATGTGGGAACTTAAACAATTCAAAGATATGTCAAAAGAGGAAGTATTTAAAATGTACAAGCTAAGATCGGAAGTATTTGTTGTTGAACAAACTCGAATCTATCAAGATGTCGATGACACCGATTTAACAGCCTGGCACCTACTCAATTTTGACGAGGACAATCTACTTTCGTATGCCAGAATTTTTCCAGAGGCTGAACACATTTCTTTTGGCCGTGTCGTAGTTGCAAAACAAAATCGTGGTAATGGAAATGGTGCTAAACTTGTTCAACAAATTCTCGATACAATCAAAACTAAATTTCCTGGTAAAAATATCGAGATTCACGCTGAAGATTATGTCCAACATTTTTATGAAAAATTTGGTTTTGAACGAGTTGGTGATGTGATAACTTTCAATAATTCTCCACATGTCAAAATGATTCTTAATAATTAGCACGCTTACAAATGTTGATGTGTCGACTTTTTAATTTCCAGATTGTAATGATTCTTACATATTAATCATTAATACCTATTGAATATTTCACAAAAAGCTTTATGATTAAATATAGATACTCGAAAGGAGAATATTTATGTTTATTAACAAAGAAATACCTGACTTTAATGTCAAGGGTTACCAAAATGGTGAAATCAATGATTATACTAAGCAAGATTTAATGGGGAAATGGTCAATCATTTTCTTCTATCCTGCTGATTTCTCATTCGTATGCCCTACTGAATTGAGTGAATTACAAGATGATTATGAAGAATTCAAGAAGAACAATGCTGAAGTTTATTCAGTTTCTGTTGATAGTGAATTCTCACATAAAGCATGGGCTGACGCTACTGATACTATCAAGAAGATTCAATACCCAATGCTTTCTGATCAAACTCATCAACTTTCAAACTACTTCGACTTGTTGGACAGCGAAAGCGGTCAAGCATATCGTGGTGTCTTCATCGTTAATCCCGAGGGTATCATCAAATCATATACAATTAACGCAATGGGAATTGGTAGAAATGCTGATGAAATTCTCAGAACATTGCAAGCAGCTCAATTTGTTGCCGAAAATGGTGACAATGTATGTCCTGCCAACTGGCATCCAGGGGAAAAGACAATCAAGCCTTCAACCGATTTAGTTGGTAAAATTTAGTCCGTTGTAAAATTGTATGTTGTATACAAAACATCATTTACGTCATTTATTAATAATCAGTATTGCTGTTATCATGCAGTGATACTGATTTTTATTTTATTTCAAAAAGGCGACTATCGATTGATAGTCGCCTTTTGTATACACTATTTTGTTAGTTTAAAACTAGTTTCAACCAAACTTAATAATTCTTTTTCAGATTCTATTTCTTCAACATCAACAGTCAACCAATGTATCTTGTCAAAATGCTTACCTGGTAAAATATATGGTTCTGCTTCAATTAACTCCGATGCAACCGCTGGATTGGATTTTAAATCAACGTATAGCTTTTCATCTTTATGATAAATTAAGGCAAAAATCTTTTTGTTATCTTTGCGATGAATTGCATAAAAAATCATCTTGCTGTGCGTGAAATTATTGAATGGTTCATCCACCACAACATCCCTATTCAAACTAATTAATTTGATCAAATCTTCTCTCGTTAATTGCATCTTTTGCCAGCTCCTCAAACATCACTTAGATTCAGTCTAACCCAGTGACAATTGAGTATTCAAGCTTTCCTAATTTAGTTGCACCAACTTTGTTGTGGTCATCACCAAAATCCATTTGCCATAAATGGTTGTCTGTTTGAATCTTATTTTTGGAGCAATATGAATTCAAGATTTCCAGTCCATGGACTATGCCATCACCGGTATTCTCAACATAAATAGATAAATAGTTTCCGCTATCCTTTTTCATAACCGGAATAAAGACTTGCTTCGAATCGACAATGGTCTCTTTCAAAATTCTAAAGCCAGCATCTGCATAACCTTGTGGGTTTGTTACTGGTAAATCCGTCAGAAAACCGGAGTCACCTGTGTACATGACAGCCAGTGAATCTAATTGCTTATAAAACTCTGAAAACAACTCGGCAATTTCTTCCTCAGTACACGAGACTGTTTGACGTGAACACCAGAAAAATTTGTCAAAGCCTTTTTCAACTGAGGGTTGATATAAAGTAACATTTTTATCGATCGGCTTTTGTTCGATACGCTGATCGATGACAGTCTGAATATGTTCTAACTCATGTATTTTACTATTAACTCTAGCTTGAGCGTGCAGCAATTTTTCTGAAGTCGTACCTTCAGTATTCTTGATCTCCCTAATCTCATCGACTGACATTCCCAATTTTCTGAGTCCGAGAATAAACATCAAATCATAAAGTTGATTGTACTCATAATATCGATAACCAGCATCTGTTTTCCCAGCAGGAGAAAAGACGTTTTGTTCATCGTAATAAATTAGTGTTCTTCGAGTAGTACTAGCTAGCTTAGCCATCTCACTTATCTTTAACATTTATTTACTCCTCTCAAATCCAGCTAGTCATTTGAAACAATTACTTGTCCTAAAGGACGATTCTTTTCCATAACATAACTTTGTGCGTCTTGAATCTCATCGAGTTTGAATACCTTAGCAATCGGAATTTCCAAATGATTCTTATTAATTAAATTGAACATTTCTTTGACCAATTTTTTATCAACAGCGGTTGAATCATAAACTGTAGCAAATTTTCCGGCAAGGTTTGTAAATGGATCGAATTCTTTCCAAATCCACTGACCAGTTACCATGCCGACTAAGCTGTAAAATCCACCTTGCTTAACGTGTGACAAGGTATCAATGGACGTTGTTACACCAATCAAGTCGATTGCATTATCAAATGTCTTATCAGTTTGCAATTTTCCATCTTGATCCAAAATTACATCTGTTGCGCCAAGTTTAGTAAGTTCTGGTTCACGAGCAGCTTGTCTAGTAGTGCTTCCCACGGTCAATCACATGGCTTTTGCTAAAACTAAAGCTGCCATACCAACTCCAGTTGTTCCTCCACGAACTAACAATGATTGTCCTTCTGCTATGTTTATTGATTTCAAAGCACCAAATGCTGTGTAAAATGTTTCGGGAATACTTGCCAATTCAGTCCATGATCCATCAAAATCAACCGGATAAACTAAATTGTCAGGAATTAATGCATATTCTTGGTAGCTTCCATCAAAGGCACGTCCAAGTCCACCATTGAATGAAACAATTTTTTGACCCTTTTTCAACTCACTATTTTCTGCGGGTTGATAAACCTCACCAACAGCTTCAACACCAATTACTCTTGGAAACTTAACTGATGGAGAACCACCTTCACGTGTCAAAACTTCATATCTATGTACAGTGAATGCATGAATTTTGATGACTGTCTCATCTTTAGTAGCTTCGGGAATTGGGCGTTCCTTAATGTCTAAAACTTCTGGTCCAACGGCTTTTTCAATTACAACTGATTTCATAATATTTGCTCCCTTTTGATTTATTAACTAAATACACTATAAACCGTACCGTCACGTGACAGTCAAATTTTATTATAAAACTTATTGTTGACTGTACTGTCACGTGACAGTTTACAATTATTACTGTGATGATATTGGAATAATATTATTTTTCCAATGTTAAAATGAAGTTAACTTTAAATAATAAGAAGGTACATTATGGGAATCAGGCATAAAAACTATATTCCGGATAACATCGAAGTCCGTGGTGCGAATGCCAATAACTTAAAGAACCTCGACATTGACATCCCACTTAACTCATTCGTAGCGATTACAGGTGTCTCTGGATCTGGTAAATCTTCGTTAGCAATGGATACCATCTACTCTGAGGGAGCAAGAAAGTATCTTAACGCCCTATCAACTTATACACGTCGTCGGATTGCCCAAGTCGGTCGTTCCGATGTTCGTGAAATCAAAAATCTACCATCAACGATTGCTTTGAGACAGCGCCCAACTGTCCCTGGAGTTCGTTCAACAGTTGGTACAATGACTGAGAGCTTGAATATTTTGAGATTAATGTTTTCTCGTCTTGCCTCAGTTGAATGTCCAAATGGACATCGTCTCGATCCTACTTTAAAAATTTCTGAAGTCATGGATCTATCACCATCAGATGATGGCATGGGAGTGATGACTTGCCCTACTTGTGGCGTTAAATTCATGGTTTTCGGTGCTGAAGACTTTGCCTTCAACTCAACTGGCGCATGTCCTACTTGTGAGGGTACCGGTGTTACCAAAGAATTGGAACAATCGAAAATTATTCCAGACGAAAATCTGTCTATTAAAGATGGAGCAATTCGTTCATGGCGTTTACCTGGTCGTTCACTCCAACAACCACTGGCTGAAAAGCTTGGCGTAAGACTAGACGTTCCATTTAAGGATCTAACCGCCAAAGAAAAAGACATCATTCTTCATGGAAAAGGTGTCAAACGTGAATTGATCGTACCCACCTCAAGTGGTAAGGCATTCAAATTAAACTCACTATACGAAAACGCTTTTGCGGCCGTTGAACACAGTTTAAAGAGTGCCAAAAACGAAAATACCTTGAAACGTCTTTCTAGATTTTATGACGTTAAACCTTGTCCAACATGCCACGGTAGCCGCTTTGATCCAAAACTATTTACTAACCAATTGGTTGGTAAAAATATTGCTGAAGTTAGTGAATTCACTATTAGTGAGCTACAAAAATTCGCCCAGCAAATACTTGATTGGCTACCTGAAGAAATGCAGTCGCTTGGCAAGAATTTAGTTAACGAGCTGCTCGACTTATTGACACCAATTGATGATCTTGGTCTAAACTATCTCTCATTGACTCGTGCAGGAAATTCACTGTCGACTGGTGAGTTGCAACGTATTCAGCTGGCCCGGACAATTCGTAATCAGATGACTGGTGTGCTCTACGTTCTTGATGAGCCAAGTGTTGGGCTTCACGCTGCCAACGTTAATGGGCTAATTAAGATTCTCAAGGAGCTTGTTCGTCTGGGTAATTCGCTGATTGTGGTTGACCACGATACTAGTATTATTGCTGCTGCTGACTACGTAATCGAGATTGGTCCAGACTCTGGTGCAGATGGTGGTAATGTGATTACTCAAGGTACTGTTGATGAAATCAAGCAGAATTCTGACTCTGTTATCGAACCATACCTCACTGGTACTGGTGATATTATTAGTTACCATCCCTCGAAAGATATTTTTGAAAAGGGCGAAATTAGTGTCGGTATCAACGACCGTTTCAACATTCATAATATGAAAGCTAAATTTGCGAAGGAACGGCTCAATCTTGTGTCTGGTATGTCTGGTTCAGGTAAGACTACTTTGATTTTTGACAGTTTGATTCCTGCCTTGAAACATGAAATCGACGGCGACCCACTACCAAGTTATGTAAACGAAATTGACTCTGGGAATATCAAGAACGTTGTCACAGTTGACTCCGTGCCTATTGGTAAAAATGTTCGTTCAACTGTTGGTACTTACACAAAAGTTTTTGATGAAATAAGAAAGCTATTTGCTAAGACTGATGCAGCAAAGGCTAAGCATTACACAGCAAGCCACTTCTCTTACAACAACAAGGAAGGTGCCTGCCCTAACTGTGGTGGTACTGGTGTAATTACCTTGGATATTCAATACTTGCCTGACATGGTTGAAACTTGTCCTGTCTGTGGTGGTAAACGATTCAAGCCTGAGATTCTTGAAATCAAATGGAACGGTAAAAATTTAGCGGAGATTCTCGACATGTCAGTCAAAGAGGCTCTACCATTTTTCAAAGATGATTCCCGTATCCATAATATTCTTGAAGTACTCGACAATATTGGACTCAGCTATTTGAAGCTTGGTGAAAGTACCCCTACTCTTTCTGGTGGTGAGGCTCAGCGACTCAAGCTCGTAACTTATATGAAGAAAAATCAAAAGAACCAACTATTTATCTTTGATGAGCCAAGTGTCGGCCTCCATCCAAAAGACGTCTCAGTATTGATAGACGTTATGGATCAGCTTATCGAAAATCATGCGACTGTGATTGTTATTGAACATGATCTCGACTTAATTTCTAATGCAGATTATATTAATGATTTGGGACCTGAGGGTGGAATTAATGGCGGAAAAATAATTGCCACTGGTACTCCAAAAGATATTTGTTACAATAAAGAAAGCGTTACCGGAAAATATTTGAAACAACATTTGAATCTTTTCGGTTTGCTATAAATTTTGTTTTAAGGGGAGAGTATCGATGAAAATTAACACAAAAATGGCTATTGTTTCTACCGCATTAGCACTATTTAGTTTGGGGATTGCAACTAATAATGCATCTGCTGCACCAAAGGCTAAAAATATGGTATCAGTTGAAAAAGAAATCAAGAAAGCTACACCAAAGCATCCGATTATTTTTTCACACCGCGGTAGCCCATATAACAGTCCTGAACACAGTTTCACTGGCTATGACCACGCTATTAAAGATGGTAGTCAATTTATTGAACAAGACGTTTGGCTCAGTAAAGACGGTAAACTCTACGTCACGCACGACGATAATTTGAAACGTACAACTGGAAAAGATATCAATGTTTCCACTTCTAACTCAAAACAATTAAACAAAGTTAAATTACGCAACGGTGAGCCACTTCACCAACTCAAAGATGTATTTTCACACTATAAAAATAATGTTCACTACATAATTGAAGCTAAGAAAAATGACGGTGACAATACTGATACTGAAAAAGCTTTAGCTACTCAATTAAATGATTCTAAGATGAACAAAAACGTTATTATCCAAGATACTGATGTAAATGGTATCGAATTACTTCACAGTTTCAAGAAACAACACAATGTTCCTTTCCTATGGTTGATGGAAGCATCAGGCGAAGATCAATATTTGGAAGAAATTAAGTCAGCACCTACTTATATCAAGTTCTTGTCTCTTGATGCTGAACAAGCTACTCCTAAGATTATGAAGGCTATTAATAACAAGGGCATGCTTTCTGATTTGTGGACTATTAATACTTACAACGATACTTATAATGCTGTTAAGGTTGAGAAGACTGATAGCTTGTTCACTAATAATACTAAAGAAACTAAGCAGTTGGTTGATGATTGGAAGTAGGGGTTAGTGGTTAACTGCCGCCTGGAGGTTCCGTACGATGGGCGGCGGAACGCCATGGGCGAATCCATAAGCCAAAGTGCGGTCTTATGGATTGCCTTGCTGTAAGGCCGGCCGATGCCGACCCAACAGCAATTTCACGGCTGGCTCGCCCATCGTACTCCACCTCCAGGCTAGATATCGATGAACTGAACAATCTGGTTTTGCTTCGTTGATATCTGCATTCCTGCAGTCGTGTCATTACTTAGTAATCAATACTCAGTCACATTACTCATTAACGATTATTGATAACAAATAGATTGATTTTTGGTCAGTTCTTCTTTTGAGGACTGGCTATTTTTTACCAAAAAGCTCTAAACATGGATGCACGATCATTCCTTGTTTAGGGCTTTTCTAAATTGATTATTCATTGTTGTTATCGTTTCTATTAAATTTATTACGGTTCTTCTCAAAGAAGTCTGCGTAAACTTTTACTTCTGGTAACTCATACCAATTCTTTGTGGTTACTGGTACTGAATCCAAATCATAGATTTTTGCATAATCTAACGATAGTAGGAATGGTGAGTGGGTTGCAATTATAAACTGACAATTGAAAAATCTTGCACTGTCATTTAGAAATTTTACTAGTTCTTGTTGTTTTGCTGGTGATAAGGAATTCTCGGGTTCGTCTAATAGATAGAGTTGATTATCTTTTATTCTTTCGGTAAAGAAATGCATTGCGCTTTCTCCGTTGGATCTCTCTGTTACATTTTTTTGAAGGTGTTCACGAACATATCTTGATTGTGTTTTCCTGCGCATTTCGATGGTCTTTTTCAACTCATCGTAATCGCTTAGATCATGGTACTTGAAGTCACCGAATTTATGACTCAAATAATCCTCAAACATTTCTTCACGATTATTATCTATCCCCTGGTTCAATGCGCGTAGGTTCAACATGTAATTGAAGATCTCATCGCTTGTGATTATTGAAGAATTCTCGGGCAATAATTTGTGTGAAGTATAAGAACACATGCTCAAATACTTCTTAAAAAATCGAGCACGATTATATAAGGTGCCCCGTTGTAATCGAAGTTTTTCAGCGATAATGTTCAACAATGTTGATTTACCAGAACCATTGTCTCCATATATTATCGTAACGGGTTCAAATGTGAAGTGACTAATCTCTTTATTGGGAAATGTTTGAAATGGATAAAAGTAACTGGAGGCACGGCTTTTTAGTTCTTTGAAAAAATGACATTCCATATTTTCATCAAGCAAAGTAAAATCCTCTAAGTGAACTACTCGGCACTTAAGTGCCAAGCTTCTAGGAACACATGACTTGCCGTTGGACATTTCAGCCCTTCAGTATTGGTCATCGCTATTTTACTAGGGCTTGTTCCAAGCCTTTTAACAGTATATTCTTGCTTGCATTAATATCTCTGTCATTATTTATTTTACAGTTTGGACACGTCCATTGCCTTACTTTCAACTCATGTTTACCGTCATCATATCCACACTCAGCACAGAACTGACTTGTTTTAAACGGATCAACAATTATCAATTCTTTTCCGTACCATTCACATTTGTACTCAAGCATTTGCCTAACCATGCGCCATGATTGATTAGCAATTGCCCGAGAAAGTTTATGGTTTTTGAGTAGGTTTTTAGTTTTTAAATCTTCAATTGTAATAACGTCGTAGTCTTTTACAAGTTGAGTTGTAATCTTATGAAGATAGTCTTTCCGTTGATTGGCAATCTTTTCTGAATATTTGGCGACCATAATTCTAGCCTTACGAACATTCTTGTAATCATTCAAGTCCTTGGGCTCAACAAGGCCAAATTTCTTTGTCTTGGCTCGATCCTTGATTGCAAGAAGTCTTCTTCTAGCAAGTTTCCGTTCCCAAAAGCGTTTCTTTTTAGCTAGGATCTTATCAAAACGAATTGTTTTATACTTTCTCGAATCGGAAGTAATGATTAAATCCGCTACTCCCATATCCAACCCGACCTTAGCTTGTGTTTTATTGAATACTTGGTTTTCGTCTTCAACTGTTAACACAGCATTATATTTTCCAGCAGGACTTCTGCGAATGGTTACTGATTTAATCACTTCGGGTATAGCCTTACCACACTTAAATTTCATCTCACCAAGTTTAGGCAGCTTTATGTGTGAATCATCAATTTGTTCGATATTGTGATTCACACAAGTTGAGCGAAAGCTTTGGCGTGGATATTTACGGCTTTTAAATTTTGGATAGCCCGTGTGTTCTGTAAAGAACTTTTTAAAAGCTTCAGAAAGGTCTTTATTAACACATTGTAAACTTGTGCTTTCAACTTCTTTTAAATAGGGATATTCCTTCTTAAGAAGTGGCAAAAGAATATTCATATCAAATCTAGTGACAAACTCACAATCTGGGTTATTCTCATATCTTTCTTTTTGCATAGCTAACATAAGATTCCATACCTTACGTACGCAACCGAAATTAGATTCCATTTTGTGTATTTGATATTCAGTGGGATATATCCGAAGCTTAATTCCTTTTAATACCATTGTATATGTTGCCCTCCTTTCTGTTATACTGTAGGTAAATTATACCAAAGTTGGAGATACATATGTTAGTTAAAGGTCGTACGAAAGTATATGATTTCAATTTTCATTTAGTGTGGGTAACAAAGTACCGTAAGAGAATATTCTCTACTGACGAAGCTAGAAATGACATGAAGAAAATATTGATAGGCATAGCAGAGAAATACGGTGTTGTGATCAATAACATCGAAGTTTTACCAGATCACGTTCATATGATGATAAGCTTTCCTCCAGATATGACACCTTCTTCAATTGTAAAATCCCTGAAGGGCACATCTGCCAGAATGTGGTTTAAGAAATATCCAGATACAAAAAAGCAACTTTGGGGTGGACACCTTTGGTCATCCAGCTATTTCATGAGTACATTAGGCAATGTATCGAAAGAAATTATTAATCAATATATTAACTCCCAAATGAACAAATACAATGCTGGTAAACCGACAGGTAAAAGTTAAGTTGCTCAAGACGTTGATTCATCTCGGCAATAAATTACCGAGTTTTCTCAACTAGCAACTTTTATAAATCAACAACATCACCCCACTCCGATGTATTTTATAAAGATAATCATATCAAATATCGAAACAAAAAAACGAACCCATTCCATAAATTTGCCGGAATTGATTCGTAAATTATACTTTTACAATAAATTAATTAACGCTAAAAGTCTGCTGTGTCAGGATCTGTTGCAAGGCCAGCCAATCCATGTAGTCCATCAATTGTCTTCATATCTGTATCAGATACTTCAAAGTCAAACAATTCACCATTTTCCTTAATTCTATCAGCGTGAACTGACTTTGGAAGTGGTAAGAAACCATGTTGTAATGACCAACGCAATACGAGTTGAGCAACTGACTTGCCATAACGTGTTGCCATTTCTTTTAACTCTGGAACTTGGAAAATTTTACCTGTGCCAAGTGGGCTATATGCTTCACTAAACATTCCGTGTTCATTGTTGTAAGCTACTACATCTGGTTGTAAGTCACTTGGATTTAAGAAGATTTGATTGACCATTGGTTTTACTGTGGCTGTTTTCAAAAGTTCGTCCATGTGGTGTTGTCTAAAGTTTGAGATTCCGATTGCTCGTGTCTTTCCTTCTTTTAACAACTCTTCCATGGCACGCCAAGTTTCAGCATTAACTTCTTTCCAGTTGTCACGGAACTTAACTGGATTTGGCCAATGGATTAAGTATAAATCCACGTAATCTACACCTAATTCTGAAAGTGAATGGTCCATTGCTTTCTTAGTTGATTCGTAACCGTGATCGTCGTTCCAAAGTTTTGTTGTTAAAAACAATTCATCACGGTTGATGCCTGAAGCTTTAATTCCTTCGCCAACGCTGTCTTCGTTGCCATAGGCAGCTGCTGTATCGATGTGATGATATCCGGCTTCAATAGCTGATTTAACACTTTCTTTGGCAACTTCACCATCAGGTGTTTGCCATGTACCGAATCCAACAATAGGAATTTCGACACCATTACTTAACTTATAAGTATCAGTTAAACTGTTTAAATTTGTCATATTGTACTCCCTCTCAAAAGTTTACTCATTAATCATATCAAAATGGCAACAATTTCAAAAAAATAAAGCCCTCAATAAGGACTATATTTTCAAAATAAATTTTTCTTAATTGTTGTGATTATATGCGAGTACTGTCAGTGGAGCGAAAATTGCTACTACACCGATACCAAAGAACAGAACTAATAATGCTTCATGTGTTAGTGTTCCTGTAGACAAAACTTGTCTAATTGCTGTGACAACGTATGTTACAGGGTTCATATATGCGAAAAACTGCATTGTCTTTGTCATTGATTTGATAGGAACAAATGCGTTTGAAACAAAGGCTAAAACTAACATAGTAATTAATGACAAACTTGAAACTGTCTCAGCATTTTTGGCCAGCAATCCTAATAATGCGAAAATCCATGAAATTGCCCAACCCATAAAGATTGCTAGAAGAGCGCACATTACTACTCCACCAAAACCTGATGCAGGTCTCCAGCCCATAACAAAGCCAGTTGTTAATGATACAGTTGCTGCAATAATCAATCTCAAAATATCGGCGAAAAGTTGACCTGCCAAAGGTGCGATGTGAGCCATTGGCAAAGATTTGAATCTGTCATAAATACCTGAGTCTAAGTCTTCTCTGATTTGTGAACCCGATCCAGATGCTGCTGATAACATTGTTTGAATCAAGATACCGGGAACAATTGTTGGCAGGTAAGCTTTAACACTACCCGAAATTGCTCCACCAAATAAATATCCGAACATCAACATGAATAAGATTGGTTGGATAATTACATCCATGAATCTGTCAGGATTGTGTATCGTCTTTAATAAATTGCGATATGCCATTGTTGTGGTATTCATTACCAAATTGCCGCTGTGTCTTTCTAAGTCCATAATTTTTTCTCCTATTCTTTAATTCTTTCCAACTGTCAAACTCATAAATACGTCGTCCAATGAAGGATCTTGCACAATTAAGTGGCTAAACGAAATATTATTTTCATCCAATACGTTCAAAATTGTCACTAATTGATTTTTCTCACTCATAATGACCTGTACTTGGTTTCCGCTAAAAGTTGATTCAAGTGAAAGCTGATTTTCTAGGACATTTTTTAAATCTGGAATATCTTCTTTTTCATCAACTTGAAACTGTAATTTTGTACCACCAATATTTTTCTTAAGCTCATCCGGTGTCCCTATTTTGACTAATTTCCCATGATCGATAACCGCTATTCGATCTGCCAATTGGTCAGCTTCATCCAAGTATTGAGTGGTTAAGATAATTGTGGATCCTTGATCTACTAGTTCTCGAATCGTGTCCCACATTTGCATTCTCGTTCTTGGATCCAATCCTGTGGTAGGTTCATCTAAAAAGATTAAGGATGGTCTAGTTATCAGACTGACTGCTAAGTCTAATCTGCGGCGCATCCCTCCAGAAAAATTCTTCAAACTCTTGTCCGCTGAATTTACTAGTGAGAATTCTTCCAATAATTCGTCTGTTCTAGATTTTGCCTCATTCTTGGATAATCCATTAAGTCTCGAAAAAATCATCAAATTTTCACGAGCCGAAATATCTTCATCTACAGAAGCGTACTGTCCAGTTAATCCAAACATTGATCTGGCGATACGACTTTCTTTTAATGTATCGTGACCAAAAATTTTAACAGTGCCAAAATCTTGTTTTAATAAAGTCGTCATCATTCGTAATGTGGTGGTCTTGCCGGCACCATTTGGACCTAAGAGTCCAAACACTTCACCAGCCTTAACTTCGAATGAGATATTATCAACTGCTGTATTATTACCAAATTTTTTTGTTAAACCTTCAACTTCTATTGCATTCATATTTTCCATTAGTAATGCCTCTATATCTCGATTGTTTTTAATCAGGCTACCTGATTAATTTCGATTATAAGGGTACCTGTTTAATTAATCAAGTACCCTGTCCTTTATTTTTTAAAAAGTATCAGTATAATGATTTATGGAGGCTAATCTAATGCCAAATTTATCAAAACAAAAACAAGCTGCCGAAAAACTTATTGAATTCGATATGGTACGTCATATTGCTAACGATGTCACACGACTGGGACATTCCGACTATGAAGATAATCAACCACTCTTTAAAGGACAAGGAAAAATTTTGCTTGCCCTGTCACAAGAAGATGGACTTTCTCAAAAAGAACTCGCCAGTAGGCTAAATCTAACTGCTCAATCTACTGCTGAATTCGTCGGAAAACTCGTCAAAAAAGGATTCGTCACTAAAGAAAAATCCAAAGAAGATCGTCGAGTTTCCATTATTAAATTAACTGAATCTGGACGAGAAAATGCCAGTTCTCAGACTGCTGAAATTCCCGAATATATCCAGAACTTGAGTGATGAAGAATTAGATCAACTCATCTCGATATTCACCAAAATCAATAATGACCTGTACGAAAAAATTAAAACTACCAACCCCACTTGGTTTAGTAAATTCCAGAAGACAGTTAGTGATACTGTTCGTGACTGGTTTCTATAGCAAAAAAGTATCCCCTGAAAAAATCAGAGGATACTTTTTTTACAAAATAATATATTTTTACCAAACGTATTCGGAATTACGTTTATTTTTCGACATTCTTGCCTGAATATTCATCAACAAGGATATCTTTTAATTCAGCAATTAGCGGTTCTTTTGGATTAGCAAATGAGAATTGATCTCCAAAGGCTAATTCTGATAGTTCATCAACTTTGTTATCGAATTGTTTCTTATCTACTCCGTGGTCTTTCAAACTAAGTTTGATGTTAACTGAGTGAGCCAAATCAACAATTTCTTTAATCAAAGCCTCTTTTAATTCTTCATTACTTGTACCTTGGAGTCCAATGTACTTAGCTAGTGAAGCATAATCTTCATCAGCTCTGAAGTGCTCATATTTTGGCCACATCGCAATCTTTGTTGGTTGCTTGAAGTTATATCTGATTACTTGTGGAAGTGAAATGATAACGCCTAAACCATGTGAGAGACCAAATTCGTTGTATAAGACATCTGCTAATGAGTGTCCAATTCCGGCAAAGGCATTGGCGAATGACATCCCTGCTAATGTTGATGCATTGTGCAATTCTGCTTGAGCATCAACGTCGCCGTCATAGGCTTTCTTCAAGTTATCTACAACTAGTTTCAAAGCTTGCATAGCATATGGACGTGTATAATCTGAAGCCATATTTGAGACGAATGATTCAACCGCATTGTTCAAAACTTCAAGTCCAGCAATTGCGACAATGTTTTTTGGCATTGACTCAACAAATTGTGAATCGATGATTGCAACGTCTGGTGTCAAAGCATAGTCAGCAATTGGATACTTAACATCTGTTCTGTTGTCAGTGATGTTTGAGAATGGTGTTACTTCTGAACCAGTACCATATGTTGTTGGAATAGCAACAAATTGAGCTTTTTCTGGCTTAGGGAACTTGTAAGTACGCTTTCTAATATCGATAAATCCTTGTTCAGCACCGAATAAATCAACATCTGGATGCTCGTAGAATAACCACATATCTTTGGCAGCGTTCATAGTTGAACCACCACCTAAAGCAATAATTGTATCAGGTTTGAAAATGTTCATTTGAGTAACACCACGGCCAACCATGTCAGTCGATGTTACGTACTCAACATCTGAGAACAATGTGTATTCAACTGGATGTTTTCTACGTTTCAACTCATCAACGACTGTATCAACATATCCTAGTTGAACCATTGTTGGATCGCAGACGATCATCGCACGATTGATACCCTCCATATCTTCAAGATAACGTACTGAAGTTTTTTCAAAGTATACTTTCGGTTGTTTGATCCACTGCATGTTATTTCTCCGTCTAGCAATTGTTTTGATGTTCAAAAGATCAAATGATGAAACGTTGTGGGAAATCGAATTCTTACCCCATGAACCTGTTCCTAATGTTAATGAAGGAATCATTTCATTATAGAGGTTACCGATACCACCAATGGCTGAAGGTGTATTTACTAACACACGACTGGCAAGCATCTTAACGCCAAATTCTGTAGCAAGCTTTTCATCCATTGTATGAATTGAAGCTGTGTGTCCAAGACCACCGTGGTGAAGGAGTGCATCGGCTTTCTTGAAGGCATCTTCATGACTAGTTGATCTGTAAATTGAAATTACTGGAGAAAGCTTTTCACTTGATAATGGTTCGTCGTCACCAATCTTAGTTAATTCAACGGCCAATACTTTTGTATCTTCAGGTACCTTGATTCCTGCAAGTTTAGCAATCTTCAAAGCTGATGCTCCGGCGATAGGTCCTTTGACACCACCTTGAGGTCTGAACATTGTTTCTGCTAAAGCTTTGTAATCGGCTTTCTTCAAGAAGAATACGTGCATCTTCTCAAGTTCTTGCTTAACGTCTGAATAAATTTCTTTATCAACAATTGCACTATTTTCAGAAGCACAAACCATACCATTGTCAAAAGTTTTTGAGAGGACGATGTCATTTACGGCTCTTCTGATATTAGCTGTCTTTTCGATGTAAGCTGGTCCATTACCAGGTCCAACACCAAGAGCAGGTTTACCAGTTGAATAAGCTGCTTTGACCATTCCAGGACCACCAGTGGCAAGAACACTAGCAATACCTTCGTTATTGATTAAATATGATGTTGCTTCAATACTTGGTTTGTCGATCCATTGGATGATACCCTCTGGAGCTCCAGCTTTGATTGCTGCTTCATACATTACTTTACCTGCAGCAACTGAACAATTTTGAGCCTGTGGGTGGAAACCAAAGATAATTGGATTACGTGTTTTAACAGCGATTAATGATTTAAACATTGTAGTAGATGTTGGATTAGTAACAGGAGTAACACCAGCAAGAACACCAAGTGGTTCAGCAACTTTGATTAGACGATGTTCTTTATCGTCTTCGATAATTCCGACTGTCTTATCACGTTTGATTGAGTGCCAAATTTCTTCGGTTGCAAACATATTCTTAATAACTTTGTCTTCTGTAACACCACGACCTGTTTCTTCATAAGCAAGCTTGGCTAAGCGCATGCTGGCGTTAAGACCGGCGATTGCCATTTGGTGAACAATGTGATCAACTTGCTTCTGAGTGAAATTATCCATAATATCCAAGGCATTATGAGCCTTAGCAACCATGGCATCTATAGTAGTAGCGACGTCTTCTTCATCAGTAACTTTCTTTGTATCCTTTAACATGAGAAATCCTCCAAATAATCAATAGTTTGTTAAAATGTTCACGTTATTTATTTCACATACAATCATAACACCATAAATTTTCATTGCAACTATTTTCAATTAATTTTTGAAAGATCCACCAAATGTATACGCTTACATT
The DNA here is from genome assembly GCF_001050475.1 of Companilactobacillus ginsenosidimutans. Lineage (NCBI taxonomy): Bacteria > Bacillati > Bacillota > Bacilli > Lactobacillales > Lactobacillaceae > Companilactobacillus > Companilactobacillus ginsenosidimutans. Next base: position 2,526,587 of record NZ_CP012034.1, on the reverse strand, counting down.
TATTTTTTTATTAGCGATTATCGTTGTTACTGAGCTAAAGCTACTGCTACCAAAGAATTACTAAAAATATTTTAAAAATTATTTTGAAGAAAAATATTAAGACATTTACATTGACAAAATCTGATTTTAAGCACAAAAAAAGAGTGAATAAATTCACTCTTTTTTATTAATTAAGCTTCTGTAGCCTTAACCTTATCTTCGTATGATGCAACAATTTCGTTGATTAAGTCCTCATCCTTCAAGCCAGTTACCTTTGTAATAACTTCTTTTGGTGAGCTTTCTCTCAACATCTTTTGTAATTCAACACTTTCTGAATCTTTTGGTTCATCAAATGTCAAAATCATACCAACAGTATCTAGTAAGACACTGTAATCCAAATTACGTTCTTTAAGTTCACGAATTGGACGGATAAATCTTTCGTCAAATCCTAACTTCCGGATTGGTGTACGACCAACTCTAAGAATATCATCTGAAATAAACTTGTTTTCAAAACGGCTTAAGATCTTGTCTTGATAAGCCTTGTGTTCTGCTGGGTCAAAGTTCCACTTGTGGATCAATAGATCACCAGTTTCCTTCAAGGCACCTTTAACTTGTTTCAAATCTTTGTCATCAGCAATAGCATCACCGATAGTCTTGTAGCCTAGATATTCACCTGTGTAGGCAACTGTAGCGTGACCTGTATTAACTGAGAATAATTTACGTTCGATGTATGGTTCCAAATCTTTAACGTAGACAACTGAGTCTAATTTGATTTCTGGGTGTTTCATTTGTGATTCGTCAACAACCCATTCCTTGAATGGTTCAACTGAAACTGCCAATGGATCTTCGTGGTGTTGTAATGGAACAATACGATCAACGGCAGCATTAGGGAATCCGATATATTGGTCAGCAAACTTCTTGTCGTCGTCTGAAAGATGTGTGTAAACTTCTTTCTTCAAACTTTGGCTACCACCGATCATGTTTTCACATGCAATGACATCCAATGTAGTTGTATTGTTGTTAGCTTTACGGGCACTGATACCCTTAGCAATTAGTTCAGCAATGAACTTCAAAATCTTTGGTCCAATAGCTGTAGTTACGATATCTGTATTCTCAATAGCCTTAACAACGTCATCAGGGTTATCTTTATTGTTAATACCATCAACGTTATCAACATGAATCTTCTCGTGACCTTCAGCGGCCAATTCAATGTCATATTCGTGACGTTGATTCAAGGCATCAATAATTGTTGAGTTAACATCAACAAAATGAATTGCATAACCGTTTGATGCTAAAGTTTCACCGATAAAACCTCTACCAATATTTCCTGCTCCAAAATGTACTGCGTTCTTCATCCTAATCAACCTCTTTTAATAGATTTATAACTTCGTCAACTGATTGTGCGTCAGCTAATTTTTCAACATTCGTAATATCACTGCAGAATAATGCAATTGAAGATAATAGTCCTAAGTGTTCACCGTTTAATCCGGCAATACCAAATACGACTGTGACTAATTTTTCATCAGCTGGATCATCACTGAAATCAACACCCATTGGATATTGAACGATTGAGATACCAGTCTTCTTGATAAAGTCTTTTCCATCTTCAGTTCCATGTGGTATGGCAATAAAGTTACCCATATAAACAGATACGTCTTTGTTTCTGGCAATCATTGAATCAATGTAACCAGGTTCAACGTTTCCGTTATCAACTAGCAATTGCCCTGCTTGTTTGATAGCATCCTCTTTAGTTTTAGCCTGTTGATTAAGCTTGATAAGATTCTTATCTAAAGCCTTCATCACATCACTTCCAATCCTCTTCTTTAATAACTCTCAAAAATAATTTAGCGATTAGTTGTTTAATTTCCTCGGGACTTCCTTGTTGATACGTTCTCAAATTGAGTTCGTTATCAATAATCGAACTAGAAATACTTCCTAATAAATCCGTGCTAAATTGTGGTAGATCCTTTGGTGCAATCATGAATAAACATCTTTGTAAGTTCATCGACTTGTAATCCATCCCTTTGATCAGGATTGGATTGGTCAAGTCATATAGTGCGAAGAATGGTCTTCGCACACCCTCATTGGTGGTGTGGATTAACGCCATGGTAGTATTAGGCAATCCAACCGGTGCTTTTTGCATTCGCTGATAAAGTGCTGTGGCAACTTGATCAGGATTGCTGACAAATTCAGGTCTCAATCTTCTCGACAAAAGTAATAACGTTTGTTGAAGGTTGAACATCCGATTGTCAATGGTTTTAACCTCAATTTGGTTCAACAGTTGGTGAGTAACTTGAACCTTGTTATACAAGCCATCAAGCTCCTCAATTGCATCATCAACATCAATCGAATTTTTCTTATTAGCATGAACTTCAACTACACCGAATCTTTCATTTAAGAAAGTTTTGATCTCGTCAATTTCGTTGTTCAGCAATAGTGGAGAAATTACTTTATAAGGCAATTTGAATCCAGGTAGAAAAATTGTTGAAAGAATAATGTCATATTGTTTCAAATCAAGATGATTAAGTTCCGCCACCCGCGAAACTTTATATCGACTAATTTCGGGAACAGTCTTTTTCAGACGGCTCTCCAAAACTTTGGCAGTACCAATCCCATTTGCACAAACGACTAACGCACTAATTGGTTTGTTTTGTCGCTGCTGCTCAAATGAGGATGCAAAGTGAATCAAGATATACGCAGCTTCACTATTAGGCAGTCTGCCTGCAAAAACTTCATCCATTGCATTAATGACTTCATCGTATAATTGAGGATAATTTTCAATCACATTTTGTAATACAGGATTATTGATTTCTGGTAGTTGTGAAACTTGTCGCTTCAATGCTGACCCAACATGGGCCATCAAATCATTGAACAATGTCTCGTCAGTTTGAAAGTCATAATCAAAGTTAGTTGAAACTTGTTGAATCAGGTTTCTAACTTGGTATGACAACTGCAAATCATAATCATCTTGCAAAATGTTATTTGAAATTGAGAAACTCATACCCTGAATTTGTTGAGCCATAAACTCTAACTCCATCAAAGATATTTTGTCTCTAACGTCTTCATCAAAATCGTTGTATAGATCAATCGCAATTCGTTGATATTGAAAAATTGAATTCTTATCAACTTGCTTGAATTGACCAACCAACTTATCCATCCGGATTCTACTGGCTGAAACGGTTAAAATAATCATCAACTGTTTCAACTGGCTATCCGACAGCGAGTCGAAATCATTTTTAACATGCTTTTGAATTGCGTTATTTGCTAACTTTAATAGATGTAAATCTAATAGATTAATGAAATATTGCGAGGAATTTGCTGAAATGGATGAAGTCTCATCAAGGTGACCAACGAATTCGAAAAACTCGTATTCGTTGATCTCGCTCGATAAAATTCCACTAAGAACTCGTCTTACATTGCTTTCTTTTCCATCAACGCGGATTCCCTTTGCTTTAATTCGGACTAATTCGAGTTCGTAGTCATTAAAGATCGGTTCAATCGTTTTAAGGTCTTGCGTAATAGTTGTCGTACTGACTTCAAACTCATCTGCCAAAGATTGTATTGTGATGACTGTATCTACTGTTAATAATTTACAAACAATTGCACTTTGCCGAGTAGCAACTGAAGTTAATATTGTTTGAGTATCAGATTGCGTCAAAACATTGCGTAGTTCATTGAAACTATCCTTGTTGCCAACTAAGTGGTATAACCCGTCAGTTTTTGTTAACTGAATGGCTAGCCGAGCCAACATAGTTTCAAGACTGGATAATTCCCGATAAATCGTTCTCTTGCTGACATTGATCCCTTTCGTCAAATCAGAAACATTCAACCCTTGAGGATTTCTAAGCAAAAGTAATGTGATTTCAGATTCTCTATTTGATAAATCCATTTATTTTCCATCCCTAATAAATTTATTTCATTTCAGAAATAAGTTTATCATATTCGGGAGGATCTATTAGACTATCGACAACAAGAACTTGAACGTTCTTGAATGATAGTTTGATACGTTTTGCTGTATCACGACTTGCGATAACTAAGATTGAATCTTTGTCATCAACTTCACCGACTGAAACGTGTTGAACCTTGATATTCTCAAGACCAGCTTTCTTCATATTGTCTTTGAAGATTGAACGACCCATTGTGGCTGAACCAACATTTTGGTCATGGTGAATAAAGTCAATTACTTTAATTTTTGAAACATCAATATCTTGTAAATTCGTTTCTGCTTTATCGTCTGCTGAATCTGTTGATGTAGGCTTTGCTTTTGGTGCAGTGTCTGCTCCAGAAACTTCCTTTGTCTTCAAACCGGCAACGATTTCATCATATTTAGGTGAATTCAAGAAGTTCTCAACTGCCACGTGAACAGCTGATGGTGTCTTTGTAAGTGCACGATCTGCTAATTCATCTTGTGTAACGACCAATAATCCTGATTCATCTTTCAAATTATTAATAGCTGTATTTGTAACTGATAAGTTCAATCCAGCCTTCTTAACTTTGTCTCTTAAAATTGAAGCACCCATTGCTGATGATCCCATTCCGGCATCACAAGCGAAGATAATGTGGTTAACTTCATTTGCTGTTGCTAAAATTGCTTTTGCTGAATCTGTTGAAGCTTGTGTACCTGAAGCGTCTGCTGAGGCTTGACCCTTTGCTGATGCTTTTTCACTAGACAAGGCTGCTTGACTGGCAGCTAAGTCACCATCGTCTGATTTATCACGTTTTAAAATAACCATTGATATTAAGAATGAGACGACAGTTGCGGCTGTGACACCGGCTAAAATACCTACATAATTCATGACACCCTTTGGAGTCATTAATAGGATAGAAATGATTGAACCTGGTGAAGGTGATGCTTTCAAACCTGATCCAAATAGACTGAACATAAATGTACCTGTAACACCACCACCGATAACTGATAAGAACAATGCTGGTTTCATAAGTACGTATGGGAAGTAGATTTCATGGATACCACCGAAGAAGTGAATAATGGCAGCACCAGAAGCACTACTCTTGGCTGTTCCTTTTCCAAAGAACATGAATGCCAACAATACACCAAGACCTGGACCTGGATCTGGTTCAAGCAAGAATAGAATTGATTTACCAGCTGATGCTGATGCTTGAATTCCAAGTGGTGTTAGAATACCTTGATTAATTGCGTTATTTAAAAATAGAATCTTAGCAGGTTCAATAACTACGTTTGCAAGTGGTAATAGATTATGAGCAATAATCCAATCAACACCGATAGCTAAAGCTCCTGATAATGTTGAAACCAATGGTCCGATTCCAAAGAATCCGATGATGGCTAAAATCATTCCTAGAATTCCGGCTGAGAAGTTGTTAACCAACATTTCAAAACCTTGTTTAGTTCTAGGTTGTGCCCACTCATCAAATTTCTTGATTGACCATCCACCTAATGGACCCATAACCATGGCACCAATAAACATAGGAATATTTGTTCCAACGATGACACCCATTGTTGAAATTGCACCAACGACACCACCACGGTGACCGTCAATGACATTACCACCAGTAAAACCAATTAATAATGGTAGTAAGTATGTAACCATTGGTGTGATCATTTTTGCTAATTGCGCATTGGGTAACCAACCTGATTTCATAAACAAGGCTGTAATAAGTCCCCAAGCAATGAATGCACCAATGTTTGGCATAACCATTCCGGATAACTTACTTCCGAAACGTTGTAATTTTGTTTTTATAGAAGTTTTTTCTTTTTTCTTAGCTTCTACATTTTCATCTACACTAGAAGTTGCTTCCAATTTCGACTCCCCTTTCAAGCACTTTAACCGCTTACAAGATTTAGTGTATACGCTTACCAAAATGTCATCAACGGGAGCTTTGGCACAAAATTTTATGACAAATATTTGTGAATACGTTTTCATCTACTTAAGTGGTTGACTTAAATTGAGTCACATTTTATAATTGGACTATACCAAAGCGGTAGAGTAACTAATTCTGAAAGGGGATTAAACGATGAAAGTTATCGTAACTAGTAATAATGATGTAGCAGGCAAGAAAGCCTTTGAATTAATTAAAGAAGAAATGGACAATGGTGCTAAGATTCTAGGCCTAGCAACTGGTAGTACTCCAGTAGCCATGTACAAATATATGGTTAACAGTGATGTTGATTTTTCAAATATGACATCAGTTAACTTAGACGAATATGTTGGTGCAGCACCTGACGACGAACAAAGTTACCGTCACTTCATGCAAGTAAACTTGTTCGACAAGAAGCCATTTGCTAAGACTTTCGTACCTGATGGTTTGGCAAAAGATCCAGAAGAAGAAACAAAACGTTACAACAAGGTTATCGCCGACAACCCTATCGACCTTCAAGTACTTGGCTTAGGTCGTAATGGTCACATTGGTTTCAACGAACCTGGATCTCCTTTCGACGCTGAAACAAGAAAAGTTCCATTAACAGAATCAACTATCGAAGCAAATGCACGTTTCTTCGACAACGAAGAAGATGTTCCTAAGTTTGCTTACTCAATGGGTATTGGTTCAATCTTGAAGAGCAAGAAGATTGTACTTATGGCATTCGGTACTGAAAAAGCTGATGCTGTTAAGGGTATGATTGAAGGACCTGTTACTAACGAATGTCCTGCATCAGTTCTTCAACAAAAAGATGATGTTACTGTTATCGTTGATACTGCTGCCGCAAGCAAGTTAGCCGATTCATCTATTGATGAGAAAATTAACTAGAGATTAGAGTTCAACTGATAAAATCCCCGCCACTCCGTGACGAGGATTTTTTTTATTGTATTCGGTGCGTTTTGGTTGGTGGTGGAATGCCGCCTGGAGGTTCCGTACTACGGGGGCGGAACGCCATGGGCGAATTCTGAAGCCAAAGTGCGGTCTTCAGAATTGCCTTGCTGTAACACCGGACTTCGCCGGCGCAACTTACAAATGAACGTACGAGCTAAAGCTCGTGCGCAACAGTTTTATTGTTGGCTACGCCAACGAACAATCAAGGATGTCACGGCTGGCTCCCCGTAGTACTCCACCTCCAGGCTATATTTCATATAAATCACGGGATTCGAAGTATGTAAATCCTGGTTCTCTCCGTTTATGACATTGACGCTGAATGTCTATTTTGCGGGCTCCTAAAATTTTGGGTTAGACAATTGTAGTGTTTTACATTTCAATTTATTTAGAATAAGAGTTCTGAATTTTTTGATGCAAATTCAGGACTCTTATTTCCCTTTTCGCGTCTAATGTTTCCTTTTACCTGAACAATTAGACAAAAAAAGACAAGTTCAAAACAGAAAACTGTCTCAATCTTGTCTTTGGAACGAATTTAGGTTTTTAAATAGTATTATCCGATACTAAAGAACAGAACATCTATCTCGCCAATTTTAAATTCACACAAATTGTAAAAACAAAGTTCTATTCAGATGGAGAAGTGAAATCGATTTGGGCTCAGCCGCCAGATTTCACTTTGCTGACAAAGTCAGCTTAGTGAAAGGGTCGCTTTGGAGACATTTCGAACTATGAAATGGCTTCAAACGGTCCCGGCAGCGTTCCAGCCCAAAAATCGATTTCACTTCGGAATCGGCACATTAACACCTATTCAGTTTTTTACAATACAAACCTACTCAAGTAACTTCTTACCACCGAAAAATACTATTGCACCGATAACAGAAGTCAAAAGTGTCAATTTAAAAACAAACTTTAGAAATTTTTTCATAATGTTTTACCTCATTTGGAGTTGGATTTTTTTAACGGAACATTGTCTTTGCGGCTTTAGCCATAATCTTTGGATCCTTTTCGTAGTGGTGCATTGGTGTCATTTCTGTCAAAGGAATTCCTAAGAATGTGTAGACGGCTCTTTGCGCTGCACGATATGAATACTGCTCTGTAAATACCATATCAAATGGTTGCTCACAGAATTGACTGATGAATGCTAAGTTCTTGCTGTGCTTTGGAACTACATCTGGACGATCTCCGACTGCACGTTGATTGAACAATGCACTGGCATATGGCATGTAAACTGGAATACAGTTGACGATGCTCTTTTTAATTTCATCCATGTGATTGCGGATATTGTCTTTTGCTGGATCGACTGATGCTAATTGTCCTAAGAATTCATCAAGAACTTCTTCACCTGTCATTTCGATAACTGGTTTTTGAACAAAGTCACCATTCCTACGTGGATACATGAAGTAGCCCCATAGTACTGTTTCATTTGGTTTTTGAGCGTGGAAATGTGGTTGGTGGTGTACAACGATTGACATTAATGGTGTGCTGTCAATCCAAGTATTTAGCGCATTACCTGGTTGTTGTTGTGTGATTCTAGCAATGTTTTCCAATAGCAAATGGTTATTAGTTGTAATTGTGAAACTGTACCATTCACTTTGAGTTCTGTCGTTGAAGAATTTGTCAGGTTGTCCTAATGAATAGAACTTGCTGGCTGCTTTCTTCCACAGCATTGCACTTGGTGCATATTCCATATTTTCGACAACTGGTTTGTCCCAGCTACCAATTGATGAACTGTCTGTAATTGAACCATTAGTGTCGAAGACCATATCATTTTCGGCAACGTCAATGTGTCCTTCTTTATTGTCATTATCGACTTCTTCATACTTGATGCCGGTAACGATAATTTCATCTTGTAATGCAGTATCCTTGAATTCAAGATCAGTTACTTTTCGATTATCGATAAATGTAACTCCACGATCTTCCAAGTATTTGCGCATTGGCAAAATCAAACTTTCGTATTGGTTATAAGGCGTTCTTGTGACACCTTCCAAAGTATTAATTCTTGTAAATTCAAGAATCATACGGTTCATGTAACGACGTAATTCCATAGCTGAACTTGCACGTTTGAATGCAAATGTTGTTTGCCACATGTGCCAGAAGTTTGTTGACCAGAAGTGTGGTGAGCTTTGGAACCACTCAGCAATACTAATATTGTTGAGTTTCTCTTCATCTTTTTCAGGCATTAACATCAATTTAGAAAGTAATGCACGTTCTTTATTATTGAATTGCATGTGACGATAATTGTCTTTGCCTGGATTGATTCTTGGACCTTTTCTATCAATTAAACGGCCAACATCATGTGTTGGATGTGCGTGGTCAAAATTCAATATATCGTCAGTTACTGTTTGACCTGGATTATCTAGTGAAGGTACTGAACGCATCAAATCCCATAAGTTTTCGTATGTTTCTTCGTTCAACATACGTCCACCTTTTGCTAAGAATCCTTTTGAGTTAGATAGTGCTTGATTACTATATTCATTTGCATAGTCAGCTGCAGCAGCACCATCATTGGCACCGTGTGTTTCCAAACCCATCATAGTGATCTGATCGCCTTTAAAACCACCATCACGAATTAAATAAATTCCGGCAGCTAAGTTACCAATACCTGTACCGATCATATATGCTTTTCGTGTCATTATGGAACCTCCCTTTCGAAGACCTCTTTACGACTTAAATATATCTATATTTGTATCCATTGTAAAGGGTTTCATAATTAATTGTATTGAAAAGTAATAAAAATATACTATATTTTTTGATAAATGACATTTGAGATAAAAGTTCAGTATTGTCGGACAAGGTCGTATTTAGATGTTTATCAGATGATAAATACTTTAAATACAGTAAAATCTTATCTAATTTTTGCATAAAAAAAGAATCCAGAATTAACTGGATTCTCGAAAATTATTTTGTAAGTCTCAATACATCACGAACAATCATCAATTCTTCGTCGGTTGGAACTACTAATACGTCAACTGATGAATCATCCGAACTGATCTTGCGGATGCCTTTGCCACTTTCGTTGGCATCTTTATCTTCTTTAACACCCATGTATGCGAATTGTTTCATAATTAATTCACGAATCCATGAGTTTGCTTCACCCATTCCGGCTGTGAATAGAATTACGTCGACACCATTCATCAAGGCAATGTATGAACCAACATACTTAACAATACGGTTAACAAAAATATCGATAGCCAATTGTGAGCGTTTGTTCTCATCCTTTGTAGCAATGATGTCACGCATATCAGGTGAAACTCCAGAGATACCAAGTAAACCTGATTTTTCATTCAAGATATCAACCATATCTTGTGGATCTGATAATTTGAGTTTCTTCATCAAGTAAGCAAACAATGAAGGATCAAGGTCACCTGAACGAGTACTCATTGTGATACCAGCAAGTGGAGTGAATCCCATTGATGTATCTACTGATTTACCACCTTTAATGGCGTCAATTGATGCACCACTTCCAAGGTGAAGTGAAATAAGTTTTAAATCTTCTAGTGGTTTGCCAAGAAATTCAGCAGCACGAGCAGATACGAATCTGTGACTAGTACCATGGGCACCAAATTTACGTACACCATATTTTTCATAGTATTCATAAGGAACACTATATAGGTAATTAACAGGATCCATTGTTTGATGGAATGATGTATCGAAAACTGCTACTTGTGGTACATCGGGTAGAATTTCTTGAAAGGCTTCAATACCATAGGCTTGTCCAGGATTATGCAATGGAGCAAATTCAGCTAAGTCTTTAATTTGTTGGAGAACTTTTGGAGTTACGACTGCAGAATCTTTAAAGATATTCCCACCGGCAACTACACGATGACCAACACCGGTAATTTCCGAATAATCTTTAATAATATTAAGTTCCAAAAGCTTTTTAAGCATTTTCGTTACGGCTGTCTTGTGATCAGGAATATCACCTGTTTCACTAGTCTTTTCACCATTATATTTTACTTTAAAAATTGAATCAGAAAGTCCTAGACGATCAACCATTCCTGAAGCAATGACTGTTTCGTCAGGAACTGAATACAATTTCCATTTTAGAGTTGAACTTCCTGAGTTTACTGCGATAACCTTCGACATCTTTACACCTATCCTTTGAAGTTATTTCTTGCCCATTCTTGTACTTGATTCCTAAATTCTTCAAAATCTTTAACATTATTTGTTTCGGGAATTGTTCCCATCAAAACATCACTCGCTTGTTCTGAATTGCCACCGTGTTTCTGTAAAATAACAATTGCCTTTTGAGCTTCTTTTGAAGCAAATAAGTTTGATGGCAAGTCTAGAACTGCTTGAAGATAAACATTTGAGACCATCCATTCTGACAACTTTTTAGCTTGGTCAGTTTGGAAAATGGCTGAAGGAACAATAAATATTCCTAAACCGCCATCATTCAAATTGTTCATTGTTTGTTCAATCAACAAATGATGAGCATATGAGTGTCCTTCTTCAGCCTTTGTTTTAAACTTAGCAGCATTATCGTCAATCGGATAATATCCAACTGGTAAATCAGCAATCGCTAAATCGATATCAGTGATATCCCACTCGGCAATTCCATCCTGATGATATGCATCCAAATTCAAATTCATAACTTCTGAGAAAGACTTGGCTAATCCCAGGAGAGTTTCATCATTGTCAATTCCAGCAACATTAAACTCAAAATCACCGGCCATTTGCATTTGTTCGATGAATTCAATTAACAAGTTACCAGTCCCAACAGTAGGATCAACTAAATTGATTTTACTTTTCTTCATCGAAGAAAAGATTTCAAAAGCAATCAAACTAGTCAACAAGCCAATTGCATCTGGAGTCATCAACTTATTAACTTCAACTTTATCTTGGCGTTGTGCTTGAATAATATTCACCGAAATAGCTTGCTTCAATTGTACTTGAGTAAGACTAATTTCTTTAATTTGTGAATATAAGCTTTCAAGTTTTGCAACAGTTTCTGCATCAGGTGCGCCATTTTCGACATACACCTTACCATCCGCAAGATTAGTCAATGTTTCAGCTAATGAATCTGTGTAACTACTTCCCAACGATTTTTGAAGCAAAGTTGAGGCCTGATTCATTAATTCATAGTAATTCTGCATTTCATTTTCTTCTGCCATTAAAAAACCTCTTTGCACATGATATTAAAATTTTAACGTTGATTTTCACATTATTCAAGCGTTTTCATGTTCCAAAAATTTAATTGTCGAAGAATTATTCAATTTACTACGTATTTCCTTTTGATATCTTTGATCTAGCAATATGTAGTTCTTCAAACTCTCGTCGAATCTTTGGGTCGTATATAAAATAACAATCATAGATATTGTGAAAATTAATATCGCGTTAAGTAGTATTGTTGCTGACCTTTTTGTCGAAAGTAATTTCATGTAAATATATTTCCGTTTCTTTTCCGTTCGTAAGTTTAATCAAGATTCGAATTGAAGAACTAAGTTTGTTAAATCTAATCTTTTGAACGTGATCAAGGATTGGTTCAAATCCCCCGTCAGTATCAAATAGCCGCAGCAGGTAGATGCGTTTTGAATCCAACTGAAGAGTTTTGTGCTTAATCATATTTTTAGATTTAACAATTCTATCAAAATCTAAACTATCAGGATGAATATTTTTCGACTCAAAATTTTGACCCCGAAAATAATCTTCTAGTTTTTCTTGAACAACGTGCATCCGGATATTTTCACTGGCATTAAGTTCCATTGCTTTGTGGGATAATGTCAAGCAACCGTTAATGACTCCTACTGTTAGGGAGGTGACGAATAGTGCCAATAACGCTTCACTTAATAAGAAACCAGCACGTTTCTTACCATTTGAGTTCAAATGATTTATTTTTTTGATTAAGGATTTTGATGTTGTGTGAATTTTGTTGAATAGAATATCTCTTTCCATTAATAGTCACCTGATTGGGCAGATCAGTGTTTGTTAAACGTTGAAGCATCAACTTATGGGAGGTAGTCTTTGCTTCTAAATCTCTAAGCTTTTCAAATTCAGCTGTAACTGTGACTGTCATTGTCGTCACAATCAAAAGTGCAATTGCCAAAGCCATTAATGACTCTATCAGCAAAAATCCTTTACGTTGCCTTCTCAAGTAACAGCCCCCAGTTCAACTGAATTGTATAAGTGTAAATTTTATGTGATTTGGTTGATTTAAATTCGATTGTTTTAGGACGAGTTTCACCAGATCTAGAAACATTTATTGCTAATTGCTTAGTAGGTGAAAGTGTTTTGGGAAGTAGAACATCATGTCGATTGCCATCTCGGATGAAGATAACTCGGTCATCAAGCACATCAACAATTACATTGTAATTTCGAAGATAACCTTCATTTAAAGCGTTCTTCCAGTCATCTTCAAAACTTTTTAAAGCCAATTTTTCTTCAGTAGATTCCTGGTAGTTCTTGACTTGTAAAGTTCCAATTAGGACTAATGAACAGAAGATAAGCAATGTTAATGCAGCTTCAACTAAAGTAAAGCCTCTACGTTTAGTGTTTTGCTCCATTTGAATCGACCTTTACTGTTCGAGAAGTCGTATCATAAATCAAATTCAATTTTTGGAATCGCTCTTTTTGATCCTTTGTAAGTTTATCCAGTAATGCAGACTGAGTGGTTATCGGAGTTTCGCCATAAGAATCCATGTCAACAACTGTTTGAACTGTTCTGATAAATGCATCTGCAGAATGTTTCTCTGCGTTATTTCTTTGTTCAACTACATTAGGAATCACAAGCATTAGTAACACTGAAATAATAAACATTACGATTACCATTTCAATTAGGGTGAAACCTTTTCTTTTTCGTTTTGTCATTTCAATTCATTCCTTTCATCATTCCGTAAACTGGAAGTAAAATCATTAAGTATGCTACTAGGATGAAGATGGCAATGATTCCAAATAATACTGGTTGGACTAGATTCAATAATTTTTTGATTGAGGTCTGAGTGGATTCGTACTTTAATTCCGATATCAATAAGATGTCTGATGCCATCTCACCGATTCCACCCCCACAACAGAAAATCATGTTTAATTCGTTAGGCAATAATAATTCCTTGTCGATTACTTTTTCCAAAGAATCACCATTTTTCATACAATCCAAAATTTTCTTCGCAAGCACATTTTGAATCGAGCCTTCCGAGAATATTTGATTACTCAAACAAATTTGATGTAAGTCCATCCCTTTGGAAAATTGCAGTCCCCATCCTTGTAAAATTGTGAATTGATAAAAATGCAAATAACTCTGGTTAATGATTGGGAGCTTAACCAGAATTTTAGCTCGATCATATTCACTCAAGCGTCTTAGGTAAATGGAACCTGCAATCAATCCGACCACTGCGAAAATCAACCCAATCCCTGCAAATTGAAATACCAAATCTAAGTTTGCTCCACCTGCACTACTCTGCAATTGAGGTAAAATAATAACTTTCATTCCGATAATCATAACGGTGAGGAATCCCATGATAAACATCGGATACATTAATAATTCTCGTAACTTGGTTTGTTGTTTAGCTTTAGATTTTAAAATATTCCCGCACTGAATTACTGTTTGTTGGATTCCGCCATTCATCTGAGAAATTACCAGTTGATTTTGGACGACTGCTGGCAAGTTTAAATGTTTCAAAGCTGTCGAGAGCATAATGCCGTCTTGTAAATCATGATAAATATTGGCAAATACTTTGTTGTCTTTATCAAGATACATCAGACATTTAATTGATTGATTTAACGAAAAGCCATTCTTCATCAGCTTACCAATGAGCAACAAAAATTCTGCCTGCTCTTTACAACTCATCTTTTTATCCGCCGACGAATTCTTCAAAAACTTGTGTTTCGATGATTCCACATTGTTTCGCATGAGTTAACATATTTCTCCAATTCAAGTCTTGATTGCCATTTTGAAGATATTCAACAATATCTTCGTTTTCCAAGAAATCTGTGAACAATTCCAGTCGTTGTCGTGACGGAATTAATCTTTGATAGGAAATAAGATTAACGGCATTTTGAATCTCAAACTTAGTAACTCCAAATTGTTCCAAACGCTGAACTACTGAATATTTTGACTTACCGTGAATCGTTGTAAAAACTGTGTATCCGCAAAGCGCCGCTTGAACAGCTTGTTGAGCTGTTTGTGCATCTCGAATTTCACCGATAATCAATAGTTCAGGGCGATGGCGAAGACTAGTTTTAATTAACTCTTCATACGTCATCCCCGCTTCCAAATTAACTTGAAGCTGGAGAAATTCTTCTTCAACAATTTCAATTGGATCTTCAATACACATAACCTTTTTATTGCGGCCGATGCTTCTCGCCAAGGTGTACATCAACGAAGTTTTTCCCGAGCCCATCGG
The DNA here is from genome assembly GCF_001050475.1 of Companilactobacillus ginsenosidimutans. Lineage (NCBI taxonomy): Bacteria > Bacillati > Bacillota > Bacilli > Lactobacillales > Lactobacillaceae > Companilactobacillus > Companilactobacillus ginsenosidimutans. The sequence goes on along the minus strand of NZ_CP012034.1, from coordinate 2,511,486 downwards.
ACCTGAGAAAATCATCATTCCTTTTTGATTAGCTTTCGGTAGTAAAAAATTTAATAGATCGACATCTGTTTCAGTCACATTTTCTTGAGGATAAATTAAACGAATTACTAGTGACTCTCTATTAAGAAAGTCACCGACTGACGAAATTCGTATATGCACATCCCCATTTTGATAAACGTAACTAAACGAACCCTTTTGTGCTCGTCGGCGTTCTGAAATGTCCAGTCCACTATTAAATTTTAAAAAATTCATGATTGAAAATGTCTCATCATAGCTCATTTCAGCAACGGTATAAGTAGTGATACTGTTTTTTGCTTCAATAACGTAACTATCTTTTCTAGGGAGAAAATAAATATCCGAAATTCGATTGGCACATGCTTCGGTCAATAAATTGTTTACCATAGTTTCAGCTGTCATTTTTTCACCTCCTTCTCTAAATAACTACGCAAAAAAAGACCAGAAACTTTTTTAGTTTCTGGTCTTTTTAAAATTTAACGATTATTCGTCGTCATCGTCAGCTGCGGCTGTATAAACTTCTGAAACATCATCGTCGTCTTCTAGTTGATCGATCATGTGTTCAAATTGTTCTTGTTTGTCCTCTGGCACTGCCATAGTGTTTTGAGGAATCATTGTTAATTCAGAGTTAGCTAACTCATAACCTTTTTCAATTAAACCGTCACGAACGGCTGCAAAATCTTTTGCATCTGTGTAGATTTCATAAACATCATCTGATGTTTGTAGATCATCAGCACCAAGATCCATGATATCAAGCAATACTTGGTCTTCGTCTTGTGTATTCTTTTCGCGATCTAAGACAATGTATCCCTTGCGGTCAAACATGTATGCAACGGAACCTGATGAACCCATGCTACCTCCGTTACGAGTAAATGCAACTCGTACTGAAGAAGCTGTTCTGTTCTTATTGTCTGTCAATGCTTCAACTAATACTGCAACTCCACCTGGAGCGTAGCCTTCATATACAACTTCGTCATAGTGTTCTTCACTACCACCTTCAGCTTTATCTAAGGCACGTTTGATGTTGTCCTTAGGCATGTTAGCTGCACGAGCTTTATCTACAATTAAACGAAGGGCAGCGTTACTGTCTGGATCGGCACCACCAGCTTTAGCCGCCATGAATAATTCACGTGATAGTTTTTGGAAAATTTTTCCACGTTTAGAATCTTGGGCATTTTTTCTACCCTGGATGTTATGCCATTTTGAATGTCCTGACATTTCTGCTTCCTTCTTTCACTTTTATTAGTAAACCGCCTAATATAATATCAAATATAAGCTGATATATCAATACTCCATTGAGAACGGATGATGTTTTTTTTGATGTTTTTTTATGAAAATTAATATTAGCAATGTAATCAATATTGCTGTTAATGCTCCAACACTATCAAGTATTACATCCTCAACCATGGGTGAACGTCCACCAGTCAATCCTTGATGGAATTCGTCAAAGGCAGCAAGCCCAGTTGCGACCATCCATGGAATAAAAATTTTTAATGCCACATTACCTTTAAAATAAGTGTATAAAGCTAAGCACAGCAATATTCCTAAGACAAAATATGTTCCGAAATGGGCGCCCTTTCTGATAAAGAATTCCAAAAAGTTGAAATATCCATCATTTTTCATTGATTGATATTTGTCGCCGTATTGGAATCCGATACCTTTCAATAAAGAATAAAACGGACGGCTATTTGACCCTAAATGACGCTCTAAAAATGGAATAGATGTTTGTTGTTTATAAGTCATTGATGAACTAATAAATAAAATTAGTTCCACGACTGCAGCACCTATCCAATACCATTTTTCTTGTAGTTTTAATTTTCTATCCATTGTCATTACTCCAATTGATTGATGCATTTAGTTTTTTCGCATCGTCAAAGTATGTTGAATGATATGAGGCATGAACTGCCCAATAATAAACAAATGTTGAGACCACTAAAATTATTACAAAGTCCATCGGATATCTGACCAATCCTAATCCACCAAAATCCTTGCCTCCAAGCCAAGAGATCACCGACAAGAATAATAATTGAAAAATCATCCAAAGGCTGGCATTCATTTTAGACTTAGCCTCTTTGAATCCACCTTTGTAATCAAATAACAAGTAGATAGGAAGTCCAATTATAATAATTGCAATAACTTCAACTGTAGTTGGAAACATTGTCCAATATATCGCTAAGCTGATCAAATCAAATGCCACTGGTGCTAAAATTTTCATCCCACGTACTTTCGTTGGTCGTTTGAAATCAGGTGCTAATTTACGAAGACTTCCAGCAACAACTGGTCCTGTCAATAATGAGATCATCATTGTTGCAGAGACAACCCGAGACAAGATTGACCAATTTTTGAATAACAATATCATGATAAAACTAATGAATAAATTAATTACTAGCGCTACACGTGGTGCGTTATGTGGATTGTCCATTTTAGCTACGATTTTAGGCATGTGACGGTTTCTTGGCATTGATGCTAATGACTTACCCGCTGACGCAGAAAACGCCATACCGCTCCCAAATGGAGATATGAAGGCAGTGAAATATATCAAGGTTGAAAGCCATGCAAGATTTAACATCATAGCTAAATCAGCGTATGGAGAATTGAAATTAATACTGCTCCAGCCTTTTGATACAACTGAGGTTGGTAATGATCCGATGAACACTACTTGTAACAAGATATAAATCACAGCACTAATTGACAATGAAATTACAATCCCCCTTCGTATATTGACGGAAGGATTTCTAATATCATTTCCTAAATTGATAAGTGTTTGAAAGGCCACATACGAGAAAATAACTCCTGCACTACTAATTGCCAAGAAAACTGAGGATGTTCCATTAGGCATGAATTCGTGCATATTTGTTCCTAGATTAGTGACGTCAAAATGTGCTGATATTAGAGCAATCATCGTTACTATCGGAACAAAAATTTTGAAGACAGAAATTACGTTATTGAACTTGGCCATTAATGTTACAGAAAAATAGTTGACGAATGTGAAGACGAATAGCATCACTGTCGCAGCCACAGTTCCAAGCATCGACAAATGATCTCCAGTCATCAAACTATTAGTCCATTTTGCCCAGGCCCATGGCCACGAACTCATGTATTGTACCGACGCAACCGCTTCAATTGGTAGAATTGCCAACAATGACAACCAGTTTGCCCAAGAAGACACGTGTCCTAAAAGGGATCCATGGGTATACATCGCAAACCTGCTCATTGCACCATCTTCAGGAAACATGGTTCCGATTTCGACATAGACTAATGCAATGATGAAAACTAAGATTGCCCCAATAATCCACGCCAAAATAGCTGCTGGACCAGCAACCTTCGCAGCTTGACTGGAGCCGAACATCCAGCCAGAACCGATGATCGCACTCAGGCCAAACATAACTGTCGAGAATAAACCTAACTTATTGTTCCTCAAACTTTCTCCCCCCAAATTCCCTTACTAAATTAAAAAAGAGTCTCCCTCAGAGGCTCTTTAATTGTGATTGGAAACTAAATTCCCTTATCCGCAATGATACAGTAATCTATATTTTTTCACAAATAATCAAAAAAAAAGATGCCCCTTTTACAGGACATCTTAAATTTAAAATTTATTCAACAGTAACACTCTTAGCAAGGTTACGAGGTTGGTCAACATTGTTTCCACGAGCCAAACTTGCATAGTATGCAATTAATTGTGCAGGAACAACACTAACGATTGGTGAAATCATTTCATTGATTTCAGGGATGATTACTTGGTCACCCTTTTCGGCGTATTTCTTGCTTGCAATAACTAAGACGTGAGCTCCACGAGCTGTAACTTCTTGGATATTACCACGAGTATGTGCAGCACCAATACCATCATTGATGTAAGCAAATACTGGAGTGTCTTTTTCAATAAGTGAGATTGTACCATGTTTCAATTCACCGGCAGCAAATCCTTCAGAGTGAATGTATGAAATTTCCTTCAACTTCAAGGCTGCTTCAAGTGAAAGTGCGTAGTCAATACCACGTCCAATATAGAATGCATCATTCTTACCAGTTAGGTAGTCATCTGCAATTTTATTAAATTTGTCTTTTTCATCAACAATTGTTTGAATTGCATTAGCAGCAAGTGCCAATTGACCTTGCAAATCAAGATCCTTAGCAGCTTTAACACCCTTCAATTCACCCATAGCTTTGGCAAGAACAGCTTCAACAGCAATGTTAGCTGTGTAAGCTTTTGTAGAAGCAACGGCAATTTCTGGACCAGCTAATAATTCCATTGTATATGTAGCTTCACGTGACAAAGTTGAGTTAGGAACATTTGTCATAGTCAAACTGTGGAAACCAAGTTCGTTAACTTTAACAAGAACTTGTCTACTATCAGCAGTCTCACCACTTTGTGATAGGAAGATAAAGAATGGTTTCTTTGAAAGTTTTGGCATGTGGTAACCAAATTCACTAGCAAGTTCAACATCAACAGGAACGTCAGCTAAGTTTTCAAAAATATCTTTACCAACTAATGCAGCATGGTAACTTGTACCAGCAGCAACGATGTATAGACGATCAGCATCAGCAACATCTTTCAACATCTTTTGGTCAACATTGATTTTCTTACCATCGAAGTAGTGTGATGAAATCTTTCTCATAACAGCAGGTTGTTCATCAATTTCCTTCAACATGAATGTGTCGTAAGTACCCTTTGAAATATCGCTGGCATCAAGTTCAACTCTGTATGAATCACGAGTAACTTTTTTACCATCAAGTGTACTGATATTAACGCTATCTTTCTTCAAGATAACAACTTCACCATCATGAATTTCAACGAAATCATGTGTGCTATCAAGCATAGCAAAGGCATCAGAACAAATAACGTTAAATCCTTTTCCTAAACCAATAAGTAAAGGACTCTTGTTCTTAGCAACAAAAATACGATCAGGTTCTTCTTTATCGATCATAGCAAATGCGTATGAACCTTCGATAAGTGAAAGAGCTTTTCTGAAGGCAGCTTCAGTTTCCATACCATCCTTAACAGCAAAGTAATCAACAAGTTGAACAGCAACTTCAGTATCAGTTTGACTGACAAAAGTTACGTCGCTCAAATACTTAGCCTTGAGGTCAGCATAGTTTGTAATAACACCATTGTGAACAAGGTAGAAACGGTTATCTGATGAGTAGTGAGGGTGAGCGTTAGCAACTGATGGCTCACCATGAGTAGCCCAACGAGTATGTCCAATACCAATATCACCAAGAACATCATCAGAAACCTCTTTTTCAAGATCACTGATCTTTCCAGTTTCTTTTACAAGGAAGTCCTTGCCTTTTTCATTATTTACATAAATTCCGGCTGAATCATAGCCACGATACTCTAATTTTTCAAGTCCATTTAATAAAATCTTAGTTGTATTATCGTTTCCAACAACTCCAACAATTCCGCACATAATTAGATCTCCTAAACTGGTATAGTTTATTTATTCATATTGGTATAGTTCTATTTGACAACCAATATTATTTTCGAACAATTACTACTGTACTAATTGACCGCGATTATGTCAATAATTTTTAACGTTTTTGTTAAATCATTAACAAAAGTGGTACAGGTGGTACATACCGATGTTGGTATTGGTATAACCATGATAGATTGATCTGATGTTTTTGGTTTGTAGTTATGGTTTGTTTTGAAAAGCACGGATGAAATAGTATTGCCTTCTTACAATAGCACTTCGGTTTTAAGAATCTACGCTTTTATTGTTTTAGTACTTATTTGAAAAGTTGGATTTAAAAATAGGATTTGCGGAGATTGCAGGTTTTGCGCTTTATTGCCGATTCCGAAAGGAAATCGATTTTTTGGCTGGAACGTGGTGAATCGACTTGAAGCTAATTGCAAAACCCGCAATCATCTCCAAGCTCGATTTTATTCTAAGTGTGCTTCGCGCACTAAGAATAACGCCACCACTGAGCCAAAATTGATTTCCTTTCTCCATCTAATAAAGTGTTAGACCTTTATCTCCGGATCCTATTTTGATCAACCAACTTTCAAATAAGAAAACAAGAAAAACAGATTTTTGAAAATCAAAGTTTGGGCTTCAATACTTTCTGCTCCGTTTCAATTTCCACCAGATACAGAGAATCCAAAAAAATCAAAACAAAAAAAGACCGTTCTTAATTAGATTTTTAAACTAATTTAAAACAGTCCACTAATTATACAAATTTAAATTTCAACAGCAAAACTAAGAAGATACGGAAAATACCCACCAACTAAGCATTAAATTGATGTTCAAACCTGGAGGGCAGGATTATACAATGCTCAGCCATGAAGTTCTACTTAGCCGGGGATGCCCCCGGGTTAGTAGAAGACTCAGGTTTGAGATTTTTTCGGTTTTTGAAAAAAGCTCAAACTGATGTCCATGGCGTTCCAGCGTTGTATAATCCCGCCCGGAAGGTTGGCAGTGAACATCCAAGACAAAATACTTAGAAACGCTTATTTTCCCATATCCTTCTTAACAACATCAGCGATTCTTTCGGTAAACTCGTTCACCTTTTCCTCAGTAGCAGCTTCACACATAACACGAAGCAAAGCTTCAGTACCGCTAGGACGAACAAGCACACGACCGTCTCCGTTCATTTCTTCTTCAACAACTTTGATGATATCTAAGATATCTTTGTGTTCTTTCCAGTTATTTTTGTCTGTAACTGGAATGTTAATTAAACGTTGTGGATAGATTTTTACTGGTGCAGCTAATTCTGACAAGCTCTTGCCTGTTTCTTTCATAACGTGTAGCAAGTGGATACCCGTTAGCATTCCATCACCGGTGTTCATGTATTCGAATAGGACAACGTGTCCTGATTGTTCTCCACCGATGTTGTAGTTATTTTCACGGATTGATTCTACAACGTGACGGTCTCCTACGGCTGTTTGTACGTATTTCATGTCATTGGCTTCGATGGCTTTGTAAAGTCCCATGTTGCTCATTACGGTCGTAACAATGGTATCTTTCTTTAATCTGCCACCATCGTGCATGTATTTACCTAAGATGAACATGATTTTGTCTCCATCGACAATTTCACCATTTTCATCTACGGCAATACAACGGTCTCCATCACCATCGAAAGCTAGTCCGGCAACTGCATCTGAATTCTTAACTTTTTCAGCTAATTGTTCTGGATGTGTTGATCCTACGTGATCGTTGATGTTAATTCCATCTGGATGTGATGCCATGATATCGAAGTCGGCATTTAAGTCGGCAAACAACGTGCTAGCTAATCTACTTGTTGAGCCATTGGCTGTATCTAAGGCAATGTTCATGCCACTTAGGTCATCTGAAACTGTTTGTTTCAAGAATTGTAGATACTTTTGTGCACCTTCTGGATAATCAGATACTGAACCTAATCCTTCAGCTGAAGGTCTTGGCAATGTATCTTCTTTTGCATCCAATAAAGCTTCAATTTCATCTTCAACATCATCAGGTAGTTTGTAACCATCTGATCCGAAAAATTTAATTCCGTTATCTGAAGCTGGATTGTGTGATGCGGAAATCATAATACCTGCATCGGCTGAAACTGCACGAACTAAATATGCGACTGCGGGTGTAGTTACAACGTTCAAATTAAGAACTTCGATACCGACAGACAACAATCCTGAAATCAAACTGTCTAATAACATTTGTCCTGAAATACGTGTATCTCTTGCTACTAATACACGTGGACGGCTATTTTCGTTTTGTGAGTGTTGAGTTAGAACATAACCACCAGCTCTACCTAATTTGAAAGCTAGTTCTGGTTTCAATTCTTTATTTGCGACACCTCTAACACCATCTGTTCCAAAATACTTAGTCATAAATATACTACCCCCAACGTTTAATCTTCGTTGTTATTTTCATTATTTTCTTCATTATTTGATGAGTTACTGTTGTTATTTCCATTACTGCTGTTGCTGTTGTTTCCATTATTCGTGTTTGATCCGTTATTTCCATTGTTTGACGTAGAGTTTCCATTGGAACTTCCGCCCGAGGAATTATTAACGGTGATATTGACCAACACCATGTCAGGATCTGAGGAACCGATTTGTCCCTTCAAAACGTCAGCAATATTGATGCTGTGCTTGGTATTACTAGTAACTCCAGAAATATCGACTGGTATATCAATCGAATCTCCAATCTCATCCAACTGTTTCTGAGTTCCAAAAACCATTATCGAGGAAGTATCAGAATTAAAGGAGAAACTCATTCCCGACGGTGAATTCCCCTGTTGGGTAAAATTTATGGACACCTTCTTACTTGGCAAGTTAATTGGAATTTTAACATGCACAGTTTGTGGGTCCAAGGTAACATTTAATGTCTTACCCTTCTTGTCCAAAGCTTGAACTAAAACTTCTTGATCAAAAGTAGTCTTAATGCCCTTAGGCAAAATTGGTTTAACAACTACTTTATCAATTTTCTTAATATCTGAAGCAGCTCCAGTTACTCGAACTGACTGTGGTGAAACTATTGGCTTACTTGCATCATATCCTGAAGCAAGTGAACTCTTACTGTATTCAACATCTACATCAAAAGTTTTTGAAACCTTCTTTTGAATATTAACCGTCACATACTTTGGTTTGATGTTATAGGTTAGTTCAGAATTCAGACCAGTTTGTTGAATCCTAACTTTGTGCTTACCTGGCAAATATTTTCTAAGATTAAGGAAAGTACTAAAGTTCTGAGTATTCTTAGTTGCTGTCACTAATGCTGAAGGACCTTCTATTGTGATTTTTACTGATTGAGGATAGCCAGTAATGTAATAGGCATCCGTGTTCGCTTGAATCTGCAACGGAACGGTCATTGTTGCCTTAGTGTTAACAGTTGATTGACTGGATTGGTTGGAATCCCTTGTCGAACCAACGCCTGGTGTACTTACCATAAAGAATAACCAGAGGGCACCACAGAGTGAAATGAACGCATAAAAGTAATTACTATTTATTATCTTCTTCATCATCTGAATCCCCTCCATTCTTACGACGTCTTATCCTAAAAATATCAGCAATCGAGTGGTTATCATGTTCATTGCTTTCGGAAAGTTGAGCGTTGAGATATTTCAAATAATCATCTCGCGACAAATCGAGCATCATGTGGCCATTTCTAGTAATCATGACACCACCAGTTTCCTCTGAAACAACAATTGTGATTGAATCAGTGACTTCACTGATTCCGACGGCAGCTCTGTGTCTAGTCCCTAGCTCTTTAGGAATAGTGTTGCTTTCAGAAAGAGGCAGATAAGCTGCAGCTACTGAAATTCGATTTTTTCGAATAATTACCGCCCCATCATGAAGCGGCGTATTCGGAATGAAGATATTAATCAAAAGCGCGCCGGTTACGTCAGCATCCAGATCAATACCAGTCTCGACGTATTCCTCAAGTCCAGTATTCATCTCCAAAGTAATTAATGCTCCGATTCGACGCTTACTCATATATTGAATAGCTTGGTCTAAACTTTCAATTAAATGATTTTTAGTCTTACCTTCCTCGTTACTTTTTGAACTGAAAAATGGCATTCGACCAAGATGTTCAAGTCCACGTCTAATTTCTGGTTGGAAGATAACCACGATAATGATTACTCCCCAATTAATAAGTTGATCCATTAAAAATGAAACAGTGTGCAAATTTAAGGCCCAACTAATAATTTTAATCAAAAATATTACAACGATACCTTTCAATAATTGAACCGCTTTGGTTCCGCGAATCATTGAAAGAACTTTATAAAGAACATACCAGACCACCAAAATATCGGCTAAATTAGCAAGGTTTTGCAATGTAAAAATATTGCTAGGTATTGAATTCATAATTTTTACCCCTCTTAGCTCGAAATCAATTATAGCAAATAATCAATATTATAAAAGGCTATTAATTCCTATTGAATGTCGTAATTAATAACTTCTTCGCTATAATTGATGTTCTTCCTCAACGTATTTGCAGTGGCACGACTGATTCTACCTTGCTCTAATAAATCTTGTACAAATGCCCGTTGATAGCTTAATGCGTTCACCTCAAGATTAACTCTTTCAATATTAAATTGCTCTGAACGGTTGCGGCGCTTGCCTTGAAGAAGTTCAAGACGTTCCTCGTAGTGACGTTCAAATAAGTAAAGAAGATTATCATAAACTCCATCACCATCAGTATTTTCGAGTTCACGAAGTTTTTCCAGTGCTCGTTTTGAACCGGCAATAGAAATTTGAATTGCCTCACGATTGTATGCGACAACTTCTTCTTTTTTAGTAAATGGAATATGAATAATTTTTGTTAACTCTTTAACTGTTCGACGGAAATAAGAAATAAAGAATTCGACAGACTGGTTATAAGAGTGTCTTACCAATCCTCGTTTATACTTCTCAATCCGTTTAACAGCGGTATCATATGCATCCTGAGAAATTTCATTTTTTTCAAATAAATCCTCAATTGCTTCAAGTTCACAATTGAAACAAATATCCCACAACTCAGCATCTTTCTTGCCTTTGATACGAGTCTTACTGATAGGATTTGGACCATCTGAATGAATCTGAATATTGTGTAAATTAAAAACGTATTCGGCAATAACCGTGGTGTAGACAGGATCTCGGTTATCCAAATTCTCATCACGTAACTTATTAATAGTTTTTTCGATGACGATTTTGTTTGCTGCATCAGCATCCAAATCAGTGGTCGTATCAACAACTTCTGTATCTTCAGCCTCATCATCAATATCGATATCATCGGTATTGATAGAATTACCACGATATGTGATAGGAGCAGTATTTTTGGTAATTAAAGGAATTAAAATTGTTGCTCCCAGCAAACTGAAGATAATTACAGTGCTGGCAATAAATAGAAGTAATGTTCTGGCTGGGAATGCTGCACCTGTCTTAGTTACAAATGGCAGTGAGAGAACACCAACCATTGTAACGGCACCTCTGACACCTGAAATACCAGACATCAAACAGTAGTAGAATCTTGCCCTTGAGAAGAAATTAAAACTTACTCGATCAGATCTTTCGAAGAAAGTTGAGTAGAAATAACTCCAAACAAATCTGATTACTACTAACATTACCCAGATTACAAAGGCAAATCCAACCGCTTTAAAAGTATTCATACTTTGATTATGAATTAGTTCCGCCATTGCGAAAGGTATTTCAATTCCAAGAAGGACGAACACGAATCCATTTAATAGGTACACGAGCATATCCCAAGTTCTTGAAGTTACCAATCGAATTTCTGGACTGAATGCCCCCGTTGTTCGACTTGATGAAATATTCATAATTCCGGCAATAACAACGGCTACAACACCAGATACGCCAAAAATATCTTCCGCCACATAATAAATAATGAATGGAATTAAAATTTGAATAATAGCATGAAGAATTGAATCATCAACACCTTGATTAATCAAATAAAGTCGAACTCCATTAAATATCCAAATCATTACGGCACCAACTAAAGCACCGACGATTGCAATATAGAAAAAATCAATTGTGGCACTTCTCAAAGAGAAGACACCTGTCACAGTTGCAGCGACAGCATACTTGAAACAGATAAGTCCTGATGCATCATTAATTAAACTTTCTCCACTAATAAGATGCATCAGTTTATCCGGTAGTTTAGCTTTTTTAGCAATTGACTGAACAGCAATTGGATCAGTTGGCGATAAGACAGCGACAAGTGTGAAAGCTGTAGCCCAAGGTAGACTTGGAACTAGCCACTTAACAACTGCACCACCAACAATAGTTGAAACGATAACTAGGATAATTGCATTCCCCATTATCGGACCTTTTAACTTCCACAGTTCTTTTTTCGGGAATCTGTTTCCATCATTGAACAAAATGGGCGCAATAAATACTAGCAAGAACCATTCAGTATTGACCACAATTTTTACATTAATTGCCAGTGCGGCAATTATACCAGCAGCAATCTGAATCAAACTTGCAGGAATAGAAACAAAGTAGTGACTAATTATGTTTGCCACAATTAATAATGAAATAATCAGAATGATTGTTTCAACTATTTGCACTGACTTCACCTACCCTATCTTCGCCAATAATTCTGACTTCAGTATGTAAATCTACGTCAAATTTTTCTTTAACTGTTTTTTGAATCAAATGAATCAAATTCATATAGTCTGTGGCAGTCGCATGGTTAATATTAACGATAAATCCAGCGTGCTTCTTTGAAACTTGAGCACCGCCGATAATCTTACCTTGCAAACCTGCTTTAATAATTAGTGGACCAGTGAAATGATGTGGTGGACGCTGGAAAACACTACCACATGAAGGATATTCAAGTGGTTGTTTGCTTGCACGCATCTCGTTAAGCTCGTCCATTTTGTTTTGGATTTTTTCCTTATCGCCAGCGTGCAATGCAAATGTCGCACTAATAACAATCCCACCATTAGTTTGAATAATGCTGTGGCGATAATCGAACTTCATTTCGTCGAAAGTAAATTGCTTGATTTCACCGTTTGGCATAAGAACTTCTGTAGATTCGAAACAATCTCTGATCTCACCGCCATAGGCTCCAGCATTCATAAATACCGCACCACCGACACTACCAGGAATTCCCGCAGCAAACTCTAGACCGGATAGACCAGCCTTTTGAGCGGCCTTAGTTGCATCAACAATTGTTGCGCCCGCTTCAGCTGTTACGGAATTATCATGCACCTCAATCTTATTGAAGTTTGGAAGAATAATTACAATTCCTCTAATGCCACCATCTTTAATAATTAGGTTGCTAGCATTTCCGATAACTGTAATTTTGACGTCATTTTGTCGCGCCGTGTTAACAATTTCAACTAGCTCTTCACGAGTTTTTGGGAAAGCTAGAACATCGGCGTTACCGCCAGTTTTTGTGAATGTATATTTACTTAAAGGTTCATCTGTTTTAAATTCAATATTGGGTAAATCATTAATTGGAAATTTCAATTTTTTTATCATCCTTAGTGTACATAGACTAACTATAATTTTATCATATAGTGTAAGAGTTAACGAATAATCGAGCACACGGAACATGTTATTATTATCCTTGGAGGATTTGTTATGAAACTTATATCTTGGAACGTGAACGGACTTCGTGCCGTTGTAAAACATGATTTTAAAAATATCTTTGATCAATTGGATGCTGATATTTTTTGTATTCAAGAAACAAAACTACAAGAAGGCCAAATTGATTTGGAACTACCTGGGTACCACCAATACTTCAATTATGCTGAAAAAAAAGGTTATTCTGGTACAGCAATTTTCACCAAAACTGAACCACTAAATGTTACCTATGGTCTTGAAGATGAAGACTTCAACCACGAGGGTCGGACAATAACTTTAGAATATCCCGATTTCTATATGATTACTAGTTACACACCTAATTCACAACAAAAATTGAAGAGAATCGATTTCCGAATGGGTTATGACGATGTTCTTTGGGCTCACATGCAAAAACTTTCCAAGGACAAACCAGTTGTTTTGTGCGGTGATCTAAATGTTGCGCACAATGAAATTGATATTAAAAATGATAAGACTAACCATCAAAATCCTGGATTTTCCGACCAAGAAAGAGCAAAATTCAGTGAATTGCTAGATTCTGGATTTACCGATAGCTTCCGTTATATGCACCCTGATGAAGTTAAATATTCTTGGTGGAGTTATCGTTTCAATGCTCGTCAAAATAATGCTGGTTGGAGAATTGACTACTTCGTTGTTTCTAATAATGGAAAAGATATGATTCAAAATGCTGACATCTTAAACGACGTTTATGGCTCTGACCACTGTCCAGTTGAATTAGATTTAGATATTAAGGAGAAATAATCAATGAATTTTGTTGCTATGGATTTCGAGACCGCCAATGGTCATCGAACAAGTGCTTGTTCCCTTGCACTTGTGCTCGTTCGCGAAAGTAAAATTGTGGAAAGCTTTTATACACTCATCAATCCACAGGAAAACTTTAGCCCACGAAATATTCAAATTCACCATATTCGACCAAGTGATGTTGCTGATGCACCAACATTTGATCAAGTTTGGCCACACATTGAGACCTTGTATGACAGCTCTCATTTAGTTGCTGCTCACAATGCTAGTTTTGATAACAGTGTTTTGAAAGGTACATTAAGTAATTACGGAATTTATCCACCAAAGTTTTTAACAATTGATACCGTTAGAACTAGTCGTAAATTTTATCCACAATTACCAAATCACAAATTGGACACCGTTTCTCAAGGACTCAATATTGAATTAAATCATCATCACAACGCACTAGCAGATTCCATTGCCTGTGCCGAAATTTTGATTAAAACCGAACAACAATTTGGCGCCGACCAATTAAAAAAGATGGTTAAGCTAACTAGCTAAACCATCTTTTCCATTATTATAGTTTTATGTTTTTCTGACCTAGTTGCAAATCCATGTGCTTCATACAAATGGATTGCGGCTGGGTTATTTTTGTACACTTCAAGTGAAACTTTTTTGATAGGACTTTCTTTGGCATAAGCCAGAATATCTTCAGTCAAATAAGAACCGACACCATTATTCCAAAAATCTTTTTCAACGACAATTCCGAATTCGGATTCAAATTCATCAAGCTGTTCTAATCTAGAAAAGCCAATGATTTCATCCCCCAGAATTGCCAACATCAATTCATCATGAGCTGAATTATAAATTTCATCCAAGGATAGTCGTTCATCATCTTCCGTGACATTATCAGTAACATCATGCTCAATAAATGAACTTTCGGTACTAACTTTATTTAAAAAGTCGATTAACTTTTGGGCATCATCGGGAATAGCCTCCCGAATAATTAATTCTTCGCTCATAAAATTTCTCCGAAGTTTCTACTTTCGTACTTGTCACCATGTAATTTCACAGTGATTTTACGATCATCTTCACCGTCACGTTTGACGTTAACTGAGATATGGTCGTCAGGTACTTCATCTTTAATAAACTGTGGCCATTCGACAACAGTCACACCGTTACCATGAAAATATTCGTCAAATCCTAAATCTTCATCAGGATTATTTTCCAAACGATATGCATCCATGTGATAAAGTGGCAAGTTGCCATCTTGATACTCGCGAATGAGTGTAAAAGTTGGACTCTTAACATTCTTGGCAATGCCTAAACCTCTAGCCAATCCACGGGTAAAAGTAGTTTTACCAACGCCAAGGTCGCCATTCAATAAAATGACATCCCCCGCCTGGACTAAACTAGCAAACTTCTTACCGAATTCTTCAGTCTCTTGATATGAATGAGTTTGTAAATTATATTCTTGCATAGTCTCCCTCAAAAAATAAAATTAAAGTGCTAGGGCAGCTGTTAAGATTGACAACTTGTAAACATCATCAGCATTGCATCCACGTGAAAGATCAGAGATTGGCTTGTCGAGACCTAATAGAATAGGACCAACGGCATCAAAGCCACCAAATCTTTGAGCAATCTTGTAACCAATATTTCCGGCTTCAAGTTCTGGGAATACGAACACATTAGCATTTCCGGCAACTTTTGAACCAGGTGCTTTTTGCTTACCAACTGATGGAACGAAGGCGGCATCAAATTGGAGTTCACCATCAATAGGAATTTCTGGTGCTAATTCTTGCGCAACCTTAGTAGCTTCAGCAACTTTAGTTACTTCATCACTCTTGGCACTACCTTTAGTTGAGAAACTTAACATAGCAACCTTAGGATCGATGTCGAATAACTTAGCTGATTTAGCAGCTTGAACTGCAATTTCACCTAATTCTTGAGCGTTAGGATTAATGTTGATGGCACAATCTGAGAACAAGTATCTCTCGTCACCCTTTTGCAAAACGAAAGCACCACTAATTCTTGAATTACCTGGTGCAGTTTTAACAATTTGCAATGCAGGACGAACAGTATCACCAGTTGAGTGAACTGATCCAGAAACCATTCCGTCTGCCTTATCAAGATATACTAGCATTGTTCCAAAGTAATTGTTATCTTCAAGCATTTTTTCAGCTTGTTCTTTAGTATTCTTACCCTTACGACGTTCAACAAAGGCATTAACCATGTCTTCAAATTCAGAATATGTTTTAGGATTGATGATTTGAATGTCAGCTAAATCTAATGAATTATCAGCAGCAACATTTTTAATTTCTGTTTCATCACCAAGCAAAATTGGTTTAAGAATGTTTTCACTGTTTAATTTACTAGCAGCCTCTAATATTCTAGGCTCGTCACCTTCTGGGAAAACAACTGTTAAGTTCTTCCCATCAATCTTTTGTTTCAAACTATCAAATAAATCCATTATCATTCCTCCATTTCATCGACAACCGTTGGTAATTGCCAATTGATTACCCTTTCATTGTATCGTAAAAGCGCTTTATTTGTTTGAGAAAATGGTTTTGATCCGAAAAAACCATGATATGCAGATAATGGACTTGGATGTACAGAACTAATAATTGTGTTCTTGGACGTATCAATTAGAGAACTTTTCGACTTGGCAGCGTTACCCCAAAGAATGAATACGACTCCACCTTTTTTTGATAAAGCTGAAATTGCATAATCAGTCAATTGTTCCCAACCTTTCCCACGATGAGAATATGCTTGACCCCTTCTAACCGTTAAAACCGAGTTGAGCAACAAGACACCTTGATCAGCCCAAGCTTTCAAATAACCGTGATTGACCGGTGTACATCCCACATCACTTTGTAATTCTTTATAGATATTTCGAAGTGATGGTGGCAACTTCACACCTGGGCTGACTGCAAAACTACATCCAATTGCCTGGTTGGGTTCGTGATAAGGATCTTGTCCCAAAATAACTACCTTAGTATCAGAATAAGAGGTCCATTGAAATGCTTGGAAAATTTCGTACATATTAGGATAAATAGTTTGGGTTTCATATTCTTCTTTTAAGAATTCATGAAGTTTAAGGTAGTATTCTTGGTCAAACTGGTCAGATAAGACTTGTTGCCAATCATTTTCAATTAAAGTTTTCATATAAAACACACCTAACTAATTTAATTTTTTTTATAAAAAATATGTTAACATGCAATTATAAGTTAATAGTACGGAGGTTTGCCCTATGATTAAAATCATCGCATCCGACATGGATGGGACCTTATTAAATGACGAAATGATGATTTCGCAAAATAATATAGATACAATAAATAATGCCACGGCTAATGGGATTGATTTTTTGATTGCATCTGGAAGACAACTTGATGAGGCCAAGCCCTTCCTGATGAATAAATTTCATCCTGGTTACATCACATTAAACGGTGCCGAAGTTTATAACAAAGATGAACAATTAGTTTCCAGTAACCCCATTTCAACAAAAAGTGTTAAACAAATAACCGACTACTTGCGAGAAAACAATTTATATTTCGAGCTTATCACTGATAAGGGTGTTTTTTCCAATAGTCTGGCAAAAAGAACTACTAGTATCGCCGAGTTGTTGAACATCTTAAATCCGACAACCACATACGATAAGGCACTCGCTGACACTAAAGAAATTTTGAAACATGCCAAAACTATTTACGTTGACAATTATGACGAAATATTGAATAATCCTGATACAAAAGTTATGAAGTTGTTAGCTTTCGACAAGCGCCAACAAGAAGTTTTCAAACCTTTGCGTGAGGATTTGAAGTCGATAGATGATATAGTTATTACATCATCTTCACCAAATAATATTGAAATTAATAGTATTAATGCTCAAAAAGGTATCGCCCTCATGGAATACGCCAAACAAAAAGGTGTTAAGCCAGAGGAAGTTATGGCTATCGGTGATAATTTGAATGACCTATCTATGATCAAAGCAGCCGGTATTGGTGTGGCGATGAAAAACGCCGTTCCAAAGATTGCTGAAGTTGCTGATGAGCAGACTGATTCAAATGTTAACGATGGTGTTGCCAAGATTATTAATAAAGTAATTAAAAATAATAAAGCCGTGGGTAATCGTCAATGAATTTATATATTCGGACAGCGGATCTGTTATCTGGGAACGTCATGGTCATTTCTGATAAGAACAAGGAAACTGTTTTTATCGCCAGCCGTGACAAGGAAAATCCTTTCTTGATCCAACTGTTTAATAGATTGAATGAAAAAGTTGCCGAAATTAAATTAAAAAATAGCTTTTTAAAAATATTTTCGATTGAAGTTAATGGTCAAGAAGTCGCAACCATTAATACAATTCCGATGGTCGAAGTGAAATACGTCCATATCGGCATCCTTAATTGGAATATTATGGGAAACATCCCCATGTCCAATTATCACGTAAAAAGCAAACACGAAATCGTTATGGAAGTTTGTCCGATGATATTAAGTCTGGGACAGCCAGGTATTCAGTTAATCATCAATAACATCGATGATTTGGAATGTGGAACGCTCATTGCTATCTTCCTTAACAAGTATATAAAGTTACCTGGAAAACCCTTAGATGACTCATTATCAGGCTTACATGGCCATCGAGGATTGTCATATTTGAATTTTAAGAATAAATAAATGGAGATATCCGCTAAGGACATCTCCATTTTTGAATTATATAGCTTGGTTAGCTGCTTCTCTAGTTAAATCAAATTGCATATGATCATACAAATGACTGCCAATATACAATTGACCAACCTTTTGAAAACCAACCTTATCGTAAACATGTTTAGCAGGAGCATTGTCGACATCGACATTTAAACTCAGAACCTTTTCCCCACTATTTCTGATCAAATCGATGAAACCCTTCAAAGCACGAGTTCCAATCCCCTGATTTTGAAATTCCGGTGCAACGGCGAATGAATCTAAGTACCATTCTCCCGGCCAAGCTTCTTTGTCCGGAAACAACGAATCCTGTTTGATACCATGTTTTCTCATAATTTTTAGTAGAGGCACATCAATTTCGTCTTCTTCTTCCTCAGAATAACTAATTGCAATAGCAGCAATCTTATCGTGAATCTCATTAACAAGAATGTGATCCAATCCGTAACGATATTCAGGAAGTGAAAAGCCTTCTTTGATGACTTTAGCCATCTCATCGTTACCTACTTCTTTAAAAACATCCAATTCCATTTCATCGAATATTTGGAAAAGAGTAGGCAGTATCTGTTCGGCGTCGTCCTCTTTAGCATTTCTAAACATTATTTCACCTCGTATATCATGATACATTAAATCATTGTATTTACAAAATGAATGCGTACTAAAAGCCAGATATTGACACATATCTGGCTTATTTAGCAATCCTATTTATTTCCTCGACAAGGTCAGAAAATATACACCGTCCTATTTTTTTGGTGAGACATCCCTGCCTTATCTCACTTCAATAGAATAATTGATAATCGAATTGTATATAATTGACAAAAAATCATTTATGTTCAAAAATTGGACAGTTTTAGATTTCTGTATATAAAGCTTTCTTGTATTGCTTGATAACTTTGCCTTGTTCATGAAGTTGCGTAATTACTTCATCACGATTGGCACGGAACTTTGACTCAAACCAAGTTCGTAATACGAAGGTAACTCCACTCATTAGGTGGCGTTGATTTTCATCTAATTTGTTTAACGGAATTTCATGATTATTGAATGCATCGGCAAACATATTGATTAAATAATTTTCACGATGCATGAATTCATTTAAATGGTATAGATTTAAACACAAAACTCGATTAAGTAAAATAAAATCTATTGAAGCAATAACAATATCATCGTATGACTGGCAATCAACGATAATTCTTGGGATTACGACTTCTTCAAAGTAGCACTGATATAGTTCATCAATATATTCAAAATGGTTATAAACCGTGCTACGACTATACCCAGATGCCTTAATTAAATGGGTCACAGTATATTTGTCTAATATTTTAATTGAGAGTTCATCTTCCAGCGTAACGATAAGTTGGCCACGGGCCAATAGTTTTTTATTCGCCATAGGTGTATCTTATCATATCATTAGAAAATACCTATGTTTTTAACTCAAAAAAACGCGATCAAGCGAGTTTTCCTAATAACGTACTTTAGTAGCACGTTGGATTTCTCTTTCTTGATCACGTTTTTTAATTGTCTCACGTTTATCGTATTGTTTCTTACCTTCAGCCACCCCAATTAGAACTTTGGCAAAACCATTTTTAAGATAAACTTTCAATGGGATTACGGTAATTCCTTTTTCTTGAGTGTTTCCAGCGATACGACGTATTTCTTTCTTATGAAGCAGTAGTCGACGATTTCTAAGTGGGTCATGGTTAAATTGATTACCTTGATCGTAAATTGCAATATTTACGTTCTCAAGCCACATTTCGCCATTTCTTGCTTGGACGAATCCGTCTTTGATATTCATTTTTCTAGCTCGAATTGATTTGATCTCAGTTCCAGTTAGTTCAATACCAGCTTCGTAAGTTTCGAGGATGTTGTAATCATGTCTCGCCTTACGATTGGTTGCTACTTCATTAGCAGATTTTTCATGATGTTTTTTCACGGTTCATCACCTGCTTTCGTATTTACCATGTTTCTTGTTGTTATCATTTGAACGGCCATGTCCGCCACCACGGCTACCATTTCCACCTTTACCACGGAAAGTGCTACGTGAGTGGCTGGCACGACGCTTCTTGAACTCTTCTTCACGCTGCTTAGCTTTTTCGGCTTCTTCGGGTGAAAGAACACGCTCAAAATCGATCTTACGTTGTTCGGCGTCAGCTCTGATCAACTTAACTTTGATTGGTTGACCAACTTTGAAAATCTTACCAGTACTACGACCGTGCATTGACATGCTCTTCTCGTCGTATTCGTAATAATCATCCTTCATATTTGAGATATGAATTAGACCTTCAACAGTATTATCCAATTGAATGAACATACCGAAGCTAGTTACTGAACTAACGACAGCATCAAACTCTTCGCCAACTTTGTCAGCCATATATTCAGTCTTCTTCAAATCATCAACAGCACGTTCGGCGTCGATTGATTTACGTTCACGACTAGATGTATGTTCAGCAATTGGTTGAAGTTTGCCGCCCCACTTCTCTTTTTCCTTATCAGTAAAGCCATTTTCAGCATAACTGTGGATCATTCTGTGAACGATCAAGTCAGGATAACGTCTGATAGGTGAAGTAAAGTGAGTGTAGTATTTAGCAGCTAAACCAAAGTGACCTAGGGCTTCGTCAGAATATCTAGCTTGTTGCATACTTCTCAACAACATAATTGTAACAACAGCTTCTTCAGGAGTATCAGTTACTTCTGATAGAACGCTTTGGAACATCTTAGGATTGATATCTTTCAAGTTACCGTGGACATCCACGCCAATAGCAGCAGCGAATTCGAAGAAGTTCTTAACCTTTTCTTCGTCTGGCTTTTCGTGGACACGGTACAAGAATGGGACATGCTTCAGGTTATAGTTCTTAGCAACCGTTTCATTGGCAGCCAACATGAATGATTCAATCATTCTTTCAGAAACGCCACGGTTTCTGAGTTTAATATCGATAGGCTTACCATTCTCGTCAACAATGATTTGAGCTTCAGTTTCTTCAAAGTCAATTGCGCCACGTTCATGACGTTTGTTGAATAAAATTTTGTGCAACTCGGCCATATCTGTGAGCATTGGAACTAGGTCAGCATATTCTGCTGTGAGTTCGGCGTCACCTTTGAGGATTTCGTTAACATTGTTGTAAGTCATACGGTACTTAGATTGAATAACACTTGGGAAGATATCGTAGTTGATAACTTCGCCTTGACCAGTGATTTCCATATCACAAGTAAGTGCCAATCTGTCTTCACCGGGATTCAATGAACAAATTCCGTTGGAAAGTCTGAATGGCAACATTGGAATAACACGGTCAACTAAATAAGTACTTGTTCCACGAGCATAAGCTTCCTCATCAATAGCTGAACCTTCAGTGACATAGTGAGTAACATCGGCGATGTGAACGGCAAGATGGAAGTTGCCACTGGAAAGTTTTTCAACTTCCACGGCATCATCGAAATCTTTTGAGTCATCCCCATCGATTGTGATAACTGTGTCCTTTGTCAAGTCTTTACGTCCAGCACGGTCGGCTTCAGTAACATGATCAGGAATCTTTTCAGCAGCTTGTAGTACGTCCTTGGGAAATTCAGGATTAATATCGTTATCCAAGACAATAGAAATAATATCAACACCAGGATCATTTTTATTACCAATGATTTCTAGAGCTGTACCTTCCATACTTGCTGGATGTTCGTCAGATGGATATTCCTCAATTGAAACTTGGACCATATCACCCATTTGTGGGTGAAGTCCCTTATCAGAAATGAAAATCATGTATGAAGCTAAACGCTTTTCATGACTTTGAACATATCCAAAGTGACCCGTCTTTTTAACTTGAGCGTCACTATATGGATGGAATTCACCAACAATTTTATCAATTGAACGTTCAATAATTTTGGTAATCTTTGCTTCTGGACCCTTGTCATCCCAAGGATTTGAAGGCTTGGTAATTTGAATCTCAACAGTATCGCCATTTACGGCATGCAAAGTATGGTCTCTAGTAATGAAAGCGTCAGGATCAACTTCGTCATATCTAACGAAGCCAAATCCTTTTTCATTAGCCTTAAAGACACCCTCTAATACTTGAGTTTGTTGAGTCATCTTGAACTCGTCTTTGTTAGTAAGCGTAATTTTACCCTCACCTTCAAGGACAGCCAAAGCTTTAACAACACGTTTAAAGGCAGATGAGCCATGCATTCTTAACACATCTTCAACTTGCTCAGAAGTGTATCGTCTATCCGGATTGCTTCTGAAAAATTCCAGAATATCTGAAATTAATTTATTTTCTTTATCAGGCATTTGTTTCCTCAATTTTTTCTAAAAAGTTTAATACATCTGTTTGTAAATCTTTATGAGCTGTATTAATAGTTAACACGTGACCGGCATCATAGAAGTGAAGGTCAGCGTTTTTTACGTCATCGGCAACTTTATTAGCACCGTTTTTATCTACCATATCATCGTGAGTTCCTTGTCCAATGAAGTATGGCTTATTTATATTTTTCAAATTGGCAGTAACGTCAGTTGTCTCTGTCAAAATTGAATCTAAGAACCCATCGATTTTTTGATCTATAGTCTGAAGTTTAGCTTGGATTTGATCCTCACTAATTTCGTTCAATTCGTACACTTTTTGAGAATATATCAAAAACGCATCACGAATATTTTTGAAACTAGTGTTGTACAAAGGAGAACCAAATGTTCCTCCAGCAATAACTTCAGGACATTCTTCGACTGCTTTTGTTGCAAAGATTGCTCCAAGCGATAGTCCAAAAAAGTAGAATTCTGTTTTACCTTGAGACTTTAAGAAGTCCAAAGCTTCTTCAGCTTGTTTCCACCATGCATCAGGCCCACCTTGTTCAATTATATCTAGTGGTTCTCTAGTGCCATGTCCAGCAAACATTGGTGCATAAGCGGAATACCCATTTCTTTGCAAAAATCGACCGAGAAGTCGCATGTCATTTGGTGTTCCCGATAATGAGTGCAACAAAACGACTGCTTTTGGTCCATCATTCTCAAAATAAAAAGGTTTAGGTGCAATTATTTTCATAAAAATTACTCCTTATAACAAAAAACCTCCTGAGATTCTTCAGGAGGGTTACTTGTCTAGTGAGACGATAAATATACTAAAACTAGTGCAAATACGAAGAATAGTACTAGCAGTACGTATGTGACCTTAACCATGAAGGCTTCAAATCCACGCTTCTTTTGGTTATTAAATAGGTCACCACCGCCACCTTGCAAGGCATTCAAAGCATCTTGTTGCTTTGATGGTTGCATAAGTACCGCGATGATAATTAGTATTGAAACAATAATTAGTAATACTTCAAAAAGATTATACACCGGTCAAACCCCCGTTCATGGTGTTAAAAAGCTGAAATCACTTCTAAAACAATAACATAAAACAATCAAAAATTCTAGTCCAATCCATTGATAAGCTCTGTCAATCGACGTTTATATTTTGCACGTTGTGCAGCATTAACCATCATGACAATTCTATCTCCTGATTTTATCATTGTATCGCCACGAGGAATAATTTGACGCTCACCACGATAGATTCCAATGACAAGGACTTCTTTAGGAAAGCTAATCTCACGAATTATCATGCCGTCAATAGGACTACCTTCATATACTGGGATTTCGATTCGATCACTATACTTGCTGACTCGGTTCAAGTATTCAGAATTCAAGGTTAATCGTTCTTTCAACGCCTCATAAATTGGTGAACCGTTCAATATATCAACGACGATATATGCAACCAATGAAATAACAACAAGTGGCATCAAATGGCCAAGAGATCCAACCATTTCAGTTACTAAAATAATTGCTGTAAATGGTGCCTTACTAATACAAGCGAAGTACCCTGCCATTGAGAAAATAATTAAATTACTTTCGTATGAAAGTGGCAACATTCCCGTTTGATGCATAAACACCGCATAAATTGCCCCGATGATGGCACCTAAATTTAGAATAGGTAAGAAAATTCCACCTGGTAGTCCGGATCCATATGAAATCATCGAGAAAATAAATCTAAGTGCAAATATACCAACAAGTACCCAGAATCCAACTTTCAGATTGTTTAAATCGACGATCAACCCGTTACCACCACCGATGTAGCTCGGATACATCATTCCAACTGGTAAAAGTAATATTAACGGGATGATTCCTTGATATGCGCGAGGAATATGTGTTTTCGCATATACGGTTGGCATGATCAATAAGACTTTTTGATACAGGCGTCCTAATAGCCCTAGGATGATTCCTAGAATTATTAGATGCCAGTAATATTTGATTGGTAAGCTAAATTTGTACGGAATGCTCAATACTGGTGTTAATCCAAATACATATAGAGCAATTAAATTTGAGCTAACTGCACTTGCTAGCGCGGTAATCCAAACCATTGGTGAGAAATTATGATAGATTTCTTCCATTACAAACATGCAGCCTGCTAATGGAGCATTGAATGCTGCGGCCAATCCACCGGCAGCACCACTAGCAATCAATATTCTCTTGGTACTTGGTGTAGTCACGTTGGCTAATTCACCGAACCCTTGTCCAACTGAGGCTCCTAATTGAATTGCGGGACCCTCTCGGCCAAGGAATAGTCCTGGACCAATACTAATGATTCCGCCGACAAACTTTCTCCACAAAATTGACCACCATTTTACTTTGAGGTCACCATCTAGTTGAGCTTCAACTTGTGGAATACCAGACCCGGAAATGTCAGGCTCTTTTTTTAACATTAGGCCGACGATTATACCTGCAATGATTAGAAAAACTAGCAATATCAGTAGGATGACAATATTACTTCTAGCCTGCACGTACCAGCCCTGAAACCATTTTAACGATGTTCCAATTGACCAACGGAACATGCTCACAATAATTCCCGAAAGCATCCCCACGATGATTCCGCCAAGTAGAAGCTTAAGTTTATAGACATCAATTTTTTCAGACTTCATTCACAATCCCCCATTCACACTGAACGATTAAATTTCAAAATTAGGCATTTGATATACAGAAGGAGAAGGTTGTTTGAAACCTGCTTCAAGCAATTCAATGTCAGTAATAGCTTGTTCGTCAGTCACTAGCTTTGGCTTATCGTTGATCAATGTTTCATATACATCATCATAAAAAGCACCATAGTCACCCACAGGAGTCTTAATTTGCTTTTCAATCCAATCCCCATTTGAGTTACGATACTTTGCTACACCGTAATACATTGGACTATCTTCACCAAATCCATCGGTACCTGGCATAATTCCAGCCTTTAAGTCATTTTCTTGTTGATCTGCACCATACTTGATGAATGATCCATTCGTACCGTGGACGATAAATCTTGGGTAATCAGTGGCTACAACAAATTCGGCTTTAACCTTAATCTTATTTTGAGTTCCATAATGTAAATCCACGTCAAAATAATTATCGACAGCATTGGCTACTTCATTATTTCTAATATCATAAACAACACTATCAGGTCGTCCGAACAATGAAACCATTCGATCCATCAAATGAATCCCAAGGCCATAAAATGTCCCTTGTTCTTTTGTACCCGGTTTGTTAACCGTTCCAGGGCGATAGTAATCAATGTGTGATTCTACCTCAAGAATATCCCCTAAAAATCCCTGCTCAATCACCTTTTTGACAGCTAAAAAGTCACCGTCAAAACGTCTGTTTTGATATGGGGTAACTAATACTCCGCGTTCTTTTCCGAGAGATAACAACTCTTTTGCATGTTCGACTGAATCAACAAAAGGCTTTTCGACGATAACCGACTTGTTAGATAGGATGAAACTCTTCGCAAGTTCATAGTGTGTACTTGCAGGTGTACAAATAGTTACCAAGTCAATTTGAGGATTATTTAATACATCATCCAAATTAGTGGTAAAGACTGTTCCATTTTCTTGATAAGGCTTTGATAGCGCCTCATCAACAGGTTTACGAGTATAAACCATAGCGAGTTCAAAATCAGGGCGAATATTTAAATATGGCAAATGATATCTATTTGCCGATTTTCCAAAACCAATAAAAGCAATTTTTAAAGACATGTTATTCTCCTTAATTAGACATATTACTATCATATAATTTTAGACAAAAAAAAACAGTCCCGAAGGACTGTTTAATTAACAAAAATTATTTGTTTAAGTTGTAGAAACTGTGAATACCTTTGTATTCTGATTGTTCACCAAGTTGGTCTTCGATTCTCATCAATTGGTTGTACTTAGCAATACGGTCTGTACGACTCATTGAACCAGTCTTGATTTGGCCTGCGTTTGTAGCAACAACAAGGTCAGCAATTGTTGTATCTTCAGTTTCACCTGAACGGTGAGAAACAACAGCTGTGAATCCAGCTTCTTTAGCCATTTCGATAGCTTCGAATGTTTCTGTAAGTGTACCGATTTGGTTAACCTTAATAAGGATTGAGTTTGAAACTCCCATTTCGATACCCTTCTTCAAGTAGTCAGTGTTTGTAACGAACAAGTCGTCACCAACTAATTGAACCTTGTCACCAAGGGCTTTTGTAACTTTTTGCCAGTCTTCCCAGTTGTCTTCGTCGATAGGATCTTCGATTGTGATAACAGGGTACTTGTCAACGATTCCGTCAAGAAGATCGATGAATTCGTCTGTGCTCAATGAAGCACCGTTTTCGCCTTCACCCTTAAGATCATACTTGCCAGTTTCTTTGTTGTAGAATTCTGATGAAGCACAGTCAAAACCAATAGCGATATCATCACCAGGTTTGTAACCTGCTTTTTCAATAGCTTCTACCAAAATCTTGAAAGGAGCTTCGTTGTTTTCAAGGTCAGGAGCAAAACCACCTTCATCACCAACAGCAGTGTTTAGACCACGTTCTTTAAGGATTGATTTAAGTGATTGGAATGTTTCTGAACCCATACGTACAGCTTCGTGAACTGATTTTGCACCAACAGGCACGATCATGAATTCTTGGAAGTCAACGTTGTTATCAGCATGCTTACCACCATTGATAACGTTCATCATTGGTGTTGGAAGTACGTGAGCATTAGGGCCACCAAGGTATTCGTACAATGGAAGACCAAGTTCGTCAGCAGCAGCACGAGCAGCAGCTAATGAAACACCTAAGATAGCATTTGCACCAAGGTTACCCTTGTTTTCTGTACCATCTAATTTGATCATAGCGTCATCGATAGCTCTTTGATCAGTTGCATCCATACCGATAACTGTCTTTGAAATTTTGTCGTTTACGTTTGAAACGGCTTTAAGAACACCTTTACCACCAAAACGTGATTTGTCGCCATCACGTAATTCAACAGCTTCGTGTTCACCAGTTGATGCACCTGATGGTACAAGTGCACGACCAAAGCCACCTAATTCAGTATAAACTTCAACTTCAACAGTTGGGTTACCACGTGAGTCCAAGACTTCACGACCTAAAATATCAGTAATTACAGACATATTTAAATGTTCTCCTTTATGAGTTTTAATACATGTTTATTCTAACCTTTTACAAGGTCGAATTAAATGTTGTTCATTTATTTAATAAATTATTTTTGGTAGTTAACTAATGCAACGTATGATTCAGGATCCATACTTGCACCACCAACGAGTCCACCATCGATATCTTCTTTTTCCATTAAATCTTTGATGTTAGCAGGTTTAACTGAACCACCATAAAGAATACGTACTTTATCAGCAGTGTCAGCATCGTACAAGCTAACAATCTTTTCACGGATTACGTGAACCATTTCTTGAGCTTGATCACTTGTAGCTGTTTTACCAGTACCGATAGCCCAGATTGGTTCATAAGCAATAACTGATTTAGCTACATCAGCAGCAGAAATACCTTTAACAGCATTTTCGATTTGACCAGTTACCCATGATTCAGCTTTTCCAGCATCACGTTGTTCCAATGTTTCACCACAGCAAATCATTGGTAACATGTTGTTTTTAAGAATAGCTTTTGCTTTTTTGTTGATGTCTTCATCAGTTTCACCGAAGTATTGTCTTCTTTCTGAGTGACCGATGATTACATAGTCAAGACCCATTTCTTGAAGAGCTTTTGGTGAAGTTTCACCAGTAAATGCACCAGCATCTTCAAAGTAACTGTTTTCAGCAGCAGTCTTTAATGGTGTGCCTTCAGCTCCTGCAACAAGTGTTGTTAGGTCAATAGCAGGAGCTCCGATAACAGCTTCTACACCAGATTCTGGCAATTTGCCTTTGATACCGTCTAAAAATTCTTGGGTTTCTTTAGGATTTTTGTTCATCTTCCAGTTACCCGCAATAATAGGTGTACGCATAAAATTAAATCTCCTTTTATTTGTCTGAAATTGAATCAATACCAGGTAATACTTTACCTTCAAGGTATTCTAGTGATGCACCACCACCAGTTGAGATGTGAGTAAGCTTATCAGCAATACCCAAACTCTTAGCAGCAGCTGTTGAATCACCACCACCAACGATAGTAGTAGCACCAGTAAGATCACCAAGTGCACGTCCAACTTCTAGTGTACCTTCAGCAAACTTGCTCATTTCGAATGCACCCATAGGTCCATTCCATACAACAGTCTTAGCACCCTTCAAAGTATCTTTGAATAGAGCGATTGACTTAGGTCCGATATCAAGTGCCATTTCGTCATCAGGAATATCAACACCATCAGTAGTTGAAGCATCAGCATCATTTGAGAATTCTTTAGCAACGATGTGGTCTACAGGAAGAACAATCTTGTCGCCTGCTTTTTGAAGGAGGTCCTTAGCAAGTTCAACTTTATCTTCTTCGAACAATGACTTACCAATCTTGTGGCCTTGTGCAGCCAAGAAAGTATATGCCATACCACCACCGATAATGATGTGGTCTGATTTTGGAATAAGGTGTTCGATAACACCAATCTTGTCAGAAACCTTAGCACCACCAAGAATAGTTACAAATGGGTGTACAGGATTGTCAACAGCGTTACCTAAGAACTTGATTTCTTTTTCCATCAAGTAACCAGCAGCAACGGGTTTGCCAGCAGCTTTCATAGCTGTTGAAATACCAACGTTTGAAGCGTGGCTTCTGTGGGCTGTACCAAAAGCATCATTGATAAATACATCACCAAGTGAAGCCCAGTATTCGCCTAACTTAGGATCATTCTTACTTTCACGTTTACCGAAATCATTGTCGATATCTTGGAAACGTGTGTTTTCCATTAGTAAGATTTCGCCATCTTTAAGTTCATTGATAGCATCTTCTAATTCTTTACCTTCGTTAACAGGAACAAACTTAACTGGTTTGCCAATTAATTCTTGAAGTTTTGCAGCAACTGGTTTTAATGATAAAGCCTTCTTATCTTCATCACTCTTGATTCTACCCAAGTGAGAAAGTAGGATAACCTTTCCATCATGATCAGCTACGTAGTTGATTGTTGGCATAGCAGCAACGATACGGTTAGTATCGCCGACAACACCATCTTTAATAGGAACATTAAAGTCAACACGCATCAAAACTTTTTTGTCTTTTACGTCAACGTCAGAAACGATAAGTTTTGCCATTTTATATCCTCCAAATATTTTCCTTAAAAAAAAGCGGAAGGAGTTATCCTCCCTCCGCCAATTTGACTCATTAAATTAGGTTGTAAGTTTTGCAGTTGAACTAATAAATTAGTTTAAGCTAGCAAATTTTTCAAGTGTACGAACCATTTGTGCAGTAAATCCTGATTCATTGTCATACCATGCAACAGTCTTTACAACTTGGCCTTCACCTGAACCAACGATTTGTGTTTGTGTTGGGTCGAATACTGAACCAAATGATGTACCGATAACGTCAGATGAAACAATTTCATCATCGTTGTAACCGAATGAAGGGTTGTTGTCAGTATATTTCTTGATAGCAGCGTTAACTTCGTCAACAGTAACTTCTTTACCAAGTGTTGTAACTAATTCTGTAAGTGAACCTGTGATAACTGGTACACGTTGTGCGTGTCCATCAAGTTTACCTTTAAGTTCAGGAACAACCATACCCAAGGCCTTAGCAGCACCAGTTGAGTGAGGGATGATGTTAGCAGCAGCAGCACGTGCAGCACGAACATTACCTTTACGTTCTGGGCCATCTTGAAGCATTTGTGTAGCTGTGTAAGCGTGAACTGTTGTCATTGTACCAGCTTTGATACCGAATTCTTTGTTTACGGCATTAGCTAATGGTGCAAGACAGTTTGTTGTACATGAACCAGCTGAAGCGATTTTAACGTCGTTAGTTAAAACGTCATCGTTAACACCGTAAACAACTGTAGGCATGTCACCTGATGGAGCTGAGATCAATACACGTTTTGCACCAGCATCGATGTGAGCTTGTGCTTTGTCTGATGATGTGTAGAAACCAGTACATTCAAGAACGATGTCAACACCGTCGTTGCCAACCCATTTAAGGTCTGCAGCATTCTTTTCAGCGTATACAGGGATCTTCTTACCATCAACAACGATACCATCCTCAGCAGCTGTAATAGCGTCTGACTTGAAGTTACCATGAGCAGTATCATATTTAAGCAAGTGTGCAAGCATTGCAGGTGATGTTAAATCATTGATTGCAACAACTTCCAAATCTGTTTTGCCTTGTGCTTGAAGATCAGCAATACGGCGGAATGCTAAACGTCCGATACGTCCAAATCCATTAATACCAACTTTTGTAGTCATACAAAAATTCCTCCTTCAGGAAAGTAAAAATATATTATTTTAAAGGGTTATCCCTTAAAATCATCTTTGATGCACCCTCATCGGTAATTAGTACGGTATGAGAAGGCGCGTTTTTCATGTAAGCCTCGATGGCGGTTGCTTTTGATGCACCACCAGCAATAGCAATTACATTTTTAATATTAACAAGGTCCCGAACATGAAGTCCAATTCTAGGCACCTTATAAACGAGCTTACCGTTCTGATCAAAGAAATCTCCGAAAGCCTCGGCAACAGCATTGCTGTCACTTATCTTTAATCTATCTTCATCAGATAAATTTCTTCTCTCAGCCATCACACTCGCTGTTCCGATACTATGAACAACAACATTACACTTATATATTAAATCAAGTACTGACTTAATTGAAGCTTCATTTTGAAGAGATTCAAAACTTCTCTCACTAATGTCCTCTGGTAAGTATAAGGCTCGATGCTGTCCATGAGTTCGATTTGCCATTTCAGCACAAACACTGTTTGCCTGAATGATTACTGACTCTCCTACTCCTCCACGTGCTGGTAAGAATAATAAATCACGATTCTTAGAAAGACTTGGTGATAAATTCCTAGCAACCCTGGCTAAAGTACTACCACCTGTTACAGCGATGAGACTTTTACCATTTGGAAGAATAGTACCTAGCAATTGATTAAGTCTTTGGCCGAAGGAATCAATCACACGATATTGTTTATCAGAATTACCTGGTAAAACAATACAACGATCAATTCCGAGCTTCTTACTTAACTCTTGCTCTAAAAGTGCTGTACCTTGAAAGTCAGCTAATAACTTGTTGAGTTGACCATTGGCTTGAATACCCGTCTTAGTTAGAGACATCCCTGACTTAGATGAAATAATCAGTCCTTGATTTTTCAAAAGGTCGGTCTCAGTTCTAAGGCTTCGTTCAGTAACGTTAAGGTCATCTGCTAGGACCCGACGGCCCACCGGTTCCATTAATTTAATACTTTGAAGTATTCTGAAACGTTTTTCGACAGTCTTAATGAAATCGGGAGCAACCAAATCCAACAATTCTAAATCACTATTGATTGTCATTTGATTTACTCCTTGGGACTAATCTTGTCCCTGTATGTCCTTTTGCGACCCATATACTCAAAAAATAAAAGCCCGGATAAACTTTGTTACCTCTCAAGCACAGTTCCTATTATATACGCTCAGTCCCATATTGCAAGTGATAACGGGTCAAAAACTGAATGTTTTTTCTTCTTCCTATTAAGCACAAGGATTACGACAATTTCAAAAAAACTAATGCACGATATCCAAGTTTTAATATCATTAGTATTAATGCTTTATTTTTCACTCAGATTTGCGATAATAGTAGTATACGCGTCGCTAGTATAATGGATAGCACTCAGGATTCCGGTTCCTGCAATGTGGGTTCGACTCCCACGCGACGCATAGTTATCGTTTGAATAAATACCAAACGAAATCAGAGATCCAACTCAAGACTTGTAACTTGTCCGGAAAGAAATCTGATGGAGATTTAATTTTTTGAGTCAACCATGCAGTAAACTCGTCCCATGGTCTAGTGGCAACTTCAAAAACATTTAATACATAAAAGATAACTCTACGTCCAAAATAAGCTAAAGTAAGTATGCCTATTATTATCAAAATAGAAAGTAAGATTACCACGATGTTCCTCCAAGGTTTTATCGTGTTACATCTAATAGTAGAATGCTGCAAAATGCCTTTGCAAAGTTATTTCACCCTTTATCTCAAAATTCCATCGTATCTGACGATTAATCAAACAAACTTATTCAAAAAAAAGGAAAGTCGCAACCAATGTGACTTTCCTTTTTGAATATTAATGTTGTGGTATCTCTTCAGCAAAGCCATAAAATTGTGATTTATCAGAGAAGTCGGCCATATATTGACCATTCAATCCAGCCTTCTGGCCATAAGCACCTAATTCGATAATCAAACTTTCTTCATCCTTGGGAAAATGAATGTTGCCTTTCATTGCCATACTTCGAAGATAATTAATCATTTTGATTACTAATGATTGTGGATTTTTCGAACTATCCAGTTGCTTCTCGACTTGTTTTAATACATCAAGAATATCTAATAGTTCTGATGATTGAAGACTGTGATTAGATAGCTTATCAATCAGTTCGTTAATTTCTGATTTTACTTCTGTTAATGCTTCTTGATCTTTAGCCATGGTACTTCCCCTTATAAATATATTAATTATTTAACTTTTTTGAGTGTAGGTCAGAAAATATAATTAATCAAATAAATTTACAATTGAGATTCTGGTTCTTTAGAAGTATAGAGCTTTCTGATGAAAATAAAACAACAAAGTAATAACACTAAGCAAGTTGCGAAACCAAGCTTAATTCCCACTAATTCACCGGTAATCGTTGTGGTATTTGCATGTTTATTAGCAACAGTAATAATAGCTATTAGTAAAGCTGTCCCAAATGATGCCGCCACTTGTCTTAATGTGTTGTACATAGCAACACCATCAGGAATTATTGTCATCGGCAGAAACGAAAGTGCTTGAGTTTGAATTGGTATCAATACTAAAACAAGCCCAAATTGTCTGATTGTCTGCCCTAATGTAATAGTAAGAATTGAAGTATCCTTGTTAATCATGACTTGTAGGAATGTACCGATACAGTCAATAGTTATCCCAATAAGCACTAGAACTTTAACTGGATATTTATCGAAAAGTTTTCCACTTATTGGAGACATGACGAATGTCACCATAGCACCAGGAAGTAAGACCAATCCCGATATTAAGGCACTCTTATGCATTACATTTTGTACAAGAATTGGTAATAAAATAGTATTTCCATACATTGTTACCATTAAAATCATATTTAATATGTTCGCAATGTTGAATTGAGTGTGTTTAAACACATTTAAGTTAATGAAGGGACTTTTTGATCCCTTTTGGGTCTTTAAGAATAATAAAGCAAAAATAATTCCCAAAACTAGTAATCCTAAAATATTGAATGATAGGAATTTTGCCTCCCCAATATTTGAGAAAGCCCAGAGCAAGCACAATAATCCAAAGCTCGCCGTTATCAAACCTTTTACATTAAATACGAGCTCGGTATTGTGTTCAACTCTTGGCATTAAGAAAATTGCCAGTAAAATTGCAATGAGTGTGAATGGCATGGTCAAACTAAAAAGATAGCGCCACGTCAGGCTATCCAAGATGAATCCTGATACTGTTGGACCAATGATTGGTGAAAAATTGAACACGACTCCGATAATGCCCATAACTGACCCACGATGTTTCTTGTCAGCCGCCCTCATGGCGATTACGTTGACTAATGGAATCATGACTCCGGCACCAATCGCCTGGATCATTCTACCTAGTATTAGGACTAAATATATATTTGCGGTTGCCCCGATGAGTGATCCGATGAAGAAAATCGTTGAGAATGTGATGAATAAGCTTTTGAAGGAGAATCGTTTCATCAAATACGCACTGGTTGGGATCATTAGCGCATTGGCCAACATGTATCCATTTGTCAGCCACTGTGCTGATGAGTATGAAATATGGAAAACACGCATTATTGGTGGCAATGCTGTGGTCATCATAGTGGAACTTAATACTCCGAAAAAACTTCCAAACAGTACTATATATAGCGAAACGCGCATTCCCTTTTTCATGAAAAAATCCTCATCCCTAAATTAGTTGACAAAAGCAACTTAAATAACTATATTTGAAATTAGTTGCTTTTGTCAACTAAAGGAGTGATAAATAATGAAAAAAGAAGATATTTATAATGTCCGTGAGTTCGACCGTTTTTACACCAATGTTCTACAACTAACTGACAAATATCACCTTCACACTCAATTTACAATTTTAGAATCACGAATTTTATTAGAGATAAATCGTGGTGTAAACACTGCAAATCAACTATTAGGCTTGCTGAAACTCGACAAGGGCTATGTCAGTCGTGTTTTGAAAAAGTTAGAAAACGAAGAATTAATTACTAAACAAGCTGATCCGGACGATTTACGGATAAAGGTTTTAGCGTTAACCGACCAAGGCCATGCAGCTTTAGACGATATTAACCACAGAGCCGATGATCAAATTTCTTCCCTATTCAAAAATGTTGAAAAATCGGAAATAAAGCATATAATCGACGCCATGAAAGAGATTCAAACTAAATTAGATAACAACGATTGAGGCAAGAAAATGTCAAATATTTATTTAAGAAAAGCAAATCTAGACGACCTAGATGCAATTATGGATATCATTAATGAAGCAAAAGCACTTCTGAAAAAAGACGGGAGTACTCAGTGGCAAAATGGTTCACCAAACCGTGAGAAAATTGAAAAAGATATTGATTTAGGATTCAGCAATGTATTGATAGTTGACGGAGAAATTGCTGCTACTGCCGCATTGTATACAACACCGGACCCTACTTATGCAAAAATTTATGACGGAGCTTGGTCTGCCACTGCTGACCCTTATGCAACTACTCATACGGTTGCTATCTCCAGCAAATTTAGAGGGATGCACTTAAGTAAATTTCTCTTCTCCAATTTAACTACACTAGCTGTAGAAAAAGGATTCCACAATCTACGTATTGATACTCATGAAATGAATGTGCGTATGCAAAGATTGGCCAAGAGTTTTGGATATGTACAACGTGGAATCATTTACATTGATTCAACTCCTGAAGGCAAAAGATTGGCTTTTGAATTAAATTTATAATAGGTAAATAACTGAATTTTCATAATCCCAAGAATACTTTGACTTAATATTTATATCCGTTAAAGTTGACTTATAGATTAAATTACTTTGGGGGGAATTATGAAAAAATTACTTACAAGCTTTTTTCTAACATTAATGGCGGTATTGGCAATTGTTCCGTTTGCACAAATTGCAAAGGCGGATGATCACAATGCTTTTAATTACATTAGCAATGTGGCGACGCCAAAGTTAACTACTTTGTATAACAAAGATGATAGTAATAACTTTACTGCAGTTAAGAATCGTAGTCTGGGTGCTAAAACAAATTGGTACACCGATATGTGGATTCAAAGTGGTAAAGAAACTTACTTACGTGTTTCCACAAATGAATGGGCACGTATGTCTGATGTTGTTGCAAGTTTGAAACTCGCAGCATCTGGAGAGCCTCATATTACTGGAGTTACAGTAACTGCTAATCCAGCAGCGATAATTTATGATGACTTTGGCGCAAAAACTATCGGTCGTCTAGAAAAAGGCTATGCTTTTAAAGCCGATCAAATGGGTTACTTTAATAATGACACACAACACACTTATTTCCGTGTTGGCACAAATCAATGGCTAAGCAATGCTGATGTTAATCCATATTAAATCATTAATATTCAAATGATAATTTTTTTTACATAATATAGTGCTAGTTTGTTGACCCTGTATTATTTATATGCTAAATTAGCACCGTACCGTTAAGAGTGCTAATCAAAAAACAGGAGGCATTTTATGTTAGTTCCTACAGTTATTGAACAAAGTTCACGTGGCGAACGTGCCTATGACATTTATTCGAGATTATTAAAGGATAGAATTATCATGCTATCTGGCGAAGTTAACAGCCAAATGGCAAACACAGTTATTGCAGAATTACTATTTCTAGACGCCCAAGATTCAGATAAGGACATTTCCATGTACATCAACTCACCTGGTGGCTCAGTTACCGATGGTTTAGCTATCGTGGATACTATGAATTTCGTAAAATCTGATGTTCAAACTATTGCTACAGGTTTGGCTGCTTCAATGGGTTCAGTCCTATTGTCATCAGGTACAAAGGGCAAACGTTTTGCTCTACCTAATTCAACAGTTCTTATTCACCAACCACTCGGTGGTGCTCAAGGACAACAAACAGAAATCGAAATTGCTGCACAAGAAATTTTGAAGACAAGAAAAAGATTAAATCACATCTTGGCTGACAATTCTGGCCAAACTTTCGAAAAACTACAAAAAGATACAGATCGTGATAACTATATGACAGCTCAAGAAGCTAAGGATTATGGTTTGATTGATGAAATCATGAGCAACAAGCCAGAAGACAAGAAATAATCTTTTAAATTGGAGGGAGTGCAAATTACTTGCATCCCTCTTTTTTTGCGTCCATAGACAAATAATTTTATTTCGACTATTCTTTTGATTGAAAGGAGAAATTATGACAAGCAATACAAACAAAATTATAAATAGAAAACTTTTTGTCAGTACTCTCTTAGCAGGAACTTTTACAATGTCGATTAGTCAGTCGTCTTTGTCTACCGCCTATCCGACATTGATGAAGTTCTTCGGAGTAACAGCACCAACCATTCAATGGCTGACGACTGGATTTATGCTAATCATGTGTATCATGATGCCAATTAGCCCTTGGTTGTTAAATAATATCTCGTTCAAAAAATTATTTCTCAGCGTCGTGGCAATTTTTGGAATTGGGACATTTATCATCATCCTAGCACCAAATTTTCCATTGGCTATGTTGGGTAGAGCTTTGGAAGCCGTCGGAGTAGGGATCCTATTTCCGTCGTTTCAATCAGTTCTACTAGAAATAACCGAGCGAGATCAACGTGGTGGAACAATGGGGATGGCTGGACTGGTAATGGGTTCAGCCCTAGCCAGCGGGCCTATCATCTCCGGAATTGTTTTGAATTGGCTTAAATGGCAAGGATTATTCGTAATATTCCTAATCATCATGGTAGCAATATTCGTCTTAGGATTATTTTTCATACAAGATGTTATGCCACGAAAAAAAGTTAAACTCGATTTTATTTCAATTATTTATTTACTTGGATTAGTTGGTCTGCTTTATGTTGTAAACCAGGCAGGCGCAGCACATTCATTGGATAATAGCCTACTAATTTTATTAGTAATCAGTATTATCCTCACCGGTTTATTTATTTATCGTCAGTTGACGGCAAATGACCCACTTCTAGATTTGAAAGTCATGAAATCATTTAACTTTGATTTAGCGATTTTGCTAACTGGATTTTCCTACATTTCGTTAATCGTTGTAACCATTATTTATCCTCTTTATTATCAAAATATTTTACACACTTCTATTCTGATTTCCGGATTAGCATTGGTGCCACCAGCAATATTGCTCAGCATCTTGAATCCACTAACTGGTAAATTAGCAGATAGAATCGGATTCAAACCAACTTTGTTAACTGGGATGTCGATGATTGTTGTTGGTTGGTTCCTACTATTCATCCTTAATTTCAAGTTAAACATTTGGGCCATGATTCTCATCGCGATGCTAATTGAAGGTGGAAATGCCTTTGTTATGATGCCTGCCACTACTCTTGGAGGAAATTCACTTTCTCAAGAATTAATCCCTCATGGGACGGCAATTATCACAACAGTTAGACAGCTATTAGGATCATTGGGTGTCAGTTTGGCAACATTAATCCTAGTATCATCGAATCAAAATCATCACTTACCAGTAAATGGTGGACTGGCGGGATATCACAGCGTATTTACATTCTTCTTTGTAATTGCATTATTTGGATTGATTTTCGCAATATTAGTCAAAGATTACAAAAAAACTTTAAAGCAAAACTAAAATTTCACCTCTGAGAAAATTTTTCAGAGGTGTTTTTTGTTATTATTATTCATGAGGACATTTACATGAAAAATTCATCAAAGTGGCTATTTCGAATAATTGCCACGATACTAATTATTGCGACAATCATCTTTGGGACAACCAAAGTTTTAGAATACCAACCTTCTTCAAAAGCAGAAGATGCAGCAAAAAGTTCAACACAAGTTTTGAATACTACAAAATTTCAAGGCGATGACAGTAAGCCAATGGTTATTTTTTATCCTGGTGCACTTGTAGATCCTAAGAGTTACAGTATTTGGGCAGAAAAAGTTGCTGCAGCTGGATATTCAGTTTATATTGTCAGGTTCACACTGGATTTGGCGGTTCTTAATCCTAATGTTGCTAAAAAAATTCAACAAAATAAAAATTATATCATCGGCGGACACTCACTTGGTGGGACCATGGCTGCCAGATATGCCCACGACAACCCCAAAGATTTAAAGGGTGTCTTCTTCTTGGCAAGTTATCCTGAAGAAAAAGGTGATTTAAAAAAAGCTAAAGTACCCGTGCTTTCAATCACCGGAACAAATGATGGTGTCCTCAATCAATCTAAATTTAATGGTGCAAAAAAATACTTACCAACGACCACAGTCTATACGCAAATAACTGGTGGAAACCATGCTGGATTCGGCAGTTACGGAAAACAACGTCACGATAAAAAAGCCTCAATCAGTAATGCCCGTCAACAAGACGAAATTTCCAATATCCTAATTACTTGGTTAAATAATTCTGTAATCAAATAAAAAGCATTATCAGATTTCATCCCTCAAAAGGACGAAATTAGATAATGCTTTTTTTATGCGCTAGCTTCTTCAGCCAACTGATTAATTTTTCTTAGTCGATGATTGATTCCTGATTTGGAAATTGCCCCACTAGGAACCATATCTCCGAGCTCCTTCAATGAGACTTCAGGATTATCCAATCTCAAAACAGCAATTTCTTGTAGTTTTTGTGGTAATGAATCAAGTCCTATCGTATCTCGAAGATGCTTAATGTTTTCAACTTGACGCTCCGCAGCGGCAACGGTCTTATTGATATTTGCATTTTCGCAATTAACCAGACGATTAACAGAGTTGCGCATATCGCGGACAATCCGAATATCTTCGAATTTTAACATTGAGTTAGTAGCACCAATCAACTGCAGAAAGTCGGCGATGCGTTCAGCTTCCTTTAGATAGGTAATATACCCGTTACGGCGTTTTGTTGTTTTAGCATTCAAG
The DNA here is from genome assembly GCF_001050475.1 of Companilactobacillus ginsenosidimutans. Classification (NCBI taxonomy): domain Bacteria; kingdom Bacillati; phylum Bacillota; class Bacilli; order Lactobacillales; family Lactobacillaceae; genus Companilactobacillus; species Companilactobacillus ginsenosidimutans. Next base: position 2,471,597 of record NZ_CP012034.1, on the reverse strand, counting down.
CCAAAATGATTCATCATTTCGGCAATATCAGCGTTGTGTGACTCATACAATGAATAAATTTCCAAATGGTATCTTGAAGTCTCTGGATTATTAACACTACCTGTTGCCAAGAATGCACCACGTAAATATGAACGCATTCTTTGATCTTCATTCAAAATATCAGGCGTTACATCAGTATTAATTGATAAACCTGTTTCATCTAAAATACCTAAATCTTGTAACACTTCATTAGTATTACGTTTGAGTCGAACAAGATATTGATTATTCTTCTTCAACTTCATTTTCTTACGAACTAAAAGTTCAGATTCCATGCCATACTTTTGCTTAATTAATGAGAATATTCTCCGAGCAATTGCCGGATTCTCTGTTTGAGTTGTTAATACAAAATGATGATTTTGTAAACTTAACGAACCATTCATTCTGATTAAAGCTGACAACTCAACACGTGCGTGCTCTGGATGGACCTCTAAACCAGTGAGTTCTTTCTTAACCTCACTTGCATACGAAGCCATTTATCTCACCTCATTTTTTCTATTCCCTGACTGAAAAGCCAAATTTAAAATTTCATGGGCAATTTTATCGCCGTCATGAAAGGCTCCGTGATCTCGCAACTTCAAAAAGTCATCAGAAATTACACGGCAACCCATATCTCTCAAACCTTCAAAATCAGGTGTAACTTGATTAATATACTCGTCATATTTTTTATGGTCCATATAATCTTCTGGAACGGGACGAGTATTGACCAAAACTGTATCGACAAAATTCCCACCTAAATGATTATCGAGTACGCGAACGTGATCAGCATCAGTAAAGTTTTCTGTTTCACCAATTTGGGTCATGATATTGCAAATATAGACTACTTCAGCGGGAGTTTGTTTAACTGCCTCACCAATTTGTTCAATCATTAAATTAGGAAGAATACTAGTAAACAAGCTACCAGGTCCAAGCACAACCACATCTGCTTGCATGATTGAAGCTAACACTGGAAGCAAGGTCTTGGGTTTTTCTTCTGGATTATCTGAGTTGGTTACCCAGACTCTTTTAACATGCTTACCTGAATGAGTAATCTCATGTTCACCCGCCAAAGTTGTACCATCAGTAAACTCAGCATTTAGAGTCAACTTAGTATTTGACGCAGGAAAAACATTTCCATCAATCTTCATCATTTTTGACAACGCTTGAACGGCATCGAAAATATTAGGAGACATTTCACTTAAGGCAGCGATGATCAAATTACCAAGCGCATGCCCCGAGAAAAAGTCATCATCACTTTTGAACCTATGTTGAAACACATCCAACTCATCTTCTGGTAAATCAGAGAGTGATGCTAACACATTTCGGATATCCCCGGGTGGAACAACGTTAATATAATTGCGAATAATACCTGACGATCCCCCATCATCGGCAACTGTAACAATTGCGGTAATATTGGCATCTTCTTTTCGTAAACTGTTTAAAATAACTGGTAAACCAGTTCCCCCACCTATAACAACAACTTTTGGACGACGTCCCTTAACAACACGAACTATCCTATTTGCTGCCATGTTCAATAACCTTCTTTTGTGATTTTTCCATATCGCGATGAGTAATATCAACGTAATACTTGTCCTTTAGATCTTTGCCCAATCTTTCCGCAATTGCTACGGAACGGTGTTGTCCACCCGTGCAACCGATTGCGACTGTTAAACTAGTTTTACCTTCTTTTTCATATCCAGGCAAAATGAATTTCATTAAATCAAATAATTTTTGATAAAACTTCTCGGTTTCGGGACTGTCCATAACGTAATCATAGACGTCCTTGTCTTTTCCTGTTTGAACTTTGAGTTCTGGGACATAGAAAGGATTTCTCAAGAATCTGACGTCCATCACAATATCTGCATCAATTGGAAGTCCATATTTAAAACCAAATGACATAACTTCAATGTGAAAAGTTGGTACTTCAGCTGATTTCTGAAAGTTGTCAAAAATAGCCTCACGAAGTTGTCTTGGTGATAAATCAGTAGTATCAATCACAACTTGAGCTCTTGACTTCATTTCACCCAATAACTCACGTTCCTTTTGAATCCCATCTAACAATCTTCCTTCCATAGCTAATGGATGGCTACGGCGTGTTTCTTTATAACGTGAAACCAATTCCTCATCAGAGGCATCAAGGAACATTATCTTCATTTCAACTTTTTGATTTTGTTCTTGTTCGTCAGCATTAACTTCGGCCAACATTGAAAAAATTTCATCATAAAATGCTCTTGATCTGATATCAACAACTAAAGCAACTTTGTCGATAGTTCCAGATTCGTGCACTAACTCCCAAAATTTTGGAAGTAAATTCGGCGGCATATTATCAATACAGAAATAACCAAGGTCTTCGAAAGATTGCATTGCAACAGTCTTTCCAGCCCCGCTCATTCCGGTAACTATAACTAAATTAAGTACATTTTTTGACATCTGTGCACCTCGCATTCAGATACTAGCATAACATTGCAACCCGGGCGTGTCTATTTAGAAACATCATATACGAGATTTATTTAGCGGTATAATTATTTCAAATCAAATTTGAGGGGGAAGTTGGTATGAATACCGTCTTCTTAGTTTTACTACTTGTTGCTGCAGTTGTTGCCGCAAATGCGTTATACACCAGATTCAGTATAGTCCCTGTAGCCTTTCTCCAAATTGGTGCAGGCTTAATCCTATCTCTATTCCCAATTTATAAACATTTTGAATTAGAACCTGAGGTATTCTTATTAGTTATTATTTCAGTATTGATGTTCAATGATGGTCAAAAGACTAGTCTGCGTCGACTGACACATGAATTTGGGACAACATTTTCATTATCAGTTGAACTTGCAATTGTATCAATTCTAATTATTGGATTTTTGACACACTTGGTTCTCCCAAGTTTGTCGTTGGCACTCGCTTTTGCACTTGGTGCAATCATTACGCCAACGGATCCAGTTGCGGTTTCATCCATCACCAATAAAGTTATGGTGCCAACTGAGGTAATGTCGACCTTAGAAAATGAGTCATTATTCAACGACGCTTCTGGTATCGTTGCTATGAATTTGGCCATTGGTGCAGCCGTCACCGGACAATTCTCCGTTTGGAACGGAATTGGTAACTTCTTATTTGTATTTTTCGGTGGAATTATTGTTGGGGCAATTTTAGGTTCAATTATAGTTAGAGGCCGAATTTTTCTAATAAATAGTAGTGTTGACACTCCTTCTGTTATCGTTCCGTATACACTTTTGACCCCATTCGTAGTTTATCTAATTGCTGAAGCTCTTGGTGTATCAGGAATTTTAGCGGTAGTTGTAACTGGACTAATTCACGGTGTGCAACAAGATCGACTGAGATTAACTTCATCGAAACTACAAATTGTTATGTCATCAACTTGGTCCATTATTGCTAGCATTTTAAATGGAATAGTATTTATCCTATTGGGACTGTCATTGCCAAGAGTAATAATTAGTCTTCACAGACGAGGAACCGGTTCAATATTATTACTAGTGGCCATTGGTGTTTTGCTCTACTTAGTTATGACTCTTCTTAGATATTTATGGACAAAACTTGATTTTGCCAAAATACGTGCTTGGGATAAGCATGATAAAAATAGTAATAGTGTAGTTATAGCGCTTAGCGGTGTCCACGGAACTATCACGTTGGCAATGGCATTCTCATTACCACTAACTTTGGATGGCAATGCATTTACTTTTCGAACTGATATTATCTTTATTGCGTCAGTGGTAATTATTACAAGTCTCTTAATACCGACACTTGTCCTACCTTTAATGCTTCCTAAGCAAGTTTCCAAGGTCTCGGAAAAAGATCTGACAGTTGCCAAAGATAAAATGGTGAATAATGCATTTCAAACCATCAAATCAATTCATGGCAACGAACCTGGAATTCTCGAAGTAATCAATATTTTAGATGGGCAACGTACCGTTGACGGACACGTTAATCGCAGCAAATTGAGTGATATTTTTTCCAAATGTTTCGAGCTTGAGGAAGAATCAATCAATCAAAGTTTGGATAAGGAAGAAATCAGTTCACTTGATGCACAATTATTTATGAGAGTTGCGCAAAGCACCAATCTTAGATATCAACAAAATGGATTTCAAAGATGGCGACTATTCTTCAAATTCAAAGTCGGTACTAGATTTTCTCCTAGCAAAAAATCCCGTCAGTTTAGAAAACAACTTCGTCAATTCAAACCAAGGAGTGGTACTAGCCGTGAGGAAATGATCAAGCGTAACAGACAAATGTGGTCAAATATGCAAACCATTGAAAAGAAACCCTACTCTATAGTTTCAAATTACTTGATGAAAAATCCAGATAATTACGATACAAAAGAAATCAGTATTGTTAGTCGTGCATATGACGAGAGACACCGGAGACTTTCAGGATCCTCCGGTGAATCTATTATTGAGGCTCAAAACGAACTATTGATCAAAGCTTTTCAATATGAATACAACTTCATTCAAGCCCAGGTAGCTTCTAAGAAATATAATAGTGAACTTGGTAATGAATTATATGAACAGATTTCTACTGATCAATTAGTCTACATGCAATCAATTAACGAAGCATAGAAAAAAAGTCAGGCCATAATGGCCTGACTTTTTATTTTTTCTTAAGTGCATCTTTTGTACGTTTAGTATCACGTTCAAGAATTGGACCTAAATACTGTCCTGTGTAGCTCTTTTTAACTTTAGCAATATGTTCTGGTGTTCCGGTAGCTACTACTTTTCCGCCACCTTCTCCACCTTCTGGTCCAAGATCAATGACCCAATCAGCTGATTTTATAACATCCAAGTTATGTTCAATTACTAAAACAGTATTGCCTTCATCAACTAATCTTTGGAGAACGTCCAGTAAACGTTTGATATCATCCGTATGGAGCCCTGTTGTAGGTTCATCAAGAATGTAGAAGTTCTTACCATTAGACTTCTTGTAAAGTTCTGATGCCAACTTCATTCTTTGAGCTTCACCACCGGATAACTGTGTAGCTGACTGTCCTAGTGAAACATAGCCTAAACCAACATCAACAATTGTTTGGAGTTTTCTCTTGATACGTGGAATATTACTGAAGAAATCTAATGCTTCAGCAACTTTCATATCAAGTACTTCAGAAATATTTTTACCCTTGTAGGTAACTTCCAAGGTTTCTGAATTGTAACGTGTGCCATGACAAACCTCACAAGGAACATAAACATCAGGTAAGAAATTCATTTCGATTTTAATGATACCGTCTCCACGACAGTTCTCACAACGTCCGCCTTTGATATTGAAAGAGAATCTTCCCTTTTTATATCCACGTAACTTAGCCTCATTTGTTTGTGAGAACAAATCACGAATATCATCAAAGACACCCGTATATGTTGCCGGATTACTTCTTGGTGTACGACCAATTGGACTTTGATCAATGGCAATCATCTTTTCCAACTTGTCATATCCGGTAATTTTCTTATATTTACCGGGCTTTTGAGAATTATGATTCATCTTTTGTGCTAAGGCACGCTTTAAAATCATATTTACTAAGGTTGATTTACCGGATCCAGAGACCCCAGTAACCCCAATAAATTTACCTAATGGAAATTTAACATCAATATTCTTTAAGTTATTCTCAGCAGCACCAGTGACTTCAACAACATCACCGCTACCAGCACGACGCTCAAGTGGAACAGGTACAAATTTCTTTCCTGCCAAATATTGACCAGTTAGAGATTTTGAATTCTTCTCCACCTGTTTTGGAGTTCCGGCAGCAACGATTTCACCACCGTTTTCACCAGCACCAGGACCGACATCAATCAAATAATCGGCAGCACGCATAGTATCTTCATCATGCTCGACAACAATTAACGTATTACCAAGATCACGCATCTTCTTCAATGAATTAATCAATCGATCATTATCACGTTGATGCAATCCAATTGATGGTTCATCAAGAATATACATGACACCAGATAAGTTAGAACCGATTTGTGTGGCTAGACGAATACGTTGTGCTTCACCACCAGAAAGTGTTCCAGCAGCACGAGACAATGTCAAATAATCCAAGCCCACATTAATTAAGAAAGCTAGTCTGTCTCTGACTTCTTTCAAAATTGGTTTGGCAATAACTGTATTTTGTTCACCTAATTTTACTGATTCGAAGAATGGTAATGAATCTTTGATTGAAAAATCAGAAGCTTCAGCAATATCCTTACCTTCTATTTTAACGGCTAATGCTTGGCGATTTAATCTTTTACCATGACAAACAGGACAAGTAAGTTCCGTCATGTACTTACGCATAACTTCACGGGTAAAATCACTGTTTGTTTCGTGATAACGACGATTAATATTCTTCAACACGCCTTCAAACGGAACATCAACATCCCTAACACTTCCAAAATCATTTTCGTAATGGAAATGGAAGTTCTTACCATCTGAACCGTTTAAAATTAAGTCACGTTCACGTTTTGATAGCTTGTTAAACGGTGTATCCATATTAATCTTGAAAGTCTTAGCTGCTTGAGCCAACATTTCAGGATAATATTGAGAGCTAATTGGGTTCCAAGGAACAATTGCGCCTTCATTTAAGCTCTTACTTGGGTCAGGAATCACCAAATCAACATCGACTTCTAACTTCATACCTAAACCATCACAGGCCTCACAGGCACCAAATGGTGCGTTAAATGAGAACAGTCTTGGTTCAAGTTCACCAACAGTAAATCCACATAATGGGCATGAATTCTTCTCAGAGAATACCATTGGTTCTCCATCAATAACATCAGCTGTCATGTATCCGTCTGATAATCTTAGGGCAGCTTCAACTGAATCAGTTAATCGTGATTTGATGTGATCATTAATAACGATTCTATCAACGATAACATCAATATCATGCTTTTTATTTTTGTCTAATTCTAAATCTTCGGAGACATCATGAACTTCTCCATCAACACGAATACGGACGTACCCTTGTTTTTGAATTTGTTCCAAAGCCTTTTTATGTTGTCCTTTTTTTGCACGAATAACTGGAGAAAGTACTTGTAACTTTGTCCCATCATCCAAGTTTAAAATTGAATCTACCATTTGTTGAGCAGATTGACTGGTAATTACCGTTCCATCATTAGGACAGATTGGTGTCCCCACACGTGCCCAAAGTAGACGCAAATAATCATTTATTTCTGTGACGGTTCCGACGGTTGATCTTGGGTTTTTTGAAGTCGTCTTTTGGTCAATTGAAATTGCGGGACTTAACCCATCAATTGAATCGACATCTGGCTTGTCCATTTGTCCCAAAAATTGTCTAGCATATGATGACAAACTTTCAACATAACGTCTTTGCCCTTCAGCATACAAGGTATCGAATGCCAATGAACTCTTACCGGAACCAGAAAGTCCAGTCATAACGACTAATTTATCTCGTGGTATTGTTACATTAATATTTTTTAAGTTGTGAGCACGTGCTCCATGAATTACTATTTTATCGTTCAGCATACTTAATTCATTTCCGCCTTTAACTCTAGAATTGTGTCACGTAAGTTGGCAGCTCCCTCAAAATCAAGTTTCTTAGCTGCTGATTCCATTTGCTCAGTTAAATTGCTGATCAATTCGTTCTTTTGTTTCTTAGTCATATTATCGAAGTCCAAGTTCTCTTCGGTAATTTGTTCTTTTTCAGATGAAGAATTATCAACCTTATGGAACATTGAAATTGCGTCACGTATAGGCTTAACAATAGTCTTAGGTGTAATTCCATGTTCCTCATTGAATTTCTCTTGGATCTCACGTCTGTGTGCAGTTTTATCAATGGCTGCTTTCATTGAGTCGGTAACTTTGTCAGCATACATGATAACTTTACCATGTTCATTTCTGGAAGCACGTCCAATAATCTGAACCAATGAACGTTCAGCACGCAAAAATCCTTCTTTATCAGCATCCAAAATAGCAATCAAGGATACTTCAGGAACATCAATACCTTCACGAAGTAAATTAATACCAATCAGTACATCAAATTTACCAAGTCGTAAATCACGAATAATTTGACTTCGCTCAATTGTTTTAATATCACTGTGTAAGTATCGAACCTTAATTCCCAGATCTTTGAAATAGTCAGTTAAATCTTCCGCCATCTTTTTGGTCAAAGTTGTGACGAAGACTCTTTCGTGCTTTTCAACACGATCATTTATCTCAGCAACCAAATCATCAATCTGCCCCATAATAGGCCGGACTTCAATTTTTGGATCAAGTAACCCAGTTGGACGGATTACTTGTGTAGCAATGTTAGGTGTTCTCTCTAGTTCATATGGACCAGGAGTAGCTGAAACGTACATTATACGTTTAACATGTTGTTCAAATTCCTCAAGTTTCAAGGGACGGTTGTCCAAGGCACTTGGCAATCTGAAACCATAGTTAACTAACATTTCCTTTCTGGCACGGTCACCATTATACATGCCACGGATTTGTGGCATAGTAACGTGAGACTCATCAATCATAATATTGAAGTCATCAGGGAAGAAATCAAGGAGAGTGAATGGTGGCTCACCTTCAGCTCTTCCTTCCATATGACGAGAATAATTTTCGATACCAGATGTATAACCCATTTCACGCATCATTTCGATATCGTATTCTGTACGTTGTTTAATACGTTGTGCTTCTAGTAACTTGCCTTCGCTTTCAAATTTTTTCAACTGTTGATCTAGCTCTTTTTGAATCCGAGTTAGAGCTTGTTCCATACTGGCATCACTGATCATAAAGTGAGTAGCAGGGAAAATCCCGATATGATCCATCGATCCTAAAATTTCACCAGTTAAAGCATTCATTTCGATAATTCGATCAATTTCGTCACCAAAGAATTCGACACGAATGGCATTATCATCTCGTGAAGCTGGGAAAATATCAACTACGTCACCACGAACACGGAAACGTCCACGTTGGAAATCAATATCATTACGCTCAAATTGATTTTCGACCAAATCTTCCAACAACTGATTACGAGATATTTCTTGTCCAACTCTTAGTGAAATAATACTGTCGGCATACTCTCTAGGATCACCCAAACCAAATATACAAGAAACCGAGGCAACAACAATAACGTCATTACGCTCAAGCAAAGAACTTGTAGCAGAATGACGTAATTTATCGATTTCATCATTGATACTAGAATCTTTTTCGATATAAGTATCACTTGATGGAACATATGCTTCTGGTTGGTAATAATCATAATAACTGACAAAATATTCGACAGCATTATTTGGGAAGAACTCTTTCATTTCACCATAAAGTTGACCCGCAAGAGTCTTATTGTGAGAAATAATTAGAGTTGGTTTATTTAAATTCTTAATTACATTGGCCATGGTGAAAGTTTTACCTGTACCCGTGGCACCTTCAAGGATTATTTCTTTTTCACCTTTCTCAAAACCCTTTGTGAGTTTATCAATGGCTTGTTGTTGGTCGCCGGCTGGGGCATATTTTGAGACCAAATCAAACTTATTATCATTCGCTCTATCTATCACTTTGAACCCTCCCAAAGCCAAAAAATACATCTAACTCAAACAGAATTAGATGTAATTTGCGTTAGAAATAATATATCGAATATATATTAACATATCGAACATACTTTCGCTATTTATTTGGATTTTTTGAAAGTCGAGGGATGATTGCAAAAATAATCAATCCCACGGCGAATAGAAAACTTAGTGAAGCTGCTCCAATTGTGGATTTACCAGTCATTTGTGTGACAATTGCCACGATAAATGGACCCATAACAGCGGAGAATTTACCTAAAATATTATAAAATCCAAAGAATTCGCTTCCCGAATCTTTAGGGATTATTTTACCGAAATACGATCTACTCAATGCTTGGAGTCCACCTTGCGATGTACCAACCATTACAGCCAAGACCCAGAAGTCAAAGGAATTCTTGAGGTTTAAAGCATATAAGCAGATGAAGAAATAAACGACAATTCCAACAATAATACCTACTCTGGTTGAAGTTTTATCAGCTAGCATTCCAAATAAAATCGAAAATGGGAAGGCAATTAGTTGAACCACCAATAAGACAATCATTAACTCGGTAGTTTTAACCCCAATATCCATACCAATGGACGTTGCCATAGTAAAGATTGTATCAACACCGTCTATATAGAAGAAATAAGCTACTAAAAACCATGCTACTTGTTTGTACTTTCTGATATGTTTAATCGTCTCAAATACTCGCTTGAAACTTCCCGCTAATGGGGAGGTAGTTGGAGCGACTGAGAATTTCTGACGAACATTTTTTTGTAATGGAATGGCAAAGACAAACCACCATACAGCCGCAATGACGAAACTCCATCTTGCTATTCCAGTGCCATCTAAAGTTCCAAATCCGTCAGTCAAATTGATTACTAAGAACAACATGAATGAGATAACCCCACCTAGATATCCATATGCATATCCGTGAGTTGAGATTCGATTCATATCTTTGTTATCGGCGACATCAGTTAAAAAGCTATCATAAAACAAATTACTAGCAGAATATCCGATTGCTGAAATAATGTACACTCCTAAAAGCATACTCCAGTGTTTTGCTGGAACTAACGCGAGCCCAAGTGTAGCGACAACACCTAGCCAACAAAATCCATTCAATAAACGTTTTTTAAAATTGGGATAATCGGCAAGTGCTCCTAAAAATGGCGCCAATATTGATACTAATAACGTACCAAAACTGTTTGCATATCCCCAGTATGCGGTGGAACTTGCTGCCGACACATGGTCAGCTTGAGCTATGGTTTTAAAGTACACCGGCAAAACAGCCGTTGTAACTATGATTCCATATGATGAGTTTGCCCAATCATATAAAATCCAGCTCCATTGTTTTTTGTTAATTTTCAAATTGACACCCCTTAATTTTTGAAAACATCGTCAATGCATGAACCTGCAATTTCACCTTCAAATTTCAATCCTAAGAGTTTAGCAAAGGTTGGTGCTTCATCCACCAAGTTTGCTTTTTCAACGGTAGTTCCTTCTTTTATTGCTGGCCCATTAAAGACCAGTGTTGTTTGATAATCTGATTTTCTTGGATCGTAGCCATGAACACCGTGGTATCTATCGGGTTGACCTAAAGTCTTCGAATCAACGCGCTCAACTACAGATGGACGCTCGCTTTCATCTGTAAAGTAATATCCGGCTTTTGCTTCAACCATCAAACTACAATTTTGGTCGGCACCACGTTCAAATGCCTCTTTTGATGTATAAACTTTTTCTACACCTTCAACATTTTCAACCAACTTCTTCAATTCATTCAGTTGATCAAAATTTTGAGTATAGATATAAGTTGAACCGTCACAAGTTTTGGCCATAGCTTGCCAATCTTTTTTGAAAGTTTGATCATCATTGGCATTCAACCAACCTTTTTTTGCGAAAAGAGTATTTAAGTGAATCATTTTAGTTACATTGATTTGGTAGTGATCCCCTAAAATTACAAAATTTGTATCATCGAATGTGCCTGCATTTTTAGTGGCTTGTATCAGTTGTTCAACATGTTTATCTAGTCGATGTAAGGCTGCCATTGCTTCAGTGGAACGAACGCCATATCGATGACGCATACTGTCCATATCAACCAAATGAATCATTGTCATATTTGGTTTCTTGTTTTCTATCGTATCAACCGCGCATGCAGTTATAAAATTATCCAGTTGAGGCTGTTTAATTCCATTTCGTAACTTGCCATATTTATGATTCATTTCCAATAAGAACAATGGTGAACTGGCCTTTAACGAAACTAACACTTGATTAGTCCAAATTCGATTAGGAAAAATTTCGGCAAGATTGTAATTAATTTTGCTTCCAGCAGTTACTGGCCACAAAAATGCGGCTGTTGTTAATCCAGCCTTTCGCGCCAAATCATAGACCGTTGTCGATTTAACATCCTTTTGATACCAATACCAATCAGGAGAACGACGCTCTGGTTGAATTTTAGTATTGTTGACAATTCCATGAACACTCGGATATTGACCGGTGATAATTGATGTATGTGACGGATAAGTCAACGTGGGATAAATTCCCGTAACCGATTTAACCCAACTTCCACCATTTACCAATTTATTGAGAGTTGGTAATTCCTCTTGGTGTTCTCGAATATCACGAAATCCTAATGAATCCAGTGAAATGACAAGTAAATGTTGATTTGATGACACAATAAAAATCCCCTTTTAAAATCACACTTCGATACAAAATATTATATCGCAGTTACTAAAGCGATGTCACAAGGTTCAATAAACATAAAAAAATAGATGTGAAAAAAATTCACATCTACATTTTAAATATTCAACTGAAAACAAATTTTAAACTCTAAGCGATTACAACTAGTGACTTAATAGCCTCACGATTTGTCATTGCTTGATAAGCATCATCGATTTGGTCTAGAGTAAATTCTTTTGTGAAAACCTTTCCAGGATGGATATCACCATCTAAAACGGCTTTCAACAACAATTGTTTATCATAAGTCGTAACAGAAGCAGGCCCACCAGCTACGGCAACATTCATACCAAATGATTGAGTCATATCCATTTTTGGTTCGTGTGGAAGACCAACGCGTCCAACAATCGCACCCGGACGTGCTGACTTCATAGCGGTCTCATTGGACAGCTCAGTGCCGACACATTCCAAAACAGCATCAGCACCAGCGTTATTCGTCAATTCCATTACTTTAGCAATACCTTCATCACCACGTTCGGCAATAATATCTGTTGCTCCAAATTCAATTGCCAATTTTTGACGATCTTCATGTCGACTCATCGCAATAATTTGTTTAGCTCCACGCATCTTAGCAGCAATAACACCACAAAGACCGACAGCACCATCACCAACGACGACCACACTGTCACCACGTTTAACGTTGGCAACACGTGCAGCATGATAACCAGTTGCCATAACATCAGCCAAGCTCAACAAAGAATTTAACATACTATCAGAATAATCTGCAGGTTTTCCAGGAATCTTGACTAAAGCCCACTCAGCATGTTGAAATCTGATAAATTCTGCTTGATTTCCACGGCTGAAATTATCTGTATGATCCTGGCAATCACCATCAAAACCAGCTAAACAGGCGGGACAGTGTCCACAGCCATGTGTAAATGGAGCAATTACAAAATCACCAGGTACAAAAGTTGTGATTGCTGAACCGACTTCTTCAACAATACCAATGGCTTCATGTCCATTGTTTTGTGAATTTGCATCCTTATCTTCAAATCCACGATATGACCACAAATCTGATCCACATACACAAGTACGAACAACATGAATAATTACATCATCGTCTGCTTGAATCGTAGGTTTATCAATTTCTTGAATAGCAACTTTTCCAGCTTTAACAAATAAAGTATTTTTCATAACGAAAGCTCCCTCTTGTCTAAAATATTATTCCCAAGTTTCAATAACTTTGGCAAATCCAGCAAGTTTCTTGGCAGCACTGTCATCAGAATCACTAGTAATTCCAATGTAGAATTTCATTTTAGGTTCAGTACCTGAAGGACGAACGGCAACCCAAGTACCGTCTTCAAGGATAAATTTCAATGCATCAGCCTTTGGAAGTCCGGTGTCAGATACTTGACCATCCTTAGTGTCAGTCTTGTTCAAGTAATCCAATGACTCAACAACTTTGACACCATTGATTTCTTTAATTCCTTCCTCACGGAATTCTTTCATCATTCCCGCCATGCGGTCCTTACCTGAAACACCATCAAAAGTCTTTGAAATAGTTTGTTCACGGTAGTAACCAAACTCTTTATATAAGTCTTCAAGACCATCATAAATAGTTTTTCCTTGTGATTCATAATAAGCAGCAGCTTCAGCAAGCAAAATTGTTGATTGCATGGCATCCTTATCACGAACAAATGGTTTAACTAAGTATCCATAACTTTCTTCAAATCCGAATAAGAATTCGTGACTCTTATCGTCTTGGAAGTTCTGAATTTTTTCAGCAATATACTTGAATCCTGTTAAAACGTTATACATCTTAACGCCATACTTATTAGCAATGGCAGTAGCTAATTCAGTTGAAACAATCGACTTAACGGCTGCACCATTTTCAGGCAACGTATTAGTATCTTTCTTAGCTTTCAAAATATAGTTTAGCAGTACTGACGCAATTTGATTACCTGTCATCAATTTATATGAACCGTCAGGTTGACGAACAGCTGCACCCAATCTATCAGCATCAGGGTCTGTAGCAATTAAAATATTAGCTTCAATTTTTTTACCGAGTGAAATTGCCAAATCAAATGTTTGAGCAAATTCAGGATTAGGAAATGGAGTTGTTCCAAATTCGGGGTCAAGAATAGCTTGTTCTTTAACCATATTGAAATTGTTGAAACCTAAATCTTGGAAAATTCTTGGAGCAATCATTTTACCAGTACCATGAAGAGGAGTATAAACGAACTTCATATTCTTACCAACATTATTAATTAAATCGTGGTTAACAACTACGATATCAAGTTTTGCCAAATATTGTTGGTCAACATCTTCACCAATCAACTGCATCAACTTTTCTTCACGGAGTTTATAGACAGTCTTAACTTTGATGGCAAACAAGTCATCAGCTTTTCTGACATAATCAGTAATCTTGTCAGATTCGACAGGTGGCATTTGACCGCCATCTGGACCATAAATCTTGAAACCATTGTATTGTTTAGGATTGTGACTAGCAGTGATCATGATACCTGCGTATGTATTCAAAGTTCTAACCGCAAATGATAATTCAGGAGTTGGTCTCAAACTATCGAATACGAAAGTCTTGATATTGTGAGCTCCCAAAACCTTAGCAGATTCAATTGCGAAATCTTGTGAGTGATAACGAGAATCAAAACTAATAGCAACACCACGAGCCTTAGTTTTCTCATCCAAAGTATCCATAAATAAAGCTAAACCTTCGGCAGCCTGTCTTACTGTGTAGATATTCATGCGGTTAATTCCAGGTCCCAAGACCCCACGCATACCAGCTGTACCAAATTCCATAGGTGCATAAAAAGCTTCTTCAGCTTTATCATCATCATTTTTCAATTCGGCCAATTGTTCTTTTAACTCAGGATCCAATTCAGAATAATCGAGCCATTTTTTCATATTTTCTTGCCAAGCCATTGCTAGTCCTCCTACTTTGTAAGTCCTTACATTTTATTATAGCAATTTTCCACGATATTAGTAGTTGTTAGAGTAAATTTATTAGTAAAATTATAGTGCTTTGATGGATTATTTTAGTAAAACAGTTTAGATGTTACTTGAGTTTAGTGATATTAGCTTAAAAATGGGTTAAAAACATTTATGTTGGAGTAGATTGCTGTTTTGTGTGGTTCACTGCTGTCCTACGGTTGGGATTATACAACGCTGGAACGCCATGGACATCAGTTTGAGCTTTTTTCACAGACCGAAAAAATCTCAAACCTGAGTCTTTTCCTAAGCCGGGGGCATCCCCGACTAAGGAAAATTTCATGGCTGAGCATTGTATAATCCCGCCCTTCGGACGAGGATATCAATCAATTTATTCTTTGGTGGGTGGGGCCAAAGATTGGACATACGTGCTCTGTTTGGGTACTTACTAACCTATTTACTTTGGTTTTGAAAAATCTTCCATTCTAGATTATCATCTGATTAATCATTTAATACAAAAAGCAAAAAAAACAGTTTTCCTCAGAAAACAAAAAAAAGACCCAATCCAATTCTGAATTGAGCCACCTAATATATATATTTGTACGTTTCCAAACTAACTTTGATGTTTGAGGATCACTAGCCCGTAGGTCAGGTTTTTGGGGGCCAAAGCCGTGAGATCCTTGTTTGCATGCCATAGGGCATGCTTACAAGGAGGCCGATTTTCGAGACCGCACTATGGCTCGGAAACGTGTCCACAGCGTCCACGGCCCCCAAAAACCTGACCGGAGGGCGGAAGTGAACCGCATAATCACATCAAATTATTTTGCAGAAACTTTAGCGTCTGACAATGTTTGAATATAATTGAATGCTTCTTGACCAGCTATTGCACCTTCACCAACAGCATTAGCAACTTGACGCAAATCCTTCTTGCGAACATCACCAATAGCATAAACTCCGGCAACGTTTGTCTTCATGTGTGTGTCAGTATCAATCCAGCCAGCATCGTCAAGAATACCCAAACTCTTGAATGGTTCTGTCATTGGTTGGATACCTACATAAATGAATGCACCTTTTGCAGGTACTACGTGTTCTTCACCAGTTTCTTTGTCTACATAGCGGACACCGGCTACTTTATCGTCTTCACCGACGATTTCTTTTACGTCGGCGTTCCAAACAAATTTAATTTTATCATTCTTGAAGGCACGGTCTTGTAAGACTTTTTGTGCACGCAATTGGTCACGACGATGAATAATTGTTACGGATTTTGCCATTTGAGTTAGGTAAACTCCCTCTTCAACAGCGGAATCTCCACCACCGATTACGGCTACATCTTGATCCTTGAAGAATGCACCATCACATACGGCACAGTAAGATACTCCACGTCCTGATAATTCATTTTCACCAGCAACGCCGATTTTCTTATATTGTGAACCTGTTGCAACAATTACAACTTTGGCTTCGTAATCACCGTCATCTGTGTGAACGATCTTACGATTACCGTTATCTTCAACTGATTCAACAGCACCGTAACCAAATTCTGCACCAAATCTTGTTGATGAATGATACATTTTTTCACTGAGGTCTGGTCCTAAAATAGAATCAAATCCAGGATAATTTTCAATTTCAGCGGTGTTATTCATTTGGCCACCATAAATACCACGATCTAAAATCATTACTGATAAATTAGCACGTGATGCGTACAATGCGGCTGTTAGTCCACCAGGACCTGCACCTATTACTACTACGTCGAATTCTTTCATGCGTCTACCTCCTTAGTACCAAACTATATTACCATTAATTTTTATTTAATCCATTATTTTGCTCTGTCAGATCTGTGTACCATGGTAAGTCCATTTTCTTTCTTCTATAAATTAATGCTCCAATGGCAAATATCAATAGAATCAGTGAAAGTATTTGTGAGACTCTTACTCCAGGCATAATGTACAGGCTATCTGTTCTCATACCTTCAACGAAGAATCTAACAACTGGATACCAAACTAAATAGCTAAGAGCTACTTCACCTAGTTTGTAGAAATGCTTACGATGTCTGAATACCAAAATTAGTATCAAACCAATCACATTTGCAGCTGATTCATACAAAAATGTTGGTTGACGATAAGCACCATTAATAAACATTTGTTCAACAATGAAATGAGGCAAATGTAATGACTGTAGGAAGTCCAATGAGGTCTTTGCACCAAATGCTTCTTGATTCATGAAATTACCCCAGCGGCCAACAATTTGACCCAACATTACTGATGGTGCTGCGATATCTAGCATCAACCAGATTGAAATCTTTCTTCTTAAGCATAAAACCACTAATACAATGAATCCACCAATCAAACCACCATAGATGGCAATTCCACCATGCCAAATTTTGATGATTTCGCCAGGATTTGCAATATAGAATGGTAATTCAAACACCACATAATATATTCGAGCACAGATCAATCCAACTGGTACACCAATTAGGACTAAGTCCAAAATGTTATCTGAATTGACTCCGCGTCTTGTGGCTTCACGCATTGCCATAATAACTCCGACTAATGCTCCCAAAGCAATAATTATTCCGTACCAATGAATTTCTAAACTACCTATATTGAATGCAATAGGATTTAAGGCTAATAAGTTCATTACTTACTTTCTCCATCTTCAGCATTCTTTTGGCCATTTTCTTGAATTAATGAGCCAAGATTTTCTTCAAATTTTTTCGTTGCATCAAAGCCCATTTTCTTAGCTCTGAAGTTCATGGCAGCAACTTCAATAATGATTGAAATATTACGACCAACTTTAACTGGAATTGTAATTTGAGGTACGCCAACATCGAAAAATGTTCTCGTTTCTTCCATCGAACCGAGGCGGTCGTAACTCTTGTCAGCTTGCCAATCTTCCAAATTAATAATTAATTGAACGTCACTAGAAGTTCTAACTGCTCCAGCGCCAAATAGATTCATCACGTCAATTATTCCAATTCCACGAATTTCAAGAAGGTGATTCAAGATTTTTGGTGCTTCACCAACAATAGTTTTCTCATCTTGTTGATAAATATCTACACGGTCATCCGCAATTAGTCGATGACCTCTTTTAACTAGTTCGAGTGCAGTTTCACTTTTACCAATTCCTGAATGACCAGTTAGCATAATACCAATACCATATACATCAACTAAAACACCGTGAACTGACTCTCTAGGTGCTAGCTTTTCATCCAAATATTCAGTGATCAAACTTGAAAGTCTAGTGGTTGGCAATGCAGAACCGATTACAGGAACTCCATTTTCCTTAGCAGCATCCAACAATTCTTGACTAGGTTTGATATTTCTCGAAATTAATAGTGCTGGTGTATCATCTCGACAAATTTCACGCATGACTTTATAACGATTATTTGTAGTCATTGAATGTGAATAAGCGGATTCAGTTTGTCCAAAAAGTTGGATTCGTTCACTTGGATAGTAATCAAAATACCCTGTTAGCTCGATTCCAGGACGAGAAATATCGCTAGTCGTGATATTTTTTTTATCTAATAAATCTTCCCCACCATAAACTTTAAGATTATTTTCTTTAACTAATTGAGAAACCGTAACAAAATTTGACATACTCTACCTCTTCATAGCCTTTTTGTTAATTCTATCATCAATTTGGATATAAAAAAAACGCGGTTATACGCGTTTCTGAAAATTGTTCATTGCAAAACTATTAATTATTGAATTACAGATGGCAAGAATGACTGCAACTACTAGTGCAGAGCCAAAGCCGTTAAAATTAAAATGTTGCGAACCCATTACCATGGATGTTAATTCAAGTGTAATTGCACTAATTACAAACGAGAATAAACCAAAAGTGATAAAAGTAATTGGAAACGAAATGATATGTAGTAATGGCTTTACACTCCAGTTTAATAACACAAGTACAAAACTAGCTATGATTGCTGTTACAACGGTATCGATTTGAAACATGTTTGGTAATACACGTGCTATTGCCATAAATAATAATGTATAAATTGCGGTTTTTATCAGTAATTTCATTTATTTCCTACCCTTAATTGAACTACCACCATGAGAACTGTGGCCTGAACGACGCTGATGTAGTCGGTGTAATGTGTCATGCATTTCACCTCTAAAATGAGTGCGTTGAATATTACGATTCTCAGGCATTAGAAATACTAATGCGATATAAACCAAAATTGAAATAAAATCCGTAAATGGAATTAATGCAATAAATGCCAATCTAAACCAAGTCGAATCTACTCCAAAGTATTCACCCAATCCGCCACAGACACCTGCTAATAATCGATCTGTGCTAGATCTTGTTAAACGTTTTCTCATTTTTTTTACCTCAACTTGTTACCAGAATATATAACAATATGGCAAAAATTACAAGATTACTCTTCGTCTTCATCCGCCACATGCTTCTGACTTAGTTCTACCACATGTCCGGTATTAAGGTAAACAACCCATTCACAAATATTTGTAGCATAATCACTTACTCGTTCAAGATAACTTTCAACAAGCATATATGATGATCCACTTAGGACATTGTCTGAAGATTGTTGCATAGCTGAAATACAGGCATCATTAATTTGCTTTCCTTCAATATGAATGTTTCCATCTTGATCAGCAACTTCTTTTGCCATTTTACTATCTTCTTTTAAATAGGCTTCTAATGAATCTTCAACAATACCGGTTGAAAGGTCCCCCATATCAGCGATGTCCTTTTCAATCTCAGGAATACGGACCTCGCCTTTCACACGAATAGTTTCTTGTGCAATACTAACCGCATGATCCCCCATTCGTTCAAGATCAGAGCTAGCTTTTAAGACTGTAACAACCATTCTTAGATCTGATGTAACTGGTTGTTGAAGAGCAATCATTTCGAAAGATTTCTTTTCAAGATCAACTTCTCGTTTGTTAATGAAACGATCATTTTCGATAACTTCTCTTGCCAATGCCTTGTCATGATTTACATATGCTTTAACTGATTTCATGATAGCTTCACTTGCCATCATCCCCATCTCAGAAAATCTTAAATGTAAATTATTTAGCTGTTCCTCAAATGTACTTCGCATAACATTTCCCCCTTATTATCCGAATTTACCGGAAATATAATCTTCTGTTTCTTGTTGAGCTGGATTCATAAAAATCTTCTTCGTGTCGTTAACTTCAATTAAATCACCATTCAAGAAGAATGCTGTTTTATCAGAGATTCTTGAAGCTTGTTGCATATTATGCGTAACAATGATGATTGTATATTTATCCTTTAATGTTAATAGCATATTTTCGATTTGTGAAGAAGAAATTGGATCCAATGCTGATGTAGGCTCATCTAATAGGACAATATCTGGTTTAACCGCAAGAACACGCGCGATACAAACTCTTTGTTGTTGTCCACCTGATAATGAAAGAGCACTAACATTTAGCTTATCTTTCACATCATCCCACACAGCAGCGTTTTTCAAACTTGACTCAACTGCTTCATCTAAAACAGCTTTATCTTTTACACCAGCTAATCTAAGACCATAAACGACGTTATCGTAAATTGAAAACGGAAACGGATTTGGTTGTTGGAAAACCATTCCAACTTGTTTTCGTAATTCAACAGTATCAATATTTGGCGCGTAAATATTTTTACCATTGAGAGCGATTGTTCCTGTAATTGTAACATTTGGAATCAAGTCGTTCATTCTGTTCAAACAACGTAAATAGGTTGATTTTCCACATCCGGAAGGCCCTATTAATGCTGTGATTTCATTTTCTTTAAAGTCAAGATTAATACCTTTTAGAGCTTCTTTTTTTCCATAAAATAAATGGACGTCTGATGAAGTTAAGATTTTTTTTGCTTCAACCATGTTTGTCTTCCTTTTTTATCCAAAGTGTCCAGATACATAATCTTCCGTAAGATCAATCTTAGGACGAGTAAATATCTTTCGAGTTTCATTAAATTCTACAACACGTCCCAAGTGGAAAAATGCAGTATAATCACTAATTCTTCCGGCTTGTTGCATGTTGTGTGTAACAATAATTATTGTGTATTTATCTTTCAAACTAAGCATTGTTTCTTCAACATTTGAAGTTGAGATCGGATCTAGCGCACTTGCTGGTTCATCCATCAACAAAATATCTGGCTTCATAGCAATAGCGCGAGCGATACAGAGTCGTTGTTGCTGTCCACCTGAAAGTGCCAAAGCACTCTTGTGGAGGTCGTCTTTGACTTGGTCCCACAACGAAGCTTGTTTGAGCGTTTTTTCCACAATTTCATCAAGCTTCTTTTTGTCATGCAAACCATGACGTTTTAATGCAAAAGTAATGTTGTCATAAATTGATTTAGAAAATGGATTTGGCCTTTGAAATACCATTCCAATATGCTTTCTAGTTTCATAGATATCGACATCATTTTTGTTTATATCTAATCCTCGATATAAAATTTGGCCTTTAACAGAAGCACTAGGAATATTGTCGTTCATTCGATTTAAAGATCTGAGATATGTCGATTTTCCAGAACCTGAAGCTCCAATTAAAGATGTGATTTTATATCTTTCAAATTGAAGTGATGCTTTTTGCATTGCTTCTTTTTCACCATAAAAGACTTGTAAATCCTTCGTCTCCATAGCAATTTCATGTTCATTTTCATCAAGATGGTAAATATATTGGTCTTGAGCTGTTTTTTGTTCTTCCATATTATTCTCCAGTCATCTTCTTATAAACCAAGTTTCCAATGTAGCGAGATAACAAGTTGAAAAGTAATACTGCAATGATCAGAACAGCTGATGCTCCAGCTGAAACTTGAACTGCATCAGGAATCAATCCTTCAGAGTTAACTTTCCAAATATGAACCGCTAAAGTTTCCGCAGGTCTAAATAAGTTAAGTGGACTTGTAATACTAAATATATTGAAGTTCGTGAAATCTAATGGTGGTGCACTCTGGCCAGCTGTATAAATCAATGCAGCAGCTTCACCAAAGACTCTTCCGGCACCAATGATCATACCGGTAATAATTCCAGGAAGCCCATCTGGGATAATGACATGAATTACTGTCTCCCACTTTGAAAGTCCTAAGGCTAATCCGGCTTCACGTTGTGACTGTGGAACTGAATTCAATGAATCTTCAACGTTTCTTGTCAAAATTGGAAGGTTGAATACTGTTAAAGTCAATGCTCCAGACAAAATTGAGAATCCAAATTTGAAACTAATTACGAAAATCAAGAAGCCGAAAAGTCCAACCACGATTGATGGAAGTGAACTTAATACTTCAATCGAAATTCGAATTACCTCAACGAATTTATTTTTCCCAGCATATTCAGATAGGTAAATACCAGCTGAAATTGCAATTGGAATTGAAATTAGCATCGATAAAATTAGTAGGAAGAAAGAGTTGAATAATTGTACTCCGACACCGCTCCCTGCTTGAAATGATTTTGAGGCAGATGTAAGGAAGTGCCAATTAACATAACGTAATCCGCTTCCTAAAATATATAGAAGTAAACCAGCTAAAATTAATACAATAATCCCTGACATAGTATAAATTACGCCAGTTGCAATCTTATCTTTTACTTTTTCATTGAACATTAGAATTCACCTCGCTTAGCAATAGATCTGATAACGAAGTTGAATAGCAATGACATTAGTAATAGTAATAGAGCTAATGACCACAGCGCATTATTTGAAGTTGAACCAAGTATCGTATTACCCATATTCATAGTTAACACACTAGTCAAAGTTGATGATGGTGAAACTAAATTTTGAGGTAGTAACATTGCGTTACCAATTACCATCTGGACGGCTAGAGCTTCACCAAAAGCACGTGACATACCAAATACTACAGCTGTCAAAATACCTGGTGTGGCCGATCTCAAAATAACTTTTGAAATAGTTTGCCAGCGTGTAGCACCCAGTGCCAAAGATGCTTCCCGATAATATCTCGGTACTGCTCGTAAAGCATCAACAGACATTGAAGTAATCGTTGGTAGGATCATAACAAATAAGACAAATGATCCAGCTAGAATACCGAAACCACTACCTCCTGCGATATTTCGAACAAATGGTACAACAATTGTTAAACCGATGAAACCATAAACAACTGAAGGAATACCAACCAACAATTCAATAACCGGTTGGAGAATTTTACGACCCCATTTAGGTGAAATTTCGGTCATAAAGATTGCTGCGGCAATAGCAAACGGAGTTCCAATCAAAGCGGCAATAACTGTGACCGCAAATGAACCAATAATCATCGGCGCAGCACCGACAATTGGGTGTCCAGCACTATCTAATTTGCTAGGTGACCAGACTGAATGAGTTAGAAAATCAATTGGGTTAACCCCGTCTTTGATAAAAATAAGTAATCCTCTTGATGCAACGAAACCAATAATTGTTACAACTAAAATAACGATTATGGCAGTAAAGCTAAAGGAAATGATCTTACCTTTAGTTTCTCTTTTAGCTGAAACTGATTTTTTTAGTAAGCTTTCTCTAATTGGGTCTTTCAATTACTTTCCCTCCCCAGAAACTGGTGTGACATTACCTTTAGCATCTTTTTGATATTGCATGCTTTGAATAGGCACATAACGCAACTTCTTAACAACATTATTCTGAACTTCGGTAGTCATAATGTATTCGAGAAATTCCTTTGTCATTCCAGTTGGTTTACCGTTTGTATACAAATGTTCGTATGACCATATTTTCCATGTATTATTCTGAATATTTTTAATGGTTGGCTCAACACCGTCTATTTTCAATGTTTTAACAGTGTCATTTAAATATGGCATAGCTAAGTAACTGATTGATCCATTAGTGTTATCAACAATTTGACGCACCATACCACTAGAATCCTGTTCTTGTGCTCTGGCAAATGGAGTTCCACCCATAACATCTTTTTCAAAGGATGCTCTAGTTCCTGAACCATCAGCACGATTAATGATGGTGATTGGCAAATCAGCTCCACCCACTTCTTTCCAATTCTTAATTTCCCCTGAAAAGATTTGACGGAGTTGCTTAATTGTTAATGAATCAACAGATACATTTTTATTTACAACAGGGACCATCCCTACTGCACAAATACGGTGATCAATTAATTTAGAAGAATCGATACCACTTTTTTGCTCAGCATAAAGATCCGAGTCACCAATATCAACAGCACCCTGTTGAATTTGGCTCAGACCCGTACCTGTACCTCCACCTTGGACATTCACAAATTGATTCGGATTATTTTTGGTGAAACCTTCACCAGCAAGCTCTACCAAGGGTTGTGCTGCAGATGAACCTACAGCCGTGATAGTTTGTTGCCCTTGACTACCTTTGCATCCCGATAAAACAAAGATAGCTGAGAAAAGCAAAGCAAATAAAGCGACAATTCTTTTTTTCAATATTCTCACCTCTACTTTCAACATATTAACGTAACAATGTATATTTTTTGTATAAAAAAGAACTTACAAAAAAAGATTGAGAAAAAATTTCTCAATCTTTTAAATAAATGTATTCTATAAAGGAATTTCCAAAGTGAATTTAGTACCTAAACCTAGATTAGATTCAACTTGTAAATTGCCATCAATGCTATCAAGTGTTTCTTTGACAATTGCTAATCCTAGTCCAGTCCCGCCTGTCTCAAGGCTTCGTGAACGATCGACACGATAAAATCTTTCAAAAATTCTATCTTGGTCTTTTTGGGAAATACCAATACCAGTATCTTCAATGATAACTCGAAGTCTATTTTCAACCTCATCATGATGAACTTCAATATCGATACTTCCGTTTTCTTTGTTGTAAGAAATCGCATTCTTGATTAGGTTATTCAGAACTAAATTAACTTTCGCCTTATTAATAGTTACTTCTTTATTACCGAAGAAACTTTTATCAACTTTTAGATGATGTTTCTCAATTGGAACGGACATACTTTGCAAAATAGATTTGATATTAGCTTCCATATCAACCAATTCAGTTTCTTCATTATCCTTTTTAATCTTAGATAATGACAAGATATCTTGGATTAAATCAGTTAGGCGGACACTTTCATTATGAATTATTTCTAGGAAATGATGACGCTTTTCAGGGTCATCCCCAGCTCCATCTAATAATGTCTCAGAGAATCCTTCAATAGACGTAATTGGAGTCTTCAATTCATGACTAACATTATTAACAAAATCAACTTGCATTTGTTCCATGCGACGGCTGGTTGTTAAGTCGTATAAGATAACCAAAATTTGTTTATCGTAGTCTTCTCGGGAATGAACTAAGTGGATTACATTAGCGTCAACATAGCGTTGAGAATTACCCACTAACTGGATCTCACGACGATAATTCTTGTTCTTCCGCAACGCATGCTCAATCATACGGCTCAATCCATAAGTCTTAACATCTTCAATGAATGGATGTAATTCATTAGAAATATTTTCGTCAAGTAAAGCAGCCATTGCTTGATTATGTAATAGCACCTCACCTTGAGAATTCAACAACATTACACCAATTGGTAAATGACCAATCAAACTCTTAAATCGACGCTCACGTAATTTTGCATTGTCACGCAGCTCACTAATATCTTTATTGATTTGATTGGTTTGTTCAACTAATTCATACAAATCGTCGTCAGGTGAAAGAATCAACGACGACATATCTTTATTCTTTCGAACTCGTTTTAAGTTCTGAGTCACTCGGTCGATATCATCACGAATATTTTGGCGTTGTCTGTAGTACACCAAAATAATTGCTTCAGTAATCAAGAAATACAAAATCGTGAATAATGCAAATGAAATCCAATTTTGATTCCAAAGGCGAGAATAATCTTTTGCTACAACATAATTACCGTTATTAAAACGATAAAACATTGCTCGGCGACCAAATGATACGTCTGTACCAAATTGCTCACTCATCGACAAATTGCCACGATGAATCATATCAGATGCCTGCTTAGAAATATCACTATCATCGTTGATGTTAATGTACTTCAAACTAGTAACATCAGCAGCCTCTTCTTTTGTATGGTTCTTTCGAAGTTCAGTATACGACTCAACTTCTTCAGAAAAGGAATTCGATTGCGAATTACTCAAAATATTATCCGCAAATAATGCTAAAGCTATGTAAAGGATTACTGAAATGACGATTGATACTGTAGGTCCTAATCTTCTTTTCATTGTTATACCCCTATACCTCTAATATATAACCGAAACCATGCACGGTTTTTATTATTTGTGGATCTTTTGTATCTCTCTCGATTTTATCACGTAAGTGACTAATTTGAATATCTACCATGCGAATTTGTGAATTCGAATTGATACCCCAAACATTTTCAAAAATCTGGTCTCGAGATACAACAATACCCTTATTTTTAATCAAAAATTCAAGCAATTCATACTCTTTTCGAGTTAGTGAAATATCTGTACCATCCATGTTCAAACTCTTCAAAGATTTATTTAATTCGAAGATTCTCTTAGCATCTGCAGACTTCTGAGTTCTTCGTAAAACAACTTCAATTCTTGCCAGCAGTTCTTTAACGCTGAACGGTTTCGTCACATAATCGTCGGCACCACTAACAAGACCGTCAATTTTGTTCTCTTCAGTATCGACAGCCGTCAAGAAAATAACTGGAGTTAAATCTCCTTTGGAACGTAATTTTTTCAGAACATGTAATCCGTCTACTTTAGGCAACATTTGATCCAATAGAACTAAATCAAATTTACCTTGTTCTAACTTATCAAGCGCCATTTGACCATCAGTCGCATGTTCAACTTGATACCCATTAGTTTGTAAATTGTATTCAATTAATTCCAAAATTGCTGGCTCGTCATCAACACATAATATTTTTTTTGCCATGATTATTTAGGATTGTCCTCTTGAAGTTTCCATTGTAAATAAGCATAAATAAATGGATCCAAATCCCCGTCCATCACTGCTTGACCATTCCCAGTTTCGTAGTTTGAACGATGATCCTTAACCATTGTATATGGATGGAAAACGTATGAACGAATTTGTGAACCCCATCCAATATCCATTTGTTCACCTTTGATTTCAGCGTTTCTCTTCGCCTGCTCTTCTTGTTCTCTTTGGAAAAGTTTTGCTTTCAGCATGCTCATGGCTGTCTGTCTATTTTGTAATTGTGAACGTTGAGCTTGTGAGCTAGTGACTATACCTGTAGGCAAGTGGGTGATTCTGACAGCTGAAGAGGTTTTGTTGATATGCTGACCACCAGCACCGGAAGACCTGAAAACATCGACTCTCAAGTCATCGTCATTAATATCAACTTCAATTGAATCATCAAGTTCTGGCATAACATCAACTGATGCAAATGATGTATGTCTTCTTCCAGCAGAATCAAATGGTGATATTCTAACTAAACGATGAACTCCTCTTTCTGAACGCAAGAGACCATATGCATTCGTACCTTTAATCATAATTGAAACGCTTTTTATACCTGCTTCATCGCCAGGTTGGTAATCTTCTACTTCAACACTAAAACTGTGTTGATCAGCCCAACGTTGATACATACGAAGAAGCATTTCACCCCAATCCTGTGATTCAGTTCCACCGGCACCTGGATGAATTTCTAAGATTGCATTATGAGAATCATATTGCTCAGACAACAACATGGTCAACTCATATGAACGCATTTTTGCATCAACCTCAGCAATATCTTTTTCCATCTCAGACTTTAATTCATCATCTGGGTCCTCATCATATAGTTCGGCTGAAACTTTCAGATTCTCGACTGAATCATCTAATTTCTTAAAATTATCATATTTATCTTTTAACACATTTGTTGCATCAATGACTTCCTGAGCCGCGGCATGATTATCCCAAAATCCGTCCTCTGTCATCTTAGCTTCATTTTCTGCGATACTCTCTTCTAGACTTTCTAAGTCAAAGAGACCCCCGGAACTGATTTATTTTGTCTTCTATCTCTTGAATTTTACTTTTAATTTCGCCAAATTCCATAAATTCACCTTTAAATAAAAAAAGCAGGCCAACCGGCCTGTTTTTTTATTATCTTTCCATGTTTTGTCTAATTTCGGCCTTCATGAATAATCTAGTTACATCATATTCAATGTCTGAAATCATTTCTTCAAACATACGATATCCTTCTTCTTGGTACTCAACTAAAGGATTTAATTGTCCGTATCCACGTAAACCAATTGATTGACGTAATTGATCCATCGCATCAATATGGTTTGTCCAGTGTTCATCAACAACTCTTAGGATAACAACCTTTTCAAATTCTAGCATTTGAGCAGGGTCACCAAGGTCTTCAGCCTTCTTATCATAGTTGGCTTGAACAACATCCATGAGATACTTCTTGATTCCATCAGCATCACGCATTTGTAAATCAACGATACTGAATTCTTCATCAGAGATAAGAGCTGCCTTAGCAAAATCAACAATTGCTGGTAAGTTCCATTCTTCTTTTTTACCTTGAGTATGAACATCAACTTGGGCGTCAATTGTACGTTCGATCATTGGCTTCAATACGCGGTCAAGATCTTCGTCCTCGTTGATAACTTCCATTCTCTCTTTATAGATAACTTCACGTTGTTCACGCATAACATCATCATATTGAAGAGTATTTTTACGAGTATCGTAGTTATTACCTTCAACACGCTTCTGTGCAGATTCAACTTGACGAGACATCATTCTACTTTGAATAACAGCATCGTCATCTTCAATCTTCATTGCGCTTAGAACACGTTTGATTCTTTCAGAACCGAAACGTTTCATCAAGTCATCTTCTAGTGACATGTAGAATTGTGTAACACCAGGATCACCTTGACGACCTGAACGTCCACGTAGCTGGTTATCGATACGACGTGATTCATGTCGTTCAGTACCAATAACTGCAAGTCCACCTAAATCAACAACACCAGGTCCAAGTTTAATATCAGTACCACGACCAGCCATATTGGTAGCAATAGTAACAGCACCACGTTGGCCGGCGTTCATGATGATTTCAGCTTCCTTAGCATGGTTCTTGGCATTAAGAACAGCATGTGGAATACCTTTTTGATCAAGCATCTTTGAAAGATATTCTGAAGATTCAACAGCAACGGTACCAACTAGCATTGGTTGTCCCTTAGCATGTCTTGCTTCGATATCTTTAACAACAGCATTGAACTTACTCTTAATTGTTGGATAAAGAACATCTTCTTTATCGTCACGGATAACAGGTTTGTTAGTTGGAATTGAAATAACTTCCATGTTGTAAATTTCTCTAAATTCTTCTGCTTCTGTCTTAGCAGTACCAGTCATACCAGCAAGCTTGTCATACATACGGAAGAAGTTTTGATACGTGATGTTGGCCATTGTCTTTGTTTCATCTTGGATTTCAACACCTTCTTTGGCTTCAATAGCCTGGTGCAATCCGTCAGAATAACGACGACCTTCCATAACACGACCAGTAAATTGATCAACAATTTTAACTTGGTTGTCTTGAACAACATAATCAATATCCAAACTCATAATTTCATTGGCACGCAAAGCTTGATCCAAATGGTGGTTCAAAACAGTGTTATCAATGTCATATAAGTTATCAAGGCCAAAGTAATCCTCAGCCTTACGGATACCAGTTTCAGTTAAACTAATTGACTTTGTAGGCCAATCAATTTTGTAATCATCTTCAACTAATGTCTTAACAAATCTATCTGTACGAACATACATAGCAGTAGATTTTTCAGCGGCACCAGAAATAATCAAAGGTGTTCTAGCCTCATCAATTAAGATTGAATCAACCTCATCAACAATGGCATAGTTCAAAGGACGTTGTACCATTTGTTCTTTGTAAACAACCATGTTGTCACGTAGGTAATCGAAACCTAATTCTGAGTTAGTTGAATATGTGATGTCACAGTTATAAGCTTCACGTTTTTCGTCAGCGTCGAGTTGGTTAACATTTAGACCAACTGTAAGACCTAACCATTTGTATAACTCACCCATTTCCTTAGCATCACGGCCTGATAAGTATTCGTTAACAGTAACAACGTGAACACCCTTACCAGCTAATGCATTCAAATAAACAGGTAATGTGGCTGTCAAAGTTTTACCTTCACCAGTCTTCATTTCGGCGATGTTACCTTCATGTAAAGTAATACCACCAATTAATTGAACTCTAAAAGGATAGAGACCTAGAACTCTTTTAGCACCTTCACGGGCAGTTGCAAAGGCTTCTGGCAAAATATCATCCAATGTTTCGCCATTTTTAAGTCTCTCTTTAAATTTAGGTGTCTTAGCTTGAAGTTTCTCATTAGAAAGTTTGCTAAAGGCGTCTGCGTATGCTTCAACCTTGTCAGCAATTTTTCCCATGCGTTTAACTTCTCTATTATCGCTTTCGACCCATCTTCTTAATGGATTTGCCATATTTGTATATCTCTCCTAAACGTAATAAACATATCTACTATTCTATCATTATTTAATGTACTTTTAAACTTAATATCGAATATACACCAAAGTACACTTCCAGAATTATAATTCTACACCACTTTGACAAAATTTCGAAGAATTTAGCATAAAAAACGGTCTCGTTACAAAATCTTAACATTATTATTTAACTGCATGTAAAAAAATAGCGCAAAAAAAAGAATGGGTCCATATGTCCCCATCCTCTTAACTATTTATTATTCGTTTGTTTCAATCAAACCATATTTGCCGTCATTACGCTTGTATACAATACTTGCGCCGTTTGTTTCTGAATCTTCAAAAATGAAGAATTCATGTCCGAGCATTTCCATTTGTAGAACTGCTTCTTCAGCGTCCATTGGTTTCAATGACAAACGTTTTGTTCTAACAATTTGTGATTCGTCTTCCTTAGCATCTTCAGCAGGAACGTCATCAAGCGGAATATCTTTAATGCCTGGTTTGTCACGATCCTTACGGTTGACCTTTGTCTTGAATTTCTTAATTTGTCTTTCTAGCTTGTCAATTACTAAATCGATACCTGCATACATATCGTCGTTCATTTCCTCAGCTCTTAGAGTGATATATGGAAGTGGTATTGTAACCTCAACCTTTGTGCCCTTTGAAGGGTAAATCTTCAAGTTTACATGTGCAATTGGATTACTGTCTGGGCTGAAATATTTTTCCATCTTGGAAACTTTCTTTTCAACATAATCACGAATAGCAGGTGTAACTTCGATGTTTTCGCCACGTACGTTTATTGTTAACATAAAAATCTCTCCTTCCGATGATAAGGAATAAATAAGAGCCAAGATCAACTCTTCACATTGATTATATAATTCTATAGGCAAACTGGCAACGGTTTCACTAACGAGTTAATGAAAAAGTACAAATATTTTGAAAACCAATATCTGTCAGCAATTGCCGTGCGTGTAATACTGTACGCCCAGTTGTGTATATATCATCCACTATTAAAATTTTTAAATTTAGTGATTTTTTCGGAAAATCATTAACTATTCTGAAAGTCTGTGGTGTAAGCATTCGCTCCATTTTATTTTTCTGAGCTTGAGGCTTATCAGCATCAACTTTTTGAAAAACTTTAGTAAGCGGAAATACATCTTTATATAACTCATAGACCGGATCAAATCCTCGCTCAATATAGTGGCTATCACTACTAGGAATATACGTCACAACGTCAAACTCATGACACCTAGCCCACTTTTTAAGATCAGATATAAACAGCCTTGCTAACAAAACATCCCCATACCGCTTATATTTTTTAAAATAATCATGTATAAATTGATTATACCCAAAAATTGCAAAATGTTGATTAAATATTTTATATTTTTCTCTCCAATTCTCACAATCAGAGCAAATATCACTTGTAGAAGTTTTATAACAATATCGGCAGTGGGGGAAGTTTTTCAGCTGTGATAATTGTTGTCGACAAAATCCGCAAAGATTATCGTCTGGTGGTTGCGTACAAAAAATAATATCCTTGAGTGAATGATTTTGTAATATTGGTTGATTACAATTTAAACAATTTCTCATTTTTTATACGCTTGACGATTGACCTGTTTAATTTCTGAGCAGGCCGATTTTATTTTCTTGTTATAAAATTGATAATATAAATGAACTTCGTCGTTCGGTGAATCTTGTGATCTTCCCGCCCGACCTGCAATTTGAATTAAGGCAGTTTTGGAAAATTCATCCGCATCTGCATCAAGTACTAGAACGGTAATATTATGAAAAGTCACCCCACGTTCTAAAATAGTTGTCGTTAAAATAACATCTGCTTGCTCATCACGGAATTGTTGGACCTTCTCAATTCTCTTAGAATCTTTTGAACTTACCGAAACAAGTTTTAACTTTGGGAAGAACTTTTTAATAATTTTCTCAAAATAAAGCATATCGGGAATTCTAGGAAAGAACACAATAAAACGTTGCTGAGAATTAACCAGTTTAGACATCTTAATACGAAGTCTCGGATTGATTCCAAAATATGTAGTTGGCTTCAATAGGCAATGGCAAATTGGTTCTGGCAACGGATGATTGTGGAATCTTCGATATAATTTTGAAATATTAATCTTACCATTTGAAACTTCATCCAAAAGTTCTGCTGGTGGTGTCGCAGATAAATAGACGATGCTCCCAGAAACCTTTTTTGCCTTAGCAATTGAACCTTCTAACATTTCGTTTCCGGCTAGAGGATATGAATCGACCTCGTCTACAATTATGACGTCAAAAGCTTTGTGAAACTTGACTAGCTGATGCACTGTACTGATCATTATTTGAGTTGGATAATACTGAATATCACTTTTACCATGAAACAGGCCTACGCTCGCATTGTTAAATGCGGCCTGGATTCTCGGATATAATTCGATGCATACGTCAATCCTAGGTGAACAAATTGCTACTCGTTGATTATTCGAAATTATTCGTTCCAAAAGGGGAAAAGTTATCTCAGTTTTTCCGGCACCTGTCACCGACCAAACTAAGTGGTCACATTTATTTTGATAGGACTGAATCACTTCTAAAGCAATTTTTTGCTGGAGATCAGTCAGATTCCCTTGCCAACTCATTGGGTTACTTTGATGAGGAAAATCCAAATTTAGATTTGTAATTATTAGCTTGTCATCTTGCATGATTTTCCCAAAATTAATGCAATTTCGACAGTATGGTGCAATATCATCAAAAGGGAAATCTTCAATTACGCTCAGGCATCGTTGACACTTATTTCCAGAATTATGTGGTTTTGTCGCCGAGATCAACTGCGAACCATTATCCAATAATTGACTTATTTGCTCATTTGTTAGTACTCTGGTATTAATTATTCTTCCGCCTAGGAACTCATTTATATTTGTCATACTAATAAATTACGCAGAGAAAGGAATCTTCGCTTGGAAAATTACAAAACTATTGCTGAGTCTGATAGTTACTTAAAAGAAATTAAAAAATCTAAATTTATTGTCCATCTTGCTCAAACTAATTCTGAAGATGAAGCTAACCAATTTATTGAGAAAATTCGTCAACAGGAATCTGGTGCAACTCATAATTGTTTTGCCTTCATCGTTCGAGAAAAGGTTTTGACTGAGAGAATGTCCGACGACGGCGAACCGAGTGGTACAGCAGGATCACCAATTCTAAATGTTCTTCAACAACAAGGCTTGGAAAATGTGACTGCTGTCGTTACCCGTTATTTTGGTGGCATTAAGCTTGGTGCCGGGGGATTAATCCGCGCATATTCATCGACCACCGCCGAGGGAATTAAGAATATCGGACTAGTTGAAAATCGTCTCCAACAAGGCTATAAACTAAATGTTCCTTATCATTTGTATGATAAATTTGAAAACTATGCCAAAAATGAAAAGCTAATATTGGAAAACAAACAATTTTCAACTGACGTTTCCGTTGACATATATTTTGACATTGAAAGCTTAACTGCTGACAAACAAGATATTATCGATAATTTTCAAAATCAAATAACTTTTGAAGAAACTGATCAAGAGTTTAAACAAATTCCCATAGAAGCCAATTAAATCTGTGTTTGCTTGCTATGCTGACTTTGTTTCACTTTAAAATTGGGAAAGAAAAAGCCATATCCTGCGATATGGCTTTTTGAGTGCTTATTTTTTTTCAAGACGTTTAATAAATTTTTGAATGGAATGTAATAACGGTTGTCGGTTATCTCCAATTAATCCAATTGACTCCACGAATAGCTCGAGTCCAATTAACAGTGCAACAGCAAGTAACACGCTTCCCCAGAAGCTTGAAATAGGTAATAGCAATGAAATAAATGCGAATACTAGTGCCAATCCATAAATTACTAAAACTGTTTGTCTGTGCGATAAGCCTAATTGCATCAATCTGTGATGCAAATGATGTTTATCTGCCTGAGTAATCGGCTTTTTGTTCAAGAATCGACGTAACATAGCATAAACTGTATCGGTAATTGGAACTCCCAAGATTACCACTGGAATAAGCATTGTAACGAATGTTACATTTTTCAAACCTTTTAATGAGAATACGGCAATCATGAACCCTATGAACAACGCACCGGTATCCCCTAGGAAAATACTAGCAGGATGGAAATTATGCGGTAAGAAGCCAACTAGTGCAGCTACAAGGGCAAAAATCCAGATGGATACATATATATTTGTAAAGTTTAAGAAGAAATATCCAACAATTCCCATGGTGAATAGCGCAATTATTGAGACTCCGGTCGCTAGTCCATCCAATCCATCAATTAAGTTGACGGCATTGGTGATTGCCAAGATCCAAATAATTGTGATTGGAAAGCTCCACCACCCTAACTGGAATGTTCCAAGGAATGGTATGACAATCTCGTTCATCTTAATTCCGGCTAAGAAATAAATTACCAACGCAGCTACGAATATCCCCAACATTTTGGCTTTAGGAGATAGCTCACGAATATCATCGATAATACCAGTTAGAATAATTATTACCTCGGCCAGGAACACACTAAATAATTCATGGCTAGGGAATTGATTACGTAATAAAACAAACGTTGAAAAGGTAAACGCAATAAATATTGCCAATCCACCCATCGTTGGCATTGGCTTTTTGTTCACTCGCCGGGCATTAGGATTATCAACCGCGCCTAAGATATAGGCAAGTTTTATTACAAAGGGAGTTATAACTGCCGACAAGATCATCGTCAGAAATAACTTAACTATTACACCAAACATACTCGACATCCCTCAAACCTACTTTCCAATAATACTTCAATTATACCAATACCCTAGGTTAATACCAAAAAAATATATAAAAAAAAGATAGTGCAAGCACTATCCCCTAAAAAATCTATTTTGCTAATTCCACTTTACGAACTTCACGGACAACTGTGACTTTAATATGTCCAGGATATTCAAGATTTTCCTCAATTTCATTTTTAACATCTCTTGAAAGAATTGCTGCTTGATCATCTGAAATTTCTTCTGGCTTAACCATAATTCTAATTTCATGACCGGCTTGAATAGCATAACAGTGGTCAACACCTTCATGCTTATTCGCAATTTCTTCAAGTTTTTCCAAACGATGAATGTAATTTTCCATTGACTCTGATCTTGCACCTGGTCTAGCAGCAGAAATTGCATCTGCAGCTGCAACGATTGTGGCAATCAAAGAGGTTGGCTCTACATCACCGTGATGAGAAGCAATTGTGTTAACAACGACTTCAGGTTCTTTATACTTAGTGGCTATGTCCACGCCAATTTCAACGTGGGAACCATCTACTTCACGATCAATAGCTTTACCTATATCGTGTAATAACCCTGCTCGTTTTGCTAAAGTAACATCTTCACCCAATTCACCAGCCATAACTGCGGATAGTTTAGCTACTTCGATTGAGTGACTCAAAACATTTTGACCATAACTAGTACGATATTGCATACGTCCAATAATTTTAATTAGATCTGGATTTACAGAACTGATTCCCAAACCATAAATGGTTTGTTCCCCGATTTCACGAATATGATCGTCCATATCTTTACGAGCTTTATCAACCATCTCTTCAATACGAGCTGGATGAATACGCCCATCTTCAATTAATTTCTCCAAAGCCATTCTAGCAATTTCTCTTCTGATTGGATCAAAAGCACTTAATGCTACAGCTTCAGGAGTATCATCAATTATCAAATCGACACCTGTTAAGGATTCGATTGTACGGATATTACGACCTTCACGACCAATAATACGTCCCTTCATATCTTCATTAGGCAACGTAACGGTAGTGACTGTTGTTTCAGCAACAGTATCAGCAGCACTTCTTTGGATAGCCGCAACAATTAATGATTTAGCTTCCTTATCGGCATACTGCCTTGCTTGTTCGCCACTTTCATTTATCATCGTAGCGCGTTCGTGAGTTAATTCTTTGTTCAAATCATCTAAAATTATTTTACGGGCTTGGTCTCTAGTTAGATTACTTACTCTGATTAATTCCGCTTTTTGTTCATCAAGAGTGTTAGTCAATTGTTTGTCTTTTTCATCAAGTTGTTTTTCTTTAGCAGAAATATTATTTTCGTTCTTCTCAATATTTTCTTCACGTTTTTCCAACGATTGGTCTTTACGATCCAAAATATCTTGTCGTTCAAGATTGCGATTCTCTTGTTTCTTCACGTCATTGCGACGATCATTGAGTTCGCTTTCCATCTTTTCTCGATACTTGTGAGCCTCATCTTTAGCTTCAAGAAGTGTTTCCTTCTTTAGCGATTTAGCAGACTTTTTAGCATCAGAAATAATATCTTCGGCTGTTTTCTTAGCTTGTGAAAGTTTTTTCTCGTAGGCATCTTTACAGAGAGCATATCCGAAAAATGCACCTACAATCAATGTTATTAAGGCAAAAAAGAGGGTTATGATAGCATTCGGCATGCCATCACCTCCACTTTTTCATTATTAAAATTTGTTTGTAAAATCTGAATATTTTAAAAACTTTTACATACAACTTTATATTATAGAATAAAAATCATCTGTCAACAAAACAATCTGAAAAAAAAGAGACCATTATTTGGTCTCTTCTTCAGTCTTATTTGAACTGTCAGTAGTATCGGCAGTCTTTTCAGTATCTTTTTTGTCGTCCTCAGATTTTTTTTCATCTGCTTGGCCGTCCATATTATATGCAGCTCTGACCTCTGACATAATTTCGTTCATTTTTTCTGGATTCTCAGATAAGAAGGTCTTAGCGTTCTCACGACCTTGACCAATACGTTCATCCTTATATGAGTACCATGAACCAGCCTTATTGATAATATCTTTTTCAACAGCCATATCGACAAGTTCTCCTGTCTTAGAAATACCATGACCATACATAATATCAACAATTGCCACTTTAAATGGTGGAGCAACTTTGTTCTTTACAACTTTAATCTTTGTCTTGTTACCAATAACATCGCTACCGTCTTTGATTTGTTCTGAACGACGGATTTCAAGTCTTACAGTTGCATAGAACTTAAGCGCACGACCACCAGGTGTCGTTTCAGGATTACCAAACATGATACCAACTTTTTCACGGATCTGATTAATAAACAAAGCAATAGTCTTTGTTTTATTAATTGAGCCAGAAAGTTTACGCAATGCTTGTGACATTAAACGAGCTTGCAAACCAACGTGGGAATCACCCATGTCACCCTCAATTTCAGCTCTTGGAACCAACGCAGCAACTGAATCGACAACAACAATGTCGACAGCACCACTTGAAACTAAGGCATCAGCAATCTCAAGTCCTTGTTCACCTGTATCTGGTTGTGAAAGAAGTAAATCATCGATATTTACTCCCAGTGCAGTTGCATAGGCAGGATCCATAGCATTTTCAGCATCAATATAAGCTGCAGTACCACCTTGCTTTTGAACTTCAGCAACAGCGTGCAATGCAACTGTTGTTTTACCAGAACTTTCTGGTCCATAGATTTCAACGATTCTTCCTCGTGGAAATCCACCAACACCCAATGCATTATCCAAGGCTAGTGAGCCAGTTGAAACGGTGGAAATTTGTGTATTTACATCGTCTCCCATACGCATAATTGCGCCTTTACCAAAATCTTTTTCAATCTTCTTTAGGGCAACATCCAATGCTTTTTGACGTTCATCTTTTGCCAAATTGTCTTCCTCCTAATGCTTTCATCATTCTAAATAGTATTAGTAAATCATCAAAAAAGCAAGAAAAAAGCAAACGTTTGTTCGCTTTTTTTCTATGCAATCTTGCTAACGAGTACAAAGGCAGAAATAACGGCTTTTTCGCGAACCGCATTTCGACTTCCTTCAAAATGGAACTCTTTAACTTGAACAACATTTTCAGATTTTGTATATACACCAATAAATACTGTTCCTACAGGACTTCCTTCAAGTGGATCAGGTCCGGCTACACCTGTGATACCAACTCCGATATCCTTGCCCAAAATAACAGCTGTCGATTCAGCCATTTGTTGAGCTACGGGTGCACTTACAACAGTATGAATATTAATAACCTTTGAAGGAATGCTAAGCATTTTCTCCTTCATCGCGTCAGAATAGGTAATATAGCCACCTTCAAATGTATCAGATGCATGAGGAACGTCGGCAATTGTTGCCTGAAAAAGACCAGCGGTAACTGACTCTGCCGCAGTAATTGTCTTTTTATCAGCTAACAATTTTTCAACTGTCTCCGCAGGAATATTTTTGTATTCCTCAGGAATTCCATTTTCAAAATCAGCTGCTTCAATGTTTTCGCGAAAGTTCTCAAAAATTTCTTTATCCATTGTTCTCACTTCTAAATTACGTTTTATTTTTTAAATATGTCTCTGCTTTGAATAAAATAATCTGCACCAGAATACAAAGTAAAGAATAAGCAAATATATAGGAAAATCTCTCCAATTGGGAAATTGATTGCTGAGAAGAAGATATTGTGTAGTAATAAGAAAATAATAGCAATCATTTGAGTCGTTGTTTTAATCTTACCAGGCATTTGAGCTTGCATAACTTTTCCGCCATCTTCTTGGATCAACATTCTCAATCCTGTAACTGCTAACTCACGACAAACAATAATTGCGATTACCCAAGCTGGTGCCATTTTTAAACCAACAAGAAAAACAAATGCTGTCATTGTCAACATTTTGTCAGCCAGTGGATCGGCAAACTTACCAAAGTTTGTCACAATTTTATTTTTTCTAGCAATCTTTCCATCTGCTAAATCTGTCAAAGATGCGATTATGAATACAAATGCAGCTACAACATGGTTTACAGGAATCAGATCGTCAAGGACATAAATGTCGCCCCAACTAGTCCAGCTGAATGCTAAGACAATAATAAAAACAGGTATCAAGATGATTCTAAACATTGTTAACTTATTTGGTAAGTTCCACTCCATTGTTAGTTCCCTCCGTATTGAAAAAAGTCTGTAAATCCCGTTGCACAAAGAAATGGTGCCGACCTTAATTTATGAAGTGGACACCATTTGCTTTAAAAATATTATTCCACGTTGAATGTTAGGGTTCTTACAATCGAAGAATTACTTGCAGTTGAGCCTAAATCAACGGTCTTACCGGCAACTTCAACCTTAGTATTATTTATATTACCGGTATGTACAGCAAACGTCTTAGTAGTTGCTGGGACATTTGTTGATTTCTTGTCGCCAGCGCTAATAGCTTGTTGCCAAACAGTATCACTTGAACCTTCTGAGAATTGAATCCAAGCTTGTCCACTCGTAGCTGAAACTGTTACATCGAAATCTTTATCAGCTGGTAAGTTTTTAACTGTATATGTTCCTTTTGTATCTGTTTCTTTGACACTAATTTCAGTACTCTTTTTAGCAGCTTTCTTCTTTGTAGTAGACTTACTGCTATTTGAAGATGACTTTTTAGTTGAAGTTTGAGCACTATTGTCCTTAGGAATCGTAACTTCAGAAGAACTTTGACTTCTGTGAATCATACCGAAGATAATTACTCCGATAATCACAATTACTACAACACCAACTATGATTTGTGGAACGTAGTTACGCAAATTTGAAAAGAATGAATTTGAATTCTCTGAGATTGATCTCTTCTTAGTTGTTTCTTCTGTTTGAACTGTTTCATGAGGTTGAGAATCTGGAATCTCCGCTTTGTACTCATCTAACAATTCATCACTTGAAAGCCCTACAGCTTCACAATATTGTTTAATAAATGCACGGACATAAAAATCACCGGGGAGGTGATCAAATTGACCCTCTTCAATGGCAATTAAATATCTCTTTTGAATCTTTGTGACTTGTTGTAAGTCATCAATTGTATAACCCTTTTTAATACGGGCATTCCTTAACTTTTGGCCAATTTCGTCCATTTCATACCACCATTAACTAATTTTTATAAGTATAACATATCATAAGTAACACCGGCGACATTACAATAACCATCCACCTGCAAAATAAATCGTTTGACCGGTTAAATAATTTGACTTTATTTGTACTAAATAAGCAACCAAGTCTGCTATCTCATCTGAGTTAGCAAGACGGTTGGCAGGGATTTCCTCACGAACAGCTTCTAGGTCTTCACTTGAAAACTCATTGTTCATTTTTGTATCGACAGCTCCAGGAGCAACGACATTTACCGAGATTCCTAATGAAGCAACCTCCTTGGCATATGCATCCGCAAATGAGGTCATCGCACCTTTAACAGTGCTGTAGACAACTTCCATCGCCGAGCCAATTTTCCCATATATTGAGCCAATAAACACAATTCGACCATGATGCTTAGTTGCCAGTTTATCCTGCAACTCTTTAAGTATCAAAATAGGTTGTTTAATATGAATATTCCATAATGAATCAATCTCTTGTTCATCAATGTCAACCAAGAGTTTGTAGTATGTATTCCCTTGAGCAAAAATTATTGCATCCAGTCCAAATATTTGTGAAGTCAACTTAGAAACATCATCAGACTCCATATCGTATTGAACAGGAATAAAATCTTGCTTCGGATATTCATTTCTCAGTTCATCATACAACTTTCCAATACGACTACGATTCTTATTATAATGCAGATAAAGTGACCAACCCTTTGATGCTAAATTTTTAGCTGTGCTGGCTCCAATATCTCCGGAACTTCCCATTATCAATGCATACATATTATTTTCCATCTGCAATCAAATTATAGTAAGTAAAATTATTTTCATCAAAAATAACTTTCGAGGCTGCAAGTACTTCATCCAAAGTAATTGAATTTAGCAATTGAACTAGTTGTAAATAGTCAACATCATAAAATTGCAATTCGGCAATCTGATTGGCGATTGCATCAGGTGAATTTTGAGCAAATAAATATGCTCCAATTGCATCTCGTCTAATACGTTCAAATTTTTCATTAGTAAGAATTTCTTTTAAATCATTGTTAATAAAATAATTACGTAAATATTTTTGAAATTCTTCTGGATAATTTGTCGTACCACTAATAATGATAAAGCAATAGGCATTTTCTGCAACAACATTATATGAAAAACTGTCATCAATTAAATTTTTGTTAGTCATTGTTTGATAATTATCTGAAGATTCACCAATTAATGTTTCCATGATCATATTTAAAATATATTGATATTTAACCAAGTCATAACCTGTTAATTTGGTATCAATTCTAATACCAAATGCAGAACGGCTTTGACTTATTTTCATTGACTCTTGACCACCAGGACCAATTTTTTCAGGCTGATTGTCACTGATCTCGGTGTTAACTTGATTGTCATCGAAAGGAACTTGTTCAGCAATATCCATTACTTTATTAAAATCAACATCCCCAACAATAACTAAATCCATGTTGCTAGGACGATAACTCTTCTGATAAGTTGCCAACAAATTATTCTTATTGATCTCTTGCAACGACTCAGAAGATCCAGCAATGTCAGACGCAATCGGATCATTGGGATACAATTGCCCCAAGATTCTTTGTTCGAGAACCCATTCCGGCATATCTAAATACATTTGAATTTCTTGATTAATAATTCCACGTTCAGAAGCAACATTTTGCTCTGTAAAAAATGGATGCTCTACTAAATCTAGCAGAACTTTTAGATTATCGTAGGGATTCTCCAATGTTTGGAACAAGTA
This sequence comes from Companilactobacillus ginsenosidimutans, assembly GCF_001050475.1. Classification (NCBI taxonomy): domain Bacteria; kingdom Bacillati; phylum Bacillota; class Bacilli; order Lactobacillales; family Lactobacillaceae; genus Companilactobacillus; species Companilactobacillus ginsenosidimutans. The sequence continues at coordinate 2,429,579 of NZ_CP012034.1, read as the reverse complement.
GGCAGTCTTGGTATAGCTCGTATAGGCATTCGAATTGGCACCATACTGAGCAAATTTTTCGGAAACATCGTAACCAGGCTTCGCAAATAACTTGTGCTCAATAAAGTGAGCAATTCCAGCAGGCAAATATTTGCCATGGCCAAGATTTGTATCAACTGATCCGAAGTTAGCCATAGCTACACTATAAGTTTGTTTATAACCAGGTAGTGGAACTGCAGTTACTTTGAAACCATTTGGAAGTGTCTTAATAAACTGTTGTAGTTTTTCTGCCATACTATTCTCCCATCAATTTGTATTGAGCAATTAAATGCATATTATTTGCCACTGAAATAATATGTTTTCGATCGATTCTTGCTAGCTCTTGCTTATATTCTTCGTCACCCATCATTGCTTTAGGATAAACACATTCCCAAATACTACGCATAATGTAATGTTGAATACTATCTGAACTAATTTCTCTGCGCGTGAATAAAACTTTTTTTGCATGCTCAACTTGTTCATCAGTAAACTTACCATCTTTGATAAATTTAAGTTGATCATCAATTAAACTAATGGCTTTGTCCATAGCATCGCCGTCGAGACCAGCTGTAACTATCATTAGATGATTATTGGGCTGGTAAGTACTGGAAACTGAATAAGCCAGACTGTTTTTCTCACGAACTTGTTGGAAAAGTTGTGATTGATCATCCCCACCAAAAATCAAGTTCATCGCTTGAGGTGCCAAATGACTATATCCTTTTTCTAATTTTTCAGAAACATACGCCATTGCTAATCTACTTTGATTAACCTTTTTTGAATCTGACCTATTAGCTGGATTTTTAACTAAATCATCAAAGTTTTCAAATTCAATTTTTAAATCATTACGTTCTTGGACAAGCAGACGCTTATTAAATTCTTTTTTCATTAATTCTGAAAAACTCTTAGGGTCAACATTTCCAACCACATTAATCAAGACAAAATCATTTTTGATAACGTCCTGATAGTAATTTAATAACTCTGCATTCGTTAAATCTTGTAATTGATTTGCATCACCAAAAATCGGAACTTGCTTGTTTGGATATGCGTGATGAATCAATTTGGCTAATTCAAGAGCACTTACTAAATCTTGATTATCAACGATGGCATCCAAGTTTGAAAGCATGTTTCGCTTTTCAACGTCAAATGCGATTTGATCGAATTCATGGTCATTTTTCAAATTAGGATGAAAAATCACTTCACCTAACAAATCTAAATTATTTTCAACTTGCTTTGTATCACCAATCAAAAAGCTTGGATCAGCAAACTCAATACTAAATCCCATATCGTTAAAATTGAGTAATGGTCTAGTATAGGCACTTATTTCTGATCCGTATAATTCCATTTCACGGTCATTAATTGCTTTGAAACTAGGATATTTTTCAGTCGAATTACTCAAAACATTTGCCAATAAACGTCGTTTAGTGGATTCATCCTTATTGATGGGACGTAAAAAATCTATTTGAATTTTAATTGTACGAAATTGGTTAAGTTGTTTGACATTTAAGACGACATTCTTTGCTAAAACTTCTCTCAATTTTTCACCTATTTTTTCCGAATTGTCTCCAGTTGTTCAGGAGTTAGTAGAACTTTTCTCGGTTTACTACCTTCTGGAGGACCTACAATACCTTTTTCTTCCATCTGGTCGACAATTCTTGCAGCTCTATTATAACCAATTGAAAATCTTCTTTGTAGCATCGATACACTGGCTGACTGTTGGTTGACAATTAAATCAACTGCATCATCCCAATATTCATCGTTAGGCTTTTCTTCATCACCTGATCCACCGTCTTCAGAAACATCTGTCGGAATCATGTCTTCGTTGTATTCAGCCTGTTGTTGAGAACTGACATACTTAACGACATTTTCCACTTCTTCCTCTGAAATGTAAGCACCTTGAAGACGTACAGGTTTGCTCTTACCAATTGGTTGGAATAGCATATCACCACGTCCAAGTAACTTTTCGGCTCCAACGGAATCTAAAATAGTACGCGAATCGACACCACTGGAAACAGCAAAAGCAATTCTTGATGGAATATTAGCTTTAATCAAACCAGTAATAACATCAACAGATGGACGTTGTGTTGCGATAATAATATGCAATCCCGCGGCACGTGCCATCTGAGCTAAACGAACAATAGCAGCTTCAACTTCATGTCCTGCAACCATCATCAAGTCAGAAAGCTCATCGACAATAACCACAATAAATGGCAGACGTTCCATCTTTTTGTCATCTGGAGCTGTTTTGTTGTATTCATCGACTTCATCGTTATACTCACCAATATTACGGTGATTAGTTTCCGCAAAAAGTTTATATCTTCTTTCCATCTCAGTAACAGCTTTTTGCAATGCACCAGCTGCCCTTCTTGCATCAGTGACAACAGGAATAAGCAAGTGGGGAATACCATTATAGACATTCAACTCAACCATCTTAGGGTCAATCAAAATTAGCTTAACTTCATTTGGCTTAGCTTTCATTAAAATACCCGTAATAATCGTGTTAATGGCAACAGATTTACCACTACCTGTTGAACCAGCAATTAGTAAATGGGGCATCTTGGTAATGTCAGCTTCAATAATATTTCCAGAAACTTCTTTTCCAAGTGGAACAACTAGCGGACTAGTTTTATCTTTTTGATTTTCAGTAATTTCTCTAAATGAAACTGAAGAAATAGTTTGATTGGGAACTTCAATACCAACGAATGATTTACCAGGAATTGGAGCCTCAATACGGATATCCTTAGCAGCTAAGGCCAAGGCTAAATCGTCAGCCAAGTTAACGATTTTGCTAACTTTGACACCAATAGCAGGTTGAACTTCGTATTTGGTAATAGTTGGTCCAAGACTAGCTTTCTTAACATCAACATCAACACCGAAACTCTTGAATGTCCGTTTAAGCTTGTCCTTGTTGTCATCAATCAAACGAACTTCACCACTTTGATCAACATGAGGAATTTGTTTCAATAAATCAGTTGAGGGCAATTTGTAGTCGTCATCTGAAACATTGTTGTGTTCTGTAGCTGAACGTGGCGTTGGCAAATCCTTATCCGTTGACCCATCAATTCCATATGGTTTTGAAACAATCTTACCTTTTGGTTCTGATGGTTTTTCTGGTGCTTGTGTTGGCGCTGGATTACTTGGCATATCAATATGGAAGCCTGTATCCTCGTCCCGTGGGATCGGATCATAATCAGGCTCAGCAGTCTTACTTTTCTTCTTTTTAGCAAAACTATTAACGTCTTGATACTTGTCATCTTCACGTTCAACAGTTTTTTCAGGTTCTGCAGCTTTTTTTGCTTTTACAGTTTCTTTATTATCAACATAATTGTCATATTTTCCTGAAAAGGCATCTTTGATACTAACCAAGCCATTGCGACAGTGTTTCATCGTTTCCTTAGTAACATTTGAAACTTGTTTCATAGTTACATTGAACAACATCAAAATTCCGACAACCACGAGTAAGGCGGCAATTAAAACCGTTCCTAAATTTGAGAAAAGTGGCATAAAGATGCTGTACAAATAAGATCCAATCATTCCACCACCAACTGAATGAGCAACCGAATTACTCGACATATCAGCGGTTAACGTATTCCAAGTTATCAAATTGTAATTGTGATACAAGGATAATTTTGTGAACATTAATTTATGCAACATAACTAACGCGCCCATGTATGTGAAAACAAACCCAAAATTTCGTTTCGGATTCATCTTTGGAAGCTTACCAGTAGCAATTAAAAATGCACCAGCGAAAATGCTGACGAGCAGCATGAATAAATAACTGTCACCAACAAAAATTCGATAAATATTATCGTAAAATTTTCCAACAATACCCAACTGAAATAAACCTAGCACTGAGAAAATAATCAATGCTAGACCTATTACAGATTTAATTAATCTAATATTATCAACGTTATTTTTTTTTGTATTTTTTCTGGGACTCTTTCTAGGCGTCCTTGCGGACTTTCTTCTAGCCATAAATACCTCACACTAAACATTTCACCTTAAAAAATTATACAGTTTCTTGGTACAAAAAAAGCGCATTTCTGCGTTTTTTTAATCTTTCTTATTTTTCTTTTCTTGCAAGTCTTTAACGTGTTGATTTGGTTCCAAACTATCTGCTGCAGAAAAGTCCAAAGATACTCCATGATTCAATGTAATTGCAGTAACTTGATACGTAATAGTCTCAATATACTCAATTGCTTCACGCGAGATTTGTTGAACTTCTTTGCTAGTTAAATCTTCACGGTGACCGTGGAAATCCATAAGTTGAACAATTTGTGTGATCATTCCTGAAATCTTGAATGGTGAGTTTCCAGGATGGATATCAAAAGGCACGACAACTTGATAAATTCTTCCGTCAGTTTCTTCGACTTTTTTACCGTCTTCGTCATGAAGTTCAGGATGCTCCAAAGCAATTTGAATCTCTGATTTAACTTCTTCGTCAGGATCGGCAATGTCGTAATGATATTGTTGAACTGAAATTGGTCCTTTATTTGTTTTCATAATTTTTCCTTAGTCTAATTTATCGTGTACATAGTGATGTGTTAGTTCTAATCCGGCAAAGTTTTGTTGACGAACTGCTTCATAAATTACCAAAGCAGCTGTGTTAGCAAGGTTTAGCGCACGAATATTATCACTCATAGGAATTCTAAGACATTTCTCAGGATTCTCACGCATGAATTTTTCAGGCAAACCAGTAGTCTCTTTTCCAAATAAGAAGTAGTGATCCTTGGATGTATCTGAAAAGTCTTGGTCACTATAAACCTTGTCGGAGAATTTAGTAATCAAATATAAATATTGGTCATCTGGAATACTGTTCAAAAAGTCATCCAAATCATCATGATAAGTAATATCGACTTTATCCCAGTAATCCAACCCTGCTCTTTTCATATGAGCATCGTCGGTACTAAAACCTAATGGTCTAATCAAATGTAACTTGGTATTTGTACCAGCACAAGTTCTAGCGATATTACCTGTATTAGCAGGCATTAATGGTTCAAACAACGCAATGTGATTTGTCATAAATTTCTCCTTTGATAATAAAAAAACGCATCCCCTCGGTGACTACCACAGCAAGGGCGTGCGTTATGAACTCATCTATTTACATGCTTTTATCAAAATCGCTTCTGATAAAAACACGTAATGAAAAAGTCTAAAAGTATTATAAACTATGAATTACGCCCGTTCAATAGAAAAATGAATTATTTGTGATTTTTGTCGGAATCTTTTTCAACGTTTGTTACTGGTTCTGGTGTCGGAACAGCATTTGTTGCCTCATCCGTCTCCAAATCATCATCCGAATACCAATTTGAATTTCGCTTAAACCATCTGAAAATACGCGTACAAATAATTTTCAAAATAGCAAAAATTGGAATTCCGGCAATCATACCAATTAGCCCGTACATTCCCGCTGAAACTAACAAGACCAGAATTGTTGTTACAGGGTGCATTTGCATCTTGTTACCAACAATAATTGGTGAGATTACACGTGTCTCAATCGTCTGTTCAACTAAGAAGACGATGATAACTTTCAACACCATCGATGGAGCGATAAAAAATGCAATAACTAATGATGGTAATAACGCTAACGTTGATCCAACATATGGGATTAAGTTTAGGATACCAGCAACAATACCAAGAACCAAAGCATAACGCTGTCCGATAATTAGATATCCAACAAAGAACATAACTGCAACCCAAAATGCTACAGTCAATTGTCCTGTGATGTACGAACTCAATGATTGACTGATTTCTGAAAGCATGTCGCCAGTTGATTTCTTAATTCTATTCGGAACAAATTTAACAATTGATTCTTTAAACTTCTTATCATCTTTCAACATAAAGAACAGAATAAAGGGCGCTGTAAGCAGGATCATAACAACATTAGTCACAATTCCAACAGCTGAACCAATATTGTTGAAAGTTTGTGGAACGATTTGATCCAATGATTTTTCGAGATTTTTACTGATGCTGTCATCTGCAGACATCAATCTATCTCTGAAAACGTGCATCTTGGGGTCTGAGAACAAGTTTTGAATTGCCTTATTCAACGAGTCCCAATAACTAGGCCAATTTTTAATTAGTGAGGTAATCTGACTTTGCACCAAAGGAATTAATGACATAATTCCCCAGACTAATAATGCCGCAATGATTATGAAAACGACTGTTATGGATAAAATTCGATTTACATGAAATTTTCTTTCCAAAACATTAATCAGTGGATTAATTAAATAATATAAAATAAGAGCCAGAATTACTGGTGGCATCGTGATACCTAATATTTGTCCGACTGGTTGAAAAACAAAACTGATTTTTGAAAACAAGAAAATAATCAAAAATACTATCAAGATGTTGAACAAAAGAATGCTTGCTTGGCTATTCAAAAACCAACGGTAAAACCAACTTTTTTCTTTTCTTGATTCTTTCATTTGAGACTCCCATATAATTATTTTGCATTTACCATTATACTGTATACTATACACGTTTGGAGGTAATTTGATGTTAGAAAATGTTCTACTAAGTGGCTACACTAGAAAAACCGGAAAAGGTATTTACAAATCACAGTTAGACACCGAAACTGGTGAATTAACTGAACCTGAAGTTTACATTGAATCAAACGGTCCAACTTATATTGATGTTACCAATGATTTGAAATTGGTTGCAATCAAGAAAACTGCAGGCGGTGGTGGTATTGCGCTCTATGATATTAGCGGTGATCAACCCAAATTTTTAGATGAAGATGTTTCTGAAACAAATTCTCCATCGTTTGTAAAAATTGACCAAAGTAGAAATTTAGTTTTCAGTGCATATTTTCATTTAAGCAAAGTAACTATTCATCAAATTACTGATGACAATAAACTTGAGTTACTTTCAACAATTAATTTTGAAGGTACTGGTCCTCGAGCTGAGCAAGATCAATCTAAGCCACACTACAGTGTGGTTACGCCCGATGGAAAGTTAATTATTTGTGACTATGGTACTGATAGGATTTCGATTTATGACATTGACGATCCAACTGACCCAAAGCTATTGAATAATTATATTGCTCCAGCTGGGTATGCACCTAGACATCTTGTCTTTCACCCTACTAAGCCATATATTTACGTCGCATGTGAACTCTCATCAAAAGTATTGGTACTTAAATATGATGCTGATGACACTCGTTTGACTTTGGTTGATGAAGCCACCGTCGCAAAAGATGAACAGAAGAACACTACTGCTGCTATTAGAATTACTAATGATGGCAAGTATTTATACGTCTCAACTCGTGGTGCTGATACAATTGCTGCCTTTGAGATAAATGAAACTGGTGACCGTTTGAAGACACTTGGTTCTGCGAAGACAAATGGTAATGGTCCACGTGACTTTGAATTAGATCCATCAGAGAAATTTGTCCTAGCAGCCAACCAAGATTCAGACAACCTAACTCTTTTCAAACGTAATCCCAACAAAGGACTTTTGTCAGTTGTTAAAGATAATATTGGAATTCCTGAGTGTGTATGTGTACACTTTATCTAGTTTCAGATTAATTTAGGAGAAAGAATATGTTCATTGAAATAATAAAAACTATTATTTTGGGAATCATTGAAGGTTTTACAGAATTCCTACCAATCAGTTCAACTGGACACTTGTATTTAGCTGATGAATTCGTAAAATTAAATGAATCTCAAGCATTTATCCACATGTTCATGGTGGTTATCCAATTTGGTGCCATTTTGGCAGTTATCTTGATTTATTTCCACAAATTAAATCCCTTTTCACCAAAGAAAAATAAAGTTGAAAAGAATAACACTTGGAAAATTTGGCTAAAAGTTTTAGTTGCCATCCTTCCCTCAGTTATTATTGGTTTGCCATTAAATGATTGGATGGATGCCCATCTAACAAGTTGGCAAGTTATCTCAGCAACCTTATTGATTTATGGTATTTTATTCATCGTTGTTGAAAATTACTTTAAAAACAAAACGCCACAATATACTGATTTAGATTCACTTTCATATAAGACTGCCCTAGGAATTGGTTTATTCCAAGTCCTATCACTAGTTCCTGGTACATCACGTTCAGGTGCTACTATCTTAGGTGGTATCTCAATTGGTACATCAAGATTCGTTGCCACTGAATTCTCATTCTTCTTGGCAATCCCAACAATGTTTGGTGCTAGTCTGTTGAAGATCGGTAAATATTTTGCAAAAGGTAACACCTTCACCGGCGATCAAACAATTATTCTACTTGTTGGTACATTCGTATCCTTCCTTGTTGCTTATGCATCAATCAAGTTCTTACTTAATTATATTAAGAAGAATGACTTCAAGGCATTTGGTTGGTATCGTATAATTTTAGCTATTATCGTTATTATTTACTTTGGTTTTATGAAACAAGCATAAAAGTAGGACGTCGATTGACGTCCTTTTTGTATGAATTTTTAGGAGGATGTACTTATGTATAAAGAAATTGCAGTCGAAAATTTTACTAATATTCCCCACGCTGTTCTTGCCGGTGCCAACAGAATCGAATTAAACGACAACTTGGCAGTCGGTGGAACAACTCCTAGTTTGGGAGTTCTTCAAGAAACTAGTAAATATCTCCAAGAAAAATCAATTCCCTTGGTCGAAATGATTCGTCCTCGTGGCGGCAATTTTGTCTATAACGATATTGAATTGAAAATGATGGAAACAGATATTTTTCAAGCTCAAAAATTAGGGATAGATGCTGTCGCATTTGGTGCACTAACAAGTGAGGGTGAACTTGATGAAGACGCCTTAGAAATGATGATTGGCGCTTCTGCAGGTATGCAGGTTGTCTTCCACATGGCTTTTGACGAAATTCGCGATGACGCCAAACAAGATTCCATCGATTGGTTGATTGATCATGATGTTGACCGAATCCTAACTCATGGTGGCAGTCTTGAAACTCCAATCGAACAAACTTTGCCTAACATCAAAAAATATTCTGACTATGCTAATGGAAAAATTCAAATTTTGCCCGGTGGCGGGATCTCATTTGAAAATGCCGACTCAATTGCCAAAGAACTTGGCGTGAATGCATTACATGGCACAAAATTAATCGATTTAGTATAAATTCTTTCAATAAAAATCACCCGGAAAATGACGTCTACCCAAAAAGTTAGAACTTTTATTTAGGCTACCTGAAGCTGCTCGAATTTGAGTGGTGAAAGGTAACCTAATTTTTTTTTATTTCTTCGGTATTTAACCCAGTCTTTTGTTGTAGCCATAAGTTCCTTACCTGTCTCGTAGCTGCTGGATGGGTCCATTCAGCCTTTATCTTATTAAAGATTGTCTCACAAGCCGCATTATCCAAACACGTTCTCCTGTGTGACATACTTTGTTTTATTTTCCCATTTTTCAATTGTTGTCGGTATTTACGATATTGTTATTGCCAGCCTTGATCTGAATGTAGCAGGATCCTACATCCTGTTTCTGGCAAGATTTTAACTAATCGCTTAAGTGGTGCCAATGAGAATTCAAGGTCAAGATGATAGCTGAGTTCAAATTTCAGGACACGTTTTGTAAATATATCTTTGATTACTTCTATATAAACCTTATCGCAGTTTTTAACTTTTAATTCTGTAACATCACAGGTCATCTTTTGGTAAGGACGATTAGAATTATTTCTTCTTCTAAGAATATATTTGGCTTTTTTACCAGTCGGACCTTTAGAAGAATCATACTTGCTGGTTCTCTTTGAGAACTTGGTACACTTGATATTATTTTCAAACATAAGCCGTTGAATTTTTTTATGATTTGGCACCTTGATTCCAAGTTTCTTACAGATACTTCGAACTTTAGGAGATACTCTCTCAACACCATAGTTACCATTATTCTTTTTGAATATATATTTAATAATACCAATTAATGCGTATTCATGATTAGTTGAATTAAGAGTCTTCTGCCAGTATTCAAAAATGGTTAATGCAATTGGCAACGCCTCAATCATATCGACTAACCGGTATTTCTTTTTGAGTTGGAGAATAATATGTGAGAGCTCTTTATTTGTGAGTTCTTCAATTTTTGAGTTTTTTTAGAACATCGATTTTTCTCCGCAATAATAAGTTCTCGTGTTCCATTTCTTTGATCCGAGCACTTTAAAAACATTTTAAACATCTGTGGTTTTTACTATATAAATAATGATTTATTATATCAAATCCATATGGATTTGATGCAACCTCTTTTGTACGATGTACATAGATACAAATACATTTTCAGAGAGGTTACCATGATCGTTTTAATATTACTGATAATTGCTTTATTAATAGCTTTAATTTCACTTTGGTTAAAAATTAGACATAACGACACTCAAAAATTAGTTAAGTATGCAACGGTATTAAGTATTATTCTCCTCCTAACATCTGGGACAATAATTATGTATGACGTTACAAACCCTGAAGCTATCACAAAAAGTGTATCGAAAGGAAAGCAACACAGACAAAAGAAACTTGGGTCTAATATCAGTGAAGAAAAAATAAGGAAAATCAACATTGCAATTGCGGAGTCTTTAGCAGATGATAAAAAACATTTAAGCAACGGAGATCCAAACATAGGATATAAATACTCTGATAAAATTCACTCGATTGAGTACTTGAGTAATAACAAAATAGAGATAAAAGTAAATAACGAATTTTTTGATAATAACGAAAACCAAAAAAAATCTACTATTGATTCAGCACAAAATTGTGCATATTCTGGAATAATGGATTCAAGGATGGTTTCTGGAAACGAACTTCGAAAAGGGTTATATGCTACGATAAAATATAAAAAAAATGTTGTAGGACATTCTAAAAAGTCTGATTTTAAGCATTATAAATGGATTGGAAATGTCAGTAAGGAATAAACCACCATCACTGGGTTCCAACACACAATTAATTTGTAAATCACCGTAATTTATCAAGATAGTCTGACGCTGAGGCTTGTCGAACCATTTGTTTACTCGTTGAGCTTTTTTTTAATATTAACCACGTCTAACACGATCTCAACATGAGTCGATTCTTGAGTGCATCTTCAAATCATAAATTTCACTGTTAATACGCCCAAAATTCAATTAAGGGTATGTATTACCCAAAAAATAAATAAACTTTATCAACTAGATAATACACAGAAATCAGAGGGAATCATGAATTTCTTTTCGAGATGGTCAATGATTCTCGTGGGCCATTTCAATACTTTTTTTTTATTGATTTATATCAGATTCAATGTAACACTCGACAAATTTCTGTGAGACAATTAGGAATACACAAATTTGAAAGGTGAGGTCCCATGTTCATAAACAACCTTACGAAACAAGATTGCGATGATATATTCAAATTAATAAGATCAAAAAAGATACTGTCTGGATTAACACATAGAATTCAGGTACTGCAGATCATCTGGTTTCTAGACCTAATGTTTGTAGCATACATTGATATACATAAAATTCTAAAGAATAATGAAAAGTGGGGACAATTTATACTACATGAAATACTCATCTCAGTTATGTTTACCTTTGGAATTTTCTTAATGTTATATTCTTTGCAAAAGAGATTTGTAAAACATCACTCAAATGGAATGAGTGTAATATTCATCGAAGAACCATCAATACTATTGGAACAAATTTTTTCAAAACCTAACTCAACTGATGAAAAGCTATCACAATTCATTTCTTCAATACAAGAACAAATAAAGAACAAATCAAAATACTATTGGTTAAAAAATCCCAAACAGCCAAAGTTCCGATTTATAATTGACTCAAGCAAATACTTTATTATAGTGGGACCATCATCTAATCAAGAACGTTTTTTTTATGAAAAATACCGCATATTAGTAGTTGAAAAAAACGAACATAACACCGGAATTGCCGCGACTGCAATGGAATTAAAGAAACTAATCGGACATGATACAATAATTATAAAAAATGGATAAACTTTCCCTACTGTATATAAATATTATAGATTTCATATATTTCCCGAAAACAATGTATTATTAAACAATCAAATATTAGTACTGAGTTCAGATGAATATTATGACCTAAACCGGCCCTGCGACAAATCGAATTGTAAAATATTTGGCTTCGTCTTTATGTCAATGCGTATTGATGAGACTAATTAGATCATTATCCACATCAGAAATGGTGTGGATTTTTTTCACATTAGTCTTATCCCCATGAAGAAATACTTTGGCCCCCTCTATCTTCTCTAAAGATATAAAACAAATAATAAAAACATATGGGATAATGGGGCCCACAACACTTTGCCAGTATAAATATGTACATGATACTTTTGGATCAGATGGATTAATTCACTTCATAACTTGAAGAGTATGTGTATGATCATAACAACTAATAAAAACAAAAATTGGTCGGAAAGACACCGGGAGAATACCGGAATCTTTTCGACCATCCAGTGCATAAAATTAGCTCCAGTAAGGATTGGTTTAATTTTGAAAACTTATCCCACAAACTTAAGAGTCGAATCACAATAGTGACAATACCTTCAGTCTGGGTTCTTATTAAAATTTACTACTTCTAAATCTTCGCTTTTTCAAGCAAACCCTAGTGTAGTGATTGCTGATGAAATAAAGGTAATCATTGCATCTGCAAATTCCAATACCATACCAGCAAGTCCAGCCAACTCAACTCCAGGAGCAGCTATGATTACTACAGCAACCACTACCAATCCCCCAGCTACTGGCGTCCCATATTTGCCTAAAAAGCTATCATTTAATTCTTGAACAACTTCTTCCAGTAATCCGGGAATTTCCTTGGGTTTAATCGTTGCTTGAAGTGTCAACGAAAATGCATCATCAATCGGCCCCTTCATTAATTCAAAAACAGTGAATGTTAATTCTACAGCATACTCAAAGTTCGATTTTAATGTTGACGAAATTTCAAGTGCCCCATTTTTAATTTTCGAAATAAACTTAACCTTATCAATCTGGTCAAAAACCAGTTTACCAAACGACTCGGATGTTCCGTAATGCCCTGAAAACCAACTACTTAGTGCCGATAATGAAATTTTCCCATTCTTTATAGATATTACACCGTGATTGCCACTGTTCAAATTGATCTGTTTAGTCGCCAAAAACTCCATTGAAAGCCAGCCGTAATCTGCAAGGTGTATTTTCTTTTCCCAACTAAACTTAATATCACCCAATAATTCTTTAACTGCATTGTTAGTTGGTATTGAAATATGTTGAAATTTCCTCACACCGTCATCCCTTCCTGACGATGCTACTTGGTCTATTGGCAAATCACCAATAGAGTATTCAATAAACTGATCAAACGACCACTTATCTGGCATTCTAAATCCAAGATTACCCGAGTATCCGGTGGACATATCAGAAACAAAACATGATTTTGCATATCCTGCCTTCAATACTTGACTGCACACATTTCTAGTCCCGTATATTCCAACCTTAAAATCATACAAATTATTACTAACTGATCTAATATATGGAATTACAGTCCCTTGAATATTTCCTCCTTCAACATCAACATCGACAGCAAAATAAATAGTAGAACCAGTTGGGAAGCCTAACTTTAATGCAGCACTTCTGGCTAGTCTAGCATCTTTAACTCCTTGTTTTGAAGTAAAGTAATCTTGATCCCAGCCACCATCTTGATAAATTGGAAAGATACTAAGTCCTGCCTTATTAATCAAGCTTATTTCTGAATTTGTTAAATGTTTATCTCTCCGTTGTGGTCCAACACCAACAGTTCCTGTCAAATATCTTCCGACAACGTAAAATCCATATTTCTTAAGAAGTTCAATTTGCCTTGAATTCAATTGTGTTGATGTATCGCATGCAATGGAATCTCTATTTGTATTACCGTTACTGGTCAACAACCCCTTTATTACTGTCAGGTCGGCAATATCATTATATGGTGGTAGTTTCATAAACTTACGGAAAGAAATAACTCCACTTGTTACAGAAGCAGAAAACACACCATCAAATGGACCACCGTACTCTTCATTTACTAATAAACCATATTGCAATATTCTAACCGCTGGGCCAGAATCACCACTACGCAAGGTTGGGGTTTTATTGATGGTCCCAGGACCGTAGAACCCATTCGCCGTTGAAGGATCCATTCCCTCAACCGCTTGAAGAGCATATATTAATGCTGTATTTGTATCTCTTTGATAAATACCATCACAAGGTAAAATACCAAAATACTGATTATATGATCCATTTAAATATTGTTGCATAGAACGGATTTTCGATGAACCTCCTGGAACGAGTACAAAAGCACTCATATCAAATAATGCCTTCATCAAATCACCAGTCATAACTCCATTACTAGTAACACCAGCATTCTTCTGCAGAGACTTAATCGCTCTGCATGTGTCTTCAGAAAATTGACCATCAAAGGCGTATGGATTAATACCCTTACACCAAAACGCACCTTGTATTAATTTCACAATATTATTATGATAACCAACTACTAAACTACTTAGGATGGTGGAAACAGCGGCTTCAGTTGTTTTCCCATACCCGGAAGATACTGGTGAGATTCCCAATTCATGTTGCAAACCCTCTCTCAGAGAATAAATGGTACTCCATCCTGTTTTGCCATTTTCAGGGCACTTAGTATACCCTGATACATTAGAATATTTACTATTGACCCATTTTTGAGTTTTAAGAACCCATTCATCCATGATAATGCCTCCGATGTATTTTCAATAAACATAGTCGTCCGAATCAAACAATTCCAGCAATATAACAAGTTATTTGATGATATTAAATATAAAATGATTATTAAACCGATATAGATAAAGTGTTTCAATTCCATTAGTAAAACATCATCCTGTTCAGGCAGATAAAAAAATATCAATTGCTAATTAGTTGAAAGAAAAAAATTACCGAGATATATTTACTTATACTCAACATCTCAGATTCTATGATCTGATTCAGACAATTGATTAGGTTTCATACCCTAGTTAATATATACAGGTTCAATTGAAGAACAGTTAATAATATTGCAACACAGAATTGATTAACTAAATAGTAAATCATTGACTTTGCAACGATTAGTTATTTCATATTAGAAATTGACTTTTATTGAAATGAAAAACCCCCTTGAATTTAATTTACAAATTCAAGGAGGGTATGTCATCATCAGCCCACTCATTTATACATGGTAGAGTCTGAAAATCTTTGTTATTATGCTAGATATCTCATCTCTGATTTACCATGGCTTCTAATTATAAATAAAAACTTATAATATCTGCTTTTGGGAACAATATCAAATTGTAATTTTTGTTTCATAAGTCCTAGGGTTTAACAACATATGCATCGCTAATACGAATAAATTCATTACCTGAAACTTGCCACATATTGATGTCTGGTCTCCAATATGATGCCCATTCACTACCGTATGCTAATCCACGTTGTGTTTTATGTAGTCCATTGTCCCAGCGATAAACTTGAGCATAAGGATGAGCAGAAATTTTAATACCAGTAAGTAGTCTCCTATCTTGAGCAAAATCACCGGTTAAGAATCCATTATTAATTACATTCAGCATCTGACCATTATCATCAGTCAATCCATAATCAATATGGACCGTACTAGAATCTTCGTCATTTGCTGTATTGCCACCACTTATTTGCTGTGTTTGGACCGAGTTTGAACTAATTTGTGCCGCATTGGCGTTATTTGTGCCGAAATACAATGCGCCCAAGAGCACAGCTGAGGCTAAAGAAATATTAATCAGTACATTTTTTTTCATTAATTTAATCTCCTTTTTTTGATAAATCCATTTTCTCAATAAGAAGTATATTTTTTGTCTATTTATTGTAAAAAATATGTCAACTTTTTGTTAATAATTTTACATAGTAAATGCCTGCTTCAATGTCAAATTTAAATTTGGAGAACAATAGTCCGACAAAAAATTTCAGTATTCTTGTATTTACTTTGAGAACTAGTAATTTTATAGAAATTGTCATTTTTATGCACGGCGTCAAGCGTCATAAAAACCAACGACATTCATATCACGCTCACTTTCACAAAAAAAGTGAGCAAATAAATCTTCGACGTGAGATTTATTTGCTCAATATGCCTAGCCTGTTATGTGCTTTTATCAAATATTTTCAAATACGATAAATTAGATGATATTTCATGTGTGTATAATTTTTCAATTTCATCAGTTCGCTGCAATACTCCATTTATTGTGCTAATGGATTCCTTGCTAAGATAAAATTTCCCTGGGACTTGATAAATATGAAATCCAAACATATTAAAAATTGATTTTATCGATACTTGTTCGTTAATTACATAACATTTACCTAAAATCAAAAAGGCGGACAAAATTGTCCGTCTTTTTTTATGATCCAACGAAATATTGTAGGAACATCCCTGCAATACTGAAATAAATTAGTACACTAGTCAAATCACTAAGCGTTGAAATAAAGGGCCCACTGGCAACGGCAGGATCAAATCCCAGCCGCGACATCAGCATTGGAATAAAACTTCCGGCAACGTTTGCGACCGTTATGGCTGCACACATTGCTAATCCAATTACCAATCCCAATACAAAGTTGTGTTTCCAAAATCCAACTAATAAAAAGATTGAAACTCCGGTAACAACTCCAGTAAATAATCCTGTTAACAATTCTTTACCGAGTAACTTAAAGAAGTCACTACGATCAATTTCATCGATTGCTAACCGTCTGACTGCAACAGCCAAACTTTGAGTACCAGCATTACCTGCAGTACCAGTAATAGTAGAAATAAATACCGCCAGAATACTAGCTTGAGCAAGTAATCCTTCATATCTGTTAACTAATGTTGCTGTAATCATACTTAATAATAATAGCGTAATAAGCCAAGGCAAACGCTTTGATGCTGCCTTGAATGGGTTGTCATTAATGCTCTCATCAACGTCAACACCAGCCAAACCAGAATAGTCTTGTTGAGCTTCGTCATCAATAACTTCAATAACATCATCAACCGTGACAATTCCGACTAGTTTATTCGAATGATCAACAACCGGACAAGCTAGAAACTCATAGCTTCTGAACACTTGAGCAACTTCAGCCTGTTCATCGTCAACATTTACAGTAATCAAATCAGTGTTCATAACCGTTTTCAAAACTGTCTGAGACTTTTGCATAATTAAATCACGCAAAGACATGACACCAACTAAATCTTTATTCTCATCCAAAATGTATAAATAATAAATAGTTTCAGCAGTTTCAGCAAATTGACGCAAATTTTTAATTGCCTGGCCTGCAGTAATTTCTTGATCAAATTGAACAAAGTCAGTGGTCATAATACCACCGGCGGTTTCGGTGTCGTAATGTAGCAAGCCACGCAAATTATTAGCATCGCTTGTTGGCATTTCACTCAAGAATTGATCCACATGGGTTTTGTCCATATGTTCCAAAACATCGGCAGCGTTATCATCATACATATAATTCAACATTTTTGAAGCGTACTTTACGTCCATCTCATCTAAAAATTCAGGAATTTCAGGTAATTCGTCTTCAATTGTGTCAAACATATCACCCATTTCATTGGGTCGTAAAATATCATAAAGCTTTAATCTTTCATCCTTCTTTAAGGAGAGATAAAAAGTACTTTGATCGTAAAAATGCATATCCAAATAAGTCTTTCTAAATTTGAAAGTATCCCCATTATCTAAATATGTTTTGAGTTCATCGAACTTCTCAGAATGTTTTCTTTCTGTTTCGTCCATTTGACTCACCCCCTTAATTTTTGACAAAGGTCTGTCATATCTTGTGGCAGTGAAGCAGTTAAATCCAATGTTTCGTTAGTAACTGGATGAACAATTTTTAATTCCGTACAGTGTAATGCTTGACGGTTGATTAATGGTTCAGCATGTTTCGTGTACATAAAATCACCAATAATTGGATGTCCGATAGCTTTCATATGTACTCTAATTTGATGAGTTCGACCCGTCAATAATTTCAGCTTAATCATGCTTGCATCAGAAAAAGTCTCTACTGTGCGGTACAAAGTTTGCGACTGTTTACCTTTTTCATAATCAATCACACGCTTATAAAATTCGTCTGGATCGATTCCAATGGGCAAGTCAACTTTGCCCTCAGATGGTGACACCTGACCATAAACTATTGCTAAATAATATTTTTGAAAATGGTCGCCGTGAAGAATTTGGTCAAGCATTGAATGCGCATATGAATTCTTTGCAAAGACCATCAATCCCGATGTATCACGGTCTAATCGTGTTACTAAATGGATCGTGCCATTTTCACCTTTTTGTTGTAAATAATATTTAACGATATTTGCCATCGTTTTACTCGTGCGAGCTTTTGCTGGCAAGCTAGCAATCCCAGGTGGTTTATTAATAACTAAAAAGTATTTATCCTCAAAAACAACGTCAAGTTGACCTTCCATAGGTTTGATCAAATCAGAAGGTGTTTCCTCACCCATCACAATTAACATTTGGTCGCCAGTTTTCAGCTTGAAATCAAAGTGACGTAATTTATGATTTACGAAAATCATGCCATCATTATTTTTCAAATTGCTCAACTGACTGTTAGAAAACTTTTTCTGAACTAGAAACTTACGCAGAATCTTCTTATCAGATTCCTGGACAGTGAACTTCAGATAGCGTTTAGTCGTCATTTTGACCTAAGAACGCTGTTTCTACACGAGTCCAGAAATGACGATGACGATATTGAGCAAATTGGGCACGTTGCTTGCTCAATTGGATTTTAATACATTCAATATCCTTCAACTCAACGACTTTTCCATCAAAATTGATGACATAATCTTCAGCATCTTGTGGATACAAATGGACTACCTGATTATTTGGAATAATCAATGGAGACGAAATTGTTCTGTAGACCCGGTTGTTAATTGAGGCAATTTCAACCATTTGGAAAACACTAACTTTCGGATGAATCAAGGCACCACCAATAGCCTTAGAATAGGCTGTTGATCCAGTTGGAGTTGAGAAGCAAAGTCCATCTCCACGAAAACTTTCGAAATATTCACTGTCGATATCAACTTGTGTCTTCAAAGTTAAAGCAGACAAACGGCGAACGATTGCTTCATTGATTGCGATTGCTTTCGTAACATCACCATTCTTAGATTCAATTGTGACTTCAATTAATGGATAACTGGTTGCTGGAATATCTTCTTGATGTTGGATGATTCGACTGATCAATTCATCAATTTCATCATCTGTCCAATCTGAATAAAACCCTAAATGTCCAGTATGCAGAGCGACAAACTTCACCTTATCCAATTGTTCGGCATATGAATGGAAAGTACTCAATAATGTTCCATCTCCACCCACACTAATAACTAGTGCAGGATTCATTTGATCCAAAACAAAATCATGTTTTATCAATTCTCGGCGTATTTTGTCGGCTGCATCAACAGACTGTTGTTTACTATTATTGTTTACCCAGAACTTCATTTTTTATGCGACCTCGTAGTATTATTGATATTTCGTTTGTTATCGGTGAAATATTGCTGTGCATCTTGTATTTCTTCTCTGATCTTAGACATTTCCTCATCAAGTAAGAATGACGCCTCAGCTGCACGTTTCAATCTTTCATTAATTTCTTCAGGGAAATCACCTTTATACTTATAGTTTAACGAATGTTCAATGGTTGACCAAAAATTCATTGCTAAAGTTCGAATCTGAATTTCAGCTAAAATATTTTTTTGACCATCAGCCAACTGAATTGGATATTCAACGACGACGTGGTATGAACGATATCCACTCGATTTACTATTGGCAATATAGTCACGTTCCTCAATAACACGCATATCTTCTCTTTGATGTAATAGCTTGGCAACATCATAAATATCTTCCACAAATTGGCATTGAATTCTGATACCAGCAATATCCTGCATATCTTGTTCCAATAAATCTTCGGAGATATAACGACGTTTCATCTTCTCTTTTATACTATCAACAGTCTTAACACGGCCTGTCACAAACTCAATTGGAGAATGAACATTCTTCTCCAAAAATTCTTTTCTGGCATTACGTATTTTAAGTTTTAATTCATCAACTGCTTGAGTATACGGAATTAAAAATTCATTCCACTTAATTTCTGACATTTTGACCCCTCTTTACTATTTAAATATAGACTAATGCTCATTAATATTCATCTAAAATTATTTTTGTATTCCCAAAGCTGTTTATTTTACCTTTTTTCTCATAGCTGTTAGAATGATTTTGCTAAAGAGATGGAGGGAATAGTAATGTGGGAAGTATTTTTATATATTAATCCCTTATGTTCGTACTGCTTAAAAGTTGAAAGGTCGATAATTGACTTCACTAGAAAGAATAATATAGATACCCAATACCACTTCGTGACAACATACAACATGGCGACTATCACTGATTACATGTTGATGAAGGGATTCAATCCCAACAATATTGAAAAAAGAAATGAAGTTACAGAAAATATTTATGAAGCCGCTTGCTTGTATAAGGCAGCTGCCTGCCAAGGCAACAAAAAAGCACGTAGCTTCTTAATGAATATTCAAAATGAGGTTAACATTGAGGAAAAGCCTTTCTGTGAAGACACAATCAAGACTGCAGTCGAAAATAGTGGACTAGATTTCAAAGCTATAATTACTGAGAAAAATAGCGAAGGCGTCAAACGTGCAGTCAAAAAAGATCAAGAACTAACTTGTGAAATGAACATTGAAAAAGCACCAACTGTTGTAATTTTTGATGACGATGATCCTAGAAAACCAGGTTTAATGATCAACAAATTTGGCGGGGATACATCTGAGGACATCATCAGTGAAAACCTCACAGAAATGCTTGAAAAAACTATGCCTCACAAAGCTGCTAACGGCAGTGAAAATAGAATAATTAGAATGGATAATTTCAGAAGATAGTTCGTGAGAACTAGCTTCTTTTTTTGTCCAAAAGTGGCTGCAACAAACGTTTTGGAACCGCCCCACATTCAATTAACCAATGATGAGTACGATAAATAGGCTTCAACATCGCAATCTTTTTCCCCATCAAATAATCTTCAACCTTAATTTCATTCTTCTGAAAAAATTGTAATTTAAAAATATTGGTTTTACCATTGTTAATTTTTCGTATCCGATCAATCTGATATTCAGTAATATCAGTCAGCTTATTAGAATTTAACTGCGGTCTGAATTGAAATAAATATTGTAAATTAGCATAGTTAAAATGCTTTCGTCTAAAACAAATCTTATTGAATGGACCCATAAATCGAATTTCATAAAATAATGTAATCTTCTCAGATTCAGTATCGAGCATAATAATATGAAATCCCCAATTAACATTATAGGAGATAAATTTTAAATGTTGTTTGGAAATACTGTCATCCAAGTAATCTCCACCAAGGATCCAATAATTATCAATACCAGCCCGAAAATAACTAGTCACCCGACCAGCAAGTTTCCGAGCATCAATCTTTGCACATTGGAATTCCACCGCAATTTTGTCAGCAACCAGAATATCTGGTCGCTGACTTATTTTATTCAAATAGACTTCCGTCTTCACGTCGCTATATCCCAGTTTGGAAATTGCTTCAATCAATAAAGCTTTACCCTTTTTATGAATTTCTCGTTCATTAACATCATTATCTCGTTGATTCTCATGTCGGAAAAATGGTGTCGCGGTTGTTGATACTAATTTCACTGGTAGTGTGCATTTAGGACAAAAGTATTCTTCCTGGTTGTCACACTCAATTGCATTGATTAGTTGGCTTTTTTCGTTCAAAGCTGCATACATATCTCATCACCTCAAAATATATTACGCAAGCATTTGTGGATTTTTCTTGATTTGCTACTAAATATTTTGTTGTGGTGGTTCACTGCCACCTTCCGGTTGGGATTATACAACGCTGGAATGAACTTGCGTTGTCAAGTTGACATTTAAACAATTAAAATATTATAAACTACTTTGCAATGGCTTTATTCCAGCATTCTTCTGGAGTAAGGCCATTTTTTGTTGGCAATCTATCAATGTTATTGAAATAATCAATTCCATCTTGTACTAGCTTAATCAGTGCTTCTAAAGTTGCTGGTCTTGGATGACTATCCATCCAGATTCCCTTAAAATTACTCCACCAGCTCTCCATTGGTGAATTATCATATGGGGTGCCTGGTCTTGAAAAACTTCTTATTACTTTGTGTTCATCCAACAATTTATTAAAGCTAACGGCTGTGAATGCAGGTCCACGATCAGTATGTACCATTGGATGAACGTCGCCCATTTCCTCAAAAGTTTCTTTGAACATCGCAATTTCAGCTTCTGCAGTCTCTGATGGACTTATAAAAGATCCAATTATTTTACGACTGCACAAATCTAGTATTCCACTGAGTTTTACTTTGTGTGTTTCTTTGATTCCAAATTCCAATTGGGTTGAATCAGATAGCCAAACCATGTTTGGTTTTTCCACTTCAAAATTCTGGTTTAATACATTGTCTTTTTCATGCTGATCATTGTCATCTTTACGACTTCGCTTTTTTGCTTTTGATTTACAACTAATACCTTCACTTCTCATTACACGCCTAACTTGGTAGTACGTGACCTCAAAATCTAGAAGGTGTTCCTTTGTAATATGAGAAAGAATCTTTCCCGCACCAATTCTTTGAAAATGATCTTTATATGTCTTAAGAACAACTTCAGTCAATAAATCATTTTTGTGTTCCCAATCTGTCTTCCTATGATGTAAGAACTTATTTAACGCTTGTCTAGAAACACCTATATGGTCTAATAGAATAGATTTCCATCCATGATTACCTTCGCTGACCTCCATTATTGCCTGGTAAGACAGCTTTCGTTGTGAATTCACCCCCTGTGCTGAAGTTCGTTTAATTTTTTTTCAAACGCCGCAATGGCTTCTTGTTCATTCAATTTTGCTTTGAGTTCACGGTTTTCAAGTTTCAATTTCTCTAGTTCACTAATCTCTTCTGCTTTATGATGAATCCTATGGCCACGCTCATCTACGAGAGCTTTATAGCCATCACCTTGGACTTTCATAACCCAAAGCCGAGCTTGTTGATAAGAAACATCAAATCGTTCAGATGCTTCTGAATAGGAATGATGTTTATTAAGAATGAATTCTACAACTTCAATTCTTTCATCTATCGTTGTTTTTCTTGGCACAGCAGTGACCTTCTTCCTGACAGGCGTAGCCTTAAGAGTCTTGCCATTATTATACTGTATCAACCACATTCTGAGTTGTTTAGATGATTTCACTCCGAATTTTTCACATACTTGCTTTAGATTACCTTCACCATTCGCATATGCACGAACAGAGTTGATCTTTGTTTCAGCACTATAAAACGTACGTGATTTACTATTCCTTAGTCCTTCATAACCATTCTCTTTGTAGTAATTATTCCAGTCCCTAAACGTTTCGGGACTGATTCCTTTGGTTTTCGCAAATGTCTGTCGAGGTAAATCAGATTTTTCAAATTCCTTGATAAGGTTATATTTTTCTTTTTGAGTATATTTCCACATATTAATACCTCCGAAGTGATCAAAATTATTACATTTCAAATGTCAACCACATCGTAAGTATCTCAGAACGCACTGGACCCATTTCAAGCCTTTCGAAGTTCACGAAAGTCTTGAAACTGGGTCTTTGAGTAAGTCGGGACAATTCCCCGACTAACACAAATTTCAGTGCTGAGCATTGTATAATCCCGCCCTTCAGGTTAGCTTGAATCATCACTTGATATTTAGTGGGCATCCGGAAAATTCACATGCTTGCGTTCTATTTTGATGACTTGATCTATTTATTTCGCAATCTTGGTTCCTGAACACAGCATTACTCTGAAAAAAAAATTGCTAAAATCATATTAATCAATTCTGATTTGCCAAGTTCGTTAAAACTATCATTATTTCATCAACCATTTTATTTGCTGGAACACGGCAATCTGTTGCAATCCAGTTGAATAAGACATTAAGCATTCCACCAAATGAACTCCAACTGTTTTTTCTAATGGAGATTGCCAATTTCTCCAAATTGTTGGATTGGATGATACTTCATCCCGTAAGTTTCGTTACAACAATGCTTGATATCGATAATCTGCAGAAAAAAAGGAATGAAATCAAAACACAATTTCATCCCAAAACACAAATTTTAAATTTAACTCGAAATGACGATTTTGAACTAGATATTTTGAACTGCAGCACAGAATCAAATCATTGTTCAAACCAGCCCGCAGGTCAGGTTCTTGGGGGCCCAAGCCGTGGCGTTTTCCTTTGCTTGCCAAGGGGCAAGCTTAGGAAAAAACCGAGTTTTGAGATTTTCCCGAACTTGGAAAAGCTCAAAATCGTGTTCACAGCGACCACGGCCCCCAAGAACCTGACCGGAGGGCGGCAGTGAACATCAAAGCTTTGAACTCCAGCATGCACATTTCAAAATCCTAGTTCATTGTCATTCCGCCTGTTACATTCAATGCTTGTCCCGTCATGTAATCTGATAAATGACTAGACAAGAACAATACTACATTAGCCACATCCTGGGGTGTACCAGTCCGTCCCAAAGGAACTTGACTGTTATCTTCTTTTTCAATATCGTCCGGATTCAATCCGCGAATCTTGGCACCATCACGTCGTTCACGATGCTTCATTGCTGTCTCGATAATTCCAGGACAGACGGCATTTACATTGATTTGCTTGCTGGCTAATTCAATTGCAAGTGTCTTAGTCAGTCCAAGAACCGCGTGTTTCGATGCTGAATAGGCTGCCATAGCTCTGTAGCCATTCTTTCCAGCTTGTGATGCCATGAAAATTACTTTAGCAGGTTGTTCCTTTGTCAACATCAGATTGACGATGTTCTTAGCAATCAAATATGTGCCTTTCGTATTTACAGCAATAGTTTTATCAAAGTCGCTAGTTTTACTATTGACCAGATAATCCATTGTTGAAATGCCTGCTACATGTGCTAAAACATTTGGCACCAATCCTGCTTTTTCCAATTCAGCAACAACGTTTTGGACGCTTGATTCATCGGCGACATTGACGTGTATTTGATATGAATTGTCACTTACTTTTATTAAATCATTATTATCAAAAGCTAAATCGGCACCGACTACAATTGATCCTTCATTTAAAAAAGTTTTTGCAACAGCTTCGCCAATTCCTTGGCATGCGCCTGTGACAAAGACTACTTTTCCTGTTAATTCTGGAAATGTCATATCTTACACCCCTTTTCTAATCAGTTGTGATTAGATTACGTGACGTTCGAATGGATCGTCACTGATTCCTTCTTCAAGAATCTTCTTTGACCATTCTTTGGCTGAGAACAATGAGTGATCACGATAGTTACCACAACTGTACTTGTCTGTTCCTTGAACATCTTTCCATTCAATCTTGTTTGCGATGTCATCAAGGGCACCTTTCAATGCTTCAGCAACTTCTGTTGTTGAGTGTGTTCCCCATGTAATCAAGTGGAAACCTGTACGACAACCGAATGGTGAACAATCGATAACGCCTGATAATCTATCTCTCAATAAACCGGCAAGTAAATGCTCGATTGTGTGTAGTCCTGCGGTAGGAATAGCATTTTCATTTGGTTGTACTAGACGTAAATCATAGTTTGAAATAACGTCACCTTTTTCACCATTTTCTTCTGTGATCAAACGAACGTATGGTGCTTTAACCTTTGTGTGATCCAATGTAAAACTTTCAACTTTTGCCATAATTAAATATCTCCCTTGTTTTGTATATATCTATCTTAGCCTAATTATCAAAATATGATAATGGTTTATTAACTTCAATTTTTGTTCCGTAATACTTTTTCTTGATATATTTCTGAATATCTTTGTTGTGATATAACTTAACTAATTTTTTATAAGTCTTGTTATCCTTGTTCTTATCGGCTGTTGCCAAGATATTCACATTGTCTCTGGTGCTTTGGTCCAATTTCTCATGATAAATTGAATCTGTTAAAACATGTAATCCACCATCAAGAGCAACTGTATTGGAAATTAAAACGACGTCAACATCGTTTAAAACACGAGGTCCAGTAGTATCGTCAATTTCTTTAAATTTTAAATGCTTAGGATTACTAGCAATATCTTTGACGTTACCTAAGGCTCCAAAGTTTTTCTTCAGTTTGATTAGTCCTGCTGATTGGAGCAGTTCCAATCCTCTTGAAGTATTAGCTGGATTATTTGCTATTGCAATCGTTGAACCATCTTTGATGTCACTAACCTTTTTAAACTTCTTTGAATAAATACCCAATGGTTCAAGATATGTTGTTCCTAAGGCAGCTAATTTACCTTTGGGATTTTCACGATTATACGCCTTGTAGTAAGCCCATGATTGAAATGCATTTACATCAACTTGCCCTTGCGTGGTTGCTTGATTTAATTGAGTACCATCGGTAATTTCTTTAACCTTGATATTCAGTCCCGCATCTTTTGCTTGTTTGCTTTTGGCAATGTGTTCCCAAATTTCAAGATCTGAACCTTGTGATCCAACGGTTACGGTATTCTTTGCTTGGCTATTTCCACAACCAGCTAAAACTAATAACAATACACTGGCTAAAATACCAACTAATATTCCTTTAAATTTTCTCATCGTAATCCTCCCAATTTTTTTAAGACCTGTGATTATAATTATGTTGGCCTTAAATAACTATTATGTTCGTGAATTATTAATATTTTTCTCATAATAGATCCTCCCAAAGCATAAAAAAAATCGTCCCTACAAAACAGACTTTCTCTGTTTGTAGGGACGATTACCGTGGTACCACCCTAATTTATATCTTGCTCACACAAAATACCTCAACGACACTTACATGTCCGGGATGATATCGCATCCTTGCGTATCTTCGGCTTTCACCTAGATAAGACTCCGAGCTCATGTTCGGATTGATGTTCGTTCCGTCCTCTCACTATCTGACGGTCGCTTAAAACTAGTTATCAGCCCTACTCTTCTCTTCTACGTCTAATGAAATTAAATTTGCTTTAATTGATTAGTGATTAAACTACTCCTGTATTTTCACTTTGTCAATGAAAGCACAAAAAAAGTTCACAACTTTTTTAGTCGTGGACTTTTAGTCTTTGAAATAATATCTTGTCAATTCGAGAGCAGTCTTGCTCATAAGCTCTTTTCCGTACTCGGATAATACAGCTGCTGTAACTTTTGTTCTAAAACTATATTCACTCAATAGTGCGAGAACATCGTTATAAGTCATATCGTGCATTTCATCTGTGAATAATACTAGTTGCAAATAATAAGCACCTTTGTATTCCCACAAATTGGAAATTCCACTTTCAAGACGGAGAATCTTAGCCAATTGAATATAATCTTCAAAATTCTTAAACTCAACAATTACAGTTTTAGTTGGTGTGTCGGGGTCGTTCAAGTATGGTGCTGTATCAGCATCGTATTCTTCGTGACCAAGGTCGTTAATACCTAGTGGTGCTAATGCTTCAGCATCTGCTTGTCCACCATCTAATGGCAATGAACCTTCGACATCTTCTTCATCATTTGACTTGCTAATCAATAACTCAAGACCAGCCTTATTAGGCATGATTTGGAATGTTACTGGTTCGTTATTTGAAAAGGTATGATTCTTGTCTACCTCATCTAAAATACTGTAGAAAAATGATTCGATCTGCTTCTTATTTCCAAGCAAGTCTAGTACGGTTACACCACGTTCCTGCAAATCTTGCGTACTAAGAATGACTCTGATCGTATTTTCATTAATATGATCCATTTCCATCATAGTCACCTCAATTCTTGTATCTACATTTTAACAGTCTTAAGAATGTTGTAAAGCAAAGAAGACCGATAAAACAAAATGAAGAGTCTAATTATTAAATTAGACCCTCCATTAATAATCACAGGATTTTAAAGTCCTGCCATAAGTTGTGCTTTTTGAAGCTCCATAGTTCTAACACTTCTTGGTAAGAATCTTCTGATTTCATCTTCGTTGAATCCAACTTGAAGACGCTTGTCATCCATAATAATAGGACGTTTCAAAAGACCAGGATTTTCTTGAACCAAAGTCAAAAGTTGGTAGATCGTTAAATCTTCCAAATTTGTCTTTAAGTGTTGAAAAGCTTTTGAACGTGTAGAAATAATTTCTTCCGTTCCATCCTCTGTCATTTGCAATACTTGTTTGATTTCTTCTTTGTTTAAAGGTTCAGAATAAATATTTCTTTCTTTATAGGGAATGTCGTGCTTTTCTAGCCATGCTTTAGCTTTACGGCAAGAAGTGCAACTTGGAGATGTGTAAATTGTTACCATAAGTAATCTCTCCTTTTTCGCTAAAATGTGCCAAGGTAATTCCTTAACACAATATATTGTAGCTCATTGAATTTATAAAATCTACACTATTTAGAATAAAAATAGCGAATATTCGTTCTCTTGGACATTAATTGTGAAACACTAATTCTGTAATGACACACTTTAACGATATTGTTCACAATCTTTCATAACTAAATATTAATTTTATAGATAAGAAATAATTAATGACAGACAAACCACTATATTACCAGGTCTTGTGCCAACTATATTTCTATTTCTAAGCCGGTAAAAGCATTAATTGTAGGAATACTTCCCGCATAATGCTGTGACTCTTTTAACATAGTTTGAGCATCAATCTTTTGTGGTAAGTGACTGATCATTAATCGTTTTACATCAGCAGATTTAGCTAACTCTCCGGACTGTTTAGTTGTCATATGCCAGATTCTTCCGGCTTTATCTTCTGGGAAATTAGTATCGGTTATTAATAAATCACTATCTTTTGCAAAATCTACTAAACCGTCAAAGTATGCAGTATCTGATGTGTAAACTATGGACTTGGAGCCTTTGGTAATCTTCATAGCATATGCAGGTACTGGGTGAATGGTTCTTAAGAATTCAAATTGTAGTGATTCGATTGAAATAGGTTCATAATCACTGTATGCAATACCTTGGCTCACCCCGTCCATAGTTAATTGGGCGAAGTTGACGAAATCCTGGGTATGACCATATATCGGCAATAAATCGTGTTTACGATTTGTTGGATCTAGCTGCCAATTATATTGCAAGACACCTAAATCTGCTGTATGGTCGTGGTGATAGTGAGAAAGCACTACTGCATCCAACTGCAATGGATCAATGTAGTTTGATAACTCATTGAGTACTCCACTTCCACAGTCGATCAGGATATTCTTACCATCATCTTGCAGTAAGTATCCGGAAGTCCCATGTCCTTTATAGGGATAACCACCATAGTATCCAAGCACTGTAATTAACATATATATCCTCCAAAATTTTTTAGAAAGGATTTCAATAATTATGAACATATCATTAAAGTTAGGCACAGATAATTTTTTAAAAAATCAGCTAACTTCTGCTGATACTTTATTAAAACCCTTATTTGATAGTAACGGAGACCATCTTTTAATAAAAGAATTAACCTCAACTGGCGATTATAAAGGCATAAAAGGTGAATTGGATTTATCAAAAGAGTTCTACTTATTAGTTTACATTAAATTGAACAACGAGCAAATGTCTCTGTTTGAAGACAAGGTTTATAACAAATATCCAGAATTGGTTGAAAAAGACAATGACCCAGCAATCTTCCGCAATCACGAAGACTTCCACGAGTTTCTACTCATCAACTCATTTAAGCGAGAAGACGATTTGGACCGATGGAAAAAATTAATCTATCGTGTCCTCAAAGATGGAATTCAAAAGAGCTCTGCTGAACCATTGGGCTTCTTCACAAAATCATATCAATTAGAAGAACTTTGAATCTTTTGGCGCACTCCACGCCACGACATGATAAAAGTCAAAAAGCCGGTCAATCCATATAAAACAATATAGGCCGTACCTATTAGTAAGAACGGAATAAAAGCTGACTGATTTACGGATAAATTCAATACGCCCACGACCACAAATGATTGTATGAGTGTGAAGATAATCGAGATACCGAATAAAAAGCTGGTTTCTCGCCTAACGATTTGTTTCAATTCATCGTTAGTCACACCAATTTTTTTCAAAGTTTGTAATTGACGCCACTCATAATCATCACGCAACATAACTTTTAGCGTGAGCAGACTGCCTAGTGCAATTAATAATGCAATACTAAAAATAGCAACTATGAATAAGAAAAAGCCTGTTGCCTGCGTTACCAAATGTTTGGTGCTTGCTTGCCGAGCATGTGTGTCCTGAACATAATCATTTGATTGAATATCTTCTCGACCCCAACTGGTAATCTTAGTTAAAGAAGATTTGTCCAAAGACGATCCTACGTTGACTCGAATAACGTAGTGATTGTCTTTTTTTGTGAGTTTTTTCATGAATTTTGATGACAACTTGTCGGAACCTTTGACATCCCAACCATAAAACGTTTCATGAACTTCACCCTTAACATTCTGATAATAGCTATCAGGTACAATCATCAAAAAGCCTGAGAACATTTGCGTTCCATATGGGAAAAACGATCCAACTGAACGTCGTTGAATTTCAGGGGCATCTTTTATCTTGATAGCATGCGTGGTACTACGGTAGTTCGGCGATAACGATGTCAGATTATAGCGGATTTCCAAAAATTCATTTGAGGTAATTGTTGGATTTCGTGAAATAACCTTATTGGGCATATCTGAATACTCCGAATATGGCATTAAAGCAACCAGTCTAGGAATATATTTTTGTTGCGAATAATCCCAAATTTCTGAGACGGTCCATTTAACATTCGAATGATATTTTGCTCTGACATGAGTATGTTTTTTATCTAATTCTTTTTGAATCTGAGGCGCTTTATTTGAAGTCGATGCTAGTTCAAAAGGATATGTTCCTTGGTAGTTTTGATAAATCATTTGATATCCAGCATAACAAAACACCAGCAGAGCCACTGCCATCGCGGAGAGTTCGGTTACAAACCAGATAATAGAAGTGTTTTTAATTAAGCGGCCTCGTAAATACTTAAAGGAAAAGAGATTGGTCCCGTTGTAAGAAAATAGTTTTAGTTTATCTAAAATTTGCAAGCATAATGGCAAAAATCCCTTAAAAATAAAATAGGTTCCAAACAAATAGAGGAACATAACAATAACTGCCATAACTATTGAATTATCAATACTTTGAGTATCCTGGACTGATGAAAATATTTGAACGGTCAGTATAATTCCAATGATAAAGAATATTAACCCAATGACTCCTAACAGAGATTTTGTGAACCAACTTAGTTGAAAACGTTTCTTCTTAACATTGACGCGAGTAATCCAAAATGATCTAAAACCATTTATCACACTTAGGATTAAGGATGAATACAATCCAACGTATACCATCCTGATGAAAGTTGGTAACGAAATAAAAAACACAAAGTCAATCCGCAGTCGCATTAAGTAGACCAATAACATCCCCATAAATTTTTGCAAAATGACGGCAACAACCATACCAATTATCCAGGCTAAAATTTGAATAATGAATGTTTTACAAAATCCTATAATGGCGATGGCAAACCTTGACATCCCTAATTTCCGATAAGTTTTAAACTCCTGCCTTTGCTGGTCAATAAAGAATCCACCAACATAGGCCATGTAAACAAATGTAAAGAATTCAAAAATGAAAACCATAAAATTGAGAACGGTCCCAAACATATCATTCCAGTTCTTTGAGACTTGTAGTGACGGATCATTTACTAGTGTTGCTAGTAAGGTCAAAACTGCCACGGCGAAACTCGAGGATAGAATATAAATTAGATAGCTATCACGTAAATTGTATAGGGTTCGTCTAATTATTTTCAGGTACATTGAAATAACTACCACCCCCTATTGTCCGTTGCATATTAATAATTTGTTCGAAGAAATCATTTCTATTTCCAGAATTAACAATTTCCGAAAATACTGAGCCATCTTTGATGAAAACCACTCTACTGCAATAGCTGGCTGTAAAGGCATCATGGGTAGCCATCAAAATTGTAGTATTTTCTTTTTGATTAATAATTTGCATATAGTTAAGCAAAATTGTGGCAGATTTAGAATCCAAACTTCCAGTCGGCTCGTCAGCGAACAAGATTTCCGGATTATTTATCAATGCTCTAGCTGCAGAAATGATTTGTCGTTGTCCCAGTGACAAGTCATCAATCTGGCGCTCACTTAAATTAGTAATGTTCAATAATTGATTGAGATGTTGAAATCTTTGTTCGATTAGTTTTCGAGATGCATGATTCAAGACCAAAGGTAGAATGATATTCTCCTTGACGTTCAAGGAATCGAGCAATTCAAAACTTTGATAAATAAAGCCCATTTTGCTACGACGATATTTTGCCAAATAACGATCATGCTTTTGAGTCATATCGATACCATCGATAATAATTTGTCCATGATCAGGTCGATCATTGGTTGATATCGCATTAAGAAGTGTGGTTTTACCAGAACCAGAGGGTCCCATGATACCTAAAAATTCGCCAGACTCCACTTCCAGATTAAAATCTTTCAATGCGTGAACAGCGTTTGCCTTTTTTCCAAAATCTTTTGCGATATTCTTTACAATTATTTGCAACACAATTTCTCCATTAATCAATTAATTATTGTTATCATTGAAGTAGTGTATACATTTTATCACGAGGTGCGTATAAACATGGCTAAAATAATGATTATTGAAGATGACCCTTCAATTTCTAAACTTATAAACGAAAATCTTGGCAAGTGGCAAATGGATTCATATGTCGTCAGTGATTTTGAAAATATTATTGACCAATTTAACGACTATGATCCTGACTTGGTATTACTGGATATAAACTTGCCAGTGAGAGACGGGTATTTTTGGAATCAAGAAATCCGTAAAATTTCAAAGACTCCAATTATTATCATTTCCTCTCGAAATTCAAACATGGATCAAATTATGGCAATGAATATGGGCGCGGATGATTTTGTCGAAAAACCATTTTCCATTGATATTTTAATAGCTAAAATAAATGCCCTGCTCAGACGGACTTATGATTTCACTAAATCAACGGCTGACATTATTGAACACAATGGTCTAAAGCTTAACTTATCAGACAGTACGGTCGAAATTGGTGAGAATAAAATTGACCTATCTAAAAACGAATATAAGCTTTTGCAACGTCTATTAAAGGATCAGGGTAAGATTGTCTCACGTGAACAACTTTTGAATTTCATGTGGGATGACGAACGTTTCGTAGATGACAATACTCTGACAGTTAATATTAATCGATTGCGAACAAAGTTTGACCAAAATGGTTTGAAAAACTACATCGTTACTAAAGTTGGTCAAGGATACATTATTCCTTAGGAGGCAAATATGACTTTTTTAAAATTTTTGCGTGACCATATTTTGCTGATGCTTTCAATTATTGCGGGTGTGACGCTGGTTGAATTGGTACTGTTTCTTGATCCTGCAGTTCGATTTAACAATGGAACACTAATTTACAGTTGGTTTCTAGCGGTTTTGATTACTTTTCTATGTATCATTTTCTCGTACATTCGCAAGAAATCTTGGTATAGCAAATTGGATAATTATCAAGAGGACCTATCCAAAGAATTGAGTGGTGCGAAAACTAACGAGCAGCGTTTTATTCAGGAAAAAATTAATAATATTGTGCTTGATTATCGTAAGGAATTAACTGAGTTATACCAAAACCAGACTGACCAGCGTGAATATACTGAATCCTGGGTTCACGACATTAAGGTTCCACTTGCTGCATTGAAACTAGCTCAGGATGATGAGTTGGACCGTGATTTGTTGAGTGAAGAAACTGATCAAATAGATTATTTAGTCGATCAAGCTCTGTATTATGCCCGTCTGAATAATTTTTCAAATGATTATTTGATTCAGGAACAAGATTTATCTGATATCGTTAAATCATCGATTCGTAATAACAAGCGTGGATTCATTAATAAGCGGATTGGCATTAATTTAGATATTACTGATGAAAAAGTTTTGACGGATGAAAAATGGTTGAGTTTCATTCTTAATCAAATTATCGCTAACAGTCTGAAATACACTGACCAAGGCGGGAAAATTGAGATTTTCACTACCTCAAAGAAAAACGATGTTTTCTTACATATCAAAGATAATGGTGTCGGAATTCAACCTCAGGATGTAAGTCGGATTTTCAACAAGGGATTCACTGGTGTAAACGGCCGTTCCAATGGAAGTAAAGCCACTGGTATCGGACTTTACCTGGTCAAAAAAATGATTGATAAACTTGGACATCAAATTTCTGTGAAATCTAAAGTTGGTGAAGGGACGGAAACTATCATTACCTTCATTGATCTGCCTTACTATCAGGAATAGCATTTGAACTCAAAAGGGTTCTCTGAAAATTCAGAGAACCCTTTTATTTACTTAGTTTTGCTTTCAATCATTTCTTCAAACACATCATTTATATCTTCATGGATAACTAAAGATTTATCCTCTATCTTCGGATGTGTCATCGCATCTTGTGGATTAATATTCACGTAAAATGCTTTTTCCAAATTAGCTGTTAAATTCCAAAGGGGTTATATTAATGAAAAAGTCCGCAAAATTAAGTGATAGTGTCCACACTTTAGTTTTAATCACACTTGACCCTTTTAAGAATTTAAGTAGTGAGCGACTGCTACATTTAGATACCGATATAAAACCAGAATGTGGCCCAGGAGTTAATATCCAATTGTCGTTGAAAGATTATTACGGTGAGATACAAAAGAATCTGGAAAATGAATTAAAATCTATAACACTAAAAGATATTATCGATAGCTATGAAAAAAGAATTGAAGATCCTAAATCAGATTATTTAGAATTGATCAAAGAAAAATAGACTCACCAAAATTTAATTTTGATGAGTCTATTTTTTTTGAGTTTTATAAATTTTTACCAGTTAATGTCATAGCATTTAATGCAACGATAACCGTCGACAATGACATCACGATTGCCCCAACTGCAGGGCTCAAAACGAATCCGATCCCTGAAAGAACTCCGGCTGCTAATGGGAGGGCAATAATATTATAGCCAGCTCCCCACCATAAGTTCTCAACTGTCTTTCTATAAGTCTTTCTAGATAATTCAAGGAATTTGATGATATCACTCGGATCACTGTTGTATAAAACAACATCCGCAGAATCAATTGCAACATCAGTACCAGCGCCAATTGCAACTCCAATAGTTGCACTAGCTAGACTAGGTGCATCGTTGATACCATCACCAACCATCATTACGTGATGACCTTCTTTTTCTAATTGTTCAATAATGCTGTGTTTGTCCTCAGGAAGCAACTCAGCCCTATGCTCTGTAATTCCCAACTGTCTTGAAAATGACTCTGCAGAAGCTTCATTATCACCTGTCAGCATGATAGGTGTGATATTTCTCTTCTTCAAATCACTGATAAATTTGGCAGAATTTGCTTTGACTTTATCACCTAAGGCAACAAAACCGATAACTTGATTATTTTCAACCAAGAAACTAACAGTATTACCCTTATCTAGATAATTTTGAACATCTTTAACATCATATTTCAAAGATTTCACGTTTAAATACTTCATATTTACCAGTAGGTATTCTTGGCCATTAGAGTCACCTTTCATTCCGTATCCTTTTAATGCTTGAACATTTGAAAATTCGGCAGGATCAACTTTTTGCTCTTGTGCCTTTTGCATAACACCACTAGCAATAGGATGACTAGATCCATTTTCCAAACCAGCAATAAGTTTCAATACTTCGTTGGTGTTCAAATTACTGTCCAATGATTCTAAACCATTCACTGTGAACTTACCTTCAGTTAAAGTACCTGTCTTGTCCATAGCAACATAGTCAATCTTGCGGCTGCTTTCAACAGCTTGATTATCACGAATAATTAATCCATTTGTGGCAGCAATTGAAGTACTACGTGCCATTACTAATGGAATTGCTAACCCCAGTGCGTGAGGACAGGCAATGACTAATACTGTAACCAATATGCTTAAAGCATTACTCATTGAGCCAACAATTGCCCAATAAATGAATGC
Source organism: Companilactobacillus ginsenosidimutans (assembly GCF_001050475.1). Lineage (NCBI taxonomy): Bacteria > Bacillati > Bacillota > Bacilli > Lactobacillales > Lactobacillaceae > Companilactobacillus > Companilactobacillus ginsenosidimutans. The sequence goes on along the minus strand of NZ_CP012034.1, from coordinate 2,393,678 downwards.
AACTATACCGACTGATAAAGCCGCGTAAAACAGCCAGCCTGAAACTCTATCTGCCAACTTTTGTGTCTTAGATTTGCTCAATTGAGCATCTGAAACTAATTTACTGATTTGAGATAAGTATCCCTCTTCAGAAGACTTTTCGACTTTTACTTGGATTGTTCCTTCACCGTTAATGGATCCACCAACGACCTTACTGTCAATTTCCTTCTTAACAGCTTTTGATTCACCGGTTATCAAGGATTCGTTGATATAACTGGAGCCAGAAACAACCATTCCATCTAGCGGAACAGACTCGCCAGCACGAACCTCAACAATATCGCCAGCTTTAACGCTTGTAATATCGCTATCTTTAAAACCATTTCCTGATTGTAGGTGAACTGTATCGGCAACCAATGCAGAAATTTTATCTAATGCATTTCCAGCACTCATTGTTGATTGCATTTCAATCCAGTGACCTAAAAGCATGATGACGATTAATGATGCTAGCTCCCAGAAGAAATCCATTACTGGGGTCTTTGTTTTAACGATGTCATTCATTACGAATGCATACAAACTGTAAATATATGCAACACTGATACCCATTGTAATTAACATCATCATTGCTGGTCGCTTGTCTTTTAATTCATAGAGTGCACCAGTAAAGAATGGTTTTCCACCATAGAAAAATAGGAATGATGACAGGATTAGTACGATCCAATCTGAACCTGGAAACTGGAATTGAAATGGTAAATGTAATCCCATGAATGGTGAAAGTATAAATACTGGAATTGCAAAAATTAACGAGAGCCAAAACCTACGTTTTAAATCACCCATATCCATGTGCATCATTGTACTTCCAACAGACATGTTCATGCCTTCCATGTCATCTGATGAATCCATTTTCATATCTTTCATATTCATATCTTTCATAATTATGCCTCCTTACCTAAGCAATCGCATTCGACCTTATCAGGTGCCGTCTCAGCTTTCTTATTCAGTAGATTTATCATATCTGTAATATCACTTTTAGAAATATCAGAATTATTAATTAAGTCTTCTATCGCTTGACCTTTTTTCATACAACAAAGGCTATTGAACATATGATTTACATTTTCATGAATTGCCTCTGATTCTTCGATCAACGGTTTATAGACGTATGGTCTTGATGATTCGTCTGCTTTTAGAAAGTTTTTCTTCTGGAGCCTGATGATTAGTGTCTTTACTGTTGCTTCTTTCCAGTCAGTTTTTCTTTTTAGATACATGATTGCATCTTTGCTGGTTCCTTGACCTAGAGTCCAGAATATTCTCATTACTGTCCATTCTGCATCGGACATGGTTTCTATTTTTGTAGTGGTTGTCATTATTTTGTCCTTTCTTTTGAAATGGTATATGTGTGTATTGTTTCGTTTACATTTGTAACTTGTTTACGAGGATAGTTTACAACTGTAAACTTGGTTTGTAAAGAGAAACCTCACTAAAAAATATTAGTGAGGTTTTTGATTAACTGATTCCTAGTGTGTTTGAGTTTAAACGACTTTTTGAACATGATTAATTTTTCTTTGTTCACTTTTATCTAGCGGAAACGCTAAAAAAAGCACTAAACACTACACATAAGGCGCCCAAAGCTGCGGGGGTGTTACGCACCCCTCTCCGCTATGGGCGTCTTATGTTCCGTGTTTAAGTGCGTGCTTTTTTTGGCTCTTGTTTTGAAACGCCAAAAACAAAACTGACCCACACATATAAGCTGTCCAGAGCTGCGGGGGTGTTTCGCACCCCTCTCCGCTATGGCCATCTTATATGCATGGGTCAAGATCGTTTTGTTTTTGGCTCTTTTTTATCTAATTGGGCAAGCTCCGCCGGCACAATCTGTTTGATCGACTAAATCTAAATCTTTCTTATCGTGGTTGTCATTTTCTTTGGCGAATTCTTCTGCGACGTCGCCGTGGATTTCTGATAACTTCTTTAGATATGTTTCTTTGCTGATTGGTTCTTTTGGTGCTTGTTCGAAGGCATCTCCACTGTATGGTAGTAGTGATGTTGATTTTATTGTGTGTCTGTATTGACGCATCAATGAGGCTATTTGGTCTCCTTCTTTTGGTTGGAAGGTTACGGTACAACTTACTGCGTTATCTGACCAGTATGTTTGTAGAAAGGCTTGTGTTGCGAATTGTTCTGCGATTGAGACGTTTCCAGCTGAGGCAAAGTTTTCTGATTCGGCGTTTGCTGCTTGGACTGGGAATTCTACACACATTGTGTGCTTTGTGTAGACGTCTGGTTCAATTTTGTATCCACATGCCTTTAATGCTGGTAATAGTGGGTCTGAATCTTGGAATCTGATTCTTTGGATTAAGTAACCTGAATAGTGGAAATGCATTCCTTCTGATACTCCAGCTAATTTAGCAACTGTTCCTGATGGTTTTACGGTTGTGTGTTTAACTGATGTATTGCAATCTAGTGTGTCTGAGTATTCTGCATCGGCATCTACAACTGATTGATACATGCTGTTAACTTTGTTGACGATTTCTGGATCGTAAATTGGCTTCTTGTATGTTTCACCAGTTTCTGAGTCAGTAGCATCTTCAAAGCCTGTAACTACACGGTGACCAAAGTTTGAGAGAATCCAATCTTGAATTCCTGACATTGATACACCAATTCTTCTGTTTTTAGCAATAGCATTACGTGAAACTTCCCAGTCATAACTACTGAATGTAACACGTTTTGTATATCTTGCTGCTAAGGCAAAAGCTTGTTCGAGGTTCCAACCTTGTTCTGTGGCTACTTGTGGGAAAATCTCAAATAAGTTACATGGTTCACCATTACTCAATGAAATTTCACCACATGGATTTGTTCCTTCAACCTCTGGGTCTGCATCGTCGTTATAACCATCTATGATACGACCATAGTTCTGAGATAGGTCAAGGTTGACGATTCCTGGTTCACCATTGTGTTGAATTGAATCTGCGATTGGATCGTATTCATTGAACATTGAATCAACGGCAACACTGTTATTTGATGCCCAACGGTGGTGATATAGTTTTTCTTTATCTTGTTTCATAGTGATGAAGTCTTGATCTTCAGCTCCACCTAAAGCCAATTCAGCTGAACGGCGAACATTTCCGGCAACGACTGTTTTACCAATCATGTTACCCATATCTGTACAGTCAACTGAAGTTAATTTTTTACCAATTTTATCGTTTAATAGTGCGTTAATATCATGAAGCATTTCGATTAGTGGAGCTGGACCTGAGGCGGTACCACCAAAACCTTTGATTTTTTCACCTGAAGCACGAATGTCAGTAATATCTAAAACAACTTGGTGTAAGTGTTCAGGATTTGTATTACCGAAGTGTGCATCGATCATTGTGGCATTACCAACTACCCAGCCTTCACGGGTATCTGGGAGTTTGTATGAGCGTGTTGAATCGATGTCGTTGTTTGCTAACCATTCGTCACGGTCAACAGCACCAGCCTTAATTGATTCGTCGTAAGAAGCGCTTTCTTTACCAATCAAAATAACTAGGTCAGTTTTAACATCAACGGCAGGGATTTGTTCAATGTTTGAAGGAACAACAGAAAATCCAACGCCGCCACCCTTCATTAATTGATCAAACATAAACGAATAAGGCATAGAAACAGCCTTTGTGTCAGCATCTAAATATTCAGGCACAATGTGACTATCACCATATTTTTGTGGTCTAACAGCGATAAACCAACAGTTGTTTAGTGCATCACCATTTCTCTTTTCATAAGCAGTACCAGAAATCCAGAGATTTCTACCGGATGGTGTAGCTGCCAATCCATAAACTAATTTAAACAGACTCTTAGCTTCTTGAACTAATTCATTATAATCACCAACGCTGACAGTCTTATTTTGTAAACGAGGGTCTAAATTGATATTTCCTTCAATAACACGTTTAACAGTTTCATCCCAGTTTTCAGTACGTCCTAATTCTGGAATCCAACGAGCATATGTTCTCTTATAAGTTACCCATCCGAGTTCTCCCCAGTGTGGTTTAATATCTTCTTTGACTTGGTCAATAAACTCTTGACTAAGTTCAATTTTTGTTTTAATACTGTCCATCAAGTTCACCTCATACATAAATTGTTAACACCACATATAGTAGTCTTTTAACTTCTGATTAACAACATATAGTATTAAAAATAATTTTATGAAATGACTGTGAAACAAAATTTATCACTTGACCCACTCCGCTAGCCGTCTATGTGTAACGGTGTCAATGACCAATTTTTTGCAGCGCAAAATAATGACAAAAAAATATAATTGTCAATATCTTGTCTTGCAATTTCCCTGCATAAATGATTTATAAATACATGATATAGACACCATATATAGTGTTCAAACCACATCTTTTATTTGGCAAGAAATGGCTCATTTAAGACGTTATTTCAATCCACTATTAACTAGCAATTTTTATAATGAATCAGCTTAAATCGAACGATATTAACAAATACGTCAGTTTATATTGGAGAGAACAAAAAAAGACTGTTGGATAAATTCCCAACAGTCTAATTAATTTAATTATTTGTTCATGTATTCTTCAACTAACTTCTTATTATCTTCGTTAGTAATTGATTCATTAACTGCGCGGTCAGCTAAATCTTTAAGATCAGCTGTGCTCAATTTCTTCATCAAACTTCTAACACGGAGAACTGAAGTTGCACTCATTGAGTATTCATCAAGACCCATGGCAAGTAGTAGTGGCACCATAATGTTGTCACCAGCTGCTTCACCACACATGCCGGCCCACTTGCCCTCTTTGTGTGCTGATTCAATAACATGTTTAACCAATCTAAGAATAGATGGGTTATATGGTTGATATAGGTATGAAACATGTTCATTACCACGATCAGCAGCCATTGTGTATTGAATTAAGTCATTTGTTCCGATACTAAAGAAGTCAACTTCTTTAGCAAATTGATCAGCAAGGATAGCTGCAGCTGGAACTTCCATCATCATACCTAATTGAATATCATCAGATACTTTAACGTTGTCAGCTACTAACTTAGCTTTTTCTTCTTCGAATACCTTTTTGGCATCACGGAATTCTTGAAGAGTACCAATCATTGGGAACATGATACGTAAGTTACCAAATGCTGAAGCACGTAGTAAAGCACGTAATTGTGTTCTGAAGATATCTTGTTTATCCAATGAAATACGGATAGCACGATATCCCAAGAATGGGTTCATTTCGTCAGGAAGTGGAAGGTATGGCAAATGCTTGTCACCACCGATATCCATAGTACGGACAACGACTGGTTTACCTTTCATTCCTTCAAGAACCTTCTTGTAGGCCTCAAATTGATCGTCTTCTGTTGGCAATTCTTCAGACTGCATGTACAAGAATTCTGTACGATACAAGCCAATACCTTCAGCACCGTTATCAATAACACCTTGTAAATCATCAGGTGTACCAATATTTGCGGCTACGTCAAAATGTTTGCCATCGGCTGTAACAGTTGCTTCATCTTTGAGTTTTTCCCATTCTGCTTTTTCAGCAGCAAAGTCAGAAGCAAGCTTGTTGTAATGTTTGATATCTTCATCAGAAGGATCTAGAATAGCGGCACCATTCAATCCATCAAGGATGATTTTATCTCCATCTTTAGCATCTTTAGTGATTGAATCAGTACCAACAACAGCAGGCAATTCCAAAGAACGTGCCATAATTGCTGAGTGAGCTGTACGACCACCAATATCAGTTACGAAACCTTTAACATATTTTTTGTTAAGTTGTGCAGTATCACTTGGAGTTAAATCGTGAGCTACAATAATAACTTCATGATCAATTAATGAAGGATTTGGTAATTCCACACCAAGCAAGTGTGCCATAACACGTTTTGTAACATCACGTACATCGGCAGCTCTTTCTTGCATGTAGGCATTATCAGTCATACCTTCAAAAATTTGGATAAAGTTATTTGATACATCGTTCAATGCTTGTTCAGCATTAACTTTTTGATCTTTAACTTGTTGTTCAACGGCTCCTGTGAACTCTGGATCAGCTAGAATCATCTTATGAGCATCAAAAACTTGAGCTTCATCATCACCCAATGATACTTTGGCAATATCACGGATTTTGGTGAGCTCATCGTCTGATTTAGCAATAGCGTCTTTCAAGCGACTGATCTCGGCATCAGCGTCTGAAATACTCTTCTTGTCGAAAGATAAATCTGGTTGAACTAAAAGGTAAGCTTCCGCAGTGGCAATTCCATCACTGGCTGCGATTCCCTTGATAGTTTGAACCATTATTCAGCAAGTCCTTCCTTTGTCATTGTGTCTGAAATAGCTGAGATAGCGTCGGCAGCGTCGTCACCGTCAGCAGTGATTTTAACATCTGAACCTTGGCCAACACCAAGTGACATAACACCCATGATTGACTTAAGATTTACTGATTTACCATTGAATTCGATATTGATATCTGAACTGAATTTACTTGCAGTTTGTACCAACATTGTTGCTGGACGTGCGTGGATACCTGTTTCTGCGATAATGTGAAAGTCTTTGTTTTCCATAGTTATAACCTCTTCATATTCTTTAAATTCTGTAGATACTCTACAATCTTCATAATTTAATTTACCATTATATAACAACCTTCACAAGTGTTTTGTGCAATTTTGAACGTGTCTATCCCTTATTATCATTAGTCATACAACGCTTACAGTCATCTAAGTCAAATAAGACTTTTTATCTAACGTTTTTATATATTAATAGGAGAAGAAAAAAATTGTGATTTTCCAAGACTTAGCACTTGCATAGGTGGAGTGCTAATTGTATACTACAATCGTATTCTGAAAATAGAGAGGTGGGGATGCAGAATGCTTTGTCAGAATTGTCAAAAAAATGAAGCGACAATCCACTTATATACAAGCGTCAATGGACAGAGGACTGAAGTTAATCTCTGCCAAGACTGCTATCAGAAACTAAGAAATCAAGCTAGTGAGGGTATGAATAATATGGCAGAAAATCCATACGGTTTTTCAAGTTTTGAAGACTTATTCAACGCCATGAACGGCGGTGCTCAACAACCAAATAATGGTTTTGAACAACAACAAGGTCCCCAAACACAAGCCGGAGCTGGCGGTGGCAACAATCGTGGTCGCCGTGGTGGTAACGGAGTGCTTGACCAATACGGAGTAGATTTAACTGCTCAAGCTAAGAACGGTCAAATTGACCCAGTAATTGGTCGTGATAAAGAAATCAACCGTGTTATCGAAATTTTAAATAGAAGAACTAAAAACAATCCAGTATTAATTGGTGAAGCCGGTGTTGGTAAAACAGCTGTAGTTGAAGGCTTAGCACAAAAGATCGTCGATGGAGACGTTCCTGAAAAACTAAAGAATAAACGCGTCGTTCGTTTGGACGTTGTTTCATTAGTTCAAGGTACTGGTGTTAGAGGTCAATTTGAGCAAAGGATGCAACAATTGATCAAAGAATTGCAAGATAGCCAAGACATTATCTTATTCATCGATGAGATTCATGAAATCGTCGGTGCTGGTAATGCTGAAGGTGGAATGGATGCAGGTAATGTTTTGAAGCCTGCCCTAGCCCGTGGTGATATGCAATTAGTTGGTGCTACTACCTTAAATGAATATCGTACAATTGAAAAGGATTCCGCTCTTGAACGTCGTCTACAACCAGTTCAAGTTAACGAGCCTTCAGTTGACGAGACAATCCAAATTCTAAAAGGTATCCAACCTAAATACGAAGGTTACCATCATGTAAAATATTCAGCTGAAGCCATTAAAGGTGCCGCTGAACTATCTGCAAGATACATTCAAGACAGATTTTTACCTGATAAGGCTATTGATTTGATTGATGAAGCTGGTTCAAAGAAGAACCTTCAAATCAACCACATTGATATGTCGGAAATTGACAATAAGATTTCTGATGCTGAAGTTCAAAAACAAGCAGCATTGAGAAATGAAGACTATGAAAAAGCCGCTTATTATCGTGACCAAGTAACTAAGTATCAAGAAATGAAAGACAATGCAAGTAAAGAACCTGAAAGTAATTCAACAGTTACCGAAAAAGATATTGAAAAAATTGTCGAAGAAAAAACTAACATTCCAGTTGGTGAATTGAAGTCTAACGAACAAGCTCAATTGCGTAATCTTGAACCTGATTTGAAGTCACATTTGATTGGTCAAGATAAGGCTGTTGGCGAAGTTGCTAGAGCAATTCGTCGTAACAGAGTTGGTTTCAATAAATCTGGTCGTCCAATTGGTTCCTTCCTATTTGTAGGGCCTACTGGAGTTGGTAAAACTGAATTAGCTAAACAACTAGCTAAAGAGTTGTTTGGTACTGAAGATTCAATGATCAGATTCGATATGTCTGAGTACATGGAGAAATACTCAGTGTCTAAGTTAATCGGTTCACCTCCAGGGTATGTTGGCTACGAAGAAGCTGGTCAGTTAACTGAACAAGTTCGTCGTAACCCATACAGTTTGATCTTGTTGGATGAAGTTGAGAAAGCTCACCCTGATGTAATGCACATGTTCTTACAAATTCTTGATGATGGTCGTTTGACTGATTCTCAAGGTAGAACTGTTAGTTTCAAGGATACAATCATCATCATGACTTCAAACGCTGCCCAAGGTGCAGAAGCTGAAGCAAACGTTGGTTTTGGTGCTGAAAGTGCCGGTAAGACACATTCCATCATTGATCAACTTTCTGATTACTTTAAACCAGAATTCTTGAACAGATTCGATGGCATCGTTGAGTTCAACGCCTTAACTAAGGAAAACCTTGTTAAGATTGTTGACTTGATGCTTGAAGATACTAACAAGATGATTGCTGACCAAGGTCTCTCAATCCACGTTACAAAGGATGCTAAAGAGAAACTCGTTGATTTAGGCTACAATCCTAAGATGGGTGCTCGTCCACTCAGAAGAGTTATTGAAGAGCAAATCGAAGACAAAGTCGCCGATTACTACTTGAATAATCCTAAAGATAATCAATTAGATGCTAAAGTTGTTAAAGGTGAAATCGTGATTACCAAATCCGAATCAGCACCTGCTACAACAAAAGCTGATACAACTAAATAATTAAATCAAGCCGAAAGAAATTAAAATTTTCTTTCGGCTTTTTTATGTTTCCTTAATGTTCATTACGTTCCCTTAGAAACTTCCTATATATAGCATCACATATGATAAACTAACCCTAATCTAACCACTATAGAAGGGATTATTATGGGAAAACATAGCATACATTGGCCCGGTTCTCATAATAGGAAAAAATCTATGGAAAACAATTTGTTGAAAGACAATGTTAAAAAAATTTCACGTGACGATATTGAAATTGAAGTTCACTATATCGATTCAAATGGTAATAAATTGGCTGATTCAACCACGTTGACAGGTCACTACTTAGACAGCCTAAAGATGCCTTGGAAAACCATTCCAGGATACGTTCTATCCTCGATTCAAAATTTCCAACAAACATTCATTCCAAATTCAGATGGAATTTATCTAATTTACTTTACACAAATGGCTGCTCCAGTAATTGTTTATCATCGAAACACTAAAGGTGAATTGATTTCTGATCCTCAATACTTAACTGGTGACTTGAATAAGAGTTATCAAGCTGAGCCACTACCTGAAGCCAGAAATTTCCTAGTAGATTATCCTAATGACGTAACCGGTCGCTTTTCAGATAAAGTTCAAGAATATGAATTCATTTACGATACTATGCAAATGGATGACTTTGAAATTGAAAAAAATCTGTTCATTCAAACTAAAAACAACGTCCCTGTATATGAGCAACCTGCAGGCAAACAGCCATTAAGTCAGCCGCTCCCATACGACACCACTTGGCGTGTCTTCAAAGCGGTAAAGGAAAATTATAATGAAACTGTTTGGTACAACCTAGGTGGCGATATTTGGGTTTCAGCGAATGAAGATATCAAGTCATTTACCATCAAGCAATTTTCTGAAGAAAAGAAGTTACTTGATAATCCACTAGGCGCTGCTGTAACAAATATCAGTTTCACCTACTCTGTTATTAATAGTATGGATATTAATCGTCAGGTTAGAATTTTGTTCTACGATTACCAAGATATTACTACTTGGGAAACTCCTTACGGAACTATTATTAATACTCGTTATCAAGGTGGCAAATCGGTTTATGTTAAAAAGCTTTTGCAGCTTGATAATAATAGTGTTTGGGCACAGTTAGATAATGGAAATTATATAGAGAGTAAGTATTTGAATCTATAGGTTTTGTGGGCGAAAAAAAACGTAGTATGGTGTGGTGTTGGATTGCCGATTCCGGAAGAAAATCGATTTTATGGCCTGGAACGCTGCCGACGCCATTTGAAGGCTTTTCACAGTACGAAAAGTCTCCAAACTGGGTCTTTTACTAACCGTACTTCGTACGCTAAGTAAAATTTGGCGGCTGAGGCCAAATCGATTTTCTTCCTCCATCTACATGGAGCTTCGTTTCTTTTCTTATTTGTGATAATAAAGATAGTCCTGTAAACATTATGTTTAATGCAGTCATAAATCTATAAAAATGAGTAACTTCTGGTTGCTCATTTTTTGTTCTCAGCTTACATAATCAGGAACCAGGAAGTCAATTTATAGACACAATAATTTGTTATCATTGTAGAATTGTAAATATGCATATCTTTATTAAATCTAATAACAGACTATTTTTTGTTCAACATTGATCACTTTCACGATTGTTGAGTTAATTTCTAAATTACGTATTATCTAAATAATGTAACTTTTATTGCCATATATTCATGGTATAGTTTACATATACAAAATACGGAGGAAATTCACGACAAATAAAAAGCGAGTGTTATTTTTCTTAATTGCGTTAGTGACTTTAACCATGGGGCTCCCTACAAACACTGTTCAAGCTAGTAAATCTCAAACCATTATAATCTCTTTATCTGATACTAGTGATTCTACTTCCCTGCCAATTTACAAAAAGAAAAATTCTAAGATGATCAAGACATCTCATCGCTTAAGTATGTTCAAAAACCGCGATAAAAACTCCAGCGTTCAAAAACGAAAAGCTTCAAAAGTAAAGATTAAGGGGCATCATTACTGGAAGATTGGGAAAAACAAATACGTTAAAGACAGTAAAAGAGTTAATGTTGTAAATCCAAAAACAAATCCCAATTATTAATTCCACATTACGACTAACTAATTGAATGAAATTCGTGCTAAAGCAAAAAAAATAAGAGTCCTCTGGACTCTTATTTTTTTTCATATTCATCTATTAATTTCTGTATTGATTCATTGTCTTCAGCTTTTCCGACTGAGATTCTTAGCCAGCCTGGTCTTAATCCGGTTCTGATTAAGTAGCCGTTGTGTAGTAAGTAATCTGCTAGTTTATCTGAATTTGGATATTCGAAGAAGATGAAGTTTGCTTGGCTTTGATAGTGTTTTATGTTTTTTTCGTCAAAGTATGCTTCAAACTTCGAGCGTTCTTTGGCATTCTTATTTACTACTTCATTTACGAAGTCTGTATCCTTGAAGGCTGCTGTTGCAGCTTCTTGGGCTACTGAATTAACGTTGTATGGTAGGCGTACTTTTTGGACTTGTTCTGCAATTTCTTTAGAGAACACCGCGTAGCCTACTCGGAAATTGGCTAGTCCGTATGCTTTCGAGAATGTTCGCATGACTACTATGTTTGAGTATTTCTTCGTCAAATCCATAGCCGTTGCGTTTGGCTCTGTTACAAAGTCAATGTAAGCCTCGTCTACTAATACCAACGTGTCCTTTGGCACTTGAGAAACGAATTTTTCGATGTCAGCTACTGTTTCAAAAGTTCCGGTTGGGTTGTTGGGATTGCAGATCCAAACTAACTTTGTTTTCTGAGTAATTGCTTTTAACATACCGTCGAAATCGATTCCGCCATTTTCTAAGACTGGAACTTTGTTAATTTTAGCTTCCTCAATTTCAGCGTGTAAGGCGTATTCAGAAAAAGTTGGTGTTGAAACTAACTCTTCATCACCCGGTTCAAGGAATACTCGCGATAACATTACGATAACTTCATCCAGACCAACTCCAAAAACGATTTGTTTGGGATCGAGTTTAAACTTCGCTGAAATGAGTTGTCTTAGTTCAGTTGCATCCCCATCTGGATACAAATTGCTCTGTGTATATGCCCAATTTACGACGGCCTTTTTAACATCAGGCGAAGTTCCGTAGGCATTTTCATTGGCTGATAGGCGGACTAATTTTTTCAAACCAAGTTCGCTTTTCAATTCTTCAAGCGGTTTCTCAGGAATATAGGGTTGGAGTTCTTCGATTACTTTTTTCATACATCCTCCTACAAATCCTTTATTTCAGGACGATCCTTGTATTCACTCATCAAGCCTTCACGTTTTGCCAATTCTTCTTTAATTTGGTCAAATGTAACACCTTGATTAGCCCACAAAACACATAGGTGGTATAACAAATCAGCTGATTCATAAACTAATTCACCATCACCACGAGGCTTGTCGGGATTCTTGGCAGCGACAACGACCTCAGTCGATTCCTCACCGACCTTTTTCAAAATTTTATCCAGACCTTTAGTGAATAAGTAGTCTGTATACGAACCCTTTTTGGGATTATTTTTACGATCCAAAATCATTGCGTATAATTCATCTAAATTTTGCATAATTAATTACTCCTTATTCGTTTCTACTTCAACTGGTTGAAAGAAACAACTTCTGTGCCCAGTGTGGCAGGCTGGGCCATGTGGATTCACGGTAATGAGCAAGGTATCTTCATCACAGTCTAAAGTCATGCTGACGACGTCTTGGAAATTGCCGCTTGTTTCACCTTTATGCCAAAGTTCTTTTCGTGAACGTGACCAGAACCATGTCTGTCCACTATCTAATGTTTTTTGATAACTTTCTTGATTCATCCAGGCAACCATCAAAATATCCTTCGATGCTGCATCTTGGATGACGGTCGTTAAAAGGCCTTTTGAAAAATCAGGTTCGATCATCTAACAACCACTCCTTCTTGTTTCAAATATTTTTTCACATCACTAATAGTTAATTCGCCGAAGTGAAAGACTGATGCGGCAAGAGCTCCATCAACGTTAGCTTTTTGGAAAACCTCGTTAAAATCAGCCAAGTCACCAGCACCACCAGAAGCAATTATTGGGACGTTAACTGCTGCATCCAATTTTTGATATAAATCGATATTGAATCCATCTTTAGTTCCATCTTTATCCATACTTGTGACCAACAACTCGCCAGCTCCTTTAGCGACGACTTCTTTTGCCCAAGAGATTGCCTCAAGCTCGGTCTTTTGTTTGCCACCATGTGTATAAACAAAATATTGATTAGATTCTGGATCAAACTTCACATCAATTGCAACGACGATACATTGGTTACCAAATTTTTGTGCTCCCTCAGTAATCAAATCAGGATTTACAACAGCCGCCGAGTTAATGGCAACTTTGTCAGCGCCAGCTCGTAGCAAGTTTTGAATATCTTCAACAGATGACACTCCACCGCCAATAGTCAAAGGCATGAATATTTGTTTAGAAACTTCTTCTACCACGTCAATCATTGTTTTGCGTTTTTCATTTGTTGCAGTGATGTCGAGAAAAACTAATTCGTCGGCACCTTGTTTTTGGTATTCGGCAGCTATTTGTACCGGGTCACCTACGTCAGTTAAATTGACAAAATTGACACCTTTTTTTACTCGTCCATCATCAACATCGAGACAGGGAATAATTCTTTTAGCTAGCATTGTTCTCCACCTCCGCAATATCTTCTAAGGTAATAGTTTTTTCATATAAAGCCTTACCAATAATCACATCCGTAATGCTTAATGCTTTCAAATTGTGGAGATCTTTCAAATTTCTAATTCCACCACTGGCTACTAAATTTGCTTCAGGTAATTTTTGACTAAGGTGCATCAATAAGTCCAAATTAGGACCTTCCATAGTACCGTCACGTGCAACATCAGTCACGATAAATGATTTTCCACCGAAATCCATCATGGTTTGAATTAAATCTTCCATTAATACATCAGATTGTTCTAGCCAACCATTAACAGCAACCTTTCCATTAGAGCCGTCAACTCCAATGACAATGCGGTCACCACCATACTTTTTCAAGAGGTCTTTTACAAAATCTGGATTTTCCAACGCTGCTGATCCGATAATAATTCGGTCAACACCCAGGTCTAAATACATTCTGGCAATTTTGTCATCACGAATTCCACCGCCTAATTCGAGAAAACCAGAAAAGTTTTTGCGAATGTCAGAAATAATGGTGTAGTTTTCAGGACGACCAGTTTTTGCGCCATCTAAATCTACCAAATGTAATTGTTTAACACCCTTGGCATAGATATCTTTTGCCTGTGCGACGGGATCATTATTAATCAAAGTGACCTTGTTATAGTCGCCTTGATACAATCTAACGCTTTGTCCATTGTGCAAATCAATTGCGGGAAAAATCATTTGTCTTCACCATCTCTTGAAATTTTTGTAATAATTGTAAGCCTACTTCTCCACTCTTTTCAGGGTGAAATTGCATTCCGACGACATTTTCATTTTGAACGATACTTGGAATTTGAACCCCATAATCAACGCTTGCGACAATATAATGGGGATCGCAATTTGCATAATATGAATGAACAAAATAAGTATAGTTACCTTCTGCGAGTGCAAATGGACTATCTTTTTGTTGAACTTCATTTTCGTTCCAGCCCATTTGAGGAACTTTCAAATCGCCATTCTCAGGAATCTGTTCAACTTTGCCAGGAATTAGTCCAAGACCAGGATTCAAACCATATTCAGAACTTGTTTCAAAGAGTAATTGCATCCCCAAACAAATTCCTAACATCGGCGTACCTTTGTCGGCAACTTCTTTGACAACCTGAACCAAACCACGTTTATCCAGTTCGTTCATAGCTGCCTTAAAGGCACCGACTCCGGGTAAAATCACTGCATCTGCAGCCAATATTTCGGCAGAATTTGATGTAAGTTTATTTTCAATATTCAAATAGTTTAAAGCTTTTTTCAAATTAAGTGTGTTACCAGTATCGTAATCAACGATTGCAAACATTAGATCACACCTTTCGTCGAGTTAACTCCTATAATATCAGGATTAATTGTTACAGCATCGCGCATCGCACGGCCAAATGCTTTGAATAAACTTTCTACTTTGTGGTGAGTATTTCTTCCATAAAGAATGCGAGCGTGGAGATTCATTTCAGCAGCAAATGCTACAGCCTGGAAGAAATCCTCAACCGTTTCAGTATCAAGACCACCAAGCCTTGGGTTTACCAAGTCAGCATCAAATACTAAATATGAACGACCACTCAAGTCGACACTTACTTGACCTAAAGTTTCATCCATTGGAACAAATTCGGTGCCATAACGTTCGATTCCAGATTTGTCACCAAGAGCCTTTTTGAAGCATTCACCTAAGACAATTCCAGTATCTTCAGTTGTGTGGTGCGGATCAACATCCAAATCACCGTGAGCTTCAACAATTAGACCGAACCGTCCGTGTTTAGCAAATAAGTTCAACATGTGATTCAAAAAACCGATTCCAGTATCAATTTTAATCCCAGATTGCTCATCCAAATTCAAACTAATTTTAATTTGTGTTTCCTTAGTATTTCTCTCAATAGTAGCTTGTCTCATCGTTATTCTCCCTAGTCGTAGTATGTGTCAAAGCGTGATTCAATTGCTCTGGCGTGGCCTTCCAAACCTTCAACACGTGCCAAAGTTGTGATCTGCTTAGCTTCTCTTTCTAATGCTGGTTTCGTGTATTGAATGAATGAAGTTCTCTTCACGAAGTCATATACACCAAGTGGTGATGAAAATCTTGCAGTTCCGCCAGTTGGCAAAATGTGATTTGGTCCAGCAACGTAATCACCAAGTGGTTCTGAGGCATACTTACCCAAGAACACTGATCCAGCATTTCTAATTTGATTTAAGTATTGTGTTGGATCTTCAAGTTGGATTTCCAAGTGCTCTGGGGCAACGGTGTTCATCAAAGTAAACATATCATCAATTTTTTCAACAACCGCAATAAATCCTTTGTTGTTAACTGATGCAGAGGCAATTTCTTCACGTGGCAGAACTTTTAATTGTGAATCAACGTTTTCACTCACAGCCTTTGCGAGTTTCAAACTATCGGTAACTAGTATAGGACGTGCCAACTTGTCGTGCTCAGCTTGTGACAACAAATCTGCAGCAACTTGTCTGGGATTAGCTGAATCATCAGCGATAATACCAATTTCTGAAGGTCCAGCAACCATATCAATCGCAACTTGTCCGAAAACTTGTTTCTTAGCAGTAGCAACGAAAATATTTCCAGGTCCAACAATTTTATCAACACGAGGAATTGATTCTGTTCCATATGCCAATGCGGCTATAGCTTGGGCACCACCAACTTGATAAATTGCGTCAACGCCAGCAATTTTAGCGGCGGCAAGAACAGCAGGATTGATTCCATCTTTTTGTGGAGGAGTTACGATGACGACTTCATCAACACCGGCAATCTTAGCAGGCATTGCACTCATCATAATTGTTGAAGGATAAGCAGCTGTACCACCCGGTACATATAGTCCAACTCTTTGAAGTGGAACTAACTTTTGACCTCTCAAGACACCTTTCTGTTCACTATCCATGAATCCATCTTCAAGTTCCTTTTTGTGGAAACTAGTGATGTTCTTCTTGGCTAGGAACAATGCGTCCTTAACATCTTTATCCAAATTATCATAAGCATCGTCAATGACCGATTGATCTAATTTGAAATTATCGATATCAACATTATCAAATTTCTTCTCGTAATCTTTTAAAGCTGAGTCACCATTTTCAACGACGTTATTAATAATTTCACTAACAGTTGCGACAACCTTAGGGTCATTCAACTGACGTGTCTTCATCTGTACCATTTTCTCTAATTCTGCTAAATTCTCCTGAACAATTTTCATCCTACTTCTTCCTCTTTTCTCTCATTTACGACCTTTTTAATTCTATCTACGAAATCAAAGATTGCCTCTGGATGTTGTTTCAAAGACATTCGATTGACTACTAATCGAGTTGAAACTTTATCTAGATAATCGAATATCTTCAAGTGATTTTCGCGGATGGTAGTCCCTGTTTCAGTGATGTCAACAATTGCATCAGCTAGACCAGTTAAGGGGGCTAATTCAACTGAACCCTCAATTTTGATAATCTCAACATCTTGACCTAAATTGTCGAAATATCGTTTGGTAATTAGTGGATATTTCGTACCAATAATTTTTCGTTTAGGAGCGTCTGGATCGAATTCTTTGGTTGAAGCTAGAACAAATTGACATTTCCCAATATCTAGATTTAATAATTCATACTGAGAACTTTGATTCTCAGTTAAAATATCGCTTCCGACAATTCCAATATCTGCGGCGCCTCTTTCGAGAAATGTCGTTACATCTGGTCCCTTGGCCAAGATGAATTCATACGGTTGAGTCTCAGAATCAAAAATCAATCGTCTTTCCTTATTTCTAATCTGATCACAATTAATTCCAGCTGCTTCCATTAAAGGAATAACTTGTTTTTCAACTCGTCCCTTTGTTAAAGCAATTTTTATTCTATCTTCACTCAATGAATTCACCTTCTGTCATATCAATTATTGTTGCATTCAATTTCTTAGCTTCTACCTCTGCATCTTCCCTAGTTTCGGATAATGAAAGAATTGCATCAGTTGTTTTGTTTAAAACCTTTTCTGCTTCTTGCCACTGCTCTGGTTTAAAGTAAATTAACTTCTTATTGACTTCTTTTGAGTCACTTACAACTAAATCAGTAATTAGGTCAATATCAATTCCCATTCCGACAGCTGATTCACTGACGTCTTGGAAGTTAGATAACAATTTGTCATAACGACCACCACTGAACAAATATCCTGAACCTGCTTTGGAGAATCCTTTGAAAGTTAATCCTGTGTAATACTTTTGAGGTGCACGACTACTCAAGTCGAGTGATAACGCTTGTTCCGGCATTGTTTGCTTGATCCAGTCGATTACGTTTTTCAATTCAGCAACTCTATTTTGAATACTTTCTGGTAAATTGAAGTCCTTCAGTTGTTCAAAAATTACATCTGGCTTGCCGAATAATCTTGGCCATTTCAGTAAGAATTGATATTCATCGGTAGTGCTGAATCTTTGAATTAGTTGCTCGTATTTAGGAACTTGTTTGTCATACAAAGCAGCAGCAATTTCATCTTGCAAATCTTCATCATCAGTTAAAGTCGATAATACAGCTTTGGTAAAATCAGCAATTCCTAATTCTATTTCAACTGGTTCGTCTAATAATTTTTGACTCAACTGATTGATAAGTACCAAACATTCGAACTCTGCTTTGATTGAGGAATATCCAACCAGTTCGATTCCAGCTTGTGTCAGCTCATTGTATGAACCTGATAAGCGACGGCTAATTCTGAAAATATCTCCGATGTACCAAAATTTTTGTGGTAGCGCTATATTGGTTGAGCTTAAAAATCTGGCAATTGGTAAAGTCATATCCGGTCGAAGAACAATTGTGTCCCCTTCTTGGTCTAATAAACGATACATTTGATAATTCCCTAATTTATAAGGTTCAAACACAGCTTGTTTTTCTAATAATGGCGTTGAAACTTTTGAAAAGCCACGATCAGAAAATGAATCTGCAATCACTGAAATTATATGTTGTTTTTCACTAGCTCGCCGACCAAATTCGTCGCGTGTTCCTAATGGTAATAAGTTATTTTTCATTTCAACGTCCTCCTAAATTCTCTTACTAATCTAAAGATGATAAGTGCATGGAACCGTAAGCGCCAGATTGATATAGCTGATACAAATTCGTATGAGGCGCTTGCGCAACAATCTTGGTGTTGGCTACGCCAACGACCAACCAGGGACGAAAAAAAATCCCCTTAGCAAATAAATTGCTAAGAGGACGAATTATCGTGGTTCCACCTCACCTTTGTTTGATCCTTGCGGTATCAAACCTCATGTTGGCTGTGTCAACTGGGATAACGAACCATTTCGTCAAAGCCTACTGAGTTCAACTTTGAAGTTATTCATAGGTGTGTTTTCGAAAACAGTTTCCATTTCGTTTTCAGCATCCGAAATTCTCTTTGGGATTGACTAATTTCTACTTTCCTATTCATGACCTTTATTAAATTTAGATTAGTAACTTTTTAATTAATTTTTAATTTAGGAATATCATAGGCTGGATAATGTCTTCTGTCAATAGTTAGTTATAGTATTAATCAAATGAATACCATGACCGACTGACTCTATGTCATGTGCATCGGAACCGTAAACGATTGGGATACCAATAGATTCAGCTTGTTTCAATATTTGTTTACCTGGATAAAAATCATTGCAATATGGTTTGTACAAACCAGCTAAATTTAAATCTAATTGACGATGTTGAGCTTTAACATCGAACAGGATATTTTGTGCTAAGCTCATGTTTTCATCGTTCAAATCCTCAGTTAAATGAAAATGATCTTGATATTTTCTAACCAAGCTCATGTGACCAATTCTGATTGGACGATACTTCCCTAAATCCGCTTTAACAGATTTCTGAACGGAAAAATAGTATTCACGGAAAACGTGTTGTGGCGTATCAAGAAAATCTTTGAAACCTTGTTCGAAGTCTTCGAATCCATTATCAATACACCAGAACTTTCCGTCTGTTCCCTTCATAAAATGAACGGACAAGATGCTTTCTTGTGTTTGAGGACCATATTCATCGAGGAAACGCTTCGTAAAATCTTCAAATCCTTGTAAATAGTCGACTTCAAAACCTATCGAAATTTCTATATCTGACTTATATTTTTCCTGAAGTGACTTCATTTGTTTCATGTATGCTGGCATGTCTGACATTTCCATCGATGCTTCGTCGATTCCACTAGAGGACCCCTCGTAACTTTGCTTGAAATCAGGTGGCAGTGGCGCATGTTCGGTGATGCAATACTTTTTCATTCCTAATCCGATTGCTCGCTGAATCATTTTTTCTACTGGCTCTCGACTTCCATGTGGGCAAAATTCTGTGTGTGTATGTCCATCCATCAACATAAAATCACTCCTTTTTTATATTATGACTTATTAATTTATATTCTAAGCATTTGGATTCAGAAAATACATGCCATAGAAAAATACTCCACCAAAAATGATTAATAATGGGACTGCTAGAGGACATAACATCAAAATTGACATGATTAAATTTCGAATAATAATTTGATATCATCCTTTCCACGGAATATTTTTATGAAAATAATCTTACGGATAAAATTGTTGTCCTTATGTATACTGCTAAATCCTCATATTACTTATTGCAAATACGATAGGAATTGTTACCAAGCTTAAGACTGTAGACAAACTCATTAGTGCAATTGCTGGAGCTGGATTTTCTTTGGCTTGGAGAGTGAACAAGACGATCAAACCTGCCACCGGACATGCTGCCATAACAACTGTGGTATAAAAGGCTATTCCAGTAATCCCCATTAATTTGAGTACGAAGATTGCAATCACTGGATAAATTAAATTTCTCAATATTAAGCTGATCCACAAATGTCTCTCTAACATGGATTTATCAAATTTAATACTTGCTAGACTGTTTCCAATAACAATCATCGATAATGGTGTGTTGATCGAGCCGACATATTTAACTACTTGGTCAACAGTGGAAGGTAAGCTTAAAGAAAAAATGAATAGGATTAATCCTATAATTATTGCGATAACATTCGGATTCAAAAATATTTGTTTGAATTTAGAACCCTCTTCTCCTTTGGCTTCGTTAAACAAACTGATTCCGTGTGTCCAATTAAAGACGTTCCAGACTGCTAACGAGACAACACCATAAAATACCCCAGTTGGTCCAAATAATGCACTAATCAAAGGAATTCCCATGAATCCGGCGTTCGAGTAAACACTGCCATAAGTTGAAACTCTTTTTAAATTGGAATTTTTGACTCTAGCGAAGGCAAATTTGGAGATAACTATTTCAATCACATAGGCGATAGCAACTGCAACTGCTGCCAATACAAATAGTTTGATTCTACTTTGTGAGTAATTTTGCTCAAAAGCATTAATAATCAAGCACGGTCCAATTACTTTTATCAAGATATTCGTCAAATCATTTGAGGTTTGCACGCTCATTAATTTGGTCTTGCCAATAATAACTCCGACTAACATTAATCCGAACATTAAAAAGATTTGATTAGTCAGTTGTCCGATATCCATGAGCTCATCCCCTAAATAGTAGTTCTCATAATTATTAGGTTCATCCATTGATTCGTCAACGATTTTCGTCAAAAAAAGACGCATAAGTAATATTTAAATTACCATGCGTCATTATTATTTTATTTATTATACTGTAGGCCTGAAACGACTAATAACATATCCAACAACTAACCCAATCAATGCAGGAACGACCCACCCTAATCCAAGGCTTGCTAATGGAAGTACATCATTAAAATGCATCAATGTTGTAAACCATCCCTGACCCTTAAATACGAAACTTAATGCTTCTAATCCAGCTAAAATTGCAGGTATCAAAGTGAACAAAGTTGTAACTCCGAAAATCCATTTTGATGATCCAATAAATGGTGTCAATATAGCCAAGATAATCAGCGTTATTGCTAATGGATAAATGAACATCAAAGCTGGAGTTGAATATTGAATAAGGTTCGTCAATCCCACATTTGCGAAAATACATGGCAAAATACTAGCAATAGCGATTAATACTTGATATGAAATTTTAGGAAACATTTCATGCATAGCCTCTCCAAATGCTGTAATTAAACCAATTGAAGTTTTCAAACAAGCAACAATAACAATCAAAGCTAACAAGACATTTCCAAAACTACCGAAGTAATAATTGAAAATTTGTGCCAGCGTAATTCCTCCATTGGCAGCCAACTTCAAGTGACCCAAACTCATTGCACCAAGCAAAGCTAACAATGTATAGATGATTCCCATCAAAACAACGCTGATAGCCCCTGCTTTAATCGTATCAGTCGCAATCGCCTTAGGATCAGTGATCCCCAACATCTTGATACCGTCGATAACAACCACGCCAAATGCTAATGAAGCCAAAGCATCCATCGTATTATAACCTTCAGTAAATCCAGCCAAAACTGGACTGTGAACGTATTGCCCTTGAGGCTGCGCAGTAAGAGATCCCATCGGATGAATAAGTGCCACCGCAATCAAAATTCCCAATAAAATAAGAAAAATTGGTGTGAGCCACTTTCCAACATAAGTCATGATCTTGCTAGGCTTACGTGCAAACCACCATGATGCGGCGAAAAATAAGATAGAAAAAATTGCCAGAACTAGCGCTTGCTGCCCATTTGAAACAAATGGCACTATTCCCATTTGGAACGAAGTCGTCGCCAACCTAGGTGTTGCAAACAATGGACCAATAATTAAATAAAGTAAAACCGTAAATATATAAGCATACGAACGATTAACTTTTTTTGCCAAATCAAAGACACTGGCACTTTCAGTGATACCAAGTCCAGCAACACCTAGAAGTGGTAATCCAATACCAGTAATTAACAATCCAATTACAGCAAGCCAGACGTTACTACCTGCTTGTTGGCCAAGAAATACTGGAAAGATTAGGTTTCCGGCACCGAAGAATAGTCCGAAAAGCATTGAGCCGATGAACATTAAATTACGTAATGATAGTCGTTTTTGCATTGAGTTCCCCTTAAAAATCTGTCCTAAAAATAATACCAATTATGTTTGCTTTACACAAAGGTTTTGTGAGGAGTTGGGTGGGAAATGCCGACGGAGGGGGAAAATCGATTTTACGGGCTGGAACGCTGCCGGGATCGTTTGAAGCCATTTCATAGTTCGAAATGTCTCCAAATCGACCCTTTCACTAAGCTGACTTCGTCAGCAAAGTGAAATCTGGCGGCTGAGCCCAAATTGATTTTCCCCCTCCGTCTAGATATCAATAAACTTCAGTTTGCTTTGTTTCATTATGCTGTCAATATTTTATAATGCTGGTTTTCAATTTAAACTCATCCTTTAAGAGTTCTCAAAAAATTAAAAATCATTATATTCCACAACAACAGTCGAAGAATATTTCTCAGCTCTGGAGACGGCATTTTTACCAGATACTAACTCTGTCTTGAGGTGCCAAATACATAGGATCGCCAGGTTTAACATCATAAGTACTATAAAAATCGTCTTGATTTTGAACTGCTACGTTAACTCGAACAGGAGCAGGGGCATGACTATCAAGCATCAACATTTCTTCAGTGAATTTATCAACAGACATTCGTGAAGATCTTGCCCAGTTTTCGAAGAACTCTTTAGCATTGTACGATGGATCTTGTTTTGCCAATTCCAACGCAACACTTAATCCACCATTATCAGCAACATTTTCACTAAGAGTATTCTTCCCATTAACAGTTCCCCAGTCCATCTTAATTCCGTTGTACTCATCATCCATTTTCATACTTAAATCATTGAATTTCTCTTTATCTGCTTCTGTCCACCAATTACTTCTAATTCCATTGGAATCAAATTGTGCTCCGGTTGGGTCAAAGGCATGTGAAATCTCGTGTCCAATTACTATTCCAATTCCACCATAGTTTTGACTGACGGTTTGGCTCTCTGAAAAGAAGGGAGCTGTTAGCATGGCACCATCCACGGCAATACTGTTTGAGCTTGGATCATAGAAGGCATTACGTTCAAAACTGGCGCGTTGAATTCCTGCACGTTCAGATTTTTCTTTTAAACTTAGTAAAGTGACATCTTGACGATACTTGTTAATAGCTTTATTAATATCGTAAATACTTTCATTAGGACTGAAATTTAAACTCGTGTAATCGGTTAATGCAGGTATTCCTTCTTGATAGCCAACGTTAATAATCATTTTCTCTAACTTATTAACTGCTGCTTTTTTTGTCTGAGGGCTTAACCAAGTATTATTATTCAAACGCTGAATATACGCATCCCTGATTTTTTCAGTCATCGTTAAAACATCATTTTTAACTTTTGAACCGACTTGGATTTTTCCATAAAGCGTACTCATATCATCTAAAAAATATTGTTGAGTTGCCATAAAGGATTTTCCTACATTAGTTGTTGTATCAACTGAACCAAGTGTTGAAATTATAAAAGTTTGAGAGTTATCGTCGAATTCTTTAGTTGCGTTAACACCTTGTTGACTAAACAATTCCCGATTGTTAAAAACTTGTAGCAGCATCATCCAGTCTTTTAATGATTCAAAATTACCTAGGGAGAAAATATTATTGTAGGTGTTCAAAGCTTGTGGATTTGTCAATTGAATTTGTTTTAATCCAGGAAACATTGTTTCGACATATTGCTTTAGTTGAAGATTGGATTGTTTATTATAAAATTCATTCACATCCATTGTGCTATACATGCTAGTTGTATAGGGATTAAAGCTAGATAAGTCTTCGGGTGAACTTCCGTTATCACGTTGTTTATCGACCAATCCTGAGGTCAATGAATTTTCGAAAGTAATAGCATTCATGATTATTGGCATAGATTGGTTTTTGTCAATCCCTAACAACCCAAATAAATTCACCATCGAATCAATGAACCCTTTGGCTGCACCTTGATTAAAATCGGCGGCATTGGTTGTAGCAGGTATATTGTTGGAAGATTGACTAAATACATAATTAGTTTTTCGACTATCCTGTAAATCTGGGGTGGCACTAATTGAGAATGGTAATTTAATGCTGTTTTGATCAAAATAAGCTGGTTTCGAATTCAAGTCAGAGTAATATTTTAAATCCTGAATACTTTTAAGATCGCTTTTCAGAGACCCCACATTCAATTGGTCCGAGTTCAACATAGCTAAATAACGATTATAATAATCACCCATTTGTTGAATTTGTGGAACATCGGTGACAATTTAGCCACTGGCAACTTCGGTGACATCCTTTTGAGCATCTTCATAGGCAATGTCTTGATCTGTTTTGGTAGCCGAAGGATCAGTGATCGATGAATCCTCTGTTGATTTCTTATTATCATCTAGCCACTTACTATTGACTGAATAATAAAAATTTGATTGTGGAGTTGCCGTTTTAGGATCAGTAGCCCATTGACCACCAGCACGATCAGAATTATTTAAATTATCCTCATCAACTTCAGTTGGCATAGAATTAGTAATATTCAACTCTTCAGAAGTGGTTTCGTTGTTATCATTTTTTAAACCAGTAATTTCGCTAGTATCGGAACTGTTATTTAATTGATCTGCATCAGCATTTTGCGGAGCCATCCCCAAACCCAACAAGATAGTCAATGCAACAGTGCAAACTAGTACACCACTCTTTTTCATAGTACGTCCCCCAAAATATAAATATCTTTATTTTTCATTATACCCTTGGGAACATTTACTTTCGCATAATTTCCATGAAATCTGATTTATTTTTTGGAAATGCATCTATTTCAATGTTTTGACATGTGTGTGTCCAATACCTATTCTGAGTTTTGATGTACCCTGTCGAACTAATCGTCAGTGATAGTGGAAGAAAATTTTAGATGCACAAAAATTAGAGTGATACATACCCACAGATTCATCTATTTACTAATGCAAACCAGTCGGAAGAGCTGAGAAATATTCGAAGGCAGTGAAAGTGGCGTTAGGGCGGCGAACTATGCCACCCTTACACCACCGGGCGAGTTTGAAGACTTTCGCGAACTTCGAAAGGCTCCAAACCGAGGTCTGAGACCGCACTTAGGCTCAGACCGTCCCGCACAGCCGAAGAATATTTTTCAGCTCTGCAGACGGCATATAAAAAAATCTCTTCAAAATATCACATGAACAGTTTCGTTCACACAACATTCCGAAGAGATTTTATTATAGTTTTGAAGTTAATGTTACATCAGGATACTTGCTAGCAAACCAGTTTTCTGCGAAACGGTTTTCGAACAAGAACAATGGATTGTCGTCCAAATCCTTAACCAGCATATTTCTTGATGACGACATACTTGGATCAAGTTGATCTGGATCAATCCAACGTGCAGTTCTTGAACCAATTGGATTCATGACAACATCACAGTTATATTCGTTCTTCATTCTGAATTGGAATACTTCAAATTGTAGTTGTCCAACAGCACCTAAGATATAGTCGTTTGTTGTATATGTTCTATACAATTGAACAGCACCTTCTTGGACTAGTTGTTGCATTCCTTTATGGAATGATTTTTGTTTCATAACGTTCTTAGCTTGAACTTCCATGAACATTTCTGGAGTAAATTGTGGTAAGTCCTCGAATTGAACTGCCTTTTTACCTGTATAAATTGTGTCACCAATTTCGAAGTTACCTGTATCGTATAATCCTACGATATCTCCAGCAACAGCAGTCTTTACTTGTTCTCTTTGATCAGACATGAATTCTGTCGCATTATTCAAACGCATTGTTTTACCAGTACGATTTAAAGTAACATCCATACCCTTTTCGAATTCACCTGAACAAATTCTGACGAAAGCAATTCTGTCACGGTGATTTGGGTTCATATTTGCCTGAATTTTAAATACAAAGGCTGAAAATTCTGTGTCATCTGGATTAACGATTTCATCACTGTCTTTTTGTTTGTGTGGTGATGGAGCTGGTGCCATATCTAAGAATGTATCCAAGAATACTTGCACACCAAAGTTTGTCAAAGCTGAACCGAAAAATACTGGAGTTTGATTACCTTGCATGATTTTATCTAAATCAAACTTGTTTCCGGCTTCTTTGATCAAATCTACTTCGCCAAGAGCTTGTTCATAAACACCCTCTTCTTCAAGTGGGTTACGTTCTTTCAACTTGCCGTCTTCACCAAGGTCAAGATAACGATCATCACCATCTTTACGGTACAACTCAACACGATTGTTACGAATATCGTACAATCCCTTGAGTTCCTTACCCATACCAATTGGCCAGTTCATTGCACATCCCTCGATGTTCAATAATTCTTCAAGTTCAGCAATCAAATCTAGTGGGTCACGACCATCACGGTCAAGTTTATTCATAAATGTAAAAATAGGAATACCACGTTGTTTAACAACTTTGAATAATTTCTTAGTTTGTGGCTCGATACCTTTGGCAGAGTCGATAACCATGACAGCAGCATCAACAGCCATCAAAGTACGATAAGTATCTTCTGAGAAATCCTCATGTCCTGGTGTATCCAAAATGTTGACATCTTTATCGTGATAATGGAATTGCATAACAGAACTTGTAACTGAGATACCACGTTTCTTTTCAATTTCCATCCAGTCAGATGTGGCAAATTGACCAGATTTTTTTGCTTTAACTGTACCGGCAGAACGAATTACACCACCAAAATAAAGCATTTGTTCAGTAATTGTAGTTTTACCAGCATCAGGGTGAGAGATGATAGCAAATGTTCTTCTTTTGCTTACTTCACTCTCTAATTGTTTTTGATCCATATTTTCTCCTTAACTCATAAAAAAAGAAATACACTAGTATTTCTTTTCAAACATATTAGTCGTAACGACTTTAACTTTGTCTTTAGGAATTGAAACGATAACGGTTTTAAGCCTTGAACCATCAACCTTACCGGAAGTTAATTTCACACCGTCATCTAATGTAATGCTCTTAGGAATATTGGCATCAGGAATCTCACCAACATTCATAATTAAATATCCAGCAATAGTATCGGCGTCATCTTGCTCTTCGTCAATATCTTCATCAAAAAGATCATTGAAATCTTCGATAGAAAATGTACCGACAACTGAATATTCATTTGTAGATAATCGACGATAATTGGTAGTTGTTTGATCATATTCATCATCAATTTCACCAACAATTTCTTCGAGAATATCTTCAATAGTTGCAAGTCCAACCACACCACCATACTCATCCATGATCATGGCAATTTGTGTTTGAGTAGTTTGCATCTTAAGTAGCAACGAATCAATACTTGTTGTTTCAGGAACAAATAATGGTTCAGTCATAATACTTTTCAAATTGATATTATCAAATCCTGATACACGGGCTTTTTTGAATAAAGCTTTGATATGCACAATACCAATGATCGTATCCTTGTCGCCACCATAAACAGGAACACGTGAAAATGGTTGGGACAAAATGGCATCAATATTTTCATCCAGGGAATCATTAATATCGATCATGAATGCATCGGTTCTTGGAACCATGATTTCACGGACATTTTTATCGCTGAATTTGATGATACCTTGTAACATTTGATACTCGTCAGAATTAATAGTTCCACTTTGACGAGACTTTTGAATCGTCGAGAGCATCTCATTTCGAGTAACCTTGTCTTCTTTTTGACTAAAATCTAGTGGAGTAACTTTCATTAATCCATTGATGGAAACTGTCAAAATCCAAACAAACGGTGCCAAGATTTTACTTACGACATTAACGAGTGGCTCGGTAAAAGACACCACTTGATAAGGTCTGTGCAGAGCAATTTGTTTTGGAAATAATTCACCAAATACTAAAGTGAAGTAAGATAAAATAACTGTGATAATCACGATTGAAAGTTCATAACTTCCTGGGAACTTACCAATCACGCCTTCTAATCTTGTACTTAAACTTGTGGCCGCACTAGCAGATGAAAGGAATCCTGCAAGTGTGATAGCTACTTGAATGGTAGATAAAAAATTAGTTGGATGTTCAATTGCATGTAGAATTCTTTCTGCTTTTCGACTCCCGTCCTTAACTTTATCCTCAACGGTAGATTTATTTACAGAAACAATAGCCATTTCACTGGCCGCAAAAAATGCATTCAGGAGCGTTAAAACAACAATTAAGACTATCTGTCCAATTAACGCCGCACCTGTAGGATCATCGCTCATTAATTTTTTCACTCTCTTTCATATTAAAAATAGATGTTACCAATTATAGCAGGTGTCAAACAATTCAACAATATATGAAGCATTAATGATAAAATAAACTTAATACTATATAGGGAGTCATCAAAATTGTCGAATAAAAAAATCGTCGTAATATACTTATTTTTCTTCTTTATACCTTACGTAGTAAGTCTATTAATTGCGGGAATTGCTTATAACGCACTGGTACTCCACGCGCTAACATGGAGAGTAATCGTTGGTGGTATCGTCGGTTCTTTAGGTATCTTTGCAATCAAAGTAATTGCCCAAAGGCCAATATTAATCATGTATCGAAGCTCAACCAAAAAAGGTTTAAAAAAGTTCATCAACTTCTTTATACTTGAGCGAGATAAATTAATTATTGGATTAAACTTAGTAATCGACTTTTTCTTGTGCATTGGTAGTATTTTCTTAGTCGCAAAAATTTTACCAATCGAACATATTTTAGGAAATTCAATCGGATGGTTAGTCTTAATTATGATGGTCTCTCTTACTCTTGCTTCATATCTAGAGTTTGACTCACTCTCAATTTATACTGAGAAAAAGAAAAATTAAATATTAAATGCTTGACTTAAAGAATTTCTAATAATATTCTGTAATCAAAGAAAACAGGAGGCGAATTAGACATGAAGAATCTTAAAAACGTAAAAATGAACGCATGTTGCTGTGTAATGATGAAAAATCATTATACTTTTTCTGCATGCCTAATTCCACTCAATTGATGTACTAGTATTAGATACTATTCAAGGGAGCTGACAATTAGTCAGCTCCCTTTTTTATTTTAGAAAGGAGTCAACTGTGAACGCTGTAAAAATTGGAATTTTAAACTTGATGTATAACAAAGTTGAAACAGACGAAAACTTTTATAAATCACTAACCCACGAACATCGAAATGTTGAATTTACCTACTATTATTCAGCAACTCGCTATGTCGATAGAAAACTCGACCCTGCAGTAACAAACACCATGAAGCCACTGGATCTTGATGACTTGGATAACTTGGACGGATTTATTATTTCTGGAAGTCCTGTTGAACAAATCGATTTTAACGATATAACTTATAAAGATGAGATTGACGAACTATTAGATAAATTAAACGAAATGAGTATTCCCCAGCTGTACGTATGCTGGGGTGCGATGGCGGCCTTACATCATCTGCACGGCATCGACAAACAAATATTGCCACACAAAACATTTGGTATTTTCCAAAATAATATTTTGAAATCATCAAACCTTTTGGACAATATTTCTAATAACTTCCCTGCACCACATGCGCGTTACGCAGAAATGAATCAGCAACAAATTAACGATAACTCGCAGCTGACCATTAACGCTATTAGTGATAAGGGATTGTTGTTTCTGGCATCGTCTAAGACAAAGCCTCAATCATTTCTTTTCTCACACCTTGAATATCAAAAAAATGATTTAAGAAAAGAATATGAGCGTGAGTTTGCTGCACATCCCGAACGCCACCCATTACAGCCAGTGAATTATTACTCTCCTATTAATAACCAACCGATGTTCGCTTGGGAGGAAGTTCAGGCTAAGTTCTTTGGAAATTGGGTCCGTAATGTCATTAACGCTAAGGTTCAGGTGTGTAGCTGACCGGAGTGATATTGGTAACAAAGATTTTTTTAAAGTATTACAATAAATTTGTTTACGAGGAAATTTGGAGGAATAGATATGTCAAAAATTGCTAACAATATTACAGAATTAATTGGTAACACACCAATTGTTAAATTAAATAGAGTTGTACCAGAGGGTGCTGCCAACGTCTTTGTAAAATTAGAATTCTTCAATCCTGGAAGCTCAATCAAGGATAGAATTGCCCTTTCAATGATTGAAGCCGCAGAAAAAGCTGGCAAGTTAAAGCCTGGAGATACTATTGTTGAACCAACATCAGGAAATACTGGTATTGGATTGTCCCTAGTAGCTGCAGCAAAGGGCTATCACTTAATTATCATGATGCCCGACACAATGAGTGTTGAACGTCGTAAAATCATGCAAGGTTACGGAACAGAATTAGTTCTTACACCTGGTTCTGAAGGCATGGGTGGAGCTATTAAACGCGCCAAAGAACTTTCCGATGAAAAAGGATACTTCCTACCAATGCAATTCAGTAATCCAGCTAATCCTGACGTACATGAAAGAACTACTGGTAAAGAAATCATTGAAGCATTCGATGGTCAAACAGTTGATGCCTTTGTTGCTGGTGTTGGTACTGGTGGTACTTTATCTGGTGTTAGTCACGCTTTAACAAAGAAATATCCTGATGTAAAAATTTATGCACTTGAAGCTGCTGAATCACCACTTCTTAAGGAAGGTAAAACTGGTAAGCACAAAATTCAAGGCATTTCAGCTGGTATGATTCCTGATACATTAGATCAAGATTCATATTCAGATATTATTGAAGTTACATCTGATCAAGCTATCCAAATGGCTCAAGAAGTAAGTCGTAAAGAAGGATTTTTACCAGGAATCTCTGCCGGTGCTAATATCTTCGGAGCTATCGAAATTGCTAAAAAACTTGGTGAAGGTAAGAACGTTGTAACAGTCTCACCTGACAACGGTGAAAGATACTTATCTACAGATTTATTTAAATTTTAGAAATATAAATCAAATCTTTTCTCAAAACGCCTAAATTATGAGAAAATAAGACATTAATCTATTGGGGAGATAGTCATATGAAAAAGAGAGTCGCACTGCTGCTTACAATGGTTGCAGCCTTCGTATTAATTCTAACTGGTTGCTCAAACAGTTCAAACGAAACAAAAACTAAAGGTACATTAACAATCGGTTTGGAAGGAACTTATGCTCCATATTCATACCGTGAAAATGGCAAACTAACTGGTTATGAAGTTGAGTTTGGTAAAGCATTAGCAAAAGAAATGGGCTTGAAAGCTAAGTTTGTTCCTACCAAATGGGATTCACTAATTGCTGGATTAAATTCAAAAACATTCGACGTTGTAATCAATAACGTTGGTGAAACAAAGGATCGTCAAAAGCACTATATTTTTGCCAAACCATATGTTGCATCTAAATCAGTTTTAATTACTAAAGATGGCGACTCTAAAGTCAAGTCAGTTGACGATTTAAAGGGCGTCAAGATGGCTGAAGGTACTGGTACCGACAACTATAACAAGGCTAAGAAGTTCGGTGCTAACATCGTGCCTTCTCCAGACTTTGCTACTACCATGTCAATGATCAAACAAGGCCGTGTTCAAGCTACCATCAACTCACATGAAGCATTCCTAACATGGGCGAAAGACAACAAGGATAGTGGTTTAAAGGCCAAAGTTATCCCTACAAACAAAATTCCTAACACTAAGATTGCTCCTATCTTCAACAAAGACAGTACAAAACTTCGTGATAAGGTCAATAAAGCTGAAGACAAGCTTAGAAAAGATGGCACATTAAAGCGTCTATCAATTAAGTACTTCGGTGAAGACATTAGTAAATAACATTTCCATTTTTCGAGAGGGGCGGATTTTATGTGGCATATAATTATTACATCATTGCCTGAAATGATCGTAGCAATGGTGCAATACACCATTCCGTTAGCGATTTTAGCGTTTATATTTGGATTGATACTTGCAGTCCTTACAGCATTAATTAAATTTATTAAACCTAGTGAGAACAAGGCTATCAAGTATCCTTGGATGTTGCTCAAAGCTATTGCCAATTTTTATGTTTGGCTGTTCCGTTCAACTCCATTACTAGTTCAGTTGTTCATCATCTTCTTTGGATTACCAAATATTGGTGTTCAACTAGATCCATTTATCGCTGCAGTTATCGGATTTTCTTTAAACACCGGTGCATATGCCTCAGAAACAATTCGTTCAGCTTTGCTCTCTGTTCCAGATGATCAATGGGATGCAGCGTTTACTCTTGGTTTTTCAACAAGACAAACCTTGATGAAAATCGTTTTACCACAAGCTGTTAGGATTGCTCTACCTCCACTTTCTAACTCATTTATTGGATTAGTTAAGGATACATCTTTAGCCAGTTCAATTACGATTTTGGAAATGTTCCAGGTTAGTCAACAAATCACAGCTAAAAACTTCCAACCATTACTAATGTACTCATTAGCAGCCGCATTATATGCTGTTGTATGTTCATTATTAACTTGGCTACAACATTACCTCGAGCACAGAACATCTCGTTATGTTAAAGGAAGTGAAGCTTAATGATTTCATTGAAAAATATTGTAAAAAAATATGATGGTCAAACAGTGCTTCATGATATTTCAGTCGACTTCCCTGATGGGAAAACAACTGTCATCCTTGGACCTTCTGGTTCTGGTAAATCAACACTTCTCAGATCAATTGACTTGTTAGTTCGACCTGAGTCTGGAACTATTAGCTTCCCAGAATTGACTTATGACTATTCAAAACCACTATCAAAGAAAGATAGCTTTAGCCTTCGTCGAAAAACCAGCATGGTTTTTCAAAACTGGAATCTATTCCCAAATCTTACAGTGACAAAAAATATCACAGAAGCTCCAATAAATGTATTGAAAAAGTCCCCTGCTGACGCCGATGAAAGAGCAGCTAAATTACTCAAACAAGTTGGTTTGGACGGCTATGGAGATCGTTATCCTAGCCAACTATCAGGTGGACAGCAACAAAGAATTTCAATCTGTCGTGCCCTAGCTATGGACCCCGAATACATTTTGTTGGATGAACCAACAAGTGCCTTAGATCCAGAGCTAGAAACACAGGTACTGAGAATTCTTGAAGATCTATGTAAAGCCGGACAATCAATGGTCATAGTTACCCACAACATGGATTTCGCTAGATTAGTTTCAGACAAGATTGTCTTCATTGAAGATGGTAAAAAAGTGTTCGATGGTGAAACCCACGAATTCTTCGATAATCCAACTCCACGTATAA
This sequence comes from Companilactobacillus ginsenosidimutans, assembly GCF_001050475.1. Taxonomy (NCBI): domain Bacteria; kingdom Bacillati; phylum Bacillota; class Bacilli; order Lactobacillales; family Lactobacillaceae; genus Companilactobacillus; species Companilactobacillus ginsenosidimutans. Next base: position 2,359,988 of record NZ_CP012034.1, on the reverse strand, counting down.
AAGATTTCTTGGCGGGAATTTCGATTGATCCAAATAAAATTGATGAATAAAATAAAAGCCACTCAGTTCAGTTTAAATGCTGAATTGAGTGGCTTTTTTCATCTCGTTAATTAATTGTTTCCAATACATTGGTCATAATATTTGGAATATACTTAAGTATTAAATGAAGCTGATCAACTATAAGTATTGGAGGATTAAATTTTGGAAAAACTAGACGAATATATTGAAAAAAGAGACATAAGAGAACCGGGATTCAAAAAATTGGTTCAAGAAGAAAATGAAAAACTACAGTCAACTTTTAAAAAATCTGATAATGGCAAAAATTAATTCACTATAAATGATAAGATATCAATAATCACAAAAAAGGGGAAATCAATGAAAGTTAATAAAAAAGAGATTATCCGCTACAGCATTCTGATTGCGATATTTTTAATCCTACTTGTTTATCCTGGTCAGGTATTAAACTTATTTAAAGGCATTGGTGCTGTTGCTTTCCCATTAATAATTGGTGCCGCTATGGCATACTGTATCAACATACTCAGTAGTACAATGGAAAAATGGTTTTGGCCTAAAGCTGATAAAACAATACTAGTCAAACTACGTCGACCTACAGCTTTAATTTTGTCATTAATAATAATTATCGCTATTATCGCTTGGGTCATGCGACTTGTAATTCCTCAATTCATTACTGCTATCAGTGGATTTTTCACTAGCTTGCCAGATGTCGTTGATAACATAAACAAATGGCTTGATAATTCTAACAATGCCAATGCAATAATGTCTCAATTAGAAACCACAAAAATTGATTGGACGTCCATTCAAAGCAAATTGATGAAGCTACTTTCGACAGGCCTTTCTGGAGTATTCTCATCTTCACTTTCAATTTTTGGTAGTATCTCCAAAGGTGTATTTAATTTTATTTTGGCGCTAACTTTTGCAATCTATTTGGTAAGTGGCAAAGAACGAATCGCAAATCGCTTAAGTAGAGTTTTTGATGCTTTCTTACCTGCTAAATTTATGGAAAAATCTCGCTACGTTCTACAAGTGGCGGACAAATCATTTTCTAGTTTTATTAAAGGTCAAGTAACTGAAGCCTTTATCTTGGGAACACTTTGTGCCATCGGAATGTTGATTTTCCGCTTTCCAAACGCATTATCAATTGGAGCATTAGTTGGAATGACAGCTTTAATTCCAATGATTGGAGCTTGGATCGGTGGCGGAGTCGGATTTGTACTAATTGCTGTTACATCCCCTCTTCAAGGTGTACTATTCGTAATATTTATTATCGTGCTCCAACAATTAGAAGGTAATTTAATTTACCCATATGTGGTCGGCAGTTCAATTGGTCTGCCTGGAATCTTGGTACTTGTCGCAATCACCGTTGGTGGTGGACTTGCGGGAATAGTTGGAATGCTTGTTGGCGTTCCAATCGTTGCCACCATTTATCAATTAATCCGAACAGCTACATTAAAAAAAGAAGATTTATCTAAAAATAAAATTCCCGAAATATAAAAAGACTGCTGAAAATTTCAGCAGTCTTTTTTAGGATTAAGCAATCCATTAATGGTGAGATAATTCGTTATATCTCTTCATCCAGAGATCAATATAGGCTTGAGAAAATGGACCTTTTCCCTTGTCTATCCAATCAATTAAAACATCAACATTATAATGTAGAATCTTGTCTATCTCTGGCGGGTAATTCCACATCTTACTATGTGCGGCATACTCGTCAACATCTAGCAAACGCTTTTCTCCGTCAGGAAATACCTTTACGTCTAAATCATAATCTATATATTTGATGGCCTCTTTATCTAAAACAAACGGAGTTGCTAAATTACAATAATAAGAAACTCCTGTATCACGAATCATGGCAATAATATTGAACCAATAATGTTTATGGAAATAAACTATTGCGGGCTCTCTAGTCACCCAACGGCGACCGTCTGATTCTGTTACTAAAGTATTATCATTACAACCTATTATTTCGTTCTCGCTCGTCTTTAACACCATTGTTTCACGCCAAGTACGATGTAACTGACCATCATGCTTATAACTCTGGATTGCTACGTAATCCCCTTCTCTGGGTATTTGCATAACGTAACCAGCTTTCAAAATCTTGTTCAAAAAAATTATAACAGAGCTGTGAAACGAATAAAAGAACAATCATCCTAATCGTCATCTTGAAGAGCTTGTTTAATTGCATCATAGGAAAATCCTTTTCCCATTAAATAAGTAATTAGCTTAGATGTGTTAGCGTATCTGTGCGAAACTTTATCAATCATTTTACGAAGATTTTCTTGTTCCTCATCTTCGTCCTTTTCTAAGTCCAAGCTGTCGATAGCCTGACTAACAATATCGCCACTAAATCCTTTAGAATAGAGGCTTTGTCGTAGTTTAATTAGCTGTTGTTTGAAAGAAGCATGATTGGTCTTCCGCATTTGTTTCTCGGCAAACTCAGTTGCATTATCTAGCAAGATATCTTGATCAATCTCAGAAATCTTTTGCTTAATGATGTCATCAGGAACACCCTTTTTGAACATCTTTTGTTCAATTGTCCTTGGTCCATTAGCTGAAAGTCGCAGTTGTGTATTGATAAAACTTTGGGCATAAGCTTCATCATTCAAATAATGAAGCTTCCTCAACTTGTCCATCACATCCATAATAATCGGAGTGTTGTACTCCTTTTTATACAGATAATCTTTCATCTCTTTTTCTGTCCGCAGTTCATAACTCAAGTAATTAACTGCATCCCCATAGGCTTTATTAGTATTCTCTCGATTTTTTATCAGAGTGACTTGGGCATCGTCCAACTCAGTTCCCTTCATCAATCGAAATTCAATCAACGTCGATTCACCAACTGGAAATGCATATTCATCATCCAGAAAGACATTGTATCTACCCTTACGTTTTTGGGCTTGTATTTTTGTAACTTTACTCAAATGTATTACCTCACATGTTATACTTCTAGTAGTTTAGCGCTTATTTCAAAAAAGGAAAAATTATGGAAAACAATATAACTGAAGAATTAAAAGTGGGAGATCGTTTTCCCCTAACAATCAAACGAATCGGTATCAACGGAGAAGGAATCGGCTTTTTCAAGCACGTAATTGTCTTCGTCCCTGGTGCCGTACCTGAAGATGTCATCGTCTGCGAAATCACCGACATACATCCTAGATTTATCAACGGTAAGATTCATAAAATCAGAACTCATAGTCCACATCGTAACGAAGATGTCACCCCATTAGCAAGTGAAGTCGGTGGACTTGAGTTTGCTCACATTAAATATGAAGACCAGCTTGAATATAAAGCTGATATTCTCAGAGAATCACTAAACAAGTATAAGCCTCATGCTTATGAACACTACACAATTAAGCCTACAATCGCCTCACCACAACAAGAAAAATATCGTAATAAGGCACAATTCCCAATTCAAGAAATCGATGGAGAAATTCGTTGTGGGCTGTACAAGGCAGGAACACAAGAATTAGTTGACCTCCCAGAAATGCCAACGCAAATGGACCTAACTATGTCCGCAATCCGTAAGATTGTCGATATCATCAAAGAACTAGGTTTACCTGTTTACAATCCTAAGGAAAAATCAGGTATCATCAGCATGATCGTCGTGCGTCAATCTGTTGAATTCAACAAGCTTCAAGTAACTTTCATCACACGCTCGAAAAAGTTTTTGAAGGAACGTCAATTTGTCGAAGCAATCACGAAAGCAATTCCGGAAGTAAGTTCAATTTCTCAAAATATCAATCCAGTTGATCAAGGTGCTGTCTGGGGCGACGAAACAAAGCTTATCTGGGGTGATGAGTATCTTCAAGAAGATATTAACGGATCAATCTTCAATTTATCACCACGTGCCTTCTTACAATTAAATTCTCTTCAAACTGATAAGTTGTATGATCTAGCGACTGAAGCTTTGCATCCCTCACCAGATGATATTTTATTGGATGCTTACTGTGGCGTTGGTACAATCGGTATCACTATGGCTGACAAAGTTAAACAAATTTACGGAATTGAAATCATTCCTGAAGCTATTGCAGATGCTGAAAAGAACGCTGAACTAAATCATGTTGAAAACGCTGAATACTTTGTCGGTTCCGTTGATCAAGTTTATCCCGAATTACTCGAACGTGATATCCACCCAACAGCTCTAATTGTCGATCCACCTCGCGTTGGTCTCGATAACAATTTGATTGAAACTATTATGGACAATCGTCCAGAAAAATTAGTTTACATTTCATGTAATCCATCGACTTTAGCAAAAGACTTAACTCAGCTCACAAAGAAATATCGTGTTGATTACCTCCAACCACTCGATATGTTCCCTCAAACACCTCATGTTGAAACAATCGTAAAATTCTCAAGAAGATAAAGATTGACGTTACATAAAATTCTTGATAAACTATTATTACTAAATTTTACATCCGAGGAGCCTTCGAACTGAAGACAAAAAGAACAATTCTTAAATTAAAAGTAGATCCTGCTTAGGAGAACTTTGGTAAGCGTTCGAAAGAATGCTAAATCCGATTTCTTGGTCCGAAATTTGTCACTATGATTAAATTCCGCATTTTCCATCAAACCGCGTTTACCAAAGTTCTCTTTTTTTATTTTTTTCAAAAATACTATTTAAAAAGGATATGAAAATGGAATCTACCGACTATCACACTGACCTCTCTGAAATACAGAGGGAACATAATACTACAGACTTTGAACAAGGACTATCAACCGGTGACGCACAAAAGCGTCTTCAAGAAAATGGTCCAAATAAAATTGAATCTCATCAAACTCCCAAATGGAAAATCTTTCTAAGACAATTTAATAATATGGTTATCTATGTCTTGATGGGTGCTGTCGTTCTAACTGTCTTGATGGGTGAATATTCCGACGCCATCATCATTGGTATCGTAATCATTATCAACACTCTAATTGGATATTTCCAAGAAACCAGTGCTTCAAACGCTGTTGAAAAAATTAAACAGATGTTATCCACCGATGCAACAGTTTATCGTGATGGAAAAAGAACTGAAGTCCCTGCTGAACAAATCGTACTTGGCGACTCAGTCTTCCTTGAAGCTGGTGATAATGTACCTGCCGACTTGAGAATTGTCGTATCGGATAACCTAAGTATTCAAGAATCATCACTTACTGGTGAAGCTGAATCAGTTGAAAAAACTGAAGAAGGTATCGAAGGAGACGTGGCGCTTGCCGACAGAACCAATATGGCTTTCGCCTCTACTGCTGTAACTAAAGGTAGTGGTATTGGAATTGTTGTCGCCACTGCTGAAAATACTGAAATCGGTAAAATCTCGACTGCCGTTAACGAAGTAAAACAACGTAAAACACCATTGATGCAAGTTATCGATCACCTTGGTACCGGAGTTTCTTACTTCATCTTAATCGCCGCTGTAATAATCTTTGCAATCGGATTCTGGTTTGATATTTATTCACTACCAGTGTTAGCAATGGCTGTTATCTCAGTTGTTGTTGGTACAATTCCCGAAGGATTACCTGCAACCACTTCAGTTATCTTGGCTAAAGGTGTTAGTGATATGGCGAAAAACCAAAATACTATCATTAAAACTTTGCCATCCGTTGAAACACTTGGATCAGTTGACGTTATCGCCACTGACAAAACTGGTACATTGACTAAAAACGAAATGACTGTGACCGATTTAATTTTCTCTGACAAGAATTATCAAGTTAGTGGAACTGGATATGACCCTGTTGGTAAAATCACTCAAGATGGTAACCCTGTCACAAATGATGAACAGTTAAAAATGTTTTTAGAAGCTGGATATTACGCTAATGATACTGTCCTCTTACACGAAGATGGTAAGTGGGAAATAAATGGTGAACCAACTGATGGTGCCTTTATTTCCTTATATCACAAGGTATTCCCATTCGGTTCTAAAGATCGATACGAAGAAGTTGATATTTTACCATTCGACTCAGACTATCGTTATATTGGACAATTGGTTAAAGACGATAATAATACGCAGACATTGTTCGTCAAAGGTTCACCTGATAAACTTTTTACCATGTTTAAGAAAAATGACCCTAGTTTTGATATTGCTCAATGGACAAAAACTGTTGAGGATTATTCAGCTCAAGGTAAACGTGTTATCGCCGTTGGTTATCGTGATGTGTCCTCTGAAGAAACTGATGCAACACACGAATTAATCAATGCTGGATTAAACTTTCTCGGATTAGCAGCTATCATTGACCCACCACGTGAAGAAGTTATTCAATCACTGAAAGAAATTCGTTCAGCTGGTGTTGATGTAAAAATGATCACTGGTGACTCAGCTGCTACTGCTAAAGCTATCGGTGAAAAACTTGGTCTAGCTGATGAAATTCATGCTATTACCGGTCCCGAATGGGATAATCTTTCTGAAGATGAACAAGTAATTGCTGCTGACAAAAATCAAGTTTTCGCACGTACAACACCTGGAAATAAGATTGAAATCATCAATGCTCTTCAAAAAAACAATAAAGTTACTGCCATGACAGGTGACGGTGTTAATGATGCGCCCGCCTTGAAACGTGCTGATATTGGTGTCGCCATGGGTATTAAAGGTACCGACGTTGCCAAAGACTCAGCCGATATGATATTGACTGACGATAACTTTGCGACGATTTCCAAGGCTATTAAAGAAGGACGTCGTATTTTCGATAATATCAAGAAGAGTATTTTATATCTCTTGCCAATTTCCTTTGCTGAAGGTTTAATTATCGCCTTTGCCATCTTGGCTCAAGATGAAATTCCGCTTCACCCTACTCAACTGCTTTGGATCAACATGGTTTCTGCCATCACTATCCAATTTGCGTTGATTTTCGAGCCAGCTGAAAAAGGGATTATGAAACGGAAACCTCGTAAAACAGATGGTAAATTGATGAATCGGCACGACGTAATTCAAGTAGTTTACATATCTGTCCTGATGGCCGCCATTGGTATGTTTATTGATGAATGGTTCACTCGTATGGGTGCAACCTCTGCAATGACTAGCACTACTATGATCAACGTTTTAATTGTTGGTAAAATTTTCTACCTATTCAACATTAGAACTAACAATTTAGCTATCAAAGAAATGTTCGTTAACAAAAAAGCTTATATCTTTATCGCTTTAATGTTGGTGCTTCAAGTTATTCTTACTTATGTTCCATTTATGCAATCAGTCTTCCACACTACTGCTATTGGTGGATTTGAATGGCTTCTTGCAGTTATTGGTGGGATTATCGTGCTTGTTGTTGCTGAGATTGACAAGCTTATACGTATCGCTGTTTCTAAGAAAAACGCCCAGAATAATTAGTATTCTGAGCGTTTTTTTGGTTTTGCTAAAAATGCAGGGATAGCGGAAGGATGCCGCTTCTGGGGGCGAGAAATTCGGCTGCTGTGGGACCGCCCAGAGCCGAGGTCTCTGGGCTCGGTTTTGAACTTCGCACGGTTCGCGAATTTCAAAACTCGTCCTGTGTAATTAAGGCTTACGCCTTAATTACACTTTCACTGCTGCCGGTATTTCTCGCTCCCAGAAGCTGATGTTTGTCAAAAAAAATCATCCACCAGTATATTCATACGTCGTTTTACAACTGATTTGTTAGTGCTTATTTTTATTTATTTCACTATTCCTAGATCAATCATTGATCGGTCTGTTGCTTTTATTACTTTTTTTCAAAATTCAACGATGAACTCACTAATTAAAAAGTCGTAACCTCCGAATTTGGGAGTTACGAATTTTTGATTATTTAGATAATTCTTGCCAATCTTGTTCCCATAAGATTCCCATGGTTTTTTCACCAGTATGAACACTTATTGCGGGCCCTAACTGACTTCTGCTTACTCTGATTTCTGGAAAGGCTTCATGTATTTCATTTGCCCAATTTTCTGACATTGATTCATTATTGGCATCGATGACAGTGGCATGGATTTTGAAATCAACGCTGTCGGAATATTTTCTTAGTTCAACGAATATAGCTTTTAGGGCACGCTTCATTGTTCTTGCTTTGTCGATGGCTATAATTTTACCCTCTTTATCAAACGTCAATAATGGCTTGATGTTGAGTAGGTTTCCGATGACTGCTGAACGATTGCTTAGTCGGCCAGTTCGCATCAGATGCTTTAAGTCATCTACCGCAAAGTAAACATCTCTCGTGGATCTCATTTTTTCCATCTGGGGAACGATTTCTTCTGGTGTCTTGCCTTCTAGAATCATGGCTCCTGCTAGCATTGCTAAATCTGCTTCGCCAGCACTGGCACATAATGAGTCAAATGGATAAACGGTTGCCTTGTCGTATGATTTACAAAACATACGTAAATTATCCATAAATGAAGTTATACCACTAGATAAATGAATAGAAATAATGTTGTCATATCCTTCTGAAACTAATCGATCATATGCTTCTTCGATTTGACCCATAGACACTTGAGCTGTTGTGGGCAGCTCTTCTTCGTTCTTTAAATAGTCGTAAAAAGTATCTAATCCAAGCTCCTCGGTCTCTTTATACTCTTTACCACCTAGAATTACAGTGACTGGTAAAACAGTAATATGAAACTTTTCAATTTGCTCCGGTGTTAAGTACGCGGCTGTATCAGTCACAACTGCCGTTCGCATAGACATTTCCTCTATTCTTTAAAATAATGGTTAGTGTCTAAATAATACCATAATACAAAGATTTCTTTGGTTTGATTAAGTATTAAGGATTTTATAGTATTGTGAACAAATTTCTTGTGAGTACTATTAGAAAGCGTTATCATAAGTTTAAGTAAATGTTTAGTAAATGGGGAAAATACTAATGATGAATGATATTGAAAAATTTGTTGAATATATAATTGATTCAAATACTAACTTTCAAGATATCGACCGTATTTATTTGATTAATCGAATTAAGGGGCTTGTTGGTGACGATACCACTTCGGATTCGCATACTGTTGATCCTTTGAAGATCCGGGACGCACTTGTTTTAGATGCAGTAAATAATGGAAGAATTCCTGATACTCCTGGTGATCGAGAGCGGACTGGTGATCGAATTATGGATTTTGCCACGCCTATCCCCTCTGCTGTAAATGAATTTTTCTGGAACTTATATTCGAATGATCCAGAAATGGCGACGAATTATTTTTACACACTTTGTTGTAAAAATGACTATGTAAAGACTTCAGCCATTAAGAAAAATATTTCATATACTTCTCCAACTAACTTTGGTGACATTGAAATAACTATCAATTTATCTAAACCTGAAAAGGATCCAAAGGCAATTGCAGCAGCAAAAGATAATGTTTCAAATAACTATCCTAAATGCCAATTGTGTATGGAAAATGAAGGATACCAGGGGCGTCCTGGATATCCTTCAAGAGCCAACCATCGTATTATTCGTTTCCAATTAGGTGGTGAAACCTGGGGATTTCAATATTCTCCTTATGCATATTTCAAAGAACACGCAATTTTCTTATCTGAAAAGCATGAGCCAATGGTTATCAACCAGCATACTTTTGCAAATCTATTAGATATCGTTAAGCTGTTTCCTCAATATTTTGTCGGAAGTAATGCCGACCTACCAATTGTTGGTGGTTCAATGTTATCGCATGAACATTATCAAGGCGGCCGTCACACTTTCCCAATGATGAACGCTCCAATTGAAAAAGTTATCGATGTTGGTGATTCTGGTGTAACGGCTGGTATCGTTAAATGGCCACTTTCAACTATCAGACTACAATCTAAGAACACCGATAAGCTGATTACTGCAGCCACCAAAATTCATGATACATGGAAAGACTATTCAAATGAAAATGTGGATGTCCGCGCATATACCAATAATGTTAGGCATCATACTACTACCCCAATCGCATATAAAAAAGATGATATGTACGTATTAGATATTGTTCTACGTGACAATCAAACTTCGCAGCAATATCCGGACGGAATTTTCCATCCACATCAAGATGTTCAACATATTAAGCAGGAAAACATTGGCTTGATTGAAGTTATGGGGCGCGCAATTTTGCCACCTAGACTTAAGCCTGAATTGCATGAAGTTGAAAAATATTTACTAGATGAACCAAACAATATTGCCAAATATCACCAAGTTTGGGCAGATGAAATAAAACAAAATAACAACATTAAAAAAGATAATGTTGAAGAAATTGTCGATAACCAAGTCGCCAAAGTTTTTGCTCGTGTGCTTGAAGATGCTGGTGTTTTCAAATGGAATGAAGCTGGCCAGGCTGCATTTACAAAATTTACTGATTTGCTCAAGGAGGATTAATTCATGGCCGCAACTTTAAAAGACATAGCTGAAAAAGCCGGGGTCTCAACGGCCACTGTTTCGCGTGTTTTAAATCGTGACAGCACTTTATCTGTCACAAAATATACTCGAGATAAGATTTTTCTAATTGCTAATCAACTAGGATATAAAAAAATCAGTCGTAAAAATACGCCAAGTTTTCAAAAAAGACTGGCCTTAGTTCAGTGGTACTCAGAATCTAAAGAACAAGATGATTTATATTATATGATGATTCGTGAAGGCATCGAAGAACGTAGCCAACAACGTCATTTCGATGTGGTTCGAGTGTTTAACAACGATATTGATAGCATTAGAAACTACATTAACGGAATTGTTGCTGTTGGAAAATTTAGTGACGACCAGGTTGCGGCTTTGTCGAAACTAACAAACAAATTGGTCTTCGTCGACGATGATCAGTTTGAAGCTGGGTTCGACAGTGTAATTACTGACTTCGCTTTAGGTGTTCGTCGCGTGGTCAATTTCTTCTTTGACCAAAAAATTCGTGACATTGGTCTAATTTACGGTGAAGAAAAAACCACTGACAAATTGCGTAGTATTGATGATCCCCGCTATCTAGCTTTTAAAGATATCATGAAACGCAATAATTCATTTAATGAAGCTAATTGTTTTAAGGGGCAATTCACGAAGCAATCAGGTTATACTCAAATGAAACATGCCATCGAAGAGCTGGGTGCTAATTTACCTCACGCATTTTTCATTTCAAATGACCCAATGGCAACTGGTGCTTTGCAGGCTCTGCAAGAAGCAAATATTAAAGTACCTGACCGAGTAAGTATTTTTAGTTTTAACAATTCAACTCTTACTAACTTTGTTAATCCTGAGCTCAGTTCAGTTGCCGTTTCTACTCGCATGATGGGTGGTACTGCAGTCGATCTATTAATTGATCAGTTGGAAAACAAGGATCATGTTACTGGTCGAATTGAACTTGATACTAAGCTAGTTACACGGAAAAGTACTTTGAAAAATAACGTTAATTTGGAATTGGATTAAAATAAGACCTCATGGCGGTTGTGCCTTGGGGTCTTGTTTTTTGTTTTAGAGTTTTTGTGTGTTCTGGATGATTGTTTCGCAAATATTTTTGGACGGTTACGCGTTTCTTTAGTTTGGCGGAAACGCTAAAAATTACACTAAACACTGCACATAAGGCGCCCAGAGCTGCGGGGGTGTTACGCACCCCTCTCCGCTATGGGCGTCTTATGCTCCGTGTTTAAGGGCGTGTGATTTTTGGCTCTACTTTATTACTTTTACTTGTCCCATCATTCCCTCATCTTCATGTTCAAGGTTATGGCAGTGATACATGTATATGCCTGTTTTTTCGAATTTGAAGGTTATTTGGTACTTGTCTCCGGGATTTAGGGTGATTGTGTCTAGATAGCCTCTCTGGGCTATTGGTGGCTTTTTGCCGTTTATGGTTAGGATTCGAAATTGGACTCCGTGTAGATGGAATGGATGGATCATGTTCATCATTTGTTTTTTGTTTTCTATTGTCCAGACTTGTTGTTCACCTTGTTTTGTGTGAATGTCTATTCTGCTTGGATCAAATTTCTTGCCGTTGATGTTGACCATGTTGCCCATTCCACTGAGAACTAATTTCTCTTTGTTTACTTTCCCTGTGGGAGCTTTTACCGCTGACATTTTTTTCAAAACTTTTGGTAGATGTTTGATGTTACCTGTTCGTTCGCCTAGTTTCATGGTTAAAACGTTCATTCCACCGGCTATTAATTTGAGATTCGTTCCATCTTTTAAATCTGATGTGTTCACTACTATTTCAGCACGTTCACCTGGTGAAAGTTGCAGCTTCTTGATGGCTACTGGCTTGGTTAACAAGCTTCCGTCACCGGCAATTTTGTACATGGTTCTGTTTCCGGACAATCTGAAGTTGTAGTTTCTGGCATTTGAACCATCTAATAATCTTAATCTGACAAAATTTGTGCTGACATTAATATATGGATTTAGAGTTCCATTGATCAACAAATTTTTGCCTAAAGTGCCGTCAGCGTTATAGTCCTTTTTGTAATTGAATTGATTGTTGGAATCAAATGTACGATCTTGGACGATTAATGGAAAGTCGTCTACTCCGTAAGTCTTTGGAATTGATAACTTACTGCTTTGTTTGTCGGTGACATACAATAATCCTGCCAAGCCTTCATATACTTGCTTGGCGGTTTCACCATTTGGGTGTGGATGGAACCAAAGCGTTGCTGCTGGTTGTTGAACCTTGAATTTAATGTTCTTAGTGTCGCCTGGCTTTACTGGCTCGTGCGGACCTCCGTCGGCTTTTCCTGAGATTATTGCTCCATGCCAATGGAAAGTGGTGTTCTCATTTAAATCATTCACTTCTTTAATATGAACAGTTTGTCCGCGACTGATTTGAATCACTGGACCTAGGAAACTTCCGTTGTATCCTAAAGTCTTTGTTGCGGGACCATTGTTAAAATTGGATTCACCTTGTTGTGCAGTTATCGTGTAATAAACATCAGTTTTAGTCTGTTTATCTGGTTTTAATATTGGTGGCAAATTTAATTTTTGTTTTGAAATAGTAGGTTCTTTCAATAATACGTTAGGTTCAGATGACATCATGCTTTTCGAATTAGATTTGTTACTTGAGTTATCTCCCATCATGCCGCCATGCATACCCATCCCGGAGGCGTTAGCAACGTGTGGAATGAATACTAACACAAGAGAAAATAAAATTATTGTTCCTATATTAATAATCCATTTTTTATGCATAACAATATCCCCACTATTATTATTTTTCTACATTGTATCGTACTTAGGTTGATTCTTATTGAGATATGCATGATAAAATATAGCTATCTAATATAAGGGAGTATTAAACTATGAAAATATATTTTGCCAATGGATTATTCTCAGAAGCTGATCGTATGTACAATGCCTATATTGTCGACAAAATTCGTAAGATGGATTCGAAGATTGAAGTCTACTTGCCACAAGAAAACGGTGATATCAATGACAAGACAAAATTCGCTGATTCAATCAAAATTGCTGAAGAAGATAACAAAGAACTACTCAGTTCTGATTTAGTTGTGGCAGTTTTAGATGGTGAAATCATCGATATTGGTGTTGCATCTGAAATTGGCTTGGCTTTTGGAAAAGAGATTCCGGTTGTTGGACTTTATACTGACCTTAGACAACACGGCGCATCAAACCCTGAAAAGCTTGATGCTGTTGGCGTTATCGGTGAGAACCCATTCCAATATGTAAATACTTATACTATTGGTTTAATTAAGTTAAATGGAACTGTTGTTAACAACATTGATGCTCTTTTAGACCAAATTAAGCATTATTTATAAAATATTATTGAATAAATTGATTGGTTAACTTTTCATTAAGATTACATATCATTTACAGTTGGATTATATCCAACTTTTTTTTGTATATACGTTATATGATGTTTCTCGTTAGATAATTTCAATTATTTTTAAATATAAAAACAAATCGGATTTACTTAGGGAGAAAACTTATATATGAAAGTTAAACAAATCGTAACTACATTGATTACAGCCTCATCACTTGCATTCGTCGGAATTACTGCTTCAACTGCAGTACAAAACGCTCCAGTACAAGCTGCTGCTACATCAACTGTTGATTTAAATTTAACTATTTACGTTAACAACGCCTCTGGCGCTACAATTTTTGCAACACCTAACGCTGACGGTAAAGTTGGCGCTACATCAAACTCATTACAAAATGGTACCGCATGGAAAACTACTAAGGCTATCAAAGTTGGTAACACAACTTATTACCAAGTTGGTAATGGCCAATGGATCAGTAGCAACGACATCTCATTTGATGCCCCTATTACAAGTTTGAACAAAACTATGTACGTTAGTGCTAACGGTGGTTCAGTTAACTTGTATGACTCACCTAAATCACAAAACTACGTTGGTCATGTAAATGATGGCGAAGGTTATGTGGTTTATGCCCAAACACAAGATAATACTGGTGCTACATGGTACAACTTGGGACAAAATTCATGGGTACGTGCTGACTTCATGTCAGACGAAAAACCTGCTGAAAAGATCTCAATGAGTGCTACTGCATATGATCCAGCTGTTTTAGGTTCAAACATGGGTTATTCAGGTGTTGCTGCTAACCTTTCTAAGTATCCTAAGGGTACTCAACTAAAAATCACTTTAGGTGATGGTACTGTGCTTAACAGAACTGTTAATGATACAGGTACATTCGCATACAGTAATCCTAACCAATTAGATATTGCTATGCCTAACTCACAAGCTCTTCAATTTGGACGTCAAAGTATTTCTGTTCAAGTTGTTGGGTAGATTATATATTGCAAATTAGATGAATGAATACCAAACATTCAGGGAACAGACCTCGTTTAAGACGAGATCTGTTTTTTTAGTTGTTCTTTGCGTCTTTGACGCTTAGAACAACTTATGGGGTCGACCTGGGTGATCGTTTAGTTGTTCTTTGCGTCTTTGACGCTTAGAACAACTTATGGGGTCGCCTCGGGCGACCGTATTCCTTGGCACTGGGTTTCTAACTAAAAAAACTATCATCAGGAGATGGTAGTTTTAGTTGATGATTAAATTTTTATGGAAGTTGCTTTAGGATGTTTAGGTTTAAAATCTTAAGTTCAAAACCTTAAGTTCAAGGGCTCTCTACTCTCTAGTTGATTATCTATGCCATAGGTTGTTCCTTTAATAGGATATGCCTCTCTTTTTGGGGTTCTAGGTGGCATAGCCACCAAGAACCCTTACAATCGACCCATAACTGTGCCTTGGTGGCGGAGCCACTTAGGCACAGTAAAAAACAGCTCCGTCATCTCGACGGGGCTGTCACAAATTCTAAGTGGCAAGATGAAATTACTCTGTAGTTTCATCTAGTGAATCATACTACCGAAAACAAATCTTACTACTTGAAGTATTTGTATTTCTGAAATAAATGGATCCTAACAAATCATGTATTGAGTTTAGGCGACTTTAAAATGGTTATTTTAAAAGTCGATTGTATTTTAACGTTTTATGCTAGTTCCAATATTGCCTTACTGCTGTAGCTCTCTACGATTAACTTGAAATAAGTCTGTCAGTGACGAGGCTTATGACATTTAATTGTGGTCTACATTCTTGGCAATTCATCTTTACCACGTCTTTAATTTACCATTTGTTGAAAGCGATTGCAATAGATAGTTAAGAGAAGGTTAAATCTATTATAGTTTTTGAAATTAGCATATATATCTACATGGGGTTGTTGACAGGATGTTCTTAGGATAATCACCCCAATGAAAATCAGGCTGTTACCCAATCATATCGTTTAAGAAACTTATCTGATTTATTTTGTGGCACAGAATTTTCAGAGGTTTTCTTGGCAAGATGCAACTTAAAATTCACATCTAGGTTTAACAATAACTGACTAGAAATCCCCATCACAGTTTCAATTCTCAAAGCTAGTACCTCATTAATGAATCGTTTGCGATTGAGAATATCTGATATGTTTTTTTTACTAACCCCTAATCGATCAGCTAGATCAGTTTGTGTAATCCGATAAAATTCCATCGTTTCCTTAATGAGGTCAGCAGCCGAGCTGGTATGGTACTGACGAATCTTATTATCTCGATGTAACATGATAGTCAACTCCTTAGTGATAGTCTTCAATCTGTATAATCTGAATGCTCACTACCAAAACTTTTAATTAGTAACTGAGGATCATTTAAAATTTTTGTGAGCTTTCGTCCTCTGCTACGTATTCTACTCTTTTCTTTGTCTCAAAAAGTGATTATACTGTTTCGGTATAGATGGAGAAAACATTTTTCTTTCATTATCTAACGCTTATTTAGCTAAAAAAACTATCATCCTTAGGACGATAGTTTTGATTGAGTATTTTATTTGTACGGAAGTTACTTTAGGCGTCTTAAGATCTTTAAGTTCAAGAGCGTTCGCTTCTCTCTGGTTGATTATCTATGCCTTAGGTTGTTCCTTTAATAGGATATGCCACTCTTTTTGGGTGTCTAAGTGGCATAGCCACTAAGACACCTTACAATCATCCCATAACTTGCCCTTGGTGGCGAAGCCACTTAGGGCAAGTAAAAGACGACTCTACCATCTCGGCAGGGTCGTCACATTTGAAGTGGCAAGATGAAATCACACTGTAGTTTCATCAAGTTGAATCATACTACTGAAAACAAATCTTACTACTCTAAAAATGTTTCTGTTTCTGTATCGTGTTTCTTTTGTTGCTATCAAAATGGGTCCTAGCAAATCATGTATTGAGCTTGCGCGACTAATCTAAATTTAAGTCGATCTTATGTTAACGTTTTGTTGCTAGTTCCAATCGTGCCATTGTACCGTAATACTCTAACTTTAGTTTGATCTAAAATCCTACCATCTCCAAACGAAAAGTAAAACTTTAAAACTTCATAACTGTCATTAAGGTCTACAGCTTTGGCAATTCATCTTTACCACGTCTTTAATATACCATTCGTTGTAAGCGTTTGCAACCAATTATTGTTTAGTTTTGTACAATCTCTCGTTTTCTTTGATCTCACTGAGATAGAACTCCCCTGTAACTACTGATGGATCAACACTTTCTCCATCTCTAACTGATTGAGAAAAAATACTTTCATATTCCGAAATACTTATTTTTTTACGATTATTTAACAAAGATTGAACATTTTTCACATGAATATATTGTTTGAAATTTTCGCAAACTTTAGCACTGTATAATTCGCCCACAGCACCTGATCCATAACTGAATAGTAACAATTCATCGCCGGGTGTTACTGCCGAGTTAATCAAATATGACAACAATCCTAAATATAATGAACCCGTATATAGATTTCCGACTTCTCGTCCATATTGAATACTATATTTGTATTCTGCTTGAAGTTGAGCATATTTTTCGTCAGAGATTTTGCCCTCCAACGTACGCATAGCTTTGGTACCCATCTTCGTGTATGGAATGTGATACAACATCGCTTTGAAATCGTCGGCAGTCACATCAAATTCTTTTTGGTATCTTTTCCAAAGTGTTTCGAAAAATTCAATGTAGATTTGATTTGAGAATTTTCCGCGTGCAAAAGCTGTTTTAGAAAAAGTTGGGCGCCAGAAATCTCCGACATTTCTACTCATATAGGCAGATTTATTTTCTAACTTCAGAATTTGTGGGGTTGAACTAATTAACATAGCTACGGAACCTGCACCTTGCGTAACTTCCCCAGGTGTGTTGATACCATATCTGGCGATGTCACTGGCTACTACTAAGGCTTTTTTACCGGGGTTTGTGGATACAAAATTGTAAGCCATCTGTAACCCAGCTGTTGCACCATAACATGCTTCTTTGATTTCAAAAGCACGTACATTTTCTGGTAAATCTAATAAATCCATCAAAAATAAAGCACTGGCTTTTGATTCGTCGACACTACTTTCAGTTCCGACGATTACTAGACCAATGTCTTTTTTATTGCTGTCGTCTAAAATTTGATCTGCAGATTCGGCTGCCATTGTGACTGCATCTTCATAAATTGCTGGTACAGCCTGTTTATCTTGTCCAATACCAATTGTAAACTTGTCAGGTTCTTGTCCACGAGCTTTTGCTAGTTCAACGATATCGATGTAACTATTAGGTGTATAAAAACCGATTCTTTCAATTCCAATATCCATATTAATTATTCCTCAATTTTTTCAGAAGTTCGGTAGCATTTTCGAGTGTATACTCTTTTGATTCATTTAACTGTTTAGAAATGATACTAATTTCTTCGCCTTTTGCTCCAGCAGAAACAGCCAATGACTTACTTTGTAAACTCATGTGACCAGCTTGAATCCCTGTTGTAACTAAAGCTCTCAAAGCGGAAAGATTATTGGCTAATCCAACTGATCCAATGACAGCCTGAAGTTCTTGGCTACTATTAATATTCATTATCGCTAAACTAATTTGTGCCATTGGCAAAGCTTTAATCGCACCACCAACAGTCCCAATTTCAACTGGCATTTCTAAAGTTCCGACTAACTTGTTGTCAACGGTATTCCAATCGCTAAATGGCTTATATTCTCGTCTGTCAGCAAAATAACTATGAGCAGCAGCCTCTTCAGCTCTGAAATCATTTCCAGTGGCAATCAGAACCGCATCGACACCATTCATAATTCCCTTGTTATGTGTCACTGCACGCATCTTCGACAGTTGTGCAAACTTTGTAAGTTTAACAATCCTTGAAGCGACATCAGCACCAGACATATCCTTAGTCTTTAAATCGTCAAAATTGATTTCAGCCTTAACTTTTACAACTTGATGTTCACCATCATTAGATAAAATGGCGCACAAAATATCTTTACCAGTTAATTCTGAAATCTTCGGAGAAATGGCTTCAAGCATCGAATTAACAATATTTGCACCCATCGCATCCCCAGTAGCAACACCTAAATCAATTTCAACGTTGTCGCCAATAATAGAACTTGATAGTTCATAAATACCGCCACCATGACGTTTCAAACTTGGTCTAGCAGAAATAGCTAAATCCTTGATCAACTTGCTGTTCTCAGTCAAAATATCGAGTTCATCCGACCCGGCATTTTCCAAAACAATTTGACCATACATAATGTGTTGACTCGTCTCGACTGTAAACCCGCCATTACGTTTCACACGTTGAGCACCATTTGATGCCGCAGCAATCACAGATGGCTCCTCGATTGACATTGGAACCGAATATTCTTTGCCATTAACTAAAAAGTCAGTTGCAAAGCCATAAGGCAATCCAAATATGCCAATCTGATTTTCACTCAAACTATTCGCCAAGTCTAAACTCAACGGGTCGCCAGCACGCAAAAAATCAGCTTGCTCAGCATTCAAATTTCCGTGTTCAACTAAATAATCGATTCGTTGATCGTTATTCATCTCGTATAATTTCATGATAATTCGAGTCCTAACGCCATCCCCATTCCTCCACCAATGCAGAGTGAAGCAATACCGGATTTCTTATTTTCTTTTTGCAAAATGTTTATTAGTGAAACTATAAGACGTGCGCCTGTTGCACCTAATGGATGACCGATTGCAATGGCTCCACCAAACACATTCAACTTATCATCAGGTATCTTCAAGTCACGAGCCACTGCTACTGACTGGGCGGCAAAAGCTTCATTGATTTCGAAATAATCAATTTGGTCTTGAGTGATATTGTACTTATCATAATATTTGTTGATGGCATAATATGGAGCATAACCCATGATACTTGGATCAATACCAGCTTCGACGTAGCCTTTCAATTCGGCAATATACGACAAGCCTAATTTTTCAGCAGTCTTCTTACGCATTAAAATCATCGCTGCTGCACCGTCATTTAGAGGTGAGGAATTGCCGGCGGTAACTGTTCCGTTTTCTTCAAAAGCTGGTTTGAGATTTGACATTGTTTCGAGTGTTGATTCGCCACGAATTGATTGGTCGGTGACAACTTGCTTACCATCAACTTCAATTGGCAAGATCTCATCGGCAATTTTGTCAGTCGCTGCGAAGGCTTTCTTCTGAGACTGCAAAGAAAACTCGTCTTGCATTTGGCGAGTTACGTTGTATCGTTTGGCAACATTTTCGGCGGTGATTCCCATTGGATAATTTCCAAAGGCATCAACTAATCCGTCTCGAAATAATGTATCACCTTGTTCATCGGAAACTTCTAACTTGCCGACACGTTTTGAGTAAAAAGGTGCGTTTGACATGCTTTCAACACCACCACAAACGATGATATCGGCATCTTCTAGCAGTAAGGCATTTGTTGCGTCGTGCACAGCTTTCATACCTGAACCACATACTTGATTGACTGTCATGGCGGTTGACTTTGCACTACCACCAACGTTTATACCAATTTGTCTGGCGACATTTTGTCCCATTCCGGATTGATAAACGTTTCCAAAAATGAATTGATCGACATCTTCTGGATTGATTTTGTTATTAGTCAATAACTGCTTTACTAGTTCTGTGCCGAGTTCGACTGATGAGACATTTGCGAACTGACCGCGGAATTTGCCAATAGCAGTTCTCTTGGCATCTATAATAACGACTGAATCCATAAATTCATTACCCTCTTTAATTTGGTAGAATAACCTTAAGTTTAAATAATAATTTATATGACAAATAAATACAACGATGGTGTTTCAATGAGAACGATTGATTTGATTTTATTGCTAAACGACTTTAAGAAAAATAGTCGTGTGATGGTTGAAGAAAAGGACAAACGACTGGCTGTTGTGGACATCGATGTCCATGATGAGGCAGTTTATTTGAAGACCTCTGAAAAATTACGCGGACTACAAAATTGGGAATTTTTATTATTGCTTAACAAAAAGGAATATTATACCTTCCCCGTTTTTTACGAAGGCACAAAAAAACATCAACAACTCTTTGGTTTTAGAGTCGCTGATGATTGTCTGTTACTAGGTTAAATATTATTTAGTAGTTTTCTTATCGTCAGCTTGTAACTTCTTTGCTAAATCAATAATGTAAGATTTCAATTCATCCTTAACTTCTGGGTGAGTCAATCCATATTCAATGTTTGTTTTAACATATCCAAATTTATTACCAACATCAAAACGAGCACCTTTGAATTCATGGGCAAAAACCCTTTGTGTTTTGTTCATGCGATCGATGGCGTCAGTAAGTTGAATTTCTTTACCTGCACCAGGCTTTTGAGTGTCCAATAAGTCAAAAATCTCAGGTGTCAGTAAGTAACGTCCAATAATTGCCAAGTTACTTGGAGCATCTTCAACCTTAGGCTTTTCAACAAATCGTTTAACGTTGTATAGTCCAGGACGTTGTTGACCTTCTGGATCAATTACACCATATTTTGAAACTTCTTTCTTAGGAACTTGCATTACTGCAAGCGTTGAAGCGTGTGTTTCTTCAAAATCTTCGATTAATTGTTTTGTCAGAGGAACCTTATCTGACATTAAATCGTCACCTAGCATAACAACAAATGGTTCGTCAGCAATAAATGAACGTGCTTGGGCAATTGCATCACCTAAGCCATTTGGATGTGACTGACGGCTGTAATACAAGTTAACACCCAAATCAGTAGTATCTTGAACAACCTTCAATAATTCCATTTTGTTTTTCGATGCCAAATTTTGTTCCAATTCTGGCACTGAGTCAAAATGATCTTCAATTGAACGTTTGTTTTTACCAGTAATGATCAGAATATCTTCGATACCTGATGCTTTTGCTTCTTCGACAATGAATTGAATTGTTGGTTTATCAACAATTGGTAACATTTCCTTTGCAAGAGCCTTTGTAGCTGGTAAAAATCTTGTTCCCAAACCTGCTGCAGGGATTATAGCTTTTCTTACTTTCATCGTTATTCTTCTTCCTTTTCACGTGACTTTAAATAATTGGTTAGCTTACTTGTTTTTTTATGTAGGAAAGGTCCTTTACTGGACTCAGCGAAACCTACGTTAACCGCATTCCCAAATATAAAAATTGTTACCGTCATGTTCATCCATAATAGGAAAATAATAATTGCCCCAATGGTTCCATAGTTATTCCAGGCCGTCCCGAAATAATCCAAATAATATGTAAACAATTGTGACAATAGCAAGATTCCTATTGAAGAAATGACTGTACCAAGTAATACATAATGAATTTTCAAACGTACATTAGGTAAAAAATAGAATAAAGTGAAGACGACCAACATCATTATAGCAATTGCAATAGGCCATTTCCACCGTGAGAACTCGTTTAAAAAGCCCGGATCTAACCCAATCGTTGGCAATAACCACCTCATAATTGCTTGACCGAAGGTAAATATGCCCACTACGGCGACTCCGGCGACTAACATAACAAATGTGATCACAAACGCTAGACTTCTTCGAATTATAAAATTAAAGAAAGTCGTATTAGCATACAAACTATCGACATCAAAGCCATAGGCTTGATTCATGGTCATTTGCGTTATATTAATACCTCGAGAAATTGCCCAGACCGCCAAAATAATACCAATTGAAAGTACACCTTTATTTGAGTCAGACAATACTTTGACAATAGTTGGCATCATATAATTATGTAAATCCTTTGGCAAAATGAATTCGATGTATTCAACCACAGTCGGCTTATTCAAATGTAGTAACGGTATCAAATTTCCAATAATAATGACCGTCGGAAATAAGGCCAACAAAATATAGTAGGTAATCGCCTTAGATGCCAGCGAAACATTCGAGTCACCCAGTGCACTTCCTATATTCTTGACCAATCCCATAAATTTTTGCCATTTAGAAATATCTTGTTTGAATAGTGGCGTCTCTTTATGTGTTTGTTCTTTCATATTAATAAACCGTTATTTCAAAAGATATTTAGCATCATATTCTGGGTCTTGTGAAGTCAAAATCTTGGGACCATCTTTAGTAATTGCAATAGTGTGCTCATATTGAGCTGACTTAGTACCATCAGCTGAAACAAAGTACTCCCAACCATCTTCCTTTACAAACTTGTCATTAATTTCCCAAGTTCCTAAATTTACCATTGGTTCAATTGTAATAGTCATACCTTCACGCAACCTTAAACCAGTTCCAGCTTCTCCATAATGTGGAACATTTGGCAATTCGTGCATTGTAGGCTGGATACCGTGACCAATCAAATCACGGACATCCCCCATGTGATTCTCAGTTTCAACATATTCTTGAATTGCATGTCCAATATCACCAATTCTGTTACCAATAACAGCTTGATCGATACCGAGATATAAAGCTTTGTGAGTAACATCCATTAAACGCTGATCCTCATCAGAAAGTTCACCAACAGCATAAGTCCAGCAAGAATCACTTTCATAGCCATCAAGATTAACCGTCATATCAACCTTAACAACGTCACCTTTTCTCAAAATCAAATTTTTACGAGGAATACCATGTGCAACTTCATCGTTAACACAAACGCAAGTAGCAAACTTGTAACCTTCAAAACCCTTTTCCGATGGAGTCCCACCATGATCAGTAATATATTTATCCGCAAATTCTTCAATTTCCCAAGATGAGATTCCAGGTTTGATAATCTTCCTTAAACCGATATGAGTGTTAGCCAAAAGTTCGCCAGATTTTCTCATACCCTCAATTTCACGTGGTGATTTTAATGTAATCATATAAAAATAGACCTCTCAAACAAAAAGTTAACATAAGTATAACATTCAAAATTCAAGAGAGAGTGGAGGAAGCCGTTAAAATGCTGAGCATAGCCTAGAGGAGCGATTGATGCGGTTTGTGCATCCATCGATGCTCGTAGCTAAGCGGAGGCATTTGGCTTCCGGAACTCGTTTCGGCTACAAAAATAGACCGGTTATCAACCGAATCGGTAGTAAAGCAATTTCCCCGGAGCAATCAGCGGAGGTGAAATTACTATCCATCGAACTAAAAACCTACATTCAGATGTAGAAAATATCAAAACAGGGAAAGCCTAAAAATGGTTTTCCCTGTTCATAAACTGTTTAAACAATTTTTACCCTTTTCATAATTTCATCCAAATCCACTGCCACTAAACTAACTATTTTATCCGGATTACTCCTTTGTACGTCACTTAAACTCGTTGGCTCTGGCAATTTGCTAGCATCGTAAAGTGATAGTCCCAATGCTTCTGACGCTCTTAATAAGGCCTGGGCTGTTCCAGTACCATAAGTTAATGCACTCGGCACATCTGGAAATTCAACGCTGTATACCCCTGGATCATTTTCGGCGTCGTCTAGAATTGCTGGATAAGATACTTGTCTGCTCATTTTCTATTCCCCCCCTACTTAGTTTCTTCTCATTCAGTTTACCTTTGTTAATTCAGAATAGATTTAACACGGCTAAAATCGGTCAAATGTTGTCATATTTCAACCTTCCCAAGTAACTCCATCACCTATTTATTACCAATTTAAATGGTGGTACTTCGTTATTTTTGCTATAATATCCCAAGACTTTCAAAATGAGGCGACTATTAATATGACTAAAGTAAAAATCGTTTATGCCAGTATTACCGGTAATGATGAAGACATTGCCTATGTATTGACTGAAAAATTTGAACAACTTAAAGCTGATGTTGAGATGAGTGAAGTTTCTCAGACTGATCCTTCTGATTTCGAGGATGCTGATATTTGTGTTATTGCCAGCTATACTTATGATCAAGGAATCGTACCTGATGAGGCTCTTGATTTTTATGACGACATGCAGGACTTAGATTTAACTGGAAAAGTTTATGGCACTTGTGGCTCTGGTGATACTTTCTATGAGGATTTTTGTAGCGCAGTAGATGAATTTTCTAAAGTATTTGAGGAAGTTGGTGCTACCAAAGGTGCAGAACCTGTTAAAATTGAGTTGGAACCTGAGCAAGATGATATCGATAAACTAGATAAATTTGCTGAAGCACTATACAAAACTGCCAAGGAAATGGACATGTAAAAACATGGACGCAATTAAAAAGCATCGGGATTTTTTGATGTACTGCATTTTTGGATTTCTTGCATCACTGCTGAATATTGCAATCTTCAATATCGGTCACAACAATCTCCATATGCAGCTATGGGTCGCCAATACACTGGCATGGTTCATATCGAACACCTTCTCGTTTTTTGTAACGAAAGTGTACGTCTTTAGAACCGACATGAAAGATTATTCTAAATTATTACACGAGGGAACTTATTTTCTCGTGTCACGCATTTTGTCACTGATCATCGATGACTTATTCATGATTGTGGCGGTATTAATTTTACCTTGGAATAATTTGATAATTAAAGCTATTGACCAAGTTATAGTAGGACTATTCAACTATTTTTCATCGAAATGGATTTTCGACTACAACAATCGTCATTTACTTCAGAAACTTAAAGAAATTAGAGAAAAAAGAAAAGAGATTGAAAAATTATAATTTTTCAATCTCTTTTTGTTTATTCAAATTCATCTGGAGCGGTCTTAGTTTGACCGAAGTAATAACTAATTGAATCAAGAATTCTATCTGATGCTTTACCATCACCATATGGATTTTTCGCATTAGCCATACGGTCATATTCAGCTTTATCCTCAATTAAACGACTCATCTCGCGTTGAACGACTTCAGCGTCTGTTCCGACCAACTTCAAAGTACCAGCATCAACACCCTCTGGTCTTTCAGTTGTGTCACGAAGTACAAGCACAGGTTTTCCAAGTGAAGGAGCTTCTTCTTGAACACCACCGGAGTCAGTCATAATGAAGTAACTCTTTGATGCCAAGTTGTGGAAATCAACAACATCAAGTGGCTCAATCAAGTGAACACGATCAACATCACCCAAAATATCTTGAGCAGTTTGTTGAACAACTGGATTCAAATGAACAGGGTAAATTAGTTCAATGTCATCGTGCTTCTCAACAACATTTCTCATTGCTGTGAAAACTTGACGCATAGGTTCACCCTGATTTTCACGGCGGTGCATTGTAATAAGAATCATCTTCTTATCTGGATCGATAATGTCCAAAATCTTGTGATGATAATTCTTACTTACAGTACTTTGCAAAGCATCAATCGCAGTATTACCAGTGACAAAGATACCCTTTTGATGATGATTTTCCTTAATCAAGTTTGCCTTACTTTTATCAGTTGGGGCAAAATATAAATCTGCTAAATCGTCAGTCATTTGACGGTTCATTTCTTCTGGCCATGGAGAATATTTATTCCATGTTCTCAAACCAGCTTCAACGTGACCAATTGTTGTTTGGTGGTAAAATGCCGAAAGACTAGCACTGAATGTAGTAGTAGTGTCACCATGAACCAAAATGATATCTGGCCCTTCTTTTTCAATGATATCGTCTAACATCTTCAAAACTAAACCAGTGATACCACTTAATGTTTGACGTTCCTTCATAATGTTCATATCGTAATCAGGCTTGATTTTAAAAATCTCAAGAACTGAGTCCAACATTTCACGATGTTGTGCTGTAACCACAGTTACAGTTTCAAATCGATCTGAGTTTTGTTTCAATTTCAAAACTAATGGTGCCATTTTAATAGCTTCGGGACGAGTCCCAAAGACTGTCATAACTTTAATTTTTTTCAAAAATATCACCTCAACTAGTTAAAGAAATTATATCAGAAAAGTAATACCATAAGCTAATATATGTAATATAGAATTTAAGTTTACTTTAATCAAACTTTAGTATGATAAGTTTATATAAATATTTAGGTGAGGATAAAATATGATTAATATATTTTGGCTGATTATTGTTGGATTATTATTGGCACTTACAGCCTTTTTTTTAGTAATGGCAATCTACAATACAGTAATCAAAGCTGAGGGTACGAAATATTGGTGGTACATTTTTGGTTTTCTGATAATATTGGTTGCGTTTTCATTTTGGCCATATTACAACTTTTAATCACAAAGTGGTACGGCCCTATGTGTGAACTAATGCGAACTAGGCTTTTTATTGGAACGTTTTTCACTAATTAATGCATTTCAACGGCTAAATACTTTTAGAAATCATATATTAATTGTGGAGATTTTGCGTTAAACTAATAGATGTATTCTAAAGATGAATTTATTGGAGGACTTTCAATGGCTTTAACAAATGGAAACGAAATATTCAAACAAGCACGTGCTGGAAAATATGCTGTTGGTGCATTTAACATCAACGACTTGGAATGGACACGCTCAATTCTTGAAGCAGCCCAAGAAACAAACACACCTGTACTAGTTCAAACATCAATGGGTGCTGCTAAATATATGGGTGGCTACGAACTTTGCCTACACCTTGTACAAGACACAATCAAATCAATGGGAATTACAGTTCCTGTTGTTATGCACTTGGATCACGGTAACTACGAAGCTGCTAAAGAATGTATCGAAGTTGGTTACAACTCAGTTATGTTTGATGGTCACGACTTACCTTTCGACGAAAACCTTGCAAAGACAAAGGAAATCGTTAAATTAGCTCACGCTAAAGGTATTTCTGTTGAAGCAGAAGTTGGTTCAATCGGTGGTACTGAAGATGGTATCGTTGGTTTAGGTGAATTAGCTGATGTTGAAGAAGCTAAGACACTTAACGCAACTGGTGTTGATTACCTTGCTGTTGGTATTGGTAACATTCATGGTGTTTACCCTGACAACTGGAAAGGCTTAAGCTTCGACCGTCTTGAAGAATTAGCTTCAGTTATTGATACACCACTTGTACTTCACGGTGGTTCAGGTATTCCTAAGGAACAAATCATCAAAGCTGTTTCAATGGGTATCTCAAAAGTTAACGTTAATACTGAATTACAATTATCATTTGCAAAAGCAACACGTGAATACATCGAAGCTAAGAAAGATCTTGACATCGATGAAAAGGGTTATGACCCACGTAAATTGCTTGCACCTGGTGCAAAAGCTATTACAGAAACAACAAAGGAACGTATCGCTTGGTTCGGTACACCTTCAATCAAATAATTGATAATCAATCAATTTTAAAAGACAGTCCCTCAGGGCTGTCTTTTTTTGTTTGTCTTCAAATATACAAAACAAAAAACACATAAGTTTTCCATGCAGTGGTTGTGGTATGCACCCCACTAAGGACATCTTATGTGTTTTTTCAATTTCATTTTGTTTATTGTTATACTTTTTATGTTCCCTCCCGGAATTAACAACATCGGTGCATCGGCATTCCCGGCAAATAAGTGTGCAAAAAGTGTGCAGATTTTCAAAATAATACTCACATCTAAATCATAGATGTAAGTTATAAATTAGTAATATTCATTTAGCAGTTCTTGCCAAAGATCAGAAAAGTCCGAAATTGCAATTGTTAAATCATTAAGTTCATGCGTATTTGCATCATACGAACGACCTATCTTAAACTTAAATTCATTATCCAACAAAAACGTAATTATATTCCATAATTTGTATTCTTCACCTGAAAAAGTGTAAATATATCTATCTTCACAATTGGAAATTCGGTAGCCAGTTACCTTTGGTAAGTATGTATGTTCATCGATATAATTTTTAAATTTTATTAAAGTGTTTTCTCTATCTGACATTTTAAATTCCTTCTAAAAATGGCATAAATTATATTATAATTATGATACCATAACAAAGTATAGTGGGAAAATATAATGAAAAACAATATAAAAACTGTAATGCTGTTTTTGGCGATCCTGTTTGGGGGAATTCAATTTTTTAACTCTTCTCAGGCAAACGCAAGTGTAATTAATAATAATTCTTCGGACCAGACTGTGAGCGTAAATACAAGTAAATCTTCAATAGGAAAAAATCAATATTTTGATTTAACAGCTTTTCCAAATGTTACTAACGACTCGGAAAATGTTACTAATTCTTTAGCAATACAACCGTTAACTCAATCCGCAGAGGCATTAAACTGTAACTTAACCGTACAAGCAATAGAAAGTTCAAAAAGTTCGATTACATTAAGATGGACAATACGATCGGATTGGCCAACAATCGAGGTAACCGGTATGGCTGCGGTAGGTAGTAACAACCGCATATTATCTGGAATGTCGGCCATAGGAGTTGCAACGGGATATATTGACGATATTCCCGCTAAACGAGGCATAAATCAAATTCAAGTTGCAACCACGACTACACCAATCGGTGCTCAAGGAAGATTCTCGCCCGCAAATAATAGAATCTCAGCAAATAAAACTATTTACTAAAAATATAAATAATAACTAAAAATAATGGCTGTTCGTCAAATTAAGTTGATGGCAGTTTCATAGATCACTTAGACCATTATTGGTCTAGGTGATTTTTTTTGTTTAAGCGTTAGCGGGAATCCAAACCATTTGTAGTTTTATGCGAGTAATAAAGTTACCCAGGTTCTTGTATCCATAAGCTGAGTTCTTAATCTTTTTGATTCGTCCTATCATTCCTTCTACAACGCCGTTCGAATAACTATACTTAAGCACGTTCAATACTGGACCTCTATGTTTCTTAAATGTCTTGAATGTTGTGTCCATGGGATTATCTAGCTTCTTATATGAGTCTATAACTTTGTTAAGTTCCATTGCATTGCCTGTTTTAATGGCCTTCAGAGCAGACTGGTAAGTCTCGTATGTTTTCTTGAATGATTCGTCTAAGTCTAGACACATCGTAATTAAATTCAGTTCTGTTTCGTTATATCCAACACTTCTTTGGTAAACAACTTCCTTCTGTTCTATCTTTTCCCATGGTTTTAGGAATAGTTTCCATGCTCGTTTCATGAACCTGTAGGTTCGACTTAGTTTGGGCTGTGTTTTCATCACTTGAATACGCTTTGCATTCAATGATCGACTTATCATCTGAACGATATGGGATCTGTCCGCGACTATCTTTGCCTTTGGGAACAACTTAGGAACTAAGTTGATATGCCCAGCATTCAAATCAAGTGTAACGGTTCTAACACGTCTCCTGACTTTAAGAGGAAAACGTTCAAAGTATTTTTGAATTTGATATGATGTCCTCTTTTCAAGTATTTCACCGAGTCGTTTTGTATCGCTGTCACACCAAATAAAACTCATCTTATTTGTGGATTTGAACTTATCAAAGGCGATGTGTCTTGGTAAAAACTCTGTACTATGATCAAAGTGCTTTTCAGCTTCGATATCAATAACTCTCTGTACAGTTCTGTCAGAGACATTGAATCTACGAGCAATGTCTTTCAAAGAACTGTTGTGTGCAGCCTCTGTAAGTATCATCTGCCTAACTGGCTGTGATATCTGGCAGTATTCCCAAACAAAATCTGTTTGAGCAACAAAAATTGAATGACATGATTTACACAAATATTTTTGTCTCTTTAAGTGGATATAAGTTGGTCGAAGAGTAAGAAATGGTGCCACTATCAGGTTATTGATAAAACCGTTCTTAACAATTAATCCGGTATGGCCACAGTTAATCCAACGCGTTACATCGTAAGTTAGGGTGGCAAAATATATAAGCTTTTGATATTGTTAACGAATCTGATTTCACAGTCCCTATAAAACGATATATTTTCATCTTTAAATTCTAAAGCCAATTGTGTAGACTTATCTGAAGAGGGCATTATTCTAATCCTTTCGATTGTGGAATCTGTGGTGGGTGAAACAAAAAGAGATAGAATAATGTTCTTTTTGTTTCTCGTTATAAATATAAATGGTATACAAAAATAGAGCTGAAGGCAAAGTGCCTACCAACTCTAAATATCGTAAAACCATTAATATAACTGAAGCGTTCACATATGACTATCAGTGCTATGATTGTAAGTAAATATTGAAATTGAAGGTAGAGATTATGAGTAAACTTATTGGAATTACTGCGGATGTTTATTTAGGCACTACCTCAGTGATCAATCAAAAACGAGCCGACTTTGTACCTCATCCATTGGTCGAAGCAGTCTTAGCTGCCGGTGGAATTCCTGTTGGATTGCCCTATTTACCAGCAGATAAAATTGACACATTATTCGACCGCTTGGATGGAATAATTTTCACAGGTGGGCCTGACGTCGATCCCACATTCATGGGAGAAGAACCAATCCCTCAGTTAGCAATTACGGATAGACCTCGTGATATCTTCGAAATCGGTCTAGTTAAGATGGCCGCTGAAAAACATTTCCCAATTTTAGGAATTTGCCGTGGAACTCATGTGATTAATGTGGCGCTGGGTGGAACAATCTATCAAGATTTGAATGTTCAATATGGTGAGCCAAACTTGTTGAAGCATCATCAAGACGCACCGGGAAATCTGCCAACTCACCACGTATCGATTGCCCCTTCTGCTCTTCAAAATACTCTTGGAAATAGCGCGTACGTTAATTCACGCCATCATCAAGCTGTTAAGAAACCTGCAAATGGATTGAAAATTGTGGCGACTGCACCTGATGGTGTAATCGAAGGTATAGAAAACTCCGACGCCAGTATTCAAGCAGTCCAGTGGCACCCTGAGAATATGTGGCAGGACGATGCTAAAGAACTGAATTTATTTAAGGATTATATTAAACGTATCCAATAAAAAATGATGAGAATAATCTCATCATTTTTTTTATTAGTGTAAAATAGATTTATTAATTTTAGGAGCTGAATGTATTGAACAAAATCAAAGTTTCAAATAGCTTAAATTCTAACGTTTATAAGGACGGATTAGAAATCCGAACAACTGTATTCGTTGGTGAGCAAAACGTGCCTCAGGAGCTTGAAATTGCCGATGAAGATAATCGCACGTACACAACACTATATGTAAACGAACAACCTGCAGCAACAGCTCGATATTTTCCAACTGCGGATAACGGATTACATATTCAACGTGTGGCAGTCCTAAAAGAATTTCGTCACAAAGGACTGGCCTCAGAACTGCTCGATAAAATTGCGATTGACGCTAAGATTCAAAAGTTTGATTATCTTGTATTAGGTGCTCAAGATCAAGCAAATGGTTTTTATCAATCACTTGGTTACAAAGTTATTGGCGACCAATATGAAGAAGCTGGAATTTTACATCATGACATGCGCAAAGACTTATAATTAGTCTTTACCCTTTTTATATGTGAATCTAAACGCCCAATTAATTATCAGAAAAATAATTAATGGTGTTAGACTGTATAGCCACACAATTGGGCTGTCCATTCTTCCTTGCGATGCAAACCAACCAATCAAAAACACAACACTACAAAAACATACGAGATTAGCCATTCTGCGTGCTCTTCGTTGATCATTCTTCAAAGCTTTTTGTTGTGGTTGTTCTGATTTTGGTTCTTTCTCATTCATTTTTATTCACCTCATCAGTGTTTATTACCGTTAATTGTAACACCGTTATAAAAGAATAAAAATGACTTTTATAAATTTATTCATGTTAAAAATATAGACCTCACAATAGCATTCTGTGAGGTCTATATTAGTTTTAATTAGTTTTTCCAATTCGTAAATGATGTTTTAACGATGGCACGATTAGCTTATCTGACCATCCAATGATAATTCCTTGAATGAACATCGCCAGGATAGTACCTATTCCAACTGACAAAATATTTCCAGTAATGGCAAAACAGATAATCATAATTACAACTGGTGGCGTGTAACTGAACAATTGCCCCCAACCGGCTGATCCGTGAAGATATTTGAATCTCAATAAATATGCTAATTCATCATTGGGATGTTGGATTAAATTACAACGCTGATATATCGACGTTCCTGCTGAAACTCCAATCAAGCCTAAAATATCTATAATCAGTCTGACTACTATATTCATTTGATCAAACCCTAAAGGCTTATACGCCCAAGTGAAAAAACCAACCAAATAACTAAATGGCAATGAGAATAACAAGTTGGAAATAAAAATATGTGCATCAAATTTTCTCAATAATATCTGATTGGTAATTGAAACTAATACAGCGTACACAAATAACGTCGTTCCATATGGCACATGGATCAAACTAGAAATATTGACTCCAGAAGCCATCCAGACGGCACTTCCCATATTACTCGAAATCATTAGTGCATTTGCGGCGGCATCCAGTACAATGGCAAAACTTAAATAACCTAACCTCTTTTTAAAATGTTCCCCAACTTTTGGCAAAACTATCCCTCACTTCAATACTATGTTGATTATCATACTAGAATTACCAACAAAAAAACCGCACATGGCGGCTTTTTATAAATATTTTATTTTAATTGAAATACTGTAACTTGGCTTTGATCAACATAGTACGCATTTTCGTTACCATATTGAAGAAGAACTGTGCCGTCACTCATTGTTACACGTACTTTAGAATTCCTGATGATTCCATCTGGGTTAATCAACATCAATGGACTGATACCTTCAAGTGTTTGGAATCCGATTGGTTTCGAAATTTCGTAGTAGAAATTACCAGTCTCAATTTGAACAGCATGTGGCAATTGATACTGTGTAGTTGTATCGGTTGTTGCTGCTTGGGCAATTGGAGCTGTGAAACCTAATGTTGAAAACAAGCCTAATCCAACAATACTGCTAGTTAAGATCATCCTTAGCGTTTTTTTCATAAAATCACCTCAACTAGATTATATTATAGATTAATCAATAAATCAGTAGTTACAGATTAATATTTGTAAGCGGTAACTTTCCCGTTGATATACGTTGCTAAGTAAACTTCGGATAGCTTTAAATGATTCTCAGCAAGTTTGTGCTCAACCCATTCTTGGTCTTTTTCTAAAATATCCAGTTCATCTTGATTAACCTTTCCATCAAGCACGATTGGATATTTAATATTAGCTTCATTTCTCATAACTATTGTTAACTGTCCATTTTGCTCGAACACAGCACGCTTAACATCCCTAATATCAGTAACTCCAGATTGACGGAGTTTAAATGACAAATCACTGGCAGATAACCCACTCTTTAAAGCAAGATCGACATTGATATGTCCATTGGTGACGATCTGTTTAGGTGATCCATCGATTATTCTTTTGAAAAAATTATTGTGGTTAGTCAAAAATTTAGCTACGAAAACAATCAATGTCCAAATTAGTAATACCATCGAAAATTGTAGGAGTGATATTTGTTGATTATAGATCATACCACCAACAATTCCACCTAATACATAGTTTTGGACAGCATCCATAGCGTTTGTAGGAGCCAAATTACCCTTACCCAGTAAGTTTATCTGGATAACCATGAAAAAGAAGCCTATGACTAATTTTAGAGCCAAATCAGCGTATGATAGTTCCACTATTTCCCCTCTACTTTTGTAAATTTACGGTCTTAGTATTTAAAATATTAGCATTCGTCAAAGTATAACTATTTTGATTATTATCGAAACTCACGCGATAATAATATTTACCGTTCTTAATCAACATCCCCTCAGCAGGAGTCGATGTATTTGAATAAAGCTTTTTCACCGAAACATTTTTAACCTTAGCAACTGAGCGCATAAGTGTTAAAGTTTGATTGGTTTTGTTACTAATGTCCAATTGTTTTTCATAGTTGTTATAATTAATACCGATAAATAGTGCCGCACCCATGACAAAAATTATGAACAAATCACGATATTTGTTATCAGCTCGATTTCGGATATAACGATATCCAGTGAATAATAGTGCCGCCACTAATATTATCGTCACAGTTATAAAAACCACATTGGGAGTCGAATTTTGTTGTACCAAGTAATCATAAGAATAAAAAGTCATCTGCACCCTCCTGTATATAAGTATTATTTTAAACCAAATTCACCTTTTCTATAAAGGATTAAAAATTTGATTTTAGATGGATGCATCTGATATGTTATTCAAGCTAAATTTTGAGGAAATGAGGGAAACTATATGCCATCACCAATTGAAATGGATGAACAATATTATAATCACATCGTCAGAAACTTAAATCAACGTGGTGTGAAAATGGAAGACATCGCAGAGATAGTCATGTTTTTGGAAAAAGAATACGTCCATGGCCTGGATCAAACATTGGCCATCTACGCTATCAAGAAAGTACTTCACAAACGAGAAGCTCAAAATGCAATCATGACCGGAATCGAATTAGATATTTTAGCTGAGAAAGGTCTCCTTTCCTCGCCAATGCAACGAATCATGAAAACCGATGAATCAACTTATGGTGTCGACGAAAATCTCGCCATCACCTTGTCGAGCTTATACGGATCAGTTTCTGTTACTAACTATGGTTACGTTGATAAACTAAAACACGGAATTTTAGGTAAACTAAATGATAAGTCTACTGGGAAAATAAATGTTTTCCTTGATGACTTAGTTGGTGCAATTGCCGCCGCAGCTTGTGGGTGGTTAGCACATAATGAAACTAAGGTAGCAGATTACTTCGCTACTGGTGAATTGGATTAAAACAAATTAAAAGTCGATGACTCTCAAAGTGAGATGTCATCGACTTTTTTTATGGACCTTCAGTTATGGTCCATTCTAGCTGAGCAGAATATGTACCCGTTGACATTTTATTATCATGCAATAGTAATTTTAATCCCTGCCCTTTCTTCCATTTGAGAGAACTGAGGGGGATATTTGCTTCTGAATGTTCAACTTCCAAATCCCCATCAGTTTCCTGACTTTTAATTTCACCATTATCCCCGAAAAACTTTAATTCCGTATTAAGACTAGTGCTTCCCTTGTGAAATGGTGTTTTTTCCTTAACCATCAGTCTTGTATATGAACGTTTAATCCTTGAGTCAGATATTGAAACTCCCTCAAATATATCCCCACTGTGTTCGCACTCAAGAAGCTGATTTTTCGAATCCGATATAGCACGACCAAAATTAAAGTCTTTGGGACTTATGTTAATCGAATTAGTAATCTCATTATCTTGATTTTTAGAAAAATTAATCATTAATTCTTTTTCGAAAGATCGATCTCGATAAAATTGTACAAACGGCTTAAATTTAGCCAGTGATTTATATATTGGAATGAACTCTAACTCAAAATTTAAATAATGATTTTCTCCAAATTTAATATCGTCTAAACGAACATATGAATATTTTTGATCAACAATATTTCCACTTTTAGGTTTTACTTTTTCCCCATTAATCCTCAATATCACATTTTTGCTCAGCAATGGAATTTTAAAATATAACATTCCTCCGTCTGTGTTTCCTTTTAAAATCGTTCCATTAATTGATAATTTATCTCCTTCTGAAACGTTATTTACTGTTTGTTGTTCGAATTGTCCAGATATTTCCCCTTGCTGAAGATCTCTAATAAACACTTCTAAAGGATTGCGTTGTACAACATGTACTTTTGCTTTATTTGTTGTTATTTGTAGTGCAGGAGTATCTGAATTTGGTTTCGAAAATGTCATTATTGCATAATACTCCGTCCCATCGTCAGAAAGTTGGATATCCGATTGAGAAAAATCAAGATTATCATCATTAGAAATCGGAATTTCCTTTCCATCCTTACTATTTGGAAGTATTTTATACCATTTTATTGAATCAGGTGGATTTTCCGGATTCCAATGGATTCTGAAAGTTACAGGCTGGAACTGTTTTACGGTTTGATCGTCCAACCCACCTCCAACAAAAATATCGTTTTTGCCAATGATTGTATCTCCCGAGTTATTAATATATCTTACTGTGACGGTAGCACGGCCAGTTTGCCCATCATTGTTTGCAGTTATCTCCCCAGTTGACGCATTAATTGTTGCAAGCCTTTCTTTGTCAATCTCCCACGAGACCAGATTTGCCACTGCTCCACTTGGTTGTAACTCAGCAACAGCATGACTAACAGAATGAACATTAGGCTGATTATACAAATAATTACTATCAAATTTTACTTCAGCAGAAGTTGCACTAATTGGCACTGAAGAAGTTCTGACCTTAACAACATTAGTATAAAAAGAAACACTTCGATCTACAATGAACATTACATGATAGTAATTAGTAAGCTCCAGCTGATAATACATTATCCCTGTTGATTTTGGTGTGACTGAAAGGTTAATATCATTCTGACCCATCATAGGTTTCCAATTATATTTATCTTTTGACTCGTACCATTGATACGTAGTTTTTGTATGTCCAGCTCTATCCAAGAAAGTTAAATCAAATTTTGGTTTAATATCCACACTATTATTCAAAAAAGTATTCATGTCATGTGGTTGAGTACTAAATCCAGATAACTGAGAGTATGGTATATACTCAGATGGTTTCTGATAATATGGGTTTGCAGTGGATTCCGGTTGAGAAATTACATCAGCCTTGACCGGTAAAGCTTGTTTTACCAAAACAACGCCAAAAATGACTAGATTCGATATGAGTAATGTAATGAATAATTTATTAACGATAATCATTTTTCCATCCCCTCATAGAAAATATATTGATATCAGTATCAACATATTACATCACACTCTTTTCTAATTGAACTAATATATATAAACTTATACATAGTGGATTGCATATCACATTGTTCATTAATATGTATTAACATCGAACTAATACGGATTCATTTGTACAATAAGGATTCTTACTTCAATATTTTTTCTGATATGTTCACATATTTGATTTACCTATTAAAATTTAAATTCATAAAAATAAATTTCAACAAAAAAATACCTTCACTGACTTTTCAGTCAATGAAGGTATTTTGCATTTCTATGGTGCTGAAGTAATCGTCCAATCGAGTGTAGTTGTATAATTACCAACTTGAATTGCAGCGTTTGATAATTGTAATTTTAATGTTTGAGAATTATTTGGACCAATGGAAGGAACTGATACATCATCTTGTGTGCTTGAAATTTGTTGATCAGCTGTATTCAATTGTGTCATTTCGCCGTTGTTATCAAAGCTCAATATTGCGGCTAAATCATGACTACCATTATTGAATGGAGCATTTTGTCTTAACGTAATAACTTGCGCATTCTTATCACGTCTATTGTCTGTCACGTTAAGTAAGTAGTTACCGTCAATTGTTCCGTTAACTTGGTCACCAACATCGCCGTACGTCAGAGTTCCAAAATTAACATTATTTGCGTCAGCATGAAGTAATCCATCAATGAAATCAAGAGTTAATCCTTCACCATTGTACGTATCCAATGCATTGCCACTAGAGTCTTTTCCAGATAATTGAGCAGTGGTTGTAAATTGCTTATTTGTTGCAGTGTTTGATGTGAAATCTAGTTCAAATGTATGTTGTTTTTGTGATGTAAAATCGATATTTTTAGCAGTAATTGCTGCATTTCCATTTCCATCAGGAACCGGCATACCATAGTTATATTCTTTACCGTCAATGTACAAAGTGGTATTGGAAATATCACCTGGCATAGTTAGTGAAAATGTACCATTAGCTAGATTGGAATCAGCATTCTCATCATTTATTGTTCCGGAAATTTTAGCTTGATCTCCTGCCATAACGTTGGTTAATTCATGGTCTGTGTTTCCGTCGTTATTCGTAAGATTTTCCATCTTGCTTGAAATTATGACTTTCGGAGTTCTATCAACGTTCACATTTAAATTAGCTTTATTTGTTGTAATAGTATTTAAGTGACCATCAACCGTTGCTTTAATCACCGCGTAATATTTCGTACCTGAATCAGCGACTGTTGTTGCAGGAGTTGTATATGAGCTACTTGTTCCGCTTGAGATAACAGTATCCTTGTTATTTGTGTCCACTTTATGCCAAACAATTGAATCTGGAGTGGCACCGAAATTACCTTTGATGTTAAACGTTGCAGTCTTACCTTGATCAACAGTTTGATCATTTAATCCACCACCGATTTCAACATTAGTGGAAGCAGTAACTGGATCAGCTTTGTAATTTATCATAGTACCTGTAACTTTAACAGTACCAGATAAGCCTTTAGTATTTGCTGTGATTTCACCGGTCGTTGGGTCAATTGTTGCTAAATTATTGTTATCAATTGACCATTGCAATGTACCTGTTGAATTTGCAGGAGTTGGTGTTGCGTGAGCATGGGTCGTCGCAGAAGTTGACTGATTATTATATAGATAATTATCATCAGTAGTTACATTTAATGCTGTTGCGTTAATTGGATCGGGCAGTGTTTGAACTGCAACAACATTAGAATAATAATATGAGTGTAAAAAGACAGGCGGAATCAAATAGTACTCAAATGATTGTTGGTAATATACAGTTCCAGTCTGGGTTGGGGTTACTGTTAAATTTGCAGTCTTTCCATTTGTAACTGGTGTCCAAGTAACACCATTATTTGTAGATTGATACCACTGAAAATGGTCATTGCCTAAAACATTGAGGATATCCAAAACTGAATGAGCTGTCGCTGTGGTTAACGTTTTAGGGTTATCAACATAAGTATACTGATCCGTCGGTTGCAAACTGAATCCAGTATTCATATAAATACCAAATAATCCAATTGGTGTTGCACTCGGACTACCCTTACCTGGAACCTTAGTTGCAGCATCCGCAACGTTTTGAGATGTAGGTGCATCATCATGTTTACCTGAAATACCGAACACTAATAGAACTGTCAATAGTGCTGCTAGTATGTATTTTAGTTTTTTATTATTCATCACAACACACCCCTCCCTTTAATACTTTATTTTACCACATGACACTGATTTGTTAATATTTGTAAAATTAAATTTTAATGTATTAAGTCAATTTTTGCAATAAATAATCATTTTTGTATCAAAAAAAACGTTGGATACTGTTCCAACGGCTTTTATTTGCTTATGCTGGTGCGTCTTTCACTGTCCATAGCAATGTTGTTTTGTAGTCTGTGTACTTGATACTTCCGTGATAGATAAACAATCTCAATCCGACATTATAATCATTTATTAGTGATCCCACTGTATCACCTTGGTTAGATTTGTGGATTATTGCTGCTTGATCACTCATTAGCTGATAAGTTCCGTCAGGATTGTAATATCTCAATTCTGATGCCAATTCGCCTTCATCGGATGTGAATGGATTGTCCTGAGACAAAAGAATTTGTTTTGGATCTTTATTTCGGCGGTTATCTGTAACACTTAGTATATCGGCACTATCCTGTCCATCAATTGTACCTTTCACTGGTGTTCCAACGTTGGAATATTTCAGAGTTCCGTAGTCCACGTCATGTGCGTCCAGTTGTAAATCATCGTCCGTAAAATTGATAGTCAATGTGTTTCCTTGATATATATTTGGTAAATCATCTCCCGCAGCGTTAGCGCCAACTACGGTCGGAGCTGTAGTTAAAACTAGGTTGTCGTTATCTTCAGCTGGAACTGTGATTTCAAATGTGTGTGAATTATTTTTTTGCATATCGATTTCAATGAAAGTTAAATAATTCATATTTGAATCATCTGGGTCACGCGTGGTTGTATATTGATCAGTTTCCTCACCATCAAGCTTGGCACTCGTTGGATTCATATTTGCTGGCAACTTAATTTTTAGCCCTGCGTGAGTCATCTCAGTATTAACATTTTCATCGGAAAAGCTTCCCTTGATTACTAATTCATCACCGGAAATCACACTGAATACCTCTGTATCATCTGCATTGTGGTTGTCATAACTATTGTTGTAGACGTTACTTTTGATAATAACTTTCGGTATCACATTTGGGATAACCTTTAAATTAGCTTGATTTGTGGTAATTGTATTGGTTTGTGGTGAACCATTTTGATCATTTTCAGTTACCTTGATGACTGCGTAAAACTTAGTTCCGTCATCTGTGTAGACTGTTTCGGGAGTTGTGTAGCTGAGACCAGATGCTCCAGAAATTACCGAATCCTTACCATTGACAACTTTGTGCCATGTAACTGAATCCGGTGCTTTGTCAAACGTACCTCGCACTTCAAAGTCTGCCGTCTTACCTTCATCAACTTCTTGATCATCTAATCCACCACCGATATCAACAGTTGTTGTTCCTTGAATTTTTCCACCATCACTATTGGTTAATGTACCAACGACTGTCAGTTTTCCCGAGACTCCGTTGGTGTTGGCGGTGATGAGTCCAGTCGTGCTGTCAATTGTTGCTAAATCAGTATTATCTATTGACCAACTGAGTTTAGCTGTGGAATCAAAAGGATCAGGCACTGCATGCGCATATGTTTCACTGGCATTTTCTTGGTTATTAAATAAGTAATTATCTTCAGTTGAAACCGTCACATCAATGGCATCCTTAGGTTCTGGGAAGGTTGTGACGAAAGCTAATTTGGAATAATAACCACTTCTTCCGCCCCAGAGTAATCTTCCACGGGTATATGATTGTTGGAAATATTCTGTTCCAACTTCGGTCGGATCAACCGTCACATTTTTGTTAGTCATACTCGATGGTTGGTCCCACGTTGAACCATCAGTTGAGTGGTACCACTGATATTTATATGAGTACACGGAAGAAATTGCATCCAACAACGTAATGTGAGTATCAGTTGATAATGTAATTGGTTGACCGATATAAGTATATTGATTAACTGGTTGTAGTGTAAATCCTGAAGTCCAGTACACAAACAAGAATTTTATAGGATCTGAACTGGGTTTATTTGGCGGTGTGATAGTTGTATCATCCGCCTGGACAATATCAGGAGAATTGCTGTTGGAAAGATTTGTAGAACTAGAAATACTAACGAACGTTAAAAAAGATAATAATGCTATGAAAAATAGTTTTGTCTTCTTCAGCTTCATAATATTTCCTCCTAATATATTTTGTATAATATGACGAGAATATCACTCGTATAACATTATTTTATTATATATCTCATAAGTTATCAATAATTATAAGCATTCAAAAACGCCTACAAATCAACGTTTGTAGGCGTTTTCAAAAATTTCATATTAATTATAATTATTGATCTATAAGCTGTTTATTTTAATTTAGAAACGGCTTCTTCAATTGTCTTACCGTTTGCGCTTGAATTGATATTATTCTTGTCGATTACGGTAAACAATTGAGTATCAGTATTTAGTAATACACGATATTTCATATCATTTACCTCCTTTATATTTGTAACTTGATTGATATTCTAATCGGTTTTGATAAATAGTCAATCAAATTGTCTTATGAAGAATAATTACTGTCAGTAATTTAAAAATATTAGGCGTTAAACTTGATTATTTTGTCGTAAATATGAATAGATTGGTAACGTGTGGATAAAATTACTTATTATAATTTTCTTCTTGATCTAGTTTTTTGTTGATTTGCTTTTGGCGTAGATTGATTGGAATGAATATTGCTGCCATGATAATGGCTGATAGAATTGCTGAGCTAATAAACATTATTACTAAAGTTGCTACAAAATATCCAATTCCAACGTTTTGATAGTACCTACCATAATTATAAAAATTTGTTACACCACCCACAATTGTGATGATTCCAGCAACGGAAAATAATGAGATTACTATACTTATTTTGGATATATGACCAATACTGTTACCAGATGCTATGTATCTAAAAATCATATATATTGGAATTGCACCTAAAATGTATAATTCCGTTGAATAATTTTGAAAAGAAACATGTGATATGTCTGATTTATAAATGATATCTAATATAAGAAATGGCACTAAGATATTGATAATCTCTTTTGATATCTTTCCCTGAAATTTTTGTAAACGTTCATCTACAATTTTTTTAGCCATGGTTTTCTCCCCAGAATATGTCATTTAATGTTTTGTCTAGTGTCTTACAAATTGCTATACATAGGTTTAGTGATGGATTGTAGTTTCCTGATTCTATTAAACCTATGGTTTGGCGAGTTACTCCAACTTTTTCTGCCAGTTGTGCTTGATTTAGGTCTTTTTCTATTCGGGCTATTTTTAGCTTTTTGTTTTTCATTGAAGCAATCCTTTCTCGAGACTAATGTAATATATATGTGTCTTTAAGCTTATTAAAGTTGGCATTTTGTTTGTGTCAAGTTGCAAATGGTTTTTTTAGACAAAAAAAGAACTCTTCCGAAGAAGAGCTCTTTTTTGAATTTAAGTGAATAATCAAGCCTAGTAAACACGCTCCACTTGATTATAGTGGAAACGCGCAAAAAACACTGAAACCTGCACATAAGTCGCCCAGAGCTGCGGGGGTGTTACACAATGCTTTCAAGTTTTTGAGGTTTACTATTTTGCAGATTGTTGGAGTTTAAAAGAATTTTTGAACATGATGGGGTCTTGGTAGTTCACTTTTGCGTAGCGGAAACGCTAAAAACAAAACTGACCCACACATATAAGCTGCCCAGAGCTGCGGGGGTGTTACGCACCCCTCTCCGCTATGGTCATCTTATATGCATGGGTCAAGTTCGTTTTGTTTTTGGCTCTTTGTTTTCATGATCCCTCCCGGAATCGAACCGGGGACCTACTGCTTAGGAGGCAGTTGCTCTATCCTGCTGAGCCAAGGGACCGTTTTTGGTGGCTCTTTTTATCGTGCCACCAATGAATTTTATTGTAAAGGTTTTTTGGGCTTGTGTTTTCCTTTGTTCTTTTGATCGCGTAGTCGTTTCTTTTGTTTTGGCTTTGGTTTGCTTTGTGCTGCCACTGCTTTTTTTCTCTTTTGATATGTGTTCTTGTCTGAGAATGTTCCGTCGTGATTTAGGAATACTTTTTTGATTTCCAAATCGTTGAAATCTTGTAAGTTACGGAAGTCATGGCTATTTCCGAAGGTTACTACGTCACCAGATTTACCCATTCGTCCAGTTCTACCTGCACGATGTAAGTATTCGCTATTGTTTCTTGGAATCATGTAGTTGACTATTGTCGAAATATCATCGATATCCATACCACGAGCAGCTACATCAGT
The DNA here is from genome assembly GCF_001050475.1 of Companilactobacillus ginsenosidimutans. Taxonomy (NCBI): domain Bacteria; kingdom Bacillati; phylum Bacillota; class Bacilli; order Lactobacillales; family Lactobacillaceae; genus Companilactobacillus; species Companilactobacillus ginsenosidimutans. The sequence continues at coordinate 2,316,634 of NZ_CP012034.1, read as the reverse complement.
CGTTAACATCAAAGTAACTTTTCCGCTACTAAATAATTGCAAAGCTTGTTTTCTTTGTTGTGATGACATCTTACTGTCGAGCACCACGAAATTAGTTTTCGCGTGTTCCAAATCAGATGAAACTTTGTGCAAAGAACGAGAATTGTTGAAAAATACGATTCCCAAGAACTTCTTGTTGTGCGCCATCTCACGAATCAGAATGTTCTTCATCCCGTCGCTACCAGTGTTAATGAAATAGTGTTTGATTCCGGCAGTATACGAGCGGTCATAACGTTGGTCAATCATCATGAAATCTTGACCAAACCATTTTTTCATATCCTTGAAAATTTCGTTGCCAGTTGCTGAGAAGAATGTTAATTGAACGTCTGCAGGCATAAGGTCAATTGTTTCTCGTACTGGTTCAAGTTTAGTGTCATTTAACATTTCATCTGCTTCATCAACAATTACAGTCTGGATGTTGCCTAATTTAATCTTCTTTGAATCAGTTAGTTCCTTTAAACGTCCTAAAGTAGCAACTAAAATCTCAGGTTTTTCCTTCAACTTTTTCAATTGGCGAGTGGGGTTTGCCCCACCGGTAACAGCTTGAACAGAACAACCAACTAATTTAGCTAGTGGTTGAATAACTGTTCTTACTTGAATCGCTAATTCCTGTGAAGGCTCAAGAATCAAGACTTGTAGGCCGTCACCTGGAACCAAGGTTTCAATCATTGGCATAGTGAATGCTAATGTTTTACCTGATCCAGTTGGTGCCATGGCAATTAAATCCTCACCTTCCTTAAATGGAAGATAGACGGATTCTTGAATCTTTGTCAGGTTTTCAAAACCTTTTTCTTCAAAATACTTTTTATAAAGTGTTGGTATGTCCAATTTATTTATCCTTATCTGCTTCAAACACAATTCCGGCTGAAGCGCGCGCGTGTTCTAGAATGCGATTAACAATTCTAGCATATCTTGTCAGTTCAGCATACTTTGTTTGATTGTTTTCGTTGATAATTCTAGCAAATTCGACCGCTTCTGAATCCATTGGGTTGTCACTCTTAGTGGTAGGAATTGGTGAAAGACGCTTGTCCTCGTCACTTTGTTGAAGCTTAGTAATGTCACCAGCGCTATTCATCAACAAAGTTTTCTTACCAAAATAAATTTCAGATGGCATAAATGAATTCTTAGTCTTGCCGACGATAATGTTAACATCGAAATCATCGTATTTCAGAGTCAAACTACCACTGCCATCAACTCCTGATGATAAAATTTCTGCATCATATTCAACATGATTAGGTTCACCGAATAGGACAACAGCATCATAGACACAGTAAACCCCTAAATCGTAAAGCGCCCCGCCAGAAAAATCAGGTGAGAAAACGTTGGGATTTTGTGCGTCCAAATAAGCATCATACTTACTTGAGTATTTCATATACGACAGCGTAGCACCACTCAATGCAGCCTTATTTTGTTCCAAATACCACTGAACCTTCTTGAAAATAGGTTCATGAATTTGTCTTGCCGCCTCAAAGAAGAATACGCCCTTTTGTTTAGCAACCTCTTGTAAAGTGGCCAGTTGATAAACATTAGATGTAACAGGCTTCTCAGAAATAACTTGCTTACCGTGCTCAATTGCCATCTTCGATTGAGCGTAGTGCAAACTGTTTGGTGATGCAATGTAGACAACATCAAAATCATCATTGCTGAAAAATTCTTCTAGATCTGTACTAGTTTGAATGTCGTCAGCCTTGAATTTATCAGCAAAATTACGAGCTTTCTCCTCAGTTCTCGAATAAACTCGTGTCAGCTTAAATGATTTAGTTTCCTCAGCAGCTTCAACAAATTGTTGAGTAATCCAATTGGTTCCTATGATTCCTAATTTCAACATAAAAATCACCTCATAGTTTAATTTTACTGATTACAAACTCCAATTACCACAAAAAACATTACTCTCTGAATAAAATTTGTTATATACTTTTAGGAACACATTTTTTTAGGGGATTTATATATATGAAAGAAGAATCAGAGAAATTCAGTCTGAAAAGAGACTTAGGCCTCTTTCCTGCACTATCAACTGTCATAGGATTAGTAATTGGTGGTGGAGTTTTCTTCAAAATTTCGAGCGTAACTGCAGCAACTGGATCAGCCAGTCTTACTGTTTTGGTATGGTTACTAGCTGGATTCATCACAATCAACGCCGGATTAACAATTGCCGAGCTTGCAGCAGCCTTGCCCGTTGCAGGTGGAATCTATAAATATATCGAGTACATTTATGGAAAAGTTCCAGCCTTCCTATTGGCGTGGGCTCAGTCGGTTATCTATTATCCTGCTGCAATTTCAGCCCTCTCGATAGTCTTCGCAACCCAAGTAATCAACCTTTGGGGACTAGCTACCACTCTTCAAATTCCCATAGCCATTGGAATTGCCGTCTTTTTATTTGTTGCCAATTTATTCGGGGCAAAAGTCGGAGGTGGAATTCAATCCGTTGCGTTCATCGCCAAACTGATTCCAATTGTAGTAATCATCGCTGTCGGACTATTCACCCCATCAACAAATGCAGTTTCACTTTTTCCAGTCACATCTGGAAGTCATCCTGATTTCTGGACATCCCTCGGAGCCGGATTCGTTGCAACCATGTTTGCCTTTGATGGCTGGATGAACGTCGGAAATATGGCTGGTGAAATGAAGCATCCAGAAAAAGATTTGGCTCGTTCAATAATCTGGGGACTGCTCGCAATTACCCTAATCTACGTCCTAATCAGTTTCGTATTTGTCAAAGAACTTCCATTCAACACAATTCCTGGAAATCAAAACGCCGCATCACAAGCAGCCATCAAGATTTTCGGTAATATCGGTGGAAAAATTGTTACCATCGGAATCCTCGTATCAGTTTTTGGATCAATCAATGGTTACACAATGACCGGAACACGTGTCAGCTACGTACTTGGAGCTGATGATAATATCGTTTTTGCCAAATTCTTCGCTAAACTTACTAAAAATACTCGTGTTCCCTTAAACGCCGGAATCGTTCAAACAGTCATCGCAATTATCATGATATTCCTCGGAACATTCGATTATCTCACCGACATGTTAGTCTTCGTCATGTGGATCTTCTCAGTCATGATGTTCGTCGGTGTCTTCATCTTACGTAAAACTCAACCTGAATTACCACGTCCGTACAAAATTAATTTCTACCCAATTCCACCAATCATTGCCATTATCGGTGGTGGATATATTGTAGTCTCAACATTAATTCGTCAACCAGGTCTAGCGTTCATGGGAATCATCATCACCCTTATCGGACTACCTATATACTGGATTCATGAACATTATAAAAATTTAAATGAGTAGCTTATATGGCTACTCATTTTTGTTTAGCCTATAATCAAAGTGAAATTCTATGTACAAAACATTGGGGGTGTCGCCTTTGGAACAGTTATACAAGAATTCATTTGATAAAAGGTTAGTCCAATTAGCCTTACGAATTCAGAAAGTATTCATTTACCGTGTAATTCAACGAACGGTTTTGACAATTTTTCCATTCGTCTTAATCGGAAGTTTCGCCCAAACGTTTAGAGTATTATTTTTAAGTAACGATGGATTCTTAGGACGATTAATGCCAGATATCAACGATAATTTATTTGATCAAATTGACGATATATTCTCGGCAATCTCCAATCTGACTATTGGCTGGGTCTCTGTCATCGCAGTCTTTGCGGCTGCTAAATATACCGCTAAACATTATCACCGTGACGACCAACTGGCTGGAATCTCAGGAAGCTTGGCATTATTGATTATTTCCTACGTCTATTCCAAACGTAGTCCACTATCATTCCACAGTTCCGTATTAGGAGTTAGAGGTCTACTTTTTGCTATATTCCTCGGGATTTTCGTCGGCTATATTTTCAAGCTAACTAGTAAAGAAGCTAAAAACTCCAAATTCAAGACTATGTCGACCAGTGTACTGAATCGAACTTTCATTTCAATTAAATCAATCTTTCTCGTAATCGTACTTGCAGTAATCGTCAGTGATGTCGTCAACATCACCTTTTACTCAAATTTACCAGAATCAGTTTTAGCATCGATTAGTAGCACCAACCCCAGTACGAAGGCAATAACCCAAATATTGCACACCTTTGGATTCGGCGCTTACACAATTATAATGTCATTTTTAGGATGGTCAGGTCCCTATTCCGCCATCGAATCTAGTTATTCAGATCCCTCATCGATTGCTAATTTAAATTATGCATTAAATAACCATACAGCTTGGGGTGCACCCGATTTATTCAACGCCAACACACTTTATCACGCCTTCGCAACTTTTGGTGGTACCGGCGCAACCTTAGCTTTACTAATCGCAATTCTTTGGACATCCAAGGATAATGACATGTTGACAGTTTCACGATGGTCACTAATCCCTAGCATCTTTAACATTAATGCTGGAATGATGTCAGGAATTCCAATTTTATTCAACATCGTCTTCCTAATCCCATTCATGCTCGCACCACTCGTCAACATGATCATCGCAGCAATCGCATTACAACTTCGCCTAATGCCACCGTCAGTCTACTCAATTCCAGCCGGAACACCAGGTCCACTAATCGCCTTTCTCGGCACAAACGGAAGCTGGCAAGCATTACTATTCTCATTAATAACCCTCACAGTCTCAGTCTTCATCTACCTACCCTTCGTCCGAATCGCCCAACACGTCAAGACAATCGACAACTTGGCCAATGATGAAAGGGGGACAAACTAATGCTCAAAAAAACTCTTACCACAAAAAAAGGATTACACGCGTTAACTTTTTTATTTGTCGCATTAATCCTTCTAGCAATTCCTTCATATTTCTGGACTAAAAAGGATGTCTCCACCTTAGCCGGGCGATACAATTCCCCACTTTCACCAATTATCATGATTCCTGGATCAAGTGCTAGTGCCGACAGATTCGATGGACTGGTTGGTAAAATCAATAAAAAATATGATGAACATCACAGTGTTCTTGAATTGACTGTCCACACTAATGACACCATTACCTACAAGGGTTCCATTAGAAATGGCGACACACGTCCATTCATAGTCGTCGGTTTCGAAAACAATCAAGATGGATACGACAACATCAAGAAACAAGCTCGTTGGTTTGATATTGCCTTTGAAGCTTTAAAGAAACGCTACAAGTTCAATAATTTCGACGCGTTCGGTCATTCAAATGGTGGACTAATTTGGACTTACTATCTCGAAAATTATTTTGACGACAATTCGATTCATCTCCACAAGATGTTAACTGTTGGTACTCCTTATAATTTCGAAGAAGTTAATAGTTCTAAACGTACTGAAATGCTCAACAACTTCATTAAAAACCGTGACAAACTACCTTCCAATCTGACATACTATTCAGTTGCAGGTACAAAAGTTTATACTGATGACGGAATTGTCCCAATTGGTAGTGTCGATGCCGGAAAATATATTTTCGAAGGCGTCGCTAAACACTACACCCTAATCACTCTAACTGGTGATAATGCTCAACATTCAGATATGTTGGACAACCAACAATTCATCTCATTATTTCATCAGTACATTATTAACGACGGTGTTAATCCACCAAATAGTGCTCATAAACCAAGTAAACAAACAACAAGATAGGAGATTTTTATGACAAAAGAATACAAATTTGATGCCACAATTAAAGCATCTGATATCGGTTCAGGCGGTGCTTATGTAATTTTCCCCCTAGATATTCGCGAGGTTTTCAACAAAGGACGTGTTAAAGTCCACGCCACTTTTGACAAAACACCTTATGACGGTAGCATCGTGAATATGGGTCTGAAAAATGAAGATGGCTCAATTTGCTACATTCTTGGAATCAGACAAGATATTCGCGAAAAAATCGGCAAAGATATTGGTGATACAGTTTCTGTAACCGTCCGTGAACAAAACTTTAAAACTCCATTCAAACTTAAAAAAGAAGACTAAATAAAAAGTGCATCCCTGAGATTTTTCCCGAGATGCACTTTTTGTTTGCCAAAAATAACGAGTAATATATTTATGCCCTTGCGGCTGAATATCTCATCGTTTATGATTAGTAAAACGCATTCAAAGAAAGAAGGACTACCATGAAAGCTATTATTACAGTTATTGGCCATGATCAAATCGGTATTGTTGCAAAGGTTTCAAACAAATTAGCAGATTTAAAAGTTAATATTATCGATGTCTCACAAACTTTAATGCACGGCAACTTCACCATGATGATGATGGTTGAGTGGCAAGAAACAGTTAAATTTGAAAACGTAAAATCAGAATTGGAATCTTTAGGTCAGTCAGCTGGATTAGACATCCACATCCAAAGAGAAGAAATTTTTGATGCTATTCAAAAACTTTAGGGGGCAACTATGGAAACTAATTCTATTTTAGAAACTATACAAATGATCTCTGAAGAAAAGCTAGATATCCGTACAATTACAATGGGTATCTCACTGCTCGACTGTATTGACAGTGATGGAAAAAAGGCTCGTCAAAAGATTTATGATAAATTGACAACTAAGGCTAAGGATTTAGTTAAAGTTGCTGATCAAATTGAATCTGAATATGGCATTCCTATCGTCAACAAGCGTATTTCTGTTACACCTATTTCCATCGTTGCAGCTGCTTCAGACGATAAGGATTACGTCGCTTATGCTAAAACTATGGATAAAGCTGCTTCAGAACTAGGCGTCGACTTAATTGGTGGATTTACCGCTCTAGTTCAAAAGGGCTCACAAACTGGGGACGATGTACTCATCAACTCCATTCCACAAGCTTTAAGTGAAACAACACGTGTCTGTGGATCCGTTAATGTAGGTTCGACGAAATCTGGAATCAATCTAGATGCTGTTCAAAAAATGGGTCACGTTATCAAAGATTTGGCCGCTATCGACCCTGTTAACTGTATGAGTTTGGTAGTCTTCGCTAATGCTGTGGAAGATAATCCATTCATGGCTGGTGCCTTTCACGGAGTCGGCGAAGCTGATTGTGTTATTAACGTCGGAATTAGTGGACCTGGTGTTGTTAAACGTGCTTTGGAGCAAGTTAAAGGTCAACCTATCGACATTGTTTCCGAAACAATCAAAAAGACCGCATTCAAAGTTACTAGAATGGGCCAATTTGTCGGAAATATCGCTTCTAAGGCACTTAACGTTCCGTTTGGTATAGTTGACTTGTCATTAGCGCCAACACCTAATGAGGGCGATTCTGTTGCCGAAATTCTTGAAGAAATCGGTTTGGACAGTGTCGGTGCACCCGGAACAACTGCTGCTTTAGCATTATTGAACGATGCAGTTAAAAAAGGTGGAGTTATGGCTTGCGAACACGTTGGTGGTTTATCAGGTGCTTTCATCCCCGTATCCGAAGATGCTGAAATGATCCGTGCTGTCGAAGGTGGAAATCTTAACATTGAAAAACTCGAAGCTATGACAGCTGTATGTTCAGTTGGACTAGACATGATCGCAATCCCTGGCGATACAACCGCTGAAACTATCAGTGGAATGATTGCCGACGAATCAGCTATTGGTGTCATCAACAATAAGACAACTGCAGTAAGAATCATCCCAGCAACTGGTAAAAAAGTCGGTGATACAGTTGAATTTGGAGGAATCTTCGGTCACGCTCCGGTAATGCCAGTGAATACAAATTCACCTGCCGACTTTATTCACCGTGGTGGTCACATCCCTTCACCAATTCACTCATTTAAAAACTAGATTTATTGACAAATATATGCCACTAATATAATCTCAAATTAACTAGGATACAGGCTAAATTAGCCTGTATCTTTTATTTTCCTGAGGGGGAAAATTTATGAACATTTATATCTCATCAGTGGCAGTGTTTATCACCGTCGCAATCGCAAATTTAGTTGCCAAATTTATTAAAGTTATCCCAAAAACCTATATTAATTTGTTGTTGGGAATCATCATTGCCTGCATACCAGTTGCGAACTCATTGATCGTCCAATTCGATTCCGAGACTTTCATGGTATTTATAATCGCCCCACTACTTTTCTTGGATGGTCAAAAGACTAGAAGTATTATGGTCAGAAGACAATTCAAGGACATTCTTGGAACGGCAATATTGTTAGCATTGATTTCAGCAGTAGTAAGTTTGTTCACCGTAACTTCGATGTTTTCTTTAACGTTGCCACTTGCCTTAATACTAATCTCGATTAGCACTCCAACTGATGCCACTGCGTTGGACACCGTCCGTGAAGGCAGAAAATTACCAAAGAGAACTGAAATCGTTTTGAAAATGGAATCTCTTTTTAACGATGCTTCAGGTATCATCTTGCTACAAGCGGCGGTCCTATGGTACAAAACAGGACATCTTTCATACGCCCAGAACATTAGAGCATTCCTGATCTCAGCAGTTGGTGGCGTTGCATTAGGCATGGCCGTCGCATTCATCATCATGGTACTTCGTCAAAAAATCATGCGGAGCCGATGGAATGTCAATTATTCCAACATAGTAATTTACTTCGCCACTCCTATTTTGATTTACTTAATGGCTGAAAAGCTTGAACTATCGGGGATTATTGCCGTAGTCACTGCAGGTTTAGTCTTCAACGGTGAAGTCAGTCGGACACGTTTTTCAACTCCACGTTTTCAAAGTTTCTTCAACACCGCTACTGATTTCATTGGTGACTTGTTGAATAGCTCAGTATTTGTAATATTAGGACTATCGATTTCACGAATTGTTGTCGAACACAAACATGATTTAGCAGCTGATTTATCTTGGCTCTACATCGGTATTATTTTGTACGTATTAAGTTTGGCAATTCGATATTTATATGCAAAACTTATTGCCCAGAACTCTCAAATGGAGTCTATCACCTTTACACTCGGAGGCGTCCATGGTGCAGTTACGCTGGCATTGGCTTTCTCCTTGGTGGGTCAAGGCTTCACAGGTCACATATTTGACCTGATTCTGCTAGTTGAGACTGTTGTAATTATCCTGAGCATGGTGGTGCCAACAATTGCCTTCAAATTCTTCCTTGATCCTGAGCTCGATGAGGATGATATTCGTATGAAGTCGCGAAAAATTCGTGAGGAAATGGTTCGAGTTGGAATTGCCTATGTGGAAAGCTTACAAATCTCTCCTGCTGTTAAGGAAAGTGTGATTTTCGACTTGAACGACCAAATTCAGCAAACTACAATTAAGGATTTTCTTTCTCAATGGTGGGGAATCAATAATAAACGTTATATTTTCACCGGATTCCAAGCCGTTGAAGAGCGTCAAATTTTAATGAGTGCTTTTGAAGAAGAACGGAATTTCCTTTACGACCAGCTTGATGGTGTTGCTTTGGAAGATTCCAAACACATTTATGAAGTTTACAGTGAGGTATTGGTTTCTGAATCAATGGCCGTTAGCGATAATGATTAGCAAAAAGGACAATCACCTAAATTGGCGATTGTCCTTTTAATTTACTAAACTTGCAACAACAGACTGCAACCTCCGCTTAGCTACGGAACACAAACGATTGACAGTGTCATTCATTCGCGCTCCTAGGCTATGCTCGGTGGCAGAACACCTTTTGTTCCACTCTGATTTACTTTAAATTAAGCTGTGTGACTGACTCAATGTGATTTGTCATTGGGAACATGTCAACTGGTGTTGTATCTGTAATATCGTATTTATCGCTTAGTGCTTTCAGGTCACGTGTTAATGTGGCTGGATTACAACTGATGTAGACGATACGTCTTGGTTTGATGTTATTAATACTATCGATCAATGATGCTGCCAATCCTTTACGAGGAGGATCGACCATCAACACATCAACTTTGCGTTTATCTTTTGCCCAATCATTCAAGACAAATTCAGTTTTACCAACGATGAAGTCTGTGTTTTTAATGCCATTGATCTCAGCGTTTTGTTGAGCATCTTTAACTGCATCCTCAATAACTTCAATACCAGTAACTTTTTTAGCTTTATCTGCCAATGAAAGTCCAATTGTTCCAATACCTGAATAAGCATCAACAACGGTCTCGTTACCCTTCAAATCAGCCTTATCGATTGCTAATTGATACAATCTTTGAGTTTGAGTTGGGTTAACTTGGTAGAACGAACGTGGTGAAATCCTGTATGTATGTCCAAGAAGTGTATCATCGATATACTTTGAACCACCTAGTAACATCATTTGTTTACCCAAGATAACATTAGTCTGTTTTTCATTAATGTTTAAGAAAACTGATTTAACGTCAGGATTTGCCAAAATTTCTCTAGTGATGTCTTTGTAATGAGAAATGTCACGGACACGAGATACCAAGACAATCATGATTTCACCGGTGTAATAAGCACGTCTAACCATGATAGTTCTGATTTGGCCCTTATGATTTTCTTCATCATAGCCCTTAACTTTGTACTTACATAAAATATCACGTACACGCAAAATCTCAGCATCAATCTTAGGATCTTGAATCAAGAAATCTTCCATCGGAATCAACTCGTGTGAGTGACGACGATAAAATCCGGTTGTAAGTTTGCCGTCAATTTGGCGAACCGGAACTTGAGCCTTGTTTCGATAGTGGAATGGATCTTCCATACCGAGTGTTTCGTTAACTTTTACATCCAAATGAGCTTTTGAAAAACCAGTAGCAATTTGGTTTTGTTTGAAAAGTAATTGTTGTGAATAAGCCAAGTGACTTAATGGTGCGATACCTGTTCTAACATAAACATTATCGATGTCTTCAACACGGTAAGGTGATTTCTTGATGATGTCTAGAGCTTTGGCGAAACCATAACTCTTTCCAACTTTAGTAACCACAGCGTTGACAGTTTCATCTGGCAAAGCGTTATCAACGAAAAGTGTGAAGTCATCAACCTTTGCAACACCCTTTCCTTCATATGAAAGGTCGCTGATTGTTAATTCTAACTTATCATTTTTTTTGATATTAGGTTTGTCCATAAATTCTCCTCTAACATAGAAAAAACAGTCCATCGGACTGTTAATCTAGTTTCTTTTCTTCTTCTATTATTTTTTCACCGACGTCTTTTTCTTCTTGAGTACTATCAAGTGACTTGAGTGGAATAGAATCGACATTCGCATACATTCTAACATGATTATGCAAATTCTTGAACACCATCGGTGCATCCCCACCGTATTCACCATCTAAATTAATCATGATACGGTTGTCATCATTAGCTTTAACAGTAATTTCTTTTGTCTTAGTATAAATGATTTTAGGATTGTCCACATGACGTCCACCGTTTAACACTAAGGTAATTAAATGAACTAAATCTCGTAAGTTAGTTTCCTTAACGATAATCAACGAGAATGTTCCATCACCAATTACTGAGTTTGGAGCAATTTGTTCCATTCCACCAATTGAGTTGGTTAAACCAATTAGGAACATGGTAGCTTTACCGTCAAAAACGCCATCATCATATTCAATATGCATGTCGATTGGGCTAATCCGAGGCAACATTTCAGCACCCTTAACTAGATAAGCAAGGTATCCCAAAATAGACTTGTATGCTGAAGGAACTTCATAAGTAAGTTCAGTCATTGAGCCACCACCGGCAATATTAATAAAATAATTATCTCCGGCTTGACCAATATCCACATCAAGCTTTTGTTTTTTCAAAACGACTTTAGCAGCTTCAACCACATCATCACGTGGAATCTTTAATGCACGAGCATAATCATTTGTTGTTCCTGCAGGAATGATGGCCATTTCTGGACGCTTGTCCAAATCTGCAATACCATTAACAACTTCGTTAATAGTTCCATCACCACCGGCAGCAACGACTAAGTCAAATCCCTCTTGAGCTACTCGTCTTGCCTCTTTTAGTGCTGATCTTTTTTTAGCAGTGGTTCTATAGGCACTTGCCTCATAACCAGCTTGCTCCAGCACATTTAAAATGTCACCCACATTATTTGGCAATGATTCATGACCAGATGTGGGATTGTAAATCAATCTAGCACGCATACGTACACCTCATTAACGGCTATTTAGTTCTTGCATCAATATTTTATTAACAACTTTAGGGTTAGCTTGTCCATGTGTTTGCTTCATAATTTGTCCAATTAAGAAACCGACAGCACGATCTTTACCATTCTTAAAGTCATCAATTGATTGTTGGTTATTATCCAAAATTTCTACGATCATTGGAGTCAATACAGCTGGATCAGACTCTTGAACGAGTCCCTTCTCTTTAACCCAGCCTTCAGGCTCTGTACCGTTACTAATAGTTTCTTGGAAAACTTTTTTGGCAATCTTAGATGAGATTGTTCCATCAGAAATCAAGTTGATCATCTTAGCCAAATGCTCAGGTGTCAAACTTGTTTCTAACAAGCCAACTTTCTTTTCATTCAAGTAAGCATTAACTTCACCCATCAACCAGTTGGAAACTAATTTTGGATTAGCGTCATACTTAACAGTTTCATCAAAGAAGTCAGACATTTCCTTTGTATCTGTCAAAACACCAGCATCATATTCAGGAATTCCTAATTCATTAATATATCTAGCACGACGTTTTTCAGCAGGTTCAGGTAATGAATCTTGAATCTCTTTAATCCATGAAGGATCAATATTGAATGCAGGTAGATCTGGTTCTGGGAAATAACGGTAGTCATCAGCACCGGATTTAACACGCATTAAGAAAGTTTCGCCAGTCTTTTCATCAAAACGACGAGTTTCTTGACCAATTGTTCCACCATTCTTCAAAATAGCAGCTTGACGTTTTTCTTCATAAGCAAGACCAAGTTTAACATAGTTAAACGAGTTCAAGTTCTTCAATTCGACTTTTGTACCTAACTTATCAGATCCAACTGGTGTGATTGAAATATTTGTATCAACACGCATTGAACCTTCTTCCATCTTAACGTCAGATGCACCAGTAAATTGGACAATTTGACGTAATTTTTCTAGGTATGCATATGCTTCTTCTGGAGAATGCATATCAGCCTTAGAAACAATTTCAATAAGTGGTGTACCTTGACGGTTTAAATCAACGAATGAGTTTCCGCCAACGTGAGTATTCTTACCGGCATCTTCTTCAACGTGAAGTTCTTCAACACCGATTTTCTTCTTCTTGCCACCGACTTCAACTTCAATCCAACCATCATGTCCAAGTGGACGTTCGTGTTGTGTAAGTTGGTAAGCCTTTGGGTTATCTGGGTAGAAGTAGTTTTTACGATCAAAGTGTGTGTGTTGTTCAATGCTTGCGTTCAATGCAAGAGCAACCATAACACCAAGACGATATCCACCTTTATTTACTGATGGAAGTACACCAGGAAAACCAAAGTCGATAACATTAGTATTACTGTTAGGTTCAGCACCATATGCTACTGGTGAAGGACTAAACATTTTTGATTTAGTCTTTAATTCAACGTGGACTTCTAGACCGATAGTAGTTTCAAAATTCATTAGTCTTCCCCCTTCAATGCTGTTGGAATTTGTTCATAAAATTTATTTTCTTCTTGTAATGCATATGCGGCATTAAAGATTGATTGTTCATCAAATTTATTTGCCATCAATTGCAAACCAACTGGCATGCCGTCAGCAAGTCCAGCAGGAACTGAAGCTGCAGGTAATCCAGCAAGGTTAGCAGGAATAGTCAAAATATCATTCATGTACATAGCAACCGGATCATCAATTTTTTCATTGATTCCAAAGGCTGTTGTTGTAGTTACAGGTCCTGCAATCAAGTTATATTTGCTTAAGACATCAGACAATTCATTGATAAAGATTGTTCTAACTTCAGCTGCCTTCTTGAAGTAGGCATCATATGCACCAGCTGATAAAGCAAATGTTCCAAGCATGATACGACGTTTAACTTCATCACCGAATCCTTCGGAACGTGAGTTAACGAATAATTCTTTGATGTTCTTAACATCTTTGGCACGGAATCCATAACGAACACCATCATATCTTTGTAAGTTTGATGATGCTTCTGAAGATGCAATTACATAGTAAACTTCAACCGCATGCTTCAAAGTTGGTAAACTAACTTGTTCAACAGTTGCACCCAACTTTTTATATACATCTAATGCAGCATCGATTTGTTCAAGAACTTTAGGATCAGTACCTTCATCCCAGAATTCCTTTGGAACAGCAATTTTTACTCCGTGCATATCTTTGTTCAAGTTAGCACGATAATCAGGAACTTCTTTTTCAGATGAAGTTGAATCATGAACATCATGTCCAGAAATTGTTGAAAGAACCTCAGCAGAATCTTCAACACGTTTTGACATAACACCAACTTGGTCAAGACTTGATGCGAAAGCAATAACTCCCCAACGAGAAACACGACCATAAGTAGGTTTGATTCCGAAAATCCCATTAAATGATGCAGGTTGACGGATTGAACCACCAGTATCTGTACCTAAAGCAGCAATGGCGTCACCTGAAGCAACTGCAGCTGCAGATCCACCTGAAGAACCACCAGGAACTTTAGTGTAATCCCAAGCATTGTGAGAAGTTCCATAGTATGAAGTTTCTGTTGATGACCCCATGGCAAATTCATCCAAGTTTGTTTTACCAACATTAATAGCACCAGCAGCATTAAGCTTTTCAGTAACTGTGGCATTGTATACAGGCATGAAGTTAGACAAAATTTTACTTGAAGCAGTGGTCAAAAGACCTTCTGTCAAAATATTATCTTTAATAGCGATTGGAATTCCTGACAAGTTACCTTTAATACCGTCAGCGTCAACTTTAGCAGCGTCTTTAACTGCATCATCATTAACAGTTACATATGCATTTAAGTTAGTTTCTTTATCATGAATCTTTTGCAAAGTATCCTTAGTTAACTCTTCGGCAGTAATGTCCTTGTTAACTAGTTTTGTGTGCAATGAATCGATTGTTTCGTTGAAGTAATCCACTATTCATCGTCCTCCTTGTCAACAATTGTTGGAACTTTAATCAAGTTATCCTGAACTTCGGGAACATTTTCTAGCATTTGCTCTCTAGTTTGAGTATGTACACCCTCATCAGCACGGAAAACAGTACTTGTGTCACCCATGTGATAAGTTGGTTCAATTCCATCAGTGTCAACTGTTGAAAGGTTACTTGCCATACTTACAATTTTATCTAATTGATCAACGAAGCTATCAACTTCATCATCTTTAAACTTTAGATTTGCTAGTTCAGCAACGTGTAAAATCTCGTCTTTTGAAATCATTTGTTTCTCCTTTGTTTAGTCTGCATTGTATACGTGAGAATTAAATTTACCGTTAGTACGTGTAATCACAGATTGTTGATTATCAACTGTTTGAATAGAAATATCAAGATCAGCACCTGATGGCAAGTACTTACCAGCACTATCTTGGACAAATTGCGTAAAACTCGAAACTTGAGCAAGACCATCAAATTGAGTATTGATTGTGACATCTAAGGACTTCAAACTCTTTCCATCATAATGTGCTTGAGCTGTTACACCAGACAAATTAGGGAAATAATCTTGGATATGTGATTTAAAGTTTGAAAAGGCATCATTGTCACTACTACTAATTGGTTTTTCATTGTTAACTGTTGGTAGCATTTGACTCTTGTAATCCAATGACTTCCAATTACCAAGTGCTCCACTCTTACTTACTGAATAAGCAAAGTAGTTACCACCAATCAAAGTATCTTGGGTTGCGACTGAGTACAAGCCAACTGTAATTGGCATGTCTTTACCAACCTTCTTGTCTTGACGCAATCTCTTAACTACTTGTGCAGCAACCTTTTCGCCTTGCGCCTTTTGTTCAGCTCTAGAAATCTTAGTTTGGAAAGTTGGACCGTATTGCTTCTTTTGATAGTAGTCAACTTCGTTCATGGCAATACCAATTGACATCCCTGCCAACTTGTATTTACCATCTTGCTTTTGAAGATAATCTTCTTCAAGCATTTGTTGGAAATACATTGGAGCACGTTTGTTTTCATCAGTCGAACCATTTGAAGCCGGATTCAATCCAGTTGGGTTCTTCTTGGATTTACGATCAAGCCACTTATTAACTACACTTGCAGAAAGAACTTGTCCTTCTTGGAAAACATAGTTGTTCGTTGCATATTGATCTTGTGACAATTTCATAAGGCCACTCTCAAAACTACGAGTGTTGAATTGATTTGAATTGTCCGCAGCAGTCAAACCACTGATTGGACTAGTTTTGTATTTCCCATTACTCATTAAAACATCATAAGTTCCGGAATCACTTGAATTAGTCGTCTGGATAGAAGTCTTTCCACTATCACTTCCACCAGAAGATAAACTAGAGTTTTGTAAATTCCCACACGCAGATAGCAAAACCATAGATGCCATCAGCAAAGCAGTGGTTTTTATGAATTTTTTCAAAAGTTCTCTCCTTTATTCCTCTGTATCATTCAGAAAATCTGACAAGGTGTTTTCATCAATTATTTCAGTACCTAACTGTTGAGCCTTTGTCAGTTTACTACCAGCTTTTTCACCGGCAATTAAAATATCAGTCTTTTTAGTTACAGAGCCAGTTACTTTTGACCCCATATCTTCCAAGAGACTAGTTAATTCTGAACGTTTGTATTTCGTCAGAGTACCAGTTATAACAATTATTTTATCAGTAAAGTGTTCATTTGTTTCATTATTATTGGAACTACCAATAAATTTCGTGTTAACTCCTACTGATTTTAATTCATTAATTAACTTTTGAACATCATTATTATCAAAATAAGTAATAATACTATCGGCAATTATTTCTCCCATTGTGTTCACTTCAAGAATTTCTTCTTTCGAAGCAGACATCAAACTGTCTAAGTCACCAAAATTTTCACTGAGGATTCTGGCAGCCTTAGCACCGACGTGTCTAATTCCGAGACCAAATAATAATCTCTCAACTGAATTAGCTTTTGAGTTATCAATTGCTGTTAATAGATTATTAATCGATTTGTCTTTGAAACCATCTAATTCAGAAAGATCATCAGCTGTTAACTTGAATAAATCAGCAACATCTTCGATCAATTTTTTCGTATACAATTGCTCGATAATCTTTGGTCCTAAGCCATCGATATTCATCGCATTTCTTGAGGCAAAATGAGTTAGTTGTTCTTTAACTTGAGCGGGACACTTGGGATTGATACAACGAAGTGCCACTTCGTCTTCAAGTCTAATAAGTTCTGAATCACAATATGGACAGTGGGTTGGAATTTCAGCTGGTACAGAATCAGCAGGACGTTTCTTCAAAACTACTTGAGAAACTTCAGGAATAATATCCCCTGCTTTGTGCAGCAAAACAGTATCTCCAACTCGAATATCTTTTGATTTAATCATATCAATGTTATGTAGTGTAGCACGAGCTACTGTTGTTCCAGCTAAACTTACTGGATCCATCACAGCAGTTGGAGTTAAAACTCCTGTTCTACCAATTGTCCATTCAATATCACGAACAATAGTTTCAGCTTGTTCAGGTGGGAACTTATAGGCGATTTCCCAACGAGGAACTTTAACGGTATTTCCTAAACTTCTTTGAGTTGCTAAATCATTAACTTTCAAAACAACTCCATCAATTCCATAATCTAGTCCATCACGCAATTCTCCGTAATGTTCAATGTAATCTTTTACACCAGCAAGTCCGGTTGTAACTTTAGCAGTTGGATTAACGTGGAATCCAAGTTCTTCCATTGTTTGCAGAGCCTCATGCTGGGTCTCAACATTCAAATCATCAAAAGTAACGATAGTGTACATGAATGTATCAAGCTTTCTGTGGGCAGTAACTTCTGGATTCAACTGACGCAAACTTCCGGCGGCAGCGTTTCTTGGATTTGCAAATACTTGTTCACCATTAGCTTCACGCTCGTTGTTCAAACGTAAAAATTCATGTTTATCCATGAAGCATTCGCCACGGACCTCAAAGCTTAACGGACGTGGTAATTTTTGTGGAATAGATTCGATGGTTTTAAGGTTCTCAGTTACGTTTTCACCGATTGTTCCATTTCCACGTGTTGATCCTTGAACTAAAATTCCATTTTCATATACTAACGAAATGGCTAGGCCGTCAATTTTTAA
Source organism: Companilactobacillus ginsenosidimutans (assembly GCF_001050475.1). Classification (NCBI taxonomy): domain Bacteria; kingdom Bacillati; phylum Bacillota; class Bacilli; order Lactobacillales; family Lactobacillaceae; genus Companilactobacillus; species Companilactobacillus ginsenosidimutans. The sequence continues at coordinate 2,298,673 of NZ_CP012034.1, read as the reverse complement.
TTCGACGTTGTAATCAACTTCTTCACCGACATTTTTCTCGATTCGATTACTCCAATCGGCTAATTCATCTTCGGAAAAGACATCCCCCATTGAGAGCATGGGAATTTCATGTGTTACTTTATTGAATTCAGGATTGACTGAATCACCAACTAATTGTGATGGTGAATCTGCAGTTACAAGGTCTGGAAATTGCTGTTCCAAATCCAGCAATCGATTATATTGCTTGTCATACTCACTATCTTCAACTAATGGCGCATCTTTGGTGTAATAGGCATCACGGTATTCATTTAGCGTTTCACGCAATTGTGCAAGCTCATCGTTGGCAGCTTGTTTTGTAATGTTTTCATCAGCCATAATTGCTCTCCTTAATCAGTAACTTTTTTAATTGGTGCAAATTCTGCTAATAATCGTTTAATTCCTTCATTGTCAAAAGCAACATCAAGTTCAGCATTCTTACCATTACCAGTTACTTTAACAACTGTACCTTGACCCCACTTCTTATGGTCAACCTTGTCACCAATAGTCCAACTAACATTCTCTGCACCCTGTGCGCCAGCTGCAGCATGAGCTGTTGAGACTTTGTAACTTGAATGAAGTGCTGATTCACGGCGACGACGCGCAAATGGAAATTCACCATCATCTTTTTTCTTGAATGGCATTGCTCCAGCATTTGCGTTAACTAGATTCAAGTTTTCATCACCAATTTCATCAACGAAACGTGACATTTGATTGCTCTGAACTCGACCGTACAACATACGACTGTAAGCATTGGTTACGAACAATCTCTTTTCGGCACGTGTGATACCAACGTAAGCTAATCGACGTTCCTCTTCCATGTCTTCTTCTTTCATCATTGAACGTGATGATGGGAAAATCCCTTCTTCCAGTCCAACTAAGAATACAACTGGGAATTCCAAACCTTTGGCAGCATGTAATGTCATCAAGGTAACTTCTTTTTGATTTTCTTCCAAATCATCTTGATCACTAGTTAGTGACAAATCAGTCAAGAAGGCAGAAAGTCTTGTTTGGTCGATAGTTTCATCTGGCTCATAAGTTTGATCAAACTGTGTTGTAACAGTTTGAAGTTCTTGGATATTCTCAATTCTAGTTTCAGATTCAAGATTATTTTGCTTGTGTAGATCATCCAAGTAACCTGAATCATCTAACAAACTAGTCATCAAATCATTCATTGATGACGTCTCGCTTTGTTTTGCCAGAGCAGTAATTTTTTGGGCAAAATCACCGATGGTCTTGTTTTGCTTGCCACCGATTGGCGATAGGTCGACATTTTGTGCTGCTTCAAGTAATGACCAATCGTGTTCGTTAGCGAATGTTTGTAGTTTTTCAATTGTTCCAGGACCAATTCCACGTTTTGGTGAATTGATCACTCGTTGAAAACTCATTGAATCATCTGGATTGGCTATCAATCGAAGATAAGCCAAGATATCTTTGATTTCCTTACGATCGTAGAACTTATGCCCTCCAACAATCTTGTATGGAATGTTTGACTGCATAAGTTTCTCTTCGAATACACGAGATTGTGCGTTAGTACGATACAAAATCGCATAATCACCGTAGTTGAATCCTTTAAGTAAAAGATTCTTAATTTGTTCGATAACAAAAAGTGCTTCATCAGACTCATTTTGCGCACGATACAAATCGATGTCTTCACCCTTTTTATTGTCAGTCCACAATTCCTTGGGCTTTCTGTTGCCATTGTGGTTGATTACCTTATTGGCTGCATTCAGAATTGTTTGAGTCGAACGATAATTTTGTTCCAGCTTAATTGAAGTAGCTTCGGGATAATCATCTTCGAAGTCCATAATGTTCTTGATATTGGCGCCACGCCAACCGTAAATACTCTGGTCGGCATCCCCAACAACGCAGACATTACGATATTTTGCGCCGAGATGTTTAACCAACTTGTATTGAGCTTCATTGGTATCCTGGTATTCATCGACGTGAATATAAGTAAATTTATCTTGATATTTTTCCAAAACGTCTGGATTTTTATCAAACAAAATATTGGTCTTCATGATCAAGTCATCAAAATCCATGGATTGATTTCGTTCCATTTCTTTATCGTAATGGTCATAGGCCATAGCAACTGTTTGTTCAAAAGGTGATTTAGCGGTCTTTGCGTATTCACGTGGACCAATCAAATCATTCTTAGCATTGCTAATTTCTCCTAGGATTGCCTTTGGATCATAACGTTTGGGATCCAAATTCATTCTAACAACGATTTGCTTCATCAAAGTACGAGTTTCAGCAGGATCTGCAATTGTAAATGATTTTGAATAACCAATCTTATCAATGTCACTTCGCAAAATTCGTACACAAAGGGAGTGGAATGTTGAGACCCAAACATCCGCACCGTCTTCTTGCAATAAATTACCAATACGTTCTTTCATTTCTTTTGCAGCTTTATTGGTAAATGTGATTGCCAAAATATGCCAAGGCATAATATTTTTTTCTTTAATTAAATAAGCGACACGATGTGTCAAAACTCGTGTTTTACCACTTCCGGCACCGGCCATTATTAGTAGTGGGCCTTCGGTTGCCTTTACTGCTTCTTGTTGTTCTGGATTTAATCCTTTTAATAAGCTTTCTTCAGACATCAATTACTCTCCAAATCATTGTTAAATCAACATTTTCATAAAAAACATTCGTCTTATATTGTAGCAAATTTTTGGGGTTATTCATACTGGTACGAACGTTTGTTTACTGGCTTAAACTGCAATGGGTGGTGGAGTACTGCCGATTCCGGAATGAAATCGATTTTTTGGGCTGGAACATGGCTGGGACACTTGGAGCCTTTTCACAGTTCGAAAAGTCTTCAAGCTGCCCCTTTTACTAAGTCGAGTAGTTCGCTCGACTAAGTAAAATTTAGCCATTTAGCCCAAAATCGATTTCATTCCTCCATCTGGTGCTTCACTTCGCTTGCAGTTTGTCACTAACTTCGTTGTACCGGCGGGAATACCCCAAATATTTGGAATATAAACATTGGTTACTTTATTTCCATTTCATGGTTATCGTTGCTTCATTAGTTGTGAAATTCTCAAAAAAATATATACTCAAAAACTTCACTTAAAAAACAAAAATATGGTCGAAAACTGTTTTTCTCTTGGTTTTCGACCATATCTCTTTTTGCTGAATTCACAGCGTTTATTTAATTTATTCTAGACCTACTCGTCTGAAGATGTCGTCGACGTGTTTGATGTGCCAGTGATAGTCGAAGGCATCGTCTAGTTGTTCTTTTGTTAGGTTGTCTGTTACTCGGTTGTCGGCTTCTAGTAGTGTTCTGAAGTCTTTTCCTTCGTCCCAAACTTTGGCTGTTAATGGTTGTACTATGTCGTAGGCTGCTTCTCTACTTAGTCCTGATTCTACTAGTTTTAGTAGAACTCTTTGTGAGTAGATTAGGCCGTGTGTTATGTTCATGTTTTCTTTCATCTTGTCTGGGAATACTGTTAGATCTTTTGTGATCTTTGTAAATCTTGTCAAGATGTAGTCTAGTAGTTCTGTTGTATCTGGAATTATGATTCTTTCTGCGGAACTGTGTGAGATATCACGTTCATGCCATAATGGAATATCTTCCATGGCTGTTAGTGCGTGTCCTCTGATTACTCTTGCTAATCCAGTTACGTTTTCTGAACCGATTGGATTTCTTTTATGTGGCATTGCTGATGAACCTTTTTGTCCGGCTGCGAAATATTCCTCGGCTTCACGAACTTCGGTTCTTTGCATATGTCTTACTTCAAGGGCAAATCTTTCTACTGAGGTAGCGATGATTGCCATTGTTGTGATGTATTCAGCGTGTAGATCTCTTGGAAGTACTTGTGTTGATACTTCTTGAGCTCTGATGCCTAATTTGTCACAAACGAATGCTTCTACTTCTGGTGGTACGTTGGCAAAACTACCTACAGCACCACTAATTTTTCCTGCTTCAACGCCTTTTGCGGCATGATCAAAGCGTTCGATGTCTCGTTTGATTTCTGAATACCAGTTTGCTAGGACCAAACCAAATGTTGTTGGTTCAGCGTGAACACCGTGAGTACGACCTATCATTACTGTATCTTTGTACTCTAGGGCCTTGTTCTTTACTACTTCAAGGAAAGTGTCTAAATCTTCGCGGATAATATCATTGGCTTGCTTCATTAAGTAGCCATATGCTGTATCAACAACGTCTGTTGATGTTAAACCAAAATGAACCCATTTCTTTTCGTCGCCTAGTGACTTTGAAACGTCACGTGTAAAGGCAACTACATCATGCTTAGTATCTTTTTCAATCTCAGCTATCTCAGAAACGTCAAATTTTGCGTTCTTAGCAATTTTTTCAACGTCTTCAGCTGGAATCTCACCAAGCTTACTCCAGGCTTCAACGGAAGCTATTTCAACTTCTAGCCATGCTTGAAATTTGTTTTGATCAGTCCAAATGGGCTTCATCTTTTGGGTCACATATCTGTCAATCATATATTTACTCTACTCTCCAAATTTTAGTTGATTGAATATCTTGCTTGAGACTTTCGACGCTATCTCCGACTAAAGAGATATAGCCAACATCTCGTGCAGGTTCATTCTTCGCTTTGAAACCAGTGTAGTAGTTAAATTTCCATTGTGCTTTTTCTTGTAACAGATCCAAACTTTGTGGCAGTATTCCTTCAACAATTTTCAGGATAGCAGTATCAACTAATGGATAAATTTCGGGGATTGGCCAATCACAAATCGCTCTAATATGGAGTTCAAATTGTGAAATACCTGTCGCTTCTTGATATACATTAGCTGCATAATTGATACCCGGAAAAATGCTTTTAACATAGAGGACATCGGTCTGGGACAATATAAATCCTATACCAAAAATTCCCACATAGTCAATATTTTGAGCCACCTGTAAAGCAACTCTTTGCATTTCAGCTTCAATTGCTGGGTCATTTTTCCTTGAAATGTAGGCACTCATCAAATGAGTCCCGTCATACACCTCATGAATCATTGGGAAAGTATGAATTTTTCCATTCTTACTTTTGCTGACCATTATCGAATATTCAGCTTTTGTATCAATCCATGCTTCAAGAATATAAGTCCCATTCTTAAGCAAATCTTGAACATGTTTTACGTCATCTTCGTTGTACATAATGTGACGCTTCAACAAGTCTTGATTTTTCTGAATTGGTTTAATCATGCATGGAAAACCAATCTCCTGGACAGCTTTTTTTATATCATCAACAGTCACAATTGAGAAAAATGGTGGCACGTTGATATTCAATTCATTCAAAAATGTTCGTTCAATATATCTATCTTGAGATATAGCAAGCAAATTAGAGCCTTGGGCTACGTTAAATTTTTCGCCAAGGCTCTCTAAAAGGTGGCTGTCAAAGTTATCATCCATGTATAACAGAAGGTCACTTCTATGCCCCAATTCGTTTAAATTATCAAGATTTTCCAATTCACCGACAAGAAAATTATCGGCTGCTTGAGTAGCAATGTCGTCTTGCTTGTCAGTTAAGAGAATGGTACGAAAGCCCATTCTTTTAGCTTCTAATTCACAAAGATATGTCTCACTACCACTACCGATAATCCCTAAAGTCTTACCGGGTGCAATAAAAGTCATAAATCCACCTTCCTAATGCTTACTCGTTCTCTGGTTCAAAGACAACTTGGCCGTTTTCAAACGCCTTGATACGTGCTAAAGAATATACCGGAATTCCGGCTTTATCAATCAATTGTCTTCCCTTTTGGAAGGACTTTTCAATCACGATACCGATACCAGCTAAACTTGCATCGGCTGCTTTAATAATATCATTCAACCCGTTGACAGCCTGACCATTTGCCAAGAAATCATCGATGATTAAAACATTATCGTCTGAAGAAAGATATTTTTTAGAAATACTAATGTGGTTGGATGTCTTCTTAGTAAATGAGTAAACCTCAGATGTGAAAAGATCATCTTGAAGTGTAACTGACTTGTGCTTTCTAGCAAAGACAACCGGCACATTAAACTGCAAACCAGTCATAACAGCAGGTGCAATACCTGAAGATTCAACTGTCAAAATTTTTGTAACACCAGCATCTTTGAAATGCTTGTAAAATTCTTCACCCATTTTTTCCATTAAAACAGGATCAATTTGATGATTTAAAAAGCTATCAACTTTCAAAACATCTTTGCCGATTACTCGTCCGTCTTTGTTAATTCTTTCTTCTAATTCCTTCACAATCTATCTCCCATCATTTTTAATATAAATTTTATCATAAATAACGGCGTGGTTACTTGATTCCTTCATCATATTTCATTAAATCGTATTTTTGTATAACATGGATTATTTTTGATGTGTATCCAGGGTCAGTCGCGTATCCATCCGTTTGCAATGAAACAGCAGCTTCAATGTAATCCTTCGAACTAATTACTTGTTGATATTGCGAAGAATTCCAAGTCGTACCATTGACCAACAATAAAGCATGATCCTTCATCGATTCACGAAAATCAGTGTAAGACCTGAATCGGCCATTTATCGTAACCCATTGACCATTAGTATATTCCTTCGTTTCTAAAACAACCGTATTATCCGGATTCGTACCTTTAATACCAAAATAATTATTATATTTACTTGCGAGAGTACTATTACCCCAATCACTTTCCAAAATAGCTTGTCCAATAGTGATACTAGGCAATACGCCATATTGTTGTCCAAGTTTAATAGCTTCCGGAGCGACCTGCTTGATAAAAGCGTTTTTCTCCTCTTGGACTTGTTCAGTCGCGTTGTCTTGTTGTTTTTGTTGATATTTATGATATCCGAAAAATCCAACTAAGATGAGCAACACGACTGCGATAATGATATAAATAGGCTCGTTTTGATTCTTTCTACGCCGTTTACGACGATGAGACGTTCTACGTTTTTGGGCCAACTAAGGTTCTTCCTTTTGTGTGTTTAGGGTTTATTATAACTTAAGTTTAGTTTTAATGATATTTACTTGGTGGAGGGTTCACTTCCGCCTTCCGGTCAGGTTCCGCGAGGGCCGTGGTCGCTGTGAACACGATTTTGAGCTTTTCCAAGCCCGGGAAAATCTCAAAACTCGGTTTTTTCCTAAGCTTGCCCTGTGGCAAGCAAAGGAAAACGCCACGGCTTGGGCCCCCGCGGAACCTGACCTCCAGGCTAAACTAGCTTTGACATAAATATTATTAACGCTGAATAAAATGGGCATTTTGGGACACACTCTCCTTCGTTTTGAGAGTGGTATTATTCAGTTACTTTCGAAACTTGCAGATATTGTAAATAAAAGCTCCTCAACATTCATTCCTGATTTGATGTCTGGTTTTGAATTCGATTTTTTAGAATTAGAGTGAACACACCAAAAAAGGCCAGTAAACGAAGTATCAAATAATCTGAAGTGAACAACAGGAGCTGCAGCACTCCACGACCCCCACCCGTTAAGTAGTTTAAGCTTTTGACCTAGCCTTTCGGGGGTTGATTATTTTGGGCTCAGCCGGCAAATTCTACTTAGTCGAGTGATTTTCTCGGCTTAGTAGAAGACCCAGTTTGGAGACTTTTCGGGCTTTGAAAAGCCTTCAAATGGCGTCGCCAGCGTTCCAGCCCGAAAAAATAATCAACCCCCGAAAGGCGGCAGTGAACCTCTACAAGCTGCAGTTTTATTACCACACTACAAAAATACAAAAAAAGAAGCATAAGCTATAAAAGCCTACACTTCTTCAACGGGACTATTAATCCGATTTTATTTATAATTAGTTTTTAACAACGTTTGAAGCTTGTGGTCCACGATCACTATCTTCGATGTCAAATGTTACTGCTTGACCTTCTTCTAGTGTCTTGTAACCGTCACCTTGGATGGCTGAGAAATGTACGAATACATCACTACCATCTTCGCGTGTAATAAAACCATAGCCTTTTTCGGCGTTAAACCATTTAACTGTTCCTTGTTCCATCAGACTATTCCTCCTGATAACTAATATTTGTGCATTTTTTCGTGATACGTTATGGAAGCATAGTCTTCTAAAACCATTCGACCCATTGCCCATTCAAAAATACAACTATTATACTAACATTCTTACAAATTTATTACAATCAAAAAACAGGATAAACATTTAATTTTATCCTGTTTTTTCATATAATTTTAATTATTTAATGCTACAAATTTTAATAATATATTTGAAGGAGAATTGCTTGATATTACAATTTGAATAAGTCATATGTGATTGATTCAAATTAATTTTAAAGTTCAACTTGTTTTTCGTAAGGAATTGAATTTTGAGCACCTTTTGTTTGAACTGTAATTGATGAAGATTTGTTGGCATATGTCATTGCTTCTTCAATGTTGCTCATATCTGTATTCAATTTAGCCATTAAAGCACCTACGAATGTGTCTCCGGCTGCTGTTGTGTCAATTGCATTTACTTTAAATGCCTTAACAAATCCAGTCTTACCTGACGCAAATGAATAAAATGAACCTTTTGATCCTACGGTGATTAATACTGTTTGAATTCCCATGTCGTGCATAGCTTTGGCAGCTGCTTGCATTGATTCATCACTGTCGACATGCACGCCTGTAATGATTTCGGCTTCAGTCTCATTAGGTGCAATAATATCTGTTAAGCCTAATAATTCATCAGGAATGTCTCTGCGACTTGGTGCTGGAGCAGGGTTTAAGAATGTTAGAACTCCATTTTCTTTGGCAATCTTGAAAGCCTCAGTAATTGCTGGAATTGGAACTTCAAATTGCGCGATGATGCAATCAGCGTCTTTGATTACATCCTTTGCTGCATCTACATCTTCAACGGTAACGTCGGCATTAGCACCACCGTAAACAAGAATACTGTTTTGTCCACCATCTTGAAGTAAAATGTAGGCCTTTCCTGTTCCTTCAGTCTCAGAAAATGTTACGTGATCTAAATTCAACCCGTCTTCTTCGAAAGTTTTCATCATGAAATCGGCAGCGTGATCTTTACCAATTTTTGAAATGAAGGCTGTGTCTGCTCCGGCACGAACTGCTGCTAGAGCTTGGTTAGCTCCCTTTCCACCACCGGCAGTTGAACGATCTTGCATGTGCATTGTTTCTCCTGGTTGTGGTAAATGTGAAATATTTAGAATGGTATCAACATTAATTGAACCTAATACTACAATCTTTTTCATAAAAAAATATCCTCAACTAATTAACTTTTTTAAAATACAACGCCGCTTTCAAGCAGAATGTTTGAATAAGGTGTTTCTTCACCTGTACGAATAAATGCCTTAGTGTCATTAAGGTCTTTTTTCATATCTTCATGTGGAATAAATTCGATTGGAGTGTCACCCACAACCTTTTTGACTGCAGCTAATTGTTCTGGATTTTGAACTTTCATTTCTTCAGCAAGATAAACTTTTTGAACTTGAAGTTCGCTCAAAACATTTTCTAAAACTTGCATGAAACTTGGAATACCAGCTTCAAGAGCTAAATCAATTTTTTCAGTACCAGCTGGAACTGGCATACCAGCGTCACCAATACCAAGTGTATCGAAATGTCCCATTGTTGAAATTACTCGTGAAATGTCAGAATTAATAACTCTAGTTTTTTTCATAATATCCATCCTTTGTGAAATCGTTTGCATTTAATATTTTAACATCAGCAAACTCATTAGTAAATATCATTTAGTAAATTGGTGCGGTCCAATTTTTAAAATGGTAAAACTTTTAATTTGAATCATCCAAAACATTGAATTGATATTCATCACTATAAAAGCTCATGCGATAAGCTCGATAGGCATAAGCTTTAGAAGCTGAGTTTTCGACAGTAACATTGAAAACTTCCTTACCCTTCTTATCGACTTCAATAATATTGCTTTCCTTACCATCGTTTTTGAATCCAAAATCAATCAAGGTGTTGTCGTTAGAAAGCCGCTGTGCATTGCCGATAATATACGTGAAGTTCTTCTTTCCAATCCTTTTACCATAAGCCCAAGTTTCATCAATGGTCATTTTTTTCGTATTGATGTGGTACTGAACCGCCTGTGAATACTTACCCGACGCATCTTTGTCACCATTCGTAACATTTTGATTGTTGTCATAAAGTAGAATATCCTCACTGTCAGGATTACCATCTTGATCACTCAAACGCGTCAAAGCGTGTTGCCCACCAGTAATTGACGTTCCTTTTGTTGGAGTCAAAATTTTATCACGATACTCCTTAGGCCAAGTGGACTTCTTCTTGCCGCTGTATATCCAGATAATTTTATTTGTCGCGAAATCAATCTTCAAAATCATATCCTGATTGCGACCTGAAATTAAAATTGAATCATCATTTGTGTCATATTCAAGCGAATTTTGGTGGAACCAATCATTTTTCCCATCACTGCCCTTTTTGAAATGTTTATAGAGTGAATTTGGTAATAGTTGCTTCAAATCAATAACTTTAACAACCTTACCGGTTTTGTGGGAAATCTGAACCATAACATCTTCTTTATATTCAGATCCATCACTAACAGTTGCCAACAAGTCATGATTTGGCAACTCCAAAATGTCATGGTGAATTAACGTGGTTTCATCGTTTTCTCCGTTATTAGCACTATCGGATGATTTAGTCTTATTTTTAAAATTATATTCTTTATAAACCCGACCTAAATAGTCGGTCTCAATCAAGTCATTATAGGCCGGTGAATTAATGTCTTTTTTAGTTAAAATCAAGATATGCCCGTTGGATAATTCTTCAAATGTATGTTGTGAATAATTTTTTGTATACCAGCGAACATCCCCATTGGCATCAATTGCGAAGGGCTCTTTCGTCGTTCGATCAATTAAGGTCAATTTATTATCGCCAATATCCATTTGAGATTTATCATTTTTAGAAACTGTAATCTTTGCCCCCTTAACGTATTTAGAAAGCTTATTAGTTTTAATGTGAATCGTTTTTGAATCAGAAGTTCCATCTTCATAACTAATATTCAACGTCACATCATTATTCTTATTTGCATAGAGTCCAACAATTGGGACTTGATGGGTCATCGTCGCATCACCATTTACAGTATTAGTAATACTAGTATCCGATGATTTTCCTTGAACCGTGTATGATACTTTGGCTTCTTGAGCTGTTGTAAAAATAGCCAATGCGGTTAAGGGAGAGGTTCCATAGGGATCGACCTTGACATACGGATCATCAAGAGAATAATCACCTTCCTCAACTACTTGTTGATAATCTTCAGTGGTCTTCTTTTGAACATCTTGCCTAGTCGTAACTATTTTTGAACCGACATTCTTTTTAATTTGGGCTGTGGACCGCAGTTTGGTACTACTTGTATCCTGTTCCTCCTTATTCGAGCAAGATGAAAGTAGTAAAAATACTGAGCACAAAAGTAATGCCATTACAGAAAGTTTTTTCCTCAACATTATTTCCTCCGTGTTTAAAATTCCCCCATGCTTGAAACCTTAACAAAGATGAACATATCTAGCATTTAAAAACAGCTGGACTTAATATTTTTCTAAAAACACCTTGGGTTAACTTCAATATAACGTTATGAGAATCTCGTTGCAATACATCATGATATATTTATTTTTTTATATCGAATCGTAATGAATGCTTTTAATTTTACTTAACTACCAATCGGTTTATAATCCATTTTAGGAAGTACCATTTCTTCCCAATTTGATACTTTCGGGATTAAATAATTCACCTCCGGGTGATCCAAAAAGTGGGAACGCAATATGAAAAGATTTAATAAAGACGATTTTAAGAAAAAACGTGATCAATATCCAATGTTTGATCGTTTAATTTTAGCAATCATTATCGCTTGTGCTATCGGATTAGCCTTGGCAACAAATGACGTCTCATTTGCGGCCACAAATAGTTCTCCCACAGAATCAACTTTAGTTAGAAAGACTGAAAAATCTTCAGAATATAAATCAGGTATGATTGCACCTGACTTTTTACCATCGGGGAATTCTATTCATAAATCTACCGCAAAAATTGGCATGAGTGTAAAAATCATTGGGACTATCTTTGCATTATTAGCAATTGGCGTCTCATTGTTCAATTTTAAAACAGTAAAAAATTCGACAAAAAAAGACTGACCTGATTAGGTCAGCCTTTTTACTATCTAAATTTATGCGGGTAAGAAGATTCGAACTTCCACGGAGATAATTCTCCACAAGATCCTTAGTCTTGCGCGTCTGCCAATTCCGCCATACCCGCAACAAACAAGATATATTTTACACATACTAAAATAAATTATCAAGAAGATAATTCAATATCATTGAGAAATTTGAGTTTTCCTCGACATTTTCCACAGACATATCGCTTTGTATCAAGTTTTCTGACTCTTCGATAAATAGTTCCACATTTTGTACATTCGTATACATGAATTCTGCGATGACGTGAAATTTGCTTTACGCTTGGAGCAAATCGTAACCCGCCAACTTGTTGCAGAAGTACTTTAAACTCTCGATCACGATGTTGTGAAGGCAATCCAGCATTATATAAATGATAATGACACAGTTCATGCTTAATAATCCCGACTAAAACGTCTTGCCCGTATATTTGATACATTTTCGGATTGATATCGATATGTCGATCCCTCAAGTGAAAACGGCCACCAGTCGTCTGCAAGCGAGAATTAAAATTTGCTTTATGAATAAAAGGTTTCCCAAAATTTTCTTGGGAAACCTTTTTTACTAACTCTGTTAATTCTTGATCAGTCATTATTGACCCATTGCTGCCATTTTTTGCATCAATTTAGAGAATTTATCCATATTCTCATCTTGGATCTTCTCTGCATCATCAAATTTTTGACGGTCGATTGTTTGGTCATCATTGATACTTTCACTCATCATTTCGCATCCCTCAACATATTTGTTGAATGACGAAACTAGTGACAAATGGATTCCCATCAATCTTGCAGGAGCTTTGCCCTTTTTCAATTGATCAGCTAACTTCTTGTAGTCAACTGCTCCCTTTTCAAAATCATGTTGGTAACGTTTGTATCTGACTGGATCGACTTTATCAACTTGGTCACGATCTAAAGCTTTACGTAAAATTTCAAATTCAGGATTCAACAAATCTTGGTTTTCTTGAATTGTTGACACTAATCGGTTAATTAAACCTGAATATTGAACAGCTCGTTTTTGTGCTGGATTCATAAAATTACCTCTATTTTTCTTCTTTTAAAGTTTTTTCAGTATAAATATCACGTTCGATAGTAAATCTTGGACGTTGTTTGACTTCGCTGAAAATTTTACCGACATACTCGCCGATAACACTAATACAAATTAATTGTACACCGCCAAGTGCCCAAATAGAAATCATCATCGATGCCCAACCACTTACAACATTACCGTGAGCTTTTTGAACGATTGTATAAATTAACAGGCCAATACTGATTAAGACGATTAAAAATCCTAGTCCCATAATCATTTTGATTGGTACGATTGAAAATGATGTAATTCCATCGATCGCAAACTTCAGCATTTTACGCAATGGATACTTGGATGTTCCAGCAAATCTTTCTTTTCGTGCATAATAAACTTTCGCAGACTTAAAACCAACTAAAGGAACAATTCCTCGTAAGAACAAGTTAGTCTCCTTGTAACTCAGCAGAACTTCACAGGCACGCTTACTCATTAATCTAAAGTCTGCAGAATCAGGCACCAATTTGACACCTAGCCAACCCATGAATTTGTAAAAAGCTTCAGCAGTTCCACGTTTAAATGAGCTGTCAGTATCACGATTGTTTCTAACACCATAGACAACTTCACTGCCTGCAATAAATTCATCAACCATTTTTGGAATAGCATTTACATCATCTTGTAAATCAGCGTCAATCGTAACCACAGCATCACAACTTGCGGATGCGCTAGTAACTCCAGCCAATAGTGCACCTTGGTGACCGAAATTACGACTTAATTTGACCCCTGAGACAAAATCATTTTGTTGCGAGAAATCATCAATCATCGACCAAGTTTTATCTTTACTTCCATCGTCAACGAAAACAATTTTACTATCAGAAGTAATTTTGTGATCATTAACTAAATTACTAATAATATGAGTTAGTTCCTTGGTAGTTTCGGGAAGAACTTCTTCTTCGTTATAACAAGGAACTACAATACCTAACTTAAATGCTTCTGCCATGTCTCCCACTCCAACTCGTTTTGATCCAATCGAAAATTGTGTACAATCCAGTCCCACCTAACACTGCTAAAACCGGAATAAATTCGATTCGATATCTACCTTGTACTTCAATTAACAATTGTACTATTACAAACGCCATAAGTGGTAATAACAATAGGAAAAGTCCATTTTTATAGTTAAATTTAAACAATTTTAATGAACCAATCCACGAGAAAATTATCGTCAAAATTGATCCAACATAGCCGACAAACTGCACAACATTAACGGTCACAGGTGAATGGTTAACTTCTATTCCAGTGAAATCGATACCGGTTGCACGCTTCGACCAAAGTGTTGCTAATTTTGCCTGAAAAAGATTGAACCAGCCATGAGTTTTGTTTAGCTGTTCCACGTGTTCATGCACAACTTCCTTTTCTTGTTTCAACACTTTAGCTCGACTTTGATTCATATCAAATGAATTAACTAGTGCCGTATCATAGACACCTTTAGAATTTTCATCGAGACCAATAACAAATTTCCATTCTGTATCTCGGTTTGAAAGTCCATACTCATTGAGTCCAGAGGATTTAATTAACATCCCTGCACCACTAAAAATAACGAAATAAACAGCTAAAACAACTAACAATTTATAGATCCCGCTTAACTGAAACTTGTTGTTGCGCATAAACATGTAAACCAACGCAAAAACAACAATACCTGCAATAATTACCGGTCCAATTGGTCTGATGATCGAGCCAAGTGCGAGTGTTAATCCAGCTAATATATAAGTCCAATACTTGTCTTGTAAAATCAAATAAAATGTCGTTAAAAATAATAGTGAACCTAAGTATTGGTTGTCTGCTTGACTGTTTAAAGCAAACCAGTCCAAGTTGATCATCAATAAAAGTACTGATAATCTGGCCATTTTTATATTATCGAAAATTTTTACTACTAATTCATATACAACCCACAAGATTAGAACTTGGTATAACACATTCAAATATTGAATTGCTGCAATGTGATATCCGAAGATTTTCGTTGCTCCAACAACGTAAGCTAAATATCCAGTTTGATAAGCCCATTTAGCAAAATAATCATTGTCAAAATGATATATTTTTTTACCGTCTAGAACATCTTTTGCGTGGCTCCAAAATCCTCCAAAGTCACTTAACTGCGTATTCGGTACAAAGTTTATCCACATTATCCCAACAACAGCGAATATCGCAAGCAAAACTAAAAGGATGACACGGTTTGTGACCCGATTGTCATCCTTCAATTTGTAAAGGATAAATCCTACAACTAATACGAGTATTAATCCGACAATTAATAAGCCCGCATATCTTCCAGGATTAAATGGAAAATAATTTTTGAATAAATTGTGCCACATTTGAACGAACACGACAGTTGTAAATAAGGCTACACAAACTAGTGTTATCCAACTTATGGTCTTTTGGAATTTATTGATCATTTTTCCCCCTATAAAAACTTGATGATACTTAAATTTGTTCCTTGCTACTTGCGTAGTTTGTTACATAATCCCTTAATTTTACCAAAGCGTTTTGGATACTTTCCATACTTGCGGCATAACTCAGTCGTAGGTGACCGGATCCGCCTTCACCGAAGAAACTTCCTGGCAAGATTGCTAAGCCTTCTTTCTTCAATAAATCCTTAGCAAATGTGACATCATCTTGATTTAATCCTTCGGGAATTTTTGCAAATAAGTAAAATGCTCCATCTGGAATTGGACAATAGAAATCTAATTTTTCTAGTCCAGACAACAAAACGTCACGTCGTTGTTTATATTCGTCACGCATTTTCATTGGATCATCGAATCCATTTGTATAAGCTTCAGTTGCTGCTGCTTGAGAAATTGTTGAAACAGCAGTTGTTGCCAACTCATGAATTTTATTGATTTGACTAATGATTTCTTTTGGTGCGCAAGCAATCCCAATTCTCCAACCGGTCATGGCATGTGACTTAGAAACGCCATTCAATAAAATTGTTTGTTTTGGCAAAATTTTAGCGAATGAATAGTGTTTTGAATTATAAGTTAACTCACTATAAATTTCGTCACTAATTACAAAGACATCATATTTTGAAAGGACTGCAGCAAGATTTTCTAGCTCTTGCTTGTTATATGTGACGCCTGTTGGATTATTTGGATAGTTGAATAGAAACACCTTGATTCTTGGATGAGTACTTAGAAGCTCATCTAATTGTTCTGGCATCACTTTAAATTCTGTCTTGGAAGTGTCCAAATAAACTGGTTTTGAATGGTCAAAATTCGTATCTGGTCCATAAATTGTATAGCAAGGTGCAGGAATTAATACCTCATCACCTTCATCCAAAAGAGCATTTAATGTTGAGAACACACCCTCAGTAACACCCAGTGTGGTAATCATTTCGGACTCTGGGTCGTAATTCAATCCGTATTTTTCATGCAAATAATTTGAGGCTGCACGAAGTAAATCGTGATCTCCTTCAGGAACTGTATATTTTGTGTCGTCGTTCATGATTGCACGAATTGCGGCCAATTTAATATGGTCAGGTGTTGGGAAGTTTGGTTCACCAACGGTCATATTGACTACGCCTGAATTTGCTTTAGCTAACGCATTGAATTTAAAAATTTCTTGTTGCTTGATTGCAACGACTTCGGGGTTCATTAATTCAACTGGATTTTTCATGTAGAACACCTCTTTCTTACGAAGTATTCTATCACGGAAATTTAATTATAAAAAAAGAACATTCGAAAAAATGAATGTCCTATTTTGGATAAATTTAATTATATATTGTTTGGGGTTGGAGGCTAAGGATGCCGCCTGCAGGAGCAAGAAATTCAGGTTGCGGTGGGACCGATTGAAGCCGAAGTGCGGTCTTCAATCTCGGTTTTGAACTTCGCACGGTTCGCGAATTTCAAAACTCGTCCTGTGGAATTAAGGCTCTCGCCTTAATTCCACTTTCACTGCTACCTGTATTTCTTGCTCCTTCCGGCTCGATTTTCCTCTCACTTCAATGAAACTACGTGATAACTTGAGTGTCATCGTGAATGCTTTGCCGCTTCGCATCCAAAATTACGTGGAGTACCAAATATTAAAACCGATTCTTTTGGTTCAACCCCTTAGTCATTTAATCAAATACTGTATAAGGTGATCTTCTCTTGTGAGCTGTTTTCTTGTACCATGCTTCGATTTTCTCTGCTGCTTCTTCTGGTACATCTTTTCCTTCTAGATAATCATCGATGTTTGTGTATGTTACGCCTAGGGCTTTCTCATCAGGTAAGCTTGGACGGTCTTCTTCCAAGTCAGCGGTAGGTGTTTTTTCGTATAAATTGGTTGGTGCGTTTAATTTCTTTAGTAATTTCTTACCTTGGCGCTTGTCTAATCTGAATAGTGGCGTTACGTCTGCTGCTCCGTCACCAAATTTGGTGTAAAAACCGGTTATGTTTTCAGCTGCATGATCTGTTCCTACAACGACACCGGCGTTTTCGCCGGCTACTCCGTATTGAGCAATCATTCTGGTACGTGCTTTGATATTGCCTTTGTTGAAGTCAGAAATTCCTACTCCGTTGGCTTCCAAAGCGTTGACCATTTCGTCAACGCTTTTTTTGATGTTTACGCGGACTACTTGGTCGGCTTCCATCCATTCAATTGCTTGCATGGCGTCTGATTCATCTGCTTGTTCACCATATGGTAGACGAACGGCGACGAATTGATATTCATTGTCACCTGTTTCTTGGCGAAGCTCAGTCATAGCAATTTCAGATAACTTTCCGGCTAAAGTGGAGTCTTGTCCACCAGAAATACCTAATACTAAGGTCTTAAGTCCTTTATTCTTGAGTAGATAATTTTTTAAAAAATCTACTGAACGGCGGATTTCTTTTTCAGCATCAATTTCTGGTAGTGTTTTTTCGAATTCAATAATTTCCTTTTGTAATGGTCGCATTCCTAATCACCAACTTTAATATTGTTTACGTCGTTACGTACTTTTTCAATATATTTCATACGGTGGCTGTAAAGTTTTGAAGATAGATCTACTGGATAAATTTGTGGGTTCAAGAGACGTTTGTATTCATCCCATAATGAATCCAAATTATCTGCACAATACTGATGAATTTCTTGAACTGATGGAAAATCGTAAACTAATTTACCATCTTTGTAGATATCTTGAAGCAATGGTTTTGCATCAAAGTTTTCAACAGTCTTATTGATGTAAGTGTATTGTGGATGGAACATGTAGAGTGAATTGTGTTGACGAGGATCTTCGTTAAATAGTGAAACGTAATCTCCCTCAGACTTATCGTTCTTGTCTTTATTAGTAATCCTCCAAACTTGTTTTTTGCCTGGAGTTGAAATTTTGGCAGCATTACTAGACAACTTCAAAGTATCAAGCATGTTACCTTTTTCATCTTCAATACTTACTAACTTGTAAACTGCACCAAGTGCTGGCTGATCGAAAGCAGTAATATTCTTAGTTCCGATTCCCCAGACATCAATCTTGGCATCTTGCATCTTTAAGTTTAAAACAGTTTTTTCGTCTAAATCATTTGATGCATAAATCTTAGCGTCAGTAAATCCAGCTTCATCCAATTGCTCACGGACTCGCTTAGAAATATAAGCCATATCACCAGAATCAATTCTGACACCTTGGAAATTAATTTTGTCGCCAAATTCTTTGGCAACACGAATAGCACTAGGAACACCACTCTTTAATGTGTCATATGTATCAACTAAAAAGACACAATTTTTGTGTGTTTCAGCATAGGCTTTAAATGCTAAATATTCATTTTGGTAAGCTTGAACTAATGCATGTGCATGTGTTCCCGAAATAGGAATGCCAAACATTTTTCCGGCAAGAACGTTACTTGTGGCATCAAAACCACCGATGTAAGAAGCACGACTACCCCAAATGGCAGCATCAACTTCTTGAGCACGTCTTGAACCAAATTCTAAGACGGGATTGTCACCACAGACAGTCTTAATACGTGCTGCTTTAGTAGCAATCAAAGTTTGAAAATTAATGATGTTTAAAATTGCTGTTTCAATAAGAGTTGCTTGTGCCAAAGGACCTTCAACTTGGAAAATTGGTTCTTCGTTGAAAACCAAATCTCCTTCTTTAGCTGAACGAATTGTACAACTAAAAGTTAAATCCTTTAACCAGCGTAAGAATTCTTCATCGAATTCTCCGTACTCTCTCAAGTAATCAATGTCATCATCTGAGAATGACAAAGTTTTTAGATAATCAACAGCATGTTCTAGACCTGCAAAAATTGCGTATCCATTATCAAATGGCAACTTTCTAAAGTAGCATTCAAAAACGGAACGACGATTGTGAATTCCCTTCTTCCAATATGTATACATCATATTTAATTCGTAATAATCTGTATGTAAAGTAAGATCACGATTCAAATTTTGAGTCATCATTTCTCCCTTATTTTTTGGTAATATTGTTACCATTTTAACATGACTATGCGTGCAGGGCAGCTTTGTAGCCTAGTTTTACTGCTTCGGCTAATTTTTCAATTGAATAGCTACTCTTGGTTTCTGAATAGAGTTCCATACCTTTTGAGTCTAAATTATCATTTTCCCATTCTTTATGGGCGTCATTCAATGCTTCTGCTAATTCGGAGACGCTACCAGGTTGAATTAACCAGCCAGTTTTATCATTAATAACCTTGCTAGTTGCACCAACATTTGTGGCGATAACTGGACGGCCATGAAGTGCTGATTCCAAGTATACCGTTGGCAAACTTTCAGAGTTAGAAGTAAGCATTGATACGTCACATTCATCGTAATAATCTCCGGTATTCTCGTGGAAACCGACGAACTGAACTTTTTTATCTAAGCCTAATTGATGAGTCTGTTGCTTGAGCTCACCCATCAATGGCCCATCCCCGACAAAAATCATTTTGAAGTCAAAGTCTAATTTTGATAAGGCTTGAAGCGTCATCGCATGATTCTTTACTTCGACTAGTCGAGCAATCATTAACAAGCTAAAGTGTTTTTGACGCTGAGGTTCTGGAATTGCTTGCTTAAAATCAATGGCGTTGAATACTTCATCGGTTTTGTTTTTTGAAATGTGCAATGAATTGAAATAAGCAACCAAATCTGGATTCATGTAAAAAATATAATCAGCTTGTTTCAATGCTCTGACGTTTAACTTCAAAAAGATTTTTCCCTTTAGTCCTGAAAAATCGATTCGAGGATCAGAGTGAACAGTCGTCACCCAAGTTGCCTTGATACGATTTTTTACTAAAGACATAATAAAATTGGCACGAGGTCCATGTGTATGAACCACGTCTATATGATGATCATTTATGTAAGTAACTAATGGTGTCAAAATCGATAAATCAATTTGACGTTTTTGTGGCATAACAACTACGTGAAGCCCATTATCACGAGCCATTCTCGCAACTGGACCTTCTTCGAATGTCATTAAAGTGGCATCGACATCAGTGGATTCTTGGCCTTTCATCAGATTAATGATGTAAGTTCTTGCGCCACCATCCTCGTTACCTGCATTTATATGTAAGACCCGCATGTAGCACCTCTCAATTTTTCGTTCTCGTGTATAATAATACAGTAAAGGAGATACGTATGCACAAAAATAGAATAGATATTTTGGGAACTGAATTCGATAATTTCACGGAAAAACAGTTTCATGAATTAATTAGTACAGACTTGGATAATAAAGCCAACAAATTTATTGTTACTCCAAATCCAGAAATTGTTCTGTCTGCTAGAAATAACAATCGTTTTTCAAATATTGTCAATAATGCCGACTACGTGATCCCTGACGGAATTGGTATTATCAAAGGCGCAAATATGCTTGGTACTCCAATGCATGAACGAATTACCGGTTTTGACACATTGATGTTCTTAATTGAACAAGCTAATAAAAAGCATTTAAAAGTATATTTATTAGGGGCTAAACCAGAAGTAATCAAGGCAAGCGCCGATAGAATCAAGCGAGAATTCACTGGGATTGATTTAGTCGGTTACCATGACGGTTATTTCAATGATAATGGCATGGTTGCTGCTGATATTGAGGAGAAACAACCTGATATTGTTTTGGTTGCTCTTGGTTCACCTAAGCAAGAATACTTCATCAATAAATATCGAGACCGTTGTACTGCTGTTTGGATTGGTGTCGGTGGAAGTTTTGATGTCTTTTCTGGAACTAAGAAACGTGCACCTGAAATAATCCAAAAGTTGAGCTTAGAATGGTTCTACCGTTTAGTTAAGGAGCCTACACGTATTGGACGTATGTTCGCCATTCCTAAGTATTTGATGTTAATTCAAAAAGAAAAACGTAATAAATAATTTAAGACATGAAAAAATGATCATCTTCGCTGGGAGATGATCATTTTTTATTTGAGGTTTACCTAAGAGTTTTGAGAATTTTGAGGGTTGAGAATTTTGTTGGAAATTCCCTGAGGATTTCTTTGAGGTTGAGAATTCATTTGATAGTTCGTGGTAGTTGTGGTGCTTTTGTTGGGTTTGAGAATTTTGAGGGTGGTGCGCTTGTTGAGTTGTGAATTTTGAAGGTGGTTATTTTTTTGTTGGTGTTGAGTGATGCGTTTTGGTGCTGGTGCTATGGTTGAGAAATTGCCCTCTGCTGTTTGCTCCGGGGAATTTCTTTGCTATCGACTTGGGTTGTTAACCGTTCTGACGATATGGTGGAAACGAGTTTCGAAAGCCAAAAGTCACCGCTTAGCTTCGAACATCGATGGATGCATAAACCGCATCAATCGCTCCTCTTCGCTATGCTCAACTTTTCCCGGCTTTCTCCACTCTCTATTTTTATCACTCTCTATTTCAATGTCACTCCTGTTCCTTGCATAATCCACTCATTAGTAGAAACTCTGTAATATACGTTTCCATTTGAGTCTTTTGCTTGTTTATCTGCTAACCAAGCTGAGTCACCTGCTAGGCCTCTTGAAGCAGTCTTACCGTCTGATCCATATAGTGAGTATACGAATCCTGCTGGTCCATCTAATGTTACTGTTGAATTTGCTGGTAGGTTTGTGATGTCTGTTAAACCTGCTGTGTCGCCTGTGTCTGTATCTGTGTCTTTGTCGGCGTATGAGATGTCAGCCGCTTTTACCCATTCATTTGTTGATACACGGTACATTACTTCACCTGTGTTGTTGTTTAGGCGTTTTGTATCTGTATACCAGTCTGTACCTTGTGCTAAGGCACGGCCTGAAATTCTGTTTCCTTTGCCGTCATACATGTGTGTCACGATTGAGCTGTCACCCATGTTTACTATTGGTGTTGTAACTACTCCCTTGATGTCTTTATCTGTGTAATTGTCTAGCGTTACATCGATTTGACGTGTCAATGTTACGGAGTTGTTTACTTTGTCCCAAACTTTTGATAGGAGTCCGCCACTGTATTCTTCGCCGTTGATCGTAATTTGATCTAAGTCGTTGAACAGTGCGTTGTATTCGTTACGGTTGAACTTAACTGTCATCTTTTGAACAACTTTTCCAGCTTTTGGAAGTGTTGTTCCGTTAATAATCGTTGCTAAGTCTAAACCGTTAAAGAATGTTGATGTTACGTCTTGCGGGTCAACTTTGTTTCCTAAATTATCTTGAATAGTTATAGGATATTTGCCTGTTGTGCTGAAATCTGATTTAGATTGCCCTACATAGCCGTCTACTGGTGTTTCAAAGTTGATGTTCATTGCGTGAACTTCTTGTTGTGTTACTGAAGTCTTGGCATAAACTGTCTTATCTAATGCTTTACCATTCAATTTAACTGGTTCGAAGTATTTAACTAATTGCTGGTTTGACCATAATGCATGGTCCGCAACGTCTGACATTGCCAATCCAACGATACGATAGTTAACTTGTCCACCGTGTTGTCCGGCTGCTCTCATAGCTGTTTGCCATTCTGATGTTGTTTGTCCATCAGCTGGAACTACTACGAAAACGATTTGATTTAGTAATGCTACAACACTCAAGTCGTTAAGTGATGATTGATATTGTGGATGTAGTGGTCTTAAGATACCATTTACCATTTCTGCTGAATATGGTAGTCGATTTTGTGATTGTAATAGTGCGAATGTTGCACCATGTACGAAATCAAGTTGTGTTGCACTGTTGTAGTTTTTAAATGTTGAATCGAAGGTGTTGTATGCATCCTCCTGTGTTGATGTACCAAATGATGCCTTTGCTGTGTTTTCAGTATTTGGTGCCATTGATGTAGCATTTAAAATAGGTGCTGCAACTGGTGCGGCAGCTATTAGGGTTGCGGCAGCAAATCCAGCGTATTTTATAGATTTTTTCATGTCGTTTCCTCCTCTAGTTGCTTGCTCATTAATTTTGTTTACGTAAATAACTTATCATGCGGAAATATGATTATCAAGTATTTTATTAATGCATATCATTAGTTTTTTATTATGAGTATGCTATAAATATTAATATACCGGTGAAAGCGCCTACTTAAAATATTTTTAAAAAAGTTCAAAATAGCACAAAAAAAGTTCAACTTTCGGATTGAAAGTTGAACTTTTTAGTTATTCCATTACGTCTAATTCGACAGGATCTTTTTTATTTTTATTAAATAGTTTTGCATTATAGATAGCAAATGCTAGTGATGTCACGAAATAAATACTTACTGATGGAGCTTCGATAACGTGACCGGTTAACAACGCCATACCAAATCCTAATAGAACACTGGCAACCAACATTGCCCACTTGAATGACCACATTGAACCAAAGTGTCTGAAGAATAAGATCAACAAGTAAATGAAACTATAGATAAGTGGCAACATGTAGACAATTGCTCCTAAGAATCCAAATTGGAAGAGAATATCGATATAATCCATCTCAACTAACTTGGCATGCTTAACCTTCTTGAAACTAGTAGCATATCCCATCCCAAAAATCTTTTGAGCTGGAGTTGCTTTACTGAAATTGTGTTGAGCATTCTCAAAGTAAATTGTTCTACCACTAAGAAGATAAGAAACATATTTGTTAGTTTCAACATATTTCTTTTGGTCTTTATTAAGGCCCTTCTTCGTTTTGGCACGTTTTTTCTTATCCTTGATCATTTCTTCATGTAGCTCTGAAGTCTTGGCTACAGCCATCATAGGATAGGCTACACCGATACCTATTAAGGTTGCGACCATCAGAACTATCATTCCATTGAGATGCTTTACATCCCCTTGGTGATGGATTCTTTGGATAAAGGCTGCTAGTAGTCCCATGATTGTACCGAAGATGATTGCAATAAATGCACCCTTTGTACCAATGAGTAAAGCGGAATAGATAGCCATTACAACAGTTATCCAGTAATACCACCTTTTTGCATTAGTGAGCTTATCGGTTGCGTACCATACTAAAATTGGGAATGAGATTGAGACGATTGCACTCAATTCGTTGGCGGCGAAGAACCAGCCACTTTCCCCGAGTTTATAGTACGAATAAGAGCTAAATCCAGAATTGGTAAAGTGAGCCGCAATCATGACGATGGAAATTATATTTACAGCATAGAAAACCACTTTTGGAAAGTATTTGGATAAAATACCATCTCGGTGTAGTTCTTCAAATGCGAAATAATAAGCAAATAGCATGACTGGGTAGTAAAGACTTTTGGCCAAAGCTGTTAGCTCTAACCCTGGAACAAATAGTTGTTTTTGTTTGTAATTTACAAATAAACTTATTGCTGACATTAATGCTAGAAGTACGAAGTAACCTATTATTGCGAAACCTTTTTTGGTGTTTCTATTTAATAGAACGTACATTAACAAAAAGACAACAGTGACTGCCATGACTATAACTCTGACAAAAATTCCAAGTGTAGCGCTTAGATGAGCTTTGGTCATTACGCCGGTAATGGCATCTAATACGGGTTGAAAAATAATATACAGCATTAAGAAAATGCTGTATCGTCTAATAAAACTTTGCATATAATACTCCCAATGAATAATTTGAATGGACAGTTAAATATATATTAACTCATATATGAACTGAACAACATAAATATATTATCTTTCTAGGTAAAACTCAAAACGTTCCCCAACGTATTGAGAGCGGACATATTCGAATGGTAGACCGTCATCTAACATAGTAACTTGACGCAGTCTAAGAATTGCTGAACCGCGTTTAACATTCAATAAAGTTGCAATTTTTTCTGAGGCAAGCATTGCTGAAACAGTCTGGTTTGCTTTTCCAAGCTTCAAACCAGCCTTTTCCTCAAGTGCTTTATATAATGAAGATGTGATGTCTTGTTTATCAAGATTTTCAACGATGCTGCTGGGAATTGTAGCAACTTCAAAACAGATTGGTTGATTATCAGCAAAACGGATACGTTCCATCCGCAATACTTCATCACCTTCATGTAGTTGCAATTTTTCCATCTCGCTTAAAGATGGATCAGCTAAATGATAGGAAACTGTTCTACTGGATGGACGCTTCCCTTGATTCTCGGTAATTTCTGTAAAACTAGTAGTTCCAGACATCTTTTCCTGGACTTTGCTACTAGCAACATAAGTACCTGAACCAACTTGGCGTTGTAGAATTCCTTCATCAACTAGAGTTTGAATGGCTTGTCGAAGAGTCATCCTACTTACGTCAAATTCATCAGCAAGTTTACGCTCAGACGGAATACGCGCGCCGACGGCCCACTTACCTTCTTCGATTTCTTTTTTGATTCGATTATGAATTTGAATATAAACAGGGACCTTCATCTTAAACCCTCCCCCTCAAGTTTAAAAAGCTGTACTGCAGTTTGATTATACAGTAAATTAACAAATTTAGAAAAAAAAGGACCGATAAATATCGGTCCTTTTTTAATATATTGGGTTAGCTGGATTCGAACCAGCGCATGACAGGATCAAAACCTGTTGCCTTACCGCTTGGCTATAACCCAATAAATGGAGGGGAGTGGATTCGAACCACCGAACCCGAAGGAGCGGATTTACAGTCCGCCGCGTTTAGCCAGACTTCGCTACCCCTCCGAAATATCATCTTTCGACTTAAAATATATTACCGAAGATATTGGTAAATTTCAAGTGTTATTTGCTATTTTTGTTAGTTGGATTGGGGAAAAATTTAGTTTTGAGGATTATTTCCGATTCCGGAAGGAAATCGATTTTGACGGGCTGGAACGCTGCCGACACCATTTGAAGGCTTTTCAAAGACCGAAAAGTCTCCAAACTGGGTCTTTTACTAAGGCGACTTCGTCGACTAAGTAAAATTTGGCTGCTGAGCCCAAATCGATTTTCTTCCTACATCTAATGACAGTTAAATAAAATTCTTTTTTTGTTTGTGAGCAGTTTTATTTGCGTACTAAATTTTTGTCTGTATGGCATGTTTTATTTGTAGAAAAACAAATTCAAATGATGATGATTCAAAAAAAGATGATTGAAGGTGTATTTCCCTTCTATCATCTTTGATTTTAATACTATTTAAATGTTATTAATTAACACCCTTCATTAATGGCTTGATCTTAGGTACTAAGATTGCCAATAGTATACCTGTAATTAATACGACTATGGCTGTTATTCCGAAGAAGGCCATTTCGTTACTTGGTACTCCTGGTTTGAAGAGTTTAACTAGCTGGGCATTTATTGATTGTCCGGCTGAGTCGGCTAGGAACCACATACTCATCATTTGTGACGAGAATGCTTTTGGCGCTAATTTTGTGGTTGCTGATAGTCCAACTGGAGATATCAGCATTTCACCTACTTCAATTAGGGCCCATTGTCCTACTAACCAGAGTGGACTAATTTTATCACCTGCTGAAATGTTCATTAATGGTAGAACTAGTAAGAAGTATGAAGCTGCTGTAAATACTAATCCCATCCAGAACTTGCTTGGTGATGATGGTTGTCTCTTACCTAATTTTATCCAGAACCAGGCGAAGAATGGTGTATAAATAATGATGAAGAATGGGTTAAGTGACTGGAATGAACCTGGTTGCAAGTTAAATCCTGCAAAGTGTAATTGTGTTTGTTCAGCCACTAATAGAGCCATGATAACTGATCCTTGTTCTTCAATTGCCCAGAAAACAACGGCAGCGATGAACAAAGGAATATAAGCTATAACTCTAGATCTTTCAATCTTGGTTACTTTTTTACTTCTAAGCATTACTACAAAGTAAATAATAGGCAAAATTATACCCAATGCACTAATAATGTTAATGGCATTTTCAATTGTTAGAGTATGTGTAAAGAACATTACAATAACGATGACTGCCACGGCAACTAAACCATAAACTAAGCGTGAAATTGCTTTTGAACGCTCATCAGTGTTGATTGGATCAGGAGCATGTAATCCATCTTCGGGAAGATACTTTCTTCCGTCAATCCAGTAAACAATCAAACCAATGAACATACCAATTGCGGCTAATGAGAAACCTGCGTGGTAATTAAATTTAGCTGCTGTCCATTGTACGACCATTGGTGCAAACAATGAACCTAAGTTGATACCCATGACGTAAATACTGAATCCAGAATCACGTCTTGGATCTTTTTCTGTATACAAACTACCAACCATATCAGATACATTTGGTTTCAATAAACCAGTACCTAATGTGATTAAGACGATTGAACCGAACAATCCGCCCTCTCCAATTGGAAGAGAGAGCACAATGTGTCCGAACATGATGAGAACACCACCCCAGAATACGGTTCTTCTAGGTCCCAGAATTCTATCACTAATCCAACCACCGACAACACCTGTCATATAAACCATGGCACCATAGATAGCCATGATTGAGGCGGCGGTAGTTTGGTCCATGCCTAATCCACCTTTTTCTACAGCAAAATACATGTAGAAAAGCAAGATGGCACGCATACCATAGTAACTGAATCTTTCCCAGAATTCAGTTAGAAATAAAGTTCTTAAACCTAAAGGTTGTCCTAAGAAACCTCGGTCTTTTTTCGCATCCATTTATAATTCTCCTAACATATCACAACGATAAATAAATATTAAACTCT
Organism: Companilactobacillus ginsenosidimutans; assembly: GCF_001050475.1. Taxonomy (NCBI): domain Bacteria; kingdom Bacillati; phylum Bacillota; class Bacilli; order Lactobacillales; family Lactobacillaceae; genus Companilactobacillus; species Companilactobacillus ginsenosidimutans. Next base: position 2,270,650 of record NZ_CP012034.1, on the reverse strand, counting down.
TCCATTTCCGATGTCAAAGCAATTTTAATTATTAACTGGAAAATCCAGTGATATAAGCAAAAAAAAATAAGAATCCTTTAATTTGGATTCTTATTAATTTGTTATTTAGTGTGCTTGAAGGCCATTGTTGCTGTAACGGCTTCCTTCCATCCTGAATATAAATTATTACGAATTTTATCATCCATCTTAGGTTCAAATGTATCTCCGGCATGATAATTTTCTTTAATTTGATCGATATCTTTCCAGAAGCCTGAACCGATACCTGCTAGGAATGCAACACCTAAAGCTGTTGTTTCAAGTTCTGATGAACGTTGCAATGGGATATTCAAGATATCTGATTGGAATTGCATCAAATAATCGTTGGCAGAAGCACCACCATCGACTTTTAACACGTCAATTGGAATATCTGAATCTGAACTCATTGTATCGATAACATCTTTTGTTTGATAAGCGATTGATTGTAGTGTTGCCTTAATAAAGTCATCTTGATTTGATCCACGTGTTAGTCCAAAGACAGTACCACGGGCCTCATCATCCCAATAAGGAGCACCTAAACCAGAGAATGCAGGTACAACGTATACTTCATCCATATCTGTTGATCTCTTCGCAGCAACTTCTGAGTCAGGAGTTGCTTTAATCATTCTCAAACCATCACGTAACCATTGCAAAGCTGCTCCGGCAACGAAAATACTACCTTCCAACGCATAATTAACTTTTCCATTAACACCGTAGGCAATAGTTGTTAACAAATTATTATCTGACAAAGCAGGCTCTTCACCTGTATTCATAACAGCGAAGGCACCAGTACCGTAAGTATTCTTAACGTTACCTTTGTCAAAAGCCATTTGTCCGAACAATGAAGCTTGTTGTGAACCTGTCATACCTGTGATAGGGACTTTTGATCCATAGAAATGGTAGTTCTTAGTTGAACCAAAGTTTTCAGCGTTTGAACGAACTTCTGGAAGCATTTTTCTAGGAATGTTCAACATCTTAAGTAAGTCGTCATCCCAGTCAAGTGTGTTGATATTGAACAACATTGTACGACTAGCATTGGCGTAATCCGTTAAGAAGCTTTCGCCACCAGTAAGTTTCCAAAGTAGCCAAGTATTAATTGTTCCAAATAATAAATCACCTTTTTCAGCACGTTCTTGGGCGCCTTTGACGTGGTCTAAAATCCAGCGAACTTTTGTAGCTGAGAAATATGGACTAATAATTAATCCAGTTTTCTTGTGGATTTCTTCTTTGTGACCAGCTTTAATCAAATCATTTGCTAATTGGGCTGTTTGACGTGATTGCCAAACGACAGCGTTGTAAATTGGTAGTCCAGTTGTTTTATCCCAGATTACTGTAGTTTCACGCTGATTAGCTATACCGATTGACTCGATTTCGTCAGGTTTAACACCTGATTCGATAAAGGCAGTGGCGATTGATGATTGAACAGCGTTCCAAATTTCGTTAGCATCATGTTCGACCCAACCTGGATTAGGCAAAATTTGACGAATGTGATGACGTGCAGTAACAATCTTTCTACCACTGTGGTCAAAAATAATTGCCCTGGCAGTAGTAGTACCCTCATCGATTGCTAAAATGTATTTCTTCTCCATTATTTAACACTCCTGAAAATTAAAAAGAAAAGGCGTTTCCACCCTTTCTTAGTTTTTTAAAACTTATGATTAAGGAATCAAAACGAATAATGCAGCACCAAGTGCTCCACCTAGCATAGGTCCAAGAATAGGAACCCAACTATATGCCCAATCTGATGTTCCTTTGTTTGGAACTGGCATAATAGCGTGAGCAATTCTTGGTCCAAGATCTCTGGCTGGGTTGATAGCATAACCTGTTGTCCCACCAAGTGAGAAACCGATTGATGTGATCAATAAACCAACAGCGATTGGATTTAGACCTTCTGTAAAGTTACCTCTTGTAAATGCAAGTAAAGCAAACATAAGTACACATGTACCAATAAATTCTGATAGGAAGTTCATTCCATATCTTCTGATAGCAGGTGCAGTTGCGAAAATAGTCAAGATTGCATCTGAATCATCTGTCTCTTTAAATTGGTCATAGTAGAATGCCCATACGATGATACCACCAAGGACACCACCAAGAATTTGAGCAATACTATAAGGAATAACATATGCCCAACTAAATTTACCAGCAATGGCCATACCGAGTGATACGGCAGGATTCAAGTGAGCTGGACTTAAGAATGCGGCACAGTATACCGCAATTGTGATTGCAAGACCCCAGCCAAGGGCAATTGCGACCCAGCCGGCACCTTTAGCTTTTGACTTGTTCAAAGTAACAGCGGCAACAACGCCATCACCAAGGATAATAAGTACGGCAGTACCTATGAACTCCCCAACAAGTTGTAACATTAAACTATCATGCATGATTTAATCCCCCTGTTATTTAGCTGCCTTGTGTTTGAATGATCTAGTAGCAGCAACTGCTTCTGTCCAACCTTCATATAGATAATCTGAACGTTTCTTATCCATCTTAGGTTGAGTAATTTCACCTTCAGAGTAGTCTTTCTTAATTTCATCAACATCTTTCCAGTAACCAACAGCTAAACCAGCCAAGAAAGCTGCACCTAAAGCAGTAGTTTCAAGGTCTTTAGCACGTTGAACTGGTGTATCTAAGATATCTGCTTGGAATTGAAGAAGGAACTTGTTCTTAGCAGCTCCACCATCGACTTTAAGTGTAGGAATATCAATACCAGTATCTTTCTTCATAGTATCGATAACGTCACGTGATTGATAAGCCAATGATTGAAGTGTTGCTTTGATGAAGTCCTCACGTGTTGTACCACGTGTAAGGCCAAAGACAGCACCACGAGCATCTGAATCCCAGTATGGTGCACCTAAACCAGTAAAGGCAGGCACAACATAAACTTCATCATCATTCTTTGAAGCCAATGCGGCAGCTTCTGAATCAGGAGCTGAATCAACTAATTTCATTGCATCACGGAGCCATTGAATAGCTGAACCGGCAACGAAAATTGATCCTTCCAAAGCATAATAAACTTTTCCATTAATACCATAACCAATAGTAGTTAATAAGTTGTTTTCTGATAATTGAGGTGTTTCACCAGTATTCATAACGATGAAGGCACCAGTACCATAAGTGTTCTTAACCATTCCTGGTTCAAAAGCCATTTGTCCGAATAAGGCAGCTTGTTGGTCACCGACCATACCTGAAACAGGTACTTCAGAACCATAGAAGTGATAATCCTTAGTCTTACCATAAACTTCTGAGTTAGGACGAGCTTCTGGAAGCATTGCCTTTGGAATATTCAAAAGTTTGAGAATATCGTCATCCCAGTCAAGCTTCTTAATGTTGAATAACATAGTACGTGAAGCATTTGAGTAGTCAGTTACGTGAACTGCACCACCTGTTAACTTCCATAATAGCCATGTGTCAATTGTTCCGAAAAGTAATTCACCCTTTTCAGCACGTTCTTGAGCTCCATCAACATGGTCCAAAATCCAGCGAATCTTAGTTGCTGAGAAATATGGATCAATAAGAAGTCCGGTCTTTTCATGAATCATGTCATTATAGCCGTCTTCTCTAAGCTTGTTTGCAATGTCGGTAGTTTGACGTGATTGCCAAACAATGGCGTTGTAAATAGGTAAACCAGTCACCTTGTCCCAAACAACAGTAGTTTCACGTTGGTTAGTGATACCAATACCAGAAATTTGATCTGGTTTGATACCTGATTCAATGAAAACATTGGCAATTGTTGATTGAACAGCGTTCCAAATTTCATTGGCATCGTGTTCTACCCAACCTGGCTCTGGAAAATGCTGAGTAAACTCACGTTGAGCATCAGCTATCTTATGTCCTTTCTTGTCAAAAATGATTGCTCTAGTACTTGTTGTACCTTCATCAATCGACATAATGTATTTTTCTGTCATTACGTACACCTCAATCCCTTAATATGTAAGCGCTTTTTCAAATATAAGATTACAGCAACGTAGTTATTTTGTAAACACAATTTTGGTTATTTTCACAAAACAATTATTTTTCCCAATTCACAAAATCAGCTAAACCTAGGGAGTTGCAAGAGCTAGCGATTGATATTTTTTAAGATTGTGAAACTGATAACGTTAACAAAAATTAATTTTTTTCAAGAAATTTTACATAAATTTGGAAAATTACAAAAAGTAAGACAGAGATTGCCGAGATTATCCATCCCATTTTCAATCCTGGAACGACATATTTAAGTTGAATTTTGTGATGACCCTGTTTCAAATCAACAGCCATCAAATTACCAACGACCTTATTAATTCTTACTTCTTTACCATTGTCAAATGCTTGCCATCCCTTGTCATAAGGCACACTGACTAATAACGGACTCGCAGTTTTTACATTTATTTTTCCAACAATCGTATCGTGCTTCAAATCTGATGAAATTTTCAAAGAATTCTGTTTGAAAACTTTTTTAGATTGTAAGAAAGTTTCTGCATTCAAAGTCCGGAAATATTCAGGATTCAAACTTAAAGGACTTCTAGTACGGATTTTCACATTAACATTTTCACCTTCATTAAACTTACCAAGCTCCATAACCGCTTGATTCTCAATCATGACTTGCGAAGTTTTAAGTTTCTTGCTATTCACATAAATAGTAGATTGATCATAATTCATTGGCGAAACGTAGAAATACAAAACACCAGAGGCAGTAGTAGTTAATTTGTAGTTAAAAGTCTTCTTCTGATGATGTCTAGTTTTCTGCATTGAATTGATTTGTGCCGCCGGCATGAATTCCGTATTAGTACCAGTCAAAGCCTGCCATAATCTATCTTGATTATCCAAGGCTCTCATAGGTAACATTTGGAAGTCATAAACATCAGGGCTAACCATGAAGGCCATCGTTGGTGCATCATAATTATCGATAATATGATACTTATTGTTTTCTTGACGAATATTGTAATTAATTCCAAATAACGCATTAGTCAGTTCCGTCCCACCAGCATGACTGATTCGACGAACATTCTTACTGAAATAACCTAAATTATTTAAAGTCATCAAAGTTTGCTGATTCAAAGTCGAACTGTACAAACTCAATCCATTAATATCAAACAGCATTGGATCATTATAGTTGTTGTATTGTTCAGGAAAGGCTTTATTAATACCAGACTTTGAAACAACCATTCGATGTCCAGGAGCACTCAAATTTTTAGCATTGGTGAGAGCTTCACTTTCAGCATTATAAGCGTGGCTATAAGCACGTTGACTACCAAAATCAGCCGTAGCTATAACTGAATTAAAGTTAGCACCAACTTCTAAAGCGACCACAATTAAAATCAGAATTGAGTATCGACTATTTTTCCCATAGAGGTAAAGCAACAATCCTGAAAGTAGAATGAAGAAAATTGAAATCCAGAAATAATAACCATTAGTAGTATTATCAGGAGTTTCAAAGTTCATCTTCTCAATCAATTTAGGAATCAACCAAAGAGTTGTATAACCAATACAAATCAAAATCCCAGCGGTAGACGTAGCTCTAATTAGAGCCATCCGTTCCTTGAATACACCACCATCGAAAGCTTTATAGGCAATAAAAATACAAACAAAAGTGAAAATGAAACTATTTCTAAATGGAAATCCAGCCGGATTTTGAAACATGTGCCAAATAGTGTTGAAAGTAGTGACCATCATGCTAAGAACTAAGATTCCAATAAAAATAGCCGAGTGATTCTTATCCTTTTGAGAAATCTTGGCACTAAAGAAATAACTCAATAGCAAAATAAGAACAGTTGAAGTCATGAAGACTGAAGGACCATGATGCAGCCTTTGAAGGAAAGTATTTCCACCAACCCCCAGTTGAGTAAAAGCTTCAAAGCCGAATCTCAATGATGGTAAATAATTAGATAAGTCAAACGAACTTTTCCCAGTATTAAGCATCCCTGCAAAAGTAGGCATCAAAACAACCGCGGAACTCATACCAGCAAGTAAGGAACTCACACCATACTTAGTAATAACCATCCAGCGATTATCCTTTTGGAATAAATTTCTTTCCATAGCAAGATAAATGAAAAAAGCCAAAGCGAAGAAACAAGTCATGTAACCAAGATAATAATTGAAAATAATTGCAAACAGCAACGAAAAATAATAAGGCCAAACCTTACCTTCATCAATAATCTTAATAATCCCAATAGCAACCAATGGCAGCATAATCAACGCATCAAGCCACATCAGATCATAAAAATAAGAAGCAACAAATCCGCAAAAACTATAAGAAATAGTAAAAACATAATTAAATAGCGAAATCTTTTTGAAGTATTTGCTGATAAACAAAGCCATAGTCACACCCATAGCCGAAATCTTCAACATAATCAAAATATCAGCAGCAATCGGAATCTGACTACTCTTAAAAAGCACCAACAAAAGATTAAAAGGCGAAAGCAGATAATAACTTATTATAGGAAAGAAATTATCTCCCAACGACTGACTAAATAAATATAAATGAAGATTATTATTAACCAGCTGACGACGAAGCTCCGTCAAAAAATCAAGATACTGAGTACCAAGATCACTACTCAAAAAGTTGTTATCCCCAAAAGGCACCAAATGAGCGCTCCAGAAAATAGCAGCAATAATAACCAAGTTAATAGCAAAAGCCCCAAGATAATATAAACTCCGATGTTTACGCATTGGATATTAATCCTCCAAAATTGATAATTGTAATATTATTGTAAACCAAACCAACTCAAAAGACTTCAACACTTAAATTTAAAGTCCATTGCACAATTATGAAAACGTTTTAAGAGAAGAAAACAACAAATAAATTCCCAGATTCTGGAACTCAAAACAACACCCAAGAACATAAATTGCGAAACACAAATCAAAATCATCACCAGAACTTGAACTGCGTAATTCGAAGAATAAGCCCGCACTTGATCTTGAACTAGATTTTGAACTAGATTCAGATCTTGAACCGCGACATTCGAAGAATAAGCACAGCACTTGAACTTGAACTTGAACTTGACCTTGAACTTGAACTTGAACTTGATCCAGATCTTGAACCGCGACATTCGAAGAATAAGCAAGCACTTGATTTTGATTTTGCCTTTAATTTTAATGTCGGTTTAAACCGCAGGAAACCACAGCAAAAGTTGTATTAAACAGACGAAAAAAGCCAGCACCAATCGGAACGCCCACAAAAATCGAAACCAGCGCACGAAAAACAAACAGAGCGCCACCCCAGATTCCGGGAGAAAATCGATTTGGGCTCAGCGGTGGGGTTATTCTTAGTGCGCGAAGCACACTTAGAATAAAATCGAGCTTGGAGATGATTGCGCCCCTTGCAATTAGCTTCAAGTCGATTCACCGCGTTCCAGCCCAAAAATCGATTTTCTCCCGGAATCGGCACCCTCCCACTATCAAATCTTTTAACCACACGCAAAAAAAAAGGACTCGATCTTTACGACCGAATCCCATTAAAGCTGCTGTTGAGACCAAATCCTGGCAACAGCTAAACCGACTCTTTTGAATCAGCTTTCTCAACAGCTGCCCCTGCCAAGGCACTTACATAATTAACCGGTTTATCAAAATTAGGTTGGAACAAGAAGTCAACCATAGATAACTCGTCAATAGTCATTTTCTTTTGAATAGCCACAGAAATCAAGTTAGCGGATTGAGCAATATCGTACATACTTGTCAAAGCACCACCCATAATTTCTCTAGTTTCAGGATCCCATACCAAATTCATAAGTACAGGCGTAGTAGTCAACATAAATTCAGGACGATAGTTGTCTTCAAATGTTACAGATTCAACATTTTTACCAAGAACCTTTGCGTGTCCGACAGTCAAACCACTTGATGCATAAGATCTACCAAATAATTCAACGGCAGAACTTGATTGTGTTCCCATATATTTCATTGTATCTTTTTCAATATTTTTTGCCACTAAAATTCCTTGTCTTACGGCATTTGTTGCTAAAGGAATGTATTGGTTATCTTGTGTTGGATTGTAGAAAACAGATGCGGCATCACCGGCAGAAAAGACGTCAGGTTTGCTTGTGTGCATATACTTGTCAACAATCAAAGCACCATTTGGCAATGTTTCAAATTCATCTTTGTATAAATCAGTGTTAGGACGGAATCCAATACATGCGACAGCAATGTCAGCAGTGTATGAATTTTTGTCAGTATTTACGGTAACTGTACCATCAGCATTGTCTTCAAATGACTCAACTTTTTCACCGAGACCAAGTGTAACTCCGTTGTCGAGGTAATCCTTCTCAGCAACTTTTGACATGTTAACATCAAAGTTCTTTGACAAAACATCTGGTAAAGCATCAATTAAAGTAGTTTCTTTGCCAAGATGTGAGTATCCTTCGGCCAATTCAGCACCGATATATCCGGCACCAATAACGATGGCACTCTTGATTTTATCAGAATTTTCTCTTAATTCATTGGCATTAGTCCAGTTTTTACACAAGGCAACACGGTCAGAATGAATTCCGGGGATGTTAGGTACTATAGGTGCAGAGCCTGTTGTAAGAACTAATTTATCGTAACTTTGTGAAAAAGTTTCACCGGTTTCAAGGTTCTTAGCTGTAACATTTTTATTATCAAAATCAATATTTGTTACATCATGTTTCATATACATTGTGGCACCCATTTTTGCTAAATCATCAGGGCTTGCGTAAAACATCTTGTTTGGATCAGATACTCTATCACTTACCCAGAGCGCGATTCCACATGATAAGAAAGATAGATTATCATTACGTTCGAAAACATCTACTTCCCAATCAGGATGTTGCTTCAAAATATTCATAGCTGTAAATGTTCCTGCGTGTGTACATCCAATAATACTTACTTTCATAGTATACCTTCCAATCTTTGTGATAACTTTAACTATTAATATATATGAAATATTATACCCATTTTATAAAGAATGCAATACATTTTGGGAATATTTTCACATATAATATATGTATATAAATATTCTTATCTAAATTGAATAAAGTTTTGCATAATTTGGTCATATACTATGAATTGTGATAAGGAAACGGAATGATATTTGAAGACTCCCCTATTATTTAATCTAAAAAACCTACGTGGTATCCATCCTCTTTACCACTTGGTGAATAATATCCCCCCTCAATCGCTGATCTGGTACCAGCTCATTCCTATAATATATCTTAAAAAAATACAAGCTCTGTTTGATGAATTGGGCTGATTCGAACAGAACTTCATAATAAAATCCCTCTTTTTGACAAGCTATGGCTCTTCAAAATCCGCTGCCTTATCATTCTACTGATATTTCATTAGCGATCGATATTATTCACATCAATGAAATGAGTTTGCTTTCCTCGGGCAAACTTATTTTTTTGCACAAAATTATAAAAAATATGAAGTTTTCCTATAAAACACGTCATATTTGATAGCGTTTTCAGCAGAAATAGACTACTATTAAGTAAATAAAGAGATGAGGTGAGCTGGTATGAAGAAAAAATTTGAATTGATTTTACTTCTCCAAATGATTACTACAGTTCTGGGATTTGTTTTACAAATTCGTATTCTTACAAAACTGTTCAAGATTGAAATAAATCATCAAGAACACAAAACCTGTCATCACCGCCATCATGGATTGCATCACTTTAAAGTAGCCGAAGAATAAATGGATTTTCTAAAATGAGTTCCCCCAACCGGTTTGTTGCGAGCTCATTTTTTGGTATTTAGGCAAAATAAAAAAGCCACACGAATATGACTTCTTCTCTGCCAGTTGCAGGATTTGAACCTGTGACCGCCGGTTTACGATACCGATGCTCTACCAACTGAGCTAAACTGGCATATTAATAGCTCCAAGCGGAACTATTAAATTCTATCAATCTAATTTGATTAATTCAAGTTAGATGGCATTCTCTTTAGTGATTTTTGTTACTCCACCCATGTATGGCACAAGAACGTCAGGAATTGTAACTGAACCATCTTCATTTTGATAGTTTTCAAGAATAGCTGCAACAATTCTACCACATGCTAAACCTGATCCATTCAAAGTGTGAGCTAGTTGTGTCTTACCGTTTTCATCGCGATAACGAATGTGAGCACGACGAGCTTGGAAATCTAGACAGTTTGAACAACTTGAAACTTCACGATACTTCTCTTGTCCTGGAAGCCAAACTTCAAGGTCATAAGTCTTAGTTGATGAGAAACTTGCATCCCCACTTGATAAGACGATAACGTGGTAAGCCAAGTTCAACTTTTGCAAAATGTTTTCTGCGTTAGCTGTTAATTTTTCCAATTCATCAAATGAATCCTCAGGCTTAGTAACTTTAACCATTTCAACCTTATTGAATTGGTGCATACGAATCAATCCACGAGTATCACGGCCGGCACTACCAGCTTCTGAACGGAAACAAGGAGTTAGAGCTGTAACGTATTTAGGAAGGTCCTTTTCATCAAGAATCTTACCTGCAAAGTAGTTAGTCAATGGAACTTCAGCTGTAGGAATCAAAGTTAATGGGTTTTCATCAACCATTACTGTATAAACATCTTCAGTAAACTTAGGGAATTGACTTGTTCCAAACATAGCTTCGTTATTTACCAAGTATGGAGGAATAACTTCGGTGTAACCATCTTTTTGATGTTCATCAAGCATAAAGTTATAGACAGCACGTTCAAGACGGGCACCCATACCCAAGTAATATACGAAACGACTACCAGCAACCTTAGTTGCTTGATCAAAGTCAAGAATACCTAATTCTTCACCAATATCCCAGTGGTGCTTTGGTTTGAATCCTTCTGTAGGAATATCTCCCCACTTACGGATTTCTTTGTTAGTACTTTCATCAGGACCAACCGGAACTGAATCATCAGGCCAGTTAGGTAGACGAACTAAGATGTAATTCATCTTCCCTTCAGTCTCTTCAAGCTTGGCATCAAGTTCCTTGATGTCAGTACCAACTTGTTTCATGTCAGCAATTTCTTGATCAGCATTTTCCTTGTTACGTTTCTTAGTAGAAATTTCTTGGGAAACTTTGTTTCTCTTTTCCTTAAGAGTTTCTGTTTGAACTAGCAACTCACGACGATCTTTGTCATAACCCAACAATTCGTCGATTTGTTCAGCTTTGACTCCTCTAGCGGCTAATTTTGTTTTAGCCCAATCAGGATCTTTTCTGATCAACTTAATATCTAACATATTTTTCTCCTTCTCTATAAACGTTGTAAACGGCAACACAAGTGCAAAGCCCTCCGCTTAGCTACGGTAGTGAAATCACTGACTCCGTCAGCAATTCCCCTACCTAGGCTATGCTCAGGCTTTTAACGCACTTGCTTATGCCTCTGGTATAAAAAGCCAATAAAAAAGACCGAAACATCCCTAAAAAGGGACGAATCGGTCATTCGCGGTACCACCCAGTTTCAGCATACAATTGCACACTGCTCTTGAGGGATTTTATCGAATCCAACCGAACGGAATTACCCGTCAGCCAAGATACTGGAATAGAATTTTCACGATTCTCACCAACCATCGCTTCTCTGAAAAATTCATTAGTAGGTAACTTATTAGCTTTTATATTTACCTATATCTTAAATTAAATGAACCTAATTTTCAATATTTTAATACTTATGTTTCTTAGCAGCTTCAATGTCAATATCTTTCAAGTCTAGGAACTTAGTCTTGTATCTAACTTTGTAGTAGATCCAGCAAAGGAACAACAAGATCAAGCCTGAGTAACTAACAAGCAATTTGATCACATTGAAGTCGACCAATGAACGAACATCTTGTCCGATGATAATGATGATACCAAGGACAATTGCTAAGATAGGCCCAAATGGGAACCACTTAGCTTTATATTTCAGATCATCAAGGCTGTAGCCGTGGAATAAATAAGCTTTTCTGAAACGATAATGTGAGAAAGCTATTCCCAGCCAGGCAATAAATCCAGTTAAACCACTGGCAGCAACTAACAATTGATAAAATTGGTTACCATACAAACTTGTGAATAACGCAATTCCACCAACAACAGCAGTCAAAATCAATGAGAACAATGGCACACCACGGTTATTAGTTCTTTGGAAAGCCTTAGGAGCCATTTCTTGCTTACTCATTGACCAAAGCATACGACTAGCTGCATATAGTCCGGAATTAGCAGCTGAAATAACTGAGGTTAAAATAACCGCATTCATAACTCCGGCAGCCAATGGAATACCAACTTTATTAAATACAATCGTGAAGGGACTGATTGCGATGTCAGTAGCACCTGATCCTAACAAGTTTGGACTTGTATAAGGGATCAATGCACCAATAACAGCAATTGATAAAATGTAGAACAAAAGAATTCTCCAAAAGACTTGTTTGATAGCCTTAGGAATACTCTTTTCTGGAGTTGCTGATTCACCAGCTGTGATACCAATTAACTCGGTACCTTGGAAGGAGAACCCAGCAACAACGAATACACTTAGAATAGCGGGAACCCCACCTACAAATGGTGCTTTTTTATAGGTAAAGTTTGTTAGACCAACAAAGTGTTGATTACCTAGAATACCTAAAATACTTAGAATACCGACAATCAGGAAGACAATAACGGCAGTAACCTTGATGGAAGCTAGCCAATACTCAGTTTCACCGAACGAGCCGACTGAAACAATATTAATTACAAATAATACGACTAAGAAAGTTAAACTGATCTTCCAGGAATCCCATGATGGGAACCAATATTTAATAACGATTGAAATCGTTGATAAATCGACAGCCAAGGTAATCGCCCAGTTGAACCAATAGTTCCAACCTAATGCGAAACCTAACGCAGGATCAATAAACTTTGTTGCATATGTTGCGAATGAACCAGTAACAGGCATGTAAGTTGCCATCTCTCCCAAACTGGTCATTAAAAAGTAAACCATGATACCAATTGCAACATAGGCAATTAAAGCACCACCTGGTCCGGCTGTTGAAATCGACGAACCACTTGCAACAAAAAGTCCAGTTCCGATTGAGCCACCAAGCGCAATCATGGACAAATGGCGAGTCTTCAGCGACCGGTTTACATCTGTATTTTCCATTTTCTTTCCCCTATCTGCTTTGAATACAAAAAAACCTTATTATCAGAAAAAAACCACTGACAATAAGGATTGTATTGTTATCCAAATGATCAATAGCTCAACGCACCAACGTGCGACAGTCCGTTACTTGTTGAGTAACGACCCAGCTCTTTTGTTGTAGGGACAAAAGTAGCTTCGGCATTAATTCCTTTCATGATTTATCAAAGCACCTACTGCTCTAAATCATTACTGATGATTAACGCGCCTCTATCTGCATGTACAACATTATAAAGAAAAGTAATGGTTGTCGCAAGTACTGGCACTAATTAAATGTTACAATAATTTTTATAAGAAAGCGCATCCGGGGGTGATTATTTATGCTCGAGACGGTTTTTTTAGGCAAACAGGATGTCGAAAAATATCAAATGTTGACGGTTATAAAATCTTTACCAAAGATTCAATTGAACCTTAGTACGATAGGAAACAGACTACATTTCACCTATCAAAAAACTTACAACATTTTTCAAGCCTTATTAGACGATATTTTCGATTTTAATCCGGCCTTGCAAAAAAAATCAGCAAAAATCGAATCAATTGAATTTGATAAAATCTCTATTGATAGGTATCGGCTGTTTCTATTTAAAAATTCTATAGTTTTCCAAGCTTTTGACTATGGATTCACAAACGCAAACCCGACATTTGAAAACTTCAGTAACTCACATTTCACAAGTAAATCAACACTAAATCGTCGTATGTCGAACTTCAGAAAGTTACTTAAAAACTTTGGCATCAAAATTTCTAATACAACCTTAGAGCTTAAGGGTGACGAGAAAAACATCAGATGGCTGGCATACTTTATCTACTGGTATACCTTCCATGTCCTAGAATGGCCTTTCAGAATTGTTCAACAAGACGCTGTAGACAAAATTGTTAGTCGAGACGATAATCCCCCATACAACCCAGTAATGAAACTTCAAATGGAAATTCTTGTTGCTATTTCTAGAATCAGACTCATCAAACATCGGTACCTCGACACGATGTCTGGTTACAATGAAGTTTTTGGTAACAAAACAATTGGAAAAGAATTAATCACACGTGAAGATTATTCTATCGTACCAATGGATAAATTGGATAACGAAAATAAACTATTAAACACTCTAAAAGACTTTACGTTCTTACCATCAAGATTTCTTTTCCCAAAAATACCATCAGCTCAAGATATTGCTGATCAAAGGTTCGTTTACTTAGCTTACAAATTTATCGACTTCTTGAAAGATAAATATGGTGATAACTTCAGAATCACTAACGATCCTGAAGCATTGGGTAAATTAGCCGATGACATCATTCACGACATTACCTTCTATCATATTTTTGCACATGAAGCTCCCATTAAACTTGGTTCTTACACTAGAAGCCCCGCAGATTTCAAAACTTTGACTTCAATTTATGTGAATATCTATGACTTCTTCGATGGGTTAACCGACCCTGAATTCCAAGCTATTAGTAACAGTGCTGAAAGTATCGCACATGACTTGTATAAGGTTTTAATTAACCACATTATGGCCGTAAGTGATGACGATATGCTACACGTTAAAGTTATCGTTGACTCAGGAAATCCAGTTTCCGGATTGATTTTGCACAACTTGATGTCAATGGAATTCATCAAGATCGTAACAAACGCTGAGTATGATGATGTCGATATTTTGATAACTACACTCGATATTTTCCCTGACTATGAAGGTCGAGATAAATATCCAGATGACCTAATCGTAATCCCATGGAACTCAACCGCCGTTCGTACAGATTACATCTACCTATTGGTTCGTCTTTATCAAATTTACACAGACAAATTACAAAGAAACTTCGAAAAAAACAACCGTCAATTGCATCTTTAGACGGTTGTTTTTTTTATTTTTTACGGAAGCCAATACGCTTCCCTGTCGTGTACATGAAGAACCAGAGTCCAACTATCAATACTACAAACAGGCCAATGATTGTATAAATCAAGCCACTGTGTGAAGTTGTCACCTGCTTAGTTTCATCGAGTGCTTCAATTGAACCTTGTGTAACTTTCAATTTATTATTAAAAGTTTTCGAGTAGCCAGCTTTACTAGTTACCGTCAACTTAGTTGAATAAATCCCAGGTTTCAAATGTTTAACTGGAATAAAATAGTCAAATTTTGAATTAGGCGCAATTTGTAAATCTTTTTGCGAGTATTCAATATTTTTCATGCTCTTATGACTAATCGTTGCTTTGATTTTTACATCATTAATATTGATTGGCGCAGTATTGTCCATCAAATAGCCAATTCCAACCACATCATTAAATGCCTTTGGTGCCGCACTTTGTAAGTGCATCTCTGGATCGACCACTTCGTCCTTTGAGTGCAGAACAACTCCTTTGACGTAGCGAATCTGATTAGAGACTCCCACTTTTTTATTAGTGGATGAACTCACCATTGCTGTAGTTGTGACACCACCCAAAATAATTCCGCGGAATTCATTTTTTGGAGAGTTAACTGTGAAATCAATTTGTTTTGATTGACCTGCATCTAATGTGACTGACTTCTTCCGTTTTCCATCAATTAGGGAACTTAATGATGGTGTTTCACTCTTATAAATCTTGGCTGAATATTTATCGTAGCCTATCATAGCCGCATCGGTTGTATAGGCATTGTTAATTTCAGCTTGGACGGTTATTTTTTCGGATCCGGTATTACTAATTACTACTCCAAGTTTTGAAGGCTGGTTCGGCTTCACCTGAAGATCGTAATAAGACACATTTTTATTTAATTGGTTATCAGGCAATACGGCCTGAATCGAGTATGATTTGTTGTTTTGGTCATCATCCGCTTGCACAGTCTGGGTGGTCATTGCGACTGTCCCAAATCCTACAAGAATGGATAATAGTAGAAAAAATTTATTCAAATTCTATCTCCTTTGATAAGCAATTCCCCAAAATACTAAAATAATAACTCCTGTCAAAATTCCAATAATCGTTACGTAAAAACCAGTCTTATCGTATATAAGATTCTTGGATTGTTTGTTGACCAATTGGGCAGCAAGCCCATCAACATGATAATTTTGCTTAAAATTCCAAGTTTGCTTGCCATTTTTGGCAACTCCCTCTACCAAGTAATTTCCAGATTGGATTGGAGTTTGTTTCTGATTAAATTCAATCGGAATTTTGGAATTCGGAGCAATTTTAGCAAAATGGACATCTTGGACATCAACGTTATTATTAATGCCTAGTTTGTTGTACCAATTGTTCTTCTTTATTTTGACTTGGAATGTAGTATTTTCCAAAGTTTTAGCCTCATAATTGGCTAAATTAACTGATAAAAATGGTTGTGAGTTATGTACTTCGGGTGTAATTCCCTGCAATTTAATTGAATGCTTATTGGAAGTTTCTTGAGCGCCAAAATACACTCCAACTCCCGAATGACCAGCATTCGGATGCTTCTCGTCAAAAATACTGAAGCCACCAATTACAGTTCCATTAAGTTGTTGGTCTGGCAATTTCACTTTAAAAGTCACATTTCTTGTCTGATTCTTTTTCAACCGAATCATTTGTGGCTGAGTCATTTCCGCAAAGGAAGTTCTCAATCCATAATCTCCCGCAACCACGCTTTCTCCAATATCTATGTCACCATTTGGACTAGTAGTTGCGTTTGTCGGTTGTATTTTAATATCGAGTGTTTCAATACCAAAATTAGTAATTGATAATTTTAAAGTGTGCTCTGATCCTGGTTCGCCGGAAATTTCAAAACGATCTGGTTCTTGTGTGTTTTCAACTAAAGGAGTGACCGATACGCTGTGAATATCGGCCTTAACAACTTTAGTATTAAGCAAAAGTGCCATAATGACGGCTATGAAAGCAGTTAGGATAAATATACCTTTTTGCGAAATCATTTTTTAACGTCGTCTGCGAGAACGTCTATTCATGCTGTTGTTCTCTGTACCTTTGCTATTCTTTTTACCTAGGAAGATGCCCAGTCCGAGAATGAGGGCTAGTAATAGCACCCCGAGTAGAATGTATAGCCACAAGTAATTTGGCTTGTGACCGGCTAAATTGTTATATTTAGCAGCTTGTGCATCAGTGATTACGAAATCTTTATCGAGTACCCAAGTTCTAACTGAGCTTCCAGAATATGTCATTTTGATGTGATATTTTCCGGCACGCAAAGGAGTCTTGCCCCAGCTAACTGTGTAATTGTAGTTAGAAGTTGGCGCCATTGACTGGCCATCCTTCTTTTCAGTCATTTTGAACTTAGAATCACCATACTTTGTGATAACTGCTTTTGAAGATAAATCTGGTAAGAAAGCATTCTTAGTGTTGGCGACATTTGCAGCCACACCAACTTCTTTACCGACACTAGTATTTACAATTTTAGGAACAACGCGATTAATTTTATAATTAACATCATCGTTTTGTGATCCAAGCTGTGCCATCTGAATTGGCAATGAATAGCTAAATTTGTTCTTAATCAACGTACCATTTTCGGTAACAGTACCCTTAGCTTTTTCATGATAAGGTTGAACGTTCAATCCACCCATCAAAAAGCCTGTATAGTGTTGATCAGGAATCTTCACTTTTAAAATTGCTTGTGTTGACTTATTTCCAGCGACAGCCACAATCTGACCATTATTTTGAACCAAGTTATGCATTTGAATCTTCAAATTAGGGTCAGAAACCTTGCTAGAATCATAAGCAGGCTGACCATCATCACTAGTGTATGCAGTATTAATCGAAACAATAAATTGTCTTTCAGTATCACTAGTATTGAAAACATCTACCTTAACATCGACCGTCTCACCAGGATTTCCCTTAATCAAGTAAAATCCACCGTCAATATTAACCTTAGATCCATTATCAGTCGCAGGCTTCAAAGTATAATCACCAGACGTCCCAGCCTGAGCAATTTCGGTAAAATTCATAGCGCCCACAATACTGAAAATAAGTGCTAATCCAAGGAATATTTTTCTAAAAAGTCGTGTCATCGGTACCCTCCATAGGTTAAAATATAGAAAATTTCAATTCGAACCAAAAGCCACTACAAATAGTAGTGGCTTTTTTTGATGCTTTGGTTTGAGTTTTGTTACATAAAAATTTAATTTTTAATTATGCTTATGCTGTGCCTGATGCCTTAGCATTTAGTGTCCATGTAATTACACCTTTATATTTTGAAATACCATCTTTGCCATCTTTACCTGCAGTTGCAGCATCTGGAACTTTCAACGTAGCAGCATTTGCTGAATTAAATACAGCTTGATAACTACCCTTAACCTCATCAGTATCTTTAACGTTCAAAATACTACCTGTTGCTGTTGAGTCATTATCTGGATTCAAAGTAAGTGCTTTTGTTGACAAACCGCTTGGTTTCCCATCAGTATTGTTAAATGATTGAGGAGCCAAGTTTAAAATGAATCCATCAACTGGTTTATTGTCATCTCCAGTAAATTTACCAATGGTCGCTGTGACTTCGAAACCCTGATTTGTTGCTTTGGAGCTTGAAGTATCGCTTGATGTTTTCTTATCTCGAGATTCAACAACTCGGAGAATACCGTCTGAATTACCGTCTTCAGATGGAATGGCGTGTTCTTCACCTTGATCTAGTTTGGCAATTGAACCTGAAATAGCTCTCCCAAAGCTAAAATCGGGAACAGCTTCCAATGAAAGGAAACCTGAAATTACTGTTACATTCGCTGTTGAAGTAGCCTTAGCACCTTGTGTTGGATCAGAATAAGCACCATCAGCGATGTTAACTGATTGTCCACCTGTTACCAATTTGCCTTCATTATCATATGCTGAAGTTGCGGCTGAAACTGTTTGTGGAGCGATTCCACTAATTACCATACCTGCTGCTGCGATTGTGCTTAATAATGCTGTTTTTGAATATTTCATTTTAAAAATTCCTCCCTAGAATTTTTCAAAAATTTATTTTGTATTGCTTTTTTTACTACAAATCGATGTTATCAGAATAAATTTAAAATTTAAACCATTATTTTCGAATATTTTTATATAATTTTGAACCTTATTTTGATATTAAGATAATTGTATTAGCTTTTTGACTGCGAGTAATAGTGCGGGTGCCCCTAGCATCACCGCTCCTATCAGGCTTAGATTATCTTTTTCGGCTCCGGTTTGTGGAAATTCGTTATTCCCATATTCGTCGACGATCACTGCTGGTGTCTCGTCGTTTCCATCCACGTTATTGCCAGATCTTGCTCCATTATTTGAACTTGAATCACCACCGTGGCCAACATTTGATCCACTACCATGATTCCCACCAGGCTTTAGTCCGGGTTTTGAACCCGGATGGGTGGTTGTCCCATTTCCTCCATTGCCTTTTTTGTCGACAACTTCTACGGAAACGTTGGAGTTCTTATACATAGAACCCGACTGCTCAATGAATTGAGGGTTTTTGCCCGTATCGGATTGGGCCATATTGATACTCAACCCACCAACCATTCCCACAATGATTGATGAACAGACAAACATTAAAGCAACCTTGCCTCGATTATTGGTTCTTCGCCGTGATCCCTTTCGCAATATAGCATCCTCTCCTTCCTTATAAATTTTCATTTATCAATTGATAAATAAATTGATAAAAAAACAGGTGAATTATTCATTCACGCCCCCGTTTTCGTTCTTAAGCAAATAATACTTCAACATCTTGTCTTCAGATTCCAAATGTAATGGATCCTGACTGACTTGATAAATGTATTTAAACCCTAACTTTGAAAGTAGAGCTTGCGGCACAGGGTTAGTTGTCTTCACCGAAGCCCATACTTCCGTAAGATGCAGCGTATTGAATGAATGACTTAGCATGAGCTTAATAGCCTCACTAGCATATCCGTGGTTTCGTTGATCTGAAGAAATCACAAATCCAATCTCTCTAGTCTTGTCTAAACCATCAGATACTCCCCGTTCATTCAGTTCAATAATGCCGAGCATCTTGTGACTCGATTTTAAAGCAATAACATAAGTGTTGGCAAGAACTAAATATTTATTAAAAATATCTCTCGAATTGTTTTTATTTAATGAATATTCTAATCCTGCTGTTTCGTGATTACTTTGATCTTGGACTAATTGTGAGAAGACTTCAAAGTCCGATTCTTCAAAGTTTCTTATGATAATTTTTTCACCAGTCAATTCCATGCTGATTCTCTTTTCTGATAATTTATTATATAAAAATTTATAAATCATTTGATTGAAAAAGTAAACTAAATAATGAATATAAGCGGTTTCACAATTTCACAAAATACTATCATAGTGATATCATTATGATATGGCAGATAAAAAATTTCTATTAAGACTTGATCAAGCTTTGTACGATCAAATTGCTGCTCGAGCAAAAACCGAAAGTCGCAGTGTTAACAATTACATAGTGCACCTTCTTGAAAAAAGCACCAAGAACGAATCATTAGAAGGCCGACAGTTTGTTGGACGCACTATCCAAGGGAGTGACATTTTAACTGATAGTGGTCTCGTTTCAGTCAACGGAATCTATTACCGTTATATCTTGGCAAACACGAAGTCGATTAATGAAGATAGTTTATACACTATTATAGAGGCAAACGGAAACATACTTACATTAGAAGAACTTAAATAAGGAGATTAATATGTTTGGTATAAAAATAGTACATCAAAATCATAAAGGACTTGTTGAACTTTTAGGTAAATATCACCACAGTGTTGATGCAGGATTACATTTTTACGTTCCGTTCATTCAAAAAATTTATGCAGTCAGTTTAGCCATGAATCCACTCAAACTGCCTGATTACTCCATTATTACAAAAGATAACGCCGATGTCCGCGCTAGTGTAACATTGAACTATCATGTGACAGATGCCGTTAAATATCGTTACGAAAATACTGATTCAGTTGAGTCAATGTCACAATTAGTTCGTGGTCATTTACGTGATATCATCGGTCGTATGGACTTAAATGAAGCTCTTGGATCAACTTCAAAAATTAACCAGGAACTCGCAACTGCTATTGGGGACTTAACAAATACTTATGGCATCAACGTTGATCGTATTAATATTGACGAGTTGAAGCCAACCGCCTCAATTCAAGATTCAATGGATAAGCAGTTAAAAGCCGATCGTGAAAGAATTGCCGCAATTGCTAAGGCTGAAGGCGAAGCTAAGAGTATTGAACTTACTACTAAAGCTAAAAATGATGCCTTGATTGCTACTGCTGAGGCTCAAGCTAAAGCTACTAGAACAAGAGCTGATGCAGAAAGTTATCGTATTGGTCAAATGAACGAAAGTTTGAACCAAGCTAAAGAAGGTTATTTCCAAAATCAAACAATCAATGCCTTCTCCCAATTAGCTAATTCTCCAGCAAATACCGTCGTAGTCTCTGGAGACCAGATTAGTGATTTAGGCAAGGTTCCAATAATGAAGAAAATGTTAGAAAATTAATGGATAAACATTTTTGCAAACGTAATCATATTTCTGTTTTTTAAAATTGATTTCCACTATACTTAATAGGTAAAAGAAAGGTGTGAATTTTATGGATTTAACATTTAAAGGCGAGGCAGTTACTACATCAGGCGAGGCTCCTTACGTTGGTGACATTTTCCCAGACTTCACGGTCAAGGATAAGGATGATAACAAGGTTAAGCTCACTGACCTTTTGGACAAGCCGCTTCTAATTAGTGTCGTTCCAAATATTAATACCAGTGTTTGCAGCATTCAAACTAAGAAATTTAACAGCGAAGTTGACGGCCACGAGGAAATCAATTTTGTTACTATTTCGACTAATACTATAGAAGAACAAAGTAATTGGTGTGCAGCTGAAGGCGTTAAGAACATGAAGATGCTTTCTGATGTTAGCCAAAACTTTGGTAAGAGTACTAATCTTTTGATTAACGATATGGGTATTCTTGCTCGTTCGGTGTGGGTTGTTGATACTAACAAGCAGGTTATTTACTCTGAGGTGTTGTCAGAAGAAACAAACGAGCCAAGTTATGACAAGGTTCTCGATCAACTAAACGAAATGAACTAGAGTTTGGTCGTCGTTGATTGCAGCTGTTGATGTTCACTGTCGCCCTCCGGTTAGTTTCGGCGGGGGATGGGAACGCTGTGAGGCGATTTTGAGCTTTTTCAAAGCCCGAAAAATCTCAAAACTCACCTTTGTTGTAAACGCGCCCCATGGCACGTCAACAACAACTCCACGGCTGCACCCCCGGCGAAACGAACCTACGGGCTAGATAACATTTACATCTCAATTCAACTGAGAAACTCCAGTACATTTGGTGTTTCTCTTTTTTTATTGGACTGATTTCATGGATGTTCTATATTCGAACCAGTCTAATTCAAATCCGTTCCTTAGGTTAGGACTCAACTAGCTTACAAATATATTTCATAATCAAATTATAATATGTCTTCCCCAGCAACTAACAGTATTCAGAAACATTGAAGTGAACATCCCACCCCACCCAAACAAGCAATACATCTGAGTCCCTAGTCCGCAGGTCAGGTTTTTGGGGGCCAAAGCCGTGATATTCTTGTTTGCATGCCAAAGGGCATGCTTACAAGAAGGCCGCTTCGGGATACCGCACTGTGGATTCCGAACGTGCCCACAGCGTCCACGGCCCCCAAAAACCTGACCGGAGGACGGCAGTGAACCCACAAAAATAGCAATACCCCACAAGAAGTATTGCCATAAACCCGTTTATCGAAATTACACTTGTACTCAAACTAAAAACATACAAAAAAATCTTAACGTCTACGATGCTTAACAAATGTTACGTAATGCAGAATTGCACCGAGTAGAACGAAGAATATTACGGTGAAACTGGCGTAGTTGATCCAGAAATTATCCATTGGCATGATTGCTTTTAATGGTACTTGGATTCCCATGGTTACTAGGGCCATGACTGCAATCATGAAGAATAGTTGAATATATCTTTTCATGGTTAAATCATCCTTTTCTTGTTTTTGTGAAATCTTGTGACCGTACTTTGCACACAAATCTTTCTTCTTCTGTGGAATTTCTTTCATTCCAAATGTGTTTGGTAGGACGATTTCGCCGGTTTTGATTACTCCGGCTGCTGACATTACTCGATCAATTGTCTTGAATGTCTCGTCTGTGATCCCGGTTAGGAAGTTTTCGGTCGTACTCATATAACAAGATGAGAGACTCAAGTAGTGTTTATCTTTGAATGGTCCAGGGATCGTATCACCATTTTCTTTGAAGTATACGAATTTTGGTCGCATACAATCGAAGAAATTCTTCAATAACCCTGGTGCCTCTCGCCAATATGTTGGTGCACTGAAAACCCAAACGTCAGCATCCATGAGTTTCTGAGATAATTCATCCAATACTTCGTTCTCTTGGTGATATTTATGAGGTGTAATGTCATAATTTTCCAAATAAATTGTTTCTGTTTCAACACCCTCATCGACGTTGTCTAAAACATTGTCTAGCAATTCTGCGTTGAGACCGTGTTCTTTGTGCGATGCTAATATACCTAATATTTTCATGGGCATCCTCCTCTCTTACAATTATAACGATATTGTTTATACTAGCAAAATTTATTTTTTGTTGGTACAGTTAAGGTAAATGGGAGGTCTTGCATATGAAAGTACTTATTATTGGTGCACACGGTAAAGTAGGTCATTTATTAATTGGTGAATTACAATCACACAACATTGATTTCGTTGCTGGTTTACGTAGTCAAAAGCAAATTGATGCTTATCAAGCTAACAATATTCCAACACAATTTATTGATTTGACAGCTTCACTTGATTCAATTCACGATTCAATTGTTGCTTCAGGCGCTGATGTTCTTGTATTCACGGCAGGTGCCGGTGGCGCTGGTTACGATTTAACAATGGAAATCGATCTCGATGGTGCAATTAAAACTATGATGGTTGCTGAAGCCGTCGGTATCAAGCGTTATATCATGGTCAGTGCAATGTTCAGTGAAAATCGTAGTAAGTGGGAAGCCTCTGGTATCAGACCTTACTACATCGCAAAGCATTATGCTGATGAACACTTGCGTGGTACAAATTTGGATTACACAATCCTTCACCCAGGTGGGTTGACTGATGAAGAATCAGTTGGAAAAATCAAACTCACTGGTAAAAACGAAGCTGGATCCGTACCTCGTATAGATGTTGCAAAAGCCATCATGCAAGTAATCGAGACACCTTCAACAATTAAAAAAGAATATGAATTCGCAACCGGTGACGAACCTATTACCGATGCAATTAAATAATTTCCAACAAAAAATCCAAGACAAATGTCTTGGATTTTTTAGTTGTCGCTGAATTTACCCATTATTCCAATTGTTGGTTGGATGTTAATAAACGCATTTGGATCGATTTTTTGAACTGTTTGTTTAATGAAGAAAAGTTGGAACTTCGTGACTACCATTGTCATTGAGCCAATTTGTTCTCCTGAATATGCTCCGGTCAAATTGTAATCCATGGTAATTCCACGGTTAAGTGTCTTCAACAACTCTTTAGAAATTTCATCGATGCTATGTGAATATATAACCACGGTAATTTTTTGTTGTTGAATGTACATTCTGTCGATAACAATATTCGTAATAAAAATTGAAACCATACTGTATAAAGCTAATTCCCAGCCGAATACCATTCCGGCGATGACGATGATAATTGCATTAACTGTGAATCCCACTTGGCCAACTGTACCGCCACGACTCTTTTGGATAATTAAAGCGATAATATCTGTTCCACCGGTTGAAAATCCGTAGCGGAAACAAACACCGGAACCAACTCCGACCATTGCTCCACCAAAAATTGAAGCTAACATTGGATCGTTTGTAATTGGGTGCAAAGGAATGAATAATATAAATACGGAAGCTGACACAATTGAAATCAGTGATAGGACAGTAAACTTTTTCCCTAACTTCTTCCATGACAAGATTATTAATGGTACGTTGAGTAAGAAATACCAGAAATAAACTTCGGTGCTTAGGTGCACGAATTTATCGAGCAAGTTGACGAGCAGTTGTGACGCACCCATGACGCCACTGGTATAGATTTTTGACGGTTGCAGCAATAACTGAATTCCCATAGCTGAGGTAATTCCGTAGAAAACAGCTGCTAAAATTTGTTTTGGATAACCTTTAAAAATGGCCAATGCAGCCACCCCCATATTATGTATTCTTAAAATTATATTACATGTTAATATGATTTCACAAGACGGCTTTATGCAGTTTTACAAATTTACATGTTAAACTGATGTTAATTTTATAATCAGTCATTTCGGAGGTAATTTCAATGGAAAAAATTGGATTTGTTGGAACTGGTGTCATGGGCAGTGGAATCATTAACAATTTATTGAAAGCTAACTATGACGTTTCAGTTTATACAAGAACTGAATCAAAGGCCGAGCCACTTTTAAAAGCCGGAGCCAAATGGTTCAAGAACCCTAAAGAACTAACCGAAAACGTCGATATCATCTTTACTATGGTCGGTTTTCCTCAAGATGTCAAAGATGTATACCTAGACGAATCAACCGGAATATTTGCCAGTCTAAAATCCGGCCAAACCATAGTAGACATGACAACAAGCACCCCCACCCTAGCTAAAGAATTAGGTAAAAAAGCTGAATCAATGGGAGTAGAATGTTTAGATGCTCCCGTTTCCGGCGGTGATGTAGGCGCTAGAGACGGTAAACTAACAATCATGGTCGGTGGATCAAAAAAATCCTACCAAGAACTAAAACCAATCTGGGAAATAATAGGCCAATCCAACCACTACTTCGGAAGTTACGGAGCAGGACAAAATACAAAAATGGCCAACCAAATAATGATAGCAGGAACGATGACCGGCCTAACCGAAATGTTAGTATACGCAAAAGCAGCCAACCTAAACCTCCAAGACGTCCTAACCACCCTAGAAGGCGGAGGAGCCGACAACTGGAGCATGGAAAACTACGTCCCAAGAATACTATCCGGAGACTTCAAACCAGGATTTTATTCAAAACACTTCCTAAAAGATCTGAGAATAGCATTAGATGAAAGTAAAAAAATGGGACTAAACCTACCCGCAACCAAACAAGCAGAAAAACTTTATGAAGAATTAGTCGATGATAAAGGACTTGGAGATTTAGGAACACAAGCACTTGTTAAACTTTGGTGGTAAAAAAGCGAAGCCCAAAAGCACACGCCCTTGAGGCCGGGTCCTAAAGAAGCCCATAGCGGAGAGGCGGTGCGTAACACCCCGCAGCCTGGATGACTTAGGACCTCGGACTCAGTGTGCTTTTGGGCGTTTCTACTATAAAAGAGGCAAACGTAACACAAATAAAAATAAAACCCTCCAAAAAAGAGCGTAGAGAAGAAAAATTCTCCACGCTCTTTAAGTTTTTAACTTCAATTCTTCCTTAAATGTCTTAGGGCCTAAGGTTTCACCCCAAACAGAGCACGCATACAAACAATAAACTCAAAAATCCAAAACAGATATGAGCCCAAATAAATTCCAGCTCAACCCCAGATGGAGGAAGAAAATCGATTTGGCCTCAGCCGCCAAATTTTACTTAGCCGACGAAGTCGGGTTAGTAAAAGACCAGTTTGGAGACTTTTCGCACTTTGAAAAGCCTTCAAATGGCGTCGGCAGCGTTCCAGGCCGTAAAATCGATTTTCTTCCGGAATCGGAAGTGAACATCAACCAACTAATACTTAGGCTTCATTCAAAACCATATCATGCCTGTTACCCTCAACACGCTGCTCCAAACTGCACAAAACCAACAAGACCAAATACCCAACACCAGGCAATAGCAGCAACAACATCCACCAAGCAGACAAATTAACATCATGCAAACGGCGAATTCCAGCATTATAAATAGCAATCAAATAATATCCAAATGAAATAGCAGCAGCGACACCTAAAATAGCGCTCCAATAATAATCACTGATTGGCATTAAAGTAACCGTCCAAACAAACAACGCAATTAATACTGCAAAAAAGATGGTCGTTCCAAGATAGCCCCACCAGAAATCAGCACGACTAATTCTTTTAGCGCCAACGAATAAATCTTTAAAAAATAACTTAGTAGATGAAACCAATCCTGGCTTTCCACTTTCATTCCAAATTTCTTTTTCCATAATTACCTCTTAAAATTGCATTCCAATTATATATCCTAATATTCCAAATACATATGCGGCAATGAAATATACAAAACAGCTCACGTACCGCTTTTGGAACCACAACTGACTTAATTCAAAATTGAATGTACCAAATGTTGTGAATCCACCGCAAATTCCTGTACCTAAAAACAACAACATAGCTTTGTTATTAATTTTAGCAGTTACGAGCCCTAAAATGAACGAACCTGCAATATTAATCAATAAAGTCATCCATGGAAAATCTATTTTAGTCTTTCGAGATGCAACAGTAAGCTCATTTCTAAAACATGCGCCGACTGTTGATCCAAGCGCTACTAACAATACGTTCATATTTTCCTCCATGAGTACTTTTAAGTACCTATCCCACTTTTAAGTGCGTAATTGTTTAAAATTTTTTCACCCTTATAATTAATTTTTGTCGTTTAGATATTAAACATAGGGAGTGAAAAACATGCAAAATAAAAAAATTTCTCCAACATGGACTTTAGCAGCTTTGGCAATTAGTGCCTTCGCCATCGGAAGTGCCGAGTTCATCAGTGTTGGAATTATGCCACTAATTATCAAATCTTTTGATGTAACAATTGCCCAAGCAGGCTTGACTGTTTCTTTGTACGCCATGGGAGTCATGCTTGGAGCACCGATTTTAACTACTTTGACTACAAAATTTAATCGTAAAAATTTGCTAATTGGCATCATGATAAGTTTCATCATCGGAAACACGATTGCCGCATTGGCACCTACTTTTATCATCTTACTAATAGGTAGAATTATATCCGCTTTAGCACACGGCTTATTTATGACGATTGCTTCAGTTGTTGCTGCAGATGTGGTTGCACCTAACAAACGAGCATCAGCAATTGCGGTAATGTTCACTGGATTAACAGTTGCAACGGTTACCGGTGTTCCACTAGGAACTTACATTGGTCAAATTTTAAACTGGCGTAGCTCATTTATTTTCTTGATCCTCTTAGGATTAATTGGAATGATTGGCAGCATTATCCTCGTTCCAAAGAATTTACCAAAGGCTCAACCTAGTAATGCCAGTGGTTTCTGGCGTATTTTGAAACAACCAAAATTGTTGTTGATCATCTTGATAACTGCTTTAGGCTATGGTGCAACTTACCCAGTTTATACTTACATTTCTTCAATTTTAAAAAACCAAATGGGCTGGTCTGACAGTGCTATCGTCATCATCCTAGTTGTTTATGGACTAGCGGTCGCCATAGGAAATACTCTTGGTGGTCGACTTGCCAATGTCAAACCACTAAATGCTTTGTTAAAAATGTTTGTTGGTTTGGGAGTCGCTCTATTCCTCGTTTGGATTAGTCTAAATACGCACTACTTTGGGCTTGTTGCGGTACTTCTAATGGGATTGTTCGCCTTCATGAACGTTCCAGGATTACAGCTTTACATGTTGCAGTTGGCAGAGGAACTAACACCTTCTGAAGTTAATCTAGCATCATCATTAAATATCTCAGCTTTCAACATTGGAATTATCATCGGCTCAACTGTCGGTGGATTCGCAGCTTCAAACGATATGATTGCGATGACACCTTGGATGGGAATCGCAATGTTAGTAATCGGAATCTTACTGATTTTCTATCTAATGCGCAGCGTTTCCGCTGAAAAACAATAATTCTGTAATTTCTCTTATTAACATGTTAATATGAAATTCAATCATACCAACATGTAAAGGGGAAATTCACTTGAAACAATGCGTTTATAACATTGGAGTTGAAGCAACAATTGATGTCATTGGTGGAAAATGGAAGCCACTCATTCTCTGTCATCTTAAACGTGGAACGATGCGAACCGGCGAATTACGTCGTGTCATCCCCAATATCACTCAGAAAGTTCTAACCGAGCAACTTCGCGAGCTGGAAAATAGTGGTATCATCAATCGAAAAGTTTATGAACAAGTCCCACCCAAAGTGGAATATTCATTGACTGATTACGGTAAAACTTTGAATGACCTTCTATTTCAACTATGTAAATGGGGTGAAGAAGATATTTGTCGTCGTCGAAAAAATGGCGAATCAATAGTTTTACTTGATGATGATCCAGAAACTGACATCGAAGAAAAAGCTAATTAGAAAGCAGGATAAAAATCCTAGCTTTCTTTTTTTTCGCGCAAATATTCTTTTGTGGCCAAATTGGCAGCCAAGTAGTTACCAAAAATAGCGCATAGGAATCCACCTAACAATGTGGCAATCAAATATCCGGACAACATCATGTAATTTGATGTCTGAAACAACTTATAAGTATCAGCCGTAAATGTTGAAAATGTCGTGTACGCCCCAAGTAAACCTGTTGTTAACGATAAAACTGTGTCAACTTGCAAGTGAAATTTATCATGCAAATAGTGGATCAATAGTGGCAATACGAATGCTCCTGTCAAATTCACGAAGAGTGTTCCCCACGGAAAGCCTGAACTAACAGTGAACATTAGACCGATTAAATAGCGCAAGCTACCACCAATTGAAGCGCCAATAAAAATAATCAAAAACGTGTAAAACTTTTTCATAAGGAACATCCCTTGAATTTAATATCTTTTAAGCATACCAAAAAAGAGGCCATCTTTCGACGACCTCTTGGTGTTTACAATACGAGACTTAGTAATAGGACTCCGATTATTCCGACTACGGAAATGATGGTTTCCAAAACTGTCCATGTAAGTAATGTTTCTTTGATTGTTAAATCAAAATATTCTCTAAACATCCAGAATCCGGCATCGTTAACGTGTGATGCGGCAAGTGATCCTGCTCCGACTGCTAATACCATCAAGGCTGGATTTACTCCAGCTGACTGCATTAGTGGAAGAACTAATCCGGCTGCTGTTAGTGATGCGACTGTGGCTGATCCTAAGGCGATTCTTAGGACTACGGCGATTAACCAACCTAGAATTAGTGGTGACATGTTTGTTCCTGAGAACAAGTTCATTACGGCATCACCGACTCCACCGTCAATTAAGACTTGTTTGAAGGCTCCACCACCACCGATTACTAGTAGCAACATGGCGATTGATTTAACAGCTTCTTCAACTGTGTGCATGATTTGTGGTGTTTTGAAACGACGTGCCCAACCCATTGTGTACATGGCAATTAATAGTGAGATTGTCATTGAAATTGCTGGTGTACCAATAAAAGCAATGATGGAATCCAACATTGTTGGGTTCTTTGGCAAATGTCCGCCGTTAAATACTAGTTGATAAATAGTTGTGATGGCCATCAAGATAACTGGGAATAATGATGTTAGAACTGAAATACCAAATCCTGGTGTCTCATCAAGTTTAAATTCTTTTTGAGGACCTAATGCTGACAAATTACCTGTTCTATCAAAGGCATCTGGAACAATTTTCCTAGCAACTTTGGTGTACAAAGGTCCAGCGATAATAACTGCTGGAATGGCAACGATAATTCCGTAAAGTAAGACGTGTCCTGCACTGGCACCAAGCACTGCACTAATAGCTGTTGGTGCTGGATGTGGTGGCAAGAATCCGTGAGTTACCGAAAGTGCAGCTGCCATAGGAATTCCCAAGTACATAATTGAAACTCCAGCTTCAATGGCGATTGCGAAGACGATTGGAACTAACAGAACCATACCAACTTCGAAGAACAAAGCAATACCGATAATAAATGAAGCTAAAACAATAGCTAATTGTAATCTCTTTTTACCGAATTTTTGAATTAATGTGTGGGCAATTCGATAGGCACCACCGGCGTCAGCAACCAGCCTACCGAGCATGGCTCCGAAACCGAAGACAATTGACAATTCACCTAATTGACTACCAATACCATCTTGGATACTGGTGGCTATTTTGGTCATGGGAATACCAAGACCAATACCTACAGCGATTGACGTAACAACCAAGGATACAAAAGTATTTAACTTAACCTTGATAATTAAGAATAGTAACAAAGCAATTCCTAATACTAAGACAAGAAATGGCATAAGAAAATCCTCCCTAATTTAAGTAACCGTTTACATTCCGATTATTATTAAAACTCGTCGTTAGACGAGTTATTTTTCTTGGTGCTCTTTCATATGTTTCTTCTGGAATTCAGCAATACTCTTGTATTCTGGTGACAATGTCTTTGATAGACGAATCCAGATTGGTAGTAATTCACGATATACTTCAAAATTCTTTTCTTCAGGGTGATGAACATTTGTAACACCAACCATGTTTTTAACTTCTGAAAGATCATCAATGTAGCCTAATGAATACATCCCTAGAACAGCTGCTCCAAGACATGAACTTTCAAAACTTTCTGGAATAGTAACATCTTGTTCGAAAATATCAGCCAGCATTTGTCTCCAAAGTGCTGAACGTGCGAATCCACCTGTAGCTTGAATGCTCTTAGGCTTGCCAGCAACTCCTTCAATCATCAACATAACCATGTACAAGTTGTAGACGATACCTTCAAGAGCTGAACGGACCATATGAGCACGTGTATGTTGACGCGTTAATCCGAAGAATGAACCACGTGCGTAGGCATTCCAAATTGGAGCACGTTCTCCACCCAGATAGGGATGGAATAATAATCCATCTGAACCAGCTGGAATCTTTTCAGCAATTTGAGTCAAAATATCATATGAAGAAACTTGCATTTGTTCAGCTGTAATCTTTTCTGGTCCAAATAACTGATCACGAACCCAACGGAAGACAATTCCACCGTTATTAACTGGTCCACCAACGACCCACTTGTCCTTAGTTAAGGCATAACAGAATAATCTACCATTTGGATCAACAACTGGTTTATCGACAACTACACGAACGGCACCTGAAGTACCGATTGTGACTGCTACGACACCAGGGCCGATCGCGTTAACACCAAGGTTTGATAAGACACCATCACTAGCACCAAAGACAAATGGTACGTCTTCTGAAATATTTAATAGGTTTCCATAACTTGGATTGATTCCTTTGATTGAGTCAGTTGGTTCAACTAATTCTGGCAAACGGTCTTCAGTCAATCCGAGTAATTCGAGTGCTTGTGGTTCCCACTTCAAGTCGAAGATGTTGAACATACCAGTTGCTGAAGCAATTGAGTATTCCATCTTGTAAACTCCGAATAAACGGAAAAACACATAAGTTTTCAAATCAATAAATTTCTTAGCTTGATTGAATAAATCTGGTTTCTCATTTTTCAACCAAAGAATTTTTGACAATGGTGCCATTGGATGAATCGGAGTACCGGTCTTCGCATAAATTTCTGCACCTTGACCGTTATCTTTCAATTCTTCACTATACTTAGCAGCACGGTTGTCAGCCCAAGTAATAGCGCGTGTTAAAGGTTGATCGTCTTTATCCATCAAAATCAAACTGTGCATGGCTGATGAGAACGAAACGCCCTTCAATTCACCTGGTTTAACTTTTCCCTTACGAATAACTTGACCAAGGACTTCGACAATCGCATCAAAAATATCTTCTGGATCTTCTTCAGCCATATCGGGTGTATCTTGATATAATTGATAACCCTTGTTGGCATAGGCGATAACTTTACCCTTCATGTCATACAAAACTGCTTTTGTGCTAGTTGTACCGATATCGGCACCAATCATATAATCCATTAGTATTTCCTCCTGCTTCTACTTCTTGTCGACGTCGTGTCCGCCAAATTCATTTCTTAATGCTGCAACGACTTTCCCAGTAAATGTATCGTCTTCCATTGAACGATATCTCATCATCAATGAAAGGGCGATAACAGGTGTTGGAACTTGAAGCTTCAAGGCTTCGTCCAATGTCCATTTACCTTCACCAGATGAGTGCATGACACCTTTTAGTTCATCTAATTGAGGGTCCTTTGAGAAAGCTGATTCTGCTAATTCCATCAACCAGCCGCGAATAACTGAGCCATTTGACCAAACTTTTGCGACTGCTTCGTTGTCATAGTTGAAATCACTGTGTTCCAAAACATCGAATCCTTCAGCGATTGATTGCATCATTCCATATTCGATACCGTTGTGGACCATCTTTAAGTAGTGACCTGAACCAGCTTTTCCGGTATATAGGTAACCATCTTTTTGAGCGATTCCTTCAAAAATTGGTTCAATTGTCTTGAATACTTCAGCGTTGTCGCCACCAATCATGAAGTTTCCGTCATGATTTGCGCCACTCATACCACCAGAAGTTCCGGCATCGAAAAAGTTAATTCCATTAGCTTTCAAAATTTCGTTATGACGAAGTGAGTCTTCGTAAAATGTATTTCCACCATCAATAACAATGTCATCCTTATTTAGCAATTGACTAAGTTGGTCGATGGTACTGTTAGTTGGTTTACCGGCTGGCAACATTACCCAAACAATTTTTTGTTGATCTAATTTTACGACTGCATCTTCTAAACTGTCGGCAACCTCTGCCCCTAATTTAGCTGCATCTTTCTTTGAGTCTTCGTTTAAATCAAAGGCCACAACCGAATTGTTGTTCCTAATTAAGTTTTCTGTTAGGTTGATTCCCATCTTACCTAAACCAATCATTGCTAATTTCATATGTACATCTCCCATGT
Source organism: Companilactobacillus ginsenosidimutans (assembly GCF_001050475.1). Lineage (NCBI taxonomy): Bacteria > Bacillati > Bacillota > Bacilli > Lactobacillales > Lactobacillaceae > Companilactobacillus > Companilactobacillus ginsenosidimutans. The sequence goes on along the minus strand of NZ_CP012034.1, from coordinate 2,237,034 downwards.
AATTGCTTTCAACAGAATTCATTATACGAAAATATTTTTCAACAATCAACTAATATCATGAAAAATATTTTCTTTATATAAATTATGTGGTACTTTATAATCACGGAGAAAATACTATGGCAAATAATATAAATTACGTTATACAAAGCTACTATCATAATCTCAAGGGAACATATAAAGAAATTGCAGATTACATTTTAGAAAACAACACGTTTGATTCTGGGCTGACGATTAATGACTTGGCTGAAGATGCTAATGTTTCTATATCTTCAATTTCTCGATTTGCAAAGATGTTAGGTTATCAAAGTTTTCAAGACTTCAAATTAAGCTTGCTAACATCTGGTGAACAAAACAACGGCACACTTTTTCAAGATATAACTGCTAACGATTCATACTTAGCTATGACTCAGAAAATATTCAATGGTAATATATCTACCTTGACTGCGACTGAACAGGTTTTGACTGAGGATCAATTAAAAGCAGCAACCGATATCATTGATAGCTGCCAATCCATTGGATTCTTCGGAATTGGCGCTTCTGGTATTGTGGCACAAGATGGATTTCATAAATTTTTGCGTTCTGATAAGAAGCCTTATTTTACGATGGATTTTCATATGCAACTGATGATGGCTACTAAGATGACTGATCAAGATTGTGCAGTCGTTATTTCTCACAGTGGAGAAAATCAGGATACTTTGCAGATTGTTTCTGAGCTTAGAAAAAATCATGTGAAGATTATTGGTATTACTAGTTACGGGAATTCTACTTTGACTAACTTAGTTGATGTTTGCTTGTTGTCTATTTCCGATGAGACTAAATATCAGAATGAGGCTTTGCATGCTATTATCGCTCAGATTAGTTTGGTGGATACTTTGTTTATGATTACTGCTGTGCATGATGAAAAGCAGACTAGCTCTGTGTTTAAGGAGATTCGGGATACTATTAATCAGACGAGAGTTGGTAAGGGGTAGATTGGTATTCAAGTTTTAGGGCTAAGGAAAAGGCCACATCCATTTGGATGTGGCCTTTCTTTATTTTGGTTAGGTTCTTGGATCAAGTTCTTGGTTCACTGTTTGTTACAGATTGATTTAATTTTGTGTGTTTGTGGTGAACGAACTTTTTTTAGGATGATTTGTTTTCTCCTTTGTTCACTTTTATGTTGCGGAAACGCTAAAAAAAACACTAAACACTACACATAAGGCGCTCAGAGCTGCGGGGGTGTTACGCACCCCTCTCCGCTATGGGCGTCTTATGTTCCGTGTTTAAGTGCGTGTTTTTTTTGGCTCTAGTTTTGAAACGCTAAAAACAAAACTGACCCACACATATAAGCTGTCCAGAGCTGCGGGGGTGTTACGCACCCCTCTCCGCTATGGCCATCTTATATGCATGGGTCAAGTTCGTTTTGTTTTTGGCTCTTTTATTTCATGAATCTATCCCACCAATGTTTGCCTTTTTTCTGTTCACCGACTTGCATGTTAACTAGTGTTTGTAGTTTTGAATTTTCTCCATCTTTTGAACTGCTTGATGTTTTTACACTATCTGCTTTGTCTTTTTTGGCTTTGGCGTCTCGGACTTTTGCTAGATACTCTGAATATTTGGTGTCTTTTTCAGATTTTGTATTGTCGTCTGCTTTGCCTTCTTGGAGTTTTATTACTTTTTTGCTTAAGTTTTGGATTACTCTGTCTTGTTGCTCGATGTTTGCTCGCAACTCTTTGATAGTGTTTTCCAAATTTGCCACTTGAGCATTATGTGTTGTGCCGTTATTGTCCCCATTTGTTGCTTTGGCTGCATCTGATACTGGATATATTTGTGCTGCTGCAGTCTGTAGTGTCATTTTTGGTCCGTGTCCTAATTCAACCATCTTGTTAAAGTCATCAAGATTTTTCTGTGTGTACAGACGGTTATTTTGTTTGTTACGTTCGAAATAACCTCCGTCATTTGTTGAATGTTCGACAATTAATGAATATTTACGCAGTGTGGCAACACTGATCCCCAATATATCGGCTGCCTGAGCCGGCGTTAAAAATTTATTCGTTTTAGTATTTGTCAAAATGCCATTCCCCCAAGCTAATCTCTCCATTTAATTATAAAAATTATAATTCATTATATCAACTAATAAAAACAAATATTCCAATAAAATGAAAATATTTATAACGATATGCACCTAATGTACAATTCTACCGAAAAATTCGTTATAATATAAGAGTAAAAATACATTTTTAGAGGATAAAATATGAAGAGGAATCGATTGTTTGTTGGAGCCGTTATAGCATTACTACTTGCTACTTCCGTTTCAACACCCATCCAAACTATCGACGCGGCTGATAATAGTGCAACTGTCACAGCCACTAATCAAACTAATACTAACTATATAACTTCTGAAAAAGAAACTGTTATGGCTTATCAAAAACAATACGCTGATCTCACGGCTGGTGACACTGAAACTCCAGATTATACTGAGACACCTGTTTTTGCTGATACCTTTAACCCTGGTGTTTTGGCACCTTCAACGATAAATCAATCTGTCGCTTGGATTAATTATTATCGTTCATTATCTGGACTACCAGCAATTACATCATATGGCGATTCAAATACTTTGGCTCAGATTTCATCTGCCGTTATGGCTGATGCGGAATCTGATCCGTATAAAGATCAGCATGGACTTACTAATACTACTAAACCTATTGGTCTACCCGATTTATATTGGAATCGTGCTATTTTTGGAACTGCTTCTAGTAATCTGTACTTTGGATTTCCTAAATCAATTAGCTCACCTATCCGTGAATTGATGATTGATAACACTAATATTTCTGGAATGGATGCTGGACACCGTGCCTGGTTCTTGTCACCATTCTTATCAACTGTTGGTGTGGGAATTGCTAAGGCTACTGCTGGACGTACATATGAAAGTGTCTTAGTGAAAAATGGTGCTGATCAATATAGGGCCCCAGCTGCTGCAACTGTAAATTATCCAGGTGATGGACTTTTCCCAGTTGAAGAATTAACTGCAGACAGCGGTACAACTCAAATTCCTTGGTCGATCACATTTTCTCAACTAAAAGATATCGTGACAGATTCATCTACTATTACTGTAACTAATTTAACTGATGGAACTACTGGTACAGTTTCTCCTAGTTCCTTTGGTAGTGCAGCATACGCAAGCACTGTTCTCAGTTTCTTACCACCTGCTAATGTCACAATTAACGATCACTCGCAATATCAAGTCGCTGTGAGTGGACTAAATAGTGATAATATGCCAAGCTATACTTATACGTTCAAAACTTTCTCAGAAAAAGGCAACGGTGTTCCTGGAAATACTTCTGATGAGGTTGCAACTGAACAATCTACCACAAATAGTAATTAAATTGATTAAGCCGACGCACGTCGGCTTTTCTTTAGTGTATAATCCTTCTTAACTAGAAAAGAGGTTTCTGTATTGTCAAGTTCAGAGATAACCGGTAATTTTATAATTATTCTAATTACCTTTATATTTGCTTTCTTCTGTGTCGCGGCTGAGTTCGCTTTGGTGCAGACCAGACCAAGTCAGCTTGAAGACGCCATTGAAAAAGGGAATGGCAATATAGCTAAGCTTAAGCGTTCCCTTAATATGGTCAATAATTTAAACGAATACTTATCAACCACTCAAGTTGGTACAAGTATCGCTGGTATTATTTTAGGTTGGATTGGTGAATCTACGATTGAATATTTGCTTGTCGATTTATTCGGACTAGTTCACCTATCCAACAACGGTAACGGAATGCACATCATTGGTTCAATCATTGGTGTTCTCTTACTAACATACTTTGAGGTTGTCTTGACTGAAATTGTTCCAAAAAACATTTCAATCGATAAGCCTATGCAAATGCTAATGTTAGTCGTTACCCCATTAAAAGCTTTCCACACAATAGCCTATCCATTCGTTTGGTTATTAAACTCATCATCAAACGGTATTGTTCGTTTAATCGGACTACAACCAGCTGATTCAGAAAATGAAGTTTTCTCACAATCAGAAATTTTGAGCTTATCCAAATCATCCATTCAAGGTGGCGACATGGATCAAAACGATGTTGCCTTAATGGAACGTGCTTTCGAATTAAACGATAAAGTTGCCAAAGATATCATGGTCGATAGAACTAGTTTATACGTCGTCGACATCACTGATAAAGTAAGTGACGTTATCAAAGACTACTTACAACAAGGTTTCTCAAGATTCCCAGTTGTTGCAGACAATGATAAAGATAAAGTTTTAGGATACGTTTATGCGTATGACATCGTCCGCCAAAACCAAGTAGATGGCAGCGTTGGAATTAGCAGAATTTTAAGATCAGTAAATACCGTTCCCGAAACAATGCCAATTCAAGATATTCTATCTAAGATGATCAAGAAACAAACCCCAATCGTAATCGTAGTCGATGAATACGGTGGGACAAGTGGTATCGTCACAGATAAGGATATTTACGAAGAATTATTTGGTACCGTTAAAGATGAAATTGACGTCGTTTCCGATGAATACATCGTTCAAAATGACGATAAATCATTCAACGTTTCAGGTAAAACAACCTTATATGATTTCGAAAGATATTTCAGAACCGACATCAAAGCCTTCCAAGAATCAGACATCATCACAGTAGGTGGCTACATCTTGGATAAACTACCAAATATCGGACAAGATTCCGAGTTTGATTTAGATAACTTCCACTTCCGAGTAGCAGAATTCGATCACGGATTCGCCGACTGGTTCAAAGTAACCATCAACAACAAAGAAGTAGCAAGACAAGACAACCTAGCCTCACTAACAACAATAGATGACCTAGACGAAGACAAAGATAAGTCAGACAACAATAAAAACGAAGAAAATAAATAAAGACCTGAAAATTCAGGTCTTTTTTATTTTGACGTAGCACAACATAAAATCGTAAGCAATAAGAAACTTCCTAAGTAAAAAAATAAAAAAACAAAGCAGAAAAACGCAAAAAAAAAGAACATATCCATAAAAATGGAATATGTCCCACGTTTTAACAAAATTAAAATAAATCGCAAATGCTAGAGTATAATCATACCCCACCAAAGCGGAAAGTTTGAGGATAACTAGCCCGCAGGTCAGGTTCCGCGGGGGCCCAAGCCGTGACTTTATTGTTGACGAGCCAAGGGGCTCGTTTACAATAAGCTCGTTTCGGGATACCGCACTATGGATTCCGAACGAGCCACAGCGTCCACGGCCCCCGCGGAACCTGACCGGAGGGCGGCAGTGAACCGCCGACTATCCGCGAACCACATCAAAGTCTATAATATTGACACTATTATCAATAGTCTCAAAATCATTCTTAAATACAAGAAGCTGAGTCTTAGGGTTAACCTCAAGCTTAATTCCAGGCTTCAAAAACTCCTCAGCACTTTCCTTAAACCAAATAGTACCAATGTCAGAATCCAACTTAATAGAATAATCAGATAAGTTTTCATCCTTATCAACAACAATTACACGGAATTTAGTAATCAAAGCACAATCACCTTCACCTGAGAAACGACCCAAGCCGTCATCCAAGTCTAAAACAATATTTTTGTCACCAAATTTTTGTAGTTTTTCTTGTGCTTCTGGAGTAATTTCAATTTTCATAGGTAGTCTCCTTCATCAGTTGTATTTGTATTTTCCGGTACTTCCCCAATCAATGATACTTAAGATAAATACCATAAAGACGATGGAAATGTAACTTGTGAAAATACCGTTAAGTATATTATACAAAACATCCCTGACATTGTATTCTACATTGCTTGTGATGTAGCTAGCAATCGGATAATAAATGAGCACTAACATGATGGCTAACAGTATCGCCGTAATGATTCCAACCGTACCCATATGATGGAAAAACATCATATTAGACTTGGTTTTTCGACGCAACCTAATGGCCAGCAAGACAAACAAAACACTGGCAACACCAATAATTACTTTCACAATTCGTTGCACTTGTTTAATATCTTGAAGCGACTGATCTATTGGACCAATATCGTTATTCACGATTTGATCCATAATCCCCTTGTTACTTGAAACTGTCTGATCAATTTCAGAATCAATATTTAAACCGTTAGTTTTGGCAGCCTTTTTTAAATTATCGCCAATGGTTGATAAAATCACTGATCCGATAGTCAAATTATTGTCTCCGTCGTAAAGTTCATCGACAGATGAATCAATAATCGTTCTAACCTGGTCCGTACTCAATTGTGTTGCTTCCAAATCATTGATAGCTGCATAGCTATCGACAATACTGCCCAATTTTTGATTAGTATAGTTTTTGATTAAAGAAACATTACTTTCACTGCTAACAACCCGTTTGACGTAATTTCCGTTCAAAACAGTTGAGAGAGTGATCCCCATAAACACAATAACCATTAAACATAGTGATAATAAAATTAGCGTGAATCCGTGACGATTGTATACCGATTTACTCATTGACTACTTCTCCAAAGCAATTTTTGCGATTTCTAAAGGTTTATTGACGATCCAGTCAGATTTAGCGTGACTGAGTTCATCTTTATCCCCAAAACCGTAAGTAACTCCGATTGCCTTTAGATTATTTTTATGAGCCCCTATAATGTCACTGCTACGGTCCCCTACCATAACAAGATTATCTGAATTCAAATCAACAGAAGTTTTGTCCATACCATAGGAAATAACATCTTCTTTGAGTGAACGCGTAACTTCATCATCACTGGCACCAAAAACATGTCTGATGTATGGTTTCATACCAAAATATTCAACAATATTCTTAGCATGAATTTCTGGTTTAGATGTTGCAACAAAAATTTCTTTGCCCTCATGCTTCAATTCTTCAAGCATGTCATAAACACCATCAATAACAGTTAATTCTTTCCAACCTTCAACGTCGTAATACTCACGGAAAGATTTCATTCGTTCTTTAGCAATTGGATCATCAACCTCAATACCATCAAACTTCTTGAATGAATAACTAAATGTTGGACCAATAAATTTTCTTAGAGTGTCATCATCATGTGGAACGTAGCCTAAAGTGTTGTTATACATGTACTTCAAGCCCTTCATAATACCCTTTTCAGAATTTACTAAGGTTCCATCTAAATCGAAAAATAAATTATTCAAAAATAAGTCATCCTTTTATGTTAGATTTTAAGTAGTAGTAGTTAGAGTATAAAGCATTTAGGATAAAAATGCTCAATCAAATTACCGTAGGTAAACATATGATAAAAGTTAAAAAACCAGAAAAGTATACAAACATTGATTCTGGTCTGACCAATCAAGAGTTTAATGAAAAAGTTTCGCAAGGATTAACGAATATTCAGATAAAAAAATTATCTCGTTCAATCCCACAAATTTTGGCTGACAATATTTTCACTCTATTCAACTTTTTAAACTTAGTCATTGCTATTTTGATTGCTTGGACCGGTTCATACCGGAACTTATTCTTCTTAGGACCCGTTTTAGCAAATATCATTATCGGATCTTTCCAACAAATTCGTTCAAAATTGACCATTGATAAAATTAATCTGGTTAATGAACAAGAATTTTCGACAATTCGTAATAATGAGGAAGTAAAAGTACCTATTGAAGAACTAGTTGAAGACGATATCGTCATTCTAAAGCGAGGAAACACCATCCCCGCTGACGGTATTGTGCGGTCTAGTAACGGTCTGCAAACTAACGAATCCAGTATAACTGGTGAATCTGACACGATTGAAAAGTTTGAAGACGACTCAGTCTATTCAGGAAGCTTCGCAATTGCTGGTCAAGCGCGGGTACAACTGACTCAAGTTGGTATGAATAGTTTCGTCTCAAAGCTTTCTAACGCCGTTAGCCGTGAAAAGGGTTCTGACAGTGTCTTGATGAAGATTATTAATAATATTATCAAGATTTTAACCTATACAATCGTACCAATCGGTCTTATTTTATTCTTCCGTTCCTTCCTGAAAAATGGCGACGTTTCTCAATCAATTCTCGGAACATCTGCCTCTGTCATCGGTATGATTCCTGAGGGATTGGTCCTCTTAACCGCCGTGGCTTTAGCAACTGGTGCCTACAATTTGTCCAAAAAGAAAATCCTGGTTCGTTCACTAAATGCCATCGAGACATTGGCCCGTGTTGACACCTTGTGCCTAGACAAAACTGGGACAATCACCACCGGCAAACTAAACGTCAAAAAGATTTCTCCAGAAAAAGGTTTTTCGGAGGAATTTGTTAAACAAGTTGCATCAACTATTGTTGAGGAAACTGAAGAAACAAACGCTACTGCACAAGCAATTAAGGACTTAAAGTCAGCAGCATTCAAAGACAAAGTCAAAGAAGTATTGCCATTCTCATCTGAGACAAAATATTCTGGTTACATTGCAGAATCTGGTACTAAATATAAGATGGGAGCACCAGAATTCATTATCGACGATCCATCTGAAGAAACAAATAAGCGAGTTCAAGAGGCTGCCGAAAAAGGATTCAGAGTTATTGCTGTGTTACGTGAGGTTGACGAAAAGCAGGATTTACTCGGATTAATTTTCATTTCTGATCAAGTCAGAAAGCAAGCTAAATCAACTTTCTCATATTTAAAGAATCAAGGTATCGACTTGAAAATAATTTCTGGTGATAATCCGGTTACTGTTTCAAACGTTGCCTCACAAGCTGGTATCGACAAAACTGACAATTATATTGATATGAGCACGTTGCCTGCAGACACAGACTATTCTGAATTAGTTAAGAAATATCGGGTCTTTGGCCGTGTCCGTCCGAATGAGAAATCTGACCTCATTGAAGCTATGCAAAAAAATGGACTAACAGTTGGTATGACTGGTGATGGTGTCAACGATGTTTTGGCGATGCGCAAGTCTGATTGTAGTATTGCCATTGCGGGTGAAAGTGATGCTGCTGAAGCAAGTGCCGACTTTGTTCTATTAAATAGGAATTTTGATTCAATGATTTTCATGCTGAATGAAGGACGTCGAGTAATTAACAACGTCGAGAGAGTTGCATCCCTCTATTTAATCAAAACCATTTATTCAGTAGTTTTATCGATTGTCTTTATTTTCCTAGGCTCTGGATATCCATTCCAGCCTTCACAGTTGACGCCCGTCAATGCACTAACAGTTGGTATCCCTACCTTCATCTTGGCCTTAGAACCTAATTATCGCCCACCAGCAGGTCGATTTATGCGAAACGTTATGGAAATTGCCTTACCAGCGGCCATTTGTAACATAATTCTGTTGCTGACGATTCAAGGAGTTGGAAATTGGGCTAACTTAACTTACAAGTCAACATCGACCATGTCTGTTTTTGCAATTGGATTGATTGGTTATTGTGCGTTAGTTTCTATTAGTAATCCGCTGATCATACGAAAGAAAGTTATGATTGGAGTCTCTATGCTGTTGTTTGTTATTGCATTTACTTATTCTGATAAGTTGTTTGGACTGCAAAGTATTTTTGATCTTCATTTTACTTTTATTTATATTTCTATTGCTTTGTTGTCCTGGCCGTTGTTTATGTTTATGCGTGAGGTTCTCGGTCGTCGAGTCTTCTCTAGAATTAATTGGAAGTAAGGGGGCCGATTCCGGAATGAAATCGATTTTTGGGCTGGAACATAGCTGGGACACTTGGAGCCTTTTCAAAGTTCGAAAAGTCTTCAAGCTGCCCCTTTTACTAACCCGAGAAGTACACTCGGCTAAGTAAAATTTAGCTATTTAGCCCAAATCGATTTCATTCCTCCATCTAATCTTGCTTTCAACTAATTTCGTTTATTAATATTATTTAGCTTTATTGAGGTTGCTACTTTGTTTAGTAGTTCCATGTTTTTTAGTTCAAAAACTAAGTCATAAAACATAAATTAAAAAAACGTTTGTACTTAAAAAGATGAGTTTGGAATTTTATTCCTGGCTCATCTTTTTTGTCTCCAATTGTATTTATTTGCTCTTAACTTGAATCTCGTCGCAAATAATCCCCTAATGCTATACGTAAATTACTTTTTCACTTACTTTTGTTATACGTGGTTTGTTTTATGTAACTTCTTATGTTTGTCCATTAGGTCGATTAATTTGAAGTAGAGGTAAATTGCTGCTACTGCTAATGCTGACATTAGTGAGATTATTAGGTCTACCCTGCTTTTTTTACTGAAACTCAAAATTATTGTTGATACGAGCAAGAATCCGAAGGCTATTTTGAAGGATGTATATTTTTTGTGGTCATCCATGTTGCTACCTCGTATCCACATTTCTCTCTCGTAGCTATTATCTATTGTTTTTTAAAAATGTACAAACAAAAAGATAGATGCTGGATGGTAGCATCTAGCATCTATCTTTTTTAAGACTGACACGAGTATCAAGATTTCTGGATGATTTATTCTTGGGAGGAATTACGTAATCAATGGTCTTAATTGATACTGTAAGTATGTTGCGTGTCATAATCTCTGCCAATAACTGCGTTTACAGTTCCATTGGACTTGTTGTAAATCATGGACCAGCGGGTCCATGACTTGGTTGATGCTTTTCCGTATTGGGCAACTTCGTGTAATAAGTTCATTGCTTGAACGTCGGTCATTGTATCATTGGATTTCGTGAGTTCGTTCGAAAGGGTTTCGTAACGATCTTGCCCGTGGCCTGTTCCAAATACGGAAGGTGTAACCATAAAGTTAGTTGCGTGGTTGGTGTCGATGACACTCATCTTGTTGTCGACATACTCGAGAACAACTGACTTACCTGTGGCATCAGTGATTTGATAATGGAATTCACCCATGCTTGGGTCATGCATGTTGTACTTACTCAACAATGCAAGAGCTGAATCAACAGAATCGGCCTTATCTAGAACCATTCTGATAGCACTTGTTGTCGTGATATCGTTTTTCGCGCTATCAGTTTGATTGGTTGGAGATCCGTCCAATTGGAGAACAGCCATTGTAACACCTTTTTCATTCAAACCATCAAGAGGAGTGTATGGCACTGCTAGTGTTTTCAGGCTGTTCAGTTTGTTAGTTGGCAAATTAGAATTATCGTATTTCAAAAATCCTAAATCAACCATTGAGATGGAAGCATACCCATTGGTCGGATGAGTCCTAACTAACATGGCCGGTGAATCACTGTTTTCATCAAAATTACGACCGAATAGTTGTTGACCATCGGGTGTTGCCGCAGAGAAAGTGCTACATCCAAATGCTGGGACGTTCAATTTTAATGTTCGCCCTATATTTGGAAAACCAGTAACGTAACTACCAACAAATGATATGAGTTGCGTATTATTGGCAGCTCCTTGCTGCATGAACTTATCCAACTTGTAATCCGCTGTATAGTTCATGGTTAAAAATGGTGCATTTGGATCCGTTGACACATTCTTGATGCTGTTTAAAGAATTAAGTTCTGCATCATATTGAGAGAAAATTCCTGACTGTGTCTTTGCTGTCGTGGCTGAACTGTTAGATGCTGCATCAACAGTTGTCGCCTGAGCAACCCCCGAAACGCCGGGGCTTAATAAAAGCACTGCAGAGAAAGCTAAGTTTCCCCAAAAACCGAACTTATTCTTCTTCATATATTAACCCCCTTTATGTAACCTTACTTGTTTATGGATACAATATTACTGGTTAATATATTAAATGTAAATTAAAATTTATCTAATTTTTAATTTCACAATATTTTACTAATTGTATAGATGCTGTTATACAGGCTGGTACAATCGGTTGCATACAATTTAAAATTAGACATAATTATTAGACTTTTACTAATAAATCACTAAATATGACATCTAGATAATGATTTTAACAAATTGTCATATAATATTGGAATATTTTAGTAAAATGATACAAATAGCAATAATTAATTATTAAAATAACGCACAAAAAAAGGCCATGCTGTTTCCAACATGGTCAATTATTGATTAATGTAATTTTTTATAGCCTTCGCGTTCATTGAACAATGAACTAATTGATTCGTCACTTTCAATCATTTCGATAGCGTCACCAACAAGACCTGTTACTGATAAGATTGTTAACTTATCAAATAAACATTCTTCTGGAACAACGATTGAATCCGTAACAACTACTTCTTCTAAGTCAGATTCTTGTAATCTTTCAGTAGCTTTATCTGAGAAAATTGGATGTGTCGCTGCTCCAATAACTCTAGTAGCTCCAGCAACTTTTAATGCGTGGGCACTATTAATCATTCTTGTACCTGTATCGATCAAATCATCAACGATAACACAAATCTTACCATCAACTTCACCGATAATATCTGGAACAACATTTTCGTCTTCAGTTGAACGTTGATCAACTATCGCAATTTGTGAGCCAAACATTTCTGCTAATGATCTAGCACGTTTTGTTGAATTGTGATCAGGTGCAACGAAAACTACGTCGTCACTTGATGCTTTGATTGTATCTCTAAAGTAACTTGCGAAGATTGGCATTGCACGCAAGTGATCGACTGGAATATCGAAGAAACCTTGAATTTGTTCAGCGTGCATATCCAGTGCAATAACACGGTCAACCTTACCCATTTCCAACATGTTAGCAAAAAGCTTAGCGGAAATTGGTTCTCTTGAACGTGACTTGCGATCAGAACGTGTATATGCAAAGTAAGGTAGCACACAAGTAATTTGATGGGTACTTGCTCTTCTCAATGCATCAACGGCAATCATCAATTCCATGAAGTTGTCGTTAACAGGATCTGAAACAGAATGAATAATATAAACATCTTTACCACGAATACTTTCGTTAATTTGGATGTTTATTTCTCCATCACTAAAGTGTGAAACTGAAGCATCTAAAATTGGAATACCCATATATTTAGAAATTCTTTCAGCAACTGGCATGTTTCCATTTAATGCAAGTAATGCGATTTTATCTAATGGTTTATTAGACATATTTTCCTCCAAAAATTTACAGAATGACAGGCGAACTTATTGGCTTACTTTCATCGGCTATTACTAAACCCATGTCCTCATCAGTAACTTTATTCTTACCATTTCTAACTGGTGATTGCATGACGATGGTAAAATTATAGTTCAATTTTACACTTAATTTGAGATATTCGTCCATTAAATAACTATCAATTTTACCATTTAAATACAAATGATAGTCTGGATACTTTTTCATAACCTTTTCAACCGTCTGAATGTTATCCAAATTCTTAATTTGGGCCACTGTTAAAGCAATTCCGACACGTTCCGCAAAATTGCCAAGAAATTTATTTTTCTCATCCGGCTTAACTTGTGGCTTACCAAAAATATTCTTTTTGATATAATCTTCAACGCTACTCATGTGGTACCCCTTTCAAAATTTCGTAAATAACTACCCCAAAGTTAGTATTAATTGTATAATAGTAGTTAACAACTAAGGTGCGTTGTCGTTTGACTGCACTTTAGACACTCTCCTTTAGTGTGAATAAACATTTAGTCGTATGCGTCAAAGGTCCACTGGACCTTCGACGTGAGTTACCCTAAATGTCGAAGACATTAAGGGTAACTAAAAGGATGTGTTAACAATGGACGAAATGGTATTTTTCAACCCAGGAGACGCAATTGCAAACTCACGTGACTTTGGGGAAGCTGTTCGTGGCGCTCAAATATATAAAGCAAAAGATCCTTATGAATCATCCTTAATTATCGCTGAAGATGCGACAAATAAAAAGAGCTTTGCAGTATATTTTGCTACCGACGAAAAAAGTAGTGTTAAAGATACTGATAAGAGCGTAGTTCCTTATCATATTAAAAAGAAAATTTAATCAAAAAAGCTTCAGACAATTTATACGAAAGCAAATGTATAAATACAGTCTGAAGCTTTTTTTGTAAACTTTTTCATAACTAAAAAAAGGACGAAATTGAGAAACTCAATTTCGTCCTTTACCTATTTAGTCTTCAACAACAAATCCAATGAATGTTGCAAATTCTCGATATCGTCATCCCCGATATCCTCAACGCTTTGTCGAATATTTTGAGCAATGACAAGCTTCATTGCTTTATCAATACTGGACTTTACAGCTGATAGTTGGACTAAAACGTCCTCACAAGGTCGCCCATCATCCATCATTTTCATGATGCCATCAAGTTGCCCATATGATTTCTTTAGTCTTAATTTTATTTTGTCACTATTTATTTGTTCTGACTCTTTATTCATTCATATACCCCCTGAGGTAAGAAGAGTCAGTTTGATTAATTGAGATGTTTCTCAATTTCGGCTCTAAATGCGTCTTTTGGCCTGGCTCCAACCATTGTACTTACTATTTTACCATCTTTTTTAATTAAGAATGTTGGAATTCCTTGAACGCCTAATTGAGCGGCGGTTTGTGGATCATTATCAACGTTGATTGACGTAAACTTAACTTTATCACCCAACTGATCATTAGCGGATAATGCTTTCAGAATGGGATCCATCATCTTACATGGTGGACACCAGTCTGCTCTAAAGTCGACTACTGTCACACCAGTACTTGTTTCTTGTTCATAATTTGAATCGTGGATTTCTTTAACATTTGTTTCCATATTCATACCTCCTGCAAACTATATTCATACTATACCCCCTATGGTATTATCAGACAATTAAATTGCTCACACTTAATAAAACCGCTTACTTTTATCAAAAATTTGATAAAATAGAGGCTGGAGACAAAAAAATAAGACCTTCACGGTCTTATTAGTTGATACTTTTAAGTTTCTTCCTGTTGACGTTCTTCCTTGGTGCCCTGATGAATTGTCTTGTAGACCTTCATTGTGGCTACACCGACATCCCTAACATTTTCCATATCGAACTTTTTAGTGATACTGTCCTTACGAGAAACGTAGTGATATAGAGGTTTGTCGTTTAAATAAAAGTTTTCAGCAACAGTTGCGTATTGAACATTGAACAATTGATCTTCCATCAAAGTTAAATCAGTTGGAAATTTCAACTCATTTTCTTCAATAATTGAACGACGGTAGGCTTTATTCCAAGCATAACCCATTACCGAACCATTCATCTTTATAATCTGTTTGATGGCTTCATCACGACTAACTTGGCCAAGTTCTTTTTTCTCCAACTGTGGCTTACTCTTACCATTTTTGGAATCAATGAAAAATCCACAACTTACTAAGTCGACATTCGGCATCTCAGAAAACTTGTCTAAAAAGTATTCGACGTAACTAGGCTCAACCCAATCGTCACCATCGATAAATGTAACCAATTCGCTAGTAGTCAATTTCAGCCCAGTATTTCTGGCAGCTGAAGCACCAGCATTTTGCGCGTGACAAACAACCCGCAGCCAGTCGTATTTTTCCTCATAATCTTGTAGGATTTTTACAGTATCATCAGTTGAACAATCATCAACGGCGATTACCTCAAAATTATTAGACGTCTGATTTGCGAGTGAATCAATAGTTTTGGAAATATAATTTTCAACATTATAAGCTGACAGAATAATTGACAGTTTTTTATTTATCATTGAATCACCTTAACATTATTTTACTTCTAACAACATCAAATACGCAATATAAGGAGGCAAACATGAAAAGACTTTTAGACCTCGAGGGTGCAATAAATTTAAGAGAACTTGGTGGTTACCCTACTACCACTGGGAAAAAAGTTAAATATCAAAAACTTCTTCGTTCAGGTGACATTAGTAATTTAACTCCAAAAACATTAAAGTTTCTGAAGAAATATGGCTTGAAATATGTCGTTGATTTCCGATCCATGAATGAACAAGAAATGTGGCCAGATGTTCAATCAGATTTTTACAAAGTCTATCCTGACCCAGTTTATCCGCTCAAGGGAAACGGTGAAAAACTAACTAATGTATTAAAACAAAATTCTGACTCATATTTAGGCATGATTTATCAAAGCGTTGTTTTGGATCAGCATGCTCAACAATCTTATGCACTACTTTTCCAACTATTGTTGGAGAATACTGAGCCCGATAAATCTGTTCTCTTCCATTGTGCTGCCGGTAAGGACCGCACAGGCGTTGGAGCAATTCTCATACTTAAAGCCCTGCAAGTTGATACTGAGACAATTGTCCAGGATTATTTGCTAACCAATTTGATGTACGAAAATTCTTCAGACGTAGAGAAAATTTTAAATGACGATTCTAAAGGAAATAAAATCCGCAACAAAATGAATATGACCAAAGCAGACGTTGAAAGTATCACTTCTGTTTTTGAGGCTATAGAACATTATTACGGTACTTTTGATAATTATTTAAATAGTGCCTTGGGAGTAGACGCGAAGGCACTACAAGCCTTGCGTTCCATTTACTTGGAGTAATAAAACCTTTATAATCACTATATTCAAAAACATATTTTCAGGAATGGGGAGAAATGTATGAGTTTTTTGGAGCTTAAGAATGTCCAAAAATCCTTTTATCTCGGAAAGAAAAAATTTCCAGTCTTAAAGGGTATTAATTTAAGCTTGGATCGTGGCGAATTCGTTTCGATTCTAGGTGAATCTGGTGGTGGTAAAACTACCCTACTGAATACCATTGGTGGACTAGACTCACAATTTGAGGGTGACATTCTAGTTGATGGTAA
Source organism: Companilactobacillus ginsenosidimutans (assembly GCF_001050475.1). Classification (NCBI taxonomy): domain Bacteria; kingdom Bacillati; phylum Bacillota; class Bacilli; order Lactobacillales; family Lactobacillaceae; genus Companilactobacillus; species Companilactobacillus ginsenosidimutans. The sequence goes on along the minus strand of NZ_CP012034.1, from coordinate 2,220,548 downwards.
ATCTCTCAAGAAAGGTTCCAACAAAGCTCTAGATAACTATCGTAGCCACACAGTGGGATTTGTTTTCCAAAGCTTCCACTTAATTAGTCATTTAACTGTATTGGAAAATGTTCTAGTTCCACTTGAGATGTCGACGCTCGGCCGTCACCAAAGAACTGAACGTGCTAAAGAATTGTTAACCAAAGTTGGCTTATCTGATCAAATGGATAAACATCCAAATCAGCTTTCCGGTGGACAAAAGCAGCGTGTTGCCATTGCCCGTGCGTTGGCAAACGATCCTGAAATTATTATCGCCGACGAACCTACTGGTGCCTTGGATGGTCAAAATACTACTGAAGTCTTACGTATTTTGGACGAAATTGCTCAGGAAGGTAAATTAGTTATCGCTGTTACTCACTCACAAACAGTGGCTAACTATGGTACAAGAATCGTTCACTTAGCCAATGGTGTCATCGATTCTGACACAAGTATTAGACAAAAATACCTTGCATCAAATTTCCGCCGCGAAAAGAAAATTACTCATTTAAGCTTTGGAGACACCTTCCGACTAGCTTGGGAACACATGCTTTACACCAAAGGACGGAACATCTTAATCATTCTCGGTGCTGCAATTGGTATTTTCTCAGTAATCTTCATGCTGGGGTTAGGTTCTGGTATTACTGGATACATCAACAAGCAAATGTCGAATCAAGTTAATCCGAACGCAATTCAAGTTACCAAAAACGTTGCCAGCAGTCAGGTGAATAGTTCAACCGATTCTTCAGACATCACCATGTCAGATACAGATATGCAAAAATTTGCCAAGATTGATCATGTTAAGAAGATTGAGAAAGCTTATTTTGCTCAAGCACCTAAGGTTCGTTATGAAAAGAAAACTATTGCAGTTCCATATTTCCAGACTTGGAATGCCACTGAAAAAACGGGTGACATTATCGCCGGAAGTAAACCTGGTAAAAATGAAATTATCTTGCTTAAATCCGATGCAAATCGTATTAATAAGAAACATTACAAGAGTCTAGTTGGCAAGAAGTTAACTATTTACATCCCTTCTCAAGATAAGGACAAGAAACCGGTTCAAGTTCAAACTAAGCTAACTATTTCAGGTATCATCAAATCTGGTTCAACTGCCATTTCATATGATACGTTGAAGAGTGCTTCATCAAATTACAATGTCAGTATAAAACCTAACTTTGTGACTTTGACGGCTGATAATACACTAAATGTCAAAGCTATTCAGGACAAAATTAAGGGGTACAAAACTACTAACGCCAAGGGAAAGAAAGTTCCTGCTTATACAATTACTGGTGTCGGTGCAATTATCGATTCTCTTAATACATACTTGAAACTCGCCTTTGATGTCCTTGCAGCAATCGCCGGAATTTCTCTAGTAGTTTCAGCAATTATGATCATCGTAGTTCTATACATCAGTGTTTCTGAAAGAACTCACGAAATTGGTATCTTACGTGCCATTGGTGCCAGAAAGAAAGATATTCGAAACATGTTTATTTCCGAATCATTCTTGATTGGGTTAGTGTCAGGTACATTTGCGGTCATCATCGCCTATCTCGTTCAGTTTGCTGCCAATTCAGCCACCCAGAACGCCTTTAAAGCAACAATCGTAAATATCTCACCAGGAAATGCCATCTTTGGTATTGTGGTAAGTATCGTAATTAGTTTAATTGCTGCACTAGCTCCTTCACATCGTGCTGCAAAACTTGATCCACGTGATTCACTTACAGATGAATAATCAATCAATATTGACTAAGCTTGGGCGTTTGCTCAAGCTTTTTTATGTGTTCAAATTTAAAAATATATAAATAATGTTATATACGCCTTTTTATTAATAAATAATTTCTATATAATTGAATTTATATTTAATTACAAGGGGAAAATATATATGAAATGTCCAAACTGCGGGGCAGATATCGTTGCAGGACAAAAGTTCTGTAACAAATGCGGTTTTCCAATCGAAAAATACGCTAACAAATCTGCATCTAAAAATAATTCAGAAACTCAAACAACAAATAACGCTCAAGCAACACAACCAGTTTCACCAGTTCAACCACAACCTACTCAACCAGCACAGCCACAGCAACCAGTTAATGCTGGCTCAGTAAACAGCAGTGTGAAATTGGATCCAACTGTAAATGCAAATCAAGCACAACAACCAGTTCAACCTCAACAAAATCAACAACCGGTTCAACCTCAACAGCCTGTTAATCCTAATCAAGTTAACAACGGAGCTCAAAATTTTGGAGTTAACAATAATTACAATGCTCAACCTCAAAATCAACAACCTAATAACTTCCAAAATAATCAGGCTAATCAACAAAATAATTTTAATCAGGCTCAAAACCAGCCTAATCAATTTAATCAAAATCAATTTGCACCCGGTCAAAATCCTGGTCAGAACCAGAATAATTTTAACCAAAATTTTAATCAACAAAATATGAACGGGCAACCTCAACAGCCTAGCAATTTCCAAAAGACTTTGTCTTTGATGATGCCTTTTGCTCGCGCTAATGCTGCAATTTCAATTGGTGCAATTATTCTTCTAATTATTGTGGCTATATTCAGTTACACATTTGGTGCTATCGTGCTTATTGCTGAGCTTGTTGGCTGGTACTTCCTCGCCGACAAGAATAAAGGAAATACTACTCAACTTAATCAACAAATTAGTGCTAAGTTCAGCAAAAAATCTAGCAATAATAACGGTGCTCCTATGATGGCTGCCGACAATGGTCAAACTAAGAAAGTTAGAATGACTGTTATTATCGCAGCTGCTGTCAGTTTATTATTCTTGTTTGTAGGAACTTTCTCTTCTGTTAGCTTAGGTAACTCCGATAACGACGCTGCCTCAACCTTAAAAGAAGGATTAGACGATGCTGGCTTTTCTACAAGCGGTACAGCAATGTCATTTACTGAAACAATTACTCATATCGGTCAGGGACTTGACGTCGCTGAGGATGGAAGTAGCATGATGGGTGCAAACTCAACTTCTGATGATATTAGTGGATACTCAATTGGTCTACGTATTCTCGAATGGGTAACCATTTTACTTCCAATCGTCACATTAGCTTTCTCATTCCTAAAGAGAAAATCTAGTGGAATTGTCAGAATTATTAGTACCGCACTTTCAACCCTTATCCTAGTTGGTCTTGGAGTTACATTGATTGGTGCAAAATCAGACGGCGATTCTATGGCTTCATTTGGAGCATCGTTTGTAGGATTTGGTTATAGTTACTACATTACTCTGATTGCTTCAATCGTTGCTTTAGTTGCTTCAATTATGTGGGTCAGACGAGCACATCGTCCTGCTCAAATGAATACAGCTCAGGCACAAGGTAACTTCCAAAGCCAAAATATGAATCAAAACATGGGACAAAATCAAACAGTTAATCCTGGTATGAATCAATCTACTAATCAACAACCTAACAATAATAATATGAATGATTTCTAAGAATGCTTCGGCATTCTTTTTTTTCAATCAAATTACCTAGTTGTGACCTTTCTGTGAATTTTGGGCGGATTGTTTTTATTAAGAATTTTGTCTAGTATAATTGTCTTGTATAGATTTAATGGAGGAATTTAAATGGTATGTCCAAATTGTGGGCATGAAATCAGTTCTAATCAGAATTTCTGTGAGAACTGTGGATTGCCTTTGAAAAAAAATATCAATGTTAATAACAACAAACCAGCTCCTAAACCCGAAAAGGAAGATGCTGTTAAATCATTATCTGACATTGAACATGAACTAGACGCACAAGAAAAGCAACAAACTCACACTGCTGGTGAACAACAAGCAAAAAATAAACCAGAAGTTGACGATAGAACTCGAGTTTATGATGTAAGGGATTTGTCAGGAAAGAGTTCTCAAGAACCCAAACAGGAACTTGATCCAAGAATGCAAATGGCTCCAGCTCAAAAAGCTGAATTTGAAAAAAATGCAGACTTGAATAACCATCCAACTCCACCACCAGATTTGAAATTGGATAGTCCAGTTCACTTGGATCCTGTCACCCATTTACCCGTTTATCCCGATGACGACGATTCAATCAAGAGTGCGCTTGATTCACAACAAACTAACGAGGATGAAAACGATGGACTGTTTACTAATATGGTTCGTTTTCTCAAAAACAATATTTATTTAGATATCATTGCTGTTGTATTAGTAGTAATCCTGTTTTTTATTAAACAAAATTATTCATGGATTTTGTTGGCAATCTTTCTAGTTGCTTGGTTCCTGACTTCTCAAATCGTTCACGGTAATGAAGTTAAATTGAACAAGATGATTCATCATAAGCCAGAAGATAAGGTTGATGATCAGACTACTCAAAATACTCAACAACCTCAAAATCCTGCTTCAAATCAAAGTTATCAACAAACTAATTACCAGAACCCAAATTATAATCAGCAATACAACCAAGCACCTCAACAGTCACAACAACAACCCGTTGAAGAAATTCCACGTAGTAAAAAGCATCATAAAGATGAAAATGTGTCCAACCACAAGCGTAACTGGGCTCAAAAACTAATTATTTTTTCTGCCATAGTAGGATTTATCGCTTCAGTCACCGGACCATTTATCAACGGAGTTTCGCTTTCTAGTACAATTTCTTCGGCCGCAAACTACACTGCAAACCTAGGTGCTCAAACAGCCTTGATCATGAATGTATCTTCAGCAATTAGATTCATTTGCTTTATCGCACCAATTATCATGTTGATTGCTGCCAATTTCAGAAACAAAGGTAGCATTAGAATAGTTAAAGTGTTCGCGCTTCTATCATCAATTATTTACGTTGTTTCCTTCGCACTTTTCCAATCAAACGTAATTAGTGCCTCAGTTTTAACTGGTGTCGGAGTCACAGGACCAGTTCAAATCGGTACAAGCTTTTATATTTTAATCGTTACCTCATTACTTTCATTACTACTTTCTTATACACTGCGTCCCCACATCAAAAAATAATTTGTAACGCCTAAAGTCGCTCAGAATATTATCTGGGTGGCTTTTTTTGCATCTTGAATTTGGCTCAGCGTAACGTTCCATCGGCAAAAATTATTATTCAAATATATTGCTACCATTTACTGGACTATACCAAATTAATTTAATCATAATTTTTAGAAAATTTTAGTATATACGTTTTTGTTTACTAGCTAACAGTTCTGGCTATAATTACCCCTAGAAAGTGAAAAACGTGACACAGCTCGACATTATTTTTTTACTTTCGCTCTTTATTATTATTTCTTAATTTAAAAAATTAAACTTTACATAATTGTTTTATATAACGAATTTCTTGAAAGTGAGATATACAACATGAAAAAATACAACACAAAAGAATTTACAGTTGGCGCCACCACCTCGCCCTTGAACAACAGTGCGACCAAGGTCTTATTAGCTCTTATCGCAGCCGGATCATTGGCAATTTCAGTGGGTGCACACGAAGTACACGCTGCAACAACTGATGATACAACAACTACTACTACAGCTGCACCTACTACAACCACTGCAGCTCCAACAACAACTGCCACAACCACAGATGCTACTGCACCTGCTTCAACAACTGATACCACTGCACCTGCTACAAGTACAACTACTACTGCTCCAGCCTCAACAACTGACACTACTGCACCTGCTACAAGTACAACTACTGCTCCAGCCTCAACGACTGACACTACTGCACCTGCTACAAGTACAACTACTGCTCCAGCCTCAACGACTGACACTACTGCACCTGCTACAAGTACAACTACTGCTCCAGCCTCAACGACTGATACTACTGCACCTGCTACAAGCACAACTACCGCTCCAGCTTCAACAACTGATGCTACTGCACCTGCAACAAGCACAACTACCGCTCCAGCTTCAACAACTGATGCTACTGCACCCGCTACAAGTACAACTACTACTGCTCCAGCTTCAGGTACTGATGCTACAGCAACAACTCCAGCAACCGGCACAGATACAACTGCCCCAGCAACTTCAAGTACTGATGCAACATCTACTACAGCACCAACAGACACTGCTACAACCACTGCGCCTGCCACAACAACTCCAGGAACAACTGGCACCGCAGCAACATCACCTACTGACACGGGTGCCGCAACATCACCTACAGGTGACGTAACCGACGGGACTGGTGCTGCCGGCTCTGGATCTGGAACTGATGCAACATCTACTACAGCACCTGCAACAAGTACAACTTCAACTACCGATACAACCGCTCCTGCTGCTGGAAGCTCAACGGCAGCTTCATCTACTGATACCGCTGCTCCAACAGACGGGGCTGGTAGTCCTGATTCCGGTGCTGCCGGTGGTGGTACTACATCAACTACTCCTCCTGCAACTGGTGGTACTGATTCTGGCGCTGCCGGTGGTGGTACTTCAACAACTACTCCTCCTGCTGGTGGTGGATCAACATCTACTGATACTGAGAAACCATCAACTGATAGTGGAGCACAAGCGGACACTGGCGCTTCGTCTGGAGCTTCTGAAGGCGCTACTGGCGGTTCAACTGCCGGTGGAGCATCAGGAGCAGGCAGTGCTACAACCGCTAAACCAGCTCCTGCACCTGCAGTAACTTCACCAGCTAAAAAAGCTGCTGCTATGGCAAGTGTAGGTGCCAAATTCCCTCAAACAGGCAATGCTAACCAACGTTCATTGACTGTTGTCGGAGCTATTATGGCTGCTTTTGCCAGCGTATTAGCATTCTTCGGAATCGATCGTAAGAAACATATCTAATTTTTCGAATGGGATTAATTTGTTATCGAAGCGACTCAATTAGAGTTGTATGGGCAACCAACCTTTGAAGCAAAATATCTCTCTCGAAATAATAATGAGAGCAAAAATATTATAGTGCGAACTATATAATTGCTATTTATGTCCTTCGAGACACGCTTTAAAAGGTTTAAATTCTGATGAATTTAAATTGATTACTCAACGAATCCAGGTGATTGTTTGTTTGATAATCACTTATAAACTGTATTTACCTTTAAAAAATTTAATCCGGAGTTCTTTTTGATCTTTGGGTTGTAAGGTGGGAGCTGGCGGTTGGTCAGCTTCCACTTTTTGTGTGAAAAAAACTGCCGTCCTCCGGTAAGGTTCGGCGGGGGATGGGAACGCTGCGAGGCAATTTTGAGCTTTTTCAAAGACCGAAAAATCTCAAAACTTGCCTATAATCTAAGCCTCCCCCATGGGAGGCAAAGATTATTTCCGCGGCTGCACCCCCGGCGAACCTGACCTGCGGACTAGTATTTCTTACAAAACTTTCTTTTATTTATATTTTATGCGGCCATTTGCGCTTTGTTTCCCTTTTTGTAAAATCTAGTTTTTAGTGATAATTCTTGAGTAACTTCTCGTATTGAATGAAGTTATTTTATTAAAACAAAAAGACCTCTCGGTAGATGAAAATGTTATTCATCTTCCTCAGAGGTCCTTTTATATTTTCTACACTAGGTCTTTCATTTGGTCGGCTTTATTTGTGAAGATGCCGTCTACTCCCCAGTCTAGTAATTGTTTTGCTCTTTCTTTATTGTCTACTGTCCAGACGTTTATTTGATAATTGTATTTCTTTATCATGTCAATTTTTTCTTTCGTTAAGTCTGTGTCGTCGGGGTGGATTATCTTTGCATGGCTAGCTTGCATGATTAAGTTCCAGTCGTCTTGAATTGCTGTGTGTTCGAATAGTACTGCATATTTTAATTCTGGATTTAATTTATACATTTTTGCTAACATTATTGGATTGAAGCTGGAAATTATTAAGTCAATTTCTGGGTCTAGTTTTTCTAGTGCTTTTGAAAATTTTAGAACTAACTTGTCAGCTAAGTAGTCGGCGTCATCCCCTACTACTCCTTTTAATTCAATGTTTGCATTGATTTTGTTTTTGTTTAGAAAGTTAATTAGTTGGGATAATGTTGGGATTTTTTCACCTTTGAATTTTGCATCATACCATGAACCGGCATCGGCTGATCCTACTGTTTCTGTGTCGACTGTCTCGATTGAGCCAGTCTGATCAGTTGTTCGATCTAGTTTGTCATCGTGAATAATGAAGACATCTTCATCTTTTGTGATGCTCAAATCTGTTTCGATCCATTTCAATCCATTGGCTACTACTGCATTAAACGCAGGCATAGTATTCTCCGGTGCTAATGTGGGAATTCCTCGATGTGCAAAAATTTTTTTAGACATAATTACCCTCCGTAGATTTATTATAAAACTTGCGTAACAAAAAGAGCAATCCAACGAAGAATTGCTCTAGTAAATTTTTAAATTAAGCTTGATATCTTGAAACACCATCAAGGTAAGTTTCTGATAAAGTCATGTCGTCATCAAGCACGATGAAGTCAGCATCGCGACCTTCAGCAATCATTCCACACTTATCAAGAACTTTAGAACTCTTAGCAGCAGTATAACTAGCCATTTCAATTGCTTCCTCTTCAGTAGCAACGTTCCAGTCAACAACATTCTTAATAGCGTCTTTAAGAAGAAGAATTGAACCAGCAAGGTTGTGGGTTTCATCCTTCAAACGGGCAGTACCATTTTCAACAACAACAGGTAATTCGCCCAAAACATAGTCACCATCAGGCATCAAACCAGCACGCATACAGTCAGTAATAAGAGCAACATGTTCAGCACCCTTCTTTTCAATGACAATACGAGCAGCAAATGGATTAACGTGATAACCATCACAAATCAATTCATCATCAACTAAGTGCATTGAAAGAGCAGCACCAACCATACCAGGCTGACGGTGGTTCAAACCACTCATTCCGTTATAAGTATGAGTAAAACCAGAAGCACCAGCTTCAACACAAGCCTTAGCTTGTTCAAAAGTAGCATCAGAATGACCCAAAGTAACGGCAACCTTGTCAGAAGCAACTGCTTGCGTAAATTCAACAGAACCTTTTCTTTCAGGAGCGATAGAAATTTTAGTGATCATACCATGAGCAGCTTCTTGCCAGTCTTTAAATTCTTCAGCATCAGGGTCACGCATGTATTTAGGATTTTGAGCACCCTTATGTTTTTCCGTGTAAAAAGGACCCTCAAAGTGAATACCTTGAATCTTAGCACCAGTAGCCTTTTGGTAGTTATCACCAATAGTAGAACAAATATGTCTAAGTTGTTCATGAGAGGCAGTTAAAGTAGTAGGCAACCAAGAAGTAACCCCCGCCTTCAAAAGACCTTCTGACATCTCGTTTAACTTGTCAAAGTCGTCGTCCATAACATCGTGGCCACAAAGACCATGAATATGAGTATCAACCAGACCAGGAGCAATAAACTTGTCAGAATAATCTACAATCTTACCTTCAGGCTCGTTATCTTCAGTGAAGAAACTACCGAATTTGTTATCATCAGTAACTTCAAGATAACCCCCATTTTCAGTCGTGTTAGGCAAAAAGAATTTTTTAGCATGAATGTAATATGTCATTTTCAATCCTCCAATTAGATATTTTCATTATAACAATAATTAGTGGTCTATACCATATATGAGCACAAAAAAAGTCGCCATTAGGCGACTTAATTTTAATCTATTTTTCTAATTCATCATAGTAACGCATCTTGCTCTTAATGATTTTATCGCAAAGATCTGGGTAACTGATACCTACAGCTTCTGCTTCACGAGGCATCAATGAACGAGGTGTCATTCCTGGAAGTGTATTTGCTTCCATTACATAGATATCACGATCACGAACTAAGAAGTCAACACGACCATAACTAGTCATACTTAAAGCTTCAAAAGTTTGTAGAGCAACTTCTTGCATTTCCAAATGAATATCTTCATCAAGATTTTCTGGTGGAGTCATGAAATGTGTCGTAGTGTTTTCTGTAAATTTATGTTGGAAATCATACCAACCAGTATCAACAACAACTTCAATGGCTGGTAACACTTGTCCATCAACAACAGCAACAGAAAATTCACGACCATCAATATATTCTTCAATCAAGGCTTCCTTGTCGAATTTCAAAGCGTCAGCAACCATCGCTTGTAATTCTGATTCATCGTTGATGATATGTGTACCAACACTTGAACCACCGTTTGATGGTTTAACCACCATTGGGAAACGGAATGGAATTTCATCTTTAGTAATCTTGCTTGTTTTTGTGGCAATAAACTTAGCAGTCTTAATTTTGTTTTGAACGAAAACTTCTTTAGAGAATTTCTTGTCCATAGTAACAGCAGATGATAATGTTCCACTACCAGTGTAGCGAATACCAAATACATCAAGAACAGCTTGCATTTTACCGTTTTCGCCATCTTCGCCGTGTAGACCTAAGTAAACCATGTCAGCATGTTGGCAAACTTTCAAAACATTTTTACCTAACAAACCACGAGTTCCGTCTGTACGCAATGCCTCGATTTTTTCATCTGTTAAAACTTCGTCGTCGATGATCAATTTTGTTTCATCTTCTGCTTCAGTTTTAAATAAAGAATCTATTTGGTCTTCTTCAATATCAATTCCTAAGAATGAATCAATATTGGCAACTTCATATCCCTTGCTGCGAAGGGCGTTTGAGATTTTGACACCTGAAGACAAAGAAACGTTTCTTTCAGTACTTTTACCACCTGAGAGAACAACAATTTTCATAGTTGTGTACCTATGCTTTCTGTTAATTTATTTGTGTTTCAAATTTAAGGGTATTCCTAGAACCTACAGGATATCACATTTGGCCTAAAAGCTCTATACTGAAGAGGTGATAATAAAGAGAAATTATTAATATTCTCGAATTTTTCACAATTATCTGGTTTAATTAAGTCGTGGAACAAGGACGTCATTTGACGTTTCCATACGGAGGATATTAAATTGAAAAAGCTAAAAGTAATTTTATTAAGTATCGTATCTTTAGTTGCTGTGGGAATCTTTACTTCTTCACTAAATACCGCTAAAGCTGACGACACGCTCGATCAACCTGTGATGACTTTGGGAACTTCATTAACAGCTGATCAGAAACAAGGAACTATCAGTGCTTTGCCATCTCAACTAAATAATAGTAGTTCTAACTACAATACAATCACCGTTACAGGTGACACTTTGGTTAAATATTTGAATCCAAGTGGTAGCAACTTTACTAGTGGTTCAGGCGTTTGGTCATCTGCACTTATCGAACCAACATCAAGTGGTTCTGGTATTAATGTAAACATCGTTAACTATGATGGGAAAAATAATATTACAACTATCACTGCTGACCAATATAGAAATGCCGCTTTAACAGCTGGTATTTCTGACGCAAATATTTACGTAACGTCAGCAACTCCTATTGATGGATCCGGTGCCCTTGCAGGTATCTACGCTGCTTATTCAAAAAATGGTAGTTCATTAAATCAAAACCAAGTTAATGCCGCGCAAAACGAAATGGGTGTCCTAAGTGGAATTACTCAAGACCACAACGGCACAAATGGCTACACTGATCAACAACTTAACAACGCGGTTGCCGGTATGAAAGCTGATCTTGCTAAACAAGGTACAGGCGCTTCAAAAACTGAAATTACTAACATCGTAAACAACAACCTACAACAAAATAACTTACAAAATATTATTACTAACAATGAAAAGAACCAAATCATTAATTTGATGGTTGAAATTAGAGATTCCGGCGCTTTAAAAAACGGTAATTTCCAACAACAAGCTCAAAAATTGAGTAGTGATATTACTAGTAAAGCTAAAAATATTTTTAATAAACTAAACACACAAGAAAATAGAAACCTCGTTCAAAAGATTTGGGACAGCATCGTCTCATTCTTCCAAGGACTATTTAAATAAGGATTCAAAAAAAATAATTTGAAATTCAAATAAGCTTAGAAGAAATATTCAATCCATTTCTTCTAAGCTTATTTTCTTGTTAACACAAAAGAACAATAAATCATTTGGAGATTGAAAATCAGTCGGAAGTCGAAAACATAAAAAAGTCAGCTGTGATATTTCTGTTAGGACGAGCGATTTACTCGTTCTTACAGAAAAGGACGTATTTTGAAATTCGCGGTCCATGCGAAGTTCAAAATCGAGCTTGGAAACCTTGGTTCCAAGCGGTCCTCACAGCAGATTTTTTTGTTTTTGACTGGAGACGGCATCTTTGTCTACGAATCTTGACGTGTAGCAGCGATATCTACCTCTCGGATGTTAACCTCTTGTGGCATGTCATACATAAACTTAACCGTGCGAGCGACTTGTTCTGGATCAAGCACAACTCCACCCATACTTTCTTCCCAAGCACGATAATCATCTAACGCTGACTTGCTTGTTACATGATTCAAAAGTTCAGTTTCAGCTGCACCAGGTGCAATCATCATCACACGGACATTTTTACCAGAATTTTCTTCACGAATAGTTTCTGACAATCCGTGAACGCCAAACTTAGACGCCACATATGCTGCGTGGTTTACGAATGTCTTGCGACCAGCAATTGATGAAACATTCAAGATAGTTCCATGTTCACGGTCACGCATGTCGTTGAGCACAATTTGTGTTCCATTCAAGACACCTATAACATTGGTATCAAGCATGGTCTGCCATTCTTGAGGATTCTGATTTTGAACATTGCCGAGTAACATCAAGCCGGCATTGTTTACTAACAAATCTGTTTTACCATATTTGGCTTCAGCCTTTCGAACAGCATTCTCAAACTGCTCATAGTTTGTAACATCAACAGATTCAACCATGACATTGTCCATATCTTTGGCAACTTCTTCCAATTTATCAGTCCGACGTCCCAACAACAGCGTTGGATAGCCATCAGCATTAAAAGTTTTAGCAATCTCAGCGCCAAAGCCTGAACTTGCTCCTGTAATTACAACTAATTTTTTCATAATATATACCTCTTATGTATAAAGATTTTTTCAACGTTTTAAAGTATAATTGCAGATATTATCAACAACAAGTACGCACCTTTAGGTAACTACTTCTCCATATGAAAGAGGCACAAGAATTTTGGCAAAATATTTAAATGAATTTGATGCAACGATGCAAATGATTCAAGGTAAGTGGAAAATTATGATTATGTTCAAATTGAATGAACCTGGTCAACACCGCTTTGGTGAATTAGAGCGCCATATCCAAGACGTTTCTCACAAAACTTTGACCAATCAATTGAGGCAATTGGAAGATGATGGACTAATTGCCCGCCATGACTTCCAGACCGCAGAGCCACATGTAGAATATGAATTGACCGACAACGGAAAATCTATAATGCCGGTTTTAGATGCCATTTGTGACTGGGGCGACACACACGTTGACCCTAAATTAATCGACCGTTCACTTTGTGATGAATAGAAAAAAAGTATTCCTTTGGTTAACACCTTTGGAATACTCTTTTAATTTATTCAAATTTACATTTTATCCATAGTTTCATTCAGCAATGCATCAACCCGGTTATTACCCTCATCTTGCGCATGTCCTTTGGTCCAACTGAATGATTTATTCTTAATAGTTGGCAACAAACCATCGAGTTCACGCCAAAGTTCAACGTTGACTGGTGTTGATCCATCAGCCTTCTTGTATCCACGACGTTTCCAACCGTTGAGCCACCCTTTTGTGATGGCGTTCAGGACGTATTGAGAATCTAGCACAAAAATGATTTTCTTATCATTAATCCCAAGGTCATTCAATCGCTTGATACTTTCCAGTAAAGCCATGATTTCCATGCGATTATTGGTTGCACCAAATTCCCCATCTGTACCTTCAGTAACTTCACCTTGATTATTAATATGGTAAGCCCAGGCAGCAGTATCAGTTGATTTAACGTGTCCACCTTTAACATTACCGTGATTTCGTGATCCACCATCGGTGTAAACGACAACATCGTAATCATCTAAGTTCTCTGACACTTTTTTGGAAGACTTTGCTCTAGGTTTAAATGAATCCTTACCTTTCAAAAATTCTTCTGCTTCCGCTTCAGTAGTGAAACTTTTATAACGCGCATTTTCAAACCCGTTAACTTGCTTTTGGCAATCTGGCCAAGAACGATATATACCAGGCTTACGTCCACGACGAACTGCATAATATTTTTGCAAATGAAATACCTCATTTCGATATTTTTTTGATTATGTAATCTAGATTATCTATATTATAATGGAATATTGATAGGGTGAAAAAATTATGACAAAAATTCAGCGACCTGTATTGTACGTCCACGGATTTCGTGGTGGTGACTATACAACTAAGAAAATGGTCGAATCAGGGTTAAAGTATACTGGAAAAAAAGATTTTCTCAAAGCATTGATTGATTGGCGAGGACGAATTTCATACGAGGGAACGTGGACTGACGACGAACAACCAATCATTCAAGTAGTATTCAAAAATAAAATTATTAGTGAGAATCAAATTGCGTATCGGTTAACCCGGCTCTTATTTGACTTGCGCAAAAAATATAAATTCAATCGTTATGACGCAGTTGGACATTCACTAGCATCAGTCTCTCTTGTCCTAGCAAACCTCTACGAAAAACGTCACCAATACATTCCAAAACTGGACCATTTAGTAACTATCGCTGCCCCATTCAACGGGGTTTTAGGTTTGAGCGATCTTCCCAATATTAATCGCATTAATAAGACTGGAAGACCCGCATTCATGAGCCCCACCTACTTCAGAATCTACCTAAATCGAAATAACATTTCCACAAATTTAAAAGTATTAAATATTTACGGAAATGTTGAAGACTATTCAAATAGCGATAAATATATATCGGTCACATCAGCTAAATCAATCGAATATATTTTAAAACCAAGAGTAAAAGAATACATCGATTGTCCTGTTACAGGTTCCAAAGCTGAACACTCATTAATGCATGATGATTCAGATATATTGCAAAAAATTAACTTGTTTATTTACGCACCCCATTCTGCATAATTATTTATATGCAGATTTGTTTGTCTTAAGCTAATCAATTGTCATTGTTTAGCATTTTGTCCTAAACTTCTCTATACTTGGATTGTGAAGAAAAAATAAAAAATAAGAAGTGAATTCGTTTTATGATAAAAGTGAAATCTTATCGTCCATTGGTTACCGAAAATTTAATTTGGGATTTTCCATCCCATTTTAAACTAAAAGAAGTTAGTGAATTCATGCAAGAAGATATCGCGCATACCACAGACTTCATTAGTGAAACGGCTAAAGAAACTATGAGAAACCAAAGTGTCTACTGGTTTATTGAAGACAAAAAGTTACAAAAGATTCACGCATTGATTTCCATAAAATCTATTGACTTTGATAACAGTTCAGCTAAACTTTTCACTAAATTTGACGATGATATTTCTGATGAATTTGAACATGAAATCATTGAGAGATTATACATGTTTGTAAATGAACAAATTTCTTTAAGTGAACTAGAAATTGAAGAAAATCCGACAAAAGTTACCAATTTCTTCACATCCAACGGGTATAATTTAGCAAATATTAAATTGAAGAGGAAGTAGAAAATGACCGGATACGGACTTTATTGGGATCCCACAATCATACTGATTTTCATCGGTTTAGCCATCAGTATGTGGGCATCTTGGTACGTTAATCACAGTTTTAAAAAATACGACCAATTCGCAAGCCGCAGAGGGATTAGTGGTGCAAAAGCTGCTCGTTTCATTCTCGACACAGCAGGACTTCAGAATGTTGAGATTAAACAAATTGCCGGTAAATTAACCGACAATTATAATCCTGGTGATAAAACATTAAACCTATCAGAATCAACCTTTGGCTCAACATCAGTTGCAGCCATTGGTGTTGCGGCCCATGAATGTGGACATGCCATTCAAGATAAAAAGAACTACATGCCAATGAGAGTAAGATCAGCAATCGTACCCGCAGTAAACTTAGGATCAAACCTATCATTTCCAGTAATCATTGCTGGTGTAATCTTTGGAATGAGCCACACACTAATCATGATTGGTATTTGGCTTTTTGCTCTAGTAGTGTTGTTCCAAGTAGTCACATTGCCAGTTGAGTTTAATGCCTCAAGCAGAGCTGTTAGCATCCTAGCTTCCGGTGATTTGCTTGATAATGACGAAGTTCCGATGGTTAAGCATGTTCTAACTGCAGCCGCTTTAACATATGTTGCAGCAGCACTTACATCGGCGTTACAACTACTAAGATTGATTCTGATTTTTGGCAACAATCGTGATTAAGAGGGTTTGAATTTTGGCCTTTACTATCAATAGCCTCGTGTACACACAGTTTTAAACATCTAAAATACAAATAATAAATTTAAAAGAGAAAATCTGTTTTAAGGTTTTCTCTTTTCTTTTGCGATAAACACCTATCATTTTCATATCCTATTCGCAATTAACTGGGTTTTGATTTTAACCCTTTGACATACGAACTAATGCCAAAGGGTTTTTGAATAAAGATACATAACACCAAAACTGCAGTGAACCTAATAAAAACAAAAAAGGGAGATTGGTTTACTACCCGAGCCCGCAGGTAAGTTTTGCAGGGGGCTCAGCCGTGGAGTTTTTGTTTGTGAGCCACAGGGCTCACTTACAAAAAATGCGAGTTTTGAGATTTTGCCGAACTTGCAAAAGCTCAAAATCGCATCACAGCGTTCCAGCCCCCTGCGAAACTTACCGGAGGGCGGCAGTCTTCCAGCAACAAAACTAAAATGCTGTTGACAAAATCTTCTCAACAGCCTATCCTAAATCTCAATTAAACTAATCGCCCAAAACCAATGAGGTGGAGATCAAAACTGTCGTGCACGCAAAGAGAGTTGTTATTGCTGAGAATACAACCGAACGCAAGCAGTTAAATGGACCACCGAGGGTTCTCCTGAAATCTAGTACGGAGAAACGTGCAGACACACGTCAGTTGTCAGAGGAGTGTTAGCTCCTTGCTAAGAGTGATGGTTCAGATGTCTATTTGTCAGACTCTCTTCCGTCAAATTAAGGTGGCACCGCGGTAAATCCGTCCTTAACTTCATTTGAAGTTTTGGGCGGATTTTTTTGTTGGAGGAAAAAGTATGGAACAACGATGGCAATCTTTCCAGATTTAATTTATAAATTAAAAATTTGGATGGTGAAAAATTATGAACTTGAATGAACTTAAAAAAATTAGTGTGAACTACCCTGCTGTACCGGTTACGATCAACTTTAAACTGGATGATTTTGACCCAATTGATCTGACGAAAAATTTGAACGACGCAGTTGGACCTTGTTTCTTATTCACTGGAAAGCCCAAACCAGATGAAGATGGATTCAGTTTTATCGGCATCAATCCTGAAGAGACGATAACTTATAAAGATGGCATCCTTGCTGTTGAAAAAAATGGTCTTGTTAATGAATCTGAAACTGCGTTGAAGCCTTATCTTGAAAAGATTTTGACTCAATACCGCATTCCCAAAATCGATAGTCTGCCTCCATTCATGGGGGGATTGGCTGGATATTTGAGTTATGACTATGCTCGTTTTGCAAATCCAACTCTTCCCCAACATTTGAATAACCCACACAATTTGAATGATGCAGATTTTCTGCTCATCAAAAAAGTGATTGCCTATAACCACAAAACACACATAGTCACACTATCAAAAATTGTTTCTTCGGATAAACTCACTGAACATTATGAAAACACAATTGTCGAACTGGAAGAATTACAAGACTTGATTCTGTCTGAGAACCATCCTGCAGAACTTCCTAAATTCAAAATGCTTTCGAAATTGCAATTACATTTTAACCGTGATGAATTTGCTGAAAAAGTTGATCAGACAAAACGGCATATCGTTGACGGTGATATTTTCCAATTGATCTTATCCAATCCACAGAATGCGAAAATGTCTGGAAGTTTATTCTCAGTTACAAAGACCCTCTTCCATGACAGTCCTGCTCCATATCAATTTTTCTACAAACATGGTGACTTTGAAACTGTTGGCTCATCCCCTGAAACGCTAATTTCCAAACATGATGACAGGTTATTCACTTATCCTCTTGCTGGTACTCGTCGTCGTGGCAAAACTGCTGAAGAAGATGAAAAGTTGGCCTATGAATTGACTCACAGCACCAAGGAACTTTCAGAGCACAATATGCTGATTGATTTGGGGCGTAATGATCTTGGTCGGGTTAGCCAATTTGGATCAGTAAAAGTTACACGTACTCGCAAGTTGCTTTACTTCAGCAATGTCATGCACATGGGTTCAACCGTCGAAAGTCTTGCTGACCCAGACAAATCTAGTGTTGATATTGTTGAATCGCTTATGCCTGCGGGAACTTTATCTGGAGCACCCAAAATTAGTGCTATGAAGATTATTTCTGAACTTGAAGGCCAGAAACGTGGTATTTATGGTGGATGCCTTGGATACTTTGACTTTTCTGGTGACCTGGACTTTTGTATCGGCATTCGTCTTGCTTATCGTCAAAATGACAACTTAGTTGTCCACTCTGGAGCGGGAATTGTTGCCGATAGTATTGCTAAAAATGAATATCAAGAATTCAATAATAAAGCACGTAACGTGGTTGACGCGTTGAATAAAACAAATCAAACGGAGGTTTTATCATGATTTATTTAATCGATAATTATGACAGTTTCACTTATAACTTATATCAATTGATTGGTACTTTAAGTGATGAGCCAATTACAGTCGTCAAAAACGATCAAATCTCTGTTGAAGAATTAGAAGCACTCAAACCAAGTGGACTAGTCTTTTCTCCTGGACCTGGTCGTCCTGAAGATGCTGGAAATATGATGGAATTGTTAACTTATTTTGCCGGCAAAGTTCCAATATTGGGTGTTTGTCTAGGTCATCAAGCAATTGGTGAACTGTACGGCGCAAAAGTTGTTCATGCTCCAGTATTAATGCACGGACGTCCTTCAGAAGTCACAGTATCCGCGCCAACTCAACTGTTTAACAACTGTCCTGATAATTTTGAGGCTGCCAGATATCATTCACTTATTGTCGATCCAGAGACAGTTCCTGATAATTTGGCTGTCACAGCAAAGACAGCCGACGGTGAAATAATGGCGCTATCGGATGATAAAAATAAAATTTATGGTGTTCAATTTCATCCTGAGTCAATCATGACTGACACCAGTGTTGGCAAGCAAATTGTCAAAAACTTTTTGGCAATAATTTAATTAAATTAGAATTTTATTTAATATCTTTGTTGACAAAAAACCATTTTAGACTTAATCTCTTAACAACAAATAAATTCGTCCATAAACCAATGAGATGGAAGTCAAGATTATTGTGCACGCCCAGAGAGTTGCCGGTGCTGAGAATGGCAATCGAACGCAGATAATTAAATGGACCATCGAGGGTCTCTCCGAAAATGATTGAGTACGGGAGAACGTTAGGCATACGTAAGTTGTCGGGAGGATGTTTGTCCTTCGCTAAGAGTAATGGAACGATTGATATTTGGTTATTGTATTTTTTGTAATACTCTAACTCTATTAATCTATCCGTTAAAATAAGGTGGCACCGCGGTATATTATCCGTCCTTAAACGCAATGCGTTTATGGACGGATTTTTTTTATACTCAGGAGGATCACTAATATGACAGTAAATACACGATGGCAGTTCTTCAATTAATTTAAAACAACAACAAAATTAATTTGGAGGATTCAATTATGATTGAAAATGCAATTAAGAAATTAACAGAAGGTTCAGATTTAACATTTGACGAAACAAACGAAGTAATCGACGAAATAATGACAGGAAACACAACACCAATTCAAATTTCAAGTTTCCTAACAGCCTTGAGTGTAAAGAAAGAAACTGTTGAAGAGATTGCCGGAGCAGCTGACGCCATGAGAGCTCACGCTTTGGAATTTCATCCTGACGAACCAGTTCTTGAAATTGTCGGTACTGGTGGTGATCACTCAAACTCATTCAACATTTCAACGACATCTGCTTTAGTAGTTGCAGCAACTGGAATTCCGGTCGCAAAGCACGGCAATCGCGCAGCCTCATCAAAGAGTGGTGCCGCTGATGTTCTTGAATCATTAGGTGTTCAAATTAACTTGGATCCTAAACGTAGTGAAGAAATCCTTAACGAAATCGGAATTTGTTTCTTATTCGCGCAGGAATATCACAAGGCAATGAAATACGTTGCTCCAGTAAGAAAAGAACTTGGTATCAGAACTTTGTTCAATGTGCTCGGGCCTCTTGCTAATCCAGCTCATGCTTCTAGCCAAGTCTTAGGTGTTTATGATGAAAGTTTAGTTGAACCAATGGCAAAAGTTTTGGACCAATTGGGGATTAAGAACGCCATGGTAATTCATGGACAAGATGGATTTGACGAGGCTTCTATCTCAGCACCAACAACCGTTATGGAAGTTCACAATGGTGAATTTACTAAATATGAAATCACTCCTGAACAATTTGGTTTTGAACGTGCTAACAAAGCTGACATCATTGGTGGAACTCCTGATGAAAATGCCCAAATCACATTAGATGTTTTGAACGGTAAAAAAGATGCTAGACGTAATGTCATCCTATTGAATTCCGCACTTGCAATTCACACAGCTAAACCTGAAATCAGTTTAGACGATGCAATCAAGTTGGCAGCTAAAGTAATTGACGATGGCACAGCAATCAAAGAATTAAACGACTTCGTAAGATTGACTGAAGAAGGAGTTGCGGCTTGATTTTAGATGATTTAGTTGCTGCCACAACTAAACGTATTAACGCTGAAAAAGCTGAAACACCACTAGTTCAATTACAAGCTCAAGCTGATAAATTACCCAACAAAAACCCGCAAGAAATTGTTGATAAATTTTTACAACCAGGGCTACACTTCATTGCAGAAATTAAGCGTTCATCCCCTTCCAAAGGGACAATCGTCACCGACTTTCCTTACTTACAAATAGCTAAGGATTATCAGGATGCGAAAATCGATGCAATTTCAGTTTTAACTGAGCCCGACTACTTCCACGGAAATTTGCAGTATCTAAACGAAATTTCAAACACTGTTCAAACTCCACTATTGAGAAAGGATTTTACAATTGATCCTTACATGCTCTATCAAGCAAAAATTAACGGGGCCAGTTTAGTTCTTTTAATAGTAGCAATTCTCACCGATGAACAACTAAATGACTATCTCAAACTTGCTGATGAGTTGGGGTTGGCAGCTTTAGTAGAAGTTCACAATGAAGATGAATTGAATCGTGCTTTAAAAGCTAACGCCAAAATCATTGGTGTCAATAATCGTAACTTGAAAGACTTTACAGTCGACTTAAATAACAGCATTAACCTTCGACCACTAGTTCCTGAAGGTATCCCCTTCATCACAGAAAGTGGTATCAAAACAACCGCAGATATCAAACGTTTAAAGGACGCCCGCGTCAATGGCGTTCTGATTGGTGAAACTTTTATGAGAGCAGACAACAAAGAAAAAATAATTAACGAATTCAAAAGTGTATAAACTATGACAAAAATTAAAATTTGTGGACTGATGACACTTGATGACATTAGAGCCGTCAATACAGCAAAACCAGATTTAGCCGGATTCATTTTTGCAGGTGGTAGACATCATCTTGAACTTGATCAAGCGTTGAAAATGAGACAAGCACTCGACCCCGCAATTCCGAGTGTTGGTGTTTTCGTCAACGCACCAATAAATGAAATGTTGAAAACCTATAGGAGTGGAGCAATTTCAATGATTCAACTCCATGGTAGTGAAGAAGAGGGAACAGTTACCACACTTCAAAAAAACAATATCCCGATAATTAACGTTTTCAAACCGAATCAATTAAATCCCGATACCAAAGCTGATTACATCATGCTCGACAGTGGCACTGGAAATGGAAAGCCAGTCGACTGGACCAAACTACAAATTACTACCGATAAACCTTTAATCATCGCCGGTGCACTTGATATTAACAACATTAAACAGGCTATCAAAACGACAAAACCTACTATAGTAGATCTTTCTCGTGGCGTTGAAACTGAAGGGATTAAAGATCCACAAAAAATAATTGATATCGTAAAACTCGTTCACAGTATTTAAATTCAGGAGGAACTACTAATGAAAGAAATGCAAGAAGAAACTAATGATACACGCCACTATGGTCAATTTGGTGGTCAATACATCCCCGAAACATTGATGGCAGAGCTTGACCGTGTCGCTGCCGCATATGACAAGTACAAAAACGACCCAGACTTCTTGAAGGAATTACATGATCTACTTAACAACTATGCTAATCGTCCTTCATTACTATATTACGCAAAGCAAATGACCGAAGACCTCGGCGGCGCAAAAATTTATCTCAAGCGTGAAGACCTAAACCATACTGGTGCTCACAAAATTAACAACGTTATTGGACAAGCTTTATTAGCTAAGCGAATGGGTAAAACTCGTTTAATTGCTGAAACTGGCGCCGGTCAACACGGTGTTGCCACTGCCACGATTGCTGCTTTATTCAATATGGACTGTGAAATCTTCATGGGTAAAGAAGATACTGAGCGTCAAAAATTGAACGTTTATCGTATGGAATTACTTGGTGCTAAAGTTCATCCAGTTACTAGCGGTTCAATGGTTCTAAAGGATGCTGTTAATGCAACTCTTCAAGAGTGGACTACACGAATCGACGACACTTTCTATGTAATGGGTTCTGCCGTTGGTCCCTATCCATTTCCTGAAATGGTACACGATTTCCAAAGCGTCATCAGTAAAGAATCCAAACAACAAATTCTTGAAGCTGAAGGAAAATTACCAGATATGGTAGTTGCCTGTGTTGGTGGTGGTAGTAATGCCATTGGAAGTTTCGCCAACTATATCGACGACGATGGAGTTCAATTAGTTGGCTGTGAAGCCGCTGGTAAAGGTGTTGACACTGATCAAACTGCCGCAACTATCGAACGCGGTTCTGTCGGCATTTTCCACGGTATGAAATCAATGTTCCTCCAAAATAATGATGGACAAATCGATAAAGTTTACTCAATCTCAGCTGGACTAGATTATCCTGGTGTTGGTCCAGAACACGCTCACTTGGCTGAATTAAAACGCGCCCAATATGTTGGTATCACCGACGATGAAGCCGTTGACGCATTTGAGTATATTGCTAAAACTGAAGGTATCGTTGCTGCTATTGAAAGTTGTCACGCAGTAGCCTACGTTGAAAAAATTGCTCCAACAATGAACAAAGACCAAATCATCATCTGCACCCTTTCAGGTCGTGGTGATAAAGATGTAGCTTCAATCGCTAAATATAGAGGAGTAGATATTGATGACTAATTTAAAACAAGTATTCGAAAATAAAAAAGCATTCATTCCATTCGTAGTTTCAGACGATCCAGATTTTCAAACAACCGTCGATAGTATCGTCACTCTTGCTGAAAATGGGGCTGATATCGTCGAATTAGGAATCCCCTTCTCCGATCCCGTTGCCGATGGTCCTGTTATCCAAGCTGCCGACCTTAGAGCGTTTGACGCCGGAGTTAATACTAACGTAGTCTTCGATATCGTCACTAAGGCACGTGAGAAAACTGACGTCCCAATCATATTCTTAACTTATTTAAACATTGCTTTTAAATATGGTTATGAAGCTTTCTGTCAAAGATGTCAAAGTCTTAACATCACGGGTCTCGTAATTCCTGACTTACCTTATGAAGAATCTGACGAGCTACAACCTATTGCAGAAAAATATGGTATCGACTTGATTCCATTAATTGCTCCAACTTCTGGCGACCGAATCGAGAAGATTGCTAAAAAGGCTACTGGTTTCATCTACATGGTTTCTTCATTGGGTGTAACTGGTGTTCGTAACGATTTCTCAAAACAGTTACAAGACACCATCGAACGAATCAAAAAGGTTACTGATGTTCCAGTCGCAATTGGATTTGGAATTCACTCCCCTGAACAAGCTGCCGAATTATCACGCATATCTGACGGAATCATTATTGGATCTGCGGTAGTCAAAATAATTGCTAACAGTGATGGTAACACTCAAAAAGATTTGGCTGATTATGCTCAAAGTATAAAAGAAGCCATTTCAGTTACCGTAAAATAAAAATAAGTGTACGATAATCATTATCTATTCGATAGATTTTATAAATGATTTGTCGTACACTTTTTTTATGTAAAGACATAAACATGGGGGATATTTATGATAATTATTGATCATTGGTTAATTTGGACGATAGTAACCATTTTAGTATTGAACACCGTCTCCGCCTTGATCACAGTGTTCCATAGACCACGTAATATCGTAACAACGTGGGCCTGGATTTTAGTCCTCTTACTGTTGCCAGTAGTAGGATTCTTAATTTATGCCTTCTTCGGTCGTGGAATTGCTCAGGAAAAAATATTTAGTATTGGGAATCAAGAACATGTGGGGTTAAAACAGCTAAATAAAATTGCAGCTGACGATCGAAACAATGATCGCAAAAGTTCGCGGTCTGATGAGACGTATTACGCCCGCCACGTAATCAGTTTTTTCAATCGAACTGAAGAAACTCCCTTAACTAGACATAATGAAATCGAACTTTTTTATGATGGCAAAAAGAAATTCGAGCGCCTGTTTGAGGATATGAAAAAGGCTAAAGAAACCATTCACGTGGAATACTACGCCTTTATTAAAAGTGAAATTGGCCAAGAATTTTTGGATATCCTAACGGAAAAAGCTAAACAAGGATTAGAAGTTAGGCTACTTTATGATCCATGGGGTTCTGGCGGACAGAATAAAAAATGGCTCAAGCAATTATCAGATGCCGGTGGCCAAGTTCTTCCATTTATCACTTCCAAAAATGTTATCTATAAAACACGTTTAAACTATCACTTGCACAGAAAGCTAACTATCATCGATGGAACAGCTGGTTGGATCGGTGGCTTCAATGTTGGCGATCAATATGTCGGCGAATCCAAGAAATTCGGCTATTGGCGTGACTCCCACATTCGTGTAAAGGGAACAGCCACACTACTTATGCAAGAAAGATTTTTCCAAGATTGGAACGCTTCTATTGATCGTAAAACGAAGCCTCTAGTATTTGAGAACAAATATTTCCCGGCTGACCGTTTCAACGAAAATACCAATCTACCTATACAAATCGTCACTGACGGTCCCGATTCGAGACAAGAAATTTTAAAAGACGGCTTCATCGATATGATTATAAATGCCAAGAAGAGCATCTGGATTCAAACGCCATACTTAATTCCCGACGATCCAATGTTCACTGCCCTAACCATCGCGTCACGTTCAGGTGTCGACGTTAGAATCATGGTACCCTGCATGCCAGACCATCCCTTCATCTTCCGTGCAACTCAATATTATTCCAACCTATTAACTCAATTTGGAATTAAGATTTACACCTATGACAAGGGATTCTTACATGCCAAAACATCAATTATCGATGACAAAATTTGTTCAGTAGGCTCAATGAATCATGATTTCAGAAGTTACTCATTAAACTTCGAAGCCAATGCATTTATTTACGATTCAAAAATTGCCAGAAAAGTGCGCAGATCATTTGAGCATGATATGGAAGATTCCACCTTGTTGACGCAAGATATTATTGACCATCAAGGAGTTTGGATGCATTTTAAGCAACGGTTCTCTCGTTTGCTTTCACCTATTCTGTAAAGAGTAAAATTGGTTGCTTGAGGTTCAATTCCGATTCCGAAGGGAAATCGATTTCCCTTCTCCATCTAAACAGAAGATACGTAATTCTTTAGTAATAGTTTCTCTGTTCGTTATTTTAGATTTATTTATTAATAGTATTAACCACAAAAGGTCGAGAACAGTTTTTGTTCTCGACCTTATTTTTGGTTTCATAAATTTGAAAGTAACCTCTAACTTGTTTTAATTTTTGGCTTTGATCCCGCACTTTCATTTACTAACATAGCAATAATGTGCGGATAGACGAACCCCACCAAAACTATAGTCAGATGTTAACTAGCCCGCAGGTCAGGTTCTTGGGGGCCCAAGCCGTGGCGTTGTCCTTAGCTTGGCATCGGCCAAGGTTAGGACAAAACCGAGTTTTGAGATTTTCCCGAACTTGGAAAAGCTCAAAATCGTGTTCACAGCGACCACGGCCCCCAAGAACCTGACCGGAGAGCGGCAGTGAACATCCACCTCACTCTAGTTTCGGACTACTAAAACCGAGATGGGGGCATGCTTAACCATGTAGCTTGCCTGGCTTCCAAACAAAGACCGAACTCCAGGCTCCGACTTAGACCCAACAACCAACAAATCCGGCTTAATAACAGGAATCAAATTCTTGCAAATAATCTCGCCAGCTTCATCGTCGCCTTCCGTTATAAACGTATTAACTTCTTTGACTCCATCATCTTCCGCAATCCTTTTATAGGATTGAATCGTTTGCTCGATACTTAAACGTTTTTCTGACATATATTGTTTCGACAAAATTTCATAAGCGTTGAAATCATTGTCTTCTACAACAGATGCAATATCTAATATGCAGTCATCTAAACTCGCTCGATATACGGCGTAATCAAATGCCACCTTGGAGTCATAAGAGTTATCAACTGCTACTAAAATTCTTTTATAAACTTCTATCATTTTGATCACTCTCGAAAAGTCATTCTTTTTCTTCCTTCAATTGTGCGACTCGTTTGTTACCACGATACAATTCTATGATTGTCCAAATCAACATTGCGACGACGATTGCGATTAATACATAGGCAATTCCGTCTGCTAATGCGGTTTGACTTTTGGTTGGATTACTGCCAAAGAATCCTTCTATTTGAGCTGGAAGTCCCATCATATTCAAGTAAGTTAAACCAATGACGGAAATCCATCCAAAAATTTTTACCAAGAAAGAATTCTTGAATTCCTTACCCATTTCGACTTCACTATCAGTCATTAATAATAATGGCAGCATTGAAAATGGTAAGGCGAACGCTAGAAACACTTGTGAATTATTCATTAAATCGTTCAAAGCGATATGCTCATCGATTGGACTCTTATTGCTAGTTAATGATACACAAATTAATACAGGAATAACTGATAGTAGTCTGGTTACCAAACGACGCAACCACAGTGGCATTCTTAAATGAACGAATCCTTCCATGATTACTTGACCAGTTAAAGTTCCGGTGATAGTTGAATTTTGACCTGATGCTAATAAAGCAACTGCGAATAAGGTTGAAAGAATACCAGTTTTTGCGACGCTAGCTAAAACTCCGTTACTCATAGTTTTAGTATCTGATAATGCTTGGAATAAGCCGAAGAATGAAGGGTCTTTAACTGCTCCACTCTTGAATACGGCAACACCCATAATTAGCAACAAAGCATTTACGAAGAAAGCAAATGTTAACTGAATATTTGAATCCCAAGCGGTAAATTTAACTGACATGGCAACTTGTTTTTTATCGTTATGGTCAATTTGTCTCGTTTGAGAAATTGCTGAATGCAAGTACAAATTATGAGGCATAACAGTGGCACCAATAATACCTAGTGCACCAGTCAATGGTGTCATACCAGCAACAGTAGGACTTTCAGAAAAAGTTTTTCCATTAGGAACTAAGCCTTTTACTACCCCACCCCAATCAGGATTTGATAGTGCAACTTGGTAACCGAAAACTACAATAATAACTAAAATCAAACATACAACTAATGCTTCAATTTTTCTAAAACCAATTTTTGTCAAAAGTAATAATAGTAAAACATCGAATACGGTAATGAACACCGCAATTACTAGCGGAATATGGAACAGCAAGTATAGAGCGATAGCTGCTCCGATTACTTCCGCGATATCAGTGGCCATGATGGCAAATTCTGTCATGATCCACAATACAATTCCGAGGGACTTACTTGTCCGTGCACGGATTGCTTGTGCTAAATCCATTTGTGTTACAATTCCTAGTTTAGCAGCCATATATTGTAACAACATGGCTACTAAACTAGAAAGAAGTATCACAG
The DNA here is from genome assembly GCF_001050475.1 of Companilactobacillus ginsenosidimutans. NCBI lineage: Bacteria > Bacillati > Bacillota > Bacilli > Lactobacillales > Lactobacillaceae > Companilactobacillus > Companilactobacillus ginsenosidimutans. Next base: position 2,192,765 of record NZ_CP012034.1, on the reverse strand, counting down.
ACATTAATAAATATTCAAAGTTTTGACCACCGGTAATTGATGTGCTCCAATTACCAGGATCCATATAACCCACCGCGACTAATGTGCCCGGGCCTGAATAAACAAATAATGTTTTCCAGAAGCCTTTATCCTTTGGTACTTCAACAGTACTGTTGATCTCTTCCAATGATGGTCCATTGGCGTATGCAAGCAACTTGCCTTTGCGTGGTTGACCTTCGTCTTTCATTGTTCAGATCTCCTTTTTGAATCGAGGAAATACTAACACCGGATAAATATTTGGAAATATCGATTTTAGATAAAGTGATTGGTATTTAATGATAATTGTTATACTCCGTATCAAAATCATTAAACGTTTTCACGAAATTTTTGATAAAAAAAGAGAGCTAAGATTTAGCCCTCTGAAATATTTATATTCAATTATTTATGCTTTGCGAACACGACGCATGTTTTTACGTTTCTGGTAAAGTCCGATTCCTTGACTCCAAAAAATGAAGTTAAAGAAGACGAATAATGCACCAATGATTAAATCTGTAATACCCCAAACCATTCGAGCACTAACAAGTAGCCATGTAACTATAATGATGGATAAGACCGGTATAATAGCGCCAATCCATGCATGTCTGTTGTTTGCAAATATATACTTCTCAAGAAGTAGAGCAAACACAGAACCAATTAAAAATAATACTATTTGCATTGTTTCTCCCCACACATTTCTCATTTCAATACAGGCTATCTTACCACATAAACCCAAACATATGTACGATAAATAAGCTTTTGTAATATTTAATTTTGAAGTTATTATATGAAGAAAAATAATTTTCAGATTAATGCAATTTTCAAGATTATCAATTATTTAAATTCCACTTTGCTATATTTTGAATCAATTCTACTGGAAAATCATCGACATCTTTTTTAAAATGAAGTGTAGTTTTCCCATGTAAATACGGCTGAATTTCCTCACGAAAGTGATCAATTGGTTTATCTGTTGGATAAAACCCAACATGAGCTTTGTTGATGCCAAAGAAACAAACTTGTTTAGGTTGATAATAACCTAGTAACCCATAAGAAATACGAGTTTGAGCATCAGGCAAAGCTTCAGAGATAATTTCATTCATCCGCTTTGCGAGTGCTTTGTCATCATCGTTATCCAAAGTTGATATATAATCATTTAATGCAGTCATATTAGAATCCCACCTTTTTAACTATATTTTAACTTATATTTAGGAGAATTAGTTTGTCCAAAAAGATTAGTATCAGAGAATTATTTGAAATTTTACAAAAACAATTAGGGCGTCAAAATTGGTGGCCAGCACAAAGTACTGAAGAAATGTTAACCGGAATGGTTTTAATTCAAAACACTAACTGGAAAAATGTTGATCGTTCGCTGGCAAACTTACGAGATGAAACTAATTTTGATTTAGACAAACTGCTTTCCCTAGATATTGATAAATTGAAAGAACTAATCCAACCTTCAGGATTCTTTAACGGTAAAGCTGAATACTTACGTTCCCTGTTAACCGCCTATCGAGATAACTTCTCTGCTTGGTCAAAACTTTCTACTCCTGACTTACGAAAAAAATTATTAGGATTAAAAGGAATTGGCAATGAAACCGCAGATGTATTATTGCTATATTATTTTGATAGATCAACCTTTGTGGCCGACCACTATACGATGCGTCTGTTCAAAAAAATGAAGGCCTTCGACAACAAACCGACATATATGCAGCTCAAAAAAGCTGTCGAGTTCGATTTCAAGTTCACTCCCGACGAAGCCAGCGAGTTCCATGCTTTACTGGATGAGTTTGGCAAACTTAAAAGTGATTTCTTTGATGACTATACCTTGGTATTACCAACTACAATTTAACAAAAAAAGATTCCCTCAAATTTTGAGAGAATCTTTTTTTTATTCAGTAGACTTCAATGCACCAATCATATCGATGTGTTTCAGTCGTTGATGAGTAATTGACATGACAATAATCGTGAAAACTATCATCAAAATTGTCGCTGTAATATATCCCATTAAACTAATTGTCAGTGGGAATACCACCAGTTCCGTCGAGGCTTGATGAAGAATGTAGGTGGTAAGAAGGTTTCCAACACCATATCCTACGGCAATTCCGAGAATCGTCAAAATAATATTTTCCCTGACAATATACATCGTGACTTCATTATTGTAGAACCCAAGAACTTTGATTGTTGAAAGTTCTCTAATCCGTTCAGATACATTAATATTAGTTAAGTTGTAAAGAACAACGAATGACAACACACCTGATAACAGAATGAAGATCCACACAATTGGGTTCAACGCTGTCGTCATTTTTGAAATCATCGACTGCTGATCATAGGTGTAACTAGTTCCCATCACACCACCGCTCTTCAGCAACTTATTAGCTAAATGGTTACGATGTTTAGTTGTTTGCGACTTCAAATTAACCAGCAAAGTATTAGTCTTTGGCGCATCTCCAAATATCTTGGTATAAGTATACTTATTCAAATACATATAGTGGCCAACATAATTTTGAGTCACTCCAGCAACTTTAATATCACCACCGTCACCATTCGATTTAGCGACTTTAATCGTGTCACCCTTTTCGACACCAAGAATCGACGCCATTTTTTTAGTGACAATAACTCCGTCATTAGACAAGTTAAGCCTTTTACCAGATAAATCTTTCAGTTCAACATATTTAGAAAAAGTTTTATCTTCCGGAGTATAAAAATTGACGTCATCAACCTTTTCTCCGTTAGCAGACACATTTCCAGTTGTGGCATTAATTTGTACGTTGCGGTTATATTGCTTGTCAGATTCCAACACTTTTAATGCCCTATCGGGATTATTGCCAGAAAGCCTGACAACAGCTTGATAGTCAAAAATCTTATCGTATTGTTGAGTACCACTGGCTCCAATCGAATTTTGAATTCCAAATCCAGTCAAAATTAGCGCCGTACCACCAGCAATACCTATGATAGTCATCAACATCCTTGACTTAAATCTGAATAGATTACGATAACTAACTTTCTGATTAAAACTAAGATGATTCCAAAGAGGTTTAATTCGTTCCATCAAAATTTTCTTAGCTGATTTGGGAGCCTTTGGACGCATCAATGCGGCAGGTCCTTCCGACAATTCTTGGCGCACAACAAACATAGCCGCACCAACAGTCGATATTAAAGCGAACAATAGGGATAGTAAAATAATTCCCCATTGGAATTTAACATCCCAATTAAGCGGAATGTACTGCTTGTATAACGCCAAAACTATTCGAGGTAAACTCTCGTTTCCAATCACAGCACCAAGGATTGTCCCGATAAGTCCAGCCGTCAAAGCATAGTAGAAATAATTCTTAGCAATTTCCCACTTTGTATAGCCTAAAGCCTTGAAGGTACCAATCTGTCCACGGGCTTCTTCAATCATTCGAGTAATTGTCGTGAAAGTAATCAGAGCGGCAATCAAGAAGAAGAACACTGGAAAGACGTTGGCAATCGCAGCAATTCTGTCTGAGCTTTCACCAAACGCTGAAAATCCGGGCAAGTCGTCGCGAGTTTGCCAAGTATAGCTTGATGTTGCCTGTTTAGATAACTTGTCTGAAGCATCAGTCAATTGTTGCTGTTGTTCTTTGAGAGTTGCCTCTTGTGCAGAAACATCCGCTCCAGCAAATTTAGCTGCCTCTAATTGGGCCTTTGCTTGATCTAACTGAGCTTGTTGAGATTGAACCTGTTTCAAACTTGCACCAAACACTTCATTACTTCTAACTTTTGCCCGACCCTTAAAGGCTTTTTTCAAAGCTGACAATTTGTCATCCACAGCATCCTTATAACTGTCGTTAAAAGTATTTTTACTTTGCAAACTATTAAATCGCACATTCATTTGAGTCGCAAAAGGCATCTTCATTTGTTCCGGATACAGATAAGCAAACATCCTGACCGTGCCATCACCCACATTACTCGAACCACGCGCCTGGCTATCGATATATTGTGGGGAACTAACGAATCCAACTATTTTATATGAAGCTGATTTCAAATTAGCCGACTTCGCAAATGAAAAATTTTGTCCCAGCTTGTAGTGGTAATTGAGCTTGGCGGCCTGATCCAAGACGATTTCATTCTGGTGTCTGGGCAGACGTCCACTTCGTATGATTAACTGATTCTGTTTGGAACTCTTGTCGTATCCATAAAGTGAGACTGCGACCTGGTCCTTTCCACCGACGACTTGCTTGTAATAGGCTGTCTCAGCTTTAGCACCACTGACACTTTCCGCAAGTTTAATATCTTTTTGAGTGAATCCAGACGAGGAAATCATTTGTACATCTGATAAATGCTTCCCTGTCACGGTTTTATTGAGTGAATCATTCAAACTTGGGCCAGCTGCTTTAACTCCGACGAAGATTAAAACACCCAACATAATAATCAAAATAATGGCGATAAAACGGCCTTTTGACTGCTTAATTTCTCGAAACATGTTTTTAGTCAATGGTTTCATTGTTTTCACCTACCACTCTATATCTTGAACTGGAGTTGGAGTTGGATTATCTTTTACAGATCTCACTTTTGCATCATTTATCTTAATGATTCGGTCAGCCATGGCAGCTAATGCGGAGTTATGAGTAATAATGACAACCGTTTTATTATTTTTGTGGGAGGCATCTTGCAACAAGGTCAAAACTTGTTTACCAGTTTCATAATCCAAGGCACCGGTCGGTTCATCACACAATAATAGCTTGGGATTTTTAGCCAAAGCACGAGCGATGGCTACACGTTGTTGCTCCCCACCAGATAATTGCGAAGGAAAGTTTTCAATTCTTCCACTCAAGCCCACTTGGTTTAAAACTTCAGTTGCATCGAGTGCATCCTTAACAATCGCCGAGGCAAGCTCAACATTTTCTTTAGTGGTTAAATTGGGAATCAAATTATAAAACTGGAAAACAAATCCAACATCATTACGACGATATTCAGTCAGTTGACGTTCAGAAAATGTTGCAATATCAGTTCCATCAACGATAACCTGACCGTCACTAGGAGTATCCATCCCTCCCAAAATATTCAAAACTGTCGACTTTCCGGCACCACTAGGTCCAAGAATAACCGTCAACTTTCCTTGTTCTATATCAAAAGTCAGATCATTGTTTGCAATAATCTCAGTTTCACCCATTTGATACCGTTTGAACTCATTTTTAACCTCAATATATGCCATACAATCACCTTCACTATTAAAAAGAGACTGGACATCTTTGTCGCAGCCTCTATTTTTTGTATTTTCTTATAATTATTATAGCATTTTTTAACGATTTTTTACCAAATATGAACTCTAGAACTTGGTGACAACCACATTGAGTCGCCCTCTTTAATGTTATAAGTCGTATAGAAATCGTCAAGATTTTGTAGCGCAACACTAGCACGTAATGGCTGTGGAGCATGTACATCAACGGCTAACAAATATTTCTCATAAGCAGGAGTCCCCTTGAATTTCCAACTCTTAGCCCAGGTTTCGAAAAATTCTTCAGCGTTAAAGTTTGGTTCGGCTTTAGCCGCTTGTAAGGCAGTATTCAAACCACCATTATCAGCCATATTTTCACCAACAGTCGAATCACCATCAACCGTACCACCTGCATATGGAATACCATTCCATTCAGCAGCCATCTCTTTGGTAAGAGCTTGGAACTTGTCATAATCAGCAGGGGTCCACCAGTTATCCAAGTTGCCGTACTTATCAAATTGAGCACCAGAATTATCGAAGGCATGAGAAATTTCATGTCCAATTGTGGCACCTATACCACCATAATTTTGGCTATCCGTTTGATCAGTTGAATAAAATGGTGCTTGCAAAATGGCAGCAGGAATTGTGAGGTCATTACTTTGTGGGTCATATTGAGCATTAACCAAATAACTTGGCATACTCCAAATAGACTTATCAACTTTTTTATCAAAGTTATTTAGAGCAGTTTGAAATTCAGCCGCGTTCAAATCTTTCACAGTATCGTATAGACTCTCAGTTTTAGAAATAGTTATACCTTTATAATCATTAGGAACTGTCTCAGGATAAGCAACTTTCAAGGTAATCCTAGCCAATTTATCAAGAGCATTTTGCTTAGTTGTATCACTTAACCAGGTATTATTGGATATTCTATCGTGATAAACACTTAAAATATTATCAATAAGACGAGTAGCATCTTTTTTAGCTGCTTCGCCAAAATAAGTTTTTCCATAGTATTCGCTTAAAATTTGTTCAAAATTATTCCCAGTCAAAGTGTAAGCACGTTTTTGATCATTTGGGAGTTGCGATATACCCTTATATTTCTCAACATATGGTGCGGTAGCAGCTGTAGCATCTTTACCCAATAATTGAGCATTATCAGTTAATAGTCTGACGACCATCCAAGATTTAATCATCTCGAAATTATTCTTATTAACCAAATTGTTGAATGAGCCAAAATATTTTTTATCATAAATATCTAAATCGGCAGTGTTAGTTGGGAAAAGAGCTTGGACATAATCTCCAAGTTTTAATGATTTAAATGATTTAGCAAACTTAATTGCATCCATTGGTTTGTAGAATGCATCTGGGTCGTCGATTGCATTACTTGGATCCGACGTATTCTTGGCAATTAACCGGTCGAAAGCTAATGCCTGCTCAACTGTTTTGTTAATGTCAGATTCGTTGTATCCAACTAATTCCAACATTTTAGAAGCTGATTCTGAGTAAGCTGACAACATTGCAGTTCCGTCATCATCATTGTCGTAATAAGACCGGTCAGGCAAAATTGTACCAGGGGCGTTGAAATACAAAATATGCTTTGTTGAATCTTTCAATCCAGGTTCAACTCCAATATCGAAAGGAAGAGCGAAGCCTTCTTTGCTAAATTCCACCAAATTTTGATTGAAATCATCGTAATCTTTCATAGATGAAATAGACTTAATATCCTTATTAATATCGGCATATCCGGCTTGTTTTTGTTTATATGTATCCTTAGCCTTTTGATAGAAGTCAACAGCTTGTTGCAATTGAGTAGAACCAGCTTGTTTCTGACCACTGGCAAATGCATTTAAATCATTAGTCATCTTTGTTGTGACCGTATTTTGCATGTCATCAGTCACCCCAACCGCTTGTTTATCAGCTGGAATCTTAGTTGATTCTTGCCATTTACCATTAACATAGTAGTAATAATTTTCCTGAGCAGTTGCTGTAGTTGGATCAACACTCCAATCTCCACCAGGATATTGCTTATCATTTTGTTGACTAGTATTCGACTTGGCGGTGTCGGTAGTTGTGGTACTTGTATCAGCTTGAGTTGAAACAACATTTTCAGTTGTGCCATTAGTCTGGTCTGATGTTATATCAGCCTGTGCAGTTTGAACCGATGTTATCCCCAATAAAATGGCCAAAGCTGCTCCACATATAAATATACTTCCCCTATGTTTCATATACGTATCCCCTTCTACAAAATTATTTATACTTACATTCTCATTCAAGTAGTAGTTAAATACAACCAATTTATGTAACACGGTTACACTAACAAATGAACGGCAAGAAAAAAAACACACACATTTTAAATGTGTGTGCTTGAATTGAATATTAAAATATGGAACGTACACGCTGTGGCGTGTGCGCAACAGTTTTGGTGTTGGCTACGCCAACGAACGACTAAGGATGTTATGAAAATACTCTTGCATAACCGGCAATATTACCTTTTCCTGAATAAATTGATGATGTTCCAACTGTTCCAGGCCATGAATCAATCATTGTGTTAGCGTCTAACAAGATACCAACATGCCAAATGATTCCTGTTGATGGATCGGTGAAGAATACTAAATCACCACGTTGTCTTTGTGAAGCGGCAATGTGTGGCATTCTCCAGTCGGCCCACATGTCACGACTATTCCATTCGTGACCAGGTTGAGCGTGTTGAATTGAACCAACTGGTGATGGGTCAATTCCAGCTGCGTACATTGCTTGCGTAACTAATCCAGAACAATCAACACCATAGTCTGGTGAACTTGCAGCACCTGAAACCCAAGGTTGACCAATATACTTCTTGGCTTGAGTAATCATTGCTTCAATGTGATCTGAACGTGAGCTGTTTTCATTTGTCAAAAGTGGTGCGATGTATGAATCAATTCCGTACCATGAATCTTCGGAATAACCCATAGCTTTCCAAGTAGCCAAATCAGTAACACCAGTTACAGGTAGACCAGCTTTAGCTTGGAAACTTCTAACAGAGTTGATAACATTTCCATCATAAATAGTGTGGCTGTTTGAATAACCAAATAGCTTTCTAACAAGGTAAACCTTGATACCTTCAACGCCATTGTACAAATCGTAACCTACAGTACCTTCGGGTTGAATTTGAGTATTGTGAATTTGAAGCCAACCAGCAGGATTTGAATAAGCAGGAGCATCAGTAGCATCGTTTGAATTAATCCAAAGATTTGTTCCAACTTGGTAATAAGTAATACCATTCAAATCGTTAGTTTTGTTGAATTGCCAGCTAGTATTAGCAGCTAAATTACCGTTACTTGCATCAGAGAATCCTGAATCATTACGATTGTAAGTTTTGGCACCCCAACCTTTAACACGAACAACACCACTCTTATTGTTACCAAAAGTTAGTGTAACGTCATTCCCATTTGCGTAGGCGTCAGTACTTACACGATAATAAGTATCACCAGCTTGTGTAGAAAGCTTTTGATCAGTGATCCATCCAGAATTTGGAGCAATACTTACAGATAGCTTGTTTCCATTTCCATCATATAATGATGCTTGTTGGTTACCAACCGTAACAACACCACCGTCAATCTTTGTAGCAATAGGTTGATCAGTTGGCTGTTCACCAGCTTGTGTGTTGGCATCAGTTGCAGCCTGCACATTTGCTTGTGGAGCTTGAACTTGTGTAGCAGTTAACTCATCTGATGAACTTGTTTGTGTATCTGCAGCATTAGCAGAAACAGTTGCAGTAGATTCTGTTGCAGTAGCAGCTTGAACTTGAGCAACTTGAGCAGTTTGATTGTCGCTTGTGGCAGTATCTGCCTTAGCGTTATTTTGCATAATTCCAACTGATACTCCAGCAAGAACCAAGTTACTAAAAATAATTACTTTATGACTAATTTTCATATTTTCCCCTTAAATATTAATAACTAATAGCACGTCTATTTTGCGTGTTCCAATTTGTGATAAATGAATTGATATCCATTTGAGTTGTCTGGTCAGTCCAACAATCATTGTAATAAACATAATTTTCATCGTAACCAGTAACAGTTAATGCGTGATAAGGAAAGCCGTGAAGCGTATTCCAAGTCACAACAGGATGCCCAATATCGATTTGATATTTAATCGCATTGAATCCTTGACCAGTTAAGTCTTTAGCAGAACCAGCATACTTTTCAACCAAGTTCATTAATGCATTTGGAAAAATTGTTATCCCAGTTGAATCCCAAGGTTGACCGATATAACCATAATTGGGGTCACTGCTGCGTGGCATTTCACGTGCCAATTGCATCTTGTCGACATTTGCGCCGGCGTATTGCAACATCATTGTCACAGCGGTAATTTCACAACCATTTGGCAATTCCGGATTTTGTGCAATCATCGGAACACCTGATAACCAAGCAGCAGACTTCATGTCCGGTGCATTATTAACGACCACGTAATCTTGTGGAATCCAAACATTATTACCAACTTGATACCAGAACTTTCCGTTCTTGTTGGCACGTTTTGAAATCTTCCAATCCGTTCCTGTCGACAAATCACTACCAGTATAACTAGCGTTGTCGCCGTATCCATTGTAAGAATGTACAGCGGCACCCGACTTATAAGTTACCGTGGCTGTTGCGTCGTAGTCAGTTACGTTGCTAACAAAAGTACCAGCTGTTGAATTGATATACTCCAACGTTGATACTCGATAATAATTTTGCCCAGTTGACGAAGTTGCTAGTTTATCGGTGTACCAAGCACTGTCGGCGGCGACACTACGACTTGCAGTTTGCGTGCCAGTCTGGTCGGTCAATAGTGCATTCTGATTTCCAACTGTGAAAACTCCATCAACGTCCTGAACAGAAGGCGTGGTAGCTTTCTGCGTTGGTGTTAAAGTATGTTGCGCGTCAGTATCCGATGGATCATTGACGACCGTGGATGCTGCCGGCGTGGCAGTCTCAGTTGTTGCCGCGTGAGATATTACTGGAAAAGCTAAAATACTCATTGAAGCAATAAAGCTTACGCAGAGTGAATATTTGACGCTTCTTTTCATAAAGTCCCCCTTTTTATAAAGCTCCCTATAGCTTTAAAAAACATGAACATACTTAAAATGTAATAGTCTAATACAATTACGTCAATATAATTATGGCGTATATAGCCAAAAATATAATAATTTTTGTAAAACTGTTTATTTGTGTTTTCGTAATTTGAGAGCATAAAAATAGCCCTGATACTTGAAAAAGCGTATCAGAGCAATGAATTTGGTTTTGCGACGTCTTTATCTCAGATAAAGGAATTAAAAAAGTAGACCCTCAATAACTTTGGGAAGTTAAGTCTACCTGTATTAACCGACCACCGTTTTCCGAACGGCTGTGTAAGGGGCAAGCTAGCAACTGTAGCTTGTTCCTTTTTGTTTACAGCTGGATTATAGCACGTTGAGCATATTTATTGAGTGTTATTACGAAATTAAAAAAATCACGTCAGTTCTAACGTAATTTGCATTAATGTATCGCCCCTTATATTCAAGACTAAATAAACTCTATTTCAAAATATTCACACAAACACTGTATTTCTTCATTAAATACTTTGCCTTCTTCTTTGTATTCCTTTTCAAAAAAGTCGGTATGAACCTTTTTCCAATACTTGAGAGTTTTATCACCCTCACCTTCAAGATAAGCATGTTCAGCAGTCACATGATCAAAAGTCACTACCTCAGAGACTTTTGTTTGAGTTATACATCCTGGATTATTATCACCATCCAAAATAATATTGTAGTCTCCTACCTTTGGCACATAATCTCCAGGTTCATACAATTCCCATGCGGACGTAGTCGCACGTTTATCTCCCTTTTTCACCAATTCCAATAAATCATTGGCGACTTCCTTTGTATATCCAAATGCCCACTCAACATGAGTCTTATTTACATCAGTTCCAGTTTTCTCACAAAACTTCTTCCAATATTCTTCTGTTGTCAAAATTTTCTCCTTATAAAAAAAGCCCGAATTCTAATTTGAATTCAAGCTCTTACTTTAGTCACCACGTGTATACGAAGCTACATATTTTTCTCGTTTTTCTTCATCAAATTCATGTTCACTCTTAGCAATAATAACTGTGGCCAATGAATTACCCACAACGTTAACTGCTGTACGTCCCATATCAACTAATCTATCGATACCGGCAATGAAAGTTAATCCTTGCATTGGAACACCGATTGTCGAAACGGTTGCTAGTAGAACAACGAATGATGCACCAGGAACACCAGCCATACCTTTTGACGTTAACATCAGAACAACTACTAGTGTTATCTGTTGTCCGATTGATAAGTTGATGTTATAAGCTTGTGCCAAGAACAGCGCTGCTAATGACTGATAAATAGCTGATCCATCAAGGTTGAATGTGTATCCAGTTGGGATAACAAATGAAACGATACCTTTAGTTGAACCATATTTTTGCATTTTATCCATCATTTTTGGCAAGGCTGCTTCTGAACTGGCAGTTGTAAATGCTAAAACAACTTCATTTTCAATAATTCTGAATAATTCATAAAATTTAACATGGAAAATTCTTCCGACTAGCGCCATTACGACGAATACGAAGAATGCCATTGTCCCGTATGCAATTACGATAAATAATCCCAGCGGTTTCAAGGCTTCAAATCCCATTTCACCAACCGTTACACCAATCAACGCACAGACACCAATTGGAGCAACTCTCATAACCCAGTTGGTAACCTTGAACATAACATTTGCTGTAGCATCAAGAACTTTGGTAAGAATCTGTCCTTGTTCACCAATAGCTGCAATACCTAGTCCAAAGAATACAGAGAAGAAGATAACCGGCAACATATCACCTTTACCCATAGCGGCAAAAATATTTGTCGGGATAATACTCATTAGAATCGTCCAAATCCCACCATGCTCAGCCGTTTTCGCCGAAGATGTATATTGGGAAATATCTGAACTTTGTAAATCATGAATATTTATATATGTACCGGGATGTGTAACATTGGCAACGATAATACCAATGATAATGGCAAGAGTCGTCATTACTTCAAAATAAATTAAAGTCTTTAATCCGATTCTACCTAGCTTCTTAATGTCACCCATGTTGGCAATACCTACTGTCAAACACGAGATAACAATAGGAAGAACAATCATTTGAATCAAGCTAATAAACATTGTTCCAATGTTCTGCATAACTTGAATAACAGCTTTATTATGGTAAAAAATCTGTCCCAAAATAATACCAAGGACTAATCCAATGATAATTTGCCATCCTAAACTAACACGAAAATAACGCCGTTTTTGCACTGTAAACATCCCCTTAGAAAAACTTGCTTTATCAATTATAGCAAAAACGAACCTCAATAGGTTAACAAAATTTAATAAGTTTAAAGAGGTTTTAATTTAGAAAAAAATAAGTTAGTTCGCACAAATAAAAGATAAGAAGCTTTATCAATTTCAAGATGTTATGATTCAAACAAAGGGGAGGGAAATTAATGACTAAAACGAATATTACTTTAAAAATTGATTCTAAACTAGTCAGTGATTCCGAAAAGCTGTACAGCAATCTTGGAATAAGTCTGGAAGCAGCAATTCAGATTTTTTTGGAGCAATCAGTTTATGAAAATAATTTACCTTTCAAAACTGATCACACAGAAATCGAAAATGAAATAGCAAGAAGAGAGTTCAATAATCCCCAAAATAAAACTTTTAATTCAATACAGAAATTAATGGATGATTTAAATGATGACAACTAAATATTTAAAAATAGCAGTGAACTTTTTGTTCACTGCCATTTTCATTTAATCTATTCGCTAATACGAGCTTTAGGATGCAAGACCGATTTCTTCGTCGGAATTGTCTGATCTTTTCCTAGATACATTTGATAGTAAGGTGGAACGTCGTTGATTGTCTTCAACAACATTTGTTTCAACTCTGGAAGTTTTGTCAAATCGATTGCTGGTAGATCGGCTTCTGTAACCTTGCCAGAAATACCATTGAATCTCTTGATTCTTTCGAGTAGATAACGGATGTCGTAACGAGCTGGATTTACTTCTAGAACTGATTTATCCAATCCTAGTAATTCGTAAACTCCTTCCATACCTGTTCTAACTGATGTTTCAACCGTGAAGACAACATCGTCATCAACTTCAACGAATTGTCCTAAGAATGCCAAGTTTGTGCAACCTTCTGGAACAACTTTTGGACGGTCGCCGAGTTTTCTAGGCATAAATTGACTTGTACAGTAAGGCATCATAGCTGTTGACATGTATGTGTGTTTCAACACTTCATCTTTAATATCGAGCATACCTAAGTGATAAAGAAGTTCTGTCATGATTTCATCACCAGTACAGTCCCACATTCTCTTCTTAATATAGTTACCTTCATTTTCACCGTACAATCCATATCCCCAGCCAACTTCTTCGTCGTCAGCTTGATATGGGAAGAATGGTTTGTGGTGAATTTCGAATGATAGATCCCAATTTGAATCTTTGAATGTCATCAAACCACCAGTACCGGCAGGACTACCTGACATCTCTTCGATACGTTTGAAGAATTCTGGATAATCTTTAACAGTTGGGAAGAATGAGATCCATTTAGTCTTATCAATTTGTCCCAAGAATTTCTCAGGGTGACCAAATTTCTCATCCTTCTTAGCCAAGTTTTGCCAAATCGTAAATGTTCCCATGTCACTTGTATCGGTGTTTGTGATGGCAACTGTATCGTTATCACCGAATGTACTATTTTCACTGATTGAACCACTTGTGACGAAAACTAAGTCTTGTGCAGCAACAGGAATAGCTGTTTTTTCACCATGATAGTTGGCAAGAATTTCTTGAACAGTATTATTATTTCCATCTAAGTTCAAGTCATAAACTGAGAAATCATTTACGAAATTAACACCTTTATCAATCAAATATCTTTCGATAGGAAGAATAATTGCGTCATATTCGTTATATTTTGTGTGAATGAATCCTTCAAGATATTCGTGACGGTTGATAAATGTGAATCTTTGCCAATAACGACGGCATTCGATAACACTGTGATAGTGTTTGAATGCTAGTTGACTGTGGAAACATGTCCAGAAGTTTGTCTTGAAAAAGCTTGGGTCAAAGAAATCATCTAATGATTTGTCAGCCAATTCTTCTTCAGTTGAACCAATAATTTTACTCATTGCAGCAAAGTGTTCTGCTGATAATTTATATTCGTGATAGTGAGCATCAATTTCACCTTGGTTAATAATAACTCGAGCCTCTGAGTGAATTGGTTCTTCACGGTTGAAGTCTACAACATCATCTAAGACAGTTCTGCCTTCGTTTTCCAATGATGGAATCTTACTACAAAGATACCAAAGACATTCCATGTATGGTTCTAGCTCACGTTCAGCCCTACAAAGATATCCTTCATTAGATTTAGTTCCATCCATTGAACCACCCATTACAGGTTTTTTCTCATAGATTGTGATATTTTTTGCAGGCATTTTTGCATCATCGATTAGAAAAGTTGCTGTTGCTAATCCAGCAATTCCTCCACCAACGATATTTGCTTTACGGTCATCAACACCAGCGGGTTTATTAGCATGATACATAGTTTTATAAATGTTCATAATCTTGCCTTCTTCCAATTGTTAAAAACTAATTGAGTACATTTCTAAAATAATGGAAAAAAGATTGTTAAACAATTTACAAATTTCTGAGAATGTAAAAAAATTTACAAATCCGCAGATTTGTAAATTTTAGGTTTAATCTTGATTATCGTATTTTTGAAGAGCCTTTTTAAAGTCTCCTTCTACTAATACAGACGTCTGATCGATAAGTGTTTGAGGATCTTCTTTCATCCCTTTGTGAGCCCACTCAAAAATCAAAGCAATAAATGCCAAAGTATAAAAATGAGCAATGAAGTGTTTATATTTGTCTTCAACATTCATACCCTCGGCTTGAAGTTCAACCACTTTTGCGACATATTTGAATACTACTCGATAAAAATAATCTTCAAGCACATCACGATATCGAGATTCATAAATATTATGAACGATAGTTTCATGCTGTTTTAAGTCAACCATTATGTTGTAGAATCCTTGTTGCCAACTGTCGTAATCTGATGAAGAAACGAGTGCCCTGTCGGCTGCCCTTTTCGATATCCACTCCACCAATTCATAAATGTCAGAAAAATGGTTATAAAATGTCTGACGTGTTACATCGCATTCTGTCACGATGTCTTTGATTGTAATATGATCTATTGGCTTCGAACATAATAAGGTCAATAATGATTCTGCTAAAAGTTTTTTTGTATCTTTAGTCACAGCGTGTTCCTCACTACTATTGAATATAGATATTATGATATACAGTTATTACTTTTTCAATTAAATATTGATGTTAAAAATGCCCCGAACGATTATGTTCAGGGCATTTTTTTGAAAAAACTCATTCAGCTTGAGTTATTGCATCTTGAACTGCTTCTTTAATAGCACGACTAGATGCAGATGCACCAGCGACCACATCAACATCAGTTGAGTTAGCGGCGACGATTTCTTTTGGCATTTCGTCAACAGCAACTAAACCAACATCTTCACTTTCGTGATGTTGCATAACTTCGACATCTTCAATTTTATTTTTTTGATAAGTAACACGAACCGTGATTTTGCCACCAAGTCCACTATTTGAACTACCCAAATATTGGTTATCTCCAAGTGTAACCTTTGCAGCACTTTCAGTATCAACGATATCGTTAATACCATTGGCGTCAGTGGCATTAACTTCATCAGCATCCTCTTTAGCTGTAGCAGCACTTTCCCCTGCAAGTTTACCAAAGACAAGACATTCAGTTAAATTACCGCCACCTTGATAGTTGTTAGCAATAACGCCACCGAGTTCACCAGCTCCATAAAGATGAGGAATTGGATTGCTATTAGTATCTAGAATTTCAGCTTTTTCATTACGTTGAGGACCACCCTGTGTATTCAAGACATCATTAGCCATTGCAATTGCGTAATATGGTCCATCATCAAAGCTACGCATGCTTTCAGGATGACGTCCAAAGGCATAGTCTTCTCCCGCTTCTTTAAATTGATTAAAGTTTGCGATTGTTTTTTCAAGATTGCCAGCAGGCACATCCATTTGTCCAGCTAATTCAGCAAGTGTTTTAGCCGAAATCAATTTTTCCATAAATTCAGGATATGGTAATTGACCGTTGTCTGTCAGTTGCTTCTCGAATTCGTCATATTGCGCTTGATCGAAAACTAGATAAGGATGGAGATTCTTCTGTGGAATCAGCCATGATCCATGAGTTTGAATGTGGCCATGTCTGTGTGGCGAATCTTCTGGGAAGTAACGAGTTCCGTCATCAGCGGTAACCAAAATACTACCTTTCTTGAGTAGTGGCCAATTTAGTTGACGACCACGTTCATCTTCTGCCTCTTTGAAAGTCAATCCTGGCAAGACACCATGTGATTCATAAGTAGACATGTGCCACATTTTTGCGCCAACTTCTTGAGCCATTTTAATACCATCACCACGGTTATATAGTGTCCCGAGTGGAGTTAAGCGTTTGCTGTGAAGGTATGTTTGAACTAATTCAGGATTATTTTCGAAACCACCCATAGCAAGTACAACACCATTTTTAGCATGAATATTTAAAAGTTTATCTTCACGATTAATTTGAACACCACGGACTACGCCAGTTACAGGTTCTTGAATAAGTTTGGCAGCACGTGAGTTTAACCAAATATCAATCATGTCGGTACGATCCATGACTTGTTGGCGAAGAATCTTCCATAATCCTGCATCAGCATCACGTCTGTGAACCAAGGCAAAATCAACTGTATCTGAACCAGGTAGTTCAGGATATTCAGCCATAGTTTTCTTATTAGCAACAGGATCACTAGGTTTAATATCATATTTCCAGCTAACGGCTTTGATTCCTAAATATTTTTCAAAGTACATTGGAATATGACTCATACCTTTAATGTAGGCTTCCAAAGTTTTTTCTGGATAAGTATATGGATAGCCCAAAGCCTTGTAGTATTCAGTCAATTCGTTTGAGTCTTTACCCATAACAACGTGTTGAGCTGAATAACGTGTGTTTCCACCTTCACGTCCATAAGGTGCAGCCTCAACGACTAACACATGAGCGCCTTGGTCAGCGGCAAATCTGGCTGCAGAAGCTCCAGCTCCACCAAATCCAAGTACGATTACATCATAATTTCCATCCCATTTTACGTTTAGTGCGGGAGTCTCACTATTGTTATTAATAAATTTAAGATAATTATCAAAACTACTATCTAAAGCATTAACTGTTGGAGCATCAATTAAATTGCCTTGACCATCAAATGCATTATCAACGAAACTTAACAAAAATTCATTCCCTGGTAGGACATTTGCTTCAACACCAGGGGCAATGAGAGCTTCTCGTAATTTGTCTTGCACACTGTTCGACTCTTTTACTCCTAATGATGTTCCGACAATCATTATTTTTTTACCGATTAGTGGATGAATAGTTGATGACAACCATTCAATAGTGTCTTTTAAAGCAACTGGGACGACTTTCTCATCTTCTGGAACACTAATTACGACACCATCTGCGGCTTCAATCTTTGTTGCCAAACGTTTAACAGCGGTTGGTAATTCATCCTTTTCATGTGGTGCATTAAATTGTGGCACTTGATTAATTTCAGCGACCGTCATTGTGACGCTCTTACTAAAGTGTCGTTGCATGTAATGTAGCAATTCTCGATCATAAGACGTTTCTGCATTTGTTCCAACGATTGCGACTAACTTCATAGTTAACAGTCCTCTTATTTTTAAAAGTAAAATTCAAAATTATCTGTGTGTGGTTGTTCACAAGGTGGAGTATAAGGGTAAATTTTAAAAAGACAATGTGAAATTTTGGTCAAGTGGTTGTAAGCCTTGTCATAACAGTAAAATTATTTTTATTTTCGGTGTATATTAAGCTCATTTAATCACATAAACCACTTATTGTACCCAAAAATTAGTTTGGAAATCATAAAATGTATTTATGCTTTAAAGAAAATATTTGTTTGGAAGCATCCTAATTCCTTAATAGAAGAAACTACTGAACGCACACATATAAATCAGTGAATTGTTGAAATACTAGCATCTAACAAATTAAATTTTTTCATAAGATAAAAATAAATTTATAACTTTCATTGCACATCATCAAAATAAAAGTTATGATACAAAGTGAAAATTCAAAACTGTGTGGGATTAATCGTTCATGTGAATTTGTTATCAATTTTTCCGTCAACGCTGGTTACGTTGTCAGACTAATTGGAAATACCAAAATATCAATGAGTCACATAGAGGGGTCCACACCATGATTAATAAAATAAATTGGAAAGCTTTCATACTACCCTTAGTTTTGGGTATTGGTATCTGGCTTTTAACACCGTTTAAACCGGGAGAGATCAGTCCAGTTGCCTGGCATCTATTTGCTATTTTCATTGCAACTATCGTTGCCTGTGTCACAAAACCTATTCCTATGATGGGAACAACTTTAATTGGAATCACTATCGCAACAATGACTGGTATTTTTTCAATGGACGAAGTTGCTTCAGGATTTGGTAATTCAACATCTTGGTTAATTGCCATGTGTATGTTTATGGCTGCAGGTTTTATCAAATCAGGTTTGGGAAAACGTATTGCTTACATTTTCGTCAAATTATTTGGTAAACATACTTTAGGATTAGCGTATGCACTTACTGCTGTAGAAACGGTTCTGGCAATTGGAATTCCAAGCAATAATGCCAGAGCAAACGGTATTATGTATCCTATTATCGATAACCTATCACGTGAGATGGGTTCCGATCCTAAAAAAGGAACTCAAAGTAAATTGGGTTCATTCTTAATTTTTAACGAATACGAAATTGATAACATTACTTCTGGTTTATTCTTAACAGGTTTAGCTGGAAATATGATTGCTCTAGGATTTGCCAAGACACAAGGGATTACAATTTCTTGGCTACAATGGTTTGCTGCATCATGTGTACCAGGTTTTCTTTCATTATTAATAATTCCATTCGTAATATATAAAATCTATCCTCCCGAAATTAAATCAACTCCAAACGCTCACGCATGGGCCGAAGATCAATTAAAACAAATCGGTAAAATGAGCATGAGTGAAAAAATTATGGGAGCAACATTTATTCTTGCAATTATTTTATGGCTTGTTGGTCCACACTTTGGAATCGACGCCACTGAAGTCAGTTTTATTGCCGTATCAATCCTATTAATTTTTGGGGTCATATCAACTAAAGATATGTTGAACGAAAGCTTTGCTTGGAATATTTTGATTTGGCTATCCGTCATCATGCTAATGTCTAAAAAACTCATGACACTCGGTTTCTTCCCATGGTTCTCACAAGTTTTAGGACACGCATTGCACGGAATGCCTTGGATCTGGGTTCTAGTGATCTTATTCATAGTTTATTTCTATGTTCACTACATGTTCCCAAGTATTGCCACACAAATTTCAGCTTTGTATGCTGGATTCCTTTCAGTCGCAATCGGTACAGGAGTTCCACCAACATTGGCAGCATTATTGTTAGCATTCTGTAGTTCAATTTTCTTATCAACTTCCCCATATTCATCTGGTACCGCAGCCTTCTTCTCAAGTACTGGTTATGTGGAAAATAAAGATTGGTGGAAATTAAACGCCATAATTGGTGTCATTTTCATCGTGATCTGGCTTGGCGGCGGTCTGTTATGGACTAAAGTCATAGGCCTTTGGTAAAAAATAGTAACCCATTGGTACTAAAATTTATTTTCATGAACAAAAAATAGGTTGTAACCACACGATAACCTTCATGTTGTTACAACCTATTTTTATAAACAGTTATTAAAATTAGGATATACTTGAATTAATTTATTAGGGGGAATTTTGATGAATGAGCGAGATTTAAAATATTTTTGCGACTTAGTTGAAACCGGAAGCTACACCGCAACTGCTAAAAAGTTTCAAGTGACACAACCAGCGATTTCTGTGGCACTAAAAAGATTGGAGTCTGAATACAATACACAACTAATGAACCATCCTGCACATAGTTCAGGCTTAATCACTACATCTGCTGGTGAAGTTCTCTACATCAAGGCTCGAAGATTAATCAAAGAATTCTCCCAGCTAGAATCAGAAGTTAAACATGCCGATGATCAAAAAGTTCGACTCGGATTTTCCCATGTAGCCGGCGGAATCTGGTTGCCAAGAGTAGTCCAAACTTTTGCCCATCACAAATTGTTGCCCGCTGTCACAACCGAAGTAGACATCTCCGAACACTTACTCGACCACTTGAGAAATCGCAAATTAGACGCCGCAATTTTTTCATCCCTAGAGCCATTAATATCAGATGATCTCCAGGTATATCCCCTTGAAACACATCCCCTATGCGTCCTAGCAAATATTCATCACCCACTAAGTCATCTACACATGATTGAAGCTAAAGACTTGCAGCAATTTCAAATCATCGCTCGTCAACCACAATCACTCCCCCGTAATGCGTTGGAAAGATACTGCGAAAACAGCAACGTAAAACCAAAAATTATTTACGAAGCTCCAAGTAGTCAGTTAGTCGAAAAATTAGTAGCACGCAATCTTGGAATAGGATTCGTAATCGATGGCTCAGTCACGTTAAGTCATGACGTCGTAAAAATCCCATTAAAACCAAGCAAATCAATCGATTGCTATATGCAAATGGCAGTTAGAAAATCATTCATTCCCAATAAACATCAAGAGGAATGTATTGAACTTCTCAAAAATATCAAAGACCAAAACTAAACAAAACGGCATTGAAGATAATTCATCAATGCCGTTTTTGTTTACCAAATATTTACACGTTTAGCTGGATCTAACCACATTGGGTCTCCAGGTTTGACGTCGTATGTTTTGTAGAAATCGTCTAGGTTTTGGACACCAATATTTGCTCTTAAAGCATCGGGACTATGACTTTCTTTAAACGCATCTTCCGAATAATACGATGCATCTACGGGAGCAGCCAAAGTTTGAGCATATGCAGTGAAGAATTCATTTGCATTGAAATCTGGTAAGGATTTTGCAACTTCTAATGCAACATTCAAACCACCGTTATCGGCAATGTTTTCAGCCAAAGTATTTTCACCATTAATTGAATGTCCAAATAATGGAACGCCATTATATTCTTTAACCATTTTATCCGTTAAATTAGTAAAGTTTTGTCTATCTTCTCTTGTCCATATATCGGAATAATTTCCATCCTTGTCATAGTGACTACCATCACTGTCGAAAGCATGCGATATTTCATGACCAATGACTACGCCTAATCCACCATAATTTTGAGAATCAGAATAATCATCCGAAATATATTGAGTTGTTAATATACCGTCATAAATCGTAAATGAATTATCAACTGACATATACTCAGCATTTTGATACCAGCTTGGAGTTTGCCATGCTGTATACGGAGCATACTGGCTAAACTCTTTTGTGTGCAGATCAAATGTATAATTATTAATTTCCCGTTCCATGTCTCTAATTGATTCACCTTGAGATAAGTTTAGAGATGAAAAATCACCTTTTTCTGGAACTTTCGATGGATAACCAACATAGACTTTCATATTATTCAACTTATCTAAAACACTGGCTTTTCCAGAATCACTTAGCCAATTGTTCTTCTCAATTCGTTGTTTATATGCTGCAATAATATTGTCGATCATAGTAGTTACTTTTTGAACAGCAGAGTTTGGAAGTGTTTGTTGACCATAATAATTACTGAGAATATCACTAAAATAACCCTGAATTGCATCGTAAGCATCCGATTCTAAATCAGGTTGCCCACCAGTAAGAATATTATTTGCTTGTTGACCTGGTTTACCAAAATAATAATAATTTAGTTGAATATTTGTTGTTAGAATCCAATCTTTCATCATCTCAAAATTACTCTGATTAAAGATACTCGAAGCTTTTGTCAAAAACGGACTGTCCGCAATCAATATTTTCGATGCATCCGGATATGCATTCTTCACATATGTTTTAAAATCTAAATTTCCCGTCTGGTTATAGAAACTGTCAATAGGAATAATGCTAGATTTATCCGTTAGCGCCTTGATAAAAGCAGGGTCAGTATCACTTCTGATACTTTCGTTCAGTAATGAATTGAAATTAATTGCATTTGTTAGTATCTTTTCAGTATCTGTCTGATTGAATCCAAGCATACTAAACAATTTGGAATTACTCTCATAATATTCAGATTTACTAGTAGTTTCATCCTCACCTAGCCCAGTAGATGGAATATTACCAGTATTAGGATGACTGTATATTAAAACGTTCTGTCCTTGGGCAAGATATCCTGGCATCCAATCTAATTGAAATGGTAATTCAAATCCATTCCTAGCTAATTCAGGTAACCGGTTAGACAGTTCTTGATAGTTATTGATATCAGCAATGCTCTGAATATCTGATTTAAAGGCATCATAATTTATATTATTTGAGTTCATTTGATCAATGTAATTTTGATAATAGTTAACCGCTTTTTGAACATTTTCGTTTGGGACTTGTTCATCTCCTGCAGTAATTTCGTCAAACTTCTGAGTAATCACTTGTTGGTCAGGACTACTTTGATCGGTAGAATTTTGTTCAGTTAGTTCAGAGGAAAATGCATTTGCTGCCTGCAAATAATCCCTTTCTGAAGCGACGTAAAAATTATTTTTTGGAGTAGCCTCATCCGGAGTTATGTTAAAATCTCCACCCGGATAATGACTATTATATGGATGACTATCCAATATCTCATTGGGTTGGACAACCAAATCATTCCCAGTTGCATCTCCGGAGTCCGTTATAACGGCACTGGAATGTTCCACATGTTCGTTTGAATCTATTGAACTAGTATCAGAAGCTTGAACTGTTTGTGTTTCAATCCCCATCCCCAATATCAGCGTTAATACAGCAGTGCATATTAATGTAGTCCCCTTAAATTTCATAGGTCCCCTCCTATTTCATGCTATTAGTATGCTTGTAGAATAGAATTAACACAATAATATTTATGCAATTTTACGAAGTGCAACCAGTAGGTTCTATCATTTTTATGACACGTCACTTAATATTGAAAGTGAAGAGAGGGAGAATATCATGAAAATTAGTCAACAATTGAAAAACCAACGCGAACAACATCACATGTCTCAACAAGAATTAGCGGATGAACTTCATATTTCTCGACAGTCAATTTCAAAATGGGAAAATGAAACTTCTCTACCTAGTTTCGCCAACGTTGTAGCAATTAGTGACTTGTTCGGAATATCCCTTGATGAACTCATTAAAAAGGATGATGACCTGAAGATGAAACTAGAAAAAGAAAAATCTACCAGCACATTATTAGGTGTGTTCCTTGCTTTGATACCAGTGGCAATTATTATTTATATCGCATTACTATTGATTGGCGTAGATCGAAATGTTTTCGTCAACATTATTCAAATCGTAGGTATTATTTCATTCGTATGGTTATTATTCACAATTGACTGGAATAAATTAAACCAAGCTCTTTCTAAAAAATCTTCTATCTTATTAGTTATTTTCGTCGCAGCACTCATGATTGGTGCGTTACCTAGTTTCTTTGATGAAATGGTAAATGGCTTTAATACTTACAAACCATTCACTGGTTTGATTTTGTTAATTCACTAGTTTTGCATAAAGCAAAAGACGACCTTATGGTCGTCTTTTTTTAGTAGAACGTAAATTTATTTAGCGGAAGATATCTTAGCGACACTCGCCCCACTATTTTACTTCGATCAATAAACCCAATCTCTCGGCTATCTTTAGAAACTGTTCGGTGATCACCCATTACAAAATAACTATCCTTAGGGATTCGATTTGTTTTCTGCAATTTTTTCAAATATGACTTGCTATAAAACTTTTCCCAATTTGGAGTCTCAGCAAGTGAACTAATACTGAACGAATAGGTGTAGGAATAAGCCATATCGGCATAAATAGAATTCAATGGTTCGGTCATCAAGTTACCCTTTTTCAAAAATGGTTCTTTATACAATTTTCCATTAATATAAAGTGTTCCATTCTTTGAAGTAAGTGTGTCTCCTGGTAATCCAATAACGCGCTTAACATACAGAGCGTTTTTCTCATCCGGAGCTTGCAAAATAATTACATCCCCACGATTAACTTTTGCATGGCGAACTGAGATCACGTGATTGCCCGTGTAAAAATTTGGCTGCATCGATGGACCGGTGATGTAATTTTTGGAAAAGATATATTGAAAGCTGAAATATATTGAGCAAAAAATCAGAATTACGATTAACAACGTTCGAATGAAATACTTCCACTGAAACATCGCTAGGAATTTATCTTTTAAGTTGTGCATATCCTCGACCTCAATTGACCCTCATCATTTGATATATCGCACTTATATGATACCGCACAAAATAAAAAATCTTTCAAAATATCGAAAGATTTTTTGTATAAATTAAATTATATCTACACTACTTACATATTCATTGGTTGATACTCGATAGAAGACTTCACCAGTTTTTGGATTCTCAATCTTTTTATCTGTGTACCAATATGAATCAGCGCCTAGTGCTTGATATTCGATAATATTTCCATCTTGATCATATAAAGGTATACCAATCAAATCTTTAGTATGAACGATTGTATCTAGCGGTGTTGTTTTCCACTGAATAGGTGTTTCAGAGTTCAAAGCTTGTTCGACATCGGTCGATTTAACGTATTGATTAAAATCATTAATAGGATATAAATATGTTCCATCATCTAATTTGATAATGTCTTTAGTTGAAACTTCATAATTTTTATTACTAATTGGTGCTAACATCTTCAAATCCATGCCAGTTGGAGAATAAACTGGAGCATTTCCCGTAATCATGAAAGCAATGTAATTATCGGCTGGTTCTTCGTTGTTCTGTGCAACTTCAACCTCAGTCGATTTAACATATTGGTTATCGTTGTTGATTGGATAAAGAACTGTTCCATCCTTTAACGTAACGATATCCTTAGTTGAAACTTGATACGACTTGTTGCTAATAGGTGCTGGCATCTTCAAATCCATTCCGTTTGGTCCGTAAACTGAAGCATTCCCCGTAATCATAAATACAACGTAGTTTTCACTTGGAGATTGTTCTGTGGCTGTGGCACTTGAATCAGCTGAAGCAGTTGATACGTCTAGAGTACTGGCAGTTCCAAGCAGTAATAATCCTGCAAATAAACTAACTACAATTTTTTCCATAATATTCACCTCGAATAAAGATTAACGTATAAAACTTGGTTATACAACCAATAAAAAAAACTGAGAGATTAGTCTCAGTTAGTTTTGGCTTGTCAGCCAATTACTTGCCAATTATCCCGTAGAAAAACATGTGTACCAATTCTTTCTCATGCTTCTTCATTTCAACCGCGTTCTTATAAGAGACTCCACCCGGACGCATAACATATTGGACATACATATCTAAATATATCATTGCACCATAATCAGATATTTCATCACTAACCACATGTTCTGCACGACCTTGATTCAATAACTTCCGCCAAAATCCAAATTTAAGCATGTCATACTTTTTCATAACATGGTCGTCGCCGTTGCGCCCTTGGAATTCATCAATCATAAATTTGAAAAAATCGTTATTGATGTTATCTGAAATATTGACACTGCTGACCATCATATCTTGCATTTTATCCATGAATGATTTGCTGGTATCATCCAGTTGCTTGTCGTACTCATCATAACCGTCAACAATCAAAGACATGACAATTGCACGCCCGAGATCGACTTTACTGGGAAAATATTTATACAGCGTTACTTGAGAACATCCGGCTAATTTTGCTACTTGCGCAATTGATGTTTTCTTGAATCCATAAGTCATGAACATCTTGTATGCGGCATTCTTAATATCTTCTTTTTTCTTGTTTTTACGTAATTGATTCCCATCCATCATCATCGCCTCCAAAATTATTTTGCTAAAATATTTCAGTTATTTACTTGTAGTAATAACGTTTCATAAAAATGGCTATAAAATAGTTCAGTTTCCTGGTATATCAGGATTGACAGCCCTTATAACTGGCTATACTATACGAGTAAATAGTGAACTATTCAAGAAGCATAGTTCACTTTCTCGGGGGTGTAATATGAACTATTCAAATCAACCAATTTTACATATTGATAATTTGCAAAAACAATTTGGAAAATTTAAAGCTTTAAAAAACGTAACTTTCGATGTTTATCCTGGTGAAGTTTTCGGATTCATCGGGCCTAATGGTGCTGGTAAATCAACTACCATCAGAACTCTATTAGGAATTCTGCGTGCTAGCGGTGGAACAGCAACAATTTTCGGCAAGGATGTTTTCAAGGATGCAGTTTCAATCCACAAACGAATTGCCTACGTACCTGGCGATGTCTACTTGTGGCCAAATTTGACTGGTGGCGAAATCATTGACTTGTTCTTAAAACTTGGTGGCAGCAAGCATTCCTCCAAAACTGATGAAATGATCAAACGATTCCAGCTTGACCCTACTAAGAAAGCTCGGACATACTCGAAAGGTAATCGTCAAAAAGTGGCATTAATAGCTGCTTTTTCAACTGATGCTGATTTCTACATTTTCGATGAACCAACTTCTGGCCTTGATCCTTTAAATGAGGAATATTTCCAACAATCCGTTGAAGAATTGAAGAAAAACGGTAAAGCCGTGCTTCTTTCCAGCCACATTTTGTCAGAAGTAGAAAAAATGTGTGACCGCATCGGAATTATTCGTAAAGGTGAAGTCGTTGAAACTGGTACTTTGGCTGAGATGCGTCACCTAACTAGAACAGTGGTTGAATTCAAAACTATTGAGGATACACCAGAACTTTCTTCGATGGAAGGCGTTCACAATGTCATAACTCAGGAAAATGGACTTCAACAATTCTCAGTCGATACTGAACACATTGGAAAAATCATGGCATATTTGTCTGGAAAACAAATTGTCAGCTTACAATCAACTCCACCTACTTTGGAAGATTTATTCATGAGATATTATGATTCCGACTCCGAAGAAAAAGGTGGTGCTAACAATGGATAGCCGCAATTTTGCCAGAACTGGATTTTTAACCAGATTAAGTCTTCGAAAAGACTGGTTGAAATTAGTTATCTGGCTTGTCGCAATGGGTGGCCTCTTCGCCGCAGTTGCTGCTAAATTCACTTCACTTTATGGAACGAAAGCTTCAATTGCATCAATCGTTTCTACTTTAAAGTCACCAGCGATGACATCCCTTTTCGGAAAAATGCCAGCTGGTCCTTACACAACTGCTGATATCTTTGCAGCTGAAATGACCGTATTCATGGCAATTATGGCCGCAATTATGAATTACTCAATTGTCATTAAGAATACTCGTGGTGATGAAGACTCAGGAATTCTCGAAATGATTCGTTCTCACGCTGTTGGAAAAATTTCTAACTTAACTGCAACTTTAATTGAAGTTGTCATTTTGAATTTAGGAATTGGACTATTTTATTCACTAGGACTAATTGCCGCAAACTTGGATGGAACTGATATCAATGGTGACTTCCTATTGGGAATCGGTTTAGGCTTTTCTGGATTAATGTTTGCCAGCATCGCTGCTTTCGTTGCACAACTTGTTGACAATTCACGTTCCGCTTCAATCCTGGCATACTTGATTTTCGGAATTATGTACATCGCCAGAATGATGACTGATGTTTCAAATCCTAAAATAACTTGGTGGGTGCCTTTCGGCTGGGTCGAAAAATTCTCAACTTATAAAAATAACGACTGGACCCCAGTTTGGCTTATGCTAGCTTTCTCAATTATCGTCGCTATTCTAGCAATGATAATTAATCAAAAACGCGATATGGGAGCCGGCGTTATCGCAACTCGGGCCGGACGTGCTCGGGCCTCCGTGTTTTTAAACGGACCTCTAGGACTATTTTGGAGATTACACAGAACAACTATTATTGTCTGGGCAATCGGTATGATGATTCTCGGATTTACTTATGGATCCATCTTCAATTCAATTGGAGATATCTTGAAAACAAATCCTACAATTGGTACATTGCTGGGTCCAAACGCAGTGCATGAAGCTAACATATTGATTATCAAAGAGTTCACCAGTGTTTTGATGATAGTCTTCGGAGTGTTATCAACCATACCCGGAGTACAACTTATCAACTATCTAAAAACTGGTGAAAGCAAAGGATTTTTGGAAATGATTCATGCTAAACCTGTTGGTAGAGCAAGATTATTTACTGACACATTAACTTTAGCTTTATTCACAACTTATTTAGTTCTCTTCATGACACTTTGGGGCTTACAATTAGGTGGAGTTTATTCAATGACACACCCAATCGGCTTGCACATTTTCATGCGTGGTTTCTATGGATATATCTCACCAATGTTAATTATGCTAGGTATTTCGGCCGCCTTAATCGGCTGGACTCCAAAACTAGCTAACTTAGGATATGGATATTTAATCGTGGCACTTTTCATTCAATACTTTGGAAAATTAATTAAATTACCTGAATGGTGGTCAAAATTAACACCTTTTGGATATGTACCAAAGGTTCCAGTTCACACACTTGATCCTGGAACTTTCTGGTGGCAAATTGCCATCGGAGTTGTTCTAATAGCCATTGGATATATCGGTTACATCAACCGCGACATCAATGGCGCCAATTAAAAAAAGTCCAGTAATATCAAATTTGATATTGCTGGACTTTTTAGATTCAACTTAAACTTGCCCAATCTCAACTTGGACATCTTTTGAAAGTTTATCTTGTAAAAATTTTTCAATTTCCTTGTATGATCTCTTAAAATTGAGCTCAATTTGTTGGGGACGCTTAGTGTTGAAAATAACTGCAACTCGCTCACCTTGTCCAGGTATCTCAATTGGAATCAAGGTAACATGAACGATTTGTGAATAATCCAACACTCCAGAATAAAAACCACTCAAAATGATTTTCTTATTACCGATGCCGCCAACACCATTCATGACTGTAATCGTAACGAATTCAGCAACCATGAAGATGTATGCAAGGCGATTGACCGGCGAAACCATTAGCCAGGCACCAACAAATACAGCAAAAATCAGAGTTGAGAACTTATAGGTTGCTCTGATTTCAATTTGTGATTGCCAATAAATACTAAAGATAGCTCCTACTAAGAATACAACGTCGATAAAAATTATTATTCCATACATAATCTTCACCGTTCCTTTCTTGTATCTGTATTGTAAGTTACCTCTATTAGTATTTCAAACACTTGCTCAGTTTTTCTCAAAAAATAATATTCTTTTTTAAACTATATAAATATATTTAAGCATGCCTAAATTATTTCTTATACCGGTTTAATACTTATTCATTGAGTGTTATTATAATTTGAGAAACAAAAGGGGGAAATAAGCTTGAGTGATAAAAAAGACAAACACGAAGGCCTAATCCATTATGCCAACGGTCCATCTCTAGAAGAGATTAATAATACCGTTGAAGTCCCAACTAATGCAGGATTTTTCAAAACCCTTCTTGCATATAGTGGCCCAGGAGCACTTGTTGCTGTTGGATACATGGATCCAGGTAATTGGGTAACATCAATCGCCGGTGGTGCTCAATTCAAATATAAACTGCTAACAGTTATTTTGATTTCCAGTTTAATTGCTATGTTGTTACAATATATGTCCGCAAAATTGGGGATTGTTACAGGAAAAGATTTAGCACAATTAACGCGAGAAAATACAAGTAAAGCCGGGGGAATCTTCCTTTGGATAATCACTGAGCTTGCGATTATGGCGACGGATATCGCCGAAATCATTGGTTCAGCCATTGCCTTAAAGCTATTATTCAATATTCCAGTATTATTGGGTATTATAATTACCGCATTCGATGTTTTACTACTACTCGTTTTAATGAAATTAGGTTTCAGAAAAATCGAAGCCATCGTTGCCGCATTAATCTTGGTTATCTTGGTAGTCTTCCTTTACGAAGTTATCTTAGCTCAACCAAATCTTGGAGAAATGGTTGTTGGTTTCATTCCAGACCCAGTTATTCTTCAAAATCAAAGTATGCTCTACCTGTCATTAGGTATTGTTGGTGCTACAGTTATGCCTCATAACTTGTATCTACATTCTTCTATTTCGCAGGCAAGAAAATACGACAAAAATGATCCAAAGAGTATTCACCAAGCTGTTAGATTCTCAACTTGGGATTCAAATATTCAACTGACATTAGCTTTCATCGTTAACACATTGTTACTTCTTCTAGGTGCCGCTTTATTCTACGGTACAAAGAGTGACTTAGGTCGATTCGTTGATTTGTACAATGCTTTACAAGATCCAAAAGTTGCCGGTGCTGTTGCTAGTCCAGTCTTGAGTACATTATTCGCCGTTGCCCTATTGGCATCAGGTCAAAATTCAACAATCACTGGTACCCTATCTGGTCAAATCGTTATGGAAGGTTTCATCCACATGAAGATGAAGCTTTGGGCAAGACGTGTTATTACACGTTTGCTTTCAATCATTCCAGTTATCGCCTTCGCGGTAATCTATCACGGTAACGAAGCGAAAATTGAACAGTTGTTAACACTTTCACAGGTATTCTTGAGTATTGCCTTACCATTTTCAATCTTCCCACTAATTAAGTATTCTAGTGATAAAGGATTGATGGGTGAATTTAAGAATAACAAAATTATAAAATATCTAGGTTACTTTATTGCCGTAATTTTAACAATCTTAAACCTATGGTTGATTTATACAACTTTCAACCCAACTGCATAGTCAAATAATTCAAAATAGATGTCTAGAAAACATCTATTTTTTTTGTTCAAATTTATTATTTGAAAATTTGTTATAAAATTATGTCCAATTTGTTAATG
The DNA here is from genome assembly GCF_001050475.1 of Companilactobacillus ginsenosidimutans. Taxonomy (NCBI): domain Bacteria; kingdom Bacillati; phylum Bacillota; class Bacilli; order Lactobacillales; family Lactobacillaceae; genus Companilactobacillus; species Companilactobacillus ginsenosidimutans. The sequence continues at coordinate 2,161,724 of NZ_CP012034.1, read as the reverse complement.
ATGTAACAAAGTTATTGAAAAGCCTTTCATTAATATATAAAATTGATTTTGTAAAAGAGGAGGAACTCTTATGAAAGAAAATTTTGATTTCTTAATGCCTAGTGTCAACTTCTTCGGTGCTGGTGTTATTGAAAAAATTGGTGATCGTGCCAAGATGCTAAATATGACAAACCCATTAATTGTCACAGATAAATTTTTGGAAAGTGTCGACAACGGCCCAGTTGCCCAAACACTTGATTCACTTACAAAGGCTGGCGTAAAATACACTATTTATAATGGTGTTGAACCAAACCCTAAAGTACATAACATTCAAGCTGCTAAAAAAGTTTACTTAGACAATGATTGTGACGGTATCATCACTGTTGGTGGTGGTTCTGCCCACGATACTGGTAAAGGTACTGGTATTATTTTGACAAACGGTGACGATATCACAAAACTTGCTGGTATCGAAACACTTGAAAATGCCTTACCACCATTGATGGCTGTTAATACAACTGCCGGAACTGGTTCAGAACTTACAAGACACTGTGTTATCACAAATACTGAAACACACCTTAAGTTCGTTGTTGTTTCATGGAGAAATATTCCACTTGTATCATTCAACGATCCAATGTTGATGTTGGATGTTCCTAAGAAACTTACAGCCGCAACTGGTATGGACACATTTGTTCAATTAATAGAACCTTATGTTTCAACTAACCGTAACGAAATCACAGATGCTCAATGTCTTGAAGGTATCAAATTAGTTGAACACTCACTTCGTGAAGCTTACTCAAATGGTCACGATGTTGAAGCTCGTACTAAGATGGTTGAAGCTGAAATGCTTGGTGGTATGGCATTCAACAATGCTGACCTTGGTTATGTTCACGCAATGGCTCACCAACTTGGTGGTCAATATGATGCTCCACATGGTGTATGTTGTGCTATCTTACTACCTATCGTTGAGGAATATAACATTGTTTCTAACCCAGAAAGATTCGCTGAATTAGCTGTTGCAATGGGTGAAGATATCAGTGGCCTTTCAACACGTGATGCCGCTCAACTAGCTGTTAAAGCTATGAGACAAATGGCTGATGATGTTGGTATTCCACGTAGTATCAAAGCTATCGGTGCAAAACCAGAAGACTTCGAACTTATGGCTGAAAATGCATTGAAAGATGGAAATGCCTTCTCAAACCCTCGTAAGGGTAACAAAGACGAAATCGTTCAATTATTCCAAAAAGCATATGATGCTGAATAATTTATAACAAAAAAAAATACAAGTCCCCCCGGGCTTGTATTTTTTTGTGCATATTTACTTGTATCCGTTAGCTTTATTACTTGTTTGAAGGCTTTCGTTGATTGCTTTATCCGCTTCAGCTAGAGCTTTCTTGATATCGCCACCATTATAAACAGTTTCCATAGCGATCTCTTCCTTTTGACGAGCAAGTTGCATCCCCTCCATCAAAATACCTGAGTTGAAATAGTTAGGAGTTGCAGCCGCTAGCTGTTGACCAGGAACTTTAGCAACTGGATTTTTAGCATATAAATCTTGGAGAATCTTAGTTTTTTGTGAATCCTTGTTCAAAGCTAAGTATCCTGTATCTTTTTGCCATTGCGCTTGAACTTCTGGTTTAAGAGCATACTTGATAAATTCATATGCACCTTGTTGAACATCTTTAGGTTTATCATTACCAATCCAAAGAGCTGCCCCACCAATAGCAACACCATTAGCTTTTTGCCCATCTGGATGTGGGAAATATGTAATACCTAATTCATTCTTATTACCAGTTTGTAATTGGCTCATGCTTGCTGATGATTGAATGAAGATTCCAACTTTATCAGCCAAGAAACCTGCAGTTTGGTTGGCTGCGGCACTGGCACCAGAACCGTAATCAATAAAGTCACCAGATTTGATGTTTTCACGAATCCATTCTAAGAATTTAACAGAAGCTTCATTATTCAATTTAACCTCAGTCGGATTACCAGTGTGACCGTCATTGTTATTAGCTATTGATGCACCAGAGTTAGCTAATGCTTGTTCCATCAACCAACCATAAACTTGAACAGTCATACCTTTCACTTTGTGATCTGACTTTTCATATAGTTGTTTGGCAACACGAGTAATGTCGCTATATGTTGGTGAAACTGGTGGTGGTGTAATGCCATACTTCTTCAACAATGAGGCATTATAGTATAAAACTGGTTGAGAAGTATTGAATGGCATACCTTGTTGCTTACCACCATTTGCATAAAATGCACGTGCAGTTGGTGAAATTTTACTTACATCATAGTTATCTTGATCGATAAAATTTTGCACTGGAGCAATATATCCACTGTGAATCATTTGAGCTGTTGAAATATCAAAAGCTTGGAACACAGCTGGAGATGTGCTTGAACCATGTGTTTGCAAGATTTTTTGAATAGCTTCATCGTAAGTACCTTGGTACTTAGGAATTACTTTATATTTTGTTTGAGACTTATTGAAACCATCGACAACTTTTTCCAAAGCATCTTCAGTTGGTCCACCTAACTCATGCCAAAATACAACTGGTGTTCGATTATCGCTAGCTGAAGTTTTGGAAACATCCGGATTACTGAAGACAGCAACCAAGATAGCACCGACAACTAAAAGTAGCGGAAGAATGATTTTTTTAGTATTTTTCATTATTTCACTGCTCCCTCGTTTAGACCTGACTTGAAGTAATGTTGTCCAATGAACAAGACGATGATTGTTGGAATAACAATGATTGCAGCACTTGCTTGAATCATTCCCCAGTCATTAAATGTTTCTTCAGATTGTAATTGCTTCAAACCATTTTGAATTACACGAGAGTTATTACTAAATGTAGTCAACATTGGCCATAAGTATTGGTTCCATGAACCTAAGAAACTGTATGCACCCAATGTGATCAAACTGATTTTGTTATATGGTAAAACAACATTCCAATAAAATTGGAAATGGTTCAACCCCTCAATATCTGATGCTTCTTTCAATTCCGCAGGTGTTTGCTTAAAGGATTGTCGAAGCATGAAAGTACCAAAGGCTGAGGTTAAAAATGGAACGATCATTACTGAGTAATTATCTAGCATTCCTAAAACTTTAACAGTTTGGAAGTTAGGAATAATTTGAGCTTCGAATGGAAGCATCATTGTGATTAAAAATAGAGCGAAGAAGAAGTTACGGAATCTAAAGCGTAGAAATACAAAAGCATAGGCACTCATTGAACAAAAAATTAGTTGTGCAATCATTGTTAAAGTTGAGATTACGAAACTGTTTGCTAAATATCTTAAAATTGGAGTTTTTGTAAATGCTGCAACATAATTATCAAGGGAAATATTCATACTGAATAAATCACCTTTGGCAATATTCATCGTTGGCAAGAAACTAGTCCACAAACCAATTAGAACTGGAGCAAGAATAACTAATCCGAGCGCAATTAATAATACATATGTCAAAATACGTTTGATTACAGCCTTCTCATTAATTTCTGTCATTAGTAATTTACCTTTCTTTCTAAGAATTTAAATTGAACCAAGGTAACTAATGCAATAATGACCGTTAAGATGATTGCTTCAGTACTTGATTTGGCGTAGTTACCACTATAGAAAGCATCCTTATAAATTCGGTAAACTAACATGTTTGTCGCGTTTGTGGGACCACCTTTAGTAATAAGGTCGATCAATCCAAAACTTTTGAATGCATCAATAATAGTAATTGTTGATACGAAGAAAAGTGTTGGTGAAATCATTGGTAAAGTAATTTTGAAAAATTGGAAACTGGGTGAAGCACCTTCAACATCAGCAGCTTCATAAAGTGTACGAGGAACTGATTCAATTGCACCAAGAAGAATTAAGAAAGTGAAGCCTAAATTCATCCATACAGTTGTTATGATAACTGCAAGCATGGCAAACTTAGGATCCGTTAACCAATTGATTGGTGTCATGCTCAAAGCATTACTGATGAGCGCAAAGAATCCTGTTGAAGGGTTAAACATGAATAACCAGAAAATTGCAGCAACTGCAACGGACACACCCATCGTTAGTGAATAGAGCGTTCTAAAAATTCCGATACTAGGCAATTTCTTGCTGGCTAAATTAGCCAAGAGTAATCCGATACCAAGAGTTAATGCTGTCACAGCAACAACATATGTCACGGTAACAGTCAAACTGTTAATAAAATCTGGCGAGGTGATTAATTTTGCATAATTACTGAAACCAGCAAATACAGTTGTATGTCCCAAAGTATTAGTTAAAAACAAACTGATATAGAGTGTTTTAAACATTGGATAGAATACAAATAAGCCTAATAAGAATAGTGATGGTCCTAAGAAAATGGAGGCAAAATACTTATCGTTAGCGTTTAATCTAAAAATTTTTCTCTTGCTAGCTTCAGCTTTTTTACCTGCAACCATATCAGAAGAAGCTGGATTTTTAAGCATTTGCTACAGCCTCCGTCTTCTTAGCTTCGATACTCTTTCCATTTAGATCAAAGAGCAGAACATTATTGGATGATGACACCTCAATATTTTCATAAGGTTCAAAATCAGTCTCACTTGAAACAATTATTGAGATGTTTCCACCATGACTGAGTTTTGCATGAACAATTTTTTCGTCACCAAGGAATTCAACAGCCTTGATAGTTGCGTTAGCATGTAATTCATCAGACTTAGCAACGGTCATTTCGTTTGGTCGAACACCAATACGGAAATCTGATTGAGCAATTTCTTGATCCAACTCGATTTCAAAATCATTGTTAACTTGAACAGTGTTACCTGAAAGTTTCTTGGCAGGCAAAATGTTAATTGGTGGGACACCGAAGAAACTAGCAACGAACTCATTTGCAGGATTGTTATAAATTTCTTCGGGAGTTCCTACTTGTTGGATTTTTGACTCATTTAGAACCATGATGTGGTCAGCCATAGTCATTGCTTCAACTTGATCATGAGTTACATAAATCAAAGTGAGGCCTAATTTTCTTTGTAAAGCGTAAATTTCTTGGCGCATCTTAATTCTTAATTGAGCATCTAAGTTTGATAATGGTTCGTCCATTAAACAAATCTTTGCATCACTTGCAACAGCACGTGCTAAAGCAACACGTTGACGTTGACCACCTGAAAGTTCACGTGGCTTTCTGTCGCGGAATTCATCCAAATTAACCATACGTAAAGCATCGTCAACACGTTGGTTAACTTCAGCAGCATCATTTTTACGAGCCTTTAATCCAAAAGCGACATTATCCCAAACACTTAAAAACGGGAACAATGCGTAACTTTGGAATACCATTGTTAGATTACGATCCTTTGGTGGAAGGTCGTTTACAACACGATCTTCAATTTTGATAGTTCCATCTGAAATTTCAGTTAAACCAGCAATCATACGTAGTAAAGTACTTTTACCACAACCTGAAGGTCCAACGATTACAAAAAACTCCCCAGTTTTTATTTCAGCTGAAATGTTATCAATAACTTTCCCGCCCTCGTCGTATTGCTTACTAACATTTTTTAAAATTGTTGACATATTTAATCCTCCAATAAATATCAATGTTTCAAGTATGGAGGGTAAATGTATATATCTAATCTATTTAATGTAAATTTTGTGTAAATTAATTGTGTACTTTCAGTATACTTTTCCTGCAGATGCTGCCAATAAAGGGCTGGCCTGGATGAAAGTAATGAAAAGCATTTGAATCAAGTTATTATTGCCGCAACTCATACCGAGAAAAATATTATATAAATTTATATTAATTTCCCCAAAACAGCTGATAAATTTAGTATCATGTACTCATAAAGAAGTTGTCAGATTTTGGCAACAAATAAAATAAAGTGAGGAATTATTCTGATTGAATGCACTAATTAATATGTATGCACCATTTTTTGACCTACATAACTGGGAAACAGTTATTGAGTCAGGTAGCGACTGGATGATTATTTTATCCTTGGTAGTTATGGAATGTATTTTGTCCGTAGATAACGCCGTTGTTTTAGCCGCCCAAACTCAAACTTTGCCCGACAAGGTTCAAAGAGAAAAGTCATTGTTCTATGGACTTATCGGTGCCTATATTTTCCGATTCATCGTAATTGGTCTTGGTGTCTATCTAATTAATTTCTGGTTGATCAAAGCTCTTGGTGCTGTTTACTTATTCTACTTAGCTGTCAAATTCTTCTTCTTCGATAAGAAAAAAGACTCTAAAGTCGAAGTGCCGAAAGAGAAGCCAGAACCAAAGGGTTGGCGTAAACACATTAAAATTTCTGCCTTCTGGCAAGTTGTTATTTCAATTGAGTTAATGGATATTGTATTCTCAATTGATTCCGTGTTGGCATCGCTGGCCATTTCAGAAAATCCTGTTATCGTTCTAATCGGTGGTATGATAGGTATTCTCGCAATGAGAGGTATAGCTGAAGTAATCATGGGATTCATGAACAAAATTCCAGAACTTCAAGACATGGCCTACTTCTTGATTTTATTCATTGCAATCAAACTATTCTTATCAATACCAGCCATTGATATTCACGTTCCAAATGTACTTTTCGTATTCGTTTTAATTGGTGCAATTATCGTAACTTTGATAGTTCACCACTTCAACGTCAAGAAAGCAGAACGTGCTAAACAAAAATAATAAAAAAACTCAGCAGACAAAATTGTTTGCTGAGTTTTTTTATTGTTTGTGAGCAATCAATCTGTTATTGTTGCGTAAAACGGAGGAGTTAACAATTACAACACATAAGATAGGTGACACCATAATTGTGAATTCTCCAGAAGAAAAAAATAGAATTGTGCGTAATATTACTAAGAACAACTGTTCAAATGAAAAAAGAAAGGAAATTCAGAAGCAACATAAGAATTTAAAATACACAATTCATGACAACTTACGATGATTTAAACGCTATAAGAATATCAAGTTTAGTAAATCAAACTTTAGTGAAGTCATTTAACTGTGGAGATTCCAGGTTAGATGATTTTTTGATTTACGAGAGTATTAACCTTGAAGAAGAGAATTGCTTTGCAGCAATAAAAATCCAATATTTTGCTGTTGATCTTAAATTTCAAAATGATGGATTGGGTGCTGCCATGATGCACAGATTACTCTCAAATCTACTTAAATCAGATTTAAAATTTAACATCGGATTTAAACTAATTTATCTTGAGGCACTTTCTGAAGCTACTGATTTTTATCAAACATTAGGATTTGAATACTTAAATCCTTGGGAAGAGACAGATCCAACCAAGAAAAGTTCCTATATGTTTTTGCCATACGAAAGTTTAATTAATTACTATGATTTTTAGTTCAACTCAGAAGATGAATTATTTTCCAAGTTTTTTTAAAAAAGCAGCTGAAATTATTTTTCAGCTGCTTTTGCTATATAGTCATAAATTTTAAAATCATGAAAATAAACGAAAACTCCTCTAATTCCCCGCTTGAGTAACACGTTCATCGAATTCAAGATGATTTCTTTTTTCACTTCATCAATATTTTTCAAATCATCGTCGTGTCGTTTTTTGAAGGCCTCTTGATCCTCATATTTATTAATATCAATCTCAATTTTTCCCTTACCTGCATATTTGACAGAGGGTCCCATTATTACTGCAACGTAATTCAAATCAAATCCTTGCACCGTATAGATTGAACCAATTTCATTAATCGTATTGTCCTTTTGTGCCCAAGTCACTTTCGAATAATTATATTGATCCCAAGGTAAATGAAAATTTCCTTCATCGACAAAATGTTTTTTGCCATCCAAAATTGATGGATAGTCAGCAGTCGCAACGATTCTTGCTTGCCCATAAGTATTATTTTTCTCACGTAACTTCTGATACATTTTCTCAGCATCTTGATAAATTCTAAAATCGTAATCATTTTTCATTCCGCCAAGATAATCCGGATCTTTTTGCGTAATTTCTTTTGTATTGATTTGTAAGTCACTGGTCAAATCATCAATCCAGTTGATTACTGAGTCTGGTGCTTGCATGCGCATCTGAACTTTCAGAGTGCTAGATTCATAGCTCAAATCATACTTACTCTTCAATTCCTCGATAATATTCTGTGACCAGTAACTTTTGATTTTCAAAACTTGCCGTTCATCGTAAACAAAAATAACAACTTTGCTTAACTTGATAACTTCTTCCAGTTGATTCTTCTGGGTGAAATTATTGTAACTGTCACTTTCACTCAACAACAAATGAGCTTCATCAATTACTACAATATCAGCAGTCTTGTTTCGCTTATGCATTTGGTTGATAAAAGTAGTCGGACGTAAAAATCTATTCTTGCGCAAATCATCAAATTCGCCGGCATTATCTTGATATACCTTCAATAATTCCGGATGATTGACGAGAAAATAATTGTTCATCCCCTGCAAATCAGGAATATTTCTCTTAGAATCCTGCTCCAGCGTCAAAAACAATTTAGTTAAGATAACACTTTTTCCCGTACCAGCATCCCCATTTAGCTGGAAAATCCCCTTATTATTATTCTGCAGATTAGTTTGGCAAAACTTCAAAATTTTATCGAAAACTTTCTGCTGTAGCTCAGTTAAATTTTTGTTGGGTAAAATTGAATCTAACATATTTCCTCCACTAAAAAAACGACTATCCCTCGACAGTCGTTTGACAAGTTATATTTCTAAATAATCCTCATTCCTAAATTCGGATGGTGTGTAACCAGTATATTTCTTAAATGTTTGACTAAAGTAACTAATTCTAGTGAATCCAAGCTCATCGGAAACTTCACTAATGCTGTGACTAGTTTGTTTCAAGATTATCATGGCTTTCTGAATCTTACGGGCGTTTAAATATACAGAAAAACTCAGCTTGGTCTCACGTTTAAAGAGCTTACTGAAGTAATAATCCGATAAGAATACCTTGCTGGAAACTTGATCAAGCGTTAAATGCTTGTCCAGATTTTCATCAATATATTCGATAGCTGAAATAATCGCCTCATTAGATGTTGAAAGTTTCTTCAATTGTTGTAACGCCTTGTTGTCGTCATCATTTAATTCGTCAATAATATCGTCGACTTCAACCGGATACTTAATCATGTAAGTCCCAATCCCATGATTATCAATCAACAGACGACTGATACTCTCAATCAGACGTTTCAAATATTCACAGTGCTCATGAAGCTGTCTTTCTAACAACCCCGGAGTATCGTTGAGTGGCGAATCCAGCGACTTCACACAACAAACCCTACCAATGATTTGACCAATCGAAGAAATCCGAATCGATTTATCAGCGTATCCCAAATTGTAATCCACATGTTTATCGGTGATTTCGTTCATATTTTTAGATTCAACCAGCTCGGAAAAAATTTGATTTCCATGAGTATTTCCATAGATATCAGATTTTAAATCACCGGAATTATCCAAAACATATGTTACAACGTGGTTAGTAGTCGCATAATTTTCTAGAAGGCGTATCAAGGTTTTTTCATTGCTTGATAATAAAGCTTGAATATCAAATTCTTCCATTTTTTGTCTTCCCAACTTTGTGCTTAATAGTATTATTATAATAACTAAAAATTGGTAATTCAAATAGAAAAATATTTAGTTTTGCATTATTTTGGTGTTTAAGCTATTTGATTTTATCGTTCAAATAGGGAACTAGTACGGCTGCATTGTTATATGTCTGCTCTTTTGAACCATATAATATAAGAACATCTTGTTCATTTAATGCAGATTTGACCGATTTTAAAAACTCCGGTGTATATTCATTAGCATCAAGTTCAGCTAAATATTTTTCTTTAAACTCTGGAAACTTTTCTGGATCGTGCGAAAACCACTTTCTCAGATCAGCTGATGGAGCAATTTGTTTAGCCCACAAATCCAGTTGTGCTCTAACTTTAGACATTCCTCGTGGCCATACACGGTCAATTAAAATTCTGTATCCTTCCGGCAAGTCCTTGTCGTATATACGTTTAACAATTAATTTATTCATAATATACCTCTGCCTCTTTTGAATTAATGACAACATAATTGTATCATAGCAAACGTCAATACAATTATAGGAGGATTTATGGCTACTGCTAAAGAAATCGTCTCTTTTAGGGATGTAGCAAAGATTTATCATGGTCGTGCTGTTGCCGTTTCTGACGTTAACATCACAATCAAAGAGGGAGAGTTCGTCTGTTTCATTGGTACTTCCGGGTCCGGAAAGACTACTACGATGCGTATGATCAATCGTATGCTCGAACCTAGTAAAGGAAGTATTGTATTTAAAGGCAAGAACATCCGTAAATATGATCCAGTTAAATTAAGAAGAACCATCGGTTATGTTATCCAGAATAATGGTCTAATGCCCCACATGACCATTCGCGACAATATAACTTTAGTACCAAAATTATTGAAATGGTCTCAAGAACGTATGGACAAGAAGGCCACCGAATTGATTAATTTAGCCGAACTACCAGAAAGTTACTTGGATAGATACCCAGCTGAACTTTCAGGTGGCCAGCAACAAAGAATTGGTGTTGTTAGAGCTCTAGCTGCCGATCAAGATATCATTCTAATGGATGAACCTTTCGGAGCACTTGACCCTATCACACGTGATAATTTACAAGATTTGGTTAAACATCTACAAGAAAAACTCGGAAAGACTATCGTTTTCGTAACTCACGATATGGATGAAGCACTTAAATTGGCCACTCATATCGTAATTATGGATAGTGGAAAAGTTATTCAAGATGATACTCCAGATAATATTTTGCAACATCCAGCAAACGACTTCGTTAAAAATTTACTTGGTGAAGAAAGACTTTTACAAGCTCAACAAAACACTTTGTCAGTTGGTGACATCATGTCGAAAAATCCAGCTCACATTACACTTGGTAAGTCATTGTCAGAGGCAATTTGGGAAATGAGTCGTAAACATGTCGATTCGTTACTCGTTACTGATGATTCAAACAAGTTAAAAGGTTACATCGATCTAGAAACAATCAATGATCACTACTCGAAAGATTTTAGTGTTAGTGATATTTATGCTAATAACTTAATCAAAGTTCGCGAGGATTCCTATTTAAGAGATACAAGTGAGCGTATTTTGAAACAAGGTTATAAGTACGTCCCTGTCGTTGACTCGGAGAATACCCTAATCGGTATAGTTACACGTGCATCCCTAGTTAACGTCGTCTACGACGCTATATGGGGTAAAGAAGAGCTAGAAAACCCTGAAGATGCTAAACTACCCGCTTCAATTTCAAAAGGAAGTGAAAATGCATGATTGACTTCCTCAATCAGCACGGTTCTGAGCTTATCATCAAAACTTGGGAACAAATTTACATTTCTGGACTCTCAATTTTGTTAGGTATTATCGTTGCTGTCCCACTAGGCGTACTTTTAACTCGTTTTCCAAAAACAGCTAAATATGTAATGTCATTTACAAGTATGCTTCAGACAATACCATCGCTAGCTTTGCTGGCATTAATGATTCCAATTTTTGGTATCGGTAAATTGCCATCAATTGTCGCATTATTTATTTATTCATTATTACCTATTTTAAGAAATACTTATATCGGCATGTCTAAGGTTAATCACAACTTAAAAGATGCCGCAAAAGGAATGGGAATGACAACTATGCAGTCAATCATGCACGTTGAAATCCCCATGGCTATGCCAATTATCATGTCCGGAGTAAGACTTTCAACAGTCTACGTAATTTCATGGTCAACATTAGCATCATATATTGGTGCCGGTGGACTAGGTGATTTCATCTTTAATGGACTAAATCTATATGATCCAAGCCTAATTATCGGTGGTACCATCCCCGTCACAATTTTGGCAATTCTAGCCGACTACTTATTAGGAAAACTAGAAAAACGTATTACACCAGTAACTAAACGAAGCGAGGTGTAATCATGAAAAAATTTAAAAAAGTTTTCACATTATTATGTCTCACACTTTTAGTCTTCGTATCAGGCTGTGGTTGGCCAGGACTAGGAAGTTCTTCGAAAGACACGATTAAAGTTGCCAGTTTAACAACCACTGAATCAATGATTATGTCCGAAATGATTATGGAATTGATCTCGCACGAAACTAGTTATCATACTGAGATTGTTAACAACTTAGGATCTGGACAATTAGTCCATCAGGCATTGGTGAATGGTGATGCAGATATTGCTGCCGAGAACTTTTCCGGTAACGAATTAATTACTACTTTGCACCATGCACCGATCAAAAGTCGTGCCAAAGTTAATCATGTAGTCAAAACACTTTATAAATCACGATTCGATGAAACTTGGTTCCCAACATACGGTTTCGCAAATACTTACAATATGTTGGTCACACAAGAAACAGCCAAGAAATACCATTTGAACACAATTAGTGACATGAAGAAAATCGGTCCAAAAATGGATATCGGTGCCGACAACATTTGGATCAATCGTCCAGATGACGGTTATCCTGCATTCGCACAAGCTTATGGATTCAAATTTAAGCGTGTCTATCCAATGCAAATTGGGCTGGTTTATTCCGCCGTTGCTGCTGGAAAAATGCAGGCTGTCCTAGGATATTCAACTGATGGAAGAATCAAGAGTTACAACTTAAAGGTCCTTCCAGATGATAAAAACTTTTTCCCACCATATGATACAAGTATGGTCGTCAATAATTCTTTGATGAGAAAACATCCTGAATTAAAACCAATACTTCACAGATTAGATGGAAAAATTTCAGTCTCAGAAATGCAAACAATGAATTATGAGGTCGACAATAACCTTCGTGAACCAGCAGATGTCGCTCATGAATTCCTACAAAAACACAATTATTTTCGAGGTGATATATAATGGCTAACCAGCCGTTGTGGAACCAATTAGTTTTTTACTTTACCCATAATGGAATGTACCTTTTACAACAATTTGGTCGCCATTTTCTAATTTCATTTTACGGAGTGCTTTTGGCAGCAGCTGTAGGTATACCGTTAGGAATCTACATGGCAAATCACTTTCATTTAGGTGATTTTGTCATCAGTGTTGCCAACGTAATTCAAACTATTCCCTCACTAGCCATGCTATCAATCATCATGTTGTGGTTAGGACTGGGAGTAAATACAGTTATTGTGACAATATTCTTATATTCCTTACTACCTATTTTGAAAAATACATACACAGGTATGAAAAATGTTGATCCCAACACAATTGATTCGGCTCGGGGGATGGGAATGACCACTTTCCAACTGTTATACATGGTCAAACTACCTTTAGCAATGTCAGTCATCATGTCTGGTATAAGAACCGCCATGGTTGTCGCCATTGGTAATACAGCTATTGGTGCCTTTGTTGGTGCTGGTGGACTCGGTGACTTAATCATCCGAGGAACCAACGCAACCGATGGAGCACCACTGATCTTAGCCGGTGCCCTACCAACCGCAGTAATGGCCATCGTTACCGACTTGATAATCGGATTACTTCAAAAACATTTTGAACCAACAGGCTACTACAAAGAGGAAGAAGAAGAATAACTTTTAGCACTCGGATATTTCGAGTGCTATTTGTTTGCATTTATCAAACGAGGAACTATAATGTATTTGTAAAGTGAAAAAGGGAAAGGAAGAATCAAGTATGACAAATGAAATTATGGACCGTCGTAATGACATTAGAGATTGGATGAATGCTGATCCTTGGATGAATGGCTTCTCATCAATATTTGGAGATAATTTCCCAACAAATGATACATTAAAGACAGACATCAAAGAATCAGACACCGACTACGCAGTAAGAGTTGATATGCCCGACTTCGACAAGAAGAACATCGACATCAGTTACAGCAATAACACCTTAACAGTTAGTGGACACCGCGATAATTTTGCAGACCACAACGATAACAAAGGTGACGTAATAATGAGTGAACGTTCAACTGGCCGTTTTGCAAGACAATATCACTTACCAGCAGTCGACGAAAACAATATCGAAGCTAATTACAACAATGGTGTCTTGGACATCAAGTTACCAAAGATGACAGAAACAAAAGACAACAGTCACCATATCGAAATTAACTAATACAAATAAAAACAAAAGAACGAATACCAATTAGTTCTAAACAAAATATGACCGAAAACTCAAGAGAGATAGTTTTCGATCATATTTTTTTGTGATTAGATTCGCCGTTATAACGTCCGCCGGAAAAGTTCATAAAAAAGTCACATTTTTGGAATAGTTATTTCACACTCTACCAGTAACATATAACTTGTAGATGAGGGAACAAAGTTCCTTCCTCTCGCCCCTATAACATATATATTTAATCCCCTATAAACATAAGAAATTAAAAATAACACGCTTCCCCGGCGTGTTATTTTTTTGGACTTTTTCAAACTTCACATTTAATTCACAGATTCCAAATAATTCATTCACAGTATTCCTGTACTATAGAACTTGTAGATGAGAGGAAAGCAATTTCCTCGTATCTCCCCCCTATAACATAATATACGTAATATATTTAATCCCCTTAAATATACGAAATCAAAAATAACACTCTTCCCCAGAGTGTTATTTTTTTAGCTAATTTAAATGTACCAGCAAATAAACTGAGATATCTGTATCGTTAGGACTGTCTTTTAAAAATTGGTTATTCGAAATTTGATAGTACTGATTGTCTTGAGTCGAAACTGATAATCCTGTTGCCCATTTTGTACCAGCTTGTGCAATTTGCCCAGTTGGGACCAAAGTGCCATCCTTAATTTCATAAACCGGAACTGGATTCTTCACATTAACAATTGATCCTGTAGTTGAATTACCATTATCGTAATTTGTCGTAGAACCACCATTAATATATTCAATTGTTTCTTTATTACTTGAAGTATCAGCAGCTTGTGACAACCCGGCAGGAACAGAAATACCTACAAGGATAACTGCTGTAATTATTGAGATAAATTTTTTCATATAAATATCCTCCTAAAGTAAGTATATAACTATTTTAACAAATAAAAACAATTATTTAGTCTAATAAATGGTTAAATAAATCTATGAAGCCAAAAAAATAACATCCCGCATAGGATGTTATCATTCTAATCTATTTGTTTGTTTGCATATAAATTGTCATAGGAATAATAATCGACATATCACTCAAATTACTTTGAATAAATCGATTATTAGCAATTTGATAATACATGGCACCACTATTAGTAATAATGGTATTTTGAATAGTCCAAGTCGATCCGTTAATAACAGAGACATTATTCTTAACAAAAGCACCATTCACTAATTTATAAATTGGTAAATTTTTATTAACCTTAAAAGAACTATTGGATCCTTGACCCGTTGGATACTCAGGCTTGATAGTTTTAATATAATCAGGAGCAGTTGAATTCGTAGCAGCTTGAATCGATCCAACCGGTAGAATGAAACTAAATAGAGCAATTGCAGTAACAAACGCTAATATTTTTTTCATGGTAATTCCCCCTTATACCAAATAGACTACAAGTATAACAATAAAAATACAAGTATATTTAAAGTCAAGTTTAAGCGTATAAATTTTAACTATCGTACACTTCATATTTATTTCATAATTACAAAATAATTTGTTCAATATTTTCGATTAATATAGTACTTGTAGATGAGGAGGAACAGAGATTCCTCTTACTACATCCCCCCTATAACATAACGATATATTTAATCCCCTAAATATATAAAAATACATATAATCCCTAGAATGAAAAAATAACACTCCTCCCCAGAGTGTTATTTTTTTGCAAAAAAAGGCCGCTCAATAATAAATATTGAACGGTATACCTTAGGCATTAAATCTAGTATTAAAAATTACCAGCTTAGAGAAAATATAATTCCCAATAATAGCAATAGCCTGTCCTATGATCTGAGTAATAGTGGCATTACCCTTCAAAAGAGAAACCCCAATCCAAAGCGTAACAACTTCAATCAAATAGGTAACAGCACGAGTACCGTAGCACTCAGCCATTTCACGAAGAATATGATGAGATTTGTGATGAAAGACAAGAATACGGCAAATCCAATATCCAACTTGAACAGCGACTACCATTGCAATGAAATTAGCAATTTGATAATTAACATGAAAAGCATTGTTAAAAATCCAAAAAGTTCCAATATCAGCAACAACAGAAACAGAGCCCCATAATACATATCGAATACCCTCTTTCAGGTTGTTATCATTATCAACCTTCTTAGACATATTTGGTGATTGGTCGACTAAGCTATCAGTAACCAAGGGATGATCATCCGCATGAATTCGATCGTTCATAATTAGGGCCCCTTTCAAATTATTAAGTTGTGTAAATATTAGTCTTTTTTTAATCAAATTAAAAGCAATATGTATAAAAAATAACAAGCAACTTCACACAACATTCACATTTACAAAATAAATAATTCATTATTAACAGTTAATATAGTAATTGTAGATAAGAGATAAACAATTTCTTACCTCATCCCCCCTATAACATATGAATATATTTAATCCCCTAAATATATAAAGCAAATAAATAATCCCCATAAAAAAAATAACACTCTTCCCCAGAGTGTTATTTTTTTGCATACATACAATCCATAATGTTTTAAATAAAAATACTTTCCATAGCACTGGCACTATACGACTGGCAAAGCCAGGAGCGCACTTGAACCAGGTTGTAAATTTTGGCTTGGTTAATGTTTTGATCCAAGAAAAAGAAATGCAAACCACAAAAATTAAATCAGCGACAAGATTCGCCAATACCATAAAAACCCGGAAATCAGCTGCCATTGATGACTCTGAATAAACGCAGGATCTAGCCAGAGGGGTGGAGTACGACGGGCGAGCCAGCCGTGATATTTCACTTAGCTCGGCCATAAGCCGAGGTTTAGTGAAAGGTTGTAAAAAAAGACCGCACTTCGGCTTTTTTTCAACCCATGGCGTTCCGCCGCCCGTCGTACGGAACCCCCCTGGCGGCAATAACCCTCTATCTACCAGCCTTCATCCCATAATGAATAGCTGCAGATTTCATCATAAACCCACGGACGTGAATATTGATAA
This sequence comes from Companilactobacillus ginsenosidimutans, assembly GCF_001050475.1. Taxonomy (NCBI): domain Bacteria; kingdom Bacillati; phylum Bacillota; class Bacilli; order Lactobacillales; family Lactobacillaceae; genus Companilactobacillus; species Companilactobacillus ginsenosidimutans. The sequence goes on along the minus strand of NZ_CP012034.1, from coordinate 2,144,784 downwards.
ACCCTGCATCCCGATACATCCGAACCAACTCACGAATACTAACAAACTTATTAACCGAGTCATCCAAATACTGATATTCAGACTTATGAGAAGCAAACACCTTACCCATCGCAGGCATAATTTCATTGAAATAAAGTCTCCAACCCCATTTAACAACCGGAGTTTCAACCTTAAATGCTTCAAGACAAATAAGTTGCCCGTTAGGCTTCAGGATTCGATAAATTTCTCTCAACACTTGATTAGCGTCTGGAACATTACGTAATCCGAAGCCAATCGTAACTACGTCAAAAGTATTATCCGGATAATCCAAATTCATGGCGTCACCCTGCTTTAATTGGATGTTACCAAATTCAGATTTGTTAATTTTCTCTTGGCCAATCTTGAGCATTTCACTACTGAAATCTAATCCAATAATATGTGAATTAGGATATTTGTTGGCGAGAACCAAGCTCCAGTCCGCTGTACCACAACAAAGATCAAGAATATCTCTAGGGCTTCCCTTGATCATATTAGTTGCTTCCATTCGCCATTTATTGTGCGTACCAAGACTCATAATTGAATTCAATTTGTCATAGTTCCCGGCAATAGAATCAAAAACGTTTTGAACATCTTTTTCTGGGACTTTATTTGTTAATTTTGACATCTATCTTCTCCCTAACATCCAATAAAATACTTATATACAATTATAAGTTACTTTGCACATATGGCGTTAATTATTTAACCGATATATTTTTTTCTAGCATAAAATCTAACATAACGATGCGTTCTTAAAAGTTGATATTTGGAAACCCCAGCGTTGGCAGATTGAACAACGGCCGAGATATCAGGGATTCCAGTCACTTGTTTAAAAATTGCACGGCTAATAAATCCGTGACAAACTGCCATAACTTTCTTATCACCAAGTTCAGTTATTTCGGCTAAAAAACTTTCTACACGTTTATAAACTGATTCGTAAGGTTCAGCATTTTCCGCATAATCCATAAAGTTAGGTAGTAAGAATCCATTATCATCAAACGTTTGTGGATACTTTGCGTACAATTCTGACTCTTTAACACCATCCCATGAGCCATAATCAGCTTCATATAGTCGTTCATCCTGAATTAGTTCGTCGTCAACACCTTGATTCAAAATCTTTGCAGTTTGAAGGGCACGCTTCATTGGACTAGTGTAAATATAATCAAATTTGGAAATATCAATTTCTTCAGCTAACTCATGAGCCTGCTTAATGCCAGTTTCATTTAATGGCATATCTGTTGATCGACCATTAATACGTACCTCTTTGTTAGTATCAGTTTCTCCGTGACGAATTACATACAATTCAACCATTATGAACCCCTTAAATTTTATTTTTCATGATATATATACTGTAGTTTCAATTGTAGTAAAGTTGTTGAACTAATCGCAAGTTATTTGCGAATAATAATTTATTCAGTTTCCAGAACGGCCCTATTTTGTAGTATTATATTAAGTAACGAAGTTATCTAACATTAAAATATGCCTTTAATCTTAGTCCCGCGAGGCTAATAAGGAACGCTTAAGTCTTTTATTTCGAAAATCACGGGATAGAGGACTATTTTTTTGTAAATTTATAGGGGGAATTATTTTGGATGCAAATGATAAGAACTATCGAAATCCCGAAGCGGTTCTAGACTTGTATGAAAAGCCACCATTACTCACATGGCCACTTCTTTCACTGCAGCACTTATTCTCAATGTTTGGGGCAACAGTTTTAGTTCCCCTTTTAGTTGGATTAGATCCAAGTATCGCGTTATTTAGTTCAGGTATCGGAACCATTCTCCACATTTTAATTACAAAGGGTAGAATTCCGGCATACATGAGTTCAAGTTTCTCATTCATTGTGCCTAGTATTGCCTTAATGAAAACCGCCGGTTATGCTGGTGTCGCGCAAGGTACTATCGCCGTCGGCCTAGTTTATCTAATCGTTGCCACAATCGTCGGCTTTGCCGGATCAGACTGGATTGATCGAGCACTTCCACCAATCGTTGTTGGTCCTATCGTTATCGTTATTGGACTTTCAGTTGCAGGTTCAGCTGCTGATAATGCCATGCTAAACGGAACCCACTACGATTTGAAATACTTTGGAATCGCAATTTTCACATTATTAGTAACAGTTTTATTCAACATGTACCTCAAAGGATTCTGGAGCAACATCGCCATTTTACTAGGAATCATCTGTGGTTACGTCCTCTCAGTAATGTTGGGAATCGTCGACTTCTCAAAAGTTATCTCCACACCATGGTTCAAATTACCAGCTTTCGAATTTCCATATGTAAGTTATCAGCCTAAGCAAATTTATTGGGACGCAATATTAAGTTTTGCTCCAATCGCGTTCGTTACAATGGCTGAGCACTTAGGCCACATCATGGTACTTGATGAATTAACTCACCGTAATTTCTTCAAAAATCCTGGCTTGCACAGAACTTTAGCTGGTGACGGTACAGCCTCAATCTTCGCCGGACTAGTTGGTGGTCCACCAATTACCTCATATGGTGAAAACATCGGTGTTATGGCCGTAAACAAAATTTTTAGTGTATACGTAATCATCGGAGCTGCCGTTTTTGCAACCCTATTCGGATTTGTGGGTAAGCTAAGTGCCCTAATCCAAACCATCCCCGGACCAGTAATCGGGGGAATCAGTTTCATCTTGTTTGGGGTTATCGCATCAAGTGGCCTACGGATCCTAGTTGACAACAAAGTCGACTTCAACCGAAAACGTAACTTGATGATTGCCTCAGTCATTCTAGTTATTGGAATCGGAAATGCCTATCTAAAAATTGGAACTTTTCAATTTACTGGTATCGGTGTCGCAACTGTCATGGGAATTTTGTTAAATTTAATTTTGCCAAGAGAAGCACTTTCAGAAGAGTAAATAATAATCGCCATCCTGTTATTAATGACAGAATAGCGATTTTTTTGTGGTATCATACGAAAATAACATTTATCCAATAGACATATCATGCTATATTTTAACTATTAAATCGATGTTAAATAGAGAGGGATTCACATGGAGATTAGGAAGAGGTCCTTTAAAGTGGCAATCGCACTAATAGCGCTTGGATTCGGACTACCTGTAACAAATGTTTCTGCGGAATCATCCGAAAAACAACCTATAAAGTTAATTGTAATTTCATTATCAGATAATAATGATTCAACCACCGTTCCGCTCTACGTAAAAAAGGAAATAAGATAGTTAAAACTTCTAAAAAGGTAAGCATGTTTAAGGAAGTTGGAAAAAATTCACGACTAGCTGAGCGAAAAGCAACTAAAGAAATTCACGACAATAAAATTTTCTGGAAATTTGCTGAAAACAAATATTTAGAAGATACCAAAAGAATACATACAATGAAAAAGTCATCAAATAAAAACATAGCCGAAAGAGATTCAAACACTATCTAAAAAACCGCGATATCCTTTGAGATACCGCGGTTTTTGTTTAATGTATTTGTTGATGATGTGCTTCTTTGTTTTTGAAAATGAAAAGTTTTGAGAAAATATAATTGCCGATAATAGCCAATAATTGACCAATAATTTTGGAAACATTACTATTACCACTCAATAGTGAAACACCAACCCAGAGAGTTGCAGTTTCAACCAAGTAGGTCAAAATACGAGTACTGTAAAAAGCCACCATTTCTTGGATAGGTGAATTAGATTTGTGACGGAAAACAATCACACGATCAATCCAGAAAGCCACTTGAACACCAATAACCCAAGCAATAATATTGGCAACTTGATAATTAATATGTACAACACTATTTAATAAATAAAAAGTACCAAGGTTAACAACAACAGAAATTAACCCCCACAGCACATAACGAACGGCTTGCTTAGGAGTACTCTCATGGACCGGATCCTCAACAATAGGAAAAGTATTCCCAGCGTCATTAATTCCTTCAGCAATAGCATCCACAGTCTTTGAAACACCATCTTTATTTAAATCAGATTGATTATTCATTGCGTTAACCCCTTCCAAATGCTTATACATATATGTTAAACCCAATTTATTATTATTAAAATATAAATTTGAGAGAAAATTTCAAAACCAGACAACTCAAAATCTGTTCTGAAAGAAGTATACAAGCTTTCTCAGTATTTAACTCTGTTTTAGCTCGGCTATTTATTTTAAAAAAAACATCCCCCAAACTGTTATCAGTTTAGAGGATATTTCAAATCTTAATAATAAATATAGTCTATCTATTTCGCTCTAGTCTTGCCTGTAGTTCGGCAATCTGATTACGAATCTTAACACCAACATCAGTATCGCCAACAGTCTTACGTTTAGCCGACTGCTCAATAACACGTTTAGTAGAAACAACATCAGTCATATCAGCAATAGCTTTGGCACGGGTAGTAAATGGCTCATGCGTAACTAATTGGAATCCAAACGAGTTCGATAACAAAGTGTAACCGCCGATACCAGTGGTCTTATGATAAGGTTTCGACATCCCACCATCAATAACAAAAATCTTGCGATTTGCCATAATAGGATTGTGTCCACGTTTAACCGGAGTGTGTCCGTTAACAATATGACCATCATCAGGATCCAGGCCAAACTCCTTCAATAATTCATCTGCGAACCATTCTTCTTTCCGCAATGAATAATAAGGGTTAGTTAATTCCTTGTGTAAAGCTTTGTCCTCGATAAAGTAACGTTCAAAAGTGGTCATCGCTGCTTTACCAAATAATGGAGACATTTTTCCAGTCCACAAGTACCAAATAACATCATTATCCAAGCTTTCTTCAACAGATGGATTTTGAAATCCCTCCTTCAAAGTTTTTTCAAAAAAGTCGAACAATGATTTACCCGAATAAGTTTCACCATCAACTGTCCACTCTTGCATACTGCCGTCTTCATTGACCGGAACACAACCATGCAGTAACAAGTTACCATTATATTTGAGATACATTGAACCGTTATTCATCATAAATGACATGTGATATTTCAACTTAGGTGAGTCGATAAATTGACGAATTAAATCATCAATCAAATTCTGTTCCTTCTTCGTCAACTTGTATGGATCATCTGGGTCAACTAATTGGAAACAACCATTTGTAATAGGATAAGTCTCACCGTTAATCTCAATACTCTTACGGTCAGGGCTCAATTGGTGAAGTAACATCCTATTTTCCATTTCAAAATCAGGATGACGTTTAATAGTCTGACCCTCAAGCTTAAATTGCATAATCGCCATGGCTTGTTGAACCGTATTGTCATATACAGAATCAGAGTTTTCAATCGGATCACCTGTATCAGAACGCGGTGTAAAGACAGGAAGTGGCGTATAATTTTCGGCAGCAAATTCCTTTAAATCGCTCAAATCAATATCATAGGCATTCGTCAACAATTTCAAATTATTATAACGAGCACTAATTCTAATCAAGTTTGCCATGCAAAGTTTTGATCCAGCAGTACTACCAATCCAGAGAATATCGTGATTTCCCCATTGAAAATCAAGGCTCCCCCAGCGATTCATCAAGTGATCCATGATAAGTTCAGGGTGCGGACCACGATCATAAACATCACCAATAATATGCAAGTGGTCAACCACCAAATGTTGAATCGTGTGGCAAGTAGAAATGACAAAAGAGTCTGCCATATCAAGCTTAATAATGTTATCCATTACTTCGCGATAGTAGCTACGTTTCGTTGAATCATTTTGATCAGCGTAAAGCAATTCCTCAGTAATATAAACAAAATCACTCTTAATAGCCTTTCTAACTTTTGAACGGGTGTATTTAATGGAAGTATATCTGAGCATATCAATAAGTTCATTGAAAACATCGAAATACCACTGATTAAGGTCAGCCTCTTTAGAAAATTGTTGTTTGATCTGACCCAAGATTTCCGATGGATAATAAATTAAGAAAGCCAGCTTCTTTTGTCTGTCTTCAGTCAATTTTCCAGTAAATAATTCCGAAATTTTTTGGCGAGTATTACCTGATCCATTCCTCAAAATATGTGCAAATTCATCATATTCACCGTGGATATCACTGACATAAGCTTCAGTACCCTTTGGTAAATCGAGAATCGCCGAAAGATTAATAATTTCCGATTTGATTTCATTATCGTTTGTGAAATTTTTCTTCATAAATTGAACCTAGACCTTTCCGTTGAGAAATAATGTAAGCGCTGTAAATATTGTACCACGGAGGCTTATACCAGTGGCATGCTAATTTTTTCTTATCACAATATTAATTGTTATAATGATGTTTGGAGGTGTTGATATGGATTATTCACTAGATTCAACTATTACTCTTAATAACGGCGTAAAGATGCCAAGATTGGGCATGGGTGTATGGAAAATTAACAACGCTGGTGCTTCTCAATCTGTTCAATGGGCCATCAAACACGGATACCGTGCAATTGATACTGCCAAACAATACGGCAATGAGGCCGGAGTCGGTCAAGGACTAACAAAAGGTCTAGCTGACAACAACATGAAACGTGAAGATATATTTTTAACAACGAAAATTTTTAATGGTGACCAAGGATACGAATCGACCCTTGAAGCCTTTGAAGATCAATTAAAGAGACTACAAACGGATTACGTAGATTTATTACTAATCCACTGGCCAGTTGATGGCAAATATTTAGATACATGGCGCGCACTCGAAAAAATTTATCATGAAGGAAAAGCGCGAGCCATCGGAGTTTCAAACTTCAATATCACTAGACTAAAAACAATTTTAAAAAATGGATCAGTTAAACCAACAATAAATCAAATGGAATTCCATCCCCTTTGCCAAGAAGAAGATATTAGAAATTATTGTGAACAACGCAACATCCAATTTGAAGCCTGGTCACCACTAGGTGGTGGCAAAGTACTAAACGATGAACGTTTAAAGAAAATTGCTGCTAAGTACAACAAGTCCGTAGCGCAAATAATATTACGCTGGGACTTGCAGCAAAATGTCATCACAATTCCAAAATCCGTCCACGAAGAAAGATTAATTCAAAACACCCAAATTTTTGATTTTGAATTAAGTAATGAAGATGTTCAAGAAATCAATACATACGATAATGAAGCTCGTGATCTCTGGTACAGTGGCTTTTATTGGCACGGAAACCCTACTGGCATGAAGGATTCAGTCAAACAATGGAATGACTAAATAATAGTTTTGAATAAAATTATCTCTAAATATAATTTAGGGATATTTTTTTGTATCTTGGTGATTTATGATTGTATCCGAGGAGGGTCAAGTTTGGGTTTAAGTTTATTTTAAGTTTAAAGGATTACTAATATAGTATAAACCGAGGAGAGAGAGAACTTTATTATGAAGAAAAAGAAAACGTTATTACTATTCGTCTTATTGGCGATGTTTGCAATTATAGGAACAGCTTGTTCATCAAGTAGTTCATCTTCAGATTCAAAGGATTCCAGTTCTTTTAAGAAAACTGATACAAATGATCCAAAAGCAGACCCATCATTATCAAAGGTAACCAAAGAGGTTAAGTCAGAATTCAAACAATTATCATACAAAGATAAGAAAACTGGCGTAACACTCCGTTACAATTTATACGTCCCAAAAAATTATGATAAAAACAAATCATATCCAATGATGACTTTTATTCCTGACGATTCAGTCACAGGACAAAGCACAATCAAGGGTGTTACTCAAGGATATGGTGGTAGCATCTGGGCAACAAAAGCAGAACAAAAGAAACACGCAAGTTTCGTCTTAATTCCAGTCTTTGATTCATCAACAGTTTCAGGTGGAATGGGAGAATATGGTTCCGCAGTAGTTAAGAAAAACGTTCAAACATATTTAGATCTATTAAATAAAATTGAAGGTCAATACAGTATCAACAAAGACAGATTATATGGTACCGGACAATCAATGGGTGGTATGACAATGTTCTACCTCAACTCACATTATCCAAAACTATTTGCCGCAACACTTTACACATCATCACAATGGGAAGTATCACAACTAGAAAAACTCAAGAATCAGAAATTCTTCTACTTTGCCGGTGGTGGCGATTCAAATGCATCTAAAGGACAAAAAGATTTGAAGAAAATGTTGAAGAAAGATGGCAAATCCTACTCTTCAACAACACTAGATGCCAAAATTTCAGCAAAGGCTAAGAATACAGCAGCTAACAAGCTGATTGATAAGAACAATAATGCCAACTTCATTACTTGGAAAACTGGAACTGTCCTCGACGATTCTGGTCAAGGTATGGAACACATGGCTTCATTCGATTACGGTTACACAGTACCCGCAGTGCGTGACTGGGTTTACAACCAGTCTAAGTAGTTTGGTAGTACGTTCACTTCCGTCTGGAGGTTCCGTACTGCGGGGGCGGAACGCCATGGGTTGAAAAGTAGCCACAGTGCGGTCTACTTTTACAACCTTTCACTAAACCTCGGCTTATGGCCGACCTAAGTGAAATCTCACGGCTGGCTCCCCGCAGTACTCCACCTCCAGACTAGTTAACGGTAGTATTTTGTTTCAATAAATTAAAACTACTTTCATAGGTATCCTCTTCTTAAACGGAGAGGATACCTTTTTTGTTTAAAATAACAACACAAAAAAACGACTAAACCATTGAATATGAATTAGTCGTGTTGTATTTAAAATTTATTAAATCAAAAGATAGAGAAACTTAAAGTGAACAACCTTTCAACCACCAAATCGAAAAGTTTGAGAAACACTAGTCCGCAGGTCAGCTTCTTGGGGGCCCAAGCCGTGAATTTATTGTTGACGAGCCAAAGGGCTCGTTTACAATAAGCTTGCTTCGGGATACCGCTCTTCGGATTCCGAACAAGCCACAGCGTCCACGGCCCCCAAGAACCTGACCGGAGGGCGGCAGTGAACCTCTAATCTTTCCGCAAGCTCTTAGGATTCAATACCATATTTAGAATAATTGCTGAGAAACTTCCCACAACCAAACCATTATTAAGAATAGTTTGTAACGTTGATGGAAGGAAATGCAATAAATGAGGTTGAACCGTAACACCAAGACCCAGTCCAATAGCAACAGCCATAATCAATAAGTTGCTATTAGTCATTTCAACTTTCGAAAGCATCTTGATACCTTGGGCACCAACCATCCCAAACATGATTAGCATTGCTCCACCTAAAACTGAGTTAGGAATTAACGTGGCAATTGCACCAACCTTGGGAATTAAACCTAGTAAAATAAGCAAGAATGCTGAGAAATATACTGGCTTATTTTTCTTGATTCCTGACAATTGAACGATGGCAACATTTTGTGAGAATGTTGAATATGGGAATGTATTAAAAATACCACCAAGAATAGCAGCAATACCTTCTGAGGCATATCCTCTTTGCATATCATTTTTACTCAAGTCACGTTTAGTAACTTCAGCTAATGCGTAATAAACACCAGTCGATTCGATCATACAGGTTAATGCTGCTAATAGCATGATGACGATTGATGACCATTCGAATTTTGGCGTAGCAAAATAAAATGGAATTGGAACTTGGAACCAGTGAGCTGAATTTACACTGGCGAAACCAATTTGTCCCATGAAGAAGGCAATTACATAACCAGCTACAATTCCGATTAATACTGCAATTTGTTGGATAAATCCACGTCCCCAAATAGTGAAGACGATAATTATTAAGGCAGTAACGAATCCAAGAATTAAATCTTGAGGACTACCAAAATTTTTAGCAGTGGCATCCCCGCCACCGATATTTTGAAAAGCAACTGGAATCAAAGTGAATCCAATTAATGTAATCAATGAACCAGTAACTACTGGTGGGAAAAATCTTTGTAGATTGGCAAACAATTTAGCAATCAACAATATGAAAATCCCGGCAGCGATAATTGCACCATACATGTAGGCAACACCAAAGTGATGTCCAACATTTTGTAACGGCGTTACATACTCGACGGCAGAGCCTAAAACGACCGGCAAACCAATACCTGTCAAAGGTGTCCGCTTAATTTGAAGCAGTGTAGCAACCCCACACATAAAAATATCGACAGAGATTAAATATGTCATCTGTGTAGGTGTAAAGCCTAATGCTGTACCTATTAAAATTGGAACTAAAATATCCCCCGAATACATGGCTAATAAATGTTGCAAACCTAATACAAGGTTTTTGAAGAAGCCACCTTCATTTTTATCCATTTTTAAATCCATGATTGCCCCCTACTTATTCAAGAAATTATATCATCAATTTCGGAAAATATAAAAGTCGATATCCATAAATATAGTTATAGCTATGCTAGAATTAAAGTATCTTACTTAGGAGGGTTCCAATTATAATGAATAAAAATCATTTAGAGGACGCCTGTACTTCTATCCTTGTTGGTAAAAATGCCAGTATCGATGGTTCTACAATGATTGCTAGAAACGACGATACTTTCGATCCAATCAATCCTCAAAATTTTGTTATGCATCCAGCTGTTGAAGGCGAAACTGGACGTAAAGTTAAATCTTATTTGAACAAATTTGAGTGTGAATTACCTGCTGATAATTACAAATGGCCTGCAGTTCCTAATGTTGATTACAAAACACTTGGATATTACGACGAGAGTGGTATCAATGGTGCCAATGTTGCTATGTCAGCTACTGAAAGTACTTATGGTAACGAACGTGCACTTGCTTATGATCCACTAGTAAAAGATGGTATGGATGAGGATGTTATTGTCCGTATGGTCTTACCATTCGTGGACTCAGCTAAAGGCGCAGTTCAACGCACTGCCGGATTGATTCAACAATTTGGCTCACCAGCTGGAAACTCACTTTTGTTCAGTGATAAAGACGATATTTGGTATATGGAAATCGTTACTGGTCATCACTGGGTTGCCCAACGTATTCCTGATGATAGTTATGCTGTTGCTGCCAACCGTGTTTCAATTCAACAAGTTGACTTCAATGATCCAGATCAATTCATGTGGTCAGATGGAATCCAAGAGTTCGTTGAAAAATATCATTTGAATACTGACAAAACTGGTTTTGATTTCAGACATATTTTTGGAACAACAAACTTGAAAGATCGTCACTACAACACATCACGTGTTTGGTATGGTCACAAATACTTCAATCCAGAAATTGAAGAAGATCCAGAAGACGGTGATTTACCATTCATCATGAAAACTGATCACAAAATCAATGTTGAAGATATCGAATATGTTTTGGGTTCTCACTACAATGAGACACCATATGATCCATATAGTCCTGATGCATCTGATGCAGATAAGTATCGTTATCGTCCAATTGGTTTGAACCGTACTCAAAACTCACATGTGCTTCAAATCAGAAACGATGTTCCTGAAGAAGTTGCTGCAATCATGTGGCTATGTGTTGGATTCCCTAGTTTCACACCTTATGTTCCTTTCTATACAAATATGGATGAAACTCCTGAATCATATCGTGAAGTTGCTCCAAAATTTGAATTTAAGGATGCATATTGGATGTACAATGCCTTATCAATGCTTGTTGAATCACATTATTCTGAATTCATTCAAGCTGACACTGATTATCTTACTGAATGCAAACAAGATTTCCGTACTGCAATCGCTGAAACAGATGAACTTGCTAAAGACTATACAGGCAATGAACTTACAGCATTCTTAACTGAACGCAATAAGAAAGTTGTTACTCATATGGAAGAAAAAGCTCATCAACTATTTGGTGATTTGTACACACAAGGTGTTAGATTATCAAAACTTACTTTTGACATGGATAAAAACCTTTAGAACGAAAAAAGCTGAGAAATTTTCTCAGCTTTTTTTTGTATCCAATTAATCTACGTCTATTTCCAATTCTTCATCATCTACAATTTCCATAGATTGACTCGCATCAACATGTCGTACCGAATAAAGCATGTACATCATTAAACCTATTATTAACCATCCGGCGTAATTCAAATATGCACTTAGGGGTAAATTGAATAGAAGGAACGCACAGACAATCATTGATAAAATTGGAATGGTGTAACCAAAGGGAACCTTAAATGGTCTTGTTAAATTCGGATGCTGTTTGCGAAGCAAAATAACCATTAATGAAATAAGGAAGAATACACATAGCGAACCAACGTTGGCAAAGGTTGCTAAGTTTTTTATATCTAAAAGTCCGGCACAAATTGCTGCAATCAAGCCAATCAACCACAATGATTTGTTGGGACTACCTGTTTTTTTATTGAGAATCGACAATTTCTTAGGAAGGAATCCACCACGACTCATGGACATCATAATATTGGCAGAAGCATATATGAACGCTAGAACCACCGCAATGATACCCAAAATTGCTCCGGCGGAGATTACTTGTGCCGCTACGTTATGACCTTTCTGAAGGAGGACAAAGGACATTGCTTCTGGAACATTGAGTCGATCGTATTTAATGATACCCGTCATTACTAAACTAACCACGACATACATTAATGTTGAAACAACCAGGGAGATAATGATAGCACGTGGTAGGTTTTTCTGGACGTTTTTTACTTCTTCCGCCGATGTCGCTAAAGCATCAAACCCAAGGAAGGCAAAAAATACAGTTGATGCACCTGCAAAGACTCCCGAAATACCAAATGGCAGAAATGGTTTCCAGTTACCTCGGTTGACGTCGGAGAATCCTACGATAACAAATAGTAGAATAATAGCAATTTTTACAACTACCAAGAAGTTATTAAGTCGTTTACTTTCACTTGTACCTTTTGTAAGAACAAATGTTACTAGAAAAATCATTAACACAGCAGGTAAATTGATAATACCTCCATTAAATGGAGACGTTATTAATGCTCTTGGAATATCTATTCCAAATTCTGAGAAAAACGAATGGACATATCCCGACCAACCATTCGCAACAGTTGCAGTAGTAGTAATATAAACGCCTAGCAAAGTCCATCCGGCAAAGAACGCCACCGTTTGGCCGATTGAAGCCCATGCATAAACGTAAGCACTCCCAGAATTAGGAATACTAGTTGTTAATTCTGAGTAACATAAACCAATTAGACCACTTGCAAGAGCGGCAATCAGAAACGAGTAAACCACTCCGGGACCTGAATCAGTTGCGGCAACTATACCCGTTAGTACCAAAATACCAGTACCAATAATTGCCCCAATACCTAAAATTGATAGGTCAAACAATCCTAAAGTTTTCTTCCGATCACCCTTATTAGCATTAGCTAATAATACGTCTATATCTATTTTCCTATTCATGACATTGCATGATTAGCGTTAGCAGGAAATGCGTCATAATTCATATTGAGACTTTCCGCTACAGCCTTTTCCGTAAGTTTTCCGTCAAATGTATTAATACCAGTAAGTATTGTATTATTTTTAGCAGCTTCTGCTAAACCTTTGTTAGCAATTTGAATTGCATAAGGAATCGTTGCACTTGAAAGTGCTTCAGTAGCAGTCTTGGGAACTGCGCCAGGAATATTTGCAACTGTATAATGAAGAACATCGTGTGACACAAAGACAGGATCATCATGAGTTGTAGCTTTGGTACTTGTTTCGAAAATTCCACCTTGATCGATTGGAATATCAACGACAACCGAACCAGGTTCCATGCTTGAAATCATTTCTTCTGTAACTAGTTTTGGAGCAACGGCACCAGGAATTAATACAGCACCAATTACTAAGTCTGATTTCTTAACACACTCAGCAATGTTGTGGTTATTAGAAATCAATGTTTGAACTTTTCCATCAAAAATATTTTCTACTTCAGCCAATCTTTGCGCATTGATATCAAGAATTGTAACGTTAGCTCCCAATCCAACAGCTATTTTAGCTGCATTAAATCCAACAGTCCCAGCACCAATAACTGTTACTTCACCACGTTTAACACCGGGAACACCAGCTAGAAGTAGGCCTTTGCCACCATTAACTTGTTCTAAGAAATGAGCTCCAACTTGAACTGACATACGTCCAGCAATTTCACTCATTGGGACTAGTAATGGAAGTCCACCACGAGGGCCAACCATTGTCTCGTATCCAATTCCGGTTGTTTTACTCTTCAATAATGCTTCAGTTAACTGTTTGTCAGCAGCCAAGTGTAAGTATGTATATATAATTAAGTCTTCTCTAAAATATTTATATTCTGATTCCAGCGGTTCTTTAACTTTAATAACCATGTCGCAAGCCCAAGCATCTTCGGCAGTTCCAATAATTGCACCCATTGCTTGATATTGTGAATCATTATAACCGGAGCCAAGACCAGCGTCAGTCTCAATTATTACTTTGTGACCGGCATTGACCATATTTGTGACACCTGCTGGTGTAATACCAACACGTTCCTCGTGATTCTTAATTTCTCTAGGTATACCAATTTTCATGATGATGCCTCCTTAAAATTTTGAAATCGCTTTCATGTCGCAAATGCAGTATTGCAAGATTTTGTAAATTTCACAATATAAATTTTTATTATATTATTAGACCAGCTTTAATAATTAACGTTATATCAGTATTTTTGTATGCAAATCAGCAAATTTTTATAGCAACAACATATTACGAACTTCACAATCTTTGTATATGACCGGTTATCATTGCAAGAATACATATACCAATCTATTTTTTTATTAATTTTCTCCCTATTCTAGTGATGAAAATGTATAATAGGCGTAATAGTTTTTTTATTCGGAGGGGCGTCTCATGCAAGACAATAAAGATATCAAGAAGACCTTGAACAAAGGGTTCTTACTAGCACTATCCGCTTCAATTACCTGGGGTGTTTCTGGAGCAGTACAACAACTAGTTGCAAAGAATGGTGCCATTCCTGCAATGTGGTTTGTTGGAACTCGTACAACCGTAGCAGGAATTATCCTATTAGTAGCTGCAGCTTTCGTTGTACCTCGTAAAGAGTTTTTCTCAGTATTCAAAAACTGGAAGGAACTACTTACCCTACTAGCATTTGCAATATTTGGTCTATGGATGAATATGTACACATTCTTCTATGCAATAAAACTTGGAAATAGTTCAACAGCAACAATTCTGCAGTACTTATCACCACTTTTCATCATGGTAGGATCAGTTCTTTTCTTCCATAAAAAGATATTACGTATCGATATCATTTCATTCATTCTCGCCTTAGTCGGTGTTGTATTGTTGATAACACACGGTGATTTTAGTCATCTCTCAATCCCAATGTCCGCACTATTTTGGGGTATCGGTAGTGGTGTTACCGCCGCTTTATATATCGTTATTCCACAACAAATAATTTCTAAACACAACGGGTTATTGGTAACCGGCTGGGGAATGTTATTTGCCGGTATTTTTTCAAACTTTTTCCACCCCATTTGGCAAAATGTACCAAAACTTAATACTCAAGGCTGGTTAGGTGTTGCAGCAGTTATCTTGCTAAGTAACGTTATCGCCTTTCTTCTTATGGTATTCAGTACTAAATATGCCACAGCAGCAACCATCAGTATCACTGATGCTGTGCAACCTTTCACAACTTTGATTTTAAGCATACTTTTCCTTTCCTATGCTGCTAATTTTATCGAAATTATTGGTGGTATTATTGTAGTAGTAGCAGTTTACTTGCTAAGTCGATATGACACGAATACAAAGTAACTGAAGGAGAAAATATACTTAATATGAAAATATTTGCTTACGGAATTCGCGAAGATGAAAAAACATCACTAGAAAACTGGGAACAAGCAAATCCAAATGTTGAAGTTGGATACACTGATAAAACTTTGACACCTGAAACAGCTGATTTAGCTAATGGTGCCAGCGGTGTAGTCACACTTCAAACAACACCATATGATCGTGAATCACTTGAAAAATTAAATAACTTAGGCATCAAAAATATTTCTATCAGAAACGTCGGATATGATAATTTCGACTTCAATGATCTTAAAGATTTCGATATGAAATTGTCCAATGTTCCAGTATACTCACCAAACGCGATTGCCGAACATGCTGTATTAATGGTCGGTCGTTTACTCAGACGCATTCCAGAAGTCGATAAAAAATTCGACAACGGTGACTTCACTTGGGCACCAACAATTGGAAAAGAATATCGTGAACAAACAGTTGGTGTAATCGGAACCGGACACATTGGCCGAGTCGCCATTCAAATGTTACAAGGATTTGGCGCGAAAGTAATTGCGTATGATGTTTATCATAATGACAGCATTGAGAAACAAGGATTATACGTTGATACTCTCGATGAACTCTATGCACAATCAGATGTAATCACATTACACGTACCATTAACTTCTGATAATGCATATATGATCGACGACAACGCAATTGCCAAAATGAAAGACGGAGTTTACTTAATCAACTGTGCCCGTGGTGAGTTAATCAGTAACGATGCCTTAATTCGAGGCTTGGACAGTGGCAAAATAGCCGGTGCAGGACTTGATGTTTTGGATCACGAAAACAACGTTTTTGGTAAAAATTGGGGTAGCATTGAAAAGCTTCCAGATCCAATCATTAAAAACATTGCCGAACGTGAAAATGTTATTCTGACTCCACACAACGCATTTTATACTGAAACCGCCGTACGTAATATGATTGAAGTATCCTTTGATTCAAATAAAGATTTGATTGAAGGAAAGATTCCAGATACATTAGTTTTCTCTAAAAAATAAAATTTAATAGTAATTAAATCGCATAGATCTTTTGTGATTGTTTTCATTTTTAGATTATTATTATACAAATTTACTAATAGAAATTTGAATAACGAGGTCAGCCTGCTTAATAGCTAGCTGGTCTTTTTTATTTGCTTTATCAATTTTATTATCATAAGCTTATCTTGCTTTTAAATAATATTGGGAGGTTTTGATTATGGTCGAAAAGTATATTGCTTCAATCGTTCCACTAAACGCAGATAAAATCGGTACAAAAGCTCACGGCTCCGCTTCATTTACTGTGGACGGAAATAATCTTGATATTAAAATTGAAATGAATGATACACCTAAAAACACCCAGCACTGGGAACACTTCCACGGTTTTCCGGATGGGAAAGATGCAAAAATTGCCACAATCGCTCAAGATACTAACGAAGACGGCTTCGTTGATCTACCAGAAACCGAACCAGTCTCTGGCACAACAATGGTTCCTTTTAATGATGCACCAGAAGAGATGAACATCCCCAATGATGGATATCCTGTATCTGATGATAACGGTCATTTTGAATACGAACGTGTCGTTCCATTAGACATTTTAGAAAAGAAATTTAAAGAAGCATTCGATGACACCGAACTGAATTTAGATAAACGAGTAATATACATTCACGGTGTACCAGATAGTTTAGAATTACCAAATACAATCGGCGGATCCGTCGGAGATTACGACGCTCACGTCACATTACCAATTGCTGTTGGTAAAATCGAAAAAGTAAATTAACATAATAAAATAGATAGCCAGTCATTAAATTGACTGGCTACTTTTTGATTTCTATTTATTTTACATCGTTCAGTGTGGAACTAACCTATGTATCCAACAAACATCATATAAACAATATTAGTGGTCACAAGAAAAAAAGTTTGAGTAGAACTAGCCTGGAGGTGGAGTACGACGGGCGAGCCAGCCGTCTTCATTGGTTGTTCGTTGGCGTAGCCAACACCAAAGCTGTTGCGCACGAGCTGTTGCTCGTACGTTCACTTTGTTCTTATTCGGCCATAAAGCCGGCCTTACAACAAGGCAATCCATAAGACCGCACTTTGGCTTATGGATTCGCCCATGGCGTTCCGCCGCCCGTCGTACGGAACCTCCAGGCGGCAGCCAACTCCCCAAAAAAATAGGATGAACAAATTACTGTCCATCCCATCTAATTAATTACATTGTCGCAAATTTTTCTTTAATAGTATCAGCGGAGTTTTTCAATTTTGCTTCTTCATCAGGAGGCAATTCGATCTGGTTAACATACTCGATACCGTTTTTCCCGACAACTGCCGGTTGACCAATATAAGTATCGTACTTCTCATTATAAGAAGAAACTGGACATTCAAGTTGAGCGTCAGAGATTACTGATTGTGCCAACTTAACTGCGCAAGTTGCAATTCCAAAACTAGTATAACCTTTTCCAGAAAAGACTGCCCAGCCTCCCATTCTGATTTCTTCTTCCAAAGCATCGTAGTCAAAATCTTTTCCGTTTGCTTTAGCATATTCCATCAATGGGTGTCCATTAACCTTAACTGTTGACCAAGCTACAAATTGTGATGCGCCATGTTCGCCCATTACGTAACCAGTAACATTTTTATAATTGGTATCAAATTGTTCGGCAACGACCCTTTGCATACGTGCCGTATCCAAAAATGTTCCGGTTGCCATGCATTGAGCTGTTGTGAAACCAGCTTCCCTTTGCAAATAGTGAGCAATTGCATCGCAAGGATTCATTGTGTCGACCAAGACACCGTTGAATCCCGAATCAGCAATTTTGGGTGCGATATTCTTAACGATTTCACGTGTATATTCAAATTCTGCCCAACGATTTCCGTCGTGATGTTGAAGTGAAGCAACGTTTCCAGCAGTTACGAACAAGACGTCAGCATCTGATAATTCAGAATAATCCTGTACTTTAATTTTAGTAGTCGTATCTAATCTCGCTTGGCAATCTTCCAAATCGAGTTGCTCTGCGACTGCTTTTTTCTCATTTGAATCAATTAATACTAATTCGTCAGCAATTCCTTTGGTTACCAAAGTATATGCGACTGTTACGCCTACGTGTCCGACACCGATTATTCCAAATTTTCTCATTAGTCTTCCCTCATTTCGATTATTCTACTGTTTGTACCCATCCTTCTGGAGCTTCAACTGTACCGAATTGGATACCTGTTAATGTGTCATACAATTTCTTTGTGACAGGTCCAACTTCTGTTTCACTATAAAATGTGTGAAGGTTACCGTCGTGTTCCAAACCGCCGATTGGTGAAATAACAGCAGCGGTACCACATGCCCCAGCTTCAGCAAATTGATCAAGGTCATGAACATCAATTTTTTCTTCAGATACACCAAGACCTAAGTTGTGTTCTGCCAAATATAGTAGAGAGTACTTTGTGATACTTGGTAAAATTGAAGGTGACTTTGGAGTCTTGAATACGTTATCTTTTGTGATTCCGAAGAAGTTAGCTGATCCAACTTCTTCAATATAACGGTGTTCAACTGGGTCTAAGTAAACACAGTCAGCATATCCGTTGTCATGTGCTTTTTCACCAGGTAACAAACTGGCAGCGTAATTACCACCAACTTTAGCTTGACCAGTACCCTTATGAGCAGCACGGTCATATTGTGATGTTGTAAAGTTGACTGGTGTTAAACCACCCTTGAAGTAGTTACCAACTGGCATTGCGAAAATTGTGAAAATATATTCTGGTGCTGCGTGGACGCCAATTACGCCACCAGTACCGATAATCAATGGTCTGAGATACATTGTTGCACCATTTCCATATGGAGGAACAAAGTCTGCGTTTGCTTTAACAACTTCCTTGACTGCATCCACAAATTTATCTTCTGGGAATACAGGCATCAATAGTCTTTCACAAGAATTTCTAAGTCTGGCAGCATTTCTGTCAGGTCTGAATAATTGAATATGATTGTCAGGTGTACGGTATGCTTTCATACCTTCGAAAGCTGCTTGACCATAATGAAGAACTGGTGATGCTTCACTGATATGTAAAGTTGCGTCTTCAGTCAATCCAGCGTCTTGCCATTTACCATCTTTCCAATGGGCTGTAAAACGATAAGGTAAGTCCATATATTCAAATCCAAGATTATTCCAATCTAATTTTGATGCATCTGCTTTTGCCATGTGATTATCTCCTCTTACACTATATATTTTCACTCATTCTAAAAAACAAAAAAAAGACGGCCACGTTGAATAATCAACTTGGCCATCTTTATTAGTTACCTTCTCGAGCCTCTAAGCATCGATTCCCGAAAGTTCCAACAAAGTCCAAGTTGTTCTGCAAAATAATCACGACAATAATAATTAATGAAATTAAACTGAGCATTGTTGTTACCTCCTTGAAATTTTTAACTTAAATTAGAGAATAATTAGAATTAAGTTGATTTCATCATATGACCAGGTCTTTAGATTGTCAACATTTTTTTAATATTTATATCATTTAAGTTTGAACTAAGAGCATGTTACTGCACATTGAAGCTATTAAAATAAAAAAGTTAATTTATTTTTTGATCCAAAATGTACTACTTTATTCAAAATTAAACTAGATTAAATTTATGAGGATTCTCCTGCAAAACACTTGACATTTTATAATTAAAATTTAATAATTCTGGCAACTTATTAGGAGGCGTATATTATGAAATATACAGTACTAGGTGCAGGAGCAATGGGCCTGCGATACGGTGTTTTACTACAAGAAGCAGGATTCGACGTTGATTTCGTTGAAATTTGGGATCCACAAATTAACAAGATTCGTGAACAAAACGGAGTCTTCGTATCACGTGATCATGAGAACAAACATCTAGTGCCCGTCAACATATATACTCCCGAAGAATACAAAGGAAACCCCGATGTTTGGATCGTATTCACTAAACAAATGCAACTTGAAGATGCTTTGAAACGCACTGCTCACGCATTTAATGATAACCAATATGTTGTTTCACCTATGAATGGAATGGGACATATCGATAAGCTTAATCAATACTTTGATAAATCTAAAGTTATCGGTGCCACGGCTTTGATTGGTACCGTTTTGAATGGACCTGGAGATGTTGATTTCATTGGTGCTGCCGGTGCTGGAAGTATGCATATGGCAAATGAAACTGAAAAACCAGATGATGTAACTAATCAAATTGTCGAAGAGTTTACCAAAGCGAATCTAAACCCCACTTTGACAACAAATTTCTTAGGAACACTTATGGCAAAGGTTATTTTCAACTCTGTTGTTAACACTCTTTGTACAATGTTTGAAATCCAAATGGGTGAATTCATTCAATCACCTGTTGCTGAAAAACTAGGCCGCCAATTGATCAACGAAGCCTTTGATGTCTGCGAGCGAGCAAATATTACCTTGCTCAATACACGTGAAGAAGAGTGGCAAACTGTCAAATTCGTAAGTAGCACAACAAACCCTCTACACTACCCTTCCATGTATCAAGATATGTCAAAAGGTCGTAATACAGAAGTGGATTATATCAACGGTTACATCTATGAACTCGGTCTAAAATATCATTACGAAGCAACAACTCACGATTATTTGAGGAATCTCGTTCATTTGGCAGAATTCTCACGTGATTTTGATCCAGCAACGCTTACTAAAGAAACAGCCGATGCATAATATTTAGTTCAATCCATTTATAAATCCTTCAAAAATAAGACATACCGTCATTAGTCAGCGGTATGCCTTTTTGCGTTCTCATTAATTTCACTTACAATTGGGGAAAAATGCGTTAAACTTAAAATAATTAAATTATTAGAAAACATTAATTTATCTAATGTTTTTAAAAATCGAAAGAGGGATTGACATGAAGATTTACCTATACGGAATTAGAGAAGACGAAAAAGGTTACCTCAAGGAATGGGATAAAGCTCATCCAGATGTCGAAATTGACTATACTCACGAAATTTTTACACCAGAGACTGCTGAATTAGCTGAGGGGTCCGATGGTGTAGTTATGGTTCAGACTCAACCATATCAACGTGCAGCTTTGAAGAAATTACAAGACTTTGGTATCAGTAAAATATCAGTTCGTAACGTCGGCTTGGATGGATTTAATTTTCAAGATTTGCGTGACTTCGGACTCTCTTTAACATACGTACCAGTATATTCACCAAACGCAATTGCTGAACACACAACTAGTTTAATTTTGCGTTTGCTTCGTCGAGTACCTGAATTTGATAAAAAATTTGCCAATGCTGACTTCAGATGGTTCCCAACCATTGGTGAAGAAATTAACGGTAAAACAGTTGGTATCATTGGGACTGGTCATATCGGTTCAGTTGTCGGACGGATCATGATGGCCATGGGCGCAAAAGTAATTGCTTACGATATCGCCCCTAATCCAGCTCTAGAAAACTTGGGAATATACAAGGAAACCCTAGATGAAGTCTTGGAACAATCAGATATCATTACTATTCACACTCCTCTAGCTAAAAAAGATATTCATATGATCGATAAAGATGCCTTCGACAAAATGAAGGATGGGGCTATCTTTATTAATGCAGCTCGTGGTGGCTTAGTTGATACAGATGCCTTAATTGCTGCTCTTGATAGTGGCAAACTTGGTGGTGCCGGATTAGATGTTTTAGAAAGTGAAAATGATGTCTTCCAAAAGAAATTTGATAGCATCGCGGACGTGAAGGATCCTCAATTCCAAGCTTTAATTAATCGTGATAATGTAATCATCACACCACATACAGCCTTTTATACGACAACTGCCGTTCACAATATGATTTTTGATTCATTGAACGACAATTTGAAGATGCTCCAAGGTAAAGCACCAAAATATCCTGTTGATATTACTGAATAATAAAAAAATTCATCAAGGTTGTTGACAAACATTTTTTTCAGAAGTATATTATTCCACAATCAATTAAAACTTATTTAACTTTATTAGACGTTGAAGAGAAGAGTAGAATTTTTAAGTAGTTTTCTAGCGACCGTCAGATAGTGCAAGGACGGAACGAACAAAAATTTGAACATGAGCTCGGAGTCTTACCTAGGTGAAAGCCAAAGGTACGCAAGGATGCGATATCATCCCGGACATGTTAGTGTCGTTGAGGTATTTTGTACAAGCAAAATACGAATTAGGGTGGTATCACGGGAAATCGTCCCTACAAGCAGAGAAAATCTGTATTGTAGGGACGATTTTTTTTACAGTAAATAAGCAATTTAATAAATTTCAGGAGGAATTAACATGACAATTACAAAACAAAAGATTGGATTTCAACACGTAGGTAGCTTTTTAAGACCAGCAGCTTTGAAAGAAGCAAGAAATGATTTTGAAAACAATAATATTTCACACGATCAACTTCGTGCAGTCGAAGATGAAGCCATCACAAAACTTGTTGAACAACAAAAAGAAGTTGGCCTAGATTTCGCTACTGACGGTGAATTCCGTCGTTCATATTGGCATCTTGATTTCTTCTGGGGATTCGAAGGCGTTAGACATACTCATATCGGCGAAGGTTACGATTTCGCACACGGCCGTTCAAGAGATGACACTGCAATCTTAACTGACAAAATTAGTTTTAATCCAGAAACTCACCCATTCATTAAAGATTTCAAATTTTTCAAATCAGTTACTGATGACATTGGCGGAATTCTTCCAAAACAAACTATTCCAGCACCCGCTCAACTTTATCGAGAATTAACACGTGGTGAAAACTTGGATGCATTAAATAAAATTTATCCCGATAAACAAGATTTTTATAATGACGTCGAAAAAGCTTACCATGATGCAATCTTAGCTTTCTACAACGAGGGTGCTAGATATATTCAACTTGACGATTGTTCATGGGGCCGCCTGCTTGATAAAAAGTTCTTAGCATCTGATGAGGGTAAAAAATTGGTTGCTGAAAATGTCCAAGATATTTATCTCGAACTAAACAACGGTGCTATTAAAGATCTTCCCGACGATTTAACAATTTATACTCACGTTTGTCGTGGTAACTTCCATTCAGACTACTTATTCTCAGGTGGTTATGACAATGTGGCTGACAACTTATTCGGTAAAGAAAACGTTGATACGTATTTCTTGGAATATGATTCAGATCGAGCTGGAAGCTTTGCTCCACTTGCAAAAGTTTCTGGGGACAAGCGTGTTGTACTGGGCTTAATTACTTCAAAACAAGGTGAATTGGAAGACAGAAATGTCATTATCGACCGTATCAAAGAGGCCAGCCAATACCTTCCACTCGATCGCCTGTGGTTATCAACTCAATGTGGATTTGCATCAACTGAAGAAGGTAACAAAATTACCGAAGAACAACAATGGCAAAAATTAGAACTAGTTAAATCAATTCAAAAAGAAGTTTGGGGATAACTTAGGAGGAATTAATTATGACTTTAACAAAACAAAAAATTGGATTTCAACATGTAGGAAGTTTTCTAAGACCAAAAGGGTTAAAACTGGCTCGTCAACAATATGAAGCTGGAAAATTCTCAATTGACGATTTGCGTGAAATTGAAGATGAAGCCATCAAAGATTTGATCATCAAGGAAAAAGAAGCTGGATTGGATTATGTAACAGATGGCGAGTTTCGTCGTTCATATTGGCACCTCGACTTTTTCTGGGGATTCGAAGGTGTAGAACACATTCATTATGGTGAAGGCTATCACTTTGCCCACGAGGAAACTCGTGACGACACTGCCCGCCTTTCTGGAAAAATCAGTTTTAATCCTATTACTCACCCATTTATTCAAGATTTTGATTTTGTTAAGTCAGTCACTGATGACATCGGGGGCGTTCAACCAAAACAAACTATTCCTGCCCCTTCACAACTTTATATTGAATTGATCCGTGGTGAAAATGCCGATAAGATCAAAGAATTTTATCCAAATGAACAAGATTTATTTGATGACATTGAACAAGCTTATCATGATGCAATTATTGCATTTTACGATGAAGGTGCACGTGTAATTCAACTCGACGACTGTTCATGGGGACTATTCCTCGATGAAAACTTTCTTTCAACTTCTGATGGAAAAGCATATGCAGATTCTGGCATTCAAGATATCCTCCTAAACCTAAATAATGGAGCACTTAAAGATTTGCCAGACGACTTGACCATCAATACTCACGTCTGCCGTGGGAATTATCACTCTGATTTTGCTTTCTCCGGTGGTTACGGACCAGTTGCTGACACACTGTTTGCTAAAGAAAATGTTGATACATATTTCTTGGAATACGATTCAAACCGTTCTGGTGGTTTTGAACCTTTGGCAAAAGTTTCTGGAGATAAAAATGTAGTTTTAGGATTGCTTACTACTAAATCCGGTAAACTTGAAAATCGGCAAGATATCATTGATAGAATTAACGAAGCAAGTCAATATCTACCGCTAGACCGTCTTTGGTTATCAACTCAATGTGGTTTTGCATCAACCGAAGAAGGAAACGTTCTGACTGAAGAACAACAATGGGATAAACTAAAACTGGTTAAATCCGTTATTGATGAAGTTTGGGGTTAAAAAAGATTGAAAACGTTTTCACAATGTGCTATAAAGGACATAGGGACAGAATATATTATCTATGTTTGGAGGCGTCAATTATGTGGAACGTAGTAGCAGATATTTTTAACGGAATTGTTGACTATACATTAAAGTTTGACTGGGGGTTCCACGACGACGAAGACAAAAAGTAACTTACAATTCCGTAAGACAAATGTAAGCAGAACAAATTTCGATTTAAACTAAAAAGCTTTAGTATTTTTTTCAGGAGGAAGTTATCAAATGAAAAATCTACTAAAGTTTTTATTTATTTCTATATTAATTGTTGGGGGCTCCTACGTTGGCGCATGTCTCTACACTAAAGATCGAACTGACCAGTTCTCACAAGCATTAGGCCAATACAACTTTTTAGTTAAACGAGATTCTTGGTATGTCAAAATTGACAACAGCAAGGGTGCTGATGAAGATGGCTATGGCAATTATGAGTATGATTTGAAGAGTTATGACTCTGAGGGTGAGCCTCACCAGGTGAAGTTTACTGGGATGGGAAAGCTGAAGCAAGGACACTACTTGAAGTTGGATACTAAGGGTGCATATGTTTATTCATATGAAGAGGCATTCAAAAATAACATGCCGCGTGCGGCATACGATAAACTGGCAGCTGAATAAGTTGCTTGCTTGATATCTGGTGGATAGAGGTGAATTGCCGTCTGGAGGTGGAGTACGACGGGCGGCGGAACGCCATGGGTTGAAAAAAAGCCGAAGTGCGGTCTTTTTTTACAACCTTTCACTAAACCTCGGCTTATGGCCGAGCTAAGTGAAATATCACGGCTGGCTCGCCCGTCGTACTCCACCTCCAGACTAAATCCAGCTCTATTCAGATATTTAAGCAGAATTTATTAATTCGACAACTATCGATTCCTTCTTGGAATCGATTTTTTATTATTTGGTATTTCCGATTAATCACGTATTTCCCCATGAGCATATTTTTTAAATCAATCTCAATCTAATTCACAATTCGCTTATTAAAAAAAAACGCCTTCCGGCGTTTAATGTTTTTATCTCTGTAGTCCTGGCAATTGCCATACTCCATTTATTCTGAGAACGTCATCCATGATGGCGTTCTTTTCTGGTGTCTTTACTTTATGAAGGATTGACTTGTCATCTACTGCTGCTACTTGTGTTAATGCTGGTTGTTTTGCTTTTGTTGTGGCTGAATTTTGTACGATTCCTTCAGCCATGTTGAATAATAGGAATGCTCTTCTCATGTGACTTGAACTTGTTATTAGTGTGGCACTTGTTGCTTTTTTCGTGTTCAAATCTCTGATTGAGAATAACGCATTTTCGACTGTATTAGTTGATAAGTCTTCTTTGACGATTCTGTTCTTATTGATTCCTTTTTTAACTAACCATTTTTTCATTGCAGATGCTTCTGTGACCCCGTCCTGAGGTACTCCTCCTGAAACCATGATCTTTGATTTAGGATATTTTTTGGCTGCTTTCAATATTAAATTCAATCTGTCTAACATTGTTTTTTCCATTTTACCGTTCTTGCCTAGTGCATATCCCAGCACTACAAAATAATGATTGCTGTCTTTTGGTAAATCACTAGCAACTTTAGTATTTATATCCAATTTATCAATATCATCAGCTTGTTGAATTGCATTTGTAAATGTTTCTGTTTTTGTTGGGTTTTGAGTTTGAAGCTGGGTGATATTAGTATTGTAAGTTTCATCGTCCCCTGATGCGTGGGCAAAAGCTGCCAACTTCAAGCGAGCGTTATAATTTGTAGGTTTCTCATTTAAAATATTTTTCCAAATATCATTAGCCTTAGAATTTTTATCTTCCATTCTGTAAGTCGAAGCCAAATCCATTTGTAAATTTGTATCTTGAGGATCAATCTTGATAGCTTGTTTGAACAAGTGCTCCATAATTCCGAAGTTACTCTTAATCGTAACGCCCTTAAAGATTTTCTTTTCGTTCTTCTTAAGCTGTCCACCATTCCAATAATAATAAATAGCAGTATCCTTCAACTCAGACAAACGCTGCTTAGTAGGCATAGTAGATTGAACGTTTTGCTCAACCTTCTCAGCCTGCTTTTGAGTAGTAACAGCAGCTTGAACCGGTGCTGGCACGATGAAGCTTAATATTATTGCTGAAAAAAGAATTTTCTTAGAAATTGTCATAATAATTCCCCCAATTATTTTATTTCCAAAATCAAATTAACAGATTGTGCAAGCGGTAACAATCTTTAAAGCTGAACTTTAATTAAACTTAATTTTAGATGGGGTTGGTGGGATAGAGGTGAACTGCCGTCTGAAGGTTCCGTACGACGGGCGGCGGAACGCCATGGGTTGAAAAAAAGCCAAAGTGCGGTCTTTTTTTACAACCTTTCACTAAATCTCGGCTTATGGCCGAGCCGAGTGAAATCTCACGGCTGGCTCGCCCGTCGTACTCCACCTTCAGACTAAATTCAGCACTATTTGAATTTTGAATAAATGTATATATACACATATATTGATTTGTATTTACTGTGTAGAAGAAAACATCAATATGAGTTGAGCACAAATAACTTTTGATCAATTTTTAATTATCAACGATGATAGAGATACCTCTTACTTAAAAATGAGGTCATCCCGCGTATAGCAGTGAAACTCCGGGCCCACCAAAAAAATTTATTGTTTGCATCAAACCTAGTTCGCAGGGTAGTTTCGCCGGGGGCTCAGCCGTGGAATTTTCGTTAGCTTGCCATGGGGCAAGGTTAGGAAAAATGCGAGTTTTGACAACCTTGATTGTTCGTTGGCATAGCCAACTTTATAACTGTTGCGCATGAGCTTCAGCTCATACGTTCCATTAAATCGCATCACAGCGTTCCAGCCCCCGCCGAAACTACCCGGAGGACGGAAGTGAACCAACCACCAATCAAAAAAAACTGCAAAAAAAAAGCATAACCGATTAAGAATAATCAATCATGCAAATAATAAATTATTTAGCTGCTTTTTCGTCGCGACTCTTTAAAAACTCGATAACTTTTTGTGTGTCTGAAAGACGTGCTTCAGAGTTCTTAGCATTTACGGGACGGCGGTGACCTGTGTAGCCTTTATGTGTATTTTGTGACATCTAAAATCCCTCCTCCCTTTCTTTTAATTTCTTAATATCAACCATACCATTATAAATGGATAGGAAGAATTATTCAACAACTATTTTACTTGCTTATTGTACCAAATCATTTTTCAATGTCTTGATTTTCTTCTAATCCTTTAACAACACTTAATTTTCCAGGTGTTATTTTGAATAACTTGTTTTTATTGTAAAACAAATTATTGGGCTTTTACTAGTTTAATTTCTCTGATGTTTGGAATGACAATCGAAGTTTCGTCGAAAGTCACCCGCCCTTTTTCAGAATCGATTTTTTCAAAAGTCCCTTTGACATGTTCGTAATAACCTGAATATTCATTGAAGTAATTAACATCCACTACGGTTTCAGTATGGGCTTGTAAATATTTTATTTGACGGTTAATTTTTTGTTCTTGAGTTTCATCTGAATATTTTTTCTTTGAGTACATTTCCGTCTTGTTTTTGATCAAATCATTAAATCCTTCAAGGGCACCAAATGGAGCAAATTGGAAGGCTCTATCACGTTGATTCATTGGCAAATGTCGTTTAGATGGTTGATATGGTAAATCCATAATATCTGCGTACGATGAAGTGTCATTGAATATCTTTTTCTCGATTAATTTCTTCTCATCCATTATGCGTGATGACCTCCAATCTGGTTGTTCCGCTCTTTAGTGGTCGAACCTTCTTCCAAATCGGAAGCCTTTAAAATGACATTGCGATTACCGAATCGTTTTTGTAAATCCAAAATAGTCTCCTGAATCTTGTGATCGCGGGCACGTTTTTCTTCGGCAACTTTATCTTTTACTATTTCTTCTTCAGGATTTCCAAATAAATTAGTTTGAGTAAATTTAGGCGCGTGTTTAACCTTGTTTTCATCAACCAAATGATTTGCAGTTACGGTCACACGGCGGATAAGCATCTTGTTATCGACGATATTTTCATACATTGAAATAAATATGTGCCGCAATTCAGTTTGAGAAGATGTTGGAACTGTTAGCTTAGTGGCTGTGTGAGCAGGCTTTGGCGTTTTTCTTCCATACCAGTCTTCCACCAACTTGCCACTAAAACTTGTATTTACCTGCAGACTAGTTATGTCATAATCGATTATCAAACCAATTCGATTGGATAAAACTTTTTTCTGAACTAAATCTAGCGCTAGAGTGTCACTCATTCCTCTCACAATTTTCAAACCGTCATCATAAGAAGTTGGCTTCATCAATACTTGACTGGAATACAATCCATGATCATCTGAACGATACTTCTTAATGTCCTCAAGTGTTGCCGTCTCGTGACCCCAGGCGTGATCGATTAACAATTCAGCATTTTTACCGAATTCGTGATACAAAATCTCTTCATTATATTCATCTGATAAACTTCCTAACGAACATCGTGCAATATCACCCATCGTGTTCAAGCCTAGCTTCTCTAACCTTGCAGCATAGCCTCTTCCAACTCGCCAAAAATCCGTTAATGGTTGATGTGCCCACAATAATTTGCGGTATTGTTGCTCATTCATTTGAGCGATTCTTACCCCATCTGTATCAGCGGGAATATGCTTTGCCACGATATCCATCGCAACTTTTGCTAAAAACAAATTTGTGCCAATTCCTGCTGTGGCTGTAATACCGGTCTCAGATTGAATTTGTTGAATAATAGTTTTCGCCAATGTATGTGGTGTGACATCATGTTGTTTTAAGTAGTCAGTTACGTCCATCAACACTTCATCAATGGAATAAACGTGAATATTCTTGGCCTCGATAAATCGCAAATAAATTCCGTAAATCTCGGTACTCTTATGCATGTAAAAATTCATTCTTGGTTTAACTACTTTGTATCCGATTCTCAGTGATTGTGAGTTTAATAAATGCTGACGGTTAATTGAAGAATATTTTGTCAAATGAGTGGATACTTTATCAGCTCGTTCACGGTTTAATTTTCTAACGATTTGTTCAACTTGAAAAAGCCTAGGACGGCCTGGTATACCAAATTGCTTCAACGCTGGAGACACTGCCAGACAGATAGTTTTGTCAGTTCTGGAATTATCCGCCACGACTAAATTTGCGTTCAGAGGGTCCAAATCATGGTCAATACATTCAACGGATGCGTAAAAAGATTTTAGATCAATTGCCATGTACGTTCTTTTGTTCTCAATCATCCGTGGACCCTCCCATCATTAACGTCAAAAAAGGTGCAATCAGCTGCGCCCGTATATTTAAGAACTTATGTTCGATAAAAATATTATACCATGCAGACAAATTATTTTGTCTCCAAAAGTTTCAATTTTTACCAAATTTACCCGTACATTTTCACAAAGTTTCTGCTATATTGGAAACAGAGCCAATTTGGCAATTCTTTGGGGATTAGAGGGGTTCAATCTTGACCGCAAAACATTCACGCCTGCGAGCCATAACATTCATTCTCGTAGCATTTATGCTCGGATGTAACGAATTCATGGTCGTTGGTATACTTTCAAACATCGCACAAAGCTATCACGTAACACTTTCATCGATTGGTATCCTAGTTACCGTCTTTGCACTGGTTTACGCCATCAGCACACCAGTTTTAACCACCATGACCAGCCACTGGAATCGGCGAAAATTATTATTGGTATTAATTGCAATTTTCTTCGTCAGCAACACGATGACAGCAATGGCTCCGACTCTTGGTTGGTTATTTGCAGCCAGAATTATGACCGCCTTAGTCGCAGGAACTATTATTACCCTAGTAAACCTTTTTGCCAGCATTGTGACGCCAATGGATAAACGTCCAATGGTCATGGCTTGGGTTGGTGCTGGATTTAGTATTGCCTCTGTTGTTGGTGTTCCAATTGGATCTGCAATCGCAGCTTGGATCAGTTGGCACGCCAGTTTCTGGATGGTGTCTGGGCTGACACTAGTCGTCTTCGCAATGTTGGTTTGGTTGTTGCCAGATGAAAAACCAGAAGTAACCGGCAGCATCGTCGAACAATTATCACTATTAAAGGACCATAAGGTTCTTTTAGGGATTGGAATTACAATCGCTGTAATGGCTGTCCAATACACCTTCTATACTTACATTCGTTCAATCATAACGTCTGTGCTTGGCTATAATATCACCACACTTAACTGGTTGTTGTTGATGCTTGGAGTTATGAGTATTATTGGTAATCAAATTGCTGGAATGGTTGCGAAAAATAATGGATTCAAAAAACTTCCATACGTCTTCTCGCTCTTGATTATTTTCTGTCTACTATTAGGAGTTGCTCTCAAGAGTTCAATCTTAGGCATCGTCGTTCTGGCAATTTTATGTACTTTAGTAATCATTTACGGAACTACTATTCAGCTGGGATTCATGGATGAAGCCCTAAAGAATTATCCACAATCACTTGCACTCGCAACATCGTTAATATCAATTTTTGCCAATGTCGGAATTTCTCTAGGATCTTTATCAGCTTCAACAACCGTTCGATTCTTAAGTTTAAATTCAGTTGGTTACATCGCCGCAATCTATGCGGTTGTCGCCTTACTTCTCTCTCTTAAATTACGTCAAAAAACTAAAAATGACTTCAATTAAAAAACGCACTGTAGAATTTTTTCTACAATGCGTTATTTTTTTACTTTTCTGTAACGTCAGCACCCTTGTCTTTAACTCTGAAGGCAATAATGAAGCCTAGAACAGCTAAAACAAATGTAAAGATGAATCCGTAATGTGCACCTTGTGTAAAGGCTTGCGCGGCTGAATGACCACCATTTGAGAAATAACTGTTTTGACCAGTACTCAATAACATTGTGGCGATACCAGTTGCAACGGCACCAATAACTTGTTGGAAAGTATTAATAATAGCTGAACCATCAGCAGATTGGAATGCATCAAGTGAGTTCAATCCATAAGTTTGTGATGGAGCCATTGCCATTGGAACACCAATCATAATAATGATGTGGGCTGCAATAATGTATCCAAGTGAGCTGTGAACGCCACTGAAAATAAACATTAATGCACCAATAGCAGAAAATATAAATCCTAATCTAGTTAAAATTTTTGCACCCATTTTATCGTAGGCACGGCCTGCTAAGAATGATACTAAAGCGTTAACTAAACCACCGGGTAGAAGAACTACCCCAGTTAAAGCAACAGCTACTCCGAGTCCATTTTGAATGTACATTGGAAGTATGTACATAGCTGAAAGTGTAATACCAAAATCAATCATAACTAGTAATGATCCAGTTACAAATCTAGGTGTTTTCAACACTTTGAAATCGAGTGTTGGAGTTTTAGCGTGTAATTGTTGTCTGATATAAACGACTAGTAAAACTAATCCAACAACTAAAGCAATCAAAGCTAAGGTCATATTCTTGGATAGGAAACTAATTCCGAAAACGATTAATCCAAAACTGACAGTTGATAAACAGATTGCCAACCAATCAACTTTTGGCTTAGTGACTTCGAAAACGTTTGTCAGATTCTTTTCCATAAATGCTAATGCAATTAATAGGAAGATGATGAATGACCAGAATATCCATCTCCATGAAAGTACACCGAGAATAATTCCGACAAGTGTAGGTCCGATAGCTGGTGCAAACATGATAACCAATGCTGCTACACCAAGTGCGGCACCAAGTTTGTTAGGTGGGAAAATTCTCATGGCAATTGAGAACATTAGTGGCAGGATAATTCCGGTTCCGATACCCTGAATCATACGACCAGTAAGTAGGATTGGGAAATCAGGTGCTAATGCAGCAACAATTGATCCGATGATGAAAATTATTAATGCGGATCTAACTAATCCCCTGGTTGAAAAATGTTTTGTCAATAAACTTGAAAGTGGCAACACGATGGCGATTACTAGCATGTATCCAGTAACCAACCATTGTACGGTTCCAGTTTCAATTGAGAAAGCCTTCATAATTGATGGCAATGCGATGTTTAGTGATGTTTCACTTAACATTCCGACAAATCCACCAATCAGAACGCCCATTAATGCTAGAAATGGGTGTTCTAATTTTGTATTTATTTTATTTTTTGTGGTAGTGCTCATAAAATACCTCCGTTTTTGTGGCAACGGTAGATTAATATACCAGATTTTTGGTTTTCTCGTAAGGATTATTTTTATTTAAACGTTTTCAATTGATTTTAGTTTAAATTCTATATGGTGGTAAAGTTCCGGTTCCGGAAGAAAATCGATTTTTGGTCTGGAATGTAGCTGGGACACTTGGAGCCTTTTCAAAGTACGAAAAGTCTTCAAGCTGCCCCTTTCACTAAGCCGATAGGTTCACTCGACTAAGTGAAATTTAGCTACTGAGACCAAATCGATTTCCTTCCTCCACCTGTATTTGTGCTCTATTTGGAGTTACTAATAATTCTTACTATTTTTGTGTGGATTGGTGCTTTCCTGTTTTGTTGGTGATTCTTGCAAGGTCAAAATCAATACCTTAAGAGACAAAAACACGGACTCTGCCCTTTGGGCTTGTCCATGTTTTTCTTATTTGACATTGTAATTTTTTCTTTCGTTTTTCTACTTGACTGTCACGTTAAGGTACAGTTTATAGTTAAACTATGCTGAACTTAAGCAAACTAAATGTTGAAGAGGTTATTATAAATGCCACATACTAATAAAAAATTTAATAACGTTAAAGAATGGCTTGGGGTTCCTTATGGTACTGCTGATCGATTCCAAAAAGCCCAAATTGTTCCGTTTGATTCTAACTCTGAATATAGCCAAAGTGGTCCTGCTTCTATGCAATTGACGGATCCTGCTTTTTTAAGTTCTGATAAGGGTGAGAGTGAAGATTGCTTGAATCTTAATATTTGGGCTCCTGATAATGTTACTGAGAAACTACCTGTTGTTGTTTACATTCACGGTGGTGGTTGGACTTATGGTGCTAATTCTCAAGACACTTCTGACTTATCTGGGTTAGTTGCTAGTGGTAAAGTTATTGGTGTTTCGCTTAATTATCGTCTTGGACCTCTTGGCTGGCTTGAGTTATCTCAATATGGTGGAAAATTTAAAGACGCTAGTAACTTGGGACTGCAAGATATGGTTCTTGCTTTAAAATGGATTCACCAATATATTGAATTTTTTGGTGGTGACCCTAACCAAGTTACACTTACAGGTCATAGTGCTGGTTCATTTTCACTTTTAACACTTTTAGCTGTACCAGAAGCTGATGGATTATATAATCGTTTGGCAGCATTTTCGGGATATGCCGCACGTTACATTCCAGCTTGGTGGGCCGAAGAATTAGCCGATAAAGTTTTGAAAAATCTAGACTTATCTTCACCTGAGCAATTACTAACTGTTGATCCTAAATCATTAATGGATGCGACTAACAAAGCTTTGCCAACCGATGTTTTGAAACGCGGTAATATTGATACACTTTCAATTGGTATTGTTGAAGATGAATTTTTACCAAATGGCGTGCTGAAAGCTAATCCGGCTGATGTTATTAAAAGTGGAGAACATAAAGATATTGACTTGATAATAACTTCAACAACAGCGGAAGCCAGCTGGTATGCTGCTAACTTGCCAGATAATATTGATCCAAAAACAATCGAAGCTGTGATTGATGAAATGGTCTATGATTGCCACATTCCACGTAAGCAAGCTGAAGCTATTGCCGTACATTGTGGAGCTGGCAAAGATTCACCAATGATTGTCAGAACTCGTTTCTTTACAGATTATAACTTCACCATACCAGCTATACGTGAAGCTCATGATCATGCTCAAGCTGGCGGACGAGTTTATCAACTAAGCGTTGGCCCAGTTGAAGGTTCTCCTGCTTATCATGGTACAGATATGTACGGTATCGTCGGCCAAACTGCACCTGATGCTAGCCAAGAACAACTTGATCGTGATGGATTTATTAGTCAAACATTACTCAATTTTTCTACTGATCAACATGAAAAGTTATGGTCACCAGTGAAACCAGACCAATTTAACATCAAAGATATTGGTCAGAGACCTTATAACGGAGTTGAACATGCCAAAACTGTGCTAGAGCTATTTGACGTTGTTCCTCGTCCATAGTTAATTTTTAATATAAAGGTGGTTATAGCCGCCTTTTTTATTTGGTTTTAAACAGATTTTAAAGGAGCAAAATAAGTTTTGACAAAGAAATTTTCGTTTTTTTCAAAAGATATTATTTGCGTCATGTTAGCAACTTTCTTCTATCAATTTAGTATTCAAGCAGTTAATCCACTAATGAACGGATATGCTCGGAATTTAGGAATTAGCAGTACTTTTGCGGGTATTATCGTTGGGGTTATGAGTATCACTTCAATGATATTAAGACCATTTGCCGGAAATTTAACTGATCGAGTTTCTAAATATCGTCTTTCATTAATCGGGGGAATTCTATGCGCTGTTGGCGATTTCGGATACCTTTTTTCTGCTAATGCATCCTCGCTATTATTTTTTAGAATCATAAATGGTGCGGGTTTCGTACTATGTACCGTTTGTCTAGCAACTTGGATGGCATATTTAGTACCTCGACAACATCTTGGAGCAGCAATGGGATATTACGGATTATTAAATGCTCTTGCAATGGCAATTGCTCCTGCTTTAGCAATCAGTATTTATCAACTTCTTGGATATAAATTCATTATCACTTTGGCTGGTGTGAGTGCTGTCGCCATGGTTGTTGTTATACAATTAATCGATAATCATGCAAAGCCTTCAGTTAAGTTGGAAGACCAGCACTTCAAGATTATTCAGCGTGATGCGTTACCAGTAGCGATAATATTTTCACTTCTATCTATTCCATACTTCGTTACCCAAGCTGATATTGTCATGTACGTTCAGGAACGGCATTTGAATATCACTGTAAGTTTATTTTTCATATGTTATTCAATTGCTTTGATTATTATCCGTATTCTATTAAAAAATTATTTTGATACTATATCATTCGGAACTTGGTTTTTTCTCTGCATAATTGCGACAATTGGTTACATCATCTTATTAACAATTATGCAAAACAACTTTGAAATGATCTTGGCAGCTGTGCTAATGGCAGTCGGTTTTGGAATTATGGTTTCTGTATCCCAATCAACATCCCTCTTATTAGCCCCCTTAGAAGAACAGGGCCTTGCTAATGCAACTTATTATTTGGGGAGTGATATTGGAATGTCAGTTGGACCTATCATTGGCGGAATCTTACCAACTATTTTTCCACTAAAATTCTTTTACCCGGCAATGTTACTTCTCATTCCATTAACAGCAATTATCTACTTATTCAATAGAAATAAGCTTAATGCAGCAGTACAGTATAACTAAAACTGCACTATTCTAAAATTAATTACATTGGTACTACTAAAATCCTCTACTAAATAGATTTTGAATCTAATAGTAGAGGATTTTTATTTATCAAAAAAGGCATGCTTCCTTAAAGTTTGGAAAGCATGCCTTATTATTAACTGCTAATATTCATTTCATTTAATCTGCGTCCTAAAAGGAACCGTACAAGTTAAGATACTTAAACTCGTATCTAAACGTTTGAGCCAACTAGTCTGGAGGTGGAGTACTGCGGGGAGCCAGCCGTGCAATTGTTGTTTGGTCGGCCATAAGCCGGCCTTACAACAAGGAAATCTAGTGAGACCGCACTTTGGCTCACTCGTTTCCCATGGCGTTCCGCCCCCGCAGTACGGAACCTCCAGACGGCAGTGAACCTCAAACCATTCTAATACCAGCTAGGTTTGTCTCCGTCTGTGTTTGGTTTGTTAACACCAATTGATGCTTTGCTAAACTGCGAAGGATCTTGTGCAATATCAACAACAACTTGGGCAATTGATTTTCTAGAAACTTCAGTACCCTTAAATGCTTCACCCTTCTGTGTAACTTCATAATCAACTTCGTCTTTATTAGTCAACCAGGCTGGTCTGATAATTGTGTAATCTAAGTCTGAATCCTCAAGTACTTTGGCTGCTGCAGCGTAGTTTGTGATGTAGCTGCCTAAAGTACTGTTGTTCCATTGACCAAATTTGCCAGGGACTTCGTCATAAATACCTAATGTTGAAATCCATACTAGTCTTGTTTTGCCGGCCTTGTGCATTGCCTCAACAACTGACTCAGCTTGGTCCTTGATGTTACCACCTGCTAAGTTAGCGTATACCATGTCTACGTCTTTCATTGAATCAACTAATTTATCGACGTCTGTTGTATCCCCATCAATTAGTTCGATTCTGTCTTCATATTGTGCGGCCTTGTCGCGTAGTCGATCTGCACGTCTTAGATACAACTTCATGTTGTCACCTGTTGAATCCAAGAAAATGTTTTCGCTCAATTGTGCGATTTGTCCGTTTGCACCTAATATTAAAATGTTTGCCATATTCAGAATCTCCCGTCTTTTTTAACTACTTTCAATATAAATTAGCATATATCTAATTACAAAATATGTTTCTCATAAATACCAAGATACACATATAATTATAAACTTTATGAATACGGTAACAACATTTTAAAAACTTATTGATCTTTCTAATGAGTTTTCTAGACTTGCACCGTATCCTTCACCAAACAGATTAAGATGTGCTAATAAATAGTAGCTTTGATACCAGGAAACTCGATCTTCCCATCCCTCATCTAGTGGGTAAACACTTTGATAGCCATCATAAAAGTCTTTGCTAAATCCGCCAAAAAGCAGTGTCATAGCAATATCCATTTCTCGATTACCAAAAAATACATCAGGGTCGAAAAGAATTGGTTGATGGTCGCTTTGAAATCCAGCGTTACCATTCCACAAATCACCGTGCATCAAACTTGGCTTAACTGGATGATTGGAATAATACTCATAAACTTTTGCTTTCAATCTATCTAATAAGTTCTCTCGATAACCATTCCAGAGTCCCTTTTGTTTAACTTGAATTTCCAATACTTCCAGCCGTTGTTTGACATAAAAGTCACCCCAGTTATCCTGCCACGTATTGATTTTAGGATTTTTAGCATTCTTAATATTGTGATCCAAACCGAACTGGTCGTTGTGCTTTTGATGCATTTTAGCAACCAGTTTACCCAAGGCATATTCAGAATCAGTTCCAAATTCAACATATTCTAAAATTAGATAGCCGTTGCCTTTGAACGTGCCAGATCTAATAGCCTTTGGAGCGTTAGCAACTGAATTAATTAAATTCAAGCCTTCTACTTCATGATCAAAGAAACTTGCATTATTATTCGGTTGTACCTTTAAAAAATATTTTCCTGTAGAAGATGTGACTTTGAAAGCCAAGTTAATGTCCCCGCCAGAAACTGGTTCAATATTTTCGATATTACCGAGTTTTAATTCACTATACCAATCTTTATCAACAAGCATTTCTATCTTCCTTTCGCATATTTCAATACTATCATGATATAATTTTAGAAGGAACAATAATGGGGCTTCAAGGAGGATACGTATGTCGGGTAATATCGCTCATTTGATTAAGGTGGCGTCGAACGAGATTTCTCGCAGTGTTAATGATTTTGCATCAACCTATGATTTAACAGGTACACAAGTTCAAATAATTGATTTTTTAACTAGTGTTCCTAACAACGAGGACGTTTTTCAAAAGGATATTGAAGCAGAATTTAATATCCGTCGATCGACTGCAACTAATATTCTCAAAATTATGGAGAAAAAAGAGTTAATTAAGCGTGAGGCTGTCGAATCAGATTCAAGATTAAAGAAAATCACCGTCTTGGAAAAGGCACTTAAGATTCAAACTAACATTGATGATTTCATGAAACAAAATGACCAACGAATCCTTTCAAGCCTTGGTGCTTTTGAACGACGAGGATTTATGCACGCTTTACAAAAATTGCCCGAAAAGTTGCAAAATACAGAGCAAAGTGAGGTCAAGAAACAATGAAAAAAGTAATTATGGACTGTGATCCTGGTATTGATGATGCCATCGCAATCACCGTATTGCTGGCACATCCAGAGATTGCCGATGTAATCGGTGTAACAACAGTTGGTGGAAACGTGGCCTTGAATTACGTCACACAAAATGCAAAGAAGTTGCTAACATTTTTAGGCTCACACACCGAACTCGCATCCGGACAAGCAGAACCATTAGTCAAGGAAATTGAGACTGCCGGTGAAATCCATGGTAAAACTGGTATGGAAGGATATGACTTTCCTAAAGAAAGTTTGGATTATCCTTTAGCTAGTGAAAATGCGGTTACTTTTATTTATAACAAACTTGCCGAAAGTGACGAACCTGTAGACATTATCGCCACTGCACCTTTGACTAACATCGCATTACTACTCAAAACTTTCCCAGAAATTCACGAAAAGATTGACCACATTTACGTTATGGGTGGCTCAACTTTACAAGGGAACATAACTTTAGCTTCTGAATTCAATGCCTATGTTGACCCTGAAGCCGCTAAAATTGTCTTTGACTCAGGTGTACCCGTTACACTTTCAGGTTTGAATTTAACCGAGAACAAAGCATATATGACAATGGATGAAATCAAATCTATTAAAGATTTAGGCGAAGTTGGTGTCATGGCCAGTTCAATCCTTGATTTTTATGCTGGAGCCGAACTTGAAAAAGGTATGACTAAAATCCCAATTCACGATGCCTGTGCTGTTATTAGCATGTTGAAACCAGAATTATTTACTAAGAGTGAAAATTACTCAATCGATGTTGGTTTAACAAATGACCAATTCAGAGGTATGACCTACCCTGACAGACGTGTCTATGCTGAAGAACACAACAATGTCAAGGTTCTCGAAGACGTTGATCGTGAGGCATTCGTAAAATACTTATTAGACTCAATTAAGAGTTATGACAAATAAGACCTGCGGGTCTTATTTTTTTATTTATGGAAAAAATATGAATATGTACTATAATTAGGCTAGGTATTACAGGGGGATTGCTATTTATGAAAAACATCAAAAAGATTGCATTACTAGCTACTGCCACACTTTTACTAACACCAGTAATTTCTGTTAGTCAAATTCAAGACGCAAAAGCCGACTCAACTGGAAACTCACTAGTTGTTTCAAAAACTACACAAACAAAAACTCAAACATTAGGTAATACAGCAACTTCAAACACATCTGATATTACTCAAAATGAACATTTCGACACAAACACAATTGCTTACTACATCACACCTGGAACAGCCAAGGGTGTTCAACAAGATATCCGTGCCGCTGCACTTCAATGGAACATGCAAACTAAAGTAAACTTGTACGAATCAAAAGATAAGAACAGTTCATCAATCGTTTTCACCAATAGTGGAACAAGCAGCGCTGAAAATGGTTTGACTACTAATACAATTAATAAATCTAAAGGTTACACCGAAGTAATTTCCTCAAAAATTGACCTCTCAAAAACAACAATTCCACAAGCTACCCTTTCAACAATGGGCAGACGTGTTGTCGAACATGAATTAGGCCACGCTTTGGGTTTGAAAGATACACACACTGATTCAGACGGATCAATTATGTGGTACAAGACACCAAATACTGACATCACAGCTAAAGATGTTGCCGCAATTAATTTGTATTATAAATAATGTAAAAAATGAAACAGGCATCCAAGACGATTAAGTCTTGAGTGCCTGTTTTTTTAGTCCATCCCTAAAAGGAAAAATCTAGCTTTCGGTATTTTACTGACAGCATATGTAAATACTAAACAAATTACTGAGGTTAATAAAAATACTAAGAAGAAGTTATCAATATGAAATGCTTCTTCGATAATTTGAATTACCATTCCGTGTGTTAAATACACTCCATAACTCATTGTCGAAAGTAATGTTACCCTTCTACGTCGAGATCTGGTTAGTGGATGATAGTAATCCCATTTTTTAACCATTAAGAAAATTTCCATGGCTAATATTACAGCAAAAATTGATGGTGCATAACCGATAACCGGAATATGCCAGTGATACAGCAAATTTTCATAGTTCAATATAATTGTGATTGCTAAAAGTAAAAGTGTCGCGACGACATTTGACTGGAATGTGTGTGGTTTAATTGGAGTCTTGTCTAATCTGTACCCAAGCAAGAAATAACCAATCGTCTGACCTAAAATGATCAAATTTGAATTTGGAATATATGTAAAATAAATTCCGAATTTCTTTGGCAACAATTGCGCGATAAACGGCAGGCAGATGTTCGTCACGAACCACAAGATGATTGCATAATCTAATGTTCTCATACTTGCTTTGTCGACAAACGCCTTTAAAATTGGCGATAACAAGTAAAAACCAATTAGTGGATATAAGAACCAGAAAGGAATAATTGGAAATCTGTTGTACAGCAACAGCATCCTGTGAAGCCACATCCCCCACGAAACATTTCCGTCCAATTGCATCATGACCAGAATTGATATTCCTGACCAGATCAAGAATGGAACCATAATTTTTACTAGTCGATGTTTAAATAAATATCCAATGTTGTCTGTTTTTGTACTCGATAATATTAATGCCCCACTAACCATGAAGAAAATCCCGACTGCTGGTGATACTGTACCAAGAAAGATATTTTTCACATGCCAGTCGAATGAGAAACGATTTTGGTTTAATGTTTCTGCTAGCGAATGCGACATTATCACCCCAAACATGGCGGTGATTTTTAAGTAGTCGATGTAGCTAAGTCTTTTTCTTACCATAAAATCCCCTACATTTAAGATTAATAACACAAGTTATTTTACAGAAATTAGTTCCATAATGGACTAAATTACTCGGATTGTAACAATTATTTAATCAGCGGAAAAATAAAAAAACGTAACATCCAGAATGAACATTACGCCAATTTATTTTTTATGCCGTATGTGTTGATGAATCATTTCCACCTTTTAAGTTCAAATCCTTAGGGATTTCATTTTCTGGCAAGTTGTCAGCTAATACTTGATCATGAGCTTTCATACCTGCGTATACGTCGTCTTTAAGTGCGTTCCTACGGAATTTAGTAACTCTAACAATGTGAAGAATCAATACTCCAACGTTAGCTAATAATGCGATGAAACTAACTGTAAACAGTGCTGCGTTTGAATGTGTACTCTGTACTGCGAATTGAGAATTGGTTACAAATGCTGGCACACTCATCGTGAACATCATCCAAAATGCTAGAGTCTGAGCACGAGCTTGTAGCCATGAACCCTTCTTGATGAAGAATGCGGCAAATGTACATGAAAGTAACAATGCGGCACCTGCGTAGAATGAGTGGTCACCTACACAGTTGTATACATAAGCAAAGTTCCATAGATCGTAAGCGATAATCCATGGCCAAATTTGGTCAGGCCAAATCATATCTTTTTGCTTGTCACGGCTGATGATAATTCCCATCCAACCAGTGATTGTAATGATATTGATAATACCAGCGACACCATTCATGATGTTCCAAACTCCACCATTCATGAACACTC
The DNA here is from genome assembly GCF_001050475.1 of Companilactobacillus ginsenosidimutans. NCBI lineage: Bacteria > Bacillati > Bacillota > Bacilli > Lactobacillales > Lactobacillaceae > Companilactobacillus > Companilactobacillus ginsenosidimutans. The sequence goes on along the minus strand of NZ_CP012034.1, from coordinate 2,102,307 downwards.
CGTCAACCATTCCGTGCATTCCATAAACTTGGAAGTCACGTGTGACAGCTTCAAGAATGTTAACTGCCAAAATGATAGGTGGAAATAATAGTGCCCACTTGTTCCTGCTTAGTTTTGGAATGAAACGTAGTGCCATAAAGCCAAGACATCCAGCTAATGCCGAATAAACTTTTACCCAGTGGAACCATGTTCCGGTACTGCTTCCTGCGCCTGCCGTAGTTGGCCAGACGAAAATCGTTAGTAGAATTGGAACGGCAATGAAAAGTGTCAATCCAATCCATTTATTAGCACGGGCAGCTTCGTTGAGTAGCATAAGTGCTGCAATAATTGCGACCCACATTAACCAATCTGCCCCTGAAATGTTTTGAAATAAGAACATTAGAAACACCTCCAGAAAGGTTTTTATTTTTATTTACAGCTTAAGTGTAAACGCTTTCTAGAGTTATTAATATGGACAATCAGACCAGATTAACCAAATTATTTATTATGCGCTACAACATTATCAATAGAACCACATAACATCCGGTTCATCCTTTGGCAAAATTCTTCTTTCGATTCATCCATATTAGATGTCAGCCACTGAATAAGTTGACTACTCAAAGCTAGTCCATAAAAATTCCCAATCTCATCTCTCAATTTAAATGAGGCGTTGGGATGTAGATCGTGAACAACACCAGTGACCATGTCAAAGGCAACGCTATATAAAAAGTGTTCCAATAAACTACGATTAACCGACTTGAAGGTATTCAGACAAAACTTGCGGTTTTCATCAATGTAATCAACTAAAACTTTCAGCCCGTCAGTCCAGTTCTGTTGCTTCTTATATGCATCGAGTTGATAAACAATTTCTTCAGCATAAATATATTCCAGCAATCCATTAATATCATCGAAATGATAATAAAAAGTATTTCGAGCCACATTGGCTTCACTTGTTAACAAGTTGATTGTAATTTTATCCACAGGTACAGTTTGCATAACTCTCTTCAAGGTACGTGCCAAATGTTGTTTAGTATCCATATTGCCTCCTACTTGTGATAAGTACGGTGGTTATTAATCATGAACGAACGATATATTTGCTCTGTAAGGACTAAACGCATTAATTGGTGAGGTAATGTGAACTTTCCAAAACAAATGCTGTAATCAGCTCTTTGTTTCACCTCAGGGCTAACTCCGAGTGAACCTCCGATAACAAAAGTAATGTCGCTCGTTCCATATGTGGATAAGTCATCCACTTTTTTGGCTAACTCTTCAGAAGTAAGCTCTTTACCCTTTAAATCAAGCAAAATCACGTACTCTTTATCCTTGATCTTACCAAGGATACGTTCACCTTCTACTTCTTTAACTTGTTTATCCTGTGCATCACTCAAATTCTCAGGTGCTTTTTCGTCCGCACATTCAACGATTTCAAACTTGCAAAACGCACTCAAACGCTTGGCGTACTCAGCAATGCCGGCTTTTAAATACTTCTCTTTTAACTTACCAACGGTAATAAATTTTATGTTCATGATGATCTCCTTGTTCCTATCATAATAAACAATCCACAACATGCCAAATACAAATTAAAATCCGAAAAATATATTAACTGGAGTTATCCACACCTCACAAAAAGTTTGTGTACAACTGTGGAACAACTAAAACACTGACATATAGGCGTATACCCAACTTTTTTAATTAATCCACAAAAGTTATCAACAGTCGTCTTGTGGATTGTGGATAACTTTTTCTACAGCACGATAACAATATTTTTTCCACTTATCCACAAGTTATACACAGGTGTGGAAATCAGAAAAATATTCAGCTTTTGAAAATCCGAAGTTTAACGTCATATTTTTAAGTTATTGTTCAAAAAAAAGCGTGAAACTGTTATGCAACAGTTTCACGCTATTAATTTAATCGGTCGTTTTTTGTGTTAAATGAATTTTTACTGTATTTAATTTTCCACTGCGATAATACTGCAACGTTGCCGTATCGCCAACAGAATGATCGTACAATGCGTTATGCAAGTCAGCAACCGAACTTACTTTGTTTTTATCAAGTTTAACGATGACATCATTTTTCTTCAATCCAGCTTTTTTAGCAACAGAATCATTTTCTGCACTGTATACAACTACACCTTGTGTAACTGAATCTGGAAGTTTGAGAGAACTTTGTGAGTCATCTGAAATTTGATTCAAGTCAACTACACGAATACCAAGTGATGGTCTTGAAACTTTACCGTTCTTAACAAGTTGGTTAATAATTTTAACAACTTCGTTACTTGGAATGGCAAATCCCATACCTTCAACAGAAGAACCATCTGTGTTTGATGCTAATTTCATTGAGTTAATACCAATTACTTGTCCAGCGGAATCAACTAATGGACCACCTGAATTTCCTGGGTTAATTGCAGCATCCGTTTGAAGAACTGTTGCTTCTCCAGTAGTTTGACCAGTTGTTTGGTCTTGAGTATCAACTGTTCTGTTAGTTGCTGAAATAATACCTTGTGTAACTGAAGTTGCGTATTGACTACCAAGTGGTGAACCAATTGCAATCACGGTGTCACCAGGTGTTAAGTTATCTGAGTTACCAAATGTTGCTGTGGCAGGTACTTTACTACCATCAATTTCAATAACAGCTAAATCTGTTGTCTTATCGGAACCAATTAATTTACCAGTTAATTTCGTACCATCTTTCAAAATGATTTCCAATGAATCTGAGCCAGAAACAACGTGGTTGTTAGTTACAATGTAACCTTTACCATCATTTTTAGCATAAATCACACCAGAACCTTCGCTGTATTCTTGCAACTTATTACTGTCAGAATTTGATGAAGATGATCCAGATGAACTCGAACCGTTTTCACCTGAGCCATCAGTTGAGCCGTTAGCTCCGTTTGTACCATTTGAGTTATCTGAAGAACCATTGTCACCAGAACCTGAACTTTCACCACTATCTCCGAACAAATCTCCGAAGATTGATGAAAAGTCATCAGATGAAGCGTTTTGTTTTTGCTTTTGTAAATTAACAACGGACACAACGGAATTGTCTACCTTCTTGTAAGCCTTCGACATCGTGCTTGAAGTATTTACCTTTGATTGGCTCACTTCAGTCGTACCTGGTCCGTTTGATGTTGCAGTATTAGGAACTGATCCACCCATGTGGGTAAAACCTGCGTATGCAATACCGACACCAAGAATTGCTGAAGCAAATGCAACTATTGCTGTCTTCCATAGTGATTTCTTGGTACTTTTTTTAGCACCTTGATCGTCTTGTCTATTCTTATTATTATTCTCATCCATAAACCAATGCTCACTTCCCATTAGTGTTGTAAGTACACTATACAATTTAATTTTGAAAAAAGTGTGAAACTTGTTTGACAAAATAGTTACAAAAAAAGGCAATAATTGCATTGCAAAAATTACCTTTTCTAACTATATTCAAATTTTACAACGATATTAAAGGATCCGCAATTTTAGGATCAGTATCGTGAATCAAAAAATCACTACCAACTCCAAAATCATGGTCTTCCATAATATGCTCGACTGCTTCGTGAGCCACAGCCTTAGTATTGTTCTCAGGACTCAAGTGACCCAAATAGATTTGTTTAGTTCGATTACCCAAGACACTCATCAACGCATTAGCGCCATCATCATTTGAAAGATGACCTTTTTCACTCAAAATACGTTGTTTCAGTGGCCAAGTATAAAAACCATTTCTCAACATTTCAACATCATGGTTACACTCAAACAAATATCCGTCAGCGTTTTTGATGGTTTGTTCAACTCGATCAGAAACGTAACCTGTGTCTGTCAAAATAACAAAGTCCTTGCCATTATGATGGAATTTGTAAAATTGAGGGTCAGCTGCATCGTGTGATACCGCAAAACTTTCAACGTCCAAATCATCTAACGTCATAACTTTATTGTGTTGAAAAACATTGATTTGGTCTTCTGGAACCTTACCAATTTTGGGCAACATGGCATCCCATGTTTTCTCATTGGCATAAACATTCAAATTGTAACGACGCGCCAAAACTCCAACACCTTTAATATGATCAGAATGTTCATGCGTCACAAAGAGTGAATCAATGGTATTGATATCTTTTCCAATACTTTCAAGTGACTCTTTGATTTTCTTACCTGACATCCCTGCATCAACTAAAACATGGTGCTCGGGGGTTTCGATGTATGTGACGTTACCTGAACTGCTACTTGCTAGTACACTAACTTTTAAACTATCTTCACTCATTACTATAATCTTCTCCATTAGACGAGGTCTTAAGTATGTTACCAGTGAAGGCATTGACCTTTTTAACTGTATCTACCTTGCTATCTTTATTGTGAATACTAATAAACCAAACCGGTATATAAATTGTACTACCTTTTGCTTCCAAAAGTTTAGTGTACGCCATATTTGTATAGGTTATCTTCGAATTGTTAGGAATCTCCGAACTCGAATACAAGTTAGTGACGACATCTTGCTCACTCTTAGTAGCTTGTTTTTCCTGCAAAATATCAAGTGTCTTCATGTAAGTTTGCGTATAACTAACAACTTTACCATTTACGACTGAGAAAATTAATTGTCCAGTCTTATCGTACATTACTCCAAGAGGTCCAGTCTCAGCATAAACTAGTTGAGTACTTGATGATAATTGTGGTGAGTATGTATACTCCGAACCAAATAAGATATTAGATTCTTTCTTCATAAAACTATCCAATTTAGATTTACGATTATCAGAATTGATACTAATTGGTTCTTCAAGTGTACTCATCAATTTGTAAGAAGTTTGATTGTATTCAATTTCTTGATTACGCAATTTAGACGTATTGTCAGCCAGGTCATTAGATTGTTGAGCACCTAAGTAATAAGCTTGACCAGCTTTTTTATCTAATTTACCAAAAGTAATATTTCGCTTTCTCATATCAGTCAAAGTGGAAGTTACTCCAGTTGTTGAATTAGAAATAACTTGCTGACTATTATGAAATGAAACTAATAGGAATACATCCAATGACAGAAATACTACTAGGAAGATAATTTCAATTCTTCTAAAGTCCATGGATTATTCCCCCTCTGAAGTATTACTTTGCGTATTTGCACTGGTATTAACTCTAGTGTTTGAAGAATTATACGACGAGACAGTTTGAGCAGAAATACCTGTCCAGTCGTCAAAAGACTTCCAGTGATTATTTATTTTAATGTAATAAGTAGGCTCGAGGTCAACAACTGAATTATTGTCCTCCTCGTTAGTCCACTGATAGCCAACTTCTAGTTTTTGAATATCACTAGGTGAATACCCTGCATTGTTAAGTTCCTTCATAATCTCAGTTGTAGGTTTCAATGTGACATTACGTAGGTCTGATGGAACAGGTACCTCCAAAACTTTATTCAAGAATTGTTCAGTCGATCCATTACGACTAAAGACAATCTTAATTGAACCAAATTCACTCTTCTTGAAAATTGGAAATCCCTCAACATACTCACGATAGATCAAAGTCTTATTTTTCCAACTAGCATCATACAAACGCAAGTTAGAAACTGAATTCTGAATGTTGGTAGCTTTCTTGTATCCACGTTGGAAGAACGTCAATAAATCTTTTGGTACAGACGTATCTGTGTAATCTGAGAAGGTTAACTCATTTTTATCGTGGTCAGAAACTAATCGTTTAGATTCACCAACACTATAAGTATAAGTATTACCTTCTGCAGAATTGTTAATATCATCCGTATTGGTATCAAACAAATTAGTTGTATATTCTGAATCAGCCTTAGAGCTCATAACATATGAGTATCTCTTCAAGGTAATTGGGTCAGAATAGAACGTCACAACCCCATGTTTCATCAAATTAAGTTTAACCTTCAAATCAATATTTGCTTTCCTAGCTAATTTGATAATTGGATCAGCAGAAGCACCCTTAACTGATGCTTTATAAACTGTGTAATTCTCATCGTTAGCTAAATAAATTTCATCGGTATCCTTGTCATCAGTCGACAACAAAATACGATTGAAGGGATGATCTTTAGCTTTTTGTAATTGATTATTACCCAATAAATATCCCAAAGTTCTAATCGAAATATCAGTTGGATAAATTAATTGAATCATATCTTTCCTTTGAATTAGTTTCTGATACTTAGCACCATCTTTAGTGAATTCTTCTTTGAACTCACCAACTTTCCAGTTTTTGATGGTCTTTTGCATGTTAAAAGAAATATTATCTTTATTGTTATAAAGCAGGCGTTGATCTTTACCGTCTTGCCAAATAATTTGTGTGGGACTAATTATTTGATCAATTGGTGTTTTGTTTTTATCTACGTCACTGGTCGAAACATCGATATTTCGACCTCTTTGGTAGCGGGCAGTATTTGTCCAGATGAAGAAAGACAAAATGAAACTAGTAACAACTGCTACCACGAGCAAAATTTGTACAACTAGTCGACTAAATTTCATCCCATTCTCCTCCTGTCTCATTTGGATCAAATGGTAATGAAATGTAGAAGGTTGAACCTCTACCTTCAGCACTATTTACCCAAATTCTACCTTTATGTTGTTCGATGATTTCTTTAGAAATAGATAGTCCTAATCCAGTACCACCTTGTTTTCTAGAACGTGCTTTATCAACACGATAAAATCTATCGAAGACTTTCTTGATATCTTTACGTGGAATACCAAGACCCTCATCAGAAATACTAATGATGATATGTTTATTGGTTTCCAGCAAACGACAAGTGATAACACCACCATCTGGCGAGTACTTAATAGCATTATTCATAATGTTATCAACCACTTGAGTCATCTTATCAGTATCAATTTCTACCCATAAATCTTTCTGAGTGAAAATACGCTTGATTCGATAATCCTTGACCACCTTAGTGTCATCCTCTTTAGCATCAGCTTTTTCCTTCTTCAACATCATGTCGAATCGATCGAGAATGTATGAGAAGAACTCATTAAAGTTAACCAATTCTTTGTTTAGCTTAGAACGTCCTTGGTCCATTCTTGATAAGTTCAAGAGGTCTTGAATCATTCTGATCATACGGTCAGTTTCTTCAGCGGTAACATTCAAGAATTGTGGAGCCAACTTCTGGTCCTTCCAAGCACCATTATTCAAAGCATCAATATAACTACTGATACTTGTCAATGGAGTTCTCAACTCATGGGAAACGTTGGAAACGAATTGACGACGTTCACTATCAATCTTCTGTTGTTCAGTGACATCATGTAGGACACAAACCATACCACTGATAAAGCCGCTATTTCTCTGAATCAGTGAGAAATCAGCATTCAGAATTAGTGAACCATCGTCGCCTTCTTCAATATCATCATCGTCCATAAAGTCAGTAGTTTCGATAATCATAGGCTCAGGACTTTCAAGCAGCTCATCAAAACTAGTGTCGTCAGAAATACCTAGTACATCAACTAATTGGGCACCATTGGCTTCCTCCTCGGTCTTATTTAAGAACTCACGAGCCATTTCATTAATGACGGTAATATTGCCCAATCTATTCGTGGCAATAACACCATCCGACATTTGCGTTAGCACGCTATCAAGTCGCCGTCGCTCAGACTCCGAGTTCTCAGTCGCTTCTTCAACTTTAACTGATAAATCATTAACAGCCATAGCCAATTGCCCCAATTCATCAGGGGAATAAACACGTACCTGACCAGAGTAATCCCCTTCGGCCATTCGAACAGCCTGCTGCTTCATTTCATCAATAGGTCGCGTAATCGCTCGAGCAATGAAAATGGCAATTAACGCACTCAGGAGCCCGGCAACTAACGAGGCGGTTAGGAAGATAACAATGATGTTGTTAATCCCCGTGTACACCGATTCCATGCTAGCTCGTACGTAAATAGCACCGACAACATTCGTGTTATCAGGTGACGAGACCGGAGTTATCGATTCGTACGAACTTCCCAGCGATTTATCATAATAAATCTGGGTGATTTTTTTATTATTATTAATACTTCGTCGAACTTGATCCTTCAAGGTTCTACGTCCGATTAAAGATGCCTTGTCCGCATCTTTGGTCCCCACGACAATACCATTTCGGTCAATAACTTGAATATCAGTGATATCCGAGTTGTTTCGGGCAAAATCTTGGATTGTATTGTTAATATTAGCTCGTGTATGCGAGTCGTTATCGGTCAAATTTTCAGAAATTTGATTGAGCACATATACTTTAACGCTGACAGAATCCTCAAATTGAGAAACATTTTGTTGTTCCAACTGTCTAACGAAGTACGCCCCAATAATTTCAATTGTAAAAATCAGAATCAGGATGAAGGACAAACCAATTTTGAAATTAATTGAATGTAAGAAAGCTAGTCGTTTTTTCAATTACTTATCTCCTATTAGCTGGCCAAACATTTTTGATGTGTAGACCGGCTTATGGGGATGTCATTTCGACATCCGTATTCCTATAATCACTAATAGTCCTATTATACTTTGAATAGACCAATTGTACCAAAAAAGCCGTGACAAATGTCACAGCTTCATACCTATATCTATTGTTTTGAATTACAAATTACTCTCTGAGTCAGGGTTTCTAAGATAATAACCAACTCCACGTCTAGTCATCAACCATTCTGGTTGACTAGGATTGTTTTCAATTTTTTCACGAAGACGTCTAACTGTAACATCTACAGTTCTAACATCACCGAAATAATCATATCCCCAGACAGTTTGGAGTAAGTGTTCACGTTTCATAACTTGACCAATGTGTTGTGCCAAGTAATATAGAAGTTCGAATTCACGGTGTGTCAATTCGATACCCTTACCATTTTTAGTTACCGTATAAGCTTCTGGTAAAATCGTTAAATCACCAATTTGAATTTCACTATTGTTTGTATCTTCGGATGGGGTTTCTCTTTGTGTTCTTAAACGAGCCTTAACACGGGCTACTAATTCACGATTAGAGAAAGGTTTTGTAACATAGTCGTCGGCACCAAGTTCCAAACCGATAACTTTATCGATTTCAGTGTCCTTGGCAGTCAACATAATAATTGGTGTGTCTTTAGTTTTTCTAACTGTACGAGCAACTTCAAGACCATCGATCACTGGTAACATCAAATCGAGTAGGATTAAATCAGGGTTCTCAGAATCTACTTTTTCAAGAGCCTCTTGGCCGTCAAAAGCTGTGATTACTTCATATCCTTCATTTTCCAAATTGTATTTAACAATATCTGAAATAGGTTTTTCATCGTCTACTACTAGAATCTTTTTAGCCATATTTATCTCTCCTTGACCTAAGTCATTATACTAGTTCTGAAATATTAAAACAAAAACAACTAAATTTAATCTTAAAAACTTTCAATTTGCGTAAAAAAAGTCTTGCTCACGATTTGCTTTCTATGCTATTATATAACTCGTTGATTGAGAAATCATTTTTGGGTGGTTAGCTCAGCTGGCAGAGCAACGGACTCTTAATCCGTGGGTCCAGGGTTCGATCCCCTGACCACCCATAACATAACCAGTAAGCAGTTAAGTCATAGACTTAACTGCTTTTTTTGTGCGCTAATTGGCTTTTGAATTAAGTAAATCATTTTTGTGCGTAATACATTCTATTTGTTTTACAGAGTTAATACAAATTTAAAGATTGTTGGGATGGGATTTCAAACAAATTGCGTTCAAAGAATATTGTTGTATAGCAATTTCTCCACAATCCATCATATCGTTATTTCAGAATAATAATTATGAATTAACATTAAAGAAACAATATCGTGATGATAATGAAATAATCGAAACTCAACCAAATCTTTTGTATGTTCTATTGCAGGTCTTCTGCAGGTCTACTGTTAATTTTATTATTAATCAATCAGAATTGACTTAATTAATAAAATCCTTTCACAAAACTCAATTTCGTTTCTTATGAGTCTACAATATGACATATAAACTAACGAGGTGGATGCCATGGATGCAGAATCATTCTCCAATTTCAAACGAGATCCTAAGAAATATATGAAACAAGTTAATGATAATTGTGAGCCGTTGATTGTTACTAGTCACTATATAGATGATACTGTCGTTGTAATTGGAAAATCTGAATACGACTCTCTTATTTCAACAGTAGAAATTCAATCCAATCCTTATCTTATGGACAAGATACATTCTGGTGAGATGGAATTTATGAACAACGAAGGACAAACTCACGATATATTTATTGATGAAAAATAGTACAAAACCAAATAAAAAGCTGCTGACCATTTTAAATTTTGGTCAGCAGTTTTTTTGACATAAATTTAATTTAACTTCTATCCATCTAAATCAGATGCTTTTCTTTGGGGACTGACCCAAATTCCAGATCCACCACCGAATACTGATTTAAGTGCAGCGAAGAATGTGTGTACTACCGTGATTGGCCCAACAATCCAATAAAATAATATGTACAATGGTGCAAATCCGAAGTACCTCATCTTTTGAATTCGGTCATCGATAATTACCGCAGCTAACAATTGGATAACTCCAGCAATTAATTCGAATGAAATTAATACTAAAGCTTGGAACAAATATGTATTTGCTAAGGCGTGATTCCCAGTTATCATTGCGACCACAAATGTTAACCAGAATAAAATTGTCGTGATAACGAAAAAGAATGACCAGATGATTGAGAAAGTTGCGTCTGCTAAAAGTGGAAGCAGTGTATATCTTTTGAAGGGATGCATAATAATTTTCTTAAAATTAGCCAACCAGACTTCAGTTCCACCTTGCGCCCAGCGTTTACGTTGTTTGTACAAGTCATTGAAATTATTAGGAACAATCAAATGGGAAATGATATTTGGTGCGAAAGTCGGAATGCCGCCGACCGCATTGTGATCCCAAGCAATACTAATATCTTCGGTAATTCTGTCTTGTCTAAATCCACCAACAGCAATTAAGAAACTCTTTTTGTACATGGTGTTGGCACCACTATAAGCATAGAGAGAATCATAAATAGCGGCTTGACTACGTTTGATAATACCGATGATACTTGAAAATTCTAGTGTTTGAGATTTTCCAAGAAGTGAACTACGATTCCTAACATCTGAGTTTGCAGTAACGGCACAAATGTTAGGGTTCTTATCCTTGAAGAAATTCATGTACTTCATAAGTGCATTCGGTTCTGGAATCGTATCCGCATCATTACTTAAAACATAATCCCCTTTGGCAAAATTGATTCCTACGTTGAACGCATGGGCTTTCCCACTATTTTTTGTAATGTTGATTACTCTTAATTTGTCATAAGTCATCTGCAAACGTTCCAAAATCTCTTGCGAGCGGTCCGTCGATCCGTCATTAATCGCCAAAATTTCAAATTTGGAATAATTTACTTTTTCACAAAGATAACGAATTGTACGTTCCAGAACCAACTCTTCATTGTGAACTGGAATCATAATTGTGATAAATGGTTGGTCTTGTTCTGGAATAGTAATCCAGTTATCGTCACGTAGATTCTTTTTCAGAAATCTATAGCAAAGTGAACCCGATAGCCAGAAAAAAGATCCGAGAATCGGGTAAATACTTAAGGTAAACATTGTTAAATCGAAAACTGATCTTAACAGTTTGATCCATAAATCAATATTCAATAAATTGTTCATCATGTCCCCCAATCCCCTAGTCCACATCATTTACATGATATTTATTGTAAAGCTTTTGATAAGTGTTCTTTTCCAGACATTGTTCCGGACTAACTTCATAGGCACGGACATTGTGTCGGAAATTTCGATTACCAAATCTTTCTGTGACATAATCTTCAAACAATTGTTCACGTTTCTTTTCACGTTTCATGTCCAAGATGCTGACAGAGTTGTAAAAACTCTTATTTCGGTAGTTATTCATGATAGTTAAGAATATTGAAATTAAGAACGAAATAATTGAAAGCGTGAATAAAATAAACGCCATATGGTTAATTTCATAAAAGCTACTATCGTGCGGAATCAATTTTGGCAGACGTGAGTCGATATTTGCCATTGATGAAATAAGTACTAACGTCATCAATCCCATAACAAAAGCCCAACCCACAAGCGTAATGAATCCTTCCTTGATTTTTAATGATTTATTACCCGGCTTAAAATATTTATCCTCATAAAATCCTGTCATTCTGGATTTCTCTCGCATTGTTATCCCCCATAATGCTTTATTTGTTGAGCTTCCAAAATATTTTTAATTAGGGCACGGCGTGATACTGATTTTTAAAAATAGCCATGTCATATATTTCATGTTACATCTTGAACAATATAGAATTCAAGAATAAATACCATTAGTTTTTAGTTATGTTTAAACTTTATTTTTATTATTTTTTATAAATTCCATTGAGTCTATAGTATCTGTTTTCTTAGATAAATCTATCTAGTAATCACTTGCAATCGCATGTATGAATTGATCTGAAACTTAAATTAATACCCAAACTTTTCTAATTTGAAGAATTTCTTTCAGAACACGATATATAACTGTTACGAGAGTGGTATGGAAGCAAAAGTAACAATGAAATCTATTATTCTTACGGATTTATACAAAAAATCATTTGTTTATAGTCCTCTCTTGAATTCCAACATTTATTCCGAATTAAGTCTCAGATGTATTATTAAATCCAACAGAAAACTAGTCATTTTGAGACAATAAATTTTTGGAGAGATCATGAAAGAGATAGAAAATATCAGCAAATATTTAGAAAAATCTGAATTAAGTAAAACAATATACAGGAAATCTTCAACAGGTAAGTCTTCCAATGAAAATTGAACTGTAGTGAATTATATGTGTGAAATATCGAAGTGAACTAATTTTGATAATAAGAATATTCAATCCAGCGACTGGGCAATAAGATGTTACCAGAAGAAAAAAGTATGTCTAACCGCATTTCTGCAATTAGGCACACTCAATATAAACCGTTTTGATTTTTTTGGAATTATCTGTGACCCTAGGTGTTCTCTCAAACACGTCTCAGTCAAAAACCAGTTGAATGAAATAATCGTGTATTGCACCCCTATCGAAGCCAAAATAAATGTAACCTATAAACAATACACTAAGTATCCACGAAAAATTTCGATTCCATTCATTTATTGTAAAATTAACTTATTTTAAGACTCATATCACTTCTTCAAAAGATGATTATTGAATATTAATGGTTTTTCACAAAGATTGTTAACTAAATTATTTGCTATCTAAATCTTCGCAATCGGTATATCTTACCCATTCATTTGTTGAAACTTGCCACCAATTACCGGAATATCCTAACTTAGCTTTCCATTTTGTTCCTGAGGCAAGCCCCCTCTTAGTTGGAACAAGATTTCCGGATGAATTATATGCATAAACTGGAGCATACGGATATGCACGGATAATTATCGTGTGATATGCCGCCGTCGTTTGTGGACCATCAAATACCGGCTGATAAGTCGCTGGTGTTAATATGGTAACCCCCTGATCCGTTTGAGAATCGACAGGAGATAAATTCCCTGTAGTGGATGATCCACTTATTGAATCTGCCAAAGCTCCAACTGGAGACAACGAGCTAGCAGCAACTGCTAATAGAGCAGCGATGGAAAAGAAAATTGATTTCATATTTTTTCTTTCAATCATTTTTACATCTTCTTTCTTAAATTCGATTGCAACTTAATACCTGCTTGTCCTTACTTCAAACAAAACATCAATCGATTTTAGAATAAATTGTATGGGATATTTAATAAAATTAAATATTTTTAACTTGAAATCATTCATACTGTTTTTTCTAAAAAAAGTTAAATATCATAATTGCTAGACAGTGTGTTATACTTTCCAAACAAACTCAAAGGAGAAAAATTATGAAAACCAAAAGTATTACCTTATCGATACTCTTGATTGGTATCTCAATTGGCTCCATCACTTCTATCGGTAGTTCACCCACATCTGTGTCTGCATATACTTCATCCACTTCAAATGAGTTACCAAAAAAAATAATGATCTCTCGAGAAGATATAAGCTTGCCTCTTTCAATTCCAACTTACGAACTAAATTCGAACAAAATTCAAAAAACTAGCAAGAAATTAAATATCTTAAATAAAGAAAAAACTCAATTAAAAACTTTTTATGCGAAAAAAATCTCTGTGCATAATAGGGTTTATTGGAAACTAGCAAATAATAAGATTATAGATGATAAAAGAGTAGTCATTATCAAATAGGGTTATGCTTTAAACATATTTAGTAGAAAAATTATCAGTACCTAATAAAGGGCCGCTTACCACTGAAAAAAATCCAGTGATAAGTGACCTTTTACTTTTCAATATAGTCATTAATTAATAATTGTTTTTCTATTTTTAATCTTATACATCGCATTTCATATATAGTCTTCTAAGTAAATAAAATCTAATTTAGTATTGGTAATTAAACACATCATCTCGTTAGTTTAATCATTCATCGTCAACCTTCTTACACTTTGTCGACTATGTATTTCTATTGGTGTGATTGATTGCTCGGTTCGTGTTTCCTTATTCAGTAACCAATTTACACCTGATACTCCCATTTCGTAGAAACTTTGGGTGACGCTGGTTAGTTGAGGTTGGACTATTTTGCATAGTTCTGTTCCATCGATTGCTACTATTGATATGTTCTCGGGGACTGAAAGCCCTAGGCTTCTTGCCTCGTTCATTACCCCGATTGCTGCCCAGTCACTTCCACAGACTACTGCTGTTAGATTAGTTTTTGCAGTGTATTTAGACATGGTATTTTTACCTGCTTCGTAACTGTAATCGCCCTCAGATAACCAATCCTCGTCAAATTTGATTTTTGCATCGGAAAGAGCTTTTTTGTAGCCATTTAGTCTTAGTGTTCCAGTAATTGTGTGTTGATAATCTAGTCCGGCCAGTCCAATTTTTGTGTGCCCTTGATCGATTAAATATTTAGTCGCTTGATAGCCTATTTGGAAATCATCAGAACTGATAAATGGCAAGTTTCGTTCATCTAAGGAAATTGATAGGAAACAAAATGGTATGTTTGCTGACTGCAAAATTTCCAAATTCTCTGGTGCTAAATCAACTGATAACAATAAAACTCCCATTACTGAGCGCTCAACCACTGTGTTGATGGCTCTTTTTTGTCGTTCAGAATCTTCATCCCCGGCATATAAAATGATGACGTTCAAATTTTCAGGGAAGGCGGTTTCTTGAATTCCGTCAATGATTGAATTGGAGAAATTTGTCTTAGTGGCGTTGACGATAACTGCTAGATCATTACTTTTTTTGGTTACTAATTCCATTGCCGACGTGTTTTTCCGATAGCCTAACTCTTTGGCAGCGTCCCGCACTTTCTTGGCAGTCTTATCACCAAAAAAGCCCTCTTTGTTAGTGAGAACTCGTGAAACTGTTGCAGCCGATACTCCGGCTTTTAGAGCGATATCTTTAATAGTTGCAGCCAAGGCAAATTCCTCCTCTTATATTTGTTAATCTCTATTCTACTCTATTAGCGTCTTGAAATGTATATTTCTACGCAAACGTTTGTGTTTTTGATACAAAGCCATTGTAAACGTTTGTGTAAAATGTTACTATCATCAATGAAACCGGTTGCAATACATTTTCAAAAATACAAATAAGTTTTTAGGGGGACTACTTATGGTCGATAATAAAGCACTCGAAACTGATATACCTACCAAAAAAGCTTCGGTCAAAAACTCAGTTTCAAAAAACTCACTACCAAATTTATCAATGGGAACAATTTTCGCAATGACTTTCGGATTTTTTGGAGTCAACATGGCGTTCTCGTTGCAATCATCACAGATGGGAAGAATTTTCCAAACCATCGGTGCTGATCCAACGAAACTAGGATTCTTCTTCATTCTGCCACCACTTGCCGGAATGATTGTCCAGCCTTTAATCGGTAAATATTCCGATCGAACTTGGAATAAGTTCGGACGTCGGATGCCTTACTTGTTAATTGGTGCTCCAATCGCCGCTCTAGTAATGATTCTCTTACCAAATGGTGGAAACTTTGGACTCGGATTTGCTTCAGTTGCAGCCCTTTGGTTCGGTGCAATATCAGTCTTATTTATGGACTTGTCTTCTAATGTTTGTATGCAACCATTCAAAATGATCATTGGTGACATGGTTAACGAAGATCAAAAAGACTTAGCATGGTCATGGCAACAATCATTTTCAAACCTAGGTGGAGTTTTAGCAACAATTCTCCCCTTCGCATTAACATGGTTTGGTGTTTCAAACGTTGCCGCCAAAGGAACAGTTCCACTATCACTTCGATTAGCATTTTATATCGGAGCAGGAATTCTTTTAATCACAGCTTTCTACACAATCTTCTCCGTCCACGAATATGATCCAGCAACTTATGCCGGCTATCATCACATCGACGTCAACGCACACAAGAAATCCGTCAGCCTCTGGAAATTAGTTAAGACAGCTCCAAAATCTTTTTGGGAAATTTTTGTAGTGCAGATTTTCAACTGGTTCGCGTTCCAATATTTGTGCACATACGGAACTGGTGCGATTGCGCAGAATGTTTGGCACACTTCTAATGCATCTTCAGCTGGCTATCAAGCTGCCGGTAATTGGTTTGGAATCATGACTTGTGTTCAATCAATCGCCGCTGTTGTTTGGGGGTTTGCAGTTCTATCCCACACAAAACCAACCCAACGTAAATTCTGGTTAAGAGTAAGTTTGATCCTTGGTGGATTAGGATTTGTATCAATTTTCTTCATCCACAATCAACTTCTATTAATCGTTCCATTCGTACTAATTGGAATTTGGTATCTAACAATGCAAACGCAACCACTTTCACTTTTCACAGAATCATTGAACGGTGAAAACGAAGGTGCTTATCTCGGATTATTCAATTGTGGAATTTGTTTACCACAAATTATTGCTTCATTACTAAGCTTTGTGATTTTCCCAATGGTCGGAAAATCAATGCCCGGAATGATTGCTGTTGCCGGAGGAGCACTCTTAATTGGCTCTTTAGCAGTCAGCGTTATTCATCCATCTTTATCAAATAAAACTGAGGAGGAAATGTAGTTATGACAAAAAATTGGTGGCAAGGTTCAGTCGTTTATCAAGTTTATACACGTAGTTATCAAGATAGTAATGGTGACGGAGTCGGTGACCTACCTGGACTAACACAACGTTTGCCATATATTAAAAAGTTAGGTGCTGATGTAATTTGGCTTAATCCAATTTACAAATCACCTGACAAAGATAATGGCTACGATATTAGTGATTATCGCTCAATCCAAGATGTTTATGGCAGCATGGATGACTTCGACAAAATGCTTGATACCGCACATAAAGATGATTTAAAAATTGTTATGGATTTAGTTGTTAACCACACTTCTGACAAACACGAATGGTTTGAACAAAGCCGTCAGTCAAAAGATAATTCTTACTCAGATTATTATATTTGGCGTGATCCCGTTGATGGACATGCACCAAACAATTGGGGTTCTTACTTCTCAGGCCCAGCTTGGACTTACGAACCAAAACGTGGTCAATATTACCTCCACTTGTTTGCTCCAGGACAGCCTGATTTGAATTGGGAAAATCCTAAAGTCAGACAAGAAGTGTACAGCTTGATGAAATTCTGGCTTGATAAAGGTATTGACGGTTTCAGAATGGATGTTATCAACTTAATATCCAAGCCTGCTGGATTGCCTGATGCTCCCCAAGCTGCAGGTTCCTCCTATGGAAATGTTGAACCACTAGTATCTGACGGTCCACGTTTGAATGAATTTTTACATGAAATGAATGACGAAGTTCTTTCGAAATACGATATTATGACCGTTGGCGAAATGCCTGGTTCAACGCCTGAGGACGCTATTGAATACACCGGATTGAAGTCCAATGAATTGAACATGGTTTTCCAATTCGAACATGTTGATTTAGCAGCTAATCCTGACAAACGTTTGGGTAAGTGGAACGACCAGCCTATCAAATTGGTCGACCTGAAAAAAGCTTTATCCCGTTGGGAAACTGAGCTTGATGGTAAGGGCTGGAACAGTCTTTACTGGAATAATCACGACCAACCACGTGCTGTTTCTCGGTTTGCAACAGATAATCCAAAATATCGTGTTACAGCAGCCAAAATGCTTGGGACAACTCTTCACATGATGCAAGGAACACCTTACGTCTATGAAGGTGAAGAATTGGGCGAGACCAACGTTCACTACAAATCTCTCGACCAATATGAAGACATCGAAAGTATCAATGCTTACCATCAATTGGTCGAAAAAGATAAGGCTGTCGATGGTCCAACCATGCTGAAATATTTGGAAAATATGTCACGTGACAACGCCAGAACACCTATGCAATGGGACGATTCTGATAACGCTGGATTTACAACTGGAAGACCTTGGTTTGCACTGAATCCTAATTACAAGGAAATCAACGCCAAGAGCCAAGTTGACGATCCAGACTCAATTTATAATTACTATCGTCAGTTAATCAGCTTACGTCATAATAGTGATTTAATTACTTACGGAAATTATGAAGAAATCGATCCTGAGGACAATGAAGTATTTGCTTATCGTCGCCACTATGAAGGTAAAACTTTGTTAGTTATCAGTAACTTTACCGATAAATCAGTTGAACGAGACTATCAACAAGCAGACGGCAAACGTTTGATTGGTAACTATTCAGAGAATCAAGGTACGGCACTTAGACCATATGAAACTAATGTTTATTTATTTGACTAACTCAAAAAGGTATCCTATCGGATACCTTTTTTTATACAAATTTCCAATCACGTTGATAATAAGCTTGATCCCAAAAATGCCATTCGAGTTCACAGCTTTTCAGAAATCTATCTTCAACTTCTTTTAGTTTTTCATCACTATATTTACTTGCTTCCAAATCCAAAATATCAAACAACTGAACACTCAACATTTTATCTTCACTGTTAACACCAGCATAAAAATCAATCCACGATTTAAATGGATTGGATTCTGTCGAGGATCCCTGCTCAATCAAAGTTTCCCCAATAACTGAATATGTCCAAGGACATGGCAACATAGATGCAACAACGTCTATCAAGTCTCCTGTTCTTGCCGCATTATACATGTGCTCGTTGTATAGGTATGTCATTGGCGCTTGCTTATCATTCTGGACTGTCGAGTACTCAATACCTGCGACCTTACAAAAATCGATGTGTGGTTGGATTTCACTGTTCAAAGTAAATTCGATTTGATTAGTAAAAAGTTGAATTTGATCACGACTATTGGATTTCTGTATTGCTGCAGCATAAACTTTCATAAATGCATTTAGATAATTAAAATCTTGCCCAACATAAAAAGCCAACGCATCTTTTGAAACATCTCCCTGACCTATTCCTTCAACGAAAGGATGTTTCAATATTTGTTTCAAAATCGGCTGGCCTTTTTTAATTAGTCTTTCAGAAAATTCCATTTTATATTCCACCTTGCTTGATATTTCAAATATCAATCTGCAAGGATTATCACTTTCCTACGTTGGTTTTGACCAAATCAGGTTCAAAGGGATTGGCATTTACAATCTCAGCATTTTTAATGCACCCCTAGCGATTAATATTTGATTGGAGTAATCATATCATGTTTTCATATTTTATACTGAAAAATATTGATTTAACGATTATTCGTTTAATTGCTATAAATATAACTAGCTTTACACGTCATGAGCTACATGATAAGCTTGCAATTGTTATAACATTCTTCGAAAAATATATCTGGGGTGCCGCAAGGCTGAGATTAAACCCATTGAACCTGATCTAATTAATATTAGTGTAGGAAGATATTGGATAATTTAGGGGCCAACTATTTTTTGCACACGCAGATAAATGGTTGGTCTTTTTTCGCCTCGTGAATATATTCTTTCAAGGAGCTTTTAACAAAACTTTTTTGAGGGGACAGATTTACTATGAACAGACAAAGTTCAAGAACCAAATCTTCAATTTTTAATTACTCGTTGAGAGACGTTGCCTTTATCGCATTAACAGGTGTTTTCTGTGGTGCAATCTTTTTTGCAACTAGTCTTTCATACAACTTCCTATTGGCTGGGTTATCAGCAGTAGGGTTAGCACCCGTAGCTAATGACCTATTATTGGGATTATGGATGATTGCCGGTCCATTAGCAGCGATGTTAACTAGAAAAGTACTTGCCTGTACAATCGGTGAAATTCTAGGTAGTTTTGTCGAAATGATTTTAGGTGGTCAATGGGGAGCCGCAACCTTGATTTCTGGATTAATTCAAGGTGTAGGTAGTGGACTTGGATTCACAATGACCGGTTACAGAAGATTCGACAAATTTGGTTTACTCCTATCAGCAATCACAGGTACAGTTGTATCCTTCGGCTGGAGTTTGATCAGTGAAGGATACCTAAAATATAATTTTGGATTCTTAATTATTTTATTCATCGTTCGTTTCATCTCAATCGGATTCTTTGCCGGCATCTTGGTTTACTGGATCAACAAATTAGTTGAAAAATCAGGTATCTTGAACCGAGATTAGGTGACGGTATGGATAAACTAGCAATAAAAAATTTAACATTTAGATATAAGAATGACGAACCTGATATCATCAAGAATCTGGATTTCACTTTAAAAACTGGAACTTTCAACATTTTGTATGGGGCTTCAGGATGTGGTAAATCAACTTTAATGAAAATTATTGCTGGTTTATATCCAGAATATTCGGGACATTTGTCTAGTGGTGAAATGTTTCTGGATGGCAAAGATACTAGTGATTGGGATATTCAAAAAGTATCACGGCACGTAGCAATATTATTTCAAAATCCAATTGATCAATTCTCAATGACAACCGTCAAAAATGAATTTATTTTTACATTGGAAAACATTGGAATACCAAGCTCTGATATCGATAACATTATTGATAGTTCACTTAAAAGAGTTGGTATATCTGGTTTCAAAGAACGTAAAATCGATACATTATCTGGTGGAGAATTGCAAAAAGTTTCCATTGCCATCACATTAGCAATGGATGCTGATTTCATTATGCTGGATGAACCTTTTGCATCAATTGACATGAAATCTCGAGGGCAATTGCTTTCACTACTTAAAGACCTCCAAGTTAACGATGGTAAAACCATCTTAATTACTGATCATGATTTAAACGGTTACCAGGAATTGATAGATAATTTGTACCACTTTCAAGACGGAACACTTGAACATATTACTAATCAGAGCAATGTGTTCAGTCGTTACCAGTCAAACAGTTGTAAGCTTACTTTTGATCTCCCTATCGAAAAAAATGAAGGCAATATTATAAATATCCAAAACCTTCATTTACAAAACGGTTCAAAGACTTTACTCGCCGATACCTCCTTTTCGATTTTCAAAAATAAGATGATATTACTGACCGGTGAAAATGGTACTGGAAAATCTACCTTCTTCTCTGCACTTACCCGTCTACATGATTTTAAGGGCCAAATAAATTATCAAGATAAAAACATCTTGAAATACAATCAAAGAAAATTTGCGAGACAAATTGGTTTTGTTTTCCAAGATTCGCAGATGCAATATCTTAAACTAACAGTCCAAGAAGAGATTGATTTGAGTCTAAAATATACTGATTTCAAAGACTTTTGGACTTCAAAAGCGGTCGATAATTATTTACTAAAACTAAAATTAGATCAATTAAAAGATCATGTTGTTTATCAACTATCTGGTGGTCAAAAAAAGAAACTTCAAATCTTTGAGATGTTGATTTTGGGTACACCAGTATTATTATTGGATGAACCTCTGGCCGGATTAGATATAGATTCAGCCCTTGTTGTTATGACAATGATAAAAGAAATATCTGAAAGACAAAATCAAACCATTTTACTGATTAGTCATCAATTAAGTGGTTTAAATAATTTCTTCGACTATCATTTAGAACTACGCAATCAGACTCTTGAATATTCGGAGGTGGCTAACTTTGAATCCATCTCTTAAATTAGCATTAGTCTTAATCGCCAGTTTCGAACTTGCATTCATGCAAAGTTATTTAGCAAATATCATAATCGCGTTACTCGGTCTAATTTACCTGTTGATCAAGCGGATAAATCCTAAAAGATTATTATGGCTGTTAATTGTACCAATCATCCCCGTAATGGGAACTTGGTTTTCATTTTATTTGCATGGTTCAGGTGATTCACTTCACAGTGCTTGGCTTCTTTCAACCAGAATTTATGCCTATATCGCACTTGGAGGGGTTCTGACTTTCACAGTTACAGTTGATGATTTATTGGGTTCTCTGGAGCAAAATGCCCATATCCCTTCTAAATTTGTTTACGGAACATTGGGCGCATTTAACTTCGCACCACGTGTTGTTCAAACTGTTAAGCAGATGAAAATTGCGGCGATGATGCGAGGCGAAGTCTTGCACGTTTGGTCACCAGAAATATTTTTCAAATCAATTCTGGTTTCAATTAGATGGTCAGATAATTTAGCACAAGCAATGCAGTCACACGGATTCAGTGAGCTCACCCCAAGAACTCACTACAAAAAATATCCAATCCCCGCCTGGAATTGGATATTAGCAATAATTTTATTAATAGCATTACAACTCTTAGCTTTTAGCCGTTTGGAGTAAGTAGCCTGGATGGCTAAAATAGTCAGCAAGAGTTCACATTCCTTCCTAAAGAAATAGCGTCCTGTCATCCTCTGACAAGACGCTATTTTTACATAATCATTAATTAGTTTAACTTCAAGTCATCCAGTTCCTGACGCAAATTAGTTAACGGGATTTGACCAGGTGCTGAAGCAGCACCTACTGTTGCAAAGGTTACTGTAGAACCAAATACCTCACCTGATAATCTGGTAACTTTGCCTAAATCACCCATCGACATTGTAATGACCGGTGTGGAAAGCGTATTTTGAGCTTGATTAGTCGCACTCATTAATTTCAATACGTCATCAGTTGAATGTGGCATAACAGCGATCTTAGCGACATCTGCTCCCAACTTTTCCATTTGAACAAGTCGATCAACCATATCATCTTGTTCAGGTGTTTTATCGAAATCGTGATTACTCATTATTGTAACCACACCAGCCTCCGAAGCTTCAGAAACAATTGATTTCACCGATTCTGTATCGTGATAAAGTTCAACATCTAAAGCATCAGTCTGATTAAATTCTAGAATATTTCTACAAATATCAAAATATTCTTGATCACTCAATAAAGTTTCTCCACCCTCACCTTTTGTTCTAAAAGTCGTCAAGATGGGGATATCCTTTAACGCTGTACGAAGTGATACTGCAGCATTTTTTAATAATCCCTTAGATGTCACGTCATCAAAAAAATCGATTCTCCATTCGACTATATCAGGTTGCTCAGGATAAATTTTTTCTGCTTGAGCAATTATATCTTCCTGTGTATGCCCGGTTATTGGCACCGCAATTTTGGGACGTCCAACTCCCAATTCAGTTCTTCCGAGTTTAACAGCTTTCGTGGTCAAAATTTATCCCTCTTTCTACTTTTCGTCAGCGAATAAAATATCGTGAATGTATTCAACTGGCATTTCTTTACCTGTCCAAAGTTTGAACGCAGCAGCACCCTGTTCCAACATCATTCCTAATCCATTAAAAACATGTTTAACACCAGCTTGTTCAGCCACTTTCATCAACTTAGTTGTTCTTGGTGCATAAACGGTATCAAAAACGACCATATCAGGTCTAAACCATGATGGATCTTCAACCAAAGTCATATCTTCAAGGGGCTTCATTCCGACACCTGTTGAATCACAATAAATAAATGAGTCAGCAATCTCATTTTTGAAATCTTCTTTGTCTTCAATAGAATGCAATGTTGCCTTGCAGTCAGTTTTTTCATTAATAATATCAACATTACGTTTAGCATTTTCCCATGACTGATCTTTGGCGTTAAAAATCGAAATATCCTTAACACCATCAAGGGCAGCTTGAATTGCAATCGCAGTTCCGGCGCCACCAGCACCGGCCAAAGTCATCTTTTGTCCACGAATATTCACGTCTTCATCATCCAATGACTTCATAAATCCAATTCCGTCAGTTGTGTAACCAGTCAAAATGCCATTGTCATTGACGATAGTATTTACAGCACCAACCATTTTTGCAGCTGGATCTAATTTATCCAACAAAGGAATAACTTTTTGTTTATTAGGCATCGATATATTTGACCCACGCATGTCTAATGTTCTGATTGCATCAATTGCCTTAGGAAGCCTGTCGCTAGTTACGTCAAAAGCTAAATATGCGTAATTCAAGCCAAGTTTTGCGAAAGCGTTATTGTGCATAGTTGGTGACATTGAATGGCGAATAGGATAAGCCATCAAGCCAATTAAAGTAGTGTGTCCATCAATACGTTCTGTCATTTTATAAGACTCCTTGTTATTTCATACAATTTTGATGTTAGTACAATACCCAAATAATGCAATGTTGATTAATCAATAGAAGTTATCTATGATTTACATAGAGGATTTTATTATGAATTTAAATCATTTAGTTTATTTTCGTGAACTAGCACATACACAGCACATGTCTAAGGCTGCCCATAATTTGGGGATCTCTCAACCAACCTTAAGTTATGCAATCGATAATTTGGAAAAACAGCTTGGTGTTCCTTTATTCGAGCATGAAGGAAGAAACATCAAGCTATCCCGTTTTGGACAAATATATTTGAAATTCATCAGCAGTGGAATTGACAATATCCAACGTGGAAATGCAATCCTTGAACAGCTGCTAAACGTTAACGAAGGCAACATACAAATGGCCTTCCCAAGTGTTTTAGGTGAAAAACTCGTTCCTGAATTAATCTCATCATTCAAACATACCGAAGATACCGAGAATATCACCTTTGATCTCTATGAAGGTGAACCAAAAGAAATCCTCACTAATTTACTAAATGAAAAATATGATTTTGCCTTAGCGCCAAAAGTAGACATCCCTCGCGATAAAGACTCAAAAGAGAAACTCGACTTTTTACCAATCATTCAGCAAGAAATTATGCTTGCAGTTCCAGTCAATCATCCTTTGGCAAAATTAGATTCTGTTGAAGTATCCCAAATTAGCGGTCAACCGTTTATTGGATATACCGATGAGTGTGTTTTGTTCCCTTTGATTAACAAAATCCTGGAAAATGGCAATGTGGTATCTCAAATTAAATACAAGATGCGTGATACAGATAGCATTCTTGGCTTCGTTACATTTGGGGCGGGAATTGCACTCGTACCACACATTACCCAATATAATCGAAATAAAATAAAGCTAATTCATTTATCTGATAACAAATTGATTCATCAAATATATTTAGCCATCAAGGATAATCGTTTCTCAACCCCATCAGTTTCGAGATTCCAAAATTTCTTAACTCGTTACTGCAAGGAAAACTACAAGCATCAAGGTAAGCTTCTTTAAACTTGAACCTGTTTACGATTTAGGAAAATCACCACCGCACAAACTACACCGACCACGGCAATAAAAACATCAAAAATCATAATGCTATGAACGCCAAATTTATATAAGTATCCGGTAATCACTGGAATCGTGAAGGAAGAAATTGCACCAGCTGTGTAATAAATCCCCGTAACGGTTCCTTTTTTGTTTGGAAAAAGTTGACTCATAATTACCAATCCAACCTGCATAACACCACCTGCAGCGGACATTCCAATAACAAATGATGAGATAAATATAACTGTTGAGTTCAAAATAAATGTCATTGACAACAAAGCTAGTAACGAAATAATTGTACTTACTAGCATTACGTAAACTGACTTCACACGACGACTAGTTAAAATAGTTATTAAAACGACTCCCGTCAAAGAACCAATACTGTATACACTAACTAAATATCGAGCACTAGGAAGATCCATCTTCAAAACTTCTTGACCATATTTCGTCAACCACTGACTAACTAAGTAGAAAGTCGACATAGAAATATACCCATAGATAGTTAATGTAACAGCATTAATTCGTTGTAGAAAACTCATGGTGTGTTTTACTTCGTTTTCAACAGTTACCTTTACCTTGGTCATTTCTGGGAATTTCGCACGGGCAATGAAAAAATAATTAATAAATAATATTACGGCTGCAAAAATAAATGTGGCTCCGTACCAAATTTTGAAATTCTCCACTACAGTAACTAATATCGGCAATAATAATTCTCCAGCTGATACGAAAGCTTTTATCAAAACATTCGCTGTGGTTGCTGTTCTTGGAAATAACTCCATTAGTGCTGGATATGTTCCAGAGTCTAAGAATGAATTTGCCATCCCGGCAAGGATTCCACATATATATGCGATATATACATTTGGGCTAAGTATTATTCCAATAAAAAATGGAATATATGCTAATATTCCCAATTTGACGAATATTTGTCGGCCAAATTTATCAGATAGTCTCCCCGAAAAGTACAAAACTACAAGTCGGCCAATTCCTAATGATGAAATGACCATGGCAACTTTTGACACGGACACTCCCCATTGTTGTCCAAGAGGTACCATGTTCTGAGCCAGGATCACGATGGCCATTCCGTGAACAAAATAATTCAAATACAGATGAAAGCCTAGATTCAACCTTGCTCGTTTATTCATGAAAATCCCCCCTTGAAAATAGTTCCCAAATTAGAACTGTCTTATAAAATTAACGCACTTTTAAGAATTAATCAATGGTTATCCTGTAGTAATAATATTTTTTAAATAAATATATTCATAATTAAAAATATCAAGAAACAATGGAATATCAGCACTTATCCTTGGTCTCAGGAACTTGTATCACTTATACTTTCTGTACATTGCTAAGGAGACTAAATTTATATGAAAAAAGTCATTTCATTGATTATTATAATTTTATTAATTTTTCCTCTAGCCGCTTGTGGGAATAATTCCAAAAAAGTGTCCGCGAACGATTCTTACAAAAAATCAATTACTAAACTCAACACTTCTAAGATGGATGAAAATGAACAAGCTTGGAATGAAAAAATTAAAACTGCAAAAATCGAGACCATCAGCACTTCTAATAATGGTGCTTACACCAGGATTCCAACTTCAATGTCGGAACTCAAAAAATATAACCCTACTTTAATCAAAGGGACGGTTTATAACCTGCAAACTATGACTGGGGAAAAAAATGAAGCTCAGACTAAGGTTGCTGTTTACGTCGACAAGGTTATCAATGGCGACAAACGACTCCA
This sequence comes from Companilactobacillus ginsenosidimutans, assembly GCF_001050475.1. NCBI lineage: Bacteria > Bacillati > Bacillota > Bacilli > Lactobacillales > Lactobacillaceae > Companilactobacillus > Companilactobacillus ginsenosidimutans. The sequence continues at coordinate 2,075,246 of NZ_CP012034.1, read as the reverse complement.
GAATAGCTTCATCTATTTCAACTTGAATAGTGGTTTTATTTATAAGCCTGATCAAAAAGACTTTAATTATCTCAAACGTGCAGAAACTCCCATGCCAGCAATCGGTTCACAAATTATTACCGGAATTACTCTACGGGATATTAATCCGAAGAAAAAAGATCCGGTGACTACTTTCTTCCTATCAAATGGCGCTACTGGAAATAATTTTTACATTGTTGATGACCCCTACTATGCGTTTTGGATAAAGAAGCCAGGTGCAGATGAATTTAAACTTAACAATCCATTTCTAACTAGAAAATTGAAAGATGACTGGTATGCTGACAAGTTACTTAACCTGACAGATAAATTAAATCAGGCAGAAAACAAGTAACATCAGCCGCTGTATAAATTGAAAAGATTATAACGTATAATATCCCCAGATGTATTTCTTAATTGCTGGGGGTATTTTTTTGTTAAAGAGATTCAAGCATATGCTCAATACAAGACTGGGATTCATGTTCTTCCTTGTCTTCATACTTTGGACCAAGTCAGTTTTCGCGTATTATGCTGACTTTTCTTTGGGTTTGGCTGACCCGCTTCAGCATTTCATTGCAATAATTAATCCAATCGGATTCACCATTGTCTTGCTAAGTCTTACCCTCTACATAAACCGACCCAAGCTTTCATATACACTAATGATTATTTTGTATTTCATATCCACCCTACTTGTATACTCAAATGTTTTATATTTTAGAGAATTCTCAAATTTCATCTCAATTACAACGATTACTGGCGTATTTAGCGTTTCTAAAGGATTGGGTGGAAGTGCAGTTCAATCCATGTTGCCACATGATTTTTTATATTGGATAGACTTTGTCATTTTGCTAGTTCTATTTATAACTAAATTTATCACGTTAGACTCACGTCCATTTCGAAAACTGAATGCGTTCGCAACGACGTCATTCGGATTAATGTTCTTTTCACTCAATTTGATGTTAGCTGATTGCAATCGCCCACAGCTAATCTCTAGAACTTTTGACCAAACCTATACCGTTAAGTACCTCGGATTACCAGCATTTACAACATTGGATGCAATCAACACGGTCCAATCTAATCAAGTTCGTTCAACCGCAACAGGAACTGATATTGACCCGGATCTAAACTATATTCAGAATCATTACGCATCACCAGATCCCGAATATTTTGGTAAAGCTAATCGGAAAAATATAATCATTATCCATCTTGAAAGTTTTCAACAATTTTTAATTAACCTAAAAATTAACGATCAAGAAGTAACACCATTTTTGAATAGTCTATATGCAGATAACAACACAATATCGTTTGATAATTTCTTCAACCAGGTTGGTTTTGGTAAAACTAGTGATGCTGAAACTATGCTTGAAACTGGACTTTTTGGAACTCCGACAGGCTCATTTTTCACGCATCAAGAAAAGACCAATACCTCTCAAGGGGCACCGGCAATTTTAAAACAAAAGAAAGGCTATACTGGTGCGGTATTCCATGGTAACGTTATGAGTTTCTATGATAGGGACACTGTCTACAAAAATTTAGGTTATGATTATTTCTTCGACCAAAGTTATTTCAACAAATTAGATGCCCCACCTATGGAATTTGGATTACAAGATAAACTAATGTTGTCTCAAAGTGCCAAATATTTAGAGCAACTTCAGCAACCTTTCTACACAAAATTTATTACTGTTACAAATCATTATCCATTCAAATTGCCTGACATGGATAAAGAAGATTTCTCAGGTCAAGGTGTGACTCCTTCAGAAACAGTAAACGACTATTTTGAATCTGCTCATTACCTCGATAGTTCTCTCAAAGAATTCTTTGATTACTTAAAGACTAGCGGTTTGTACAAAAACTCTATGATCGTACTATATGGAGACCATTACGGTATCTCCGAACGACGTGCTGCTCCGCTATCACAATTCATTGGACACAATCCACCTGAATGGAACGACTTCGACAATGCACAATCCCAGCGTGTTCCGTTTATGATTCATATGAATGGATTAAAAGGTGGAGTCAAGCATGAATATGGTGGTGAGATTGATGTCTTACCAACCATACTTCACCTTGCCGGTGTGAATACGCAAAATTACACACACGTCGGAACAGACTTGCTTTCTAAAAATCATAAACAGATTGTTGCCTTCAGAAACGGTAATTTCGTGACTCCGCAATATACAGTGCTGAAAAATCCATTTACTGTATTCGACAATAAAACTGGTGAATCAATTGATTTAAAACAAAATCCGATTCTGATGAAGAAAATTATCAATTGGACTAAACAAGTAAATCAACAATTACAAGTATCAGACGATATAAATAATTTGAATTTACTAAGATTTTACACACCAGCAGGATTCACTCCTGTTGATCCAAGCAAATACAGTTATCTAAACCAAGTTCAACAAATGATTAAAATTCGAGATAATCTCGGCAGTGCTTCAACAAGCATGTATTCCAAGAACGACGATACTTCGACGACAAGTCTGTACAACACAGATGCACCCGAAGTTAAAGATAGTGGAAGAGATTCCATTGATAATCTATATTCAGTATTACCAAAAAAATAATGCAAAAAGAAGACCAACAATTCCATTTGGAGTTGTTGGTCTCTTTGTTCATGTTCAGTACCTATAGGGAGGTAGTAAATTTCATAGTAATATTAAAACGTGCTTTTTATTCGTAGATGAATGTGTGTGTTGGCATTTTATTAAGGTCCGATACATTCATGTCTCCAGATACATATCCAGATACAAGAATCACATAAATTCCACCCTTAGTATCTTTACCAACTCTGATTGAAGCATTTGTTGGTTGTCGTGACATATTAAACAGATGACCATGTTCCTTGACTGCTGGATTTATTTCATTGTACCAGCTACTGAAGAGCCAATAAGCAGTTTCTTGATCAGAATTACTTGCGTCAGAAACCCAGCCTAAAGATTCTAGTATTTTGGGCTTGTTATTATCTGCATAAAATCCTGCATGACCATCCATACCGTCATTAGCTTCTAACTGTCCCATTCTTTTAGTAGTGTAATTTAATGTGGCAGTATCTTGATCCCAGTTAAAATCTTGTAATCCGTTATTCTCACGATACTCATCAATATATTGTTCCATATATTTTTGAATATTATCCGTATTTGCTACGTAATCTGTATCATAAGGCAATACAGTTTGAACCTCGTCACCATTATTAAATTTGCTGTATGACGAAACCTTCTTCGCATTATCCGTAGCTGCTTGCACCTGTGTTGATTGTGCATTATTGGTATTGTCTGTTGCAGCATTTGCAACAGTCGGTGCAAGTGTCGGCAAGACAATTGCTGATACGGCAACAAAGCTTAATACTCTCTTGCTGATTTTCATAATAAATCTCCTCCTAATATCCAATGGATAATTTGTAAATTCATTTAATTTACAAACTAATTCTATGTTCAAAAAGTAGGTGTCTCAAGAATCAAAGGTGGTACATTGGGCCAAATACCGTTATAACGGCATCATTTTTAAAATACAACTATCAATTTCTGTCTTCAAAATTCTTTTCTACTTGCTTAATCATAATTCTAATCAGGTTAAACAGCTGGTATGGATATCAAGGTTTTGGTAATATATTCATAAATATAATTATTACATGTGGGGATATACAAATGAAACAAATTAAAATAACCCTTTGCGGAATGTTTACAATAGCTATTACACTTTTAACATTTATAATGTTTGAAAATACTGCCAATGCCGTTGAAATAAAAAGTGATCAAGGCCCATATGTCTATATTCCGGAGAATTACTTTTCACACAAGGTTAATGATGCTGACATACAGCATTATCAAGCTATTTGTGACCATGTTCAGTATTATCTACAACATCCAGATGAAGTCATAACTGATCCTGCGACCCGAAACGAACTGGGAGCGACCACAATGTCACAACATATTGAAAGTTTATACAAAGGACGTTCAGCATACGGATTTGCAACAGACGGTAGCGTTGAGGTAACACATAGCAAGTCAAAAGCAGATATCGTCAAGTTTATTCAAGATCGATATTCTGACGCCTATTCACTTACTATGATTAGGATGAACGGCGGTCTGAATATAAATGGATTTAATCCTGACGGATCAAGTACTGGACCAATTCATTTTACAAATGTAACCATGAACAGTATGGTTAAGCCTTCAGATATCACGGTATACGATGGCACCAATAGCCCAAGTGCACACAAAGCAATAACCATAGCATTTACGCATTGGTCACGAATACCATATTTTAATTTTAGATTCGTAGATAATCCAGCTGAAGCTCGAATTATTATTTCTGGATTTGACAAAGATACGAAACCAGAACAAGGAACAGAGGGATTATTTGTACCATTAACTTATTGTTATACAGAAATTCAAGGGCATATATATATCAAACCCGAATTATTACATCGTGACTGGAGATATGCTTCATTAGATCATGTGATTATGCACGAAATGGGACATGCTTTAGGACGGGTGGATTTATACAATTAATAATTGTAGTGTCCTGCTCGCATTGCTTGGTTAAAATAAGTTGTCTCATTTAGTTCATCTGGTGAAAGATCTCGAACACCATTATTTTCCCAAAACATTACTTTATTGACATTACTTGGATTTCTGAATACATCATATACATCCGTATTGGTATTAAACGTATTTATTTTATCTCCATAATAATCACGGTCATAAAAGTTAACAAAATCTCCATTACCAATACGAACATAATTTGCTTTTGCCACCAAATACGTCGGATTTTGTCCATCATTTGAAGGATCCGATAAACGTGAAACATCGTTAATAACTGCATATTTTGCTCCAGGGGCAACAAATCCGTTATATTTTGCTTTTGCTGTTGTCGAACTTGGTGTTGAACTATTTTCTTGATTTTTAGATTGTTGAGAGCTTGTATTTATTTCCTGATATTTACGTTTTGAATTCGTTTCTACATAATTTCCACTTTTATCTGTCTTAAAATTAAATGATTCACTCTGATTTTTTGCATTCGGATTTACAAAGAGATTTCCATTCGAATATTTTGCATCTCCGTTGAAAAATTTAAATTCCGGATAAATTGTTCCATTAGCTTGCTTACGATATTGATAAATTCCTTTTGAACCATTTGGATGAATAGCAATTATTCTGTCAGGAGAATTTGTATCCTGTAAGAATATACTGTTATCATCTTTTTTTTGTGCTTTTTTCTTATTGTTGGCTTTAACATTTTGAACAGGTTTAGCTTTCTTTGATACAGAAGGTTCTGAATCCTTAACACTGATATGTGTATAACTTTGATACGAAAAAAATGCCACTAATAATACTGCAACTGTAGTTATCAATGTGATTATCTTTGCACGTCTACTCATTTGTTCTCCCCTATATGCTGAACTTTTTTAATCCCCATCAAATCTGTTCAGCTATTATTAATTTCATTATTCATGATTACAATTATATTGTTAGTATATTTAAAAAACATCAAGTTGAGTAGTACTTCAATATTTCATTAACCTAAATTTTTTCCAAAACACGAAAAAAGCCTCGTATCTACAATGTAAATACAAGGCTTCATTATTCTAATTATTTAAGTGTTGCGTATGTGTCCATTACCCATTCGTTTGTTGAAACACGGTAATATGTGTGTCCGTTGTAACTCTTTGTTTGATCAGTTGCCCAACCTGTTCCGTTTGAAAGTCCACGGTTAGAGTTCTTCATTGAACCATCAGCATTGAATGCAACTAATGGTGTTGCATAACTGCTCTTGTTATTAACAACGATTGTTCTTGTACTATCTGAAGGTGCTTGGGTAGCATTTTCAGTTGAACCTGAGTCGTATTGAGTCAAGTTGTATGTTTGGATAACGCTGTTCAATGATGAAGCGTAGTTAGGTGCAGTGGCATATCTACCTTGCAACCATGCTGTAGCATCTTGATATGAACCTGTGTTTTCTTTCCATGTACCACTGTAATATGATGAATCCCAATCTACACCGTTGCGTAGCTTGTTACCATTATCTTTGAATGATTCATAGAAGCTTGGGTATTTTCTAAAGTTAGCATAAATTGAATACCAGCCTTGGCTAGCACTCCATTCACTTGTTGGCATTGATACATAGGCACCATTGTAGTCACCCTTGATACCAAACAAGTTGTTTCCTTGTGTTGCTAGGTCTGATTGACCCCAAGCACTTTCAAGGATAGCTTGTGCAAGCATAACTGATGCATACAAACCATATTCAGCAGCAGCTTTTTGTGCCATTGGTGCAGCCATTGCTAGAAAAGCTTGTTGTTGATCACTTGTAGCAGCAGTTGCTGATGATTGAACAACGGCTTTAAGTGCATTATTTGCTGAAGGAGCCTCTGAGGCAGCTTGAACACTTGCTGATGTTGTTGAATGAGCAACAGAAGTATCGGCTTTCTTTACGCTTGATCCAGCGATAACATTTGATTTGTTTCCAGAATTTGAGTTAGCGACTGCTGATGCGTCTGTTGATGTTGTTTGAACTTGTTGAGCGTTATCCGCAGCTGATACGACAGTAGGTGCGGCAACTGATGCAAGTGTACTTAGTACGACTGTACTAGTTAAAAGTAACCTCTTATAAGACATTTGGTTTCCCCCTAAGGATTTATCTACTAGAACTAGACTACTATTTCGGTCTAGGGTATTCAATGCAACTCAGTCAATTGTAATAAGAATTAAACATTTCTGTAATCAATCTTAATTATTATATCGTTAGCTATATAACAATTACGAAAAATCATATTTTTTTAAAATATTTTGGCATTATTTACAAACAGTATTAAACTTTTTATATATTATTACGTATGGCGCTAGCTATTAAGATTTCCGATTAATTTTTTATAGTAATTCAAATAATTTTTAGAGCTAGAAATACTGATTTTTTCAAAAATTGTATAATCGATTGATTGAACAGAACCAGTCGGAAGAGCTGAGAAATATTCGAAGGCAGTGAAAGTGGCGTTAGGGCGGCGAACCACGCCACCCTTACACCACCGGGCGAGTTTGGAGACTTACCGATTTATGGTAAGTCTTCAAACCGAGGGTCGAGACCTTGGCTCGGGCCGTCCCGCACAGCCGAAGAATATTTCTCAGCTCTGCAGACGGCAACGTAACACAACCACAAGGGGATAAAATGGCAAGTTTACGACTTTTTAAAGAACAGAATAACAACTTCTGGCATCGATGGTGGACCTACTCACAAATCCTAATCATCGTCGATATTTTAATTAACTTAATATTCATTCCAATACTAAATTTCTTAATAGATACAATCCTAGAAACTAATCACATTGGATACATTTCATATACAAATATACCCAATTTATTAACCCACAAATCATTGGCAATGTTCGAACTAGTGTTGCTACTGCTGTTCATAATGATATTAGTCTTTGCACAATTTGCAGCAGTCTTTATCAGTTTCCGAGCAATCCGCTCTGATTTAAGCCTCCGATGGATCGATTATTTACACGAATTATGGCATCAAATTTGGCCAATTCCCTATAAAACGTTCGGATTCTTCCTATTATATTTCTTACTAATAATTCCATTCGGAGGAATTGGACTATATACACCGCTCTTAAATAAAGTCCAAATTCCAACTTTCATAACCGACTGGTTATTCCAAGAACATCTCCCATTTGGAATTTTACTGACAATTATCTACCTAATTATTTTCTATATTGGTATACGTTGGATTTTTGTCTTGCCTACAATGATTTTTGAAAAAATTGGTGCACGGCAAGCAATTAAGAAAAGTAATGCCGCAACCAAAGGCAAACTTCTACATTACCTAATTTACTTAGCAATATTATCGGTAATCGTCGTTGTAGCAACTTGGATTATTTTTGGGATAATTCTCGGTATTCAATGGGCATTCGACCAACTACAAATCATGGCAAAATCAGCAGCCGTTGTAAATTTAACGATAGTACAAATTATTAATGCAGCCGCCGGCTACTATTTCTCAGCTATGATTGCCTTATTGATGATTTCTAATTCTTCTGCACTTGTTGCAGCACCAAATGCTCAAAGACGGAAAGCCCGTCGTTGGCCATGGTTCTTTATTATGGCTGTCGTGGTTTCAGGTTTTGCCACATATGGTGTCCTTTACTTTAACGATTTGCTTCTTTCAAAACCACTCGCAATTTCACATCGTGGTGTTGACGATGGCAATGGCGTTCAAAATACAATTTCTTCACTCAAAACCACCAGCAAAGAAAAGCCTGATTACATCGAAATGGACGTACAGGAAACCAAGGATCATAAGTTCATTGTGTTGCACGATAACACTCTGAAAACTTTGGCAGGCATCGATAAGGGACCAAAAGATATGACTCTAGCAGAACTCCAACAAGTCACTGTTCATGAAAATGGCAAGTCAGACCATCTTGCAAGTTTCGACGATTATCAAAATGAGGCGACAAAGTTACATCAGAAATTGCTAGTTGAATTCAAACGAACTCCTTCCACCAAATCTGATTTTGTCCAAAAGTTTTCTAACCGCTATGAAACTAAATTACGCAAAAATCACGATATGATACACTCACTTGATTATAATTTTATTCAACAAAGTAAATCGAACATGCCCAGAGTCCCCGCTGACTATATTTTGTCGTTTAATTTATCTGGCGTCCCACGTTCAAAAGCAAACGGATTTACCATGGAGTACACGACTTTGAATGATACATTCATCGATGATGCCCACTTCGAGAAAAAGAAAGTTTACGCATGGACGGTAAACGGCACAAATGATATGGATAAAATGATTTTCCTAGGTGCCGACGGAATTATCACCGATAATCTATCTGATTTACAAAATGAAATCGATGCAAACTTTAATACTAAAGATTATGCACTCAGAATTTATAACTATATTGTCACAATGCAAGATCCAACAAGATAGTTAAAGAGGAATCGACATTAATGTTGATTCCTTTTTTTGCGTTTAAGATCCATTAAACTAACTCTCAAATATCATTGATTATGATACCGTTTTCTTAGATAATCAAAGTGTTAATAAATTCGTATTTATGGGAGGAATAACATGAAACAACTCAGTCTTGGAGAGACAAATTGGCAAGTATCCGAAATTGCCTTTGGTGCATGGAGAATGGACGCATTGTCTGTTGACAAAGCAGTTAAAGCAATCGAAACTGCGTATGATTGCGGTATCAATTTCGTGGATAACGCCGATATGTATGGAAAAGGTGAATCCGAGCAACGCTTTGGCGATGCACTTAAACAAAGCAGCGTTAAACGTGAAGATTTATACATCCAAACTAAAGCTGCCATCGTTCCAGGTAAGAAATACGATTTTTCTAGAGAACATATTATGAATGCAATTGATGGTAGCATGAAACGTCTTGGCGTCGACTACTTAGATTCATTCCTACTCCATCGTCCAGATCCACTAATGGAGCCAGAAGAAGTAGCCGATATTTTCGACGACTTACAACAAAGTGGAAAAGTTAGACACTTCGGAGTTTCAAACTTTAATCCACAACAATTTTTACTTGTACAAGAATCACTCAATCAAAAATTATTAGTCAACCAAGTGCAATTCAGTTTGATGCACACAGGAATGATTGACCACGGAATTCACAGTAACATGGCTGACGACCGTTCAATCAACCACGACGGAGAACTAATCGAATTTTCTCGTCGCATGGGTGTAACTCTACAAGCTTGGTCACCATTCCAATATGGAATGTTCGAAGGAGTTTTCATCGACAACCCAGACTTCCCTGAATTGAATGCTGAGCTACAAAAGCTTGGCGAGAAATACGGTGTGTCGAAAAATGCGATTGCTGCAGCTTGGATTTTGCGTCACCCTGCTAAGATGCAGGTTATTATTGGTACAATGAACCCTAAACACATTATTGATAGTTGTCAGGCTGCTGATATCGAGCTGACACATCAAGAGTGGTATGATCTCTATTTTGCCGCCGGGAATGATTTGCCTTAAATTTTGGGTTTGTGGTTCACTGCCGCCTGGAGGTTCCGTACTGCGGGGGCGGAACGCCATGGGTTGAAAAGTTGCCATAGAGCGGTCAACTTTTACAACCTTTCACTAACCTCGGCTTTATGGCCGAGCTAAGTGAAATCTCACGGCTGGCTCCCCGCAGTACTCCACCTCCATGCCAGATAGTGCAATCTAAGGCAAGTTTGCTATTTTATGTTTTTCTTGTCGTTGATGTCTACACAGAGGTTCTCGGTTCAAGTGATAAGATCAAAAAACTAAATAAATAAGGGTAGATGAAAATTTGATTTTTCATCTACCCTTTTTATATTATTAATTGATTAGACCAACTTACAAATACATAATTGTGAAAAGAACAAAGGCATGTCTCACTAACTGCCCGTTACTTTTCGGCAAGTAAGAAAACAGATGCTCTATTTAGATGGAGAGAGAAAATCGATTTGGCCTCAGTGGTGAAGTTTGTGTTGGTTGGGGAACTATCCCAACCTACTCAAAGGCCGAGTTTGAAGACATTTCGAACTGTGAAATGGTTTCAAATCGTGCCCACCACGTTCCAGGCCACAAAATCGATTTTCTCTCGGAATCGGAATCCACACCCCTACTTCTCCTTATCCTCTGTTTTAGCACTTTCAACAATAGCAGACCGCGAAGTTCGGGAGACTTGCCATGCGGTGATTGGAACTGTCAAGATAACACCAATCGTACATACAACAGTGGTCAACACTTCTGCTCCAAAAATCTTATCATTAACAATATCACCAAAGTTAAACCGTAAAGTATTCATCAAGAAAAACAATGGAAAAGTCGTAGCAAAAAAATTGAACAGCAAAGTATTAGTCTGTGTGCTCAAAATTTTGTTTCCGACAGAAAAACCGTCATCGAACACTTCCTTATTAGTTAGCGTTGGTTTACTCAAAACAATCTCATTCAATCCACTAGTAATTGCCACGCTTGTTTCAGAAATAACTCCCAAACTGTTAACAATAATCGTCGCAATCGCTAATTGTGGGAATGATACTCCTGCCGCAAGTGAGAATCCTTCTAACTCTTCTTGATCCTCTACACCCATCCCTTGTGTGCTTGACCAATATAAGATTGGAATGGTGATTAGCAGGATTACTGCTGTAATAATGATTGACGTCTTAAATGAAATATTAGCGGTGACAGAATTTTCCACATTCATATAAATTGCGACAATTAAAATTATGACAGAAACAATGGCGGTGGTGATTATGACGTTGAAACCGTCTGCTATCAAAATCAATAATGCGATGATAGCTATTATGTTGATGCCCAATCCGAGCAACAATGACAGACCACGGGTTCCGGTTACTATTAACAATAAAATTATAAAAGCTATTAATAAGTACATCATCAGTTTGCCCTCCTTGCTACCATGTGGCTGGCGATGAAACTAGTTGTCGGAACAGTTAAGACAATTCCGATGGCACTGATAATTAATTGTGTCACACCTAGGCTCAAGGTCATGTCTAGCGTATATCCGACTGAGTTTCCGTTAGTTAGATACAACATTACCAAGTTCAAGTTTTCGGCAAAAACGATGAACAGTAGGATATTGATCAGTGGTCCAACTAGCTCGCGTCCGATTGACATACCGGCTTTGAACAAGGCAGTCTGTTTAACATCTGGAACTTCTTGTTTCATCTCGATTAACGAGGATGAAATATCCATTGTTTCATCAAGAATGACACCTAACACACTGAAAATAACTTGCGAAATGAACACCGCAAAATACGGCTGTAAATCGTATTCTGTCATTTCAAAATGGATGTTGCTATTATTGGAAAGATTTAGCAAAAATACACTCAGCAATAAGGCTGCGGTCGTTGCCATCAACGTACTCAAGAATGCCATCAAGGCGTCTTGCGTTGGTCCCAAAATTATTATTAACGCAACTGCAGCAATGAGAATAGCTGTTATGATGGTCAAAACTACCAACAGACTATCCTTAGATTTAATCAAAAACTGCATGAACCCGTAAAAAATTACGATATTTATTGCCACACTTGAAAATAGTTTAGCCCTCGTAAATTTCATGCAGAATAGAAGAATCACGACTAGTCCAATCGCAAATACTAAAACTGCATCCCTTTTAGTACTTTGAATGGAGTAAACATTTTTCGAAGTCTTAGCAACGAAAACTTGTTGTCCAACTTTATATTTTTCATCAGTCAACTGCGACTGTGTGTAACTATTGGTGATTTTAACTGACTTACCTTTTTGACTTCCATTAGCAAAGTGGCCCTTCACAATTTGGTCAATCTGATAATCAGTGTTTTTGTATTCATCAGTATTTTTAGTCTTACTCTTTTGAGTAACTTGTTCAATTTGAACGATTGGTTTCTTATATAACGGCGCATCAAAATATGTTGCAGCGGTTGCCACAAACACTAATATGACGGCTATTAGTATTTGAAATCGACGTGTTTTCCACATAATCTCTAGTCACCTTTCGATATCCTTACTATAATATCATTTATCATATTAGTGGATTAATTTTTCGTTATCAGTAATTACCTAATCGGGAATAACCATTTTGGGAGTTGACAATTAAGCGTTTTTGAAATAAAGTTTTTTTATCAAGAAGTTTGGAGATTGTACATTATGAAAAATAATTCTCTTAACATTTTAGCTGGTTGGCAAAGCCGATAACTCAGGTTAATCCGATAAGGATATGACCTGAATAGGATCATATCCATGTCGGCTTATTAAATATTCGTTAATTAAAAGCCCACATGGATTCAAAAAGCCATGTGGGTTTTGTCATCTAAAGGCAGCCCTGTGCAAGGACTGTCTTTTTATATAGGGGGAACATCATGAAACATACCAAGAGATTGTACGGAACACTCGTATTCTTATTTGCATTCCTAGTATTCGCATTTTTCTACGTCGGACATGCACAAAATAACAATAAAAATAAAATTCCTAAAGTTGGAGTCTTACAGCTCTTATCACATCCAGCCTTGGATGAAATCAACCGGGGACTTGATGATACTTTGAAGAAGAACGGCTACGAAAATGGTAAGAACATCCACATCATTTTCCAAAATGCCCAAGGGGATCAAAGTAACCTTCGAACAATCAGTAAACAATTTGTCGAAGATAATGTCGACGTTGCCGTTGGTATCGCAACACCTTCAGTCCAATCACTGAAAAATGCCACATCAACAATCCCAATCGTCATGGGCGCCGTAACTGACCCCAAAGGCTTCGGAATCGTGCCAAGTAACAGCCATCCAGGTGGCAACATCACCGGAATTTCCGACCAAGCACCACTCGCTGATCAATTCAAACTAATGAAGCAAATCATGCCAAACATGAAACGCCTCGGAATAATTTACACATCCAGTGATATGTCAGCCACCACTGAGACTAAAAAAATGAAGAAACTCGCATCAGCTCAGGGCATAGACGTCACAGTTTCCAGCATCAGCAACATTAATGATTTGGAACAAGTTTCAACTAATCTTTCTCAAAACGTCGACGCCATCTTCGTCCCAACTGACAACACAATTGCGAGTGGTATGAAATTATTATCAAGCGTCGCCGCAAAACAAAATGTTCCTATCTTCCCTGCCGCCGATACGATGGTAAAAGATGGAGGTCTTGCCACCCTCGGATTGAGTCAATATGAACTCGGTCAAAAAGCTGGTGAGGATGTTGTTAAAATTTTGCGTCACAAAGCAAAAGTCGGCGACATTCCTGTTACCTTCATTAAGAAAGGCCACTTAATCATCAATGAAAAAATGGCCAAGAAACTTAACATCACATTCCCAGATTCAGTAATTCAAAAAGCTCAAAAAGAAGGAAGGATAATCAAATGAATCTAATCGTCTCAACAATTAGCCAAGGTTTAATCTGGTCAATTATGGCCATCGGATTGTTTATTACCTTCCGAATTCTCGATTTTCCTGATATGACCGTTGAAGGCGCTTTCCCACTCGGTGCCGTCACAACTGTAATGTTCATACAACGCGGAATGAACCCCGAATTAGCAATGTTAATTGCCTTTATCTTCGGATGTTTAGCTGGTTTCATGACTGCATTCATGTATGCCAAAATGAATATTCCGAGTTTGCTAGCAGGTATCTTAACAATGACAGGACTTTACTCAGTCAATTTAAGGATTTTGGGAAAAGCTAATATGTCATTAACTAAGCCAACCAACGTCTTCAACCAATTTGGTTTAGACAAATTACCCACAAACTTCAACGGAATTTTCGTTGGAATAATTTTGTTAGCAGTAATTATCTTCCTATTAACACTCTTCTTGAACACAGAAAAAGGACAGGCCCTCATCTCAACTGGTGACAACGAAACAATGGCTGCATCCCTTGGTATCAATACAACTTCAATGAAGTTCATCGGTATCATGATTTCAAACGGAATCGTAGCCTTAACAGGTGGATTAATTGCTCAACAAAACGGATTCGCCGACGTCAACATGGGTATCGGATCCATTGTTATCGGACTTTCAGCCATCATCATTGGTGAAGTGATTTATCCAAACGTTCCATTAAGTATTCGTATTATTACTATAGTAATAGGTAGTATCGTGTACCGCCTAATCCTAATGATCGTGCTCCAACTAGGATTCAACACCAACGACTTGAAACTAATTTCAGCCATCATCTTGGCACTATGCCTTGCCCTACCAACAATTCGTGAGCAATTCTTCCGTGCCTTTAGAAATGGGGTAAAAACCAAATGAAACCAATCATGGAAATAGATAACGCCGTTAAGACAATTTATAACGACAATCAAAATTTAAATATTTTAGATGGTATCAACTTAAAAATTTATCCCAAAGACTTCATCGTAGTCCTAGGAACAAACGGTGCCGGCAAGTCCACACTGCTTGACGCAATAACCGGCGCCAATTCCATCACTTCTGGAAAAATTTTATTGAACGATGATGACATCACTGGAAAAAATTTAGCTAAACGAAGTAAATTTATTTCACGTGTCTACCAGGATCCCAAATTAGGAACATCTCCAAGGATGACAGTAGCTGAGAATTTGCTCTTAGCAAAACGCCGCGGACTCCCTCGCAGGTTACGTTTACGTCATCTAAAAGACAACATGGAATCATTCGAAAAATTAACCGCAGACCTACCCACATTGGATAATCGTCTAAACACATTTACCGACAATCTATCAGGTGGTCAACGCCAAACTTTGAGTTTTCTAATGGCAATCATTCAAAAACCAGAGTTGCTGCTATTGGATGAACATACTGCTGCGCTTGACCCTCAAACTAGTCAGGAACTTATGGAGTTAACTGACAAAACTGTTAAGGATAAAGAGCTTACTTGTTTGATGGTTACGCATAACTTGAGCGAAGCTGTTAAGTATGGCAATCGATTGATTGTTTTGAAAAAAGGTAAGATTATTTTGGATCTTGATACTGAGGCTAAGGCTAAGTTGAAAGAAGAAGATTTACTCGAGTATTTCTAAATATGCCGTCTCCGTTCAGGACCGGGGAAAATCCTGCTGTGTGGGACACTTTGAGCCTAAGTGCGGTCTCAAAGTTCGATATGAAGCCTTGCAAAGTTCATGCAAGTCTCCATATCGCCCTGTACTGTAAGTGCTAAAGCACTAACAGTACTTTCACTGCTGGATTTCCCCGGTCCTGAACTCCGACTTATCTATCAATCTCACTGTTATATACATTAATAAATCCAACACAAGGAATCACAATTATGATATTGTGGTTCCTTTTTTATTGGAGTTAGTATGTATTTGGATGATTCAACGTTCCAGAAATACTCTCATACATTTGAATTTTATTACTGCAATCTAAATCAAATTTGTAGATATAACCATTATTTCCGAAGCTATTTATTTTGCCCAGAACATAAAATGAGAAAATCGCAGGTACAGAAAGATTTCACTAAGACCATCACCAATGCTAATTAAAATTATCAACACTGCATTATTGGCAAAACCCAGCCGGAGGTCGAAAACGTTGAGGCCAGCAGTGAAAGTAGTGTTGGCGATTTATCGAATACAGTACTGGACGACTTTTAAGACTTGCGAACCATGCAAGGCTTAAAATCGAGCCCCGAGACCTCGGCTCGGGTCGGTCCCACAGCGGCCTCAACGTTTTCGACCGCAGGCGGCATATCCCCACCGTATATATTTATTTTCAACAAATTAATATATAATAAAAGTTAACTTGTTTGGAAGGTATACAAAATGAACTCAACTGAAAATTTGACTGTTAACATCGTGAATATCATCTGGAGCTTTGACTCTAACTCAGAAAAAGTCATGGTCTTATTAATCAAAAACTCCCGAGCTCCATATACCGATAAATGGGGCCTTCCAACGACCCTATTACGAGTCAACGAAAACGCTGAAGAGGCCTCTCTTCGTTTAATCCGGGAAAAAATTGGCATCGATCTCCCCAATTTTTATACTGAACAATTGGAAACTTTCAGTAATGTTCATCGCAGTTTAGACAAACGTGAGATTGCTTTGACTTATATGACCTACTTACCTTCCATGCCCGACTTAACACCTGGATACGGTGCTAAGGATGCAGCATGGTTTGCTGTCGATTATGATCAAACTTCTTATGTTTTGAAATATCAAAACTTCGTATTTCACACTTTGGCCGATACAGTCTCCGAAAATGATTTTTATCAAAAAGTTGATCAACTTGACGCATCAAAAAATTTAATCTCTGACCATTCCCTTATTTTGCGAGAAGCATTTAAACGTGTTACTAATCGTCTAGATTATCTTCCAACTATCCTTTTGATTTTAGGGGATAGTTTTACTCTGAAAAAAGCACGTGAAGTATACGCAACTTTTAATAAAAGATCTGTCAATGAAATCGACAATTCCAATTTCCGAAAAACGCATGGGCATTTGTTTTCTGAAGTTGGATTTGAGCATGGAAAAAGCGGCCGTCCTGCTAAACTTTACAAATTAGCTCAAATTCTTGACCCTCGATAAGACTAATGGTAGTCTTTTTTTATGTTAATAAAGGTAAAAAGTACCTTTAATAATTAAATAAATATAAAATATAATTTTTTGGGGGTAAAGATTTGGAAACAGTACGAAAAAACACTGGTCTCAAATTGTTAATGGTTCTTGGAACTGCTTGGCTATTTGACGCTGCTGATGTGGGATTACTATCTTTCATCATGCCATTGATCAAAAAAGAATGGGCACTAACACCGGGACAACTTGGTTCAGTCGGTGCCATCACAACTGTTGGTATGATGATTGGGGCAATTTTGTTCGGTTATCTAGCTGATCGTTTTGGTAAAAAGAACATCATTATTATTACATTATTGGTTTTTTCAATTAGTAACTTAGGTTTAGCATTAACTCAAAACGTTTATCAATTCATGATTATTCGTTTTATTACTGGTATCGGATTAGGTGGGGAGCTACCAGTTGCAGCAACAATTATCGCTGATTCATTCTCCGGTGATAAACGTTCGAAGATGCTAATTTTAGTAGATAGCTTCTGGGCTATTGGTTGGATTTTCGCATCATTACTAGCATTCTTGTTCATGCCAATTTATGGATGGCGTCCAACTGTAATCATCACTTCATTAATGGCACTTTATACTTTAGTATTGCGCCGTCATTTATCTGATGAGCATAATGTTAAGAACAATAAATTAAATTTAAAAGTATCATTAGCACAAATATGGTCACCAGAATTCCGTCGTGCGACAATTTGTTTAAGTATTTTATGGTTCATAATTATGTTCGTATATTACGGACTATTCCTATGGCTACCTAGTGTATTAATTGCTCGTGGTTTTTCAATGATCCACAGTTTTGGATACACTTTAATTACTAGTTTTGCCCAATTACCTGGATATTTCTTAGCTGCCTTTTTGATGGATAAGATTAGTCGTAAAAAAGTTCTCTTCATTTATTTATTAGGAACATTGATAGGATCATTCTTATTCGCCACAGCCAATTCATCAGGTATGGTAATCTTCAGTAGTATTCTCCTCTCCTTCTTCACCTTAGGTGCATGGGGAATTATGATTGCAATGACTCCGACACAATATCCAATCACTCACCGTGGAACCGGAATTGGTTTCACTCAAGCCATCGGTAGAATCGGTGCAACAATTGGACCTTATTTAATCGGTGTATCATTAGGATTAAAAGTAAGCATTACAACAATCTTCTTCTACTTCGTAATTGCTCTAATTATCGGATTGTTAATTACAACTTTCGGATTAAAAGACAACGACCAAGTCGATCAAGCTAGATAAACAACAACCAGCTAGATATTCGAAGACAGTGCACTCCGACTTTTCGAATTGTTAACTCTAATTAACAGAATATTAACTGGAAGACGAAAAGAATCACAATTTCATTATTGTGGTTCTTTTTTGTTCTCACCTATTCTGACCCCAGAACGAAATGAAAGAATTGACATGCTGCAATATTCAGCAAAACCAGCCGGAGGTCGAAAACGTTGAGGCAAGCAGTGAAAGTACTGTTGGCGATTTATCGCTTACAGTACTGGACGACTTTTAAGACTTGCGAGAACCATGCAAGGCTTAAAATCGAGCCCTGAGACCTCGGCTCAGGGCGGTCCCACAGCAGCCTCACCGTTTTCGACCGCAGGCGGCATATCCCCACTCTCATAATACTTATCCCAATTATTAGAAAACTAAACTAATTTTCTGAAAATGAATCCTTAAAACCCCGACATGGCACTATTCCTAAAATGATAAAAATTAGAATTATCATTAAAAAAAGCTTGTCATTTGCCACATAAGAGTGTACTGTGGTTATTAATTCTCGTACTAATAAAAATTTTAGTACAGAGTTATAAATCAGATATCAAAGAAAGGATGATCCTAATGAATGTTGGTCTAGTCGGAGTTACCGGATATAGCGGTAGCGTTCTTTTTGAATTATTGTTACGACACCCTAACGTTGATCAAGTCAACTTATACGGACACGCACAAACTGAAGCACAATCTCTAGAAACGGTAATGCCTCAACTGCGACGACGCGATAACATTTTGCCTTATAATCCTGCTGATATCATGAAAAATAACCAAATGGTCTTTTTCGCAACATCTGCCGGTGTAACTACTGAGTTAGCTAAGCCTTTTATCGATGCTAACTTCCCAGTAATTGATTTAGCCGGTGACTATCGGTTGAAGTCACGTGACGTTTACAAGAAATGGTACAAGAAAGAAGCTCCAAGTACTGAATACTTGAACAAGTCACATTATGGATTAACAGATTTTACTAGTTCTAAGGGAGAAACTTATGTTTCAAACCCTGGCTGCTATGCCACTTCAACAATTTTGGCCTTAGCTCCACTAGTACAAAATCATTTAATTGACCCTACTTCAATCGTGGTGGATGCCAAATCTGGTACTTCCGGTGCGGGAAAGAAATTGACTCAATTAACTCATTTCAGTCAAACAAATGAAAATCTGCAACTGTATAAGGTAAATCAACATCAACATATTCCAGAAATTGTTCAACAATTACAAGAATGGGACGAGAACGTACCTTATATTCAGTTCACAACAACCTTATTACCACTAACTCGTGGAATAATGGCCAGTTGCTACGCAAAGGCAAAATCTGACGTAACTGAAAAAGATGTACGGGATGCTTTCGTCCGAACATACTCAGATGACACCTTTGTAAATGCTACTGAAGGAGTTTTCCCAGCTTTGAAACAAGTTGTCGGAACTAACTTCTGTGACATCGGTTATCAATTAAACCCTGTTACCCATCAAATCGTAATAGTTAGTGTTATTGATAACCTCCTAAAAGGTGCCGCTGGACAAGCAATCCAAAACTTTAATCAAATGTTTGGTTTTGAACCAGAGACAGGATTGAACCTAATCCCTGTACTACCAATTTAGGAGGAATTTTTTTATGAAGACATCTTCAGAAGACGCAATTGCCTACAATGTTGTGCCCTTTGCTTGGCCAAAGGGCTATCAATCAGATGGGATCCACGCAGGTTTGCGTGAGGGCAAAGACATGGGCTGGATTTATTCCGAGGTACCAGCTCAAGCTGCAGGAACTTATACAACTAACCAATTTCAAGCTGCACCAACGAAACTAACAAAACAAACAATTAACATCAAACATGAACTTCAAGCAGTCGTAATGAATTCAGCTAATGCGAACTCAGTTACCGGCGACCAAGGCATGATTGACGCTAAAAAAGTTCAACAACTCGTTGCTAACAAGCTTAATATTGAACAACAACTCGTCGGAGTTGCTTCCACAGGTATCATCGGCGTACCATTGCCAATGGATATCATGGAACATGGTATTTCAGAACTAGAATTAAAAGACAATACAGATGTCACTAAAGCAATTTTGACTACTGATAAGCATGCCAAAACTGTGTCAGTTCAATTGACAGTGGAAAATAAACCTGTAACTATCTCAGGTTTTTGCAAAGGTTCAGGAATGATTCATCCAAAAATGGCTACCATGCTAGGATTCGTCGTTACTGATGCAAAAATTTCTGATGGATTATTACAACCCATGTTGAGTCACGAAGTTGATTCGACATTTAACCAAATCACCGTTGATGGTGACACTTCAACCAATGACATGGTGGTAACTTTGGCAAATGGTGCAGCGGGTAACACTGAAATCACAGAGCAAAGTGCTGATTATCCCGCATTTGTCAGTGCCTTCAATAAAGTACTCAGTGAACTAGCTAAGGACATCGCCAAAGATGGAGAGGGTTCAACTAAATTAGTCGAAGTAAATGTTAAAAATGCTGCTAACCATGATGACGCACAAAAAGTTTCCAAAGCCATCGTTGGTTCAAACTTAGTCAAAGCTGCTATCTTTGGTGAAGATGCTAACTGGGGCAGAATTATTGCCGCAATTGGTCAAACTAACGCCAAAGTTGATATCAACCACACATCAGTCTGGTTGAACGGGCTAGCCCTTGTTGATAACAGTGCTAGTGCCAACTTTGATGAAGCAGAAATGAAAAAAACACTGGAGAGCAATACAATCACAATTTTAGTAGATTTGAATTCCGGAACTGCTACAGGCCAAGCTTGGGGCTGTGACCTCACTTATAATTACGTCCGAATTAACGCTTCATACAGGAGCTAATCAACTTTCGAACAAAAATTTAAGTATGAGGTGAAATATTATGAAGGAAACAATTGTTATTAAAATAGGTGGAAACGCGAGTGATCAATTGCCAGAAACTTTCTTTACTCAATTGAAAGATTGGTGGAAGCAAGGTAAGCAAATTTTAATTATTCATGGTGGAGGTCCACAAATTTCACAATGGAGTGAAAAGATGCACCTCTCAGTCAAAAAAATTGATGGTATTAGAGTTACAAATTCCGATACATTGGATATTACAAAAGCTGTTCTTCTCGGAATGGTTCAACCAAAACTTTGTCAATTTGTAAATAATGCCGGATTACCTGTCATCGGCATGAACGCAAGTGACAATCACTTACTCCAAGGTAAATATTTAAACCAAGAAGAATACGGTGAAGTCGGACAAGTAACTAACATCAATAAAACTTGGCTCAATGAACAATTACAAGATCAAATCGGTATTTTGGCACCTCTAGCACAAACTGCAGATGGGCATTGGCTAAACGTCAACGCTGACATGGCTGCAGCCACGATTGCCATTCAATTAGGCGCAGAATCATTGGTTCTGTTGACCGATGTACCAGGAGTTTTGAACTCCGGCAAAGTAGTTCCCCAACTAACAGAAACAGACGCAAACAAGCTGTATCAAAAAGATATTATTAAGTCAGGTATGATGCCAAAAATTCAAGCTTCATTCAAAGCTTTGAAAAACGGTGTCAACCAGACATTTATCACTAACGACTTAGGCCGTCCGGGAACACAATTTCAATACAACACAACAGTATAAAAAAATTCTGGAGGCTCACTATGGAAAATGTATTCCCAACATATTCACGTTTCCCCTTCGATTTAGTTGAAGGACACGACGTATTTTTAACAGATAATAATGGAAAAACTTATTTAGATTTTACAAGTGGAATTGGTGTTTGTAGCTTTGGTTACAGCAACGAGCTCATTCAAAAGAACGTTGAAGACCAAGCTAAGAAAATTTGGCACACTTCAAACTTGTACGAAAGTGCTATTCAAGACAAAGTTGCTGGCCAACTAACAAACGATGACCAATTAGCTTTCTTCTGTAACTCAGGTACTGAAGCTAACGAAGCAGCCTTCAAATTAGCACGTAAATACAGTGGCAAAACAACCGTCTTAGCTTTTAACAATGGATTCCATGGACGTACCTACGGATCAATGTCGCTAACCGGCAATCCTGATATTCGAGTAGGATTCACCCCACTAGTACCAGACGTTAAATTTGCTGATTATAATGACGAAAAAGCTATTTCGAAAATCACTTCCGATTTAGCTGCCGTAATCCTGGAAGTTATTCAAGGTGAAGGTGGAGTCGTTGTAGCTGACAAATCATGGTTAGCAGACGTTCAAAAAGCATGTAAAGAAAACGATGTACTCTTAATTATCGACGAAGTCCAAACTGGAATTGGTCGTACAGGTACAAAATTCGCTTATGAACAATTCGATTTAGATCCAGACATAGTTACTTCAGCTAAGGCTTTAGGGAACGGAACACCAATCGGAGCAATGATTGGTAACAAGAAATTAGCGAGCGCTTTTGGACCAGGAACTCATGGCACGACTTTCGGTGGTAATAAACTATCAATGGCAGCCGCAAGTGGAGTTCTGGAACAACTCACTCCTGATTTCTTGAAAGAAGTACAAGCAAAGTCCAAGCTACTTTGGGAAAAATTGAATACTGAGATCAAACCTTTACCAGTGGTTACAAGTATTACTGGATTAGGATTTATGGTCGGAATTCATTTGGACGAAAAAGTACCTGTTGGCGATGTAATTGGTCAACTCCAAGATGCTGGATTGCTTACTATTTCGGCTAAACACAATACGTTGAGATTGTTACCTCCTTTGATAATGGATGAGTCTAATATTACAAAAGGTATTGGGTTAATTAAGTCAGTTTTAGATAATTAGTGATCTTTGATTCCGACTACGAAGAAAAATAGATTTTAGGCCTGGAACGTACTGGGCACGATTTGAAACCATCTCAAAGTACGAGATGTTTCCAAACTCGGCCTTTGAGGTAAGTTGGGACAATTCCCCAACTAACTCAAATCTCAGTACTGAGGCCAAATCTATTTTTCTTCTCCGTCTAGATAGAATCTTCTTATCTAAAATAGGTATAATTTTATTGTTAAGCATAGTTTTACTGTTAAATATAATTTCATAGGCTGGAACATTAATTTGTTCCAGCCTATTTTTCTCCAAAATTTTGGATTTTACAAAACTCTTGACGTTTTATACATATAAAAGCGTTTTCAAAACTGTATAATTAAAGTACTTAGTATTTTATGCTTGTTACTCTTGGGCTCTTTTGACATGCTTCAAACTTGGAACATCAATGAATTGGATGTTGTTACATTCGAATAAGATTGAGTATCAGTCGGAAGAGCTGGAAAATATTTTTTGGCAGTGAAAGTGTAATAAGCACGGACGATTCTTCCGTGCTTATTACACCGGGCGAGTTTGGAGACTTGTCGAACTATACAAGGCTTCAAACCTAGGGCCGAGGCCGCACTTTGGCTCGGGCCGTCCCGCACAGCCAAAAAAATATTTTCCAGCTCTGGAGACGGCATGTTTAGCAAATACAACACAATATATACACGGGGATTTTATTATGATTGCTGTTTTAGTTGGTTTGATAATCGGTATTTGGCAACCTATTCAAACTAGTATAAATTCTAGATTGAAAGTTTCCATAGGCTCGCCTTATCTAGCTTCACTCTTTTCCTTTGGAACAGGGACAATTTTGCTCGCATTGTTTAACTTTTCCATTTATCACACAATGGCACTGTTTCCGAGTGAATTATTCCATACACAACCAATCTGGTTTTGGATTGGTGGAGCTTTTGGGGTTATTTATTTAACCTCAAATATTTTGTTGTTCCCAAATCTAGGTAGTGTTCAGACTGCCATTATGCCCATTTTGGGACAAATAATGATGGGATTATTGATTGATAATTTTGCTCTATTCGGCTCCATGCATCAGCCATTCACTTGGATAAGAGCTATCGGTGCTTTGCTAGTTGTTGCGGGTGTCTTTGGTGCAGTTGCGCTAAATACTTACCTGACCGAAAGAAAATTAAAAAAGAAACAGCACCATGCTAAAGGTTTGATGTTGTGGCGTTTACTTGGTATCGTTGCTGGTATGTTTAGTGCCACTCAAACTGCTATTAATGGACACGTTGGTACGGTCGTTGAATCAAGTTTGAAATCTGCTTTCTTATCATTTTTTGGAGGGACAATCACTTTATTCATAATTGTATTAATCTTGCATCCCCCATTGAAGTTAGAAAAAGCTGCTGGTGGAAATCCTTGGTGGATGTGGACTGGTGGAATCATTGGAGCATTTTGCGTCCTTGGTAATGCCTACATCGTTCCCATTGTCGGAACAGGATTAGCTGTAGTTATCATCTTAGTTGGTGTTACAACCGGAAGTTTGATAATCGACCAATTTGGAATTTTGGAATCCAAGAAAAATCCAATTACAATTATTCAAATATTAAGTTTGCTCGTCATGATACTTGGTGTTGTGATGATAAGACTTTACTAAGAAAAAGAGTTCGGATCATTAATTTGATCCGAACTCTTTTATTTGTGCATTGCTGTATAGCAAGCGAAATCTTTGTGGCGTATCACGCATTTTCTTAGTAAATACCGTTGAAAAATAGTGAATTGAATTGAATCCAACCTTCCTAGAAATGTCCGTAACCGACATGGTTGAATCACTTAGTAAATTAGCGGCGTATTCAATTCTTGTTTGCTGAATAAAATCATTACAAGTATATGGTTCAAATTGTTTAAATAGTCGAAAAATTTGACGTCGAGAAGTAAAAAATTCTTCAGCAATCTTATCAATCGATAATTGTTCTGAAATATTTTCCCTAATATATTTTTTGATATTGCGTAATAATTCAGTCTGATTTGTCACGGCCACTAACTTATCAGAAATTCGTTGCCCATTGTTCTCACGATCAATTACCAGCTGACATACCGAGTCAGATAACGTTTGCATAGATACAGCACTCATATCGTCATTCTCGTCGTACACCAAGGTCAAATTTAGCAATGCTTCCCAAGTCAAGGTTATTGGGTCTGTATCAGATAGATTAATCACTGGCGTTTGGCAATTTAATGAATACAAATCCCAGCCATTTATTATCTTTGGAACAAATGAAAAATAAACCAAACTCATCCCCGACTCACTATCCATTCTGTGGACAGTCTTTGGATGAGTGAAAATCAAAGAATTTTTGTGAAGTGGATACTCCTTATCATGTTCATAATAAGTTCCGTCTCCGTTAGTTATCAAAGTGACTTCAAAAAAATAATGGGTATGATTCTGGGTACCAAAATGGTGCTCCAATGCTCCCCAATAAGGAATATCAAGTTTAGCTTCTTGAAAGTTGATATTCTTAATAATCTTATTCAATACAACTTTTGAAAAACAAACATTACTATATTCCATATTTGTCACCTATTTTAGAAACACATTTTCTTGAATTTACTTGGCGTCATACCAATCTCAGATTTAAAAATCTTTGTTAGATGTGATGTGTCATTGAATCCACATGTTGCCGCAATTTCGGCAACACTCATATCTGGTTGTGTGGTCAGTAGCCGTTGACTATGAATAACTCTGACGGAAATTATGTATTGGTGAATACTATTATTCGTATACGTTCTAAAATCTTTTGCCAGTAAAGACGAACTAACGCCTAAATATCGACAAATATCTGCAGTCGTAAGCTTCTCATCAAAATGATCATCAATATAATGAAGTGCGTCCTCTACAAGTTTGGGAGTTTGGTGCAAGGTCGACTTATCAATTTGAACCACACTAGAAGTATTACTCAAATTAATTAAAAACTTGTATATCAAATCCGAATACGTTTCCTCACGATCAGAAATTATTTGTGATCTGAAAACTTCAAAAATTTCATAAATATTATTCTCAATATCTTTATTAGCTGTGAAGATATTGGATCCATCTGAGGTTATGTAATCATATAGGAACTGAGCTTGATTCCCATTAAAGTGGAAAAACGTGAAGTGGCAATTAGTACTAGTAAAATATCTATTTCTTTCTTTACAGTCTAAAATAACGACCGAGCCTTTTTTGGCGATTCTCGTTTCATCGTTAGGAAATTTGACTGACAGCTCGCCGTCCTGAATATACATAACCAAAAAAGAATTCATATAATTTCTGTCGATACTATAAGGATATGAAACTTTATATTCGGCACCCCAAAGAGGATAGTAATATATTTTTTTGGCCTTATTAGAAGGATTATTGAAATAAATACCGCGTAAGCACTCTTTTCCTTGCTCATTTACAGGAAAATATTGCGAAAAATCATCCATCATATTTGCTCACCTCATATGTTCATTATATATCAATCTTAAGAAAACGTTAGATTTTTTGGCAAAATAAGTAGATATATTTTCCTACCCGATTTTACAATTGAAAACGCTATTATATCAGTATATTGCCATTTATACAGTAACTTAAGCAATTCTATTTTATGGTCAAATATACAATTTTTAAATCGAATTGTACATTGAACCATTTTCACATAGGCAGTATTCTCAGTCATGTAATCAAGTTATCCAAACAAAACAGGAGGTTTCATTATGACTTTAAATATCGGTATTATCGGACTCGGATTTATGGGTTCTGACCACGTAAAGAGAGTTGCTCAAAGAATTAACGGAGCAAAACTAGCAGGTGTTTGTGACCTTAAAAAGGATCTTGCAGAAAAATATGCTAAGGAATATGGAGCAAAAGTTTTCGACA
Organism: Companilactobacillus ginsenosidimutans; assembly: GCF_001050475.1. NCBI lineage: Bacteria > Bacillati > Bacillota > Bacilli > Lactobacillales > Lactobacillaceae > Companilactobacillus > Companilactobacillus ginsenosidimutans. The sequence continues at coordinate 2,048,263 of NZ_CP012034.1, read as the reverse complement.
ATGGTATCGACTTAATTGATTCACCAGATATTGATGCAATCATGGTTGTTACTCGTCCTCACGAAACACACGAACAATTTGTTATTCACGCAATTGAAGTTGGAAAGTTTGTATTCTGTGAAAAGCCATTAACATTAACAGCCGCTGGATGTCAAAAGATTATTGACGCCGAAGTTAAAGGTGGAAAGAGATTAGTTCAAGTTGGATTCATGCGTCGTTACGACCCAGGCTACATGGAAATGAAGAAAGAAATTGACGCTAACGAATATGGTGAGCCATTACTAATCCATGCTACACATAGAAATGTTTCTGTTGATGAAACATATGACACATCAATGTCAATCATTGAAACAGCCATCCACGAAGCTGATGTATTGCACTGGTTACTTGGTGAGGATTACGAATCAGGTACAACATTCCTTCCTAAGAAACAAACTAAATACACACACTCCAAGTTACACGATCCACAAATTATCACTTTGGATACTAAATCAGGTGTTCACATCGATTTGGAAGTCTTCGTTAACGATCAAATTGGTTACGATATCAACTGTGAGGTTGTTTGTGAAGACGGAATCGTTCGTTTAGGAACACCTTCAGTAACATCAGTTAAAACAAATACATTAAAGAATCAAACAAAGATTCCAGTCGACTGTACAGAACGTTTCAAGACAGCTTATGACAACGAATTACAACACTGGGTAAATGACGTACAACAAAACAAAGTTACTGGTCCTTCATCATGGGATGGCTTAGTAGCAATGGTTACATGTGATGCCTTAGCTAAATCACGTGATAACAATGCTGAAAGAGTTGCCATCAAGTTACCTGATAACAAACCAGCAATTTATGAAGATAAAGTTACACAAAATGCTTAATTGAGGAGGTAGATTTTTTATGAAATTAGCTTATGATCCATCCATGTTTCGTGATAATACTTCATTTCACGACATGATTGAAAAAACCGCTCGCTTAGGATACAAATACATCGAATTGTCTCCTCGCTCAGACTTTATCTGGTTCTATCAGTATCCTAAAGTAAATTCAGAAATGATTAAAAATGTTAAGAAATGGCTATCTGATGCTGGTGTAGAACTTTCGTCAGTCTTGCCTGTTCAACAATGGTCATCACCAGATGAACAAGAAAGACAAGCAGCCGTTCGCAATATGCGTCGGACAATCGAAATTACCTCTGAGCTTGGTGTTGATACACTCAACACTGAATTCTCAGGCGACAAGCAAAACCCAGTGGCCTCAGAAGGTCAATGGTACAAGTCAATGGAAGAATTAATTCCTGACTTTGAAAAGAACCATATCAAACTAGAAATTCAAGCACACCCTAACGACTTTATTGAATCAAGCAACGAAGCTGCCAAATTGATTCGCTCATTGGATAAAGATTGGGTTTCTCAAGTATGGTGTTCAGCCCACGCCTTCTACTCAGATGGAGGAATTGGTGACGTAACTAAACAAATCCACGACAGTGCAGACGTCTTAACACACATCCTAATTGCCGACACTCTTAACTTTAAGAGCAACTTTGGATTACGTTATATCATCAACCCACCCGGGGCACCAGTAACAATTCACCAACACTTAAATCCTGGTGAAGGTGAAGTTGACTTCCCTGCAATGTATAAAGCTTTGAAGGACATTAATTTTGACGGAATCGTGACGAATAATGTTTTCGCATGGCCTGACAAAGTTGATTGGTCAAACGAAAAGACATTACCATCAATCAAAAAAGGTTTAGGACTCTAGAATAATTTCCTTGTGTACAACTTAAAAAAATTTAAGGAGGATTTTACATGATTTCAACCGAAAGATTTTGTTTAAACAGAAAAGCCGCTCCCGGAATTAAGCTTGATAAAACTTTAGACTTAATTAGTTCATTGGGTGTTAAAAACATTGAACTCCGTAATGACTTGTATGGCGCTCCTGACAATAGTTCGATCATGGACAACATGAGTAATGCTGATGTCAAAGCTGGTCTACAAAAAAATAATGTAAGTATCGAAACTATTAATGCTATCGGTAACATGGACAAACGAAGCATGGTTGATGAAAATATTAAGAGCCTAACTGAAATGCTTGAAATGACCAAGGACTTGGGCCTTAAGAACTTTGTCTTCTGCCCTGTCAGATCAACTGACGACACAAGAAGTGCCGAAGAAAAGAAATCAGAGGCAATTGCTAACGTCAAAGAATATTCAAAAGTTTTGAAGAAGTATAACGTTAACGGACTCATTGAACCATTAGGCTTTACCGACAGTTCACTCAGAACTCCTTGGGAAGGCCAAGCTGTTATTGACGGCGCAGGTGTTGATAATTTCAAGCTTGTCGCTGATAGTTTCCACTACTATCTTGCCAATGTAACTGACCAACAATTCAAGGAAAAAGTTAATATCGACTATATTGGTTTGGTACATCTTAGCTCCGTATTCGCCAACAAGAAACGTGACGATTTGGATGACCAAGATAGATACATGCTTGGTGAAGACGATGTTATGCAGTCAGCCGAGCATGCACAAAAGATCGAAGCTAGTGGATATAAAGGAATTTATGCATTCGAACCATTCTCAGATGACCTCAAAGAGTGGAACGAAGCAAAAGTTAAGAACGAACTAGAAAACAGCATCAAATTAGTCAGAGATGCCGAAAACACTCTAGTATAGAATTTTCAGCCATAATGAACTCCCAATTAGATTCTCAGATGATGATAAAATCTGAGAATCTTTTTTGTCCAAAATTAATGTCACTATTTTGTAAATAATGGTCGTTTTGTTCTAAAGATTAATAGTCATAATCATGGTAAATTGAACTTGTGAATTAATTAATAATCATTTATGGAGGTTAATACTAATGGAGTTATCATACATTTCAGATAGTTTGGGCTATTTATCTTTTACAGGCATGTTAGATAAAGTTAAGTCCATGGGTGTCACAAATTTAGAAATGACAACTGGTGGATGGTCACCAGCACCACATCTAGATCTCGATGGATTGTTAGCAAGTGAAACCGCTCGCGACAAGTTTAAAAATGAATTAGATAAACGTGGTATGAAACTAATTGCTTTGAATTGTTCAGGAAATCCACTTGATCCCGGACCAATGGGAGCAGAGCACAGAGCTGTCACCGAAAAAACTTTCAAATTAGCAAAAATATTTGGAATAAAGAAGATCATCATGATGAGCGGCCTTCCAGCAGCAAGCCCAGAGGATAAGGTTCCTAATTGGATTACTTATACAGTTAGCTGGCCAGAGTCACTCAAAAAGAATTTAGACTATCAGTGGAATGACGTAGCCATACCTTACTGGAAAGGGTTAGTAAAACTCGCTGAGCAATCAGGTATTGAAAAAATTGCTCTTGAGAACTTCAGTTCTCAACTAGTTTACAATCCTGATACACTCTTCAGACTACGTGACGCTGTCGGCCCAATGGTCGGATTAAACTTAGACCCTAGTCATTTGATTTGGATGGGTGCCGACCCTATTGCTGCAGCACGTGAACTAGGACCAGCGATTTATCACGTCCACGGAAAAGACGTCCGCTTAGAACGTGGCAAAGTCGATGTAAATGGAGTCCTCGAAACTAAACCTATAGATGAAATAGCCGATCGCGCTTGGAATTATGTAGCAGTTGGATGTGGCCAAGCTCTTCAATGGTGGAAGGAATTCTTCTCAGTTATCAGAATGACTGGATACAACGATTACGTTTCCCTAGAAATGGAAGATTTGACTATGAGTCCAGAAGCTGGAGTTAGAACTTCTATAGATGCAATGCAACAAACACTAAGTAAATAAAATAATATGCAAATTAGGAAAGGATGTATAAAGATGGTTGTAAATGTTGGATTAATTGGTGTTGGAGCTATTGGAAAAGTTCATATTGAAAGAATGCAAAACAGAATCAGTGGCGCACAAGTTGTCGCTGTTTGTGATCTCCCAAAGAAGGAAGCAGAGACTAAACAAATCGCTAAAGAAATTGGTGCAGAATATTTTTCTGATGGCTTTGAGCTAATAAAAAGCGACAAAGTCGATGCGGTTGTAATTACAACTAATGACCCTGCACATCCTCAATACACTTTGGCTGCAATTGAGGCTAATAAACACGTCTTTTGTGAAAAACCAATGGCCGTTGACCCCGCTGACTGTATCAAAGTTATGGATGCAGAAATGAAACACGGTAAACGACTGGTCCAAGTTGGATTCATGCGTGCCTTTGATCGCGGATATGATGAAGTAAAGGCAGAACTCGAGAGTCACAAATACGGTGACCCACTTCTACTCCACTGCACACACAGAAACCCTTCTGTCGGAACAGAATATGACACTCCTATGGCAGTTGAAAACACTGCTGTTCACGAAATGTTTACCTTACCTTGGCTACTTGGGGAAAACTTCATTAGTGCCAAAGTAACACTACCAAGAAAGCAAACTAGAAACACTCACAGCAACTTACACGATCCACAAATGATTTATCTCGAAACCGAATCTGGTGTTTTAGTTGACCTCGAAGTCTTCGTTAATTGCCAATGGGGCTATGATATCAACTGTAAAGTTGTCTGCGAAACTGGTGAAATCAGCTTATTAGATCCCCATTATCACGAAGTCAAAACCGCAAACCAAGATTCAGTTCCTATTTCTGAAGACTGGAGTGACCGTTTTATCCAAGCTTATGACTCAGAGTTCCAATCATGGACAAACTCAGTAATTGCCGATAAAACAAGTGGTCCATCAGCTTGGGATGGATATTGTGCCTCAGTATCAACCGCTGCAGCTTCAAAATCTCGTGAAACTGGAAAGACCGAATCAATCAATTTAATCGATTGCCCCGATCCTGAATTTTACGGCGTAACAAAAATTAAGAAAACCGTTTAGAACCAGCTTCAAAGATCTTAAGTAAGAACTACCCTAGTCATAATTAAGTAAACTCCCAGAAACCTGTGACATATGCCACAGGCTCCTTTTTGCTTCCATTCATTTACAATTAAATCAGTATTATCATCGTCTAATCGCACTTCAAATATGAAGCATCTCATGCACATATGGAAGCCTAAATACAATTCCCTCAACGATTACCTATTGCTCAAGGAAAACCTCATACATCAATCAACAGGCGATTTAACAGGCCACCTAATTATTATATAAGACAAAAAAATCCTCCCAAGCTATAAACTTAGGAGGATTTTCTTTAGACTCAACAATGAATCTATTAAAACTACAAAATCAAAGAGTTGAACTATTTGTCATACTTATTTCTAAAGTATTTTTCAATTTCTTCAAGAGGTACACCCTTTGTTTCTGGAACTCTGGCTGCGACGAAAATAATTCCGAATACACAGCATGCAGCAAAGATATAGAAGGTATAAGCCATATTCCATTGAAGAAGAACTGGTGAAAGTAATCCAACGAAGAAGTTACCTAACCAGAGAACGAAAATTGTAACACCTGTACCGATTCCACGATATCTTTGTGGGAAAATTTCAGAATTGATCAACCAAGTAACAGGACCTAATGTTCCTTGGAAGAAGATAATATAAACATAAACTAGGATAACAATTGTAATTCCGGCCCAGCTTGCGCTAGCAAATGCAGTGTGAATAACACCAGCAGCAACTAAGGCAAGTCCACAAATTGTAAGTCCAGCAAATTCAAGTTTCTTTCTACCTAGCCAATCAATGGTGAACATTCCTAACACAGCACCAACGATTGAGAACAAACCATTACCAGTGTTTAAAAGAGCGGCAGTAGTTGTGCTAAATCCTGAGTCAGAAATGATTTGACCACCATAATACATGATTGAATTAATACCAGCAAACTGTTGGATTAATCCTAAGACTGAACCAGTAATAAGAATTTGAAGAATCCATTTTGTGCTAACAAGTTCTTTAAATGTAGCTTGTTCTGCAGATTCTGCTTTATCTTGAGCATCTTTGTCCTTGATTTCCTTCATTTCAGGATCAACGACAGCAGCAGCTCTGATACGTCTTAATACGTTTAAAGCTTTATCAATTTTACCTTGTGATACTAACCATCTTGGTGATTCTGGAACAAGATACATACCTAACCATAAAACAATGGCAGGAATCGTACCTAAACCTAACATCCAACGCCAGATGGCAGCATTTCCTGAGCCAAGTGGAGTTAAGGCAGCGTTGACACCAAAGGCAACGAACTGACCTGTAACAATCATAACTTGAGCAGTGGTAACCATCTTACCACGTAGTTCTGAAGGAGCAATTTCAGCGATATAAACTGGAACGTTAGCTGAAGCTGAACCAACGGCTAAACCTAGTAAAAATCTAAATACGATTAAAATTGCGATGTTAGTAGAGAATGCACATCCAAGTGCACCAATAGAAAAAACGATACCAAGAATAGTAAGGATTTTCTTTCTACCAATTTTATCAGCAAGTGGACCACCAAAGATGGCACCAAATGCAGCACCTAAAGTTAATCCTGAAGAAACAATACCTTGTTGAAAGGCATTTAAGTCTAATTGACTCTTATCAGCGATAAACACAAGAGAACCGTTAACGATACCTGTGTCATAACCGAATAGTAATGAACCCATGGCAGCAATAAATGTGGCAGCCCACAAAAATCCACTGTGGTTTGATTCTGATTTTTTAGTAGTAGTACTAGTATCCATTGTTAAGCCTTCTTTCGTTAAGAGATTGGATCATTCTACTAATTTATAATTTGATATTTACCAATTGGCCTTCATTTGCAGACTCTTGGCATGCCTTAGCAATCTTGAGTGCTTTAATTCCATCTTCAACCGTTACTTCTGGTTGAGTACCTTGTTCAACATTATGAACAAAGTCTTGAACCTCATCAGTAAAGGCATTATCAAATCTCTCTCCGAAACTTTGAAGTGATGGTTTAGTGACCCCATTTTCACTAAAGACTGTAACTCGGTTCAAATCTGGATGTTCACCGACTCTTAACCATCCATCTGAACCCATAATTTCTAATTCAACTTGATTACCATGTGCCGCATGTCTTCCGCCAATGAGGGTAGCAATTACGCCACCGTCCATTTTAAGTTGTGCAACACCAGTCTCAAATTCACCAATTTTTTCAAGCTCTGGAGCAGCAATGTTACTTGTTATTCCATATGCCTGAACTGGTTCTTGGTGTGTAAACCAGCGGATTAAGTCGACATCATGAATATTCATATCAACGAAGATACCACCTGAATCAGCTTCAGTTGCGAACTTTGTAAAACTTTCCATGCCTGAAATAGGATCAATTCCGTATCCACGCATGTAAATGATTTTCCCAATTTTACCTTCGTCAACTAGCTTCTTCGCATAACGATATGATTCGTCATATCTACGCATAAATCCGCTTTGGAACACTTGTTTTGGATGCCGGTTAATTACTTCTGCCATCTTGTTTACTTCATTAAGATCAAGTCCCAATGGTTTCTCACAAAAGACATTTAATCCCGCATTCATAGCATAAATTGTCATTTCAGGATGAAATGGTGTTGGTGCAACAATAAATACTGCATCGATGTCTTCTTTATCGATCATCTCTTTGTAGTCTTTATATGTGTTAGCAACTCCCAAATCATCGTGAGCCCATTTCAATTGTTCATCGTCCAGGGCACAAGCTGCGATTAAGTCAATTCCCTGAATCTTTTCAACTAAGTGACGAGCATGTCTCGAACCTAATCTACCTAAACCTATGATTCCTGCTTTTACTACAGTGGCTTGTTTTGACATAGTGTTTCTCCCCTAAAATTTTATAGATCTCTATACAGATTTAACTGCACTGTTTTCTTGATAAAATTCTGGTGTGTCTGGGAAGTCTAAGTCTTGTGTTGCGCCATCTTCATTCAATGACTTGATAGCTGCATCAGCTGTAACAGCGGCGATGTATCCATCCCATGATGAAGGTCCAACTGGTGATTGGTCTTGTGATACATGGTTGATAAAGTCTCTGAATTCAATATCATAAGCACTTTCAAATCTTGCTTTCCAGTCTGTCAAAATAGCTGTGCTGTATTCAGCATTTAATCTTGTTGCTACTTGTGGAACTGTTGGTAATTCAAGAACTCCTTCTTCACCGATAACATCACATTTAATGTCATAACCGTATTGGCAACGAACGAAGACTTCATTAATAATGTTGATTCCCGTCTTTGTTGTAATCATAACGATTTGTGGATCTTGGATATTCTTGTTTTGAACATATTTAGTTTGTTTTGGACTGAACACACGAATGTTAGCGTATGAGTCGTTTACCAACCAGTGGTCAATATCAATTTCGTGAATAGCAGTTTCAATAATTGAACGTGTTGAATCATATTCCTCTGGTTGTGTTTGGTTGTAGTGACGTTGGTCCATCATAAGTGGTTTACCAATAACACCGTCATCAATCATTTTCTTCATTTGTACATATTCTGGTGCATAGTGACGCATGAATCCAACTTGCAACATTCTACGGCCAAGCTTTTCTTCAGCGTTGATAATGTCCATACATTGTTTAGCATCCAAAGCCAATGGTTTTTCACAGAATGTGAACTTGCCAGCTTTAAGAGCTGCCATAACGATTTCATAGTGAGCTTCGTTGTTTGCTGTACATACAACAACTTCAACATTAGGATCATTAATCAAATCGTGATAGTCACTATAGTCTTTTGCTTCAAGTCCTTGCTTGTCTAATTGTTTTTGAGCTTTTCCAGGAACAATATCACAGACAGCAGTTACATCAACGTTAGCAACAGTCTTTGTTAAACGGTGCAAATGATCAGATCCAATAAAACCAATTCCGACGATACCTACTTTTGTTACGTGTGTTTCAGCCATAATTACATTCTCCTATTTGTTAAAAAATTTTTTGTATAGTAAACTCCCAAATTTATATACTTACGAATAAATCCTATTGAACAGTTTGTTTGAGCAATTCATCTTCAATATACTTGTGTGCTTTTTGTGCATATTCCAATGGGTTTGCTTTGTCTGGATCTTGTTCAGCTTCAACTACAATCCAGCCTTTGTAGTTGTGATCAACTAATTCTTTGAATACTGGTTTGAAGTCTAAGTCTCCGTCGCCAGGAACAGTGAACATACCATTTAAGAATGATTGTTGGAAAGTCATACCTTTTTCACGGCATTCCTTCTCTTTTGCTAAACGAACATCCTTGAAGTGAACGTGGACAACACGGTCAATGTGATCTTTTAGAAGTGACATGTAGTCGCCATCTGAAACTGCAATGTGACCTGTGTCATATAGAAGTCCAACTAGTTTTGGATCTGTGTTAGCCATCAAACGGTCTGTTTCTTCCTTTGTTTGGATAACAGTTCCCATGTGGTGGTGATATGCGACCTTGATACCATACTTAGCAGCAATCTCACCATAGTGGTTCAAGCCTTTACATACTTCATCCCATTGAGCATCTGTCATATGAGCTTTGTCAGTAAAGATGTTCTTTGAGTCTGATTGTTGAATTGTATAAGTTTGTTCTGAAACAACAGCGATTGGTGCATTAACTGCCTTCAAGTATTGACAGTGCTTTTCAAAAGCTTCACTAGCTTTTTCAATACCATCACGAAGGATGAAACTACTGAACCATTGTCCAGCAATTTGTAGATTTCTTAGTTTTAATTCGTAATTCAATTTGTCCGGTCCAGGGAAGAAGCCACCTATTTCTGTTCCTTGGAATCCAGCAACAACGATGTCACTTAGTAGTTGTTGTAAGTTGTTGTCTGCACCGATTGAAGGAATATCATCATTTCTCCAACCAATTGGAGCAATTCCCCATTTAATATCATTCTTAATATCTGAAGCCATTATCTATACCTCCTCAAAATTTTGAACTGAATTAACCTTTTCAGGCTTTCCACTATTCAATGATTTCTTAGCTGCTTGAGCTAATCTAATTGCTTTGATTCCGTCCTCGAATGAACATTCAACTTCGTGATTTCCACGAACTGCATCAAGGAATGATTCAAGTTCTGTCTTATAAGCATCAATATATCTTTGTAAGAAGAAGAACGTTGGCTTGTCAGCGCTTACATCATCCTTACCAGAAAATGTTGTTGTGCTATCCAAAACATTGTCTGCTTTAGACATCCCTTTTGAACCAAATAACTCAATTCTTTGATCATATCCATAAACAGCTTGACGACTGTTATCAATAACACCCATCATGCCGTTCTTGAATTGCAAGGTAATAATTGCGGTATCAATATCGCCTGCCTCACCAATCTTTGGATCAACCATTACGTTCCCAGCTACATAAACCTGATCAACTTCTGCATCAGTAATAAATCTAGCCATATCGAAATCATGAATTGTCATATCCATGAAAATACCGCCGGAACGTTTTACGTAATCCATTGATGGTGGTTCAGGGTCTCTTGATGTAATCTTTAAAATTTGTTCATCCCCGATATCACCGTTCTCACGATGATCAACGATGCGCTTGAAGTTTTTATCAAATCTTCTATTGAATCCAACCTCAAACTTAACGTTGCATTTCTTTACAGTTTCAAAAGCTTCCATAATATCTTTGTCATTGAACCCAACTGGTTTTTCACAGAAGATATCTTTTCCGGCCTTTGCAGCTGCAATTGTCATTTCTGGATGAAGATCAGTTGGTGTACAAATCATTACGGCTTGTACTTCTGGATCATTCAGAATTTCATGGTAGTCAGTCACAATTTTTTCGGCCTCACTATATTTAGCTGGCCATTCATCAGTAGCAACAATATCGGCAATGTACTTAATAGTAACGTTAGAAATACGTTTTAAGTTCTTATAATGTACGTTTCCGATACGTCCCATACCGATAATACCGATTGTGACGTTCTCATTTGTGAAACTTGTGCTTTTCTCCACGATAATACCCCTTTCATCAACATTTCGGTGCTGAACAATCGCTTGTGAAATAAACTTTCTATTTATCGATTACTAAATATCGATTACCACGCTTCATCCCTGTGTACGATACCAGAATATCCGCTAACTCAACCTTTGTCAAGGGTATTTGTGATAAAAATAACAAAATTAACCGCTTTCAGAGAAAGTGTTGACATTCACAATCTATCGTGAAATAATAACTGTCGTAGTACATGGACACTTTGTGTAATGGATAATTTGATTCAAAATTTACTATTAAAAGTTATTTCGAAGCCGTTACTCACTGTATCTAATGCAGTTGTTCCATTAATTAGTAGTATTCGGGGTGAGTATGATGGCCGATAAAATTGGGGTGAATGTAATGACCGAAAAAGATTTCGTTCAGGTTGTTAAGCCACGAGATGTTGGCAAGCAAGGAAGTGAGAAAAAGAAAAAAACTAAAGCGGAGAAGCATTTAAGAATGATCGCTACTATCTCTACTTTAGGTGGTTTGTTGTTTGGTGTTGATACGGGTGTTATTAATGGTGCTATTGGATATATCGCATCACCACAGGAATTAAACCTGTCACCAAGTAATGAAGGATTAGTCACCAGCGGTATCACTTTAGGTGCAGCCTTTGGTGCAGTAATTGCTGGTAGGTTATCCGATAAAATTGGTAGAAAAAGACTTCTCTGGTATCTATCAATTCTCTTCTTTATTTTTACGATTCTATGTGCAACCGCCAGAACCGCGACCGCACTTATCATTTTTAGAGCACTGTTAGGTTTAGCAGTTGGTGGCGCTTCAGTAATAGTTCCTACCTATCTAGCAGAAATTTCTACACCAGATATTAGAGGCCGTGTCGTTACTCAAAATGAGTTAATGATCGTTACCGGGCAGCTTCTTGCTTTTATCGTTAACGCAGGATTAGGAAACTATTTCGGACATATCTCAAGTATTTGGAGATACATGATTGCTTTCGGAACTATTCCTGCAGCCGCCTTGTTCCTTGGAATGTTTTTAATTCCCGAGTCTCCAAGATGGCTTGTAATGGTTGGAAAGAATAATAAAGCTCTCGAAGCACTCAGTGGAATTAGAAATACCAAAAAAGACTGTGAAAGTGAGATTAGCCAGATTCAAGATGCACTAGAACAAGAATCTGAAATCAAACAAGCCACAGTCAAAGATTTAGCAACACCTTGGATTCGTAGATTAGTCTTAATCGGAATCGGCCTAGGTGTTATGCAACAATTTATTGGAATCAACATAATGATGTATTATGGAACGACGATTCTTCAACAATCAGGTTTTTCACACAACGCAGCCTTGATTGCTAATATCTTCAACGGTATTGTTTCGACAGTCGCAACCATTATTGGTATGTCATTTATGAACCGGGTCAACCGAAGAAAAATGCTAATGACAGGTATCATTGGTACAACAATTTCATTAGCACTGATTTCAATCGTTTCAGCAACATTATCAAATAGTAGCTTCTTACCAATCGCCGTGATTCTTTGTACCATGCTATTCTTGGGATTCTTCCAAGGATTCATTTCACCACTCGTTTGGTTGCTACTATCAGAGATCTTCCCTCAAAACCTTCGTGGCTTAGGAATGGGAATCTCATCGTTCTTCCTATGGTTCTCTAATTTCTTAGTTGGATACTTCTTCCCTGTACTATTAAGTGCAGTCGGAATGACATTTACTTTCTTGATTTTCGTAGGATTTAATATTCTATCTTTCTGGTTTGCATATAAATATGCACCAGAAACAAGAGGTAAATCGCTTGAACGTATCCAGATGGAATTTCAGTACGGTTCTTCTTCAGGTGTTAACCCCGAAGATAAATAAAATATGTTAATTAAAATGAAAAGGATGAGTATATATTATGATGAAACACGTTAATGCAGGTATTATCGGTTTAGGTCGTGCAGGACAAATGCACTTAAGAAATTTGATGACAATTCCAGAAATAAACATTATTCAAGTTGCTGATGTTTTCATCGACAAGATTTCAGACAAATTAAATGATCTTGGTGTTACTAACCAAACAACTGACTATCATGAAATTTTGAACAACCCTGATATTGATACAGTTTTCGTATTTACTTCTACTGATACACACGAACAAATTGTTACAGATGCAGCTAATGCAGGAAAGAATATTTTCTGTGAAAAACCATTAAGTATGAGTCACGATGAGGAAGCTAGTTTGGATGTTCTTAGAGCTGTTAAGAAGAACAACGTTAAACTACAAATTGGTTTCAACCGTCGTATGGATCCACAATTCAGAACAATTTTTGAAAACGTCCGTGAAGGTAAAATTGGTACTCCACAAATGGTTAAAATCACATCACGTGACCCTGATTTATTGCCACATGATTTGATTCAAAGAATTGGTGGACTTCTACAAGACTTTACAATGCATGACTTTGATATGGCTCGTTACATGATGGGAAGCAATATTAGTGAAGTTTACGCTAAGGGTGGTACATTAATCGATCCAACTCTTAAAGATATCGATGATGTAGATACACTTGCATTAGTTCTACAATTTGAAAATGGTGCCTTTGGTGTCATCGATAATAGTAGACGTGCTGTTTATGGCTATGACCAACGTGTTGAAGTATTTGGTTCAGAAGGTATGCTCAAAGCTGAAAACGTTAATAATAGTACTGTCGAACTTTATAACGACAAACGTGAAGAGTTGAAGAAACCACTTCCAATGTTCCAAAAACGTTATAAGGAAGCTTACACCGAAGAAATGAAAGCCTTCGTTGACTCAATTTTGAATGACACTCCATTAGTTGCTCAAGGTTCTGACGTTATCATGGCTCAACGTGTTGCAAACGCTGCTAAGAAGTCATTAGATACAGGACTTCCACAAAAGGTAGATACAACTTTCTCATTAGATGAAACTAAAACTAACGCCTAATCAGATTCAGTGATAAGGATTCAGGAGGATAAAATGGTCACAGTAGATGATGTTTTAACACAAGAAAAAGAGACCGAACTACCCCATTTCAATTTGGATGACGTAGATGGTCTCGTAGAATCACTAAAAAAAATTGGTAAAGATGATTTTAACAAGGTTTGTGTATTAATTAAAATCAATCAACGTGTTGTCTATTTCCACGCTGGTAACCAAACAACACATGAAAACAACCTTTGGATCAAGAAAAAGGAAAATGTTGTTGACGCCTTTGATCACAGTTCTTTGTTTAAGAAATTGGCTTATCAAGATAATCCAGACGATTTCTATAAAGAAACTGGTTTAAGTCCTAAAGACTATGCTATTGTTGGTGGTGGATACCCCATTGCTATAACTGGCACTGGAGTAATTGGTAGTGTAGTTGTTTCAGGTTTAACTGATACTGGTGATCACGAATTAGCATACAATGCATTATTAGATTTAAAATCATCACTAAATTAATATTTCGAGGAGGTAATTAATTGTGAAAGCATATGGATTTAATCAGTATGGCAATTCCAGCGTCATGTCTGAGTTTGAATTGCCACAACCCAAAATTGGAACTAACGATGTTTTAGTTAAGACATCAGCGTTCGCAATCAATGCTTTTGACATTGCCGTTCGAAATGGTCAATTTAGAAATAATGTTACGATGCTCTTTCCACTGATCCTAGGTAGTGATGCCGTTGGACGTATTGTCAAAGTTGGCTCAAATGTTGATACTTTTAAGGTTGGGGATGATGTTTTAGCTCACCCTGGTATCGGCACTTACGCAGAATACTTCAAAGTAGGTTCAGACAGAATAGGTTTAGTACCAAGAAATTATGATTCATACGAAGCTGCAGGATTACCTTTATCAGGTATAACTGCATACAACACTTTGGTCCACGTAGCTCATGTTGGAGCTGGCCAAACGATTGCAATATTAGGATCCGGGGGCGGTGTTGGAGCCATGTTAGTACAAATGGCAAAGGCACTTGGACTATATGTAATCGGAACTGACCTTTCTTCAGCTAAGGAACAAGTATTGAGTTTAGGTGCCTCAGAATTTGGTGCCTTTGATACTGAAAGTGTCAGAGAAAAATTTGCTAACATTGCTGACGTCTTAATCGACGCTACAAACAATGGAGATGGTGGCAAAGCCGGTATCGATATTGTTAAGGATAATGGTACTTATGTTTCTCTAACTACTCTTCCCTATGATCAACACAAAAAACCAGGTGTTAACTTCAAACAAATGATAGCTAAACGTGAATATCGCGATAGTGATGCATTTGCTGCAATATCTTTAATGATCAGTAACAACCAATTACACGTGCCAATCGACAAACTAGAAGCATTTTCATTAAAGGGCATTAGATCTGCTCAAGATGCTGTTGAAAACGGCAATACTAACGGTAAGGTCATCATTAAGCTTTAATGTTAATGAACAAAGGAATGAGTTGCATTGGAAAACATAATTTTAGACTGTGACCCTGGTCATGATGACGCTATTGCCATGATTATGGCTGTTGCCTCATCGAAAATAAACGTACTAGCTGTTACAACGTCAGCCGGAAATCAAAAACACGGGCAGACGTTGAGAAACGCGATGTCACTACTTACTTTAATGAAAAAGCGTGACATCCCTGTTGCCTCAGGAAATTACAAGCCTTTAGTCAGAGATTTAGTTCCAGGAATTACGATGCATGGTATTACCGGTTTAGACGGGACAGAATTACCAAATCCAAATTTCTCTCCTCAAAAAACAAATGCGATTGAACTCATGAATTCAATCATTTCTGAGTACCCTCAGAATGTAACTCTTGTCGTAACCGGACCTTGCACCAACGTTGCTTTACTCTTCTCCGTTCATCCTGAAATTAAAACTTTAGTTAAACAGATTGTAATTTTAGGTGGTGGTATGGGTGTTGGTAACATTGGACCTACCGAAGAATTCAATGTTGCCGTTGATCCTGAAGCTGCTAAGATTGTCATGGAATCGGGCGTTCCTATCGTCTTAGCACCATTAAATGTAGGTTTTGAGGCCCAACTAATGGACAGTGACATCAAAACTATTTCCAAAATTAAGAATAATGACGTGGCAGAAGCAGTGACAGGCTTAGTCAGCACCTACCGTTTCTCATTTGATTTACTAAGTAGAGATTTCGCAGGAGTTCCCCTTTATGATCCATGTACGATCGCATGGCTAATAGATCCCGAAAAGTTTTCAAGTAGATTCTGTAATGTAGAAATAGAAACCCAAGGTGAACTTACAACTGGCGAGACTATCATTGACTACTATAATGTAAGTAAACGTAAACCTAACGCGGAAGTACTCTTCCACGTTGATCAAAAATGGTTTGCTAATCTAATTATTGAAAGTGTAAAAACATTTCAATTATAAAAAAAGTATTTAAGTCATAATTGGCTTAAATACTTTTTTAGTTGACCTGATTAAACAAAAATATTAATATGGATTATACTCTATATGTAAGCGCTTAGAGTGGATATCATGGTTATATCGGTAAAAATATTTGTATTGTTTTTTGAGTAAAACTGATATAAATTACTTAATGAAACTGTTTTACGAGAGGGAGTCTTAGTATGGCTGAAAAATTAAAGTGGGATCACACTATCATTGATGTTAATGATATCGATGCTGCCGTAAAATGGTTTGATGATCTTGGTATTACTTTC
Organism: Companilactobacillus ginsenosidimutans; assembly: GCF_001050475.1. NCBI lineage: Bacteria > Bacillati > Bacillota > Bacilli > Lactobacillales > Lactobacillaceae > Companilactobacillus > Companilactobacillus ginsenosidimutans. The sequence goes on along the minus strand of NZ_CP012034.1, from coordinate 2,031,752 downwards.
CATCAAGGTGGAAAGCATGAGCAATGGGGTACAGAAAATGCCGTTGGTTATTTTGGGCTTAATTATATTGAGTTAATGGGCGTTTACAACCCAGAATTGGCAAGTCACGTTGTCCGTGATGGTGCTACTTCAATTTACGATTGTATTCACGACCTTCCAAATCAACATATTAATACCATCGGTTTCAGAACTAACGATATTAACTCTGTTCATGAACGATTATTATCGCAAAACTTCCCTGTTGAAGACATTCAAACCGGACAAAGAAGAGATCCACGAGGAAATATGATTACTTGGAAAATCTTTTTTGTCAGAAACAAGTTCTTCGATGTCGCCTATCCTTATGTTGTTCAATGGAATGATCCTGACTACATTAGAAAAGAAAACTTGATTAAGAAACAATTGCTGGTCGAGCATAAACAAAAGGGCATTTTTGTTAAGCAAGCAATTTATACCGTTACTAACCCTGAGATGGTTGCTATCAAATGGGGTCAATTCGTTGGTGTTAGTCCTATTCGTAAGGGTAATGATTACGAGATTGACTTTGGTTTGAAGCAGATTGTGTTTAGGTCTGGTACGGATAATTATATTACTGATTTGGTTTTTGGTTCTTCTGGTGAGTTGGCTGGTAAGTCGGCCCAATTGGGTGACGCTAAGCTTCACTTTGAATAAAATGTTTGGTTAGATGTATACCTGCTGCCCTGCGGACTAGTATCCATCTGAACTCAAAATTTGTAATTCAAAATCTTCTTTTGCTGAGTTGTAATCTATTGTATAGATTGCAGCTTCTTTTATTTGTTTAAGATGTACATTTGTTCGAACTTTGGTGTTTTATTGCTTTTGAACTCACTACTGCCAATGTAAAAATTACAATCAAAAAAAATAACTTTTCTCAACTTCTTTCTTGCATTCTCCATTTAAGGTGTTACTATGTAAATAACAAGTTACTAATAAAGTAACAGCTGTTAAAGGAGATTTTTAAATATGAAATATGCTATTACAGGTTCTACTGGTAAATTTGGTCGTAAGGCTGTTGAGGATTTATTGAAGTTGGTTGATGCTTCTGATGTTATTGCTTTGGCTCGTAATGAAGAAAAGGCTCATGAATTGCTGCCTGCTGGGATTGAGGTTCGTCCTGGTTCTTATGAAGACGTGGATGCTTTGACTGCTTCTCTTGATGGGGTTGATCGTTTGCTCTTTATTTCTTCTCAACCTGGTGCTGCCACTCCCCGTTTGGTGCAGCACACTAATGTTATAAATGCTGCTAAGGCTGCTGGAGTTAAGTATATTGCTTACACTAGTTTCCCTTCGGCCGACACTTCTACTGCCCCACTTGCAGCAGATCATCAAGGAACTGAGAAACTTATTAAAGCTTCTGGTCTGGATTATTCGTTCTTGAGAAATAACTGGTATGTGGAAAATGATTTGGGAGCTCTTGCTGCTGGTGCTGCTGGCAAACCATTTGTTTATTCAGCCGGTTCAGGACGTGCAGGTTGGACTTTGGAAAGATTTTATGCTGAAGCTGCCGCTAAAGTTTTGACACTTGAATCACCCAAATCCGTCTATGAATTTGGTGGCAAAATGATTACTTACGCTGACCTAGCACAAGCCGTTAAAGATGCTACTGGAAAAGTTTTCGATGTGGAATCTATTGATGATGCCGCTTATAGCAAAGTTCTACAAGGATCTGGAATGGATTCAGACACAGCCGACTTTATTGCCAGCATGCAAACCTTTATTCGAGATGGTAATCTAGATGTACCATCTACTGACTTACCAGACGTACTAGGAACTGCTTTACCAAGTATTGCTGATCAAGTTAAAGAGGCTCTTGCTGAGTAAAAACGAATCGTGGTGTAAAAATTGAAATACTCTCATAAATTAAGTGATGCCGTTCATATTTTGTCGTACATAGACATTTTTTCTAACGGTGAAGACTTGTCTAGCAAAGCTATCGCTGGAAGTCTTGAGTCAAATCCTAGCTTAGTCAGACGACTAATGTCTGCTCTTTCAAAGGCAGGATTGCTTGACACACAGTCTGGTACGGTTGCACCAAAATTAGCTCGTCCTGCAAGTGAAATTTCATTATTAGATATCTACAAAGCAATCGATGATGACCACAATTTACTTCATATTGACGAAAAAACTAATATCGATTGTCCGGTTGGTAGAAACATTCAGGACACCTTAGACAGCGCTTATGCACAAGTTCAAACTGCTGCAGAAAATAGTATGCGTGATATTTCATTGCAAAGTCTGATTAAAGATATTTTGGTTCGTGAATCCGAACGTAATTGATAATTAAATCTAAAACAGAGTTCATCCCTTTAAGAATGAACTCTGTTTTTTTCTATTCAAACGCATGATTAATGGCTTGATCCAAGTCAGCAATTAAATCATCTGAATCTTCCAATCCAATTGAAAGACGCAGTAATTGATTAGTTAAATGGTTGGCTGCACGCTTATCTTCTTGAACTTCACGATGTGTGACCTGCACTGGATTAACAATCAATGATCGACTGTCCCCAACATTAGGCAGGTAAAGGAACACTTTAACCGAATCCAACAACTTCCTAACGTTATCCAAGTCACCATCCAAATCGAATGAGAAGGTCGAACCAATTCCTTTTGGAAAATATTTCTCAGCTAAATTATATTGAGCAGAATCCGGCAATCCAGAGTAATAAACATTTTTAACATGTGGATTCTGCTTCAGAAACTTAGCTATTTTAAGACCCGTGCTGACTTCTTTATCTAGTCTTTCAGAAATAGTTTCGAGACCTATCAGTTCTAAATATGCAGCGAATGGATCGAGTACCGCACCAAATAATCGTAAATATTTCAGACGAATTCTTTGAATAAATGCTTCCACACCAAAGACGTTCGCAAAACTGTAGTTTTCCGGAAATTGCTCACTCTTGATAGTGAATTCATTTTCTTCAAACTGAGGAAACTTACCGTTTGACCAATCAAAATGCCCACCATCAACAACTAAACCTGAGACAACATTCCCATGACCATTAATGCCCTTTGTGGACGAATAAACTACTATGTCGGCACCAAAATCGATGGGATTAAACAGATATGGCGTACAAAATGTATTGTCGATTATTAGCGGAATCCCAGCTTCATGGGCAACTTCAGCGATTGCCTCAACATCAGAAATTGCCGTTGACGGATTAGCGACACTTTCAGCAAAAATTGCTTTAGTATCTGGTTTGATAGTTCGTTTCAACTCGTCGACGTCATTGATATCATCAACAAAATCGGTATGTATATTATATTTAGGCAAGAACGTTTCGAATTCATCGAGTGATGCTCCATAAATGTCCTTAGGTGCAATTAGTCGACCGCCACCTTCGAGAGTGTTCAAGATAGTGTATGTAATTGCCGCCATACCGGAGCCTACAGCTACCGCACCAACCGCATTACTTATTGCCGCAATTCTTTTTTCAAAAACCTCAACGGTTGGATTAGCAACTCTCGAATAACTATAAGTATCTGGTAAAGTTCCTGCAGCGACAGCCTCACCACGACGTGCATCCCCCAAAGCAAATGCGACATTTTGATATATAGGAATTGAACTAGCATAGTTGTGTTTTGCTGGATCATAACCAGCGTGAATACGTTTTGTATCAAATTTATTTTCAGTCATATTTGCACCCCGATAAAATTTTTTGTATAAAAAAAATCGTCCCTAAACTTATACATTCCTGTACAAATTTAAGGACGACAAAATCGCGTTACCACCTTAATTTATCTAGTAATCCAAAATAGGCACGCTTACTAGACCTCATCAGCTCGTGTTCAAGCTCGGGATTGTAACGCATCCTTGCGACCCAACAGCCTTTCAACCGTCGAATAAAAATCTGGGCTCATGTTCACTACGCTATATCATGTCTATTCTCAGCAACATAGACTTTCTGTATCGACAAACACGTGGCTACTCTTCCCTTTTTTTAAAAAAGTATTGCAATAAATTTATTGAAACTAATCTTAAACTGATGGATGTAAATTGTCAACGTTTCAATATAATTAAATACTCTTCTCCAAGTTAATCATTTCAAGCACTCCAGAGGCACAATCAGCACCTTTGTTACCCGCTTTGCCTCCGGCACGATTCATTGCTTGATCCATTGTATTGGTTGTTAATACTCCGTACATTACGGGTACATCTCCATGCAATGAAACTTCAGCAATCCCATTGGCTGATTCTGCACAAACATAATCGAAATGGGCCGTTTCACCACGAACGACTGCCCCAAGGGTAATAATTCCGTCTACTTCTCCACTGTCAGAGAGCTTTTTGACTATTCTCGGAATTTCAACTGCACCTGGTACCCACAATGTCGTGATATCGTCTGCTGCAACGTTGTACTTCTCCAGCTCATTGACAGCTCCACATAATAATTTGCTAGTAACAATTTCATTGAATTGAGCAACGACGATTCCAATTTTTAAACCTTTGCCGTCAATTTTTCCACGGATTTCTGCCATCTTAATTTACCTCGCTTAATAAATGATGAAATTTGATTTTCTTAGTTTCCAAATATCTAATATTTTCCTTGATAGGCTTCGTTTCAATAGGAATACGGCGGTCAACTTTGATTCCTAGTTGTTCCAACTTTTCGATTTTATCCGGATTATTAGTCATCAACTGAACATGATCGATATTTTCCATTTTAAGAATCGAGGCGGCTAGACCATACTCACGTTCGTCTGGTTTAAAACCTAATTTTATGTTGGCTTCAACTGTGTCGTAGCCTTGTTCTTGAAGCTCATAAGCTTTAAGTTTATTGGCAAGCCCAATTCCACGTCCTTCTTGACGCAAATATAAGACTGCTCCAGAACCATTTTTCTCAATCGCACGCAGTGCAGTTTCTAGTTGTTGACCGCAGTCACACCGTTTTGAGCCAAGAATATCACCTGTCAAGCACTCGGAATGCATTCTGAATAATAGTGGGTCGGCACCGTTGATTTCACCATTATAAATCAGCAAAGTTGGCTCGTCAGTTTCATTAACTTTGAAAGCTTTCATCTTGAAATCGCCGTACTTTGATGGCAAATTTACATCAGCGATTTCTTCAATGTAACTTGTATCCTTCATTCGACGATATTCGATAATGTCCTCGATCGTGATGAGCTCAAGATTATTTTTCTCAGCAATCACACGAAGATCCTTGAGCCGAGCCATCGTTCCGCTTTCCTTAACGCATTCGCAAATATAGGCAACCGGTGAGCCGCCAGCAAGTTTGGCTAAATCAACGGCAGCTTCAGTGTGACCTGTTCTTTCGAATATTCCATTTCCGGCAGCAACTAGTGGGAAGATATGCCCAGGATGATAGAAGTCATCATAACTGCTGCTTGGATCGGCGAGTGCGTTGATGGTCTTTGCTCGGTCGAAAGCTGATATTCCAGTAGTAGTCGTTTTGGCGTCAGTACTAATCGTAAAGGCCGTTCCATAGGCATCCTCTCCGTCAGGGACCATTGGTTTCAACTTCAAGCGTTGTGCATATTCAGGTGACATTGGCACACATAAAAGTCCACGAGCATGCTTAATCATTGTGTTAACATTTTCGCCAGTAGCAAAGTCAGCCAAGCCAATCATGTCACCTTCAGATTCACGATCAGGTGAATCAGCAACAATAATCAAATTACCTTTCTTTAATTCAGTTAGAGCATTTTCAACTTTTTCAATAATTTCTGTGCTAGTCATTTTGGTAAGCCTCCACTTTCGAATCTAAAATATATTTGCCTAAAATATCTGTTTCCAAATTAATTGAGTCTTCAACGTTTAATTCACCGAGTATGGTATGTGACAGTGTGTATGGAATGAGTGAAACTTGGAAAATATCTTTCTCAACACCCGAAACCGTTAAGCTAACTCCATCGATGGCTACTGAACCTTTTTCGACGATATATTTACGATACTCAGGTGAGACTCTGAAACTCAGAACAGTTGAATTCTGATCATCAGTTTTGTTGACCAATTCAGCGGTTGTATCCACGTGGCCCAATACAAAGTGGCCATCTAACTTGTCGCTAGCGCCAAGAGCCGGTTCAATATTTACGTGATTGCCAATTTCTAACTGTCCCAAATTTGTCCTTCGGAAAGTTTCCGGCATTGCTTCAACTGCAAAGCCACTGTCTAACAAATCAGTGACCGTCAGACAAGTTCCATTGACAGCAATACTGTCACCGAGTGAAATTTCAGCATTCTTCAACTGATTTAATTTGATAGCTAACTTAAAGGTTTCACCATGTTTTTCAATAGCTGAAACTGTTCCCACATCCTTAATTATTCCAGTAAACATCACTTCGACCTCCTCAATTCGATTTTCAAATCTGAACCCAATTTGGTGATTTCGGTTTCTTCAAAATCAATTTCAGACGATCGATAATCTCCTTGAACAGCTGGCAAACTTGCTCCACCAAACAATTTTGGAGCGATATACGTGACAACCTTGTCGACTAAACCCGCATGAACAAACTCTGCTTGGAGCTTGCTGCCACCTTCAACTAGGAGTGATTCGATATTTCGTTGAGCTAATTCTTCAACAATCTTGTCAGGAGTCCAGTCGTCTCGAACTGCGACCTCAACATTTTCTGGTAGTCGACGTCTTGACTTTGTTTGACTGAATATCAACGTCTTAATCCCATCATTTTGAAAAATTTTATATCCGAATTCCACAGTATTGACGTCACGAACTACAACCACCCGAATCGGGGGGAAATCCATTTCTCTATTTCTAACTGTAAGCTGAGGATTATCAATAATTACTGTGTGCTCGCCAATCAAAATTGCCTGGTTTTCTGAACGCAATTTTTGGGCATCCTCATAAGCCTCTTCACCAGTAATAATTGTTCGATGATGTCCTGTCTTGTTAATTTTTCCATCAACAGACATTGCATATTTGACCGTAATCAATGGTCGCTTATTTTGATAATAAAAAATATATGCTTCGTTTATGTCTCCGGTGTCATTGCAAACTTCAACCTCAATATTGTGGTCTTTGAGATACTTAATTCCATTGCCACTGACAATCGGGTTAGGATCTTGCATGCCAATGAACACACGTTTAATTCCAACTTCAGTTACTCGCTGCACACAAGGTGGTGTTTTACCAAAATGTGAACAAGGTTCCAGAGTCACATACATGTCGGCACCTTTTGCATCGGAAATATACTCCAACTTATTTAACGTATTAACTTCAGCATGCGGACCACCAAATTTTTCATGATGACCTTGAGCTAGGATTTTCCCGTCTTTAACTATGACCGCTCCTACTTGCGGATTAGTCCAAGTTGACTTCCCTTTTTTCGCTTCTTGAAAAGCGATATTCATAAATTCTTTTTCTTCCAAATCCTATCCACCTCACAAAAAAAGACCCCGCATAGGAATGCGGGGCCACATTTAATAAGCCAAATAAGATCTCATACGAGATTATGCGTAGCACAAAAAGTGCCACTAATGGTATGAAATGTTACTATTTCTTCTTCTCCCATCCAGACTTTACTGTCGGTCCCAGAATCTCACTGGGTCAACCGCTTACGCGGGTCACGGACTTCAACTTATGTTGTTACCGTCGGTCGGGAATTTCACCCTGCCCCGAAGAAATCTATTTAGTTGTTACATGAATAATATCACTCATAAAAAATTATGACAATATCATTTTATTAAATTTTAGAAAACGCTTGCTCCAAATCAGCTATCAAATCAGTGTCATCTTCAACTCCGACAGAGAGTCTAATTAATTCATCTTTGATACCATTTTTTAATCTAATCTCACGAGGAATTGCGGCATGTGTCATAACAGCTGGTACTTCAATTAAGCTTTCAATTCCACCCAAACTTTCGGCTAAATCAATCAAGTTTAAACTTTCAACAAACTTTTTAGCATCTAAGCCTTCGTTTAATTCAAATGAAATCATCGCACCGAAACCATGCATTTGTTTCTTGGCAATTTCATATCCTTCGCTTTCAGGATCTCCAGGATAGTACACGTTGGCGACTTTATCGTTGTTCTTCAAGTAGTCATAGATTATTTGAGTATTTTCTTGGTGAACTCTCATTCTTACGCCGAGTGTCTTAATACCTCGCATGAGTAACCAACTATCATCAGGTCCAAGTGTTGAACCAATCGAATTTTGCAAAAAGGCTAAATCTTCAGCAATTTTAGGATCGTTAGTAACTGCCAATCCAGCAACGACATCTGAATGGCCACCTAAATATTTAGTGGCTGAGTGAACTACAATATTAGCACCTAAATCTAATGGATTTTGGTTATAAGGTGTGGCAAATGTATTGTCGACAATTGTTTTCAAATCATGCTTTTTAGCAATTTCAGCAATCGCGTGAATATCTGACACATGAAGTAAAGGATTAGTTGGTGTTTCCAAATAAATTGCGACTGTATTATCTTGGATAGCTTTTTCAACTGCATCAAGATCACGTGTATCAACAACTGTGAATTCAAGACCAAAGCGTTTCAAGACTTTGTTTACCAAACGGAAAGTTCCACCATAGACATCATTTCCAATGACAATGTGGTCACCTGCTGAAAATAGTGAAAAAGTAGTGTGAATTGCGGCTGATCCGGAAGCAAATGCGAATGCTGCAGTTCCGTCTTCAATGTCTGCTACTAAGGCTTCTAGTGCAGCACGAGTTGGGTTACCAGTACGTGCGTACTCCCATTTTGGTTCGCCACCTAGTACGTGTTGGTGGAAAGTTGATGAACGATAAACTGGAATTGAAACTGCTCCTGTTGCCTTGTCTTCGCTAATGCCACCGTGAATAAGTTTAGTATTAAATTTCATAATTATTTCTCCTCGTCTCCGTAAATGTTTTTGCTCAAGTAACGCTCACTTGAATCTGGGAAAATTGTAACGATAGTTGAATTTTCAGGTAAATTTTCAGCAACTTGTAATGCTGCCGCAAGAGCTGCACCACTAGAACTACCAGCGAATACGCCTTCATTATCAGCCAACCATCTAACGTATGAAAATGCGTCATCATCGCTAATAGTTTTCACTGAATCAACTGTGATAGATTTGAAAAATGGCGGAACGAATTCGACTCCAATTCCCTCGGTACGATGTGAATGTTCCTTACCACCATTCAAAATTGATCCTTCTGGTTCGACTGTGATTGCTTTCATATCAGGATATTTGTCTTGCAAAGCTTGAGTTACACCAACAAAAGTTCCACCACTACCAGAGCCAGCTACGAATGCATCAATTTTTTGATTGGGCAAATCTTTGATGATTTCTGGGCCTAACGTTTTGTAGTAAGCTTCTGGATTGGCTGGATTTTCAAACTGAAGTGGGACGTATGAATTATCTGTTTCAGCAGCTAATTCCTTCGCCTTGGCGATTGCTCCGACGATGCCATCTTCAGACGGTGTATGAATAATTTCTGCACCCAAAGCTTTCATCAATATCTGTTTTTCCTGACTAAATTTTTCTGGTACAACTAGCTTGACTGGCAGGTGGTATTGTTGAGCTGCCAACGCTACTCCGATGCCAGTATTACCAGCCGTCGGCTCAATTATCGTAGTGCCGTTTTTAATTTTACCGCTCTTCAACCCATTTTCAATTAAGTTCACTCCTAGGCGATCCTTGACCGAACCACCGGGATTAAACATCTCGAGTTTGGCATAGATCTTGGCGTTGTTAGGTGCTTCGATATCAAGTTTTAACAGCGGTGTGTTGCCGATTGTCTGATATATATTCTCTACTAACATTTTCCCTCCCCCACTCAATTAGATACAAAAAAGGTGCAGATTTCTAATTAAAATCTGCACCTTATACGATTGATCTGATTTATGTTTTACCCAAAGAAAGACAATTTAGGCACGCAAACCAGTGAATCGCATAAGATGCGATTCACAACAACAACTTGTTGATGTAACAAAGTTTGCATTAGTCATCATTGAATTCCTCCGATTAATTTATGTACTGAGATTATATTACTTTATTTGTTTTGTCAAATTAATTTTGTTGATTAATTGGATCTAGCACTAATGATTCTGCTAGGAGTACTTCGCTGTGTAAGGTATATAAATAACTGCTATAAAAACGATGCTCTAGTGAAACATCATGTAAATAGTCTCGTTCAACATCGAACGCATACATCAAAGCTCTTCTTTCATCCAGCCGTTGTTTCTCGTCAAAATCAAAGCGGTTTTTATTGGCAGCACGCCATTGATGTAAAAATGAAAACATATCATTTTTCTTGTTTTGGTCCCGTAAATCATAAATGACGGATTTGCGAACACTCTTATCGAGATGCATTTCATTTACTTGAGCAATTCCACGTTTAACCATCTCGTCACGAATATCTGCAACTTGAGCCAAAATGTCGGTATCATCGGGGGTAGCCGTCAAAGTAAATTTGAACAAAATAGTTGGCACAACCATGCTTAATATAATTACGACTGTCTCAATTAATATCAATAAATCAAAATTTTTCTGACCAACGATTTGTCTGCTAACACTGAATACCATAGCTAACGTAACGGCGCCATGGATACCTCCAAATGAGAAGGTGACGGCATCCGTTGCAGTATCGTGCATGATAAATTTTGCATAAAGATATCTTACGATAAGCGATACTAAGTAGATCATGATTCCAATCCATAGCCAGCTAAATGACAAGGTTATTTCTTGGAAATTATCGCGAATTATACGGACTAATGTGATTCCGAGTGTAACGAAAACGAAGCTATTGAGGACTTCTGATATGAATAACATCAATTGTGTTCCAAGGTGAAATTGGTGTGAAGATGAAAATCTGCTTCGACTGGCTTCGGAGTTACTGACCAGTCCTGCACAGACTACAGCGATGATTCCGGAGACGTGAATCTCTTCGGCTAAATAGTAAATTACAAATGGAGTTATGAGAAAAATTATTGTTTGAGATGAAATAACATTAACTTTTGAACGGACTAATATTTGTCTAAAGATCATTACTAGATAGGCAAACACGGCACCGAAGATTACACCACCAACAGCTGAAACTAAGAAACTTGAAATATTTGCAGTGAATGATAAGTGTCCTGTTTGGAGCCACGTTAATCCAGCAGCCAACAAAATAATTCCGGTTGCGTCATTGAATAATGATTCCATCTTCAGGTTATTTCCAACCGCATCAGGAATCTCACGACCCTCAACAACTGAGTCAAAAGCCGTCGCATCAGTCGGTGTACTAATTGCTGCCATAATCAATGTGAATGGGAAAAACATTCCAAACACTAAGTTGATTGACCAGCCAACTAAAATTGCTGTGATTATTGCAAGTATCACTGACATTCCAATGATTCTGCTAGCTTGATTTCTTACCACAAAGTTCCGAGTACCTTGACCTTCGAAGAATAATAAAGGTGCAATAATGGCGAACATAAAAATTTCGTTATTGAAACCAAGTATTAATTTATCGGTAAGTGGAATTAATCCAAAAACTATCCCCATCGCCAAATTAACATAGGTATTAGAAATACCAGGTACGAATTTAGCCAATATATTTGCGATTGCAATGGCAATTACAATCAGTCCACTTGATATTAGTATTGCCATATCAATCCCCCACCTTGTTGCTTAATCTGAAAATACATTCGAGATGCTTTTCAATCCTGTTTTCACGGCTGAAATGTTTTCAGCACCGATTGCATTTGCAATAATTATCTCATTCTTGGAAAAATAATCATTAATTGATTTTGATAATTTTCTTGCTTTGGGAGTCAATATTATCCGTTTTAATCTCGCATCATTCTCCATAGGGACACGGACTAACAAGTCTCTTTTCTCCATTAATTTTAATGCACTAGTGGCACTTGGACGTCGAATATTAAATTCATTTTCAATATTTTTCTGAAAAATATTTGAATCATTTTCATGATTTGAAATGTAATCAATAATACTCATTTGCATTCCTGTTAAATCCATAGTTTGTGCGTATTTATCAGCGTCGCGAGCCATTACATTACCTGCTTGCTTAATTAAAATGCCAAAATTTCTGTCCATATTTAGCCTCATTGTTTGATTTCTAACATGAATTTATACTAGCACACTTATACCTATTTATGATATAACAAATAACGTTAGTTAGAATTCTAACAAATAGGAGGAATACATGAATCGTCAACTAAACACTAAATTAATTTTATCTATCATCGCTACTGGACTACTGTCCTTCTCCGGAGTTGTTGTTGAAACTGCCACAAACGTGACTTTTCCAACACTAATGAAGGAATTCAGCGTCAATACTTCAGCTGTTCAGTGGATGACAACTGGATATTTATTAGTCGCATCAATCATGATGCCACTGTCTGCATATTTAAAAACTAATTTCACTTCAAAAAAATTATTTATTACGGCAGCTAGTTCGTTCATCATCGGACTAGCACTTGATGCACTTGCACCAGCTTTTTCACTGCTAGTCCTTGGTCGAGTCATTCAAGGAATCGGAGCCGGAATTGCCTTACCACTAATGTTCAACATCATTCTTGAACAAGCTCCAGCTTCAAAAATCGGACTATTAATGGGAGTCGGAACCTTGATCACTGCAATTGCACCAGCAATTGGACCAACTTTCGGTGGACTAATCGTCAACTCACTCGGCTGGAGAAGTATTTTCATTATTCTCATACCACTAGTTGTCATCGCACTATTTATAGGTGCTTTTGCAATTCAGCAAATCACCCCTCCTGAAAAAACCAAGTTAAACATTATCGATATTTTACTTGTGTCAGTCGCCTTTATCGGACTTATCATTGGATTCTCTAACTTGTCGGCTGTTGCCCAAAATCCCGTCGGCTTCTGGATTCCACTAGTTGTTGGGGTAATCGCCTTAATTTTATTTATCTATAAATCAACACATAGCAACAGTCCATTGATTGATTTAAAGATTTTGAAAAACCACAAATATTCTGAACATCTTGGAGCATTTTTCCTTGTCCAATTAGGTGCACTTGGAATGTCTTTTGTACTTCCAAATTATGTTCAACTTGTTAATATGAAAACCGCCTTGGTTGCCGGTTTACTTGTCCTTCCTGGAGCACTTTTAGGTGCAGCATTTGCTCCACTTGGAGGCGCTATTCTAGACAAATTTGGTGCACGAAAACCTATTCTTATTGGAATCATCATCGAAATAATCGCGATGGTGCTCTATGTCGGATTTGGACGCCAGCTTTCAAATGGATTGATTCTTACCTTCTATCTATTATTCATGCTCGGAATGGGATTGGTGATGGGTAATACTATGACCAACGGTCTAAAACAGTTACCGCAAGAAAAAAGTGCTGACGGCAATGGCTTATTCAATACTGTACAACAATTTGCCGGCGCGGTAGGAACTTCGATTGTGTCTACTATTATGGCGCTTGCTCAGAGTGCTAGCATGCCAAAAAGTTATGCGGCGAGAACGGCAATTGGTTCACAAAATTCGTTCATTTTGCTGTTAGTATTTTTGGTAATTGCTGGTATTATGTTGAATTCAGCTACAAAACTATCAAAGAATTCATAAAAAAAATTTCACAACCTGCCAGGATTGACTGTGTCATGTGCTATAATCATTAGAGTTGCGGTCTGATTGAGACCTTAGAAGACTAATTAAGCCAAGCTAAGCAAAGATTCGACTGGGCAAATATATATTTATGGGGTACAGAAATTATGCACTACACACTATTTATTCGCTGCGTTGCCGAGTTTATCGGTACTGCCTTGATGGTGGCGCTGGGTAACGGATCTGTTGCAAACGTTGAGCTAAAGGGTACAAAGGGTTTCCACGGGGGGTGGATTCTTATAGGTTTTGGTTATGGTATCGGTGTTATGATCCCCGTAATGATGTTCGCTGGTATTTCTGGCGGTGCATTCAACCCTGCTATGACACTAGGAATGGCCACTAACGGATTATTCCCTTGGTCAGAAGTTTTACCATATTTAGCAGCTCAATTCTTGGGCGCAATTTTTGGTCAAGCTTTGATCGTGGCAGCATACAAACCATACTATGATCACACAACCAACGCTGATTCAATTTTGGGAACATTCTCAACAATTGATAATGCACATAGTAAATTAAATGGATTCATCAACGAATTCCTCGGAACATTCGTCCTTGTCCTTGGTGCTGTGGCACTTACAAGTGACAAAGTTGATTCACGTGCCGACTTCATCGGACTAGGATTTCTAGTTATGGCCTTAGTTATTTCACTTGGTGGAGCAACTGGACCAGCACTTAATCCCGCTCGTGACTTGGGACCAAGAATTCTACACGCAATCCTTCCACTACAACACAAAGGTTCATCACAATGGGAATACAGCTGGGTTCCAGTCGTAGCACCAATCGTCGGTGCCATTTGTGCAGTTAAAGTTTGGACAACATTCTTTTAGAAATTAATAAGAGCACCACTTCTTAGTTGAAGTGGTGCTCTTTTTTAATTGAATTAATAAACCTTAACGGCATCCCCGTATACTACCACATCATAATCACCTTCAACTGAATTCGAAATGACTTTTAAATTGAAAAGAGCATCATATTCACGATTGTCAATCGATTCCTTGATACCATTTATACATGCTTGAAAAGCAACTTGGTATCCTGAACTCGGATTAGCATAGTTGGATAGTCCCATTCTTTTCGTATAAGAAAGCATAACTGGTCTTTCATAGGTAAAACCATTTGGAATTGGATTTGCACTGATGATATACGGTGTTTTTTTGAATGAAAATTCAGGCGGGATATTTGAATTCTGAATTTTTTTCTCTCTGTATTCTTTCTTAGCCTCATAGTTCTCAACAACTAATTTCTTACGTTCATTAATAATACTTTTGATATTATTGTATAAATCATTGGGTGTTATGCCATTGCCTTCTATCTTTATGCCATATTGCACATAATCTGAAGCATCCAGAATCTCAACACCATCATTTTTTAATGATACATTAGCATTGGTTAACATTAAAAGATTCCACCCAGAGTTTTCAGTTGGAGGGTTAGACGTAAATGAAAGAATATATACGTTATTGATTAGTAATAATCCATGCCTCTCAGCCTTAAACATTCCGATGGGTGCCGGCTCTGCAAAAACTGCACCCTTCCATACTATTACTTCAACGTCAGCAGCCTTTTTTTCAATAATTCTTCTGGCCTCATCGCTCATTGTTTCATCCCAAAGATTTATTGCATTCTGAACTTGTAACATATGTTCACTGTCGTGGTAATTTGTAAAAAAATTAGGATCAATCATATTTTGTACTCCCTCATATTAATAACCAAATTATACAGAAAACAAAAAAGAAATAGCATAGCTATTTCTTTTTTAGGTTCTAGAAGTCACAACATCTTTACCATCCACCCAAGTTGTGGTGGTGACACGATAATATGTCGAACTTCCAATATTCATTTTTCTGTCAGTGTACCAAGTGGTTCCGGGAGTTAATTGTCTCCGTGCAACAACGTTGCCTCGAAAATCATGTAGTCTTGCGTATACATCTTGCTTGATCGTAATCTGCGTATAAATTGGCTGATACTCGTACATGTCAGTGATGTTAACCCAAGCCGAATCAGCTATTTGGCAAAATGTTTGTCCAGCATGATTAGCCATTTGTCGTACGTGGAAATCGTAGTTATTGGTTAAATAATAAATAGTTTTACCAGAATTATTTATAACCGGAATTTGAGTGTTAGTGGAGAAAGTTGTGAAATAGCCCGAATATTGCCAAGTATCTTGGAAAACCATCAGTTCTTCAACTGGCTTTGCGGAAGGTCTAGTAATTGTTGATCCATTAGACTTCACATACATTTTCTGATTAACATTGGTCGATGAAATAACGACAAAATTCCACATTGGTGACGCAAATTTGTACCCTCTCGGTGGCATAACTTTAACCTTCGACTTGTCAGCACCTTGAACCGTGGTACGACTGACTTCTTTGTCGGTATTAGTGAGAAAGTGAATTGTGTTTTTGACCAAATTATTTTCCGGACGAGTTGAATCAGGCTTTTTATCTTTAAGTTCTACCATTTTGATATACACCCCTTCAGACATAGTTGAATTGATGACAAAACACGACTGTTCCGTCTCAATCAACTGATAACCCTCAGGAACCTGACTGCGGATGTCGACAATTAAACCTTCCTCGCCAGTTATCAAGCTTGAAGACACAACTTTATCGCCAATTTCGAAGTTCAATTTCATCGTAATTAAATTACGTTTTTTGTTCAATTCATCTTTCATTTTAACGCCTCGAACCAAAAACAGACCGAATAATTCAATATTTTTCGAAAAAACTTAATTACTAATAATATACGAAATCAAGCTAGATTAAGCTATAAAAACGCTTGAAAATTTAGATTAAATCGTCAATACAAACCCACTCGTTAGTAGATACGCGATAGTGAATTTTACCATTAATAGTTGCCGTCTTATCAGTCTTCCAAGCAGAATCACCGGCCAAATTACGAACACTGACATTACCCTGACTATCAACAAGGCGCGCAACCTTTCCAGGACGAGTAGTAACCACCCCTGTCGTATATTCAAAGACAAGACTATGATCAGCCTTAACCCAACCATCAGTTGAAACACGATAATATTTTTCACCATTGATAGTAGCAACCTTATCAATCAACCAGTCAGTCTGAGGAAGCAAGTTGTATTCAATCGACTCACCTTTGGTGTTAACCAGTTGAGTATGTGTGCGGTCACCGTGGATTGTTACTTTTCCGGTGATGTCTTGGATGTTTGGTCCTGGGTTTGGTGTTGGTTCTGGTGTTGGTTCTGGGTTTGGAGCTGGCGTCGGTGTTGGTTCTGGGTCCGGAATTGGAGCTGAAGGTTCTGGATCTGGTGCTGGTTCCGGCTCTGGGACAGGCTCAGGGTCAGGAACAGGTTCTGGGTCCGGGTCCGGTGTGGGCTCTGGATCCGGAATAGGTTCCGGATCAGGAGTTGGTTCTGGATCTGGCGTTGGTTCTGGATTTGGTGCTGGTTCAGGATCTGGATTTGGTTCTGGGTCTGGCGCTGGTTCTGGTTCCGGTGTTGGTTCTGGACTAGGAACAGGATCAGGATCTGGAACAGGTTCTGGATCCGGTGTTGGTTCAGGGTCTGGTGTAGGCTCTGGTTCTGGAGTTGGTTCTGGATCTGGAATTGGCTCTGGTTCTGGTTCAGGATTTGGGGCAGCTGGTTCGGGCACTGGCTCGACCGGAACAGGAATTGGCTCTGGCATTGGTGTTAGATTTGGAACTTCAACCAAGTTATTTTCATTTGAACCGTCATTATCTTTATCTGGCAATACTGAAGGAAGTTCCGGTGTAACTGGCGTTTGAACAGGTTTCTCAACAATTCCACTGGAAATTATATTCTTATCTGAAGTTTGCACAGGTTCAACAGGATTACTGACAATTTCAGTTTTGTCTAATTCAGCAGTATTCATGACAATAACTTTTTGAACAAGAGTACCTTTGTAAACATTGAAAATCTTGAATGAGCTATCTAGAAACTCATAACCTTTAGGCGGATTAACGATGACTTCACTGCCACTCTGTCCTTTAATATCAGTCGTGCCAACGACTTCCCCATGTGGTGTCACAAATTGAACAGTATTCTTGTGAGTCTTGAACACTTTGATAATGATAATTTTCTTCCCATCATCCGTAACACTCAAGTATCCCAACTTAACCTCATATCCGGATGGAATCTTACTTGGATCAATCTTAATTTGACCACGAATATCGAATTTACCTTTGTATTCAGCAACTTTTACGCCGTCTTCGTCAACAAAACGGATTTCCTTTTCAACTTGAGTTGACTCAACTTGAATACTAACTGAAGCCGCACTTGGATTAATAGTCACGATTCGGTCGCCCTTAATCTTGAACTTGTCCGACTCCTTAACCTTAACTTTTTCACCCTCGTATCCAGTGACAGTCTGAGTATCAACAACGTTACCGTGCTTATCAACACAGTTAACCGTGCAAGTAACCGCAGGAAGTTTCGTTAAATAAATAATAAAGTTTTGACCAAACGTACCCGAAACAAATTCGTGAGGTTTCGTCATATCAACCTTGTAACCCTTAGGAATTAAGTGTTTGTACTTCTCAAAAGTAATTTTTTCGCCAGTCTTCATTTTGATACTACTGAAGTTCGCTGTGCCGAAAAATTGTATAGAATCATAATGTGAATCAGCTGTCAGCTTCACGATAGTTGTAGAATTATCTTTCCCCAACTTAACTAATCCGGATTGGTCTTTAGCAAGACTGTATCCAGCT
This sequence comes from Companilactobacillus ginsenosidimutans, assembly GCF_001050475.1. NCBI lineage: Bacteria > Bacillati > Bacillota > Bacilli > Lactobacillales > Lactobacillaceae > Companilactobacillus > Companilactobacillus ginsenosidimutans. The sequence continues at coordinate 2,013,490 of NZ_CP012034.1, read as the reverse complement.
GGAATTTTGTCAGCAATATTCACAAAACTATGGACTATACCACTCATTGAAATCGACGATATCTCTTCAGAATCTGACACAAATTTAACAGTATTTTTCACGGTAACTTTTTCTGCAACTTTGTTCAAATAAACATGAAAAGTTTGTCCCCAAACGTCGTTTCCAGAAACAAAATTAGTATTGCGTGTCGTATCAATTTCATATCCATCCGGCACGAATTTCTGATAATCCTTGATAGTTATCTTCTCACCCGTATGCTTCTCAATAGCTCTAGTCATAACTCCACGCCAACCCATGAATTGAATCGTATCCCAACGTGTAGTTGCAACAAGTTTAACCGTCACATCTGTGTCATCTTTATCTAATTTAATATGTGCAGATTCTCCTTCAGCAAGGATATATCCCTTAGGAATCTTCTTTGAAATATCAATCTTTCCACCACGCTTAACATCAACCTCAATGCTACTAGGTGAACCATAATCGGTAGAAAACTTAATCTTAACTTTCTTCTTCTTTTCAGACTCTTCACTCATTAACTCGGCAGCACTAACAGCACTCGGTGCAATAACTGATCCAAGCATCAAAGTACTCAAAATAGTACCCACTAAAAAACTACGTTTCATAAATCAATTCCCCTTAATCTCTCTTAACCTTTTTCAAATATATTTCAAAATATACTAGTCAGAGGTAGACCAATTCAATAGAAATTCGAGATTTATAACCACCTATACCAAATTTGTTAGCAAGCTTCATTTGTATATAAATGGAAAATATAAACGGCACAAAAAAATCCCCATCATTTCTGATGAGGATCAATTGAAATTATCTATTTATTAATATCAGTTGCAGCAACCCACTCATCTGTTGAAACCCGATAATAAGTTTTACCATCAACAACACGAGATTTATCAGTATGCCAACTAGTATCACCAGCAAGACTTCTATTAGAAAGTTTGAATTTGCTGTTATACAGTTCTGCAGTCTTACCTGCTTTTGTAGTTATATTTTGATTAATAACACTGTACTCAAACACATGAGCAGCTTTCACCCATTCGTTAGTAGATACTCGATAGAATGTTTCTCCATTGATGGTTGCCTTCCTATCAATCTTCCAGTCCGTGTTTGCAGATAAGCTTCGATTTGATTGTTTGCCCTTCATACTAAACAACGGAATTAATCTAGATCCTGAATGAGTTGAAATTACACCTAAATATTTTTGCTCATTACTAAACACCTCATTAATGTTTGGAGCTTCACCATTTGCAGTTTTATCAATTTGAGAATTTGGAGATGGTTTCCCATCTGTTTCATTTTGGCTTTGACTAACATCTGGTTTGGTTACATGAGAGTTAGAATTATTCCCCACATGTGTTCCACTATTAATACCATCAGAATTGTTCTTTTTATAAACGAATATCGTTTTTGTTCCCCATCTCGGATCATTAATTGTTCCCTCAATTTTTTTCTCACCACTATTTAACTTATACCCTAAAGGAATTTCTACTGAATACGATTCATCCCTTACACCTTTGACTACCTTCTCATCAATTACTTTACCCGAGCCATTGTCAATAAATCTAATTGTGTTCTTTACTACCTTCATGAAACTAATTGTTTCAATTTTACTTGAGTAATTCATTTGCGTATAGTTACGGCTACTTAATTTATATCCAGGAATTAGATCAGGCGGGAATACAGGCGTATGTCCAAACAATCCCTTAATAAGTACTTCATTCATTAATACATCTTCTTCATTATCATAATCAACAATTTTGAACATGTTAAAAACGGTATTCGGAATCACTACAATAACAACTTCAGAAGGGCTACTTTGGGCTGTAAAGGTATCAGAAGTGTTTTTTATTTTATATCCAGCAGGAGCTAAACCTTGCTGTGCTTCAAATGTATGACCAATTTTCATAATGAGTGACGTACGACCCGACAGGTGTCCGTGTTCGTCAACAAATTTAATTTTTTGCTCGACGTATTCTCGCTTTACATTTTTAATAGTTGCTTCCGTTCCATCTTTTGATATTTTATATTGGTAATCATCTCCAAAGTCATAGACTGGAAATAGTTTTCCCAAGTCAACCGTCTTACCTTCATTTTCAGTTAATATTTTTGTTTCTAACAGTTTCCCAGATTTATCAATAAAATGGACAAAATTTCTAACACGTGAATCTTCTTGATCTCGCCTTACATCGACATATCTCGTTTTTTCAGAGGAAGTAATCGTTATAACACTTGAATAATTACCCAAATTAGAATATTGAAAAAAGTATCCAGTTGGAAGATTACTAATGTCTAAAATCTTTGGACGATTCAATTTGCCGGAAATCAAAAACGGTTTCCCTACAGATTTTTGTGTATCATAATCGCGAAACTGAATGGTATTTGTATATAAATCATTCTCCACTCTTTTGACTTTAATTGTATATGTTTTTTCATTAGTATCTCGTATGTTGATGGGCTTATCAGACTCTTCAGTAAGGATAAATCCTTTTGGCAAGCGTTCCATAATATTTTTTTCTGAAATTGACCTGTCCAATATCGGCACCGAGAGTTTGACATCAGCAACTGCTTTTTCAGCTCCATTTGTCACATCAACGTATCTGAGAGTGACAATTCTTTTAACTTTAACAACCTTGATTTTAAACGGTTCAGATTCATTATCAGTTAACTTAACATCTTTTGGATTATCAGTGTCCAATTTGTATCCATTTGGCAATTTAATTTTTGACAGCTCATATGTATCGCCTTCATTACCAAAAATAGATTGAGAACCAATTCTCTCATCATTGTCGTAAAAATAAAAACGCATGTATACAGAATTCTTAATTTGGTCTTCGTCCCGCGCAACTCCTTGTAACATTTCGGCACCCACAATTACTGGTTCCGAGATACTGCTCAACAACATTCCACACACTAAAGCACCTACAACCATATTTCTTTTCTTCATTGCTAATCCCCTAATTTCCTATTATCGAATATATTTTATAACTTAATTCTAATATATAGGATTACTTTTAGATTATCTATTGGGGACGCGTTTTCATTCAAATTTTGTTGTTTTGAATATTTCTATTTAAATATTTCCACAAAAAAAGCCTCACTGATCTCAGTGAGGCTCAAACTTTATCTATTTATTTAATATCAGCAGCAGATAAGAACTCTGTTGTTGAAACACGGTAATACTTTTGACCGTTGATTGTGATTGTTCTGTCGGTGTACCAAGCAGAACTTGCGGCTACGGCTCTAGTTGTTAATTTTTTACCATTGAAATCGTACAATGGTGCGATTCCAGCAGCTTTTGTTGTTACTGTATCAGGATTTGATGTGTATACGTACACGTCTGATGCTTTAACCCACTCGGATGTTGACACACGATAGTATGCTTCTCCATTGAGTGTAAGCTTTTTATCAGTAGCCCAATCGCTTGATGCACCTAATGCACGGCCATCGACTTTCTTGCCATCAACTGTGTAAAGTGGAGTTACCTTGTCCAAAGTTGCGACTGTACCTTTTGAATCTTCAGTTGTTGATTGTTTAACGACTGTGATTTGTTTTTGAGTACCGTCTGGTTGCATGGTGAATGTTGCATCGGCAGAATTCTTAAATGAATAGCCTTCAGGAAGTTGCTTAGCATCAACAGTGACCTTGTCGCCAGCTTTTTCGCCATAAACGATACCAGTGCCGACTTGAGTTTTGGCTGTATCATCTTTTACAAATGAAATCGTATTACTGATATCTTTATTTACATCAAGATAGACGTCAGATGATCCAGATCCAAGAATTACAGTACCCTGGTTCTTGTTAGCTAGATAATAACCAGCAGGAACACTCTTAACATCAACTGAACTACCAGCTAGGCCAGTCAAAGTTTCTGTACCAATAACACCACTATTGTAAACGTAGTGGACAGTCGCAGTCACGTCGCCAGCCTTAGTCAATTGAACAGTTTGACTTGTACCATTGTCCTTCAATGACAAAACATTGCTACCACTGGCAACTTGATAACCAGCTGGAATCAACTTAGTGATATCAACAGATTGACCCACCTTGTCGCCTTGGAGCATAGTTCCGTTACCAATTTCAGCTCCACCACTTGTAAAGATAATAGGATTGGTAATTTTAGTTGTTGCCTTCTCAGTAGTAGTTGTCGCAGCTTCAATACCAGCGTCAGTTGCAGCATTGACGATAGTTGATTGAAGTCCAATAGTTCCAAGCACTACTCCTGAAAAAATTAAACCTTTCAAAACATTCGATTTAGTATTTTTCATATTTATCCTCTTCATAAAACTATATTAATAATTTCATGTTAGTACGAATAAATATTTCATAAAGGATAACGAATATTTTCTTATACAAAACATAATATCCGTCAGAACCACCGAAAATAATTTCTCACATTCTAACTTTTTTGCATAGAAATAACAATTTTACCCTTAGCATGCATGCCTTCACTGACAGCCTGGGCGTCTTTAACACCATCCTCAGTAAATGGATGTACACTGTCCGTGACCACCTTGACGACCCCGCGACTCACCAAATCAACCAACTCAGTCAATTGCTTGCCATTAGGGTGAAGCCACATGCCAGAAGCGTTGATGTGATTAGCTTTAGCCAAATCCTCGTCAGCCGCACCAGCAGTCGTAACCAGACTACCCTCAGGCTTAATGATGCCATAACTTTTTGACAAAATGTCTCCACCAATAGTGTCGAAAACGGCGTCAATATTGCTTAATACCTGGCTAAAGTCCTCAGTGTGGTAATCAATTATCTGATCAGCACCTAAGTCTTTTAACAGATCAAAATTGGCTGGACTAGCAGTCGTGATAACCTTGGCGCCAATGTGTTTCAAGATTTGAATAGCAAACAAACCAACACCACCGGCTCCACCTTGAACTAAAACAGTTTGACCAGGTTGAACCTTAAGATAGTCGTAAATACATTGCCAAGCAGTCAAACCAGCAAGTGGCAAGGCTGCAGCATCCTCATAAGAAACATTTTCAGGAAGCAAGGCGAGCTTGTCTTCTTTGACAGCAGTATATTCAGCGTAAGTTCCACGGTCGGTCAAATCTGGACGAGCCAAAATTTTGTCACCAGCGTGGAAATCTTTGACTGCTGAACCGGTACGAGTGATTTTACCCGCAACATCCCAACCAAGAACAATTGGAAACTTCAATGGAATTGCTTCAGCAAGATATCCTTCGCGCAACTTCCAATCGATAGGATTAACTGAAGTAGCTTTAACCTCAACTAATACCTCGTCGTCAGCGATTTCAGGAATCGCCAAATTGGTCATATGTAACTCGTTACGATCTCCATATTCATTAATTACAACAGCTTTCATACAATCTCCTCTTTCACAAAAAGTTAACTTTAACTAACCATAAATTTTTCTAAACTATATTAATTTTTCCCAATAATTATTGTATACACTAATAAAAAAGATTATAAATGAACTGTTACAAAATTAGGGGGCATCATCATGAAAATTACTACTAAAAGACCAGCCCGAGTTTGGGCAGCAGTCTTTGCAGGTATTATTGGTGGTATTATTTCAGGGATTGTTAAATTAGGTTGGGAAGTTTTACTTCCACCAAGAACAATCGCCAGAAACTTAACAAATCCACCACAAGAATTGTTACAACAATTCGGTATTCCAAAGGCAATCACACATTTAACTTACACATATTCAGGCCAACAAATGCCTTGGGTAAGTTTCATCATGCACTTTGGATTCTCAATTACTTTCGCCATCATTTATTGTGTACTCGCAGAGTATTTCCCACAAGTTAAACTAGGCCAAGGTACCATTTACGGACTAGTAATCTGGGTATTGTTCCATCTACTAATCATGCCACTAATGGGCACAGTTCCAGCAGTTTGGAACCAACCATTCGAAGAACACTTCTCCGAAGCACTAGGCCACATGGTATGGGCATGGGCAATTGAAATCTGCAGACGTGACTTCAGAAGTCGAATAACACATGAACCAGATCGAGAATTTACCACAACAATCTAATTACGAATAAAAAACTTGCTGACCACATCGGTTAGCAAGTTTTTATTTATGTCTATAATTATAGTTCATTAACAAAATTCAAACAATAATAAGAATTTCGAAAAAAAGTTTGATTTATATTTCACGTAGCCAAGTCGGTATAATGTGAATGGAATTTCAAATTATAGTGAATCACTAGATAAATAAACGAACCAAATAATGCGAAAGTAACCAGCGCTAACATCCCACCAAAAGTGAATGTTAGCGCTTTTATTTTAACTTATTTTTGAAATCATATGAAAATAATCATTATCTAAAAATCACAAAATACAACTATTTAAATTATAAGTTTTGTCTTAACAAATGATAAGATTTCTGTGAAAAAATAAATGATAAAGGATGATATTATGACTTCAAAAAAGAGTTCAAGTAATATGCATCATCAGAAAATGGCCCACCGCACAACAAAAATCGCCGCAATCGCCGGATTAACCATGACATGTGGAATGATCTTGTCTGAGATTAGCCCCGTTGTTTTTGGGGAACAGAGAGTTAGTGCAGCTGAGGGTACCCCAGTTACACATACACAGAAGCCAACAAGCACTGTCCCCGCTCCCAGTGGAGAAAAAGGTCCCACTCCGGAAACACCTGCCACCCCTGAAACTCCAGATACCAACGATTTAAAACCTGACGGGACAACATTATCAATAACTAGTGCTGATCAATTTAACGATTTCAAAAATATAGATACCTCTACAGATCATTCATTCGACAACATTGAGACAATTACCTTTTCTGGAGATTCCGATTACCAAGTTTCAGATGATCAAGCAATGGCAACACTTTTCAACAGATTTAAAAAACTAACGACAGTCAATGGCATCGACAAATTAGATATCCGTGCATTGACCACCCTTAACAATGCCTTTAATAAAACCCAAATTAAGGAACTTGATTTTTCTAATCTGAACATATCCGATAAGACAATTGATAGTTTATTGGCTATACCCACTCTTGAAAAAATAACACTTCCTGGTAACACCAACCTAAAGGATTCAATTTCAAAAACTACAGCCGCTGGAGACACTTGGATTAAGATGGATTCAAAACATCCAGACATGCCAGCATACGGTCAAAAAATCGATGACAACTTCTCAATGCCATCAAATTCAATTACCATTAACAAATTTCCTGGAAATTATTGGAAAACGGATTTAAAATTAGCTATTTCTGTCGACGGAAGCGATTCGCCATTAAATATCACAGTCTATAATATTTTGGTTAAAAATGGAGTGCCAAACACCATAATGCTCCCAGAAAGTCCCGATCCAAAATATTCACGTACTTCTGAAAGCACAAAAATTAATATTCCTAATGACTACACAACTGGCAAATCTGTTTCAATTGACAGGACAGACCTCTACCAGTTGAATAATCAACCTGTTGAACCTGCAAACCCTCTTAAATTGACTAATGGTGACACATTGCGCATCACACCAGAAAACTATTCAAAAGAAAATGTCACGAGCTTTAAAGAAAAGTCAGAAGTAAAACACCTCATTTTTGATAATGATATCGAATTGACTGGAAATATAAGCCGTTTATTCAGTGGATTTAATAATCTCATCGATTTTAACGGAAGTTCTGACGTACTTAATGTAAAGACCTCAAACATTACTAACATGGATAACCTGTTTGCTGGAACTAAAATAAGTTCTTTAGACATGTCTTCCTGGGACTTAAGTAAACTTGAATCAGCAAATAATATGTTTTCAAATACCGGGCTTGTTAAGTTAGTAGTGTCTTCAACCCAGCCACTTTCGAAATTGAGTCTTCCATCCTCAGATAAATCAACCTGGTTCAAATATAACAAAGAAATGAATACAACTGATGATTTTACTAATGCTGATATCATTAGCGACACCGATCTTACTTCACTAACTCCTGCAAAGTCTGCCAGTGACAAAACATATTTCCAAATGAAAAGCGGAAAATATGCTAATTCTCCTGTAACTTTGAATGTGACTAAAGATGGTCAAGGAAATTCATCCATTTCACTTGGAAGAATTTTAAGACAAAGTGGAGACACTAAAAAGAGTTTTGATCTATCAAAACTAGATGTTAACTATATTTTTACACCCAATAATGTTAATTTAACATTTAATGATTTAACATCTAATCCAGTGACTGATCAACCGGTTAGCTGCATCTCAAAAGATAAATTAATAGTCCTATCCGACGGAACACTACATGTGACATCCAGCAACTTCAAGGAATTTAGTAAAAACCAACTGGATGCTAGTCAAAAAAGCAAGGTCCAGACAATCGTAATGGATAAAGACATTAAACTTAGTGAAAATCTGTCAAGATTGTTTCATGGATATACTAATTTAACAAAAATTGAAGGACTATCTGATCTTGATACTTCTAACGTTACAAATATGGATTACATGTTCCAAGGTGATGTATCTTTGGAAAACCTTGATGTTTCTCATTTTGACGTAAGAAATGTAATAACCTTTCAACAAATGTTCGAAGGTACTTCAATTAAAGAGCTAAACTTGGAAAATTGGAAATTTAAAGAAAACTCGAACACAAATGTAAATTTATTCCTTGCTGATAATGCACTGGAAAAACTTACCCTACCTGGAAATAAGAATTTGTTAAACGGCGAATTAACCAGAACTGGTTTGCCAGACATCTTGGACGGGAAAAAGATTTCCTTCATCCAAGATGCAATTCCCGGAACACAAAACTACCAAGGAAAACTAGCTCTAGAGAATACACTTCTCAAAAGTAAAGAAACAGCCACAACCTTCTATAGAGTGCCTGGAGAATTCCACACTAGAGCACTGAACGTTTTAATAAAAGTAAAGGGTAGAAATGATTCTGTACAGGCATCAACGCAAGACATGTATACCGTTAGTCCTAATCAGTCAATCACTGTCCCAGCACCAAAAATTAAGGGATATCACGCTATGGATAATCTCAACACAGTTCTTAATGTCGGGAGTAATTTGGATAGTGAAATAAGCTTAACTTCGCCAATTTATACAAAGGATTCAAACAACTCAAATGATTTAGTTGTTGTTAACGGCAATCTAAGTCTGACCCCTGATAATTTTAATGTTGATAATATCAAGAAATTTTCTCAATCCACAGACGTCCACACTATCAGTATTGACCCTGAAATAAAACTTTCAGATATCTCCAATGATCTGACAGATTTATTCAGTTCATATAACAAATTAGAGAAAATCACCGGACTAAACAAATTAGATGTTTCAAATGTACAACATATGGATAGAATGTTTAAAAATACAAAAGTAAAATCTTTGGATATACAAGATTGGTTATTCAACGAAAATGTAACCACCGATAACATGTTTCAAAATTCATCCATCAATGATTTGAAATTAAAGAAAGGAACAAAATTATCCAATGTCAATTTGCCCACCGGGGAGTCAACTGATTCTGAAAAATCAACATGGTTTGAGGGCAAAGATAATAAACCGGAAAATAATAAGATTCTAGGATCAGATACTCTTATTAATATTGTACCCACTCAAACTGACAATTCTGATAACTTTGACGAGTACCAACTCGTTCCAGGTGAATTCAAAAACAATGACATCACTGTGAATATTGTTAAAGACGGAAAGTCTGATACTATTGCTGTTAAATCAATATTCAGAAAAATTGGAGATTCATTTGAAATCAAGGTACCCGACAAGCCCGATTTTGTAGCTAATCAGCAGACGATAACACTAACGGATGATGGATCAAATAAAGCGCTGACTCCTAAAAATGAATTAGTGTATACACCTGAAGCAAAAGTCTTGATTAACAAAGGCAACAAAACCGATATAACAGCTAAAAACTTTAACTCACAATCAATAATTAATTTTAGTAAGGGTAACGGTCAAACAGTTGAGGAAATTCACATTAAAGGACCAGAGAAAATAACAGTATCTGGAACTGATTTAGCCAACTTATTTTCTGGATTTACACATCTAAAGGTTATTGACGGCCTTCAGTACTTGGATACTTCAAAAGCCACTGATATGAGTAATATGTTTGCTGGTACTGCTTTAGAAAGTATTGACCTCTCAAACCTTGATACTTCCAATGTGACTTCAACTGCAAACATGTTCAAAGACACCCCAGAATTGACAAATATTATTTTCGCCCCTGCTCCAATCACAACGAATGACAAAGAAAAAGAACAAACTAACCCGGTAGCTAATAAAGTAGCTTGGAATCTCAATAAGGTAACATCTGTCCAAGGAATGTTTGAAAATTCAGGAATTAAAGATCTAGATTTATCTTCCTGGACTCTTCCTGTTAATCAACCTACTGCAGACGGCATGTTTTTAAAAACAGCACTAACCAGATTAACTTTGCCCAAAAATGTAAAACTAAGTAAAACAGGATTGACTCCCACCGAGGGACACACATGGTTATTAGACGACGCACAAAAAGGAGGCAATGATGCTTATTCTACGATTGTCGCAGATGGTAATTTGGATTCAACCACAGGAACAACACTAAATTTGAAAAAAGGAGTTTACGAATCACATAAACTTGATTTAATAGCTGCGTTCGACGGGAATTCTAAACCTTTTACAACAGGATTAAGCTACACATTTGTTCCCGGAAATACAATCACAGTCGATAAACCACATGTCGATGGGTATTATCAACCCAAAGGGGAAATTGAAATACCAACAAACAAAACTGGAATTCCAGCTGCTGTTGATGTTCACGACAAATTATCATATGAGAGCATCCCTGTACCAGAACAACCAGATACAGGCAATCAGGGTAACAACAATTCAGGTTCAAGTTCAACCTCAACTGGATCAACTACAACTGATAACTCAAATCACAACTGGTTAAACTTACCAGACTTCCCTGATTTCCACTTCAATACACATCACGAATTTAAGCCTGTAACAACAATTGTGAAAGCTATTAGAAAGATATCCACACACGTCAGAAAAACGGCTATTAAGCTTTACAATTCAGCTCTAAAACTTATTAAGAATCGTAGTCTATCTCCAAACACACCTTGGTTCAGTGACAAGGAAATGACGAAGGATGGTATTAAATACTTCCGAGTTTCAACTAATGAATGGGTTCGTGCCAATGATGTTTACGAATACGCAGAACATCTAGTAACCATCACGACTAAAGGTGGCACACCTAAGCAACTCGTCAACTCATTAGGTAAAACAATTGTTAACCGTTCACTATCAAAGAATTCCGCATGGAGATCCGACCGAACAATCACACTTAATGGGAAACTTTATCACCGAGTTTCAACCGACGAATTCGTCGCAGATGATGATGTAACCATTAAATAAGAAACTAAAAATTAAAGCATCTTGCCAACCTCCCATTGGTAAGATGCTTTTTTGTGTATATTTTTGTATTTTTTAAGTTAAATTAATACTAAAAATAAGGAATTTTGAAAAAGTTTCATTTATAAAATCACATACAGAATTTTGTGTTCAAAACTAATAGTTCATTATTCAGACAAAAAATGATTCTTGTTTTGAATTCATGGTTTAGGCACCACTCACCAAGATAGTTTTAACTATTCAATATTATCAACACATGAAACCGCTTGTAATTAATAACAATTGTAATCAATATAATCGTATTTATTAAATATAAATCTCAGATAATTACAATTTAAATTTCACATTTTGATAACCATCATGATATGCTTTTTCGTGCAATACCAAAAATAAAACCATATTCTAAACAGAAAAGGACCAAATTATGAACAAAAACAAAAGAACACGTAATAACGATCCAAAGAAGATGGCTTCAAAGACAACAAAAATCGCAGCAATCGCAGGATTAACACTAACATGTGGAATGATTTTATCAGAAATCAGCCCTGCAGTTGCCAATGCCACTACTCTTCCAAATAATACTACTAATGTTCAAGTTGGTAAGCCAGGTGATTTTGACGGAACCGATACACACGATAAGGATCCAGAACCAACACCACCAGATTACAACAAGGATCATCAAATTCATATTGACTCTACTGACTCCACAGATCAAGCAGGACACCACCACATCAACGTTCAAATTGACAACTCGCATGTTGAGCAGACTTCCCAACCAACTTACAATTGGTATGTAACAAAAACTAATGAATTACATATCTCAGGTAGCAAACTTGAGTCTGATTCATTTAGTAAGTTATCAAAAAAATCAACTGAAAAAATAACTAAGATTATTTTCGACACAAAAATAGCAGCTCCTGAAAATGCATCAGGTCTATTTTCACAATTTATTAACCTAGAGGATTTAGTTAATATCAACAATTTGGATATTTCACAAGCAAAATCCCTAAGCAAAATGTTTAAAAACACTTCACTAGTTTCCTTAGACTTATCAAGTTGGAAAATTGCTGATTCAACAGATGTTTCAGGCATGTTTGAAAACACATTTTTGACATCTCTAAAAGTAAACTCACAATTCAAATTAGGAGACACTTCATTAGTAAATGATTCATTGATTGGTAACGATCCATATAAATGGGTATTTAATGATAAAAATAGAGATATTAATGTTTTAAGCACTTCTGAGATTCTCAAAGAATCACCAAACCTTAAAAATGACGAACCAACTCTTTTTACAAGAATAATTCGATCAAATAAAACATTAACAAGAGATGTTGAACTATTCACGAATTTAAAAAGTAAAGTTTATTCAGAAAAATCAGTTACTGGATTCATTGGAACAATCATTCAGATAAATGTTCCAAAAATCAAAGGTTTCACTGCAAATAAAAAAGTTGTAAACGCACTCGTGACTGAATATGACATTAAAGTTATCGATCCTCAAAACACCGGAAAAGTAGTTTATAAATCTGACTCTACAAATCCAACTGTTCCTTCGACTCCATCTACAGGTGGAGCAGTTGGCTCCTCTTCATCATCAGCACAAAAGCCTGACAAAGACAAAACACCAAAACCAACAGAAAAACCAACAATCAAAAAAGCAATCCGTAAAATCACAGTTCACGCAACAACAAAATCAGGTTCATTATTCAGCAAGTCACTTCACCGTTCAAACCGTAGCATCGGTACAAACACTTCTTGGTACAGTGATCAAGAAATGACTATTGGTGGCAAGACTTACTTCCGTGTATCTACTAACGAATGGGTTTCTGCTGACGATGTTTATGAATATTCAGAACAAAAACACACTGTTGTTACTAAGGATGATACATCAAGTAAAGACTTGGTTAACTCACGTGATAAGAGAGTTGCTAACCGTGGTTTAGCTAAGAATACTGCTTGGGCTTCTGATCGTATTGTTACAATTAACGGTAAGACTTATCACCGTGTATCAACTAACGAATTTGTTGCTGCATCTGATGTTATCGTTAAATAATTTTCCTGCACTCCCTTATCCTTCCCTTTCTAATCCAAAACCAATAAAAAAACTTGTTGCCATTATTTGGCAGCAAGTTTTTTTGTCTCGATATTTGTTTTATCTGGATCAATCTCTGGGTCGTCGAAGATTATGTTATTGACTGAGGCTACTTTGATTGTTCCGCTGATTGGGTTTTTAATGCTCATTACGTTTGTTGTGATTTCAGCATCGATGTTTGAACAATATTCGAATGCTAAATCTGTTCTTAAGGCTTTGCAGTTTACCATCTTTAGATTGTCGATGTAACAAAGTCCTTGGTCACTTTCGATTGTACAGTTTACTAGGGTGATGTTCTTTGTGTTCCATGCTAAATATTCACCACTGATTTTTGAATCGTAAATTGTAACGTTCTCACAGTTCCAGAAGGCATCTTTTGATACGAAGGTTGAGTTGTGAACTTCGACGTTTTTAGCACCGTCAAAGACGTAGTTTCCTACAACGTTGATGTTGTCGGCATAGATGTTTTCGCTGTTCATTCCAAAGTAATTTCCGTTTACTTGGACGTTCTTTAAGTTAATATCTTTGCAGCTCCACATTGTTTCTTCGGCATCTGCGAAGTGGACGTTTTCTAGTTTAATTTGGCTAGCACGTCTAAATAATTTTGGTGCTTGAAGTGCGGAATTTTTGATTTCGATATTATCTGTATACCAAATTCCTGAACGTGACATTGTTTCAAAGATTGAATCTTCAACTTTAACGTTCTTTGCGTACCACAATGGGTATTTCCATTTGAATACAACATCAGTTAAGTCTATGTCACGGGCTTCTTTTAGTGGCGATTCACCTTCACCAAAGGTTGTGTCTGTAATTGCAGCGTCGTGTTCTTTGAATAAAGGACGTTCGCCTTCAAAATATTGTTCATTAATAGTTTTTTTCATTTATTTCACCTGTTTGTAAATTTTTTGTGTAATTTAGTCCATGGACTGCAATTCATATAGTTCTGAATAAAGTCCACCGGCTTTTAATAATTCATCATGTGTTCCGCGTTCAGCAATTCGTCCGTGGCTCAAAACTAGAATTTGATCAGCATCTTGGACCGTCGATAATCTGTGGGCGATGGCGATGGTTGTTCTGTCATCCCTCATCTTCGACAATCCTCGAGTAATGCTCTGTTCAGTTTGTGGATCGATATTAGCGGTTGCTTCGTCCAAAATCAATACTTTTGGATTACGTACAATTGTTCTGGCAAACGAAATTAGTTGTCGTTGACCAGTAGAAAAACTGCTTCCACGTTCGATAACCTTGGCATGATATTTATTAGGTAGCTTTTCAACAAATCCATCCGCGTCAACGAACTTAGCGGCTTGTTCAACTTGTTCATCAGTAATACTGTCGTCGTACATACGAATGTTTTTGGCAATATCACCGTAGAACAAGTATGGCTCTTGGATAACCAGACCAAGCTTTTCACGGAGTTCCCTGGTTGAGTAATCACGAATATCATGGTCGTCAATCAAAATTTGACCCTTGCCAAACTCATAAAACCTCAACAAGATATTTATAATCGAACTCTTACCACTACCAGTGTGACCGACTAAAGCCACAGTTTGACCAGGTTCAGCCGTGAAGGAAATATCCTTCAAAATTGGTTCACCTGGCACATAACCAAAAGTAACGTGACGGAATTCAATTTTTCCAATCTCAATCTTGGCATCACTGTCCTCATTTTGCTCAGGACTCGTCGTGTCATTATCGAACAGCCTCATAATCCGATAACCGGCGACCATCCCGTCCTGAAAGTATGACATGTAATTCATAACGTTAGACAATGGATTGAAAAAGTTTTGTTGGTAGGAAATGAACGCATAGATGACACCGGCTGCCACGATGGTGTGAGTACTTTCCAGTCCGAACCCACCTAACGAAATTACTTCTGCCAATGTGAACATCAAGGTTATCGTTGGATATAGCAAGAATGAGTTCACGTTGATCATTTTGTTTCGTTGCGTGAAGTACTGATGGTTCTTTTGCTCAAATTCAGAGATCATCCGTTTTTGTTGACCAAATTGTTGAATGATGCTGATACCCATCAGTGACTCGTTTAATTTAGTATTGATTTGACTCAAATATTCACGTAAACGCTGATAAATTTTTGAGCTCAATCGTTGATACAACCAAATCAATAAGTACAAAACGATTACGAATAATGCGGTCGCAATTGCCAATGTGACGTTGACTGACATCATCGCCACGAAAGCTGAAACCATTGAGAATGCGGCTACTAAGATCATCAAGAATAGTGTCCAGAAATCGTAAAGTGTCTTGGTATCGTTAGTAACTCTTGAAACAATTGATCCGGCGGGTGTCTTGTCGAAATAATCCATTCCCAATGTATGTAGTTTTCTGAATAATTGACTACGAATTTTCTCCAGTGTCCGCTCTGCCCCCATTGAGAAAGCAAAGTTTTGAATAAACTGGACGATTGCTTTGATTATTGTTCCGATGAAGTAGACAATCGCAAATCCGACGATAATTTGAATTCCGGTGTCTTGATGCACCAGATAGTGGTCCATGTAGTATTGCAGCAATCTTGGCAAGATTACATTGATAATGCTCAACACAATCGCGAATATTATTGCTGTGATAAATTGACGCTTGAATGCCCAAGCGAAGCTGAATAACCTTTTTAAAATATTGCGTTGTTGCTTACGAGATAGAGCTTGAATGTCGCTAATTGTTTCTGCTTCTTTTTTATCCACGGTTATTCAACCTCCCTTCGAGTTCGGCGTTCTTGGCTTGCAAGTTGAAGGTGTCGTAATACCAACCGTGCGCTGCGAGTAACTCTTCATGCGTTCCGTGTTCGATGATGGTTCCGTCGTCGACGACTAAAATCTGGTCGGCATGTTCAACGGAACTCAGGCGACTGGCGGCAATAATCGTCGTCCCATTGCATCTGTTTTCAGCAATCCGCTCCTCGATATTTCGCTCAGTCTTGGAGTCGACAGCTGACAATGAATCATCCAAAATCAACAGTTCAGGATTACTCAAAACAGCACGGGCAATTGCCAATCGCTGCTTTTGCCCACCGGATAACGAAACTCCGAGCTCACCAACTTGGGTGTCATACCCTTTTGGCATGTCGTGAATATCATCATCAAGGTCGGCAACATGCGCAGCTTCCTCAACTTGTTGGTCAGTAGCATCAATATTAGCGAATCGAATATTGTCGCGAATATCAGTTGAGAATAAAAAGTTAGTTTGTGGAACATAGCCGATGGTATCGAGATAATCATCTAACTTGAAGTCACGAATATCATGATCACCAACAGTAATCTGACCGTTGTAATGGTCAAAGTCACGCATCAGCAAGCCAATGATAGTCGACTTTCCGCCACCAGTTGGGCCAACAATTCCCATCGTCTGACCCTCTTTGAGTTCAAAGCTGACGTTGTTTAAAGCAATCGCCTTGTCATCAGGATAATGGAACTTCTTCATTTCAAAATCTAACGTCCCATTCGGAGCCGTTTTCACCTCATGCCGTGGTGTAACCAATGAAGATTTTTCACCAAGAAGTTCGGTTATACGGTCATAACTAGCCGACCCACGTTCCAAAATATTGAACAGACTACCAATCGCAAACATTGGCCAAGTTAATTCCGCCATGTATGTGATGAACGAAACGAGTTCACCAATGGTAATTTGTGAGTGGATAACCGCCAAACCACCAAGAATAATAGTGATGACGTAAGAAATACCCATGATAATCGAAGTCAGCGGATCAAACATTGCATCCAATCGATAAGACTTTTTATTAGCCTTAATATTTTGATTAACATACGTATCGAAATCTTCTTCGTCCTGTTTCTCTTGACCAAGCGCCTTCAAAACTTTGATACCAACAACACTTTCTTGCGTCTTATTGTTGATACTAGAAAAAGCCGCCTGTGACTTCATGAAGGCGTCGTGAATCTTGTTACCTAGAACATTAGCCATAACAGCCAACAAAATCAGTGGCAAGATAGCATAAAGTGTCAGCTTCCAGTCAACGAACATTCCCATCGCAAAAATCATCGATAGTCCAGTAATCAAAGAATCTGCCAGCGTCAAAACACCAGGTCCAGCAACTTCACGGACAGCGTCAATATCATTAGTAGCGTGCGCCATCAAATCACCAGTCCGCCACTTCTGATAAAAAGTAGTATCCATTTTCATAAAGTGTCGGAACAAACGATCACGCAAATCACGCTCAAGAACATAAGAGCTACCGAAAATCATCTTTTGCCAAACAAATCTCAAAAAATATCCAAGAATGGCAACGACAATTAATAATCCTAAATTCATCATTAAAAAGTTGATGGTCATAGTTTTCTTACTGACAGCATCAACCACTACACCAACAATTCGTGGTGGTATTACGTTACAAGCAGCGACCAGGAGCAGGGCTAAAACTCCAAACGAGTACTGCTTCCAGCGGTGTTTAAAAAACCAACTCAACCGAGAAAAAATCCCCATATTATTTCACCTATTTTATTTTATTATGGTTTTTATTCTATACCTTAGAGTGTGGTGGAAGGCAAGGGTTTGTATTGTTTTTGTTTTGGATTTTTTTTTGGATGTTCACTGCTGCACTCCGGTCGGGATTATTTTTTGGCTGGAACATAGCTGGCCCACTTAGAGCCTTTTCAAAGCCCGAAAAGTCTCTAAGCTGGACCTTTTACTAATCCGAGAAAACCACTCGAATAAGTAAAATTTAGCTATTGAGCCAAAAATAATCCCAACCTCCGTGCGAGGGGGACAACCATCTTTTTGTTTTGTGTCTTTGGTTGAGGTTCACTCAAATACTACAATCTCCTGTTTAGGGTTCTGGGGATTTAATACAAGACTAATGTACTTAGTTGTGACTCTAGTTAAAACACGAGAGAAGTCCAAAAACTTGGCTCTAGGACAAAAAATAGACTTACTCCCCATTTGGAAATAAGTCTAATAGTTATATATTTATTTTTCTTAGAATTTGAAAATTCAAATTTGGAATAAACCCACTATTCAAAATTTCTTTAATATCTGAGGCACTGAGATCCACTACAAAACAGTGAACATCCACTCCACACCAAAGAAAGAATGTTAGTGATTCCCTAGTCCGCAGGTCAGGTTCTTGGGGGCCCGAGCCGTGGCGTTGTCGTTAGCCTGCCATCGGGCAGGGTTAGGACAAAACCGAGATTCGAGATTTTCCCGAACTTGGAAAAGCTCGAATTCGTGTTCACAGCGACCACGGCCCCCAAGAACCTGACCTGCGGACGGCAGTGAACCACCAACAAAACAACCTAAAGCAAACGCTTTTCGCCTTCCAAACTACGAATATGAGTAACATCCTGCGAAACCTCAAGACAACCCAAATACTCACCATCATCATCACGCAAAGCATAATAACGAATATAAACAAAAGTTTCGCCATGCAAATTGATCCAGAACTCGTTTTGATCAGACTTACCTTCGTGGAAGTCTTTCAAAATAGCCATAACCTTGTCCACACTCTTAGGTGGGTGACAGTTGATAACTGCACGACCGATTACAGCCTTGGTTCTTGGGAAAACACGTTCTGGTGAATTTGAGAACCATTTTACTCGATCATTTGCGTCAACAAATGTCATGTCGACTGGCATTATTTCGAAAATGGCCGTCAATTCGTCCAAGTTCAATTTACCAGTATTGAAACTGATGTTGACTTCGTCACTTGGCATTTCCAATCCGGTTTTAACATGCTTAGCACGATTACGAATTTCGTCATGCTTCGACATTTTTCCTTCATGTTTTTCTGGAACGTCTTCTTCATGAAAACTTGGCGTAACGTCAACAATTGGAATTTGTTTCTTCTTATTTTTCTTGTCAGCAGGTTTCAATCCTTCTGAGTCAGCTAATCCTTGAGCCATTTTATTCAACTCCTTAGCAACTTTAGAATTATCCTTTTTCTGACCTTCGGCAATCTCTTTATCAGTTGGTTTCCAAGGCAGTGGTTCAGCAATTAAAGTATAGCCAATATCATTTTCATCCTGCTCAACCATGTACCAATCCTCAGGGGTGGCAACTTCATCGAGCATCGGAATCATGATTTCTTCTTCCTTGAAAATCATCTCCATGACTTCCTTGCAAGCTTTCTCAACCGCCGCTTCAACCTTGTACTTGTCCGGAACCGGAACGCTTGTAACCATATCATAAGCGTCCTTGATCCAGCCGCGGATTTCGTCATCTACTCCCCACATAACTTTTGGCGGAGCAGTAATGCCGTACTTGTCCATTAATGGAAAAATATTATTTTCCTTGCGACTGTAGTGTTTGTCGATGGTCATCAAATCTTTCAACGCATTCTGCATACGTTCAAGATACTTCGCATTCTGCCCATCCTGTTGCCACTTTTTCAAGCAAGGCAACAACTCATCATTGATCAAAGAAGAAATAACCATGTTTTCCAGCTTCATAGTAGCAACCGGATGACCTGGTTTTTCAAAAGCTGGAGTACTGGAATTTCCAGTAATCGAGCCCTTAAAAACAGCAGCGTGAACATTACACAAATTTTGAATTTCCATCGGATTTAATCCGCTAGCAATCAATTCACGCTCGGCAGAAGTAATTTCCGAAACATCAACACTAGAAAAAGAGTCATCAAACATCTTCTTAGCAACGTCAAAATCCCCACCCTCATGCAGAAAGTTAAGGATTTCAACAATTTTCTTCTGTCTTTGTACACTATTCAAAGTATCATTCGTCATAATTTTTCAGCTCATAGCCCCTTTCCTGAAAGGCTCGAGCAATAGAATCCAAAGGGATTCCCATAGCTCTTGAACCCTTTTTAAGATTAATAATTTTCCCAACTGTATTTAACATTCCGGGCACTTTTATTTTGGTGAACCCGATTGAATACATTATATCTACGAAGTCGGGGTAATCCTCGGCCAAAGAATGAATCGGCACTTCAAAATCGATTACCTTATCACTCATATTTACACTCCTTGTTGATGCCGTCTGCAGAGCTGAGGAATATTCTTCGGCAGTGCGGGACGTTCCGAGCCTGAAGTGCGGTCTCGAAACTCGGTTTGAAGCCTTACCAAAGTACGGTAAGTCTCCAAACTCGCCCGGTGGTGTAATGGCTAAAGCCATAACGCCACTTTCACTGCCTTCGAATATTTCTCAGCTCTTCCGACTGGTTTCCGGTCTTACCTCAACCTTTGAACCAGATTAAATCTATATAATATTTCTTAAGTAAAAAAATCATTTGTTAGTATCAATGGATACCAATGGGTTAAAAGCCATCAACGACATATCTAAAGTGGAACAAAAGCTCAAACACTACAGACAAAACAGATAACTAGTCCAACGACCACACCCACCAAAAAAATAAGATTGCGATAGTACTAGCCCGCAGGTCAGGTTCCGCGGGGGCCCAAGCCGTGGCGTTTATGTTTGCCTGCCAAAGGGCAGGCTTACATAAAAACCGAGTTTTGAGATTTTCCCGAACTTGGAAAAGCTCAAAATCGTGTTCACAGCGACCACGGCCCCCGCGGAACCTGACCGGAGGGCGGCAGTGAACCACCACAATCCAAAATTACTCTCTATCCATGAATACCAAGAGCAATCTTTGCAAACCTACTCATCTTACTCATATCCCAAATCGGATACCAAACCAAATTAATATCACAGCTGTCAATTCCTTCAACCGACTCAACAGCCTGATGAATATCATTGTTGATCATGTCACTCAATGGGCAGCCCATGGTAGTTAAAGTCATGGTAACGGTACACTTTGAACCTTCAATCTCAAGACCGTAAATCAAGCCAAGGTTGACGATATCGATTCCTAATTCGGGATCGATGACGTTTTCTAGAGCTTCCATGATTTCATCATTTTTTTGTTTGTTTTCAGTTTCTTCCATAATAAAACCTCATTCCTACTTTACAATCTTGTGAGCGCCGGTAATATATTCTTTTTGTAATAGTACTAAACAAATTATGGCAACTACGGCGATTAAATACAATCCGATTGAGTAGCCACCGGTAGATTGTTTGATAATTCCTAAAACGATTGGTGGGAAATATCCACCCAGACCACCCATGGCACCAACGAATCCAGTAACTGCACCGGTATTTCCTGATGATACGAATGGGACCATTTTGAAAATGATACCATTTCCGACCCCAACTAAAATTCCCATTAAGACGATCATTGTTGAGAATACTCCTTGTGATTGAAGGAAAATTCCTAGCACAATTGCGACAACAATTAATCCGATGAAATCATATTTTAGCAAAGTCATTGGACGGACTTTATCAGAGATATAGCCACCAACTGGACGTAACAATGTTCCGATAACAGCGAATACTGCGGCCCAAATTCCGGCGTCAACTAGTGATTGACTGTATAATCCTGACATAAATGTTGGAAGTAAGTTACTCCATGACATGAATAGTCCGAATGTTAAGAAATAAAATAGTGCTAAGAACCAAGTATCCTTTTCTTTGGCAACGGATAAAGATTTGCCCAAGGTTGAGTCTTTGTTTGGCTTGGATTCAGGACAAATTAGCATCAGCAGCGTGAATAATACTAGCAATGCTACTAATAAATAGAAGATTCCGTTCAAGCTCATAACTTTAATTAAACGTGGTAGGAAAAATACTGAAAATGCGGTACCGATATTACCAACAGCAACGATACCTAACACCAAACCTTGTTTTTCTGGTGGGAAAAATCCTGTGACATACGAAACACCGATGGCAAATGATGTTCCGGCCATTCCTAGTAATAAGGCTGTGAAAATTAGCATGCCGTAAGAATGAACTCTTGGCATCATCAAAACTGGGATGATCAAGAATATCATCAAGGCGATATAAGTTTTTTTACCACCCCATCTATCTGAAACGATTCCCATTGGGATACGCATAATTGATCCCAATAAAATTGGTGTAGCTAACAAGAATGTACGTTGAAATTCGGAGACTTGAACTCCGGCATTCTTCAAAATAACATCAAGCAATGGTGATAAACAAAGCCAGACCATGAAGCAGACCATCATAGCTAATGTTCCCATAGTTAAAGCAAGATACGATTTCCCTTTACTTTCCATCTTAAATACCCCCAATTATTTAACGAAAAATCATTTAATTCTAGCCACCACTTACCGGTGGAATTATTGCTATTTCATCAACTGACTCAAGTGAAATTTTCTCATCATTAGTGTATTCCTCGTTAACTGCGACTAATGACTGGTCAAGCACATCCTCATAATCAGGATGAAGTGACTTAATTCTTTCCAAAATATTTTGAGCAGTAAACGTCTCTGGTAAATCTAATTCGATTGTTGGACCAATTTTCTCGGCTAAAACTGAAAATAATTTGATTCTCATTCTTCAAGACCTCCCCAGCGAATTTTGTCTTTGTCATACTCTTTCTTCCAAATCGGCACAGTGTGTTTCAACTGATCGATCAGCATCTGACAATTTTCAAATGCTTCCGCTCGATGTGGCGCCGACACTCCGATAAATACTGCAACGTCACCTAACTGTAATTCTCCAACACGATGAACCATAACCACGTCCATCCCTTTTGCCAAAACAATATCGGCCAATTTTTGCATTTCCTTTTCAGCCATTGATTTGTAAGTCGTGTACTCGATTTTTTCAGTTTCGATGTCGTCAGTGTATTGTCGAATATTGCCTAAGAAAATATCAACACCGCCAAATTCATTATGAATCAAACTTTTCGTCAGCGTATCAACATCAATCGGTTTATCTACAATTTTGACGAGGCTCATTTAAGCACCTCCCCGTTCAAAATTTGTTTAATCTGTTTCTTGCTAAATTTGTGATTAAAGTAAGCTTGGTAAAATGCTGCAGTCTTCTGCTCAACACTGAAATCTTTCATCTCAGATGGGTGAATCTTACTTGCGGCCCACCAGAGTTGAAGGTCAGATTCCACACTGTATCTATCCCATTGGAAAATACAAGTTGGGTTACCATAAACTTTGTTGTGCTTAACAGCTTTAAGCGACTTGAAACGAGAATCCTTCTTCAACGCCTTTAAAGCTTTTTTACTAGTAGTATTACCGACGATAATGATGTCAGGATTTGATTTGATAATCTCTTCTGCAGAAACTGAGATCATATTACCCTTACTCTTGATGGCATTTTTACCACCAGCAGTCTTGATCCATTGATCAACAATCGTTTTACGACCGTCGACTTTGGTCAAATCTGACTTATTTACAATGTGCAATACACTCGGTGTACCGGCGCCACGAGTTAAGTTACCAACTTCTTCAATATCATCAGTCAGTTGTTGGTTATAAATCTTGGCATTTTTAACAGCCTTGCCACCTAATATATTACCAGTTAATGTAACCGTTTTCTTCATTCCTTTATAATCTTGGAACATAGAATTAACAGCCGGGATACCCGCTTTTCTGATAGTTTCAATTTGAGCTGGGTCTGAACCAATTACCACATCAGGCTTTTGAGCAATCAATTCTTCCGTATTAATACTGTCACCATTGAATGGTACAGCTTGTTTCTTAACTGAAGGATAAAGCTTGGTCAAAAGCTTGTTGTCGTGAATCAATTGCGTAGTAGCAACCAAGTCTTTTTCCCCACCCAACATTAATAAAATTGGGTTGTTAGCATGCCACAAATCAGCGACACGCTTAACTTTTTTAGGAATAGTAACTTTCTTTCCTTTGTTATCTTTAACCACTCGAGTGTTCGACGCGGCAGAAGTATTAGCTTGAATACTACCTACGCCCACACCAACAAATAACAATACTGCTAATAGCGCAATAATAATTGATTTTTTATTCCTCATAATTAATCCATCCTCGTCCCAAATATATTTCGGTCTAATTCTTCGTTAAACGTCGAAACAATCGGAGTCTTGTATAGTTCAGTCAAATATTTTTCGGTCAAGATTTCCTCAGTCTTACCTTGAATATAAGTCTGGTTATCAACTAACAAGCCCACTGAATCACCAATCATCATTGCCTGATTTGGATCATGTGTACTTATTATAATTGAAATATCGATAACTGAAAGGGCTTTTATAAGTTTTAAAACTAAAATTTGATTTTTATAATCTAATGCTGAAGTTGGTTCATCCATAATTAGCAATTTTGGTTCTTGCACCAAAGCCCGGCCAATCTGGGCTAACTGCCTCTGACCACCAGACATATCCTGCAAACTAACATCTCGATATTCAGCTAAGCCAATTTGCGATAAAACATGCTCAACTTGTTGCCGATCACGTTCATCAGGCTGACTGAAGATAGAATGAAACGCACTACGTCCGAGCAACAAGTAGTCATACAAATTCAGACCACTCTTAACGTTTACACCTTGACTGACCAATGCCAACCGATGAGAAAGTTCCCGGTTCGGAATTTGCTTCAATTCTTGATCTTCAAGCTTTATCTGACCTGAATAATCATCATGCAAGCCACTTAAACAAGCTAAAAGAGTACTCTTACCGATACCGTTCGGTCCTAAAATCACCAAAACTTGACCATCGTCTACTTTCAAGTCGACATTATCAATAATTTTTTCAGTGTCATAGGCAAAACTAAGATTCTTTGTATAGATTTCAGACAACGGTATCTTTCCTCCTTATTAAGATGAATATGAAAATTGGCACACCGATAAATCCAGTCACAATACTCAAAGGAATATCGTTGACTGAAATACTTCGGGCAATCGTGTCGCAAATCAATAACAGAGCAGCGCCTGTTAAACCTGTCATTGGAAGTGAAACTCGATTGTCACCTCCAACAATACTGCGACTAATGTGTGGAACGACTAAACCAATCCAGCCGATAACACCACAGATACAAACTGCTGCGGCTGTTAGCAGAGTTGCCACCAAAATCATCAAATTGCGATTTATCTTTGGATTAACGCCAATAGTCTTAATCGTCGCTTCGTCCAAAGACAAAACATTCAACCTCCAGCGTGCGAAAAATAAGAATAAAATTCCTACCAATAAAACTGGTCCGACTGACATCAATGAACTCAAATCAACCTTCATAAAACTACCGAGCTCCCAGTAAACAATGCTCTGCAACTGGACTTCCGGGTCAGCCATGTATTTGATTGATCCCAAAACAGATTGCATCAATCCAGCCATAATAATTCCGGCCAAAATCAACGTAATACTCGAATTGCTGTGTAAAAATTTATCAATCAACAATGTCAGAAACATCGTCAAAACACCCGTAACAAAGGCGCTGATCTCAATAATATATATTGGCATCCCGTATAAAATAGCAAAGGCGGCCCCAACACTTGCTCCGGTCGCCACTCCTAAAATATTTGGTGATGCTAAACCATTATTGAAGACAGATTGAAAAGTGGCGCCGGCCATCGATATACCCGCGCCAACTAATACAACCGCTATAATTCGAATAAATCTTAATCTGAGAATCAATTTTGTCGAGCTATCTGCCCGATTGAAAAAGTAATTTATCACATCATGCAGCGATAGACTGTAGCGACCCATTCCCATTGAAACTACCAATAGAATTAGTAATAAAACTGCTGCAGATATCATTGCAATTTTGTTTTTGTGACGATTAGCCACGATATTGGTCCCCTCTAATACTTGGTTTTCTACGATATACTTCAGGACTTCTGAAGAGATATTGCCAAGGCAATGTCAAAGCGTGGATAAGTCTAGTATAAGGGAAGAAGGCGAAAATCAAAAATCCACAAATGACGTGAATTTGGAAAACTGGTGGAACTTGTTGCATCAGATGGAAATCTGGTTTAAGCATGAATATTTGTCGTGCCCAAACTGACAAGTTCAAACGATAATTGAATTCAGGATGGAAGAAAGGTCCTTCAATAAGCGAAGCACTTAATCCTAAAACAATCATGATCAAAAGTGACAAGTCAACGACCAAGTCGCTGAATGAACTAGTGATGAAAACACGTTTATTGTTGAATCTACGGTAAGTAAGAATTATCATCCCTGCTAATGCCATAAATCCGGCCAATCCACCCATAACTAAAGCACCGATATGGTACATTTCGTTCGGAATTCCCAGCCAATCAGTAAAAGCTTTAGGAATTAAAACTCCGACAACGTGTCCGAAGAAGACGAAAATAATACCAACGTGGAAGAGAATACTTCCGACCATTAATTGTTTTTTCTCAAGTAATTCACTTGATTTAGCCGTAATTGAAAAACGGTTTCGTGCAAAACGAACAATGATCCCTATGAAAAATGAGGCTAACGCAATGTACGGGAATATGTCCCATAAAAAGAAAGCTCCGATATCATTCATCTTTATTCTCCCCCTGTTTGTGTCATCTTCGGTTGTTTAACTTCTGGCTGTTCCACGCATGATCTAAGTTCAGCTCTAATTATACTAATAGTTCTGAAGTATAAATCATCAGATTCCTCTTCTGACTTTTCCAATAAGTTAAACGTTCCATCCTCAATAACTGAAAATAGTAACTTCAAATCTTGTTGACGGTAATCATCTTTCCAATCGCTGAAAGTTAAGAATTCCAACATCAATGGTAGATAATCAGATAATTCTGTTCCTTCAATTTGGACGCCAAACATCTCATAAAGCATCTTCAGTTTGGCTAAAACTTGTCCACGTTCGCGGGAATCAGTCATCTTGTAATACGTCATATATAAAGTGTAACGATTGTTCAATTCAAAAAGTGAAACATAGTGAGTCTTAATATCTTCAAGTGTGTAAGCTTGCATCGCAGTGATAATCTCAGTCAATTCATCTTTATGCGGAGTATTTGGGTAATTTTTTTTGAAATCGTCCAAAAAATCTGGATTCAAAATGTCTTGAGTTGGGTAGTCAATCATTTTTGAAAGGTAAATGAAACCACCTTTTAAGCTGTTAAGCTTCTCAATATTAATCACGCCAAATTCCTCCATAGAAACTTTCTGCATAGACATCCTTTGATGACATTCCTGCTTTAGCTTTACGTAACATGCTGCCGTGTTCTGGAGCTAAGGCACAGCCGTTACATTCTTCGTAGCCTAATCCACCTTGTTCGTCTTCAACATGCTCGATTTTTTCCTTTTTAGCTTTAGGAATAACGAATCTGTCATCGTATTTAGCAATAGCCAATAGACGATATAGTGAAGTTGCTGATTCTTCAGTCAAATCAACACGATCAAGTTTTTCAGCATCGAAATCTTTACCACTTGTTTTTGCACGCATATATAATCTCATCATTGCTAATTTGTATAATGCATTCTTAATTACTTCAGTGTTTCCACCAGCCAAAAGATTTGCTAAATATTCAACAGGAATACGCATTTCTTCAATAGCTGGGAAGATAAGTTCAGGATACTTGATTGAGTTCTTACCTTCAAAGTAATTCATGATTGGTGATAGCGGTGGCACATACCAAACCATTGGCATTGTACGGTATTCAGGGTGCAATGGGAAAGCAATCTTTTGTTCAACAGCCATCTTGTAAATAGGTGAACGTTGAGCACATTTGATAGTTTCCATATCCACACCGTCATCCAAAGCTTGTTCGATAACTTCTGGATCATTAGGGTCTAAGAACAATCCCAATTGTGCTTCATAAAGTTTTGTATCATCAGGTTCTTCACAGGCTTCTTGTACACGGTCAGCATCATATAAAATAACCCCGATGTAACGAATACGACCAACACAAGTTTCAGAACAAACTGTTGGCAAACCTTCTTCAATTCTTGGATAACAGAAAGTACATTTTTCAGCTTTATTAGTTTTCCAGTTGAAGTAAACCTTTTTGTAAGGACATCCTGTCATACAGAATCTCCATCCACGACAACGTTCTTGGTCGACTAATACGATACCGTCTTCGTCACGTTTGTACATCGCACCACTAGGGCAAGATGCAACACAGGCAGCGTTTAGACAGTGTTCACATAAACGAGGCAAGTACATCATGAAAGTTTTTTCAAAGTTACCTTTGATGTCAGCTTCGATATTTTGCATATTAGGATCTTCGCCGAAACTACGGTCTGATCCAGCCAAATCATCGTCCCAGTTAGGACCATTGTTTAGCTTCATGTATTCACCAGTAATTTGTGATTTTGCACGAGCAACTGGTTGGTGCTTAGTTTCTTTACCGAATAATGTTTGATAATCGTATGTCCATGGTTCGTAATAATCATCAAGATTAGGCATATCAGGATTGTAGAAAATTTTTGCTAGTGAAACCTTGTTTAACTTGCTGCCGGCACGTAATTCTAGCTTACCTTTACGGTTAAGTTTCCAGCCACCCTTGTAGTGACTTTCATCTTCCCATTTTTTGGGATAGCCGACACCAGGTCTAGTTTCAACGTTGTTAAACCACATGTATTCAGCACCGGGACGGTTAGTCCAAGTTTGTTTACATGTAACAGAAC
Organism: Companilactobacillus ginsenosidimutans; assembly: GCF_001050475.1. Taxonomy (NCBI): domain Bacteria; kingdom Bacillati; phylum Bacillota; class Bacilli; order Lactobacillales; family Lactobacillaceae; genus Companilactobacillus; species Companilactobacillus ginsenosidimutans. The sequence continues at coordinate 1,984,679 of NZ_CP012034.1, read as the reverse complement.
AAGTATGACATCCGATACACTTATCCAAGTTTAGAACCATGGAAATTTGTGCTTTAACCTTCATTCCACTTGACCTCCTTTAGTTTTCTAACATTAACGTATAAGTCTCTTTGGTTACCGATTGGTCCGTAGTAGTTAAATCCATAACTTAATTGTCCGTAGCCACCAACCATTTGAGTTGGTTTAACGTGAATTTGAGTTGGGGCATTGTGACTACCACCACGGTTACCAGTAATTGTTGATAATGGTTCTTCAATTTCCATATCTTGAGCGTGGTACATGTACATCGTTCCATCAGGCATTCTTTGTGATACAACAGCTCTGGCAGTAACAACACCATTCTTGTTGTAAAGTTCTACCCAATCGTTATCTTCAACATCAATCTTCTTAGCGTCGTCCAAACTTAACCAAACGGTTGGACCACCTCTAAATAGAGTCAACATGTAAAGATTATCTTGATAAGTAGTATGAATATTCCACTTACCATGTGGTGTTAAGTACCGTAAAGTTACTTCTTTATCAGCTTTTTCAACATGGGTATCAGTTGGTGCCATAACAAATGGTGGAAGTGTTGGTTTGTAAGTTGCTAACTCTTCACCATATTCTTGGAAAATTTCGTGATCCAAGTAGTATGACTGTCTACCAGTAATAGTTCTAAATGGAACATTACGTTCGATGTTAACTGAGAATGGTGAATATCTGTCACCATCATGTTTTGAACTAGTAAAGATTGGTGTAGGAATACCTTCACGAGGTTGAACCGTAATGCTTTGGAAAGTCATTTGCTTTTCAGTTTGTCCGGCAGAAATATCAGTTAATTTCTCACCAGTAACTTCTTCAGCATTCTTCCAAGCTTTAGCAGCAACGTGTCCATTTGAAGCACTTGATAGATGAAGAATAGCCTCAGCAACATTCTTATCTTCATCAATCTTTGGACATCCCTTTTCGATACCTTCGTCATAAGTACCAAGCATGTCTTTCAACTCGTTATATTCATCGGCAACACTGTAACTGAATCCATTGCCACCAACTTTTCCACCAGCGTTAGGTCCGAGAGAAATAAATTTGTCATAAATCTTCGTGTAATCACGTTCAACTAATGAAAGACTAGGCATTGTCTTACCAGGAATGGCTTCGATTTCACCCTTCTTCCAGTCTTTGATGACACCAAGTGGTTGTGAAATTTCCCCCTTGGAATCATGGCCAAGTGGCTGAGTCTTCAAGTCATATCTGACACCGTTAAGGTATTTAGAAGCCATTGTTGAAAATTCTTTGGCGATACCCTTGAATGCTTGCCAGTCACTCTTTGATTCCCAAAGTGGATCGACTGCTTTGTTGAATGGGTGAATGAATGGATGCATATCAGTACTTGATAAGTCTTCTTTTTCGTACCAAGTTGCGGCTGGTAAAACGATATCTGAGTAAAGTGGTGTAGTTACCATTCTGAAATCAAATGTTGTAACTAAGTCCAATTTACCGTCGATTGAATGGTCATCCCACTCCATATCCTCAGGTTTGAAATTACCGTTAGTTTTAGCTAACAAGCCATTTTCAGCACCAAGCATGTGACGCATGAAGTATTCTTGACCCTTACCAGATGATGCAAACAAGTTTGAACGCCAGATGAACATACCCTTAGGTTGGTTCTGGTCTTCATCAGGAGCTTCAGCAGCGAATTTCAAACTGCCGTCTAGTAATTCTTTAACAACTTTTTTAGAAATTTCTTCTATGTTGCGTGTATTGTATTTGTCCACGAAATCCAAACTGTTGCGGTTGAATTGTGGATATGATGGCATCCATCCAAGTCTGATAGCCATTTGGTTGTAATCAGCTGGATGCTTGTAACCATGTTTAATGTGTTTTGTAGGTGATTTTTGTGCGGCGTTGTCTAACTCGTCGTACTTCCATTGATCACTTGCGAAGTAGAAGAATGAAGTACCTTGTTGTTGACGTGCGCCACCAGGTTGCCAGTCATTTGCGAAAGCAATATTTGCCCAACCTTCAGCAGGACGAAGTTTTTCTTGTCCAACATAGTGAGCCCAACCTCCACCTTGTACACCTACACAACCGGTAAGTAGCAACATATTGATAGCTGAACGATAAGTCATATCTGAGTTGAACCAGTGGTTGACACCAGCACCAATAATAATCATTGACTTACCTTTTGTTTCAGCAGCGTTTTGAGCAAACTCATTAGCAATTTGAACAATCAAATCTTGTCTAACACCAGTAATTTTTTCTGACCAAGCTGGTGTGAACAAACTGTCGAGATCGTCATAGCCTTTGGCAGCATATGGATCTGCTTCAACACGAGCAATACCATATTGAGCCATTAATAAGTCGAATACAGTAGCGACTTTCTTTGTGCTACCGTCTTTTAATGTAATTTCACGATATGGAATTGTTCTTTGATAAATGGAATTTCCAGTAGCGTCGAAGCTTGGCATATCGATTGTGGCAGTCTTGCCATCATCAATAAATGACAATTGAGGGTCAATTTCATGACCATCATCAGCTGTTAAATCAAGATTCCATTTCTTGCCACTTTCCCAACGTTGACCAAGAGTTCCGTTTGGAACTGTTAATTGGTCGTTAGTCTCATCAACAAGAACTGGTTTCCATTCAGCGTTTTCAACTTTTTCATCTGAAATATCTGAAATTCTAACGAAACGACCAGATGTAACATTTTCTGGATTAGTTTCACTCTCGTCCAACATGATAACGAATGGTAAGTCAGTGAAGCGTTTCGAATAATCGATGAAGTAAGGAACTTGTTTCTTATTATAAAATTCATTCAAGATTACATGTGTGAAACCTTGTGCCAAAGCTGCATCAGAACCAGGATGTGGTGCTAACCAGTTGTCGGCAAATTTAACATTTTCAGCATAGTCTGGAGAAATTGAAACGACTTTTGTTCCTTTATAACGTGCTTCAACCATGAAGTGAGCGTCGGGAGTTCTAGTCAATGGAACGTTTGAACCCCACATCATCAAGTATTGTGAGTTGTACCAATCACTTGATTCAGGGACATCAGTTTGTTCACCCCAAACTTGTGGGGATGCTGGTGGAAGATCCGCATACCAATCGTAGAAACTGAGCATTTCTCCACCAAGCATTGAGATAAATCTTGCACCTGATGCATAACTCAACATTGACATAGCTGGGATTGGTGAGAATCCAGCAATACGGTCAGGACCATATTTTTTAATTGTGTAAATGAGCATAGCTGAAATCAATTCAGTTGCATCTGACCATTTAACACGAATCAAGCCACCATGACCACGGGCTGATTTATATTCTTTTGTCTTCTCTGGATCTGTGACGATACTTTCCCAAGCGTCGATAGGACTGTCATTTTGCTTCTTAGCTTCGTCCCACATTCTCCAAAGACGTTCACGGATATAAGGATATTTAATTCTTAAAGGACTGTACTCATACCATGAGAAACTAGCACCACGAGGACACCCACGTGGTTCGTATTCAGGCATATTTGGTCCACAAGATGGATAGTCGGTTGATTGATGTTCCCAAGTTACGACACCTTGTTTAACATAAACATTCCAACTACATGAACCGGTACAGTTAACACCGTGAGTTGTACGGACTACCTTGTCGTGAGCCCAACGTTGTTTATATAATTTTTCCCAACGACGAGAGTTTTCCTCTAGTTGAGTGAAATTACCATTAAACTTTTCGACTTTTTTAAAGAATTTTGATTTTAGCATAAGCAATTCCCCTACCAATATCCTAATTTATCGATACTTTATTCCTTATATTAAAGTTAGCACGTTTACCAATTGACTTCGATTAGGAATTTCCCTAACCTTTTGAGTAAACGTACATTTGGAGGGATTGGAAATGGTTACTAGTAGATATGATCGACAGTTAAAAATTGAGCAAATTGGACCAAGAGGTCAGAAAAAATTTGGTGAATCAAGCGTCTTAGTCATTGGTGTTGGTGGACTAGGAAGTTTTGTCGCATCTGAATTAGTTAAAGCGGGAATCGGCACAATAACACTCGTAGATTTTGACAAAGTTGAATTGACGAATTTGCACCGTCAAAATCTTTATACTGAGTCTGATGTAAATGAAGGTTTGGAAAAATTAACCGCCATGAAAAATCATTTACAAGCTGCAAATAGTAACGTTAAAATAATCGTGAAAAGCCAAAAATATTCATCAGACTTAATTACTGACAAATATAATTTAGTTATCGATTGTACCGACAATTTTCCTATTAAGTATCAGATCAACCAAGACTGTTTTGACCACAACATGCCTCATATCTTTGCAACTTGTGCTGGTAACCAAGGGCAAGTAATGTTCATGAAATCTCAAAAAGATGCTTGTCTTGAGTGCCTGTACCCTCATCAAAATATCGCCAAATTAGGACTAAGTGCCAATATCGGTACCAATCCTATGATTGTCGCAATCACCGGGAGTTTAGAAGCTTCCATGGCACTGAAATTTTTAACCCGTCCCGAAACAGTTAAGCCGGGCAACTTGATGGTAATTGATAATTGGAATTTTGATTTCAGAAAGATTCACGTTAAAAAACAAGCCAACTGCCCAATTTGTGGAGGAAATAATTAATGATAGATTTTGGAATAATTACTGTTAGTGACACTAGAACGGAAGAAACTGATAAGTCTGGATCATACCTTCAAGATAAGTTAACTTCTGAAGGTCATAATTTTATTCAGAAATATATTGTTAAAGACGACTCAAAACAAATTATGGAAGCGTACAATAAATTGGTAGGCACCAATTGCAAATTAATCCTCGTAAATGGTGGTACTGGTATCGCTGTTCGCGATGTGACAATTGAGACTTTGGAGCCAAAATTTGTAAAACTCATCCCCGGATTTGGAGAATATTTCCGTAGAATAAGTTTTGACGAAATAGGAACTAAGGCCTTAGCTTCGGGAGCAACTGCCGGAATTACTTCCAGCGACCAGCTATGCTATTTACTACCAGGTTCGACAAACGCTTGTAAGACAGCTTTGGAACAAGTAATCCTTCCAGACTTAACTCATTTGATTAAGGAGATAACAAAATAATGTACACACCAGTTGATAAAAGAAATGCCATTTCAATCGATGCTGCCCGAAAATTAATCGTTGAAAACGTCTCGAAATTGACGCTCGATACTGAAGAAATCAACGTCAGTGACGCCTCACATCGAATCATCGCTGAAGACGTTTTGGCCAGTCACGACCTGCCAACATTTAGACGATCCGGCTACGACGGATATGCAATGTTAGAAGAGGACTTGCACGACTTCCCTGTAACATTAAAGGTAGTCGGAAACATCCCCGCTGGGGCAAATTTTGACCGTCCATTAGTTTCCGGTGAAGCTGTCAGAATCATGACTGGTGGATACGTGCCAGATGGTGCTGATGTCGTCGTAATGTTGGAAACCACAAAAATGTTAGACGATGATACGTTGGAAGTTTCCGAACGTCAGAAACGTGACAATATCACCCAAATTGGTTCGTTCTTCAAACAAGGCGATACATTGTTAGCTAAGGACACCGAAATCAATCCTGGTGGAATGAGTTTGTTAGCTTCATTCGATATCCAAAAAATCAAAGTTTACAAGAAACCTACTATTGGAATTATCACTACTGGATCAGAATTGCTCCAACCAGGTGACGAAATCGTTAACGGTAAAATTTTCAACAGTAATGGTCCTTTGATTAAAGGATTGTGTGAGGAAAACGGTGCAGAAGTCGTTGGCTATACACAGATCAAAGATGATCCACAACTTCTCAAGGACGCCATCAAAGATTTGCAAGGCAAATGTGACGTAATTATTACTGACGGTGGTGTTTCAGTCGGGGACTACGACATCATTGCAGACCTTGCCAAAGCATCCGATAAGCTCTTGTTCAACAAACTTGAGATGCGTCCCGGAAGTGTGACAACTTCATTCATCGATAAAGGAATAATTTATTTCGGCTTGTCCGGAAATCCTGGCGCTTGTTTCACTGGTTTCTACCTATATGTAGAATATGCACTGCGTTTATTGCAAAAACAGCAGTCACGTTTACTTGAATGCCAAGGTACTTTAAATGAAGAATATAAGAAAACTAATATGTATGATCGAATTCTTCGTGGTAAATTCAAAATTGACGCAGACCATATCGAAATCGGCCGTGTCGGTGGAGATGCTTCAGACAATTTGAACAACTTGCAACTTGCCACTGCCCTATTCGAAATTCCACGCGGTGATTCAATCACTCCAAAAGGGAGCGTGTTGCGGACATGGTTGTTACCTTTCAAATAGTCGGACACAAAAAAAGTGGCAAGACGACACTCACCAATGATTTTCTAAAAATCGGTCGCAGATTAGGGCTTGAAATCGCGGTCGTGAAGCATACTCACGGCCCAGTCGACATTCCCAATAACACTGACACTGGCAAATTTTATGAAAACTCAGATGATGTCTTGCTACTAAATGATACACAGACGATTCACTACCAAAGAAATATCGAACAAACTACTTTAGAACAAATTAAGCAGCTTCAACAAACGACTCAAGCGGATTTTTTAATTATTGAGGGATTAAAAGAACTAAGCTATGAAAAAATCGTTTTGCTAAAAAAAGACGAAACTGTTGCTGGATTTGGGGAAATCAGCAACGTTAAAAATTTCGCATCTATTCAAAAATCTACTACCACCGACGATGTTTTGTCGCTAATGGATTTAGATTCCAGAACAAAATTCATTAAAAAGTTTTTGAGGGATATACAAGATGACTGACGGTTTAATCTTAGCAGGTGGGAAATCTAAACGATACCAAAGTGATAAGGCTTTGGCCCACTTCAACACACGGGTTTTAACTAACGTGGAATACACAGCGGAACAGCTTCTTCCGTTTGTAAGCCAATGTTATATTTCGACGAATTCCAACAATAATCGTGAAATTCGCCAACTTTTTTACGACGTTACACGAGCAACTGTAATTCAAGATCAAGAGCCATTGATCGATCACGGACCAATTTCAGCCCTCTGGTCATACTTTCAAATGACTGGAAATACCCACGCAGACCTGATAGTTCTAGCGACTGACTATAAGAATATCAACAAAACTGTGCTAGAATTAATTAGCAACAAAAACGCTTATATACAATGTAGTGGTGAAGACTTATTTACCTTTTGCCATATTAATATTTCTCAAGCTGACTTCAGGCATCAGTTGAGATTACGTCACTTTAGATGGCAAGACATTTTGCAAGCAGCGCAGTGTGAAACGATTCCGATTGCTAACTACAAAATTAAAAACATCAACTATCAGGAGGATTTACAATGAAAAATAAATCAGACATGTCTGATGGAGACTTTCAAAAATTAATTCGTATTTGTATGAACGATTTATCGATACAACGCACTCTCTTAGAAAATGATATGCAAGAACAGCGTGATGACTTACGTACTCTTGAACAAGATCAAAATATCGACAAGCTTGAACGTCGCATTATGTTGATCAAAAAAGATTACGACCATTACGCTGACTACTTGGATCCAGCATTTTCAAAAGAAGAAATAAATTATTAGAGATGATAAACCATGGAAAATAGCGATACCTTATGGATTCAAAAAAACTTTTTGGACTCACCCGACGCTACTTTGATCGTACGAGGTGACAAAGTTGTAATCGTGAATAATGCCGCCCAAGAATTAATTCATGGATTAGATTTAGATGTTAATTATTTAATTCAACTTGTTCAAACTGATATGGCAGAAAATAATTCTGCTACTAACAACTGTTTTAATTGTGTCGTCAAGGAAACCATGCACCACAAATCCGTTCCCATCGACGTTATGGATAAAAAACAATTGCAGAAATTAACTTTCTCACTCGATTATTATTTGATTGACGACGACAATGACGTCTACTCGATCGTGATTAGAAACAATGCTTCCAAAGATAGATTGCGCAAAATGGAAGATAGTCATGATATAGTTAGGAAGATAAACCGAACTCAAGAAAATGAGCGAAAACGTATTTCTGAAGATTTACATGACAGTGTTGCCCAATCTGTCTACTCTTCAATTATGACGTTGAATCGAATGAAAACTGGTGATTCTGAAAAAGACAAAATGATATCACAAGTACAAGAACAGCTTCGAGGGACGCTGAGTGATATTAAGAGTCTTGCGGTTGATGTCAGACCAGCCGTGCTCGACAATTTTGGTCTAACTGCTGCTATTCACGCCTTAATCAAACGAATGCAGCCTAGCACTGATATCGAGTTAGATTTTATCGATAAAAGTGATGACCTGTCGATACTTTCAGATGACGTTCAAACTACCTTATACCGAATCGTTCAAGAAGCTATGACTAATGCCATCAAGCATTCAAACGGTACAACTATCGTTGTTATGCTGGTGTCTCACAAGAATAAAATCAGTCTTGAAGTCATGGATGACGGCGAGGGATTCAATATGTACACAAAGAAATCCTACAATGGATCTTCTCTTGGAATGATCAATATGAACGAACGTGTTAAATCGCTCAATGGTTATTTCTTGGTTGATACAAAAATTGGTGAGGGAACCACAATCACTGCAGAATTTCCTTACGAAAGTAGCACGGAGCCAACTAAAAACGAGGAATGATTAAAACATGAAAAATGTATTAATTGCTGACGATTACAAGATTTTGCGAAAAGGCCTCACTTACACGATTAATACTACTAACACATTTCGTGTGACGGCCGAAGCTTCTGACGGGAATGAAGCTTATTCCATTATCGAAAATCAAGATATTGATGTCGCGATTATGGATATTTCTATGCCACCAGGGGAAAGTGGTTTAGTTACTATCAAGAGGATTCACGACTATCATCCAGAAGTTAAACAAATTGTCCTGTCCATGCATGAAGAACCTGAATATATCAACACTGCCCTAGCAAATGGAGCTCTGTCATATATTTTAAAAAGTTCTCCTGAACAGGAACTTTTGAATGCGCTCGATCGTGCAGACATTGATAAGTCATACATTGATAGCAATATTATTATGACTGAAAATGATTACGAAAGTATCCAGAAACAGCAAGATGAACCCGACGACAAAAAAAGCCTGGACGAGTTGAATTTTGTCAACTTATCCAGACGTGAACGCGAGGTATTACCTCTAATTTGTCTCGGCTTCTCGAATCAAGAAATTGCCGAAAAATTATTTGTTACTAGAAAAACGATTGAAGCTCATAAAACTAACATCATGAAAAAATTGGGTTTTAATTCACGACGCGAATTACTACACTTTGCTATGCAGCATCACTTGATTGACTTTTAGTCATAGTTACAATTGTTGTTGAAACAATTAATAAAATTGCTCCGATGATAATACTTGCTGTGATGTGGATTGGGAAGAAAAAGTAGGAATAAACAATGACTACTAAAGGTCCCAGTGCACGGACAATATTAGCTTTTCCAGCGGTAATGAATTTCAAACTAGTGTAGAACAACAATAGTGATAGGAATCCATTGAAGAAAGCACCGAAGAAGTTAAAGGTAACGGCTCTGGCTTGAATGCCGGCAAAAGTTCCAGGAATCAATACTCCAGTAATGAGAAGTAATGCAGCTGAAACCAAGTGGTTGTAGAACAAAACGTTACCAGGGTTGTGATCCTTAACTAAGTATTTCGCAATAATATTGTTGGCAGCGTACATTAGTGGATAGATGAAGGCACAAACTATTCCCCAGAAACTGTCCACTTTCATACGACCAGAAGAAACGAAGACTGATCCAGCAATACAAAGTACAACGGCTAGATAATCCCAACGTGTTAGCTTTTCTTTTAAGAAAATGTATGACAGTACAAAGACGTAAACTAGATAAACTCTAGCAATCAGTGTAACTGTGACAGGGCTTAAAAGTGATAAAGCTACATACTGTAAGATAACCCCCACACCGTTTGTTAGTCCTAAAAAGATAACCCATTTGTCCTTGATAACTGAAAAATCGTGATACATCACGAAAATTAATATCAAGTTAAAAATGGCAGCGAAGACACTAGTGAGAAGTGCTCCAAGAATGGGGTTTAAACTGACCAGTGAAAACTTGTTCAAAACAGGACTAATACTACTAAATAATAGTGAAACTAAATTCAGCTCAACACCTAAACGTTGAGCTTTTTTTGTGTTCTCAGACATTAATCGACCGCCTCAATTTTAAATGGTGTACTACTTAAGGCTGTACGTACTTCATCAATGTCAGCATCCCCAATGATTGTAGCTGTCATATCATCCATATTTTTTTCAATTTTCTCAACGCCGGCAACGTCACTAAGTTTTTGAGCAATGTGAACTGGACACTTTTCACATCTTAATCCTTCAACTAAAATTTTCTTTGCCATGATAATTTCCCCCTCGGAATTTAATATATCTATTCTAGCAAAAAATCATGTTATATGAACTTAGTAAAACTACCAATTTCAAAATATAACTAAAAACTATAAAATAGAGTTAATTAATATTGGGGGATTTCAGATTATGGCTAAAAATGTATCACTAGAAGAATCAGTCTATCAACTATTAAAAGATATCGATCGTAATTACTTCACTTCCAACCGCCAAGTGAATACGAAATCAATGCTGTATCAAACGGTTGAATCCGTTCAAGATACTGGTTGGGTTGATAACCTCAAATTAGAAGAAATTGAGAATTACCCATTAGCTACTGCGACTTTAAAACAAGCCGAACTAACTGATGCAGGTAAGAAGCATTTAGAAGAATTAAAAGAACAATTTGATACAGACAAGGAGAAATAGAATGGATATTAATGACCTAAAGAACCAGATCAATGACCGTTTTGAAAATTCACCAATCCAATCGTCAGCTTTCTACGCTGACCCTGAGGATCACTTGGACAACCAAAAGAAACTTCGTCTAACTTTGAAGTCATTTATTGAGACACAAAATCCCGACACTCCTTTTGCCTTGCAACTGATGTGTACCCATGCAGAAATCACAATCATGCCACTTGGATTACTCGACTTGAATGAGTTAAAGGAATGGGAAAATAAGAAGCGTTCCGAAAGCGGTAAAACTTACGCTACTGAAGACGAAAAAACTGGTTTTCCGATTGTTGTCCAATTTGAACCACACGTTAAGGACTTCAAGCCAGAAAAAGATATTCTTGATATTTATACTGATGACTTATTCGACCACTTCAATGACACTTTCAACGACAAATTGTGGCCAGCTGTTATGAAATATTTGAACGAGAACCAGACTATCTTACGTGATGTTGAGAAAAAATTAGTTGATGAACGTGACGAAGTTCGCGAAACAAATTTGACTCAATTGAAGGATATGTCAGACGATCAAATGATCAAGAAAATTGGTTACTCATTAAATGAGAACCAATTTGAACACTATGCAACTTACATCGCTGATTTGAGTCAAGTAAACGCAATCTTGGTATCATCTGGGACTTTCGTCAAAGACCAAATTCTTAAAGACATGCCATTCGGTCAGATGATGAATTTAGCAGAAATGCGCAATACTTTCTTCTGGGTACTGGATAATACTTTTAACGAAATTATTTATTTCTATATTCAAGGTTTTGGGACGACTAATCCTAACTTGAAGAAGCATTTGAATACTATTCGTAAGAATCTTGCTACTTTGATGCGTACTGATGCTTGGAAGAAATGTAACGATATTATTGAAAAAAATGAGAAATTCAATATCCAAAAATTCTTCACTGATGTATTTATGCCTATCGCTGAAAATTTGGAAGTTGAAGTAGACAAATTTAATTAGGGGAAAATTATGCCAGCAGTATCACCTTTTGAACAATTCAAAAAATTAAATGTCAGACTTGTTGGTCTCGAGGATTACATTCGTCACTTGGTGGAGTTACACAATGACGATATTATTTCTGAGGCTGGCGGATACTTACACTCACAACATTTCTTACACGCTGCCTTTTTCTATTTATTCTCTGAATTCGGTGACGCAGATGCTGAGGAGTTACGAGATAATTCTTTGCAATCAGCAGCTGCAGCTATGCAGATGTTTTACATTAGAAATGAAATGATGCGCAAACATCAAGCTGGTCCGGACTCTATTAAGCTGAACTTCATGGTGGAATACTTTTCAGATTTGATTGATGTCGAATTCAGAAAATGTTCTGCTGATGATGATGACTTACAAGGTAAGATTGACGCTGTTCAGGAAATTACTACTAATCAGCTTTTAGCTGACGAACAGATGGTTAAACCGGTCGAAGATGTCGGTGAATACATCAAACGGATTGAAGCCCGTTCTGCGGTTATGTTTGAATTTGCCTGCAGATTTGGAGCACAAGCTACTCACGCTGACGATGTATTGATTGACTCAGCTGGACAAATTGGCCGTACGATTGGTCTTGCTTACCAAATCAAGAGTGAGATTCTTGACTTGATTGGTATCAACACTACTGAAGAACAATTTGGACCATTATTTATGCTACAAAGTGGCGAGTTTACTTTGCCAACTATTTTTGCTGTTGCTAAGGCTGGTCCTGACTTTATGAACAAAGTTGCTGAGGCTGGTCGAACTGGTGAAGATGAGCTGGTTAAAACTGCCGAGTATATTATTGACAATGGTGTTGATGCTGCTCAGGTTATGGTTAAGGAGTATAAGGATCAAGCTATTTTTGATATTGATATGTTGCCTAATATTCCTGAGAAGCAGTCTTTGAAGAAATTGGTTGATATGTTACTTTAGTTCAGTTCAGTTTGGTGCAAAGGAAAACTAAACATGTCGTCTCCGGTTGGAAAGTGAAAAAGCCTACAGTGGGACCGCCCTGAGCCGAGGTCTCAGGGCTCGATTTTGAACTTCGCACGGTTCGCGAATTTCAAAAGTCGTCCTGTGCTGTAAGAACGAGTAGTTCTCTCGTTCTAACACCACTTTCACTGTTGGCTTTTTCATAAGAATCTCAACGTAATTCCTCCCAGTATATAAATGCTGGGGGGAATTATGTTTTAAGAGATATCCTTTCTTAATCGTAGTTTGTGTCACTCTTTTTAACATTTTTCTTGAACATATGTTCGTATATTGATATGATAATTATATCGAATGGTACATATTTGAAATTACTTATCGAAAGGTGGGCAACAAGTTGCGTAAATCAATGAATGATTACCAGTACCATTACGGTTTGAAAGTTAGATGTTATCCTTCAGATAAACAGAAACAAATCATTGAGCACAATCTTAATGGTTCTAGATTTGCCTATAATGAAATGGTTGCCATTGATAGAGAGTTGTACAATCTACGTAAGTGCAAGTTATACATCAAACAAGTCCAAAATCGAATCGATTATTTAATTGAACGCAAGGAAAGCACTAAGTATCTTTTCGGACTTCGTTCTTGGTTAAATGAATTCAATGTCGGTACCGATGTAACCAGTATGGCAATTCGAAACTATAAGGCAGCTTGGAATATGTTTATAAAAGTCCATACTACTGGCATTCCAAAATTCCATAAGAAACAACATTCGGGAAGTTTTCAATTACCAAACAGGTACTCTTCAAAAATTACAACTCCATCATTATTTAATGGAAATATCAAATTCATTGATAATAAGCATATGAATGTTTCTTTGATTGGACATATAAGAGTATCCGGTAGTCACAAAAGGATTATGGTTGAACATTCAAATATTCGGATCGGAACATTAACAGTATCCAAGGATGCCATTGGCGACTACTACATCTCACTTCAATTGGCATCTGATTCTCCTTTTGTTCAGACAGGGAAGAGTACGGGAGATTCAATTGGAATTGATCTTAATACGGAAAATTTCCTAACAACTTCTAATGGAGATGTTGTAGAAAATCCAAGATATTACAGAAAGAATAAGAAACGACTTGCTAAGCAACAACGAATTCTTTCAAGAAGACACCTCAGAGCTAAGAAAGAACATCGACGATTACTTGACTCAAAGAATTATCAAAAACAAAGAATAATTGTTGCCAAGTTACATAATAAAGTCTGTAATCGGCGGACTAACTTCTTACATGAAACTTCTACTGCACTCATCAAGAACCACGATCTGGTAGTAGCTGAAGAGTTAAGAAGTAAAAACTTATTAAAAAATCATGCATTAGCAATGAGTATCAGTGATGTTGGTTGGGGGACATTCCTACAAATGCTTGAGTACAAAGCAGAAATGTATGGAAAGGCCTTTATTAAAGTTGATCCAAAGTACACCACTCAAACATGTTCAAATTGTGGTTACGTAATGAGAGGTGAAGAAAAATTAACTATCTCAGATAGAACTTGGAGTTGTCCCAACTGTAATCAATATCACACCCGTGACCACAATGCCGCTCAAAATATACTAGCTAAAGCTATGTAGACTATTATTAAGTCCGTTTGGCAACTTGCGGACTATAAAGGCCTTGGTAATTACTATGTAAGACCCAGAATACTGCGGTATAAATGGGCAACGGTGTATCTAGGCAAATTGTGATGCTAATGTAATAAGTTACATTAGTTCCTGCAAGCTCCTACTTCATTTGGGAGTAGTTGACTTCCAACCTGCGACTTGTTTTATGCATTGCAAGCGATTAGTCAACATACTTATTTAATCAATTACGTAAAAAAGTGGGGATGATCAAATTAATCTTCCCGTTTCGAGTCTTTGAAAAATTATTCATGGTGAAAACACCATAAAAGTTGCATTCAGCAACCTACATCATTAATATAAAAACTACACAAAAAAGTCAGGCTCATGCCTGACTTTTTAATTTTGGAGGTTCCATTATCAATAAATATTTAAAACGTTTAAAAGATTTTGGTATACCGTATACCAAAATAAAACATAAACCAGTTTGGAATATGGGAGATATTAGTGAGGTAAATCCTTACTGTACACCCGTCAAAAACTTATTATTATTTGATAAGAAACGTGAATTCTATTATTTAGTTTTAGAACCAGCAAATGTAAAATTGGATTTCAAAAAGTTAGCTGAACAAATGAATACTAGCCGTAGCAGTCTCGGTTTTGCCAGTGACGAACAGCTAGCATCCCTTCTTGATACCGAAACAGGATTCGTGAGTCCGTTGATTTTGAAATCTGATTTAGAATTGAAAGTCTTGGTTAATCCCGATTTACTGTCTGAACTTCAATTAGGATTTCATGCTGGCAGTAATACCGAAACTGCTGTAATTAATTCTTGGGACTTGGGATTGTTCTTAGGAAAAATTGGATATTATCCGATTCTGTTGAAAATTTAGCTTATTCCATTCATCAAATAAGGCCTAACATTCAGTTAATGTTAGGCCTTTTATATCATTGATTATAGTTGTGTCCGTTATAAACCCAACCTGATGAACTGTGAGTCGGACCTACTAGTTGAGAAAATGGTGTAACTTCCCCATTATCATCTATTTCATCACCAGCAAAACTAATAACTGAACTTGATCCTGGCCAAAGTGAAATTCTATATCCATTACTTACTTCCTGAACATCAGCATCAGCGTATGCATCTGGATCCACCGCCATCGCGTGAAGATACAAACTTAACGCCATATCTGAGCTAGTTATAATATGACTGCTATCTTGCGTTGTCTGTGATGTAGAATCATCTGCAGCTTTGTTACTGTTGCTATCGGTATTCGATTTAGAACTTGTCGTAGAAGTTGAATCTGACTTTTTATTGGCGAAGTTTGCTGTACCAATTTTATTACTATCATTCAAATATACAAAAATACTATCATCACTGACTAAGGCTTGTTCACCAACATTTTCAATCAATTGATTTACTGTTGTTTGTTTACCAGGTTTCAATGTCAATGTTCCGGTTTTTGCAGAAGTGAATTTAGTTGTCTTTGATGCGATAAGAATAAACTTAGATTGATCAAATTTAATCGTCTTGTTTGAATTGTTCTTAACTTTCATCGAAACAACATACACAGGATCCGCAATTTCATCCGCAGTTTGATCTTCATCTTCTGAAAAAGTAAACCTGACATTCTTCTTGTCTTGCTTGTTTAAATTTTGGTAGAAAACTGAAGCTGTGTTAGTAGATTTAGTTTGACTATCATTCGTACTTTTAGTTGAGTTATTGCTACATCCGACAATAGTCAATAACGCCATTACTGTAAAAATCCATCCTAATTTTTTCATCTTTTACTCCCAAATTTCAATTTTGAAGAATTAATCATCTTCATCCATACCGTAGTAATTATTGTAGTCATCTATAGAATATCCATCTGTTTCTTTGGCATTACTATCATCATATTTTTTGGCATCTAATTTTTTCACGTATAGTTTGCCATCATCGTCTTTTTTAATCCCAGTTACAAAATACATATACGAGTATGAACCATCTGAGTAAAAGTCAGTGATTTCTCTAATTAGATATACATAGTGATTCTTGTACTTAAATACATAGCGTCCAGTCTCCTTATTCTTCATAACAAAAATTACTGGATCATTTTGTAATTGTTCTTGGACATCACTACCCTTATCTTGATTCATTTGAGCCATCGCCGATTCCAAAGATATTTGCTCATTACTTTTTTCATGATTACCTATGTAAGACATTATTTCATCCGTACTTGAAAGTCCTTGTGGCAAAGCAGGTGCAGCAGCCTGGTCATTTGAAGAATTGCTCATATAAGATTTAACTCCAAAAAATATTAATACAATCACAATTGTCCAAATAGCTTTCCCCCATCCAGAACTTTTTTTCTCTTGTTGCTTATTTTCTTGCTTATCCATTTTTTCCCCCAGAAATATATATGACTTAATAATTGGCATCCAAATACTGGACTACCATTACGTTTCCTCCCCCTAGATTTAACGTAGAGTTTCATGTTATCACATAAGTTAATACTCAAATATAAATATTATGTTACAAAGCCATTCCCATCAAAAAAGACCTGATATCGAAAAATATCAGGTCTTTACTTATCTATAATTTAATTTTGAGGAGTCGCTCCTGATGGATCAAACTGTGGCAAACTAGCGGTTGGTTTTGCTAATTGGTCATATGTGGCAATTACATTTCCGTTGGCATCTAGCTCATCACCGGCGAAATTAAAGTATGTATAAAATGGTTTGTCAGGACCTAGGATATCGTCAGTAACTTTATAGCCATATGCTGTTTCAGATACTGTAATACCTTCATCGCCTCTGGTACCGGGATAATTCATTGAGTGTGCATAAAGTGCACGTGCCATTTCAGCACTTGTCAAAATTTTTGCGGGTGCTGCTGGATTCTTAGAATTCGAAGAATTTGCGGCATCAGGTGCTGTGGCGTTGGTTGTTGGCTTATATGTGTTACTTGTTTCCATCTCGTTAGCTTGCTTCGTTGCTGTTCCAGTTGCGATGGCAAAGTTGAATTTGCTGAGCTTGTTATCTGGTGACTTGTAAATGAAGTAGTTAGTTGACTCATTTAATTCGTCAGCTGAGATTCCAGTGAATAATTTCTTTACTTTGCATGAGGAGTGACCCTTGATTACAACGGTGCCATCCCTTGATGAATCAATCTTTGAGCTATCAGCGTTAAAAATTTCAATATCAGCTAACTTAAATTTAACTGACTTCTTTGATTCATTTTTAATGGTAGCCGAAATATCATACTTCGAACCAACTTTGTCAGCCTTGAATGAGAACTTAATATCTTTCTTGGCAGCCTTACTTAGTTTTGCATAATCAGTTGCCTCACTCTTTACAGTACTTGTCTGCGAAGAGCTAGCAGTCTTTGATGAAGAACTATTCCCATTGCTGCAGCCACTCAAAACGAGCGCACTGAGCAGTCCGACAATAATTACACCTTTTTTCATTGTAAAAATCTCCTTAGGTATTCCATAAGAAAGCGCCTAAGATCCCATATAATCTATACAGGTGCATTTTACAACCAAACTCATCAGGATTGTACTAATTACGCTTTAATTAATTTACCAATATTCCACATAACTTGTTGAATATTTTTATCAGTATTTTTTATGGCAGTCGACAAATCTTCAACACCAGGCATGCAGCTGAAAATGGCATCGATTCCAAGTGGATATAACTCTTCAATTTTTTCTCCCACCGTGCCGGCTACCGCAATTACCGTCGCATCAGGGTTAACTTCTTTAACAGCTTTCGCCACACCAATGGGTGTCTTGCCAAATTTAGTTTGAAAGTCAATTTTTCCTTCACCAGTAAAAACAACGTCAGCGTCCTTAACACGTTCTTTGAAATCAGTGTATTCCAAAACAATTTCAACACCAGATTCCAATTTCGCATTGGTAAAAGCCAGCAATCCTGCTCCCAGTCCGCCAGCAGCACCGGCTCCAGGAGTATGTTCCAAATCCTTGTCCAAGTCACGTTTGATAATATCCGCATAATGAGACAACGCCTTGTCCAATGACTTAACCATCCGTGGAGTGGCACCCTTCTGAGGTCCAAAAACGTATGATGCTCCGTCTTTTCCCGTCAATGGATTAGTAACGTCCGACGCAATGACAATTTTTACATCCTTTAATTCAGAATCCATGTCACTAATATCGATACGAGCAAGATTAATTAATTCCGCTCCACCAAAACTTAATTCTTTACCAGATTTGTCGAGTAGGTTTGCCCCCAAGGCTTGTGCCATACCGGCTCCTCCGTCATTAGTAGCTGAACCTCCGAGTCCAATGATAATGGTTTTTGCGCCTTTATTTACAGCAGCGTTAATCAACTGACCAGTACCATAAGTGGTTGCCACATAAGGATTCCCAGTTTGATCATCTATATATTGAATACCACTAGCTTCGGCCATTTCGATAACGGCAACTTGCCCATTATCAATCATTCCATAATGCGCCGTAACAAGATTTCCCAGTGGATCAATAACTTTTTCAGAAAGTATTTCTCCGTCTTTGGCATCGACAAGCGACTGGACTGTTCCTTCTCCACCATCTGCCATAGGAATCTGGATATAGTTGGCATCGGGAATTGCTTTCTCTAGGCCCCGTTGCATGGAAAGTGCGACTTCCTTAGCTGTCAATGAATTTTTATATGAATCTGGTGCTAAAACAATCTTCATATCTTCACCTCAAAAATATCCTCTTAATGTCTTTATTTTAGTCGAAATTGGTCGAATTTATTTGGAAAAATATAAATTTCGTGATACTTTTTAAATAACGCTTACATTTGGAGGTAGGATTTTGAAAGAAATCACATTTAATCACCGGAAAAGTTCAATTATCGGTATGGGTACTTGGCGTGTCGGTGAAGGCGACTTATTGAGAACTCAAAAAGAAGTCGAAATTTTGAAATACGGCTTGCAAAATGGCATCAACGTCATTGATACAGCCGAAATGTATGGTGAAGGAAAAGCTGAAACAGTAGTTGGTCGAGCTATCAAGAATTTTGACCGTGACAGTTTCCAACTGATTTCCAAGTTTTATCCTTATCACGCGACTCCTAAACTAATCAAAGATAGTTTGGAAAAAAGTTTGAAACGTCTAAATACTGACTATCTGGATGTCTACCTATTACACTGGCGTGGCGATACTCCGTTGGCAGAAACTGTCCAGGGACTTGAAGCTGTTAAAAAAGAAGGTTTGATCAAGAGCTGGGGAGTCTCGAACTTTTCAACTTCTGACTTGGAAGAACTTGCTAGTGTACCTGATGGTGAAAATTGCCAGGTTAACCAGGACTTGTACAATTTGACTAGTCGTGGTGTTGAATACTCAATCCTTCCTTATCAAAAGAAGCACAATATCGACTTCATGGGTTATTCTCCATTTGGATCAGACGGTAATGAATACCTTAATTTAAAAGATGAGGTAGGAGAAGTTGCAGCTCAAAAGCATATTTCAATCTTTGAACTATTACTCGCCTGGGTAATTAGAAATAATAATGTCTTGAGTATTCCTAAGACTAGTTCAGTTGACCACTTTGCAATGAACTTGCATGCTGCTGATATCGAATTCACTCCAGATGAACTAGAATTGCTGGATAAAATTTATCCTAAACCTACTGAAGAAACTCCACTAGATACGATTTAAAAACATAAAAAGGGTTCCTGATCATGATACGAAATCACGATCAGGAACCCTTTATTTATTATTCTAGATTATCTGCCGTCAGAAAATCGAACAGGTCATCGGATGATTCTGTCAACGCATTAATCTCACCATCAGTCAGCGACAAGTCCCCCTGGAAGCTTAGATAAGTCTCGCCATTTACGAAGCCTTTGAAGTCTATCGTTCCCATGGAATTATGCATTATCGTATCGTAATTTAGGTCGATATCCTTGATTTTCCGTTGCTTGTCTTTCAACAATAAGTCGCTGTCGATCTTATTCTCGTTGTCTTTAACAATTCTAACCATCTCTGATTGGAATTCCAGACTCTTTTCATGGTAGAAAACCCCGACTGCAATAATCATTGTGAAGAACAGTAAAAATAATATCATTGCATCCATCTTTTTTCGTTCAAAAATTTGTTACCCCTCATTTGAGTACTACACATAATAGCAGGTAGAAGTATTCATAACAATGCTCTGAACTATAAAAGTTAGATAATATGCATCTTTTTAGTACCCGTGCCAACCTGACTCGGGACGATTCTTGTCATTCGGCGCTGCCATTTCGTCAAAAGTCCGAAGTAGCTTACCTTCTAAACTGTATGCATTACCGTCATAGCTAATAAATGTTTGACTATGACCGTATGCAGACTCCTTCGGAGTTATTATAAACCCACCCTTAGTTGGTTGTGCAGAATATGCACTTCCACCATCAGACATTCCAAAAGAATGGACAAATAGTGATACCGCATCATCTGGAGTATTCACGATTCGATCAATTGGAGCCGGAGTTTGTCCGTTGTTATTTGACTGGGTTGGTTGTTGAGTTGCAGCGTTGTTGTTAGCCCCAGTTTGAGTTTGAGGTTTCTTTTTCTCATCTGTCTCAATCAAACCTTTATTAGAAGACTTCTTCTTTTTAGTCGTGGCCTTCTTCTTAGTATCTTTGTGCTTTACTTGTTCTTTTGGTTCAGAGTCACTTGCCTTTTTGTCGCTGTGATTATTGCCACATGCAGCCACAGCAAATACAGCAAGAATAGCTAAGACACCTAAACTTAATTGTTTGATCAATCTCATAATAAATTGGTCCTTTCCTATTGGTAGACCTAAATATATCATGTGAATTCAAACGATTATATAGCAAAAACAGTATAAGAAATTAGCATTTTATTTCTAAAAATATAAATGAGAAACAAAATAATCCCCTTGTTCATAAGTTGTGAACACTAATATTTTTAACAAATGAATTAATACCTGGATTACTAGCATAAACACATTCAAAAACCCCTAACAGGAATCCACACGTCACAACAAATTCATTTTAATAACTATATTTATCCTTTTATACCAGTCATCCAATATAAATTATTAATTTTTCATATCATTCTAGTTTGAATTGTTTTCTCAGAAGTGTAATATAGAACACAGTTATTAAACAAGTGTTCACGATTCGTGAACATATCGAGGGGAATTTTTTTTATGGCTAAGGAAACATTGAGAAGAAGTTTATCTTCTCGCCAAATGCAGATGATTGCGCTTGGTGGAACAATCGGGGTTGGACTATTCATGGGATCAGCATCAACTATTAAGTGGACAGGCCCATCAGTACTACTTGCATATGGTCTAGCTGGACTAATTTTGTACATGGTTATGCGTGCCTTGGGGGAAATGCTTTACGTCGATCCATCCACTGGATCGTTCGCCAAATATGGACGAGAATATATTCATCCAGTCGTCGGTTATTTGACAGCTTGGAGTAACGTTTTCCAGTACCTAGTCGTTGGTATCAGTGAAGTTATCGCCGTCGGAACTTACTTGCATTTCTGGTGGCCAAACATGCCAGAATGGATTGCCGGAGTCGTCGTTGTCGTAACTCTTTGTATCGCCAATTTAACCTCTGTAAAAGCCTACGGGGAGTTAGAATTTTGGTTTGCGCTTATCAAAGTTGTCACAATTATCATGATGATCATATTTGGATTATTAGTAATCATCTTCGGTGTCGGGAATCACGGACATCCAATCGGTATTAGTAACCTTTGGACAAACGGAGGCTTCTTCACAGGTGGTGTGAAAGGGTTTATCTTTGCGCTATCGATAGTCGTCGCGTCCTATCAAGGAATCGAAGTAATCGGTATTACCGCCGGTGAAGCTGAAGATCCGCAAAGAAATATTGTCCGCGCCATACGTTCAATCGTTGGTAGAATTCTAATTTTTTACATAGGAGCAATTTTCGTTATTGTTTCAATTTACCCTTGGAACAAGCTTGGTACGATGGGCAGTCCCTTCGTTGAAACGTTCGCTAAGGTTGGTATCACTGCCGCCGCAATGATCATTAATTTCGTTATGCTAACGGCTGCAATGTCCGGATGTAACTCCGGTATTTTCAGTTCAAGTCGTATGTTATACACACTTGGTCTCGAACACCATTTGCCAAAGTCATTCGTCAAACTATCGAGAAATGGCGTACCAGTAGTTCCCGTTCTAACCATTTCAATCGGAATCCTACTCGGACTAATTTTAAACTACTCACTACCCGTCTTATTGCACACCTCAGGCGACGTTTTCGTCATCGTCTACAGTTCCAGCGTCTTGCCCGGAATGGTGCCCTGGTTCGTAATATTGTTCAGTGAGCTCAAATTCCGCCGCATCAACAAAGATAAAATGGCCGACCATCCCTTCAAAATGCCATGGTTCCCCATCAGTAATTATCTATCCATCGCCGCCCTACTAGTTATCCTAGTGTTCATGTTCCTCAATCCAGAAACAACAGTTAGCTTGCTAGTCGGCGTCGTATTCCTAATCGTAATGACAATAATTTACTTCTTCAACAACCGTCCTTCAAAAAATATTGACAGTGAAAGTAGTAATGTAGTGTCAGATTTGAATGAAGATTAATCCCACTGTGTAGTCACTTGGCTGCACAGTTTTTATTTACCTTAGTGGACGACCTATCGCAACTCCTATATAATTACTTTCATGTTGAAAAAACATTGGGGGATATATTTATGCGTTCATTTTTAGATAAAAATAGCAACAACAAAGTTACCGTATTCAGTTATGTAGCACTATCATTCATGATTGTTTACGTACTAGGAATCATCTCAACAATAGCGTCAGTATCAGGTGTAGTTCAAATTTTAGGATGGGCCCGCATCTTTTCAATCGCAATCAAACCACTAATCATTTCTTACATCGTAACCTACGTGATCTACTGGCTACCAACAATAAAAAGCGATTTCTCACAACAAGGCACAGTCCTACTCAACGTATCAATGACAATGGTATTTTCCGCGTTACTGACAGTAATAGTATCCATCGCCACATCAAACCTACCAACAACAGTAGTCAAAATAGTAATTTTCTCCGCAGTATACGGCCTACTAGGCTGGTTAAATTGGAAGTATGTCGACATCCAAAAGAACATGAGATACGTCCTATTAGCAATCTCAGTCGCATTCTTCTTGTATGAAGTAATCAAACTTTTCGTTAAATAATTTTTTGAGAAATGCTACAAAGAAAATAGATATGCCATTGAAAATTCTGATAAAAATTAACGTAATTTATCTGTGTAGTCGAATGACTACGCAGATTTTTTATTTTAGGAGGATATTTTAATGGAAAAAGTAATTACATGGTGTTACCATATTTACACAAGGAGATGGAATATCATGAAAACTAGAAAGCAAGGAAATGCACTAGTAATTAGTATACCGTCTAAGTTTAATATTCCTGAGGGAATAGAATATATTGCAATGAAGCAGGATGATGGCAGCTTAATTTTCACTCCAAAATCCGAGAATATATTCAAAAGTAATAAGCCTGAATTCCAAGATTTACGACCCGATAAAGATTATGTGGCAGGAACACGTACAATTCGGGAGGATATCTGACTGTGGCGTATAATTTCAAAGGATATATACCGCAACAAGGAGATCTAGTTTATATAAATTTTGATCCGTCCGTTGGCCGCGAAATAAGAAAACGACGTCCGGGGCTTGTAATTAGTTCAACTGAATTCAATGCAAAAACCGGTTACATAGTAATTTGTCCAATAACAAGTAAGATCCGAGAAAATTCACTTTATCAATCTTTACATGCAAAGAAATTATACGGTCAAATAAATACAATCCAATATAGAACCATGGATTTTTTATCGACTGAACGAAACATAGAGTTCATTGAAAAGAGTAATCCTTTAGACTTTATGAAAACCGCTGAGTCAGTCTCAAATGGGTTAAATTTCAATTCATTGATTGATAATTTATAAGGAAAATAGCTTCAAAACCACCTTGATTTGTTGGTTTTGAAGCTATTTTTGATTAAAAGCAAACATAATATATACTTTCAAGTATTAATTAACTATCTATTGAGTTGCATCTTCAAACTCATCTTCATCATGATCAATTATGATACTTGTCTGGCCTGCATAAGTAACGCCGTATCTCGTATAAGTTGTTGCATCGTCTACAACCCAACCCATATTTGCACGACCAGGCTCTAAATTAGAAAGTGAAACTCCAAATGTTTGTGACGTAAGTTGTGCTGCCTGTGATGAAGAATGTACTGTCGCATTATCATCTGCGGAATAAACACCTAGTTTGGGAGTAACTCCATCAGATTCATAATCACTTGAATCATCTGAATCACTCGACGAACTCTTATTTGTTGCTGAATCATCTGAACTTGTTTTATCAGATTTATTTGAAGTGGATTTTGAGCTACTACCCACTCCTTGAACCTTCGATGTATCAGCCAATTTATTATCCAAATTCAAGTAGATAAAGTAGCTTCCACCACCGACTAATGATTGTTCACCGACGCCTTCAAAGAGTTGATTTACTTCTTTCTTCCGACCAGGTTTCAAAGTTAATGTACCACTCTTTGCTGATGTAGTTTTGTGAGTCTCGTCAGCATAAACAATAAATTTACTCAAATCAAACTTGATAGATTTATCTGTCTTATTGTTAACCGTCATAGAAACGATAAATACAGGATCAGCAATATTATCCGAAGTCTCATCTTGAGCTTGTTTGAATGTAAATTTAACATTCTTTTTATCAGCTTTACTCAAGTTTTGATAATACTTAGTTGAAGCTGATTTTGTTGTCGTGCTTTTGTTTGAACTGTTGTTGCTGGAATTAGAATTATCAGCACTACACCCTGAAAGTACCAATAGAACTACTAATCCAACGAACCAAATTATTTTTTTCATATAAAACTTGTCCTCCCCCTAATTTAAAGACAAGTTTAACGATATCACGTAGAAATAATCGTGTATAGAATTATTTGTTGAAAGTCCATTACTAAAATATATACACATAAATGTAGTTCAACTTCTAATATATTATTTAATTCATGGGACATATATCGCAAAATGGGAGATGAAGTCGAATAGCCCTGACTAATCAGTCTCCGTTTTCGATTCGGATTCAGAATCACTTTTATCTTCCAAATAAGATTCCAAATCATACTCTTTTCTATACTTGTTCAGATAATAATACGATAAAAACATATTATAAAAACCGTATGAAAATCCAAAGTAAGCACTAAGACCACCACCGACAGGCAGTAACACTATAGCCCCTAATTTTTCAATTTGATAAATAAAATCACCCGATGAATTAAAAAGCGAAAAAATCCACTTGATTACCATCATAAGTAAAATAACTGGGCCTGAATATTGTGCCAAACGTTTGGTAAAATCATCCGCAATTCTATGAAATTCTTGAGATTTATACAAAATTTGACGAGTTTTCTGATGTCGATTATATACAAAAATAACCAGAAAGATCGTTATCAACAATACATACAAAATTGGAATTAAAGATTCCATATTAAATTTGTTGTATAGCATAAATGACTCTACAACTAGTCCTATTCCTCCTACAATAAAATTTAGAACGTGCATAAAATAAAAAAACATCATAAATATTCTCATTCTCCAACACAGAATAATCGTTCCAATCACAATAATTGCAACCAAGAATAATAAAGTATAACGGCCTGAATTCACTAATAAATGGAAACCATTCTGTGAAAAAGTCAAATTAAAGAAATGCGTCGTCTTTCTATTTTCGTCTATTGCAATCATTAAGAATAAGAAAAACAATGGCATAGTTAGCATCCCTAACATTTTATTGAATCTATTAGGCTTACGGTAATTTTTTAATACCTCATCCTTAATGAACTTGTCTGTAACTAAGTTCCTACTCTGTTCAAAAGATGCGTCAAAAATTCCGTTCTTCTTTTCAGTCTTCATAATTCAATCCCCAATTTTCCTAAGCACTATCTTTTAATATCTTAAACAATCTCATCCAAACTGAAATCAGCCACTGAGAGTTATCATTATCGTCACAACAATATTTATTCTTCTGTTTCTGATTCAACACTCTCATCATCTTCCAAATACGATTCCAAATCATATTCTTTCCTATACTTATTCAAATAATAATAAGAAAGAAACATATTATAAAAACCATACGAGAATATAAAATATGTACCTCCAACGGCAAAAAGTGGCAATCCGATTGCATAAGCTAATCTTTGAGCTTGTACAACAAAGTCCCCAGAGGAATTAATAAATGAGAAAATCCACTTAATTACCATTATTATCAACAAAATCGGACCAGCATACTGGGCCAATTGCTTTGTTAAATCATTTGCAACCCGATGAAAGTTTTTTGCTTGATAGAGAACTTGACGTGTATTTTGATGTTTATTATATAAAAAGATTGCCAAAAAGATGGCAGTAAAAAGTATATACAAAATTGGCACAATAGCTCCCCACTCTAATCCTGAGAATAAAGTGAAAGTCAATCCAATAAGACCTAAGGCGAGGAAAATAAACTCTGGAATAAATACCATGTTAAAAAACATCATAAATATTCTCATTTTGAATCCCAGTATCAGGGTTCCGATAATGATAATAACCGCAAAGACAAGAAGAAAATAACAAATAATGTTTCCTAATGATTGAACTTTATCAAAAGGAGTATTCGGTACAAATATTTTAACTGAATCTCTGTTTCCGCTTAAGATCCAAGTAAAGAAAGCTATAAACAATGGTGTAAATAGCATCCCTAACATTTTGTTGAATCTGTTAGGTTTCCGATAATTCTTCAACACCTCATCATTAATGAACTTGTCTGTAACCAAATTCCGACTCTGTTCAAAAGATGCGTCAAAAATTCCGTTCTTCTTTTCAGTTGCCATAATCCAATCCCCTACTTTCAAAAATGAATACCGCGTGATGAACACTAGGCCAATCATTTAGGTGATAACCGTGTCTACCTTCATGTAACCCGTGTTTTTTTTAAGATTCATAAATCCCCTATTTATAACTATTTTAATATATCAATAAAAGCTATCCCTGTCATATATACTGGGATAGCTTTTAATTTCTAACAATTTTTTTAACATCTTCATAATGATTTTTTATCAATTAAATTCATGTGAAATAATAAAAATTCATTAACTAAAATGTTATCTATCTAACTACCCCTCGACCTATAATTCTTAATGAGCCACGAATTTATACATACAATCATTGAGGAGGTGATTGTGAAATGAAAAGAAGAATTACTTTTTCAATACTATTTTTAACATCGATTCTGGTGTTTATTGGTATTTTCAACTTATTCGGCTCTTCTGGTAGTGCTTATGCTGCTACGACAACGGATACTACTCCTACAAGTAGTATTTCGCCGACAGTAACTAGTCCTACAACGACTACATCACCACCAGTAACGAGTCCGACTGCTACAACTAGTAATTCTACGGTTTCGACAACAAGTACTTCACCTACTGATACTCAAACAAAGGATATTACTGTAGCCCCGACTACAAGTGATCAAGTGGCTTCCACAACAAGTACTGTTGCCGCACCGGTAACTAGTACATCAACTCAAACAGCGAGTGCTACTGATACTCCTGTTCCTGTTAAAGAAATTCCTATGAAGGGTAATACCGCAGCTGATGCCTCCATTAATTCTGGAGCTATTAGCCCTGGCGACACAACCTACGTTTGGTCCGATTATAATGTCGGATACAACTGGTCGATTCCAGATTATGTTGAGATTAACGCCGGAGATACTGCAACCTTCACTATTCCCGACAATATTAATGTTACACAAAAAACAACTTTTGACGTAAAAGATCCGAAAGGTAATGTAATTGGATCTTTTACAATTTTACCTGGTCAAAAGACTGGTACATTAACATTTAATGATGCACTAGAAAACACTACAACTGGTCGTGTCGGCACCATTAGTTTCACTGCCAAAGGTACTTCCGACTCTGATGAAAACAAAGATTTCATCCTTAACAAATACGGTTGGATTAATACAACAACAGCTGCTTCCACTGATACACAAGCAAGTGAAGGTATCCCTACAAGTTTAACTTGGAACGTTGCCTTCAACTCAGCCAGCCAAGATTTAACACACGTTGTTTTGACTGACACAATTGAACCTGGTCAAACATTTGTTAGAAACTCTGTTCGTGCAAATTATGGTTATATGCTGAATGGTAAATTTATTTCTCAGGGTGAAATTGTACCTGACAGTGTTGAACTAGTTGGCAATCAACTTATTATCAAGTTCAGCAATGTTTCAAGTTACGTTGACCTTTATTATGATACAACCGTTCAAAATGTTAGCACCGATCAAATTAACAAATGGCACGACAAAACTACTATTACAGCTGATCAAATTTCATCAGAAGCAGAACACACTATTGAATGGGGTGGCGCTGGTACTGGTGAAGGTGCCAAAGGTTCAATTATCTTCACGAAACTCAATTCAGTAACAAATAGTCCAATTTCTGGTGCCGTTTTTGAAATTAGAAACAGCGCTGGTAAGGTTATTCAAGAAGGATTGACCACAAATGAAAAAGGTATTATTGAAGCTGACGATTTGGCCCCCGGCGACTACGTAATTGTCGAAACTCAAGTACCGGATGGGTACGAACCTAGTGCCAACTACGAATGGCCATTTACTATCGTTGAAGGTGAAAACGATCCTGTCCTTCTTACTGGATTCGACAAGCCATTCCCAGAAGAACCTGGAACTGGCGAAGAAATTGTTTACAAAGTTGATTCAGCTGACAACCAAGCTTTAGTTGGAGCAGAGTTTAAACTACTCGACGCTGAAGGGAATGTCGTTGCTTCACCACTCAAGACAGATGCCCAAGGTATTCTAGATATGAGCGATTTAGCACCAGGCCAATACAGCTTGGTTGAAATCACTGCTCCAGAAGGCTACGAATTGAATTCAACACCTATTGCGTTTGAAGTTATAGCTGGAAAAACTGCTTCGGTTTATGTTAAAGATGTCAAGCTTCCAACGGACGGCTCATTAACTGTTCTAAAAGTAGATTCCGAAACTAAAAAACCATTAGCAGGCGCAACATTCAATATTCTCGATTCAACTGGCAAAGTAGTAAAGACCGGTCTAACAACCGATGAAAAAGGACAAATTGTTGTCGATGCACTTCCAGACGGAAGCTATACATTAGTCGAAACAACTGCTCCAGAAGGTTACGATGATCTTAAAGACCCAATCGCATTTACTATTACCGCTGGTAAAGCAACAAGTGTAACTGTTCCAGATGAAGAATCTGAAGTAGTTCCACCAGAACCACCTGTTCAACCAGAGGAACCTGACGAAGATGATGATAATGTGGTAGAACCATCTGAACCAGAGCCAGAACCTCAACCAGTTCCAGAACCTGAAAAACCATCAGTAACAACACCTGGTAAGACACCAAGTGGAACAATCGATAAAGATACATCCGGTTACGGCAAGTTGCCACAAACCGGAAACGATAAGGATACAGTCCTAGAAATAGTCGGATTGATTTTATCATTTGTACTTATGATGTCTGTAATTAGTTACCGCAAATTACAACATTGAATCATGATTCACTCAAGATATTTGTAGTAAAAAACTAGTCCCTCGGGACTAGTTTTTTATTGGTATGAAAGATTGTAAATTTGATAAGAACACTTCATTACAAATAGTTATACTATCAATTGAGCTTATCTGACTGTTTGAGGCAATACTCGTTGAATATGAATATTATTTAAGCTATGATAAAAAAGAATAAGCCACTGGGTTGAGTCCAGTGACTTCGAGCGTAAGCTTTTAGAATGACAAAGATGGAAAAGACTAGTCCTTATGAACTAGTTTTTTTTTATCCAGCGAGCTTTGGCAAAATTAAGGTACGCCTCAGACAGGATCCAGATACAAAAGACAAAATCTAGCGTCTATCCATCCTCCTCATAGTAAAATTTAATCATGATCCTTTCCCCCGTTTTCTTTTAATAGATTGAGAGGGAGATATCATTCTTGTTCTTACTAAACTTTCTCGCGTGTCGCCTTTACAAAAGCCTAATTAAAATTATAACTCTAAGCTTATCAAACGTATTAGCTATTACGAAAAGAACGCACATATGATGTTTTTATTTTAAAGGACTAATTAGTATTCTATAGAGATTGCTCTAGAAACCCTTGACTAATTACATGTTCAGATTCAAGTGAGTTTATATGACGCATTTAAATAAGATTGATTATATCTTACAAGTAACAAGACTATGGTTGTCCTTGAAACCACTGGGTGTGACCAGTGACTTCAAGCGTAAGCTTTTAGAATGATTTGGAGAGAAAAATCTAGTCTTTACGGACTAGATTTTTTTGTATCCACCAGAGTCTGGCATAATTTACATACGACTCCGACAAATTCCTGACACAAAAAAAGCGAGCATCCAAGCTCGCTTATTTTTTTTGTATAATTTTTTTAAACCTGATCCAAAGCCTGTGACAAATCAGCAATCAAATCATCAACATTTTCAATACCAATAGAAATACGAATTAAGTCAGGTGTGATACCAGTTGCACGCAACTCTTCTTCATTCAATTGAGCGTGAGTTGTTGAAGCAGGATGGATAATCAATGATTTCGCATCCCCGACATTTGCCAACAATGAGAAAATATTCAATTTCGTAATCAAAGCTTTCCCAGCAGCTTCGCCACCAGTTAATCCGATAGTGAAAATCGAGCCGACACCATTAGGAAAATCACGTTTTGCCAAGTCACTGTACTTGCTGTCTGCCAGTTCAGGATACTTGATCCATGCAACCTTAGGATGATTATTCAAGAATTCGATAATCTTACGGGTGTTCGAAACATGGCGTTCAACACGTAGAGAAAGCGTCTCCAACCCTTGTAACAAGAGGAATGAGTTGAATGGTCCAATAGCACCACCAGTGTCACGGAGAACTTCCGCACGCACCTTAGTCGTGAAGGCACCACCAGCTATATCAGCGAAAACCAAACCGTTATATTGAGGATCAGGAGTCGTAAATTCAGGATATCTGCCCGAAGCCTTGTAGTCGAACTTACCGTTTTCAACAATCGTGCCACCCATCGTCGTACCGTGGCCACCAATGAATTTCGTCGCTGATTCAACCACAACGTCTGCCCCCAAATCCAATGGTCTGTATAAGTAAGGTGTGGCAAAAGTATTATCAACGATAACTAGAATCCCGTGGTTATGGGCAATCTTAGCAATAGCAGGAAGGTCGGCTAAGTTGATATCTGGGTTTCCGATACTTTCCAAGTAGATAGCTTTAGTCTTGTCATCGATGGCCTTTTCAAAATTCTCAGGGTCATCAGAGTTAACAAAAGTAGTCTTGATACCCAATTTTGGAAATGTGACATTGAACAAGTTATAAGTACCACCATAAAGCGTGCTAGCGGAAACGATGTTGTCCCCTTCGCCAGCAATGTTCTCAATGGCAGCGTGGATAGCTGCAGCACCTGTAGCAAGTGCTACACCACCAGTTCCATTTTCAAGTTCAGCAACCCTTTGTTCCAAAACAGCGGTAGTTGGATTTGTTAATCGGGTATAAATATTACCGGGATCCTTCAAAGCAAATCTATCGGCAGCTTCTTGTGGAGTCTTAAAAATATAAGATGAAGTTTGATAGATGGGAACTGCACTTGCTCCAGTTTCGTCAATAGTTTGACCTGCATGTATTTGATTAGTTTCAAATTTGTAATTGTTTTCGCTCATTATTATTCTTCTCCTTTAAAATATTATTTAACCAGTTTTGATATAGATACAAACTGCTGTCATGCCAAGCATTGTAAGCAACAGTAGGGTCGTCCAACGAGATATTTTCCGGTTTCTGAACCGGTTGACCCTTCTTCTCATCTCGGAAATATTCGTTGACCAAAGTCTCGGCTTGATATTCCGGATGACCCATCACATAAATGCTGTTTTGCAACTTAGCCCGCAGATAAAATGGACCAGTTTGTTCGTTGTCTCCAAGAATCTCCAAGCCTTTCGTCTCGCCAGCAATTCTTGGATCAACCTTGCTAAAACGAGACTGCGGCATCCGAAAACCGTCCGGCAATTCAGATTTCAATTCATTCTCAAAAACCCCAAAAATCTTTTTCTCAACATTCACTTTTGGTAGATTGAAGTCGGTGTATAGCGCCGCTTGAGCTCCCCAGCAAGTAAATAATTGACATCGAGTATGTGTTCGCGTCCACTCACGAATTTCCAAAAATTCATTCCAAAAATCTACATCTTCAAAAGCAAGCTTTTCTAGTGGAGCCCCAGTAACTATGAAGCCGTCAAAATACTGATTTCTAATAGAATCAAGTGTGACGTAGTGATACGCAAGTTGTTCTTGACTACCATGTTTCCATTGATGCGACTTGGGATACATGAAAGTCACAGCAACTGGCGTTTTAACTTCAGAAAACAGCTGACTGATCTGGTCTTCCGTCTGAGTCTTATTTGGCATCAAGTTCAGCACCAAAATAGATAATTCAGGATTGGTTTGATAATTCAATATATTGTTACTAGATAATCCATTTAATTTAAATACCGTCATGTTGCTGCTCCTTTCAAATTTTTGGGACAAAAAAAGTCCCCATGTCAGCATTAGCCAACATGGGGACGATGTGGTCGTGGTACCACCCCAATTCATAGACTTACGTCTACCTCAACGATTCTCTAGCTATCTAGAAAATCCGGGATGATATCGCATCCTTGCGTAATTTCAGCTTTCACCGAATTTAAGACTCAGAGCTCATGTTCGAATGATTTTCACTGCCACCTTCTCACCATCAGTGGTCACTTTATCAGCTACTCAACAATCTACTCTTCTCTTCAACGTCTAAATTAAAATTTATTTAATTAAGTTATTGAATAGTCTACTTCGATTTTAGAAAATGTCAAGGGTGTTTGTTAAAATATTCTAATTTAATTACAAGTAGTAATTAAGAGGATTTGAGCATTTTTATATATTAAATGGCATTAGTATATTATAATATACTAATGAATCTGATCCGAAGGAGGCACACCGTGGAACGAAAATTAATCAAAGTTGGAGATTCTATTGCTGTCACAATTCCAAAACCATTTCTGAATCAGCTTAGTTTACAAGCAGGAGACATAGTTAGCCTAGATGAAAAAAACGAGCAAATACATATCGAAAAGAAAGAACCATCTCGAACAGAAGATGAACAGTTTTTACTAGATATTAGAAAACTAATGGATGAGAACAAAGTGGCATTAGATGCATTGGAGAAATATGACCAAGAAAATTAAGTATTTAACTCCTATTGAAATATCCAAAATCAATCTTGAAATTACGCAAGATAATTTTCGTATAAAATACTCTGATAAGTTAAATACCGTTGCAATGCAACCACGCCAGGATTTATTTGGCCATGAAATGTATGACAGCATTGCAAAAAAAGCAGGTATTTTATTTATCAAAATTATCAATTTGCACTGCTTTGACGATGGAAACAAACGTACTGCTCTTTTGTCGCTACATCGTTTTCTACAAATAAATGGATATAAATTTACCGCAAGTCAACAGCAACAAATCAACTTGACCATCAATGTCGCTAAAACTGACGATCCAAGCTTAGACTATAACGAAGTTTACTTATTCATTGAAGATCATATTATGAAAGTAAACTAAAAATAACCATGGTACAGAAATGTAATTTCGTACCTGTGGTTATTTTTTTAGTTGTACTTAAAAGTCTTTAATAGATTTGGCTAATCGATCCAATCCATCCTTTACTGATGATGTTGGACAGGCAATATTCATTCTCAAGAAATCATTCCCATCTCCGCCATAAACATTACCGGCAGACAAATATAGTCCAGTATCATTTCTAATAAACTCTTGTAATTTAGCAGAGTCGTCAGAAATTTCTTGTACATCCAACCATAATAAGTAAGTTGCATCTGAATGGATCAACTTAATTTCTGGGATGTTTTCCTTCAAATAATCCGCAACTAATTCACGATTACTTGTCAGTTTCTCCTTCAATTCACCTAACCATTTGTGTCCTTTGGTATAGGCAGCAATTGTAGCTGGAATTGCAAATGAATTTGGCTCGGAAATTTCGTCAGTATTGATTCCACGATTTACAGTGTCGCGCAAATGTTCATTGGGAACAATAATAGTTGCCGCATGAATGGCTGCAACGTTGAATGTCTTACTTGTTGACACACATACTGCTACATTCTGGATCAAATTTTCTGGCAAAGAGAACATTGGTACATATCCATCTTCAGTGAATGTGATATCACCATGGATTTCGTCACTAATGATTTTTACACCATGCTCGTTGGCTAATTCAGCGAGTCTAATCAGGTCATCACGTGACCAAATTTTTCCAACTGGATTGTGTGGATTACACAGAATCATCAGGGTTGTGGTCGGCTCTGACATCTTCTTTTCTAAGTCGTCAAAATCGATTGAATAACCTTCTCCATCGAAAACTAGGTCATTGGATAAAACATGACGACCGTTATTTACGATTGAATTATAAAAAATATTGTATACGGGTGCTTGAACGAGGACGTTGTCACCGACATTCGAAAGTCGTCTGACCATTGATGAAATTGCGGGCACAACTCCGGTCACAAACAACATCCAATCAGTATTTGGACGTGCATGATGCTCTGTTTCATACCAACCAGCAACGGCATTAAAGTAGTCTTCACGTGGCCACTCATAACCAAACACCGCTTGGTCGGCTTTATTTTTGATGGCTGAAACTATTTCAGGGGCAACTTGGAAATCCATGTCAGCTACCCACATTGGTAACTCATTTTTCTTAATATCCCACTTAACAGAATCAGTCTTACGACGATCAATAGTTTCTTCAAAATCGTACATTCGTGAAACCTCCCAGTTATTGATGTATTCATCTTTAAATATAACATTCTTGATGTTTTTCCCCGTGGATTTTAACTTGAATGAGCATAAAAAAGCCACTTCATTTAAGAAATGACTATGGTGAAAATAACTTTAAATAAATTATAAATTGTGTTTATCGGTCTAGTTTACGCTCACTGCGACGACGGCGAGATTGTGATCTATCATATTGTGCCTCAACATTGGCATGAATTTCATTTGGAAATTGTCGTTGAGCCCGATACCAGACCCAGCCACGCTGAACACCAAGAGTAAGTCCAAAATAAAGTAACAGTGTTACATTACTTCCTGTCCACAATTGGTCGATCCCTAAATGAACAATGATACTTGTCAACCATAAAACTAATGTTAGCCAATTACCCTCACGCATAACAAGGCCATCATTATTGACCCAAAATCGATAAGTCAAGGCACGTAAGAGCCCAAACAATACTGCACTAATCAAGCTGAGTGTACCGAAAACAAAAGCTGTCTGTGTAGAAATCTTTATAGTTTGCTTAGAATAAGCATCTCCAATTGAGGCAATTCCAAGTAAAATTACTAAGACAAAAAAATTGCCTTTAAAACGGATCACTCGAGCTTCCAATTGACGTCGAACAACAATCCACAATAACCAACCGACTAAAACTAAATTAGTAAGAGATAAACCAGCCATCAAAATGACCTCCAAGAAATTATTTAATTGATATCGGTAGTATAAGTTCTAGGATCAATATATACTAGCTTTAGTTTACAAAAAGGGGAAAGTTGTCACCTATGAATCCACAGGAGAGAAAAGTAACAAATCAAAAATACATATATCAAGCATTGCTAGAAATCATGGCGGGAAAACCAGAAGAACAAATTTCAGTTACAGAACTTTGTAAAAGAGCAAATGTATCACGAACATATTTCTACAAAAATTACAGTGATTACGACCAAATTATTTTGGCTGCACAAAAGATGAAAATGTTGAACTATCTCAGAAAATTGCCAAATACTCAGAAAATAGATGTGTCAGACCTAATGACAAATTATTTTACAATGATAAAAGAGGATCTACCAACTTATAAACTACTGGTAAAGAACGAAAAAATAGAAATACTACTTACAACTTTTCAATCGGTATTCCAATCGCTGTTACAATCGGATAAAATCGACAATCCAAATAGAGCATTAGAACAGCGATACTACCTACAATTTTTCACAGGAGCGGTAGTGAATATGACATTAACCTGGGTTAAAAATGGTACTAAAGAGACTCCAAAGTACATGGGAAAACAAGTACAAAATTTTGTTACACCAAAATAAAAAAGTGCCCCATAATACTTAGACATTTCGTCTAAAATTATGGGGCACTTTATTAATAAACTATTAGTTATCAAGTATAGTTAAACACATGAAACTATGCGTTTAATGACTTCAATTTAAGATACAAATCTTGATAGAATGATTGTACTTTTTGTGCGTTGGCTTGGTCACGGTCTTTTGTTACATCGAGGCCGACGAAGTCATTGTGATCCCATCCTTGGACAGGATCATTGTATTGCCATACACCTTTAGCAGCTGTAGAAGTATTTGATTGTTCAAATGGTCCATTTACAGTTGTGCTATCTGGTTGAGCAGCTTGGCCGATTGGAGCCTTGGCTGAGATAACTGGAACACAGCCGTCACTTGCCCACCATTGAGGGTCGTTTCCTTGAGCACCAATGTATGCAGCACCGATACTGAAGTATGGAGCAATCCCACTAACTGGTACAGCATGTCCGGTTAAGCCTTGTTTTGTAGCGTTTCCGGCATATGTAAAGTAGTACTCGTTAGGTGATAAGTTGGTTCTAGCTGTGATAGCGTTAGAACCGTTGATTGATAGGTCATAAAGTGAGTTATCGTGTGAAGTCCAAGCTTTACTCTCAACAACACGTTTGTTGAAGGCAGGTAAACTTTCACCTTGTTTTCTAACCAATCCCCATTGGTCTAGTTTGTAATCTGTTGCTTGTGGTTTCAAAGTAGTTGAGTCACGTGGTAGTGAAACACCCATAAAATTACCAGTGAAGATGACTTTTGCAGCAACTTCATTAATAGGTGAATTTGTTAAAGGAGTACCATTGTGAACTCCGGCGATAGATGTAACTGATTCAATCCAGTTATTTCCACCGGCAAAAAGTGGACTAGCTTGCTCGCCAGCATTTGTGCTCGCTTCCATTTCCGTTTGACTACCATTTCTTAACATGGAATCGAAGTCACGGATAGTTTGACCACCCATTGAGTGTCCAACTAAGTGAACTTTATTAGTGTCACTGAGTTGTGGGTAAATACCAGGGAAAGTTCTACCGTATCGTGCATGTCCATATTGTTGTGAATGGGCAAGTCCATAATCGACAGTTCCACCTTTCAAATATGCATAAAGTTCACACATACGATCCCAGTCACTACCATAAGGACTTACAACTGATTCATAAGCGACCGTACCACCATTGTTGGCGTTAAGCTCGTTAACGACGTTGTTGGAACGTCCTCCCCAATATGGAAAACTAGGTATTTCACTTTCGCCATAACCATTAAGTCCATGGACGAAAACAATAGGATAGTCATTGTCAGCTTTTGATTGATCAGTAAAGTTGAACAACGTTGCTATACCTGCGAATAAAAACAAAATAAAGGCAATTCGTAATTTTTTCATAGGTTCCCTCCTAAATAACAAAATGTTGAATGATTTTATTTTAGCAAACGAACCTATTCTTTGTAAACGCTTTCACAATTATTATTGTTTGTATCGTCGTTATATCGCATGTAGAGATATTGGTATACCTACAATGCAACCGTTTCTTAAAGATTTTCTAAAGCCAGGATCTAGATCGGCTGAGTTCAAAATCTTATAAATTAGTTTTTATATTTAGAATACAATATCACATAATAATTAGTTTTTAGTCTATTTATCGAAAGTTTACTCAAGTTAAATACGAAAGAAATCTCTAATAACATTTTAAAGTTCATGATATTATATATTTTGTAAACATTTTAATTTAATTCTAATAATCCAGCAAAATTAGAGATTTTGAGACCCGTTTATAGTATTATTATTTCGAGTATCAAAAACAATTGTTCATTAAATATGAACATTTAGGGGTTAATGAAAGGCGGTACATTTTTGGAAGATAAATCTTTAAATAGAAGTTTATCAGCTAGACAAATGCAGATGATTGCCCTCGGGGGAACCATTGGTGTCGGGCTGTTTATGGGTTCTGCTTCAACCATAAAATGGACAGGGCCTTCAGTTTTGATCGCATATGCCATCGCCGGTTTGATTCTATATATGGTCATGCGTGCTTTGGGTGAAATGATTTACACAGATCCTTCAACTGGATCATTCGCAAAGTTTGGATCTGAATATATTCATCCTGTTATCGGATATTTAACTGCCTGGAGTAATGTTTTCCAGTGGTTAGTCGTTGGTATCAGTGAAGTTATCGCCGTCGGAACTTATCTAGAATTCTGGTGGCCAAATTTACCATCATGGATAGTCGGAATCGTTGTTGTTGCAACACTTTGTCTAGCCAACTTAACATCAGTTAAAGCATATGGTGAAATGGAATTTTGGTTCTCACTAATTAAAGTTGTTACTATTATATTTATGATTATCATGGGATTATTAGTAATTCTCTTCGGTGTCGGAAATGGTGGACATCCAGTCGGCATCAGTAACCTTTGGAAAAACGGTGGTTTCTTCACCGGTGGTCTAAAAGGATTCATCTTCGCACTATCAATCGTAGTCGCATCCTATCAAGGAATCGAAGTCATCGGAATCACAGCCGGTGAAGCTGAGAATCCACAAAGTAGTATCGTTCACGCGATCCGTACCATTGTGGGAAGAATCCTAATTTTCTACATTGGCGCAATCTTCGTAATCGTTTCAATTTATCCATGGAATAAATTAGGTACAATGGGCTCCCCATTTACTGAAACATTTGCCAAAGTTGGAATCACGTTTGCTGCTGAAATTATCAACTTCGTTGTCCTAACAGCTGCTCTATCAGGCTGTAATTCAGGAATGTTTTCAGCCAGCAGAATGCTGTACACATTGGGATTACAAGACAAGCTGCCTAAGTCTTTCAAGAAGGTTTCCAAGAGTGGTGTGCCATACATTGCCGTTGTAACCATTTCACTAGGAATTTTAATAGGACTGATCATCAACTTCTTATTACCAATCCTATTCCATACACCGAGCGACATTTTCGTCGTCGTATACAGTTCCAGTGTGCTACCAGGTATGGTTCCTTGGTTCGTCATCCTATTCAGTGAACTGCATTTCAGAAAACTAAATAAAGACAAAATGGTCAACCATCCATTCAAGATGCCATTTTATCCAATGAGTAATTACCTTGCTATTGGAGCTTTGTTTATTATTTTGATTTTTATGTTCTTGAATCCTGAGACAACAATTTCATTAATGATCGGTGTTGTGTTCTTGGCATTTATGACCGTTTTCTATTTTGTTCGCGAGCATCATATCGCCAAGAAAGCTTCTAAGTAAACATTGAGGTTAGAGTTGGAATGCCGCCTGGAGGTTCCGTACGACGGGCGGCGGAACGCCATGGGCGAATTCATAAGCCATAGAGCGGTCTTATGAATTGCCTTGTTGTAAGGCCGGCTTTATGGCCGACCCAACAACAATAGGAACGTACGCGCTGAAGCTCGTGCGCAACAGTTTTGGTGTTGGCTACGCCAACGAACAATCAAGGATGTCACGGCTGGCTCGCCCGTCGTACTCCACCTCCAGTCTGAATAGTATTACTGTTTATTTTTCCACTCAGTAAAATAATTCAAATTTAGACACTAAACCAGGCTTGTTCTTAATTGAACTTGTCTGGTTTTTATTTGCACTATATAAAATATTCTTTTCTCTATGTAACATATAATCGTTTGACTTATGATATTCTTAAATCACAATATAACTTTGTGTTATTTGATTAAAGTGTTAAAGGGGATCAAAAACTATGACAACCAAGGCAAGACATCAGTTATTAATTACTTCGGTCATTTTAATTATTCTAGCAGTAATATTAATTGCAAGCCTAAATTTATTGCACGGGGTCAATTGGATTGTAGTATCAACCTCATTTGTAGCTGTAATTATAGGATTGTCCAGTCCAGCTATTGTCAAACCAGCGATTAAACCAAAAATGTTTAAAGTTGTCTTTTCTTCATCAATTATCCTTGTAGCAATTATTATTATTTTAAATCTATTTGTAAAAGCAAAATTAATGATTGGGGTAGGACTAGTCTATTTCATCGCATGCCAAATCAGTGCCATAGTTCTGCTTCAAGAGAATAGGCAAAATAAAAATAAACACATTTAGAATTATAAATGTATAAAATGTCAGAGAGATTAACATCAAACTCACCCAAAATATGGAGTGAGTTTTTTTGGCAAATTTTATAATCAAGTTAGCCACTTAAAAAAAAACTGAATAAAAAAAACACCAAGACGAAAAAATCAGGTATCATTGGAGTTCCGACACTAACAATGAAAGAGGTTTTCGCCTTGGCGCAAGAACAGATTACCATAAAAAGAAATAAGGGTCACCACTTAACTGAAGTTGAGCGTGGAAAAATAGCTGCTCTACATAAATTGGGACAATCCAATCGTAAGATCGCGATTGCTATCGGTGTTTGCCCACAGACTATTAATAACGAGTTGAAACGTGGTGAAGCTACTCAAGTTAAGAAAATTAACGGTAAAGAGTACTATCATCAAGAATATATACCTGAACTTGCCCATAGTCGTTATGTCGATAAACGCAAAGCGTGTCATCGACCTTATAAACTGTCACAGGTTTTTAACTTCTTATCATTCTTTGTGGAGCACTTTAAAAAAGACGGTTGGTCACCTGACGCGACTGTTGGTCGTGCCAAGGCGTTGAACCTTTTTCTACCAGAAGAAATGGTATGTACTAAAACCCTTTATAGTTATATCGATGCCCAATTATTAGAAGTTAGAAATATTGATCTTATCAATAAGATGTCTCGTCGATTACCAAAATACGTGGCTCGTAAGAACCATCGTATCTTGGGGTTAAGTATAGAAGAACGCCCAACCGAAGTGGATAATCGGGAAGAATTTGGCCATTTTGAAATAGATACTATTGTTGGCCTTAGAAACGGTCAGGAGAGCGTGATTCTTACTATGATTGAACGCAAGACACGTTTCCAAATTATCCGTTTAATTGACAGTAAGGACGCTGATTCAGTGGCTTATACAATGAGAAGTATTAATAAAGAGTATGGATCAATAATCAAGTCCATTACTGCCGACAATAGTCTTGAATTCAGTACCCTGACAGAAGTAATGGATAAAATAGCACCTGTCTACTTCACTCATCCATATACATCCAGTGAACGAGGAACCAATGAGGTTCACAACCGTATGGTACGAAGAGATTTTCCAAAGGGAATCTCTCTTGATTTGGCAACCCCTTTGGAGGTTGCACAAACAGAAAATAAACTAAACAATATGCCTCGTAAACATACTGGTTATCAAACACCGACTGAGCTATTCAATGAGGAATGTGCTTAATTACTTAGCTCCATTACCTGAAACCCTCTTGGTATCAGTCTTTTAAAAATGGCTAACTTGTTCTTGCAATTTGCGAGTGAGTTTTTTTGTCTGAATCATCATCAAAAAAACATATAAATAGATAGCAGTGAACATCCCATCCAAACCCAAAAATGATGTTTGTGATTCACTAGTCCGCAGGTCAGGTTCTTGGGGGCCCAAGCCGTGGAGTTATTCTTAGCTTGGCACAGGCCAAGGTTAGAATAAAACCGAGTTCCAAGACTTCCCCGGTTTTGGGAAGGCTTGGAATCGTGTTCACAGCGACCACGGCCCCCAAGAACCTGACCGGAGGACGACAGTGAACCACCAACATCTGCACCAAAGAAAAATTAGAAAATAATTAAAAAACCTCACAAATCAAAAACAAAAAAGCGTACCATAGAAAATATATATAAAATTTAGGGAGATTTCTTTATGGGAGTATTTGTACAAAGCGTTTCAGGAATACTAATCATCATCGGACTAATCGCCGTCGGCTATTTCCTAGCCAAACGCGGTTGGTTCTCTGATGAAACAACCAGTTTAATCGCCAAATTAGTAACGCAAGTCGCATTGCCAACTTACATGATTTACACAATCACGCACGATTTCACTGCATCTAAATTGATCAAACTACTTCCCGACTTAGGAATCCCTGTCCTATCAATGACCATCTTAATTGGAGTTTCATTTTTGATGATCAAACTTTTACACATTGATAAAAGCAAACAAGGTTTGTTCTCATCAATGTTCTTCAACTCAAATACCGTTTTCGTTGGATTACCTGTCAACATGGCGTTATTTGGAACTAAAAGTTTGCCATACGTTTTGGTTTACTACATGGCAAATACCACTTTCTTCTGGACACTTGGTACTTATTTAATCCAAGTCGACGGACAAAAGAAAGGTTCATTCAGTCTTAAGAAAACACTAGGAAAACTTTTCTCACCACCATTACTTGGATTCATCATTGGTCTAATCATCGTCATGTTGAATATCAACCTGCCTGGATTCTTAATGACCGATTTCGAATACTTAGGAAATTTGACCATCCCTCTATCAATGATTTTCATTGGTATATCAATTGCTCACGCTGGATTGACCAACATCAGCTTTCATAAAGAAAACTTGGGAATCCTCTTCGGACGATTCATTGCTGCTCCAGTTTTGATGTCAGTTCTCTTCCTGTTCATTCCTGGCCCACCTTTGATGAAACAAGTCTTCATCATCCAATCAGCCATGCCAGTTATGACTAACGCACCAGTTGTTGCCAGACTTTACGGCGCCGACTCAGATTACGCAGCTATTATGGTTACCGAAACAACAATTTTGAGTTTAGTTGTTGTTCCAATCTTGATGATGTTAATTAAATAATGAAAAAAATGACGTGAACCTTCTTAATTGAAAACAATTAGGAAAGCCCACGTCTATTTTTATGAACGATACCATTTATACACCAAGCTGAATCCAGGAAGTAACGAACACTATATTCTTTAAAGTGAAATTAAATCCATTTAGTATAGTGAATGATTATAGACTACGTCAAAATTGTACAGTTGCTCCAACGATTGAGGATCTCTTTTACCATCGGAATGATAAATATAATACTTTATATCCCCAGTATTTATTCCTACCTGGCTAATACCGGCTATTGCCATTCCCTTGTAAATTGAAAGTTTAATTTTTACATTATAATCCTGCGCAATTCCTCCAGTACTAACTTGAGGGTATTTTTGAGCAAAGTAAGATTGATCCTGTGACCTTGTAAAATCAACGTTAAATTTTGATGCGACTATTCTTTTTCTGGTTGGATTATTCAAGTAGTTGTCATTATCATATGAGAATATGGCTGTTGAATCGGACACTAATGAAATAATATCGGAATTAATAACCGTGTAGTTACCTTCAAATATGGTGTCACTGAATGTTGGAGGAATATCTCCATCAGGCAAATCATAGTTGTGGTATGTTTTTGGATTACCAAACGTTGTTGATTCTCTTAGTTGAAAAGTTCCGTTAGGGTCTAAGAATAGATAATAAGCACTATATGCATCCTCGGGCATGGCAAGCTTTTTACCAATAAGCCCCTGTACCGACGTCACGTTAATTTTTTTCGAGTGTTCCAATGGTATATAGTAATTTTTATTACTATCTTTTTTTATCGAACTAGAGTGATGACTTTTCACTGACTCATTGTCTTTATTGTGTGAACAAGAAGTGACTGAAAATAATAACAGTATTGCACAAACTAGCGATAATGTTGCAGTGTGTATTTTTTTCATAGGCCGCTCCAATGACAATTCATTTTTATAACTATAATGATATGTTAAAAATGTTTGGAGTCTATGTCATTAATTCCTCAGAAAAAATTGTATATAAACAAATAACGTCTAATCACAATATGCAATTAGACGAATAACATTTAGAACAAACATCAATTAATACAAGCATTTCATTTTGCAGAACAGCCTTTTGTACCAATCTATTCCATATGAATCTCTGATAATTCTTTCTTAAATTTCCAAATCAATAACACTGCCATAAAGACGACAGTGAGTATTGTAATCCACCAACCAGCAATGCTTTCGGGAGTATTCTGATAAGTTACAATAACCTTTCCCGACTTAAAATCAGCTGGAAGTTTTGTTGCAACTAATCCATTCA
Source organism: Companilactobacillus ginsenosidimutans (assembly GCF_001050475.1). NCBI lineage: Bacteria > Bacillati > Bacillota > Bacilli > Lactobacillales > Lactobacillaceae > Companilactobacillus > Companilactobacillus ginsenosidimutans. Next base: position 1,940,177 of record NZ_CP012034.1, on the reverse strand, counting down.
TTCTTGCAGCTGGCTTAGTAATGGATTTTCCATCGTACACCGTTTTAACTTGATAACCCTTGTAGTACAGTCGCGGAAGCATAACTTTTCTTGAACTCTTATTGTGGTCGATTTTTACAACAGCTTCATTGTGCGTATTCTCGGTGATATCAACATCCTGATTCTTTTCCAAAAATTTTTGATCAACCGTAAAACCATGTTGAGTCATGTATTTCATGAAGGCTGCTGGTTCATACTCTCCCATACTAATGCTGCCAACTGGGATAGGCTGTTTACGTGCGCCAACTTGTTCTAGGTTTGATTTGATAGGATTATTAATCGTCACGATAGCAATAAATGCAAAAAATATTGCGACCAGTGGAAGTCTGAATTTACCCCAATTTTTTATCATGTCACCTAATGCGAACGCAATTAGAAGAGCGAATAGTGGAATAATCATGACACTTACTCTTGTCATTACTTGTAACAAGACTAATGGTTTAAACTCCTTAATGGCGAACTGCAACAAGTTTGGCGAAACTATTAATGAAGCATAAATTGCAATGATGATGAATGACTGAGGAATGATTTTATTTTTGATGTGGAAACTCTTACTCCTGATTTGCTTGAACAAATAATATAGTAGAGCAAATATAATTAGAATTACCAACCACAGTCCCATTGTCTGAACAAACTGAGTTGGATCGAATACGTGATTCTTCATCCAAACTGAATAAACGATAATTAAATAGTTTCCATATTGATCAACTGCCGTGCTGTTATATGGTTGAACTGTATATTGTTGTACAAATGGAATTAAGAATACTGCTGATAATCCCAAGAACAATAATGTCCCTTTTATAAAAGAAAACAGAATTTTTCTATTTTTAAATACCGGGATGATATTCATAATTACAATTAAACCTGCTGTTACGACTGAAATGAGAAATGACAATACATGAGAAACTAGCAGCAAGCTGAACGCCACGGCAAACACTGGCCAATACTTTGTCTCACCTTGGACCATCTTGAATGTACTTAATAGGATCCATGGTATTAGCGCAAATGCCATTAGTTCCCCTGCAGCCGCTCGGATATAAATAATACTTACAAAATAATATGAGGTTAAATAAATTGGTGCTGATAAAATTGTTGCCCAGCTATTGTGGAATAATTTTTGTGTGGCGAAGTTGATTGAGAAAATTGCCAATGCTACGAAGGTAAAAATGAAGACAATATACGCTTTATATGTCGACAAGCCTAAAACTTTCAACATGGCAAAGGGATACATCAAGAAATTCCCATAAAAGAATCCGATTCCATAACCAAATTTGTCTAAATACTCATAGCCGATTGGATTAGGAAAGTGGCCAGCAGAGATATTTGACGCCAGCATTTGAATTCTACCCATATGAAATCCGGGATCATATCCACCGACTAGCCCACCTAGAAAAATTGGATAAGTAAGTAGTGCTAACAACAAGATATCAGTAATTACCACAAGGTACTTTTCTCTGGTGTTCACAGTCCACTCCTCCAATTAATGTATTTATATTCACTTTAATATTAGAGCAAATAACTGGAATAATTTCTTCATAAACACAAATTTTAACTTTCTGATTTTAAGCAAAATGTAAACCGGCAAAATGGCGAGTGCTAAAATAAATAAGTTTTTTAAGCGCTTTCTTTAATATTCAGAATTGTCTAGACCGTTGCTATTATCACATTTAAAGTTGTAATCATCTTAACTTTTTAATAATTCACTCATTAACATGTGCTATAATTTACCCTTAAACAATTCACTGGAGAATTATCTATGTTTCTAGTTACAGAATGGAGGGGGATTTATGTTCAAATCCCTGTTTAGAAGAAAAGACGTTAAAGCCGCTTTGTTAGAGAAGCCGACTTTAGAAAGAACCATCGGTCCAATGGGACTCATCATCATGGGGATTGGGGTTATTGTTGGTGCTGGTATCTTTATCACACCAGGAATTATTGCCGCAAATTATGCGGGACCCGGAGTAATCTTTACCTATTTATTAGCTGCTCTAGTTTGTGCCGGAGCTGCCTTTTGTTATTCTGAATTTTCATCATCAATTCCATTAGCCGGTAGTGCATATACTTATGCCTACTCCACTTTTGGAGAATTAATCGCTTGGTTCGTTGGTTGGGCGCTGTTATCCGAATACATGTTTACCGGAGCAACCGTTGCTGTCAGTTGGTCAGCTTATTTCCGTAGCCTTCTTGAAGGATTCGGACTCAAGTTACCAGTAGCATTACAATCAGCACCTGGAACACCCGGAAATCCCGGTGGACGTTTTGATTTAATCGCATTTATCGTAGTCTTATTAATTACTTTCCTATTGTTACAAGGATTAAACGAATCAGTTCGATTAAACACAATTATGGTTATCGTAAAATTAATTGTAATTTTCCTATTCGTAGCAATTGCACTATTTTATGTTAAGCCATCACATTTCAAACCATTCCTTCCATTTGGAATCGGTGGGATTGGTAAAGGTGCATCAGTCGCCTTCTTCGCATTCGTCGGGTTCGACATAATATCGACCGCGAGTGAGGAAGTAAAAAATCCCAAAAGGACAATGCCAATTGGGATAATATCATCACTATTAATCTGTTCATTTTTATACGCCCTAGTAAGTTTTGCCTTAGTAGGAGCCGTTAAGTATACTAAATTAAACGTCGCCGATCCCGTAGCCTATGCCCTAAAATATTTGAATCAAAATTGGGCCGCCGGAATCATCTCATTAGGTGCCATCATGGGAATGACAACCGTAATGATCGTAGTAATCTACGGTGGAACAAGACTAATTTATTCCATCAGTAGAGACGGATTATTACCAAAGAACCTACACCAAATCAACAAAAAACACGTCCCAACAACAAGTACAATTTTGTTTGGCCTAGTATCAGCCTTTGCGTCAGCCATCTTACCAATCGACAAAATTGCTGAATTAGTAAACGTCGGGACACTAAATGCCTTCGCAATAACCTCAATCGGAGTAATTGCCCTAAGAAAGAGCAAAAACACCAGAGACCTAGATCACGCCTTCCAAGTACCATTCTTCCCAATATTCCCAATAGTAAGTTTCCTAGCCTGCGTCTACCTACTAGCCAACCTACAACTATTCACCTGGGAAATCTTCGGAGTATGGTCAACAATCGGCTTAATTCTCTACTTCGCATACGGAAGAAGAAAGAGTAATCTAGCATTAGAATAAAAAGATATTACTTTTACCATGCTCATACAATTCGAAATTAAAAAGACCTACTCAATTCAATCAAAACAGTGAACTACCAATGAAAACAGTTAAGTATCAAAAAGAGGATAGCATTGACTACACTATTCAGTCGGAAGAGATGTTAAATATTTGAAGGCCGTGAAAGTGGCGTTAGGGCGGCGAACTAAGCCACCCTTACCCCACCGGGCGAGTTTGGAGACTTACCGATTTTGGGTAAGTCTTCAAACCGAGGGAAGAGACCGCACTTCGGCTCTGACCGTCCCGCACAGCCAAAGAATATTTAACATCTCTGGAGACGGCATACTTAGCACATCTAGCAATAAAAGGGGGGTAAAAACAAATGCACCTATTTCAGAAAAAAGATGTCATATCAGCACTAGCATCAAACAAAAAACTAACCAGATCACTAAATGCAAAAGACCTAATAATAATGGGTGTAGGAGTCATAGTAGGTGCCGGAATCTTCATCACACCAGGAATAATTGCAGCCAACTACTCAGGTCCAGGTGTAATCTTCACCTACCTACTAGCAGCTTTAGTCTGCGTTGGTGCCGCCTTTTGTTACTCAGAATTTTCATCCACAATACCACTAGCCGGAAGTGCCTATACATATGCCTATACAATTTATGGTGAGGTAGTCGCCTGGATAATCGGCTGGTCACTAGTCGCAGAATACCTCTTCGGTACTAGTTCAGTTGCTGTAAGTTGGTCAGCTTATTTTCGAAATCTACTTTCAGGATTTGGAGTAAACCTACCACCAGAGTTACAATCAGCAGCCGGAACAGCTGGCAATCCAGCAGGCAAATTCGACCTTGTAGCTTTCGTCGTCGTATTCCTAGTCGTCGTCTTAACACTGCAAGGATTAAAACAATCCGTTCGTGTCAGCACTATTATGGTTTATGTCAAAATTTTTGTAATCCTATTATTCGTTGTAGTCGCACTATTCTTTTTCCAACCTAAGAACTTTAATCCATTACTACCTTACGGTTGGTCAGGTGTCGGAAAAGGTGCATCAATCGCCTTCTTTGCTTTCTTAGGATTCGATGTTGTATCAACTGCCAGTGAGGAAGTTAAAAATCCCAAGCGCAACATGCCAATTGGAATCATTTCTTCACTGTTAATTGTTTCAGTCCTTTACGGACTAGTTTCTTTTGCCTTAGTTGGTGCCGTTAAATACACAAAACTCAACGTGTCAGATCCAGTTGCCTATGCCCTACGTGTTATTCACCAAAACTGGGCGGCCGGAATCATCTCATTAGGTGCTGTCATGGGAATGACAACCGTGCTTATCGTTATCGTTTATGGTGGAACTCGTTTAATTTATTCAATCAGTCGCGATGGCCTATTACCTAAAAACCTCAACCATTTGAATAAAGCTGACATCCCCGTAGGTTCAACAATATTATTCGGTCTAGTCGCTGCAACGGTTGCGGCAGCCTTACCATTAGTTAAAATAACAGAGCTAGTTAACGTCGGTACTCTATTAGCTTTCTCATCAACGTCACTAGGGGTTTTATTCCTGAAGTCGAACAAGAATACCAAAGACCTTGAACCAGCCTTCAGAGTGCCACTATATCCGTTCTTCCCAATCCTTTCGTTCCTTGCATGTGTCTACTTGCTAGTCCAGTTACAACCATTCACTTGGGAAATGTTTGGTGTTTGGACGGTAATCGGTTTGATAATCTATTTTGCATACGGTTACCGCCACAGTAACTTAAATAAAAAAAATATCGGATAAAAAAAGCTCGCAAATTATTTTGCGGGCTTTTCGATTGCTCTGACAATTAAATCCTCAATTTGAGTCAGGTCATGGTCGACCTCTTCATCAGTTCTTGGAGATAGCAATTTATAATTTTGTAAGAAATAAACTATTATTTGCGATGCGATAAGTCTAATGATCGTGGATAGATCTATATCATCTCGAACTTGATCTTCATTAGCGATGGTCTTTTTGAATGTGCTAAGTATTGAAGGCCCTCGCTGTGCGGCCATTTTAATGAATTTCTCTTTGATTTCATCTTTGGTCAGTATTTGTGTAAATAAAATCAACACAACTTCCTTATTTGAAACGAGAAAATTATAACGATTCCTGATGGCAAAATGAAAGACATCCTTTAAAGAAGTACTTTTTTCACTGAGTTGGTTTTTGAACTCAACGATATAGACTGGAATAATATTATTCATAATTGGATCAATAATCCACTCCAACAAATCTTCTTTGGTCTTAAAATATTTAAAAATCGTTGCTTGACTCATGCCGGATTCCTGAGCAATTTCTTGTGTAGAAGTCGCATCAAATCCCTTTTCAGAGAACAGTTTCAACGCTGCCATAATAACTTTTCGCTTTCCATTGGGCATATCGCTCTGATCAACCCAAGCTTTGAAATCATTGGCCATTAATTCTTCAGTCAAATAATCATGTCCTTTCTAGACTTTACGGTAACGTCTTAATCCGTATATGTTCAACATTGTTAATATTACCAAGAAAATTAATAATGCACCAATTGGCGCTAAAATATGTCCCAATCCATATCCGTTCAAAACAACCGCTGAGGTTGCCTCGCCGGCGTATTTCAAAGGTAAAATGTAGGCCAGGTCTTGTACCCAATGTGCCATTTGGTCAAGTGGAATAATTCCGGAGAAAAATACTTGTGGAATAACAATTATAGGAATAAATTGCATCATCTGGAATTCTGATTTTGCGAAGGTCGACATTAAAATACCTAACGCTAACGCAACCACAGCCAGTACGACGTTGACCAGAACCATGTTCCAAATATTTCCTAGTACTTCAACATTCAAAACATAAACTGTGAACAGTACAATGATCAACGTTTGCACAATAGCTAATAATCCATAACTTATCATGTATCCAAAGACAATTTCAGAGCGTCTAACTGGAGTTGCCAGTAATCTATCCAAAGTTCCCGTCGTACGTTCCTTCAACAGCGCCATTCCTGAAATTAGGAAGACGAAGAAGAACACGAAAAAGCCCATTAAGATTGGCAAAATTTTATCGAAGAAAGATGTATCTTTATTTCCATAAACGTATGAATTATGTATCTTTGGCGCAGTCTGTTTATTGCCTTGCATTGCTGCTGCAACTTGAGGATTGGCGGCCGCAATCTTAGTTAATTTTTCTTTTAATTGCTTTACATTTGTTGCCACCATCGAAGACTGAAGAGCTGCCTTAGTTGCGGCAGTCTTACTGGCATCAGTGTTAGCGTTCTTCACATAGAAGTTGCCGCCTTTTTTGTGCACGACACCATCAACTTTTTGGTCTTTTAAGGCTTTATTAGCATTTGCTTCAGTCGAATACTTCGTCACATTGATATTATTCATCTTATTCATTTGCTTTACGAGACTACTCTGGATGTTAACGGTTGCTATATTAACATCCACAGTTGAATTCGTAGTGAATACAACTTTCATCAAGGAAAGAATTAGAATTGGCGCCAAAAACATCAGTGCTAGTGTCCTCTTGTCTCTAAATAGCTCCTTCAATACACGTTTAGCGATTGCCCATGTTCTTTTCATCGTTATCCTCCGCTTTCAAGAAGACATTCTCAACAGTATCTTCATTATATTCAGCTTTCAAATTAGCTGGAGTATCATAGGCAATTAACTTGCCGCCTAAAATCAAGGCAACATCATCAACTAATTCTGCTTCATCCATAACATGAGTCGTAACCAAGATGGTTTTCCCGGCATCACGCAAGCTGTGTAGTTCATCCCAGATTTTACGACGTAAAGCAGGGTCAATTCCGACCGTCGGTTCATCAAGAATCAGAACTTCTCCATCTCCTAATAGTGCAATGGCAAGTGATAGACGACGTTTCATACCACCAGAATATCCAGAAACACGTTTGTCCAAATCATCCGTTAAATCGACAACTTTAGTAATATGTTCAATTTGTGCCTTGGCATTCTCTGCCGAGACACCTTTCATATCAGCGTAAAATTTAAGATTTTCTCTAGCTGATAAAGCATCATACAAGGCATCTGTTTGCGCCATGTAACCAATTCGACTAAGCAATTGACGATTAGGCATCACCTGCCCAAAAACAGTAGCAGTACCATCTTGAGTCTTTTCCATACCTAAAATAATTTTAATAATAGTGGATTTACCAGCACCAGATGGCCCAATAAGTCCAATAATTTTCCCTTCAGCAATATCGAAGTTAACATGATTTAAAACAGTCTGATCCCCAAACTTCTTAACAATATTCTTCATAGAAATAATCGGTTTTGCCATGATATTTTCTTCCTTGTTAATATTTTAAATGTTGGGTGAGTATTTAGTTACTCACTTTATGAACAAAGAATAATCCCATATAAGCTTATCGTCAATAGCTTTTTATAATAATGTATAAAAAAATACTCTCAAAGTGATTAAGCTTTGAGAGTATTGGCAATTCAGTAATTTTCAAAAATTTGTTTTAGTTAAACGTTACGTTTGAACTAGCTTCGACCCATTCATCAGTTGATACACGATAATACAAGTTTCCGTTAGCGTCAGTAGCAGTTTTATCAGTAAACCAAGCAGTTTCTCCAGCTAATCCACGATTAGATTTTGTTCCTGACATGCTGAATAACGTATAAACAAATCCAGAAGGACCTGCCAAACTAACAGAGTGGTTACCGGTTAACTCTGTAACATTTGATAATCCACCCGGCGTAGTGGTTGTAGTACCAGATCCAGCATTTGAGCTAGAGCTTGAATCATCGTCAGTAACAGCTATCTTAGTGTTATTAGTATATTTAAGGGTCTTTGTGGCAATAGCATTGTCACCATTCTTAACAGTAATTGTGAATGAGAATGAGTTACCATTACCCTTTGTATAAGCCTTAGTAATAGCTTTCTTCAAAGCAGCCGATCCAGAAGGTGAAGTTACGTAGACTTTAAGCTTTTGTACCTTAGTGTTAGCTAAAGCGCTAGTAGCAGCATCATCCATACCACTATTTACAGCCACGATAAATGATGAAAATTGAACAGGAGTAACACCACGACCAGTGTCACTGTCCCCAGCAATAGCATTGAATTCAGTAGCAATAGGCATTGGGTTACTTTCGTTATAAGTTTGATCAGGCAAACCATTAATCGTTGATGTTAAGTTAGAAATTTGAGTATTGACATCAGATGTGTTTGTGAAAACATCACTGAGCAAACTAGCTTGACTGGTAGTATTTGTAATAGCTGCCGATGCTGCAGGAGCAAGAGATAGAAGCGCTACAGCTGCAATTCCAGCAATTTGTGTTTTTTTCATTGAAAAATTCCCTCCAAGGATAAATCCTATTTACATTCACAATAAAGGATAAGTTATTTTATATTTGATTACAATCTTTATCTAGAGAAATTGTGGAGGGTATATAGAGCAGAACTTGAGCTTAGGTGTGTTGTTTGCCGATTCCGGGAGTAAATCGATTTTAGGCCTGGAACGTACTGGGCACGATTTGAAACCATCTCAAAGTACGAGATGTTTCCAAACTCGGCCTTTGAGGTAAGTTGGGACAATTCCCCAACTAACTCAAATCTCAGTACTGAGGCCAAATCGATTTTCTCCCTCCATCTACATCCGTGTTTCAATTTTTGATCTATATAAATTTTTTCTATGTTAGTCCACCAATTTTTTGAGGTATATACTTATTGTTTTACCAATAATATTTTCTGTAGATTATTGATGTAGTAACTCCAAAGTAAAAGATTAAAAAAAAAGGTCGAGAACGTAATGTGTTCTCAACCTTCGTCATTTATTTACTTTGATATATCCATACTAACTTTTAATATTACACACAACACGGCAGTGAACCTTATCCCCAAGAAAAAGAGTAATGATGCACTACCCTAGTCCGCAGGCCCGGTTCTTTGGGGCCAAAGCCGTGAGATTTTCCTTTGCCTGCCAAAGGGCAGGCTTAGGAAAAGGACGCATTTGGAGACCGCACTTCGGCTCCGAATCGTCCCACAGCGTCCACGGCCCCAAAGAACCGAGCCGGAGGACGGCAGCCAACCACCAACATATCAACAAAATCAAAACCTATCTAGTTGAATAATTAGGTGCTTCCTTAGTAATAGTAACGTCATGAGGATGTGACTCCCTCAAACCAGCATTAGAAATCTGAATAAACTGAGCATCTTGCAACTCCTTCAAATTACCAGCGCCAACGTAACCCATACCAGAACGTAAGCCACCAAGGAGTTGATAAATTACATCGCCGACTGCGCCTTTGGCAGCAACACGACCTTCAATACCTTCAGGAACTAACTTATTAGCTTCGTTAACACCGCTTTGGAAGTAACGATCTGATGAACCGTGTGACATGGCAGCTAAACTACCCATTCCACGGTAAGTCTTAAATCTACGTCCTTGATATATTTCGAATTCACCAGGTGCCTCGTCGGTACCGGCTAACATTGATCCAAGCATAACGGCATTTCCTCCGCCTGCAAGAGCTTTTACAATATCACCTGAGTATTTGATACCACCATCGGCAATAATTGTTTTGCCGTACTCGTGTGCCACGCTAGCAGCATCATAGACAGCTGTTAGTTGAGGAACACCGACTCCGGCAACAATTCTAGTTGTACAAATTGATCCAGGTCCAATACCAACTTTAACAACATCGACACCAGCATCATAAAGTGCACGTGTGCCTTCTGCTGTAGCGACGTTTCCGGCAATCAATGTTGCGTCTGGGAATTCGTCACGAATTTGAGAAATTTTACGTAGTACTCCGGCTGAATGACCGTGGGCAGTATCGATAATAATTGCATCTGCTCCGGCATCTAGTAAGGCAGTAGCACGTTCAAAAGTATCTGTAGTAACACCAACTGCGGCAGCTACCAACAATCGTCCGTATTGATCTTTGGCAGCATCAGGGAATTGTTCAACTTTCTCAATATCTTTAATTGTTACTAATCCACCAAGACGACCTTGGCCATCAACGAGTGGAAGTTTTTCAATTTTATGTGTTTGAAGAATTTTCTCGGCTTCTTCCAGTGAAGTACCAACTGGAGCGGTAATTAAGTTTTCGCGTGTCATAACTGTATCAATTTTTACAGAATAATCATTGATAAAACGTAAGTCACGATTAGTAATGATACCAACAAGTTTCAATTCGTCAGTATTTGAAACGATGGGAACACCACTGATTCGATAAGAATGCATCAAATCTTCAGCTGCACTGACCGGTGCATCAACTGTTAAATAAATTGGATCAATAATAACGCCATTTTCTGAACGTTTAACTTTTAGCACTTCATCAGCTTGTTGTTCGATAGACATGTTCTTGTGGATAACACCTAAACCACCTTGGCGAGCCATTGCGATAGCCATTGGTGCTTCAGTAACTGTATCCATACTTGCACTAAGAATAGGTGTGTTTAACTTGATGTTCTTTGCCAATTGGACCGATAGATCAACTTCGTTTGGCAAAACGTGACTCTCTGCTGGAACCAATAAAACATCATCAAACGTGAAACCTTTTTTATCAAATTTTGTATCCCATGCCGACATGAAAATTCCTCCTATAATATTATTGCCCTTTAGTGGGTAAAATTTATAGTTATGTTAGCTGATTTTACGAAGGTAGTCAATGGATATGCAGAATGAAACCGTTTAGATAACGAATTAATTTTTTAATACGAAAATATGATATTTTATTAATGTAATTTGAATTGATTGCCGAGTTACATAAAATAAAGTAGAATAATCTTAAGACTAGAGCAGGCAAACCGACTAGAGCGGTTTGCCTTTTTATATTCAGAGGTAAAGCTATGAGAAGAAGTTGGCTAGAAATTTTATTGGGTGCAATTTTGGAAGTGGTTTGGGTTTCAGCGATGAAACATATACATTCAATCATGGGCACAATAATAATTGTGGTAATAATCGCCTTGAGTTTTTATTTAATGATAGACGCAAGTAAGAACATCCCCGCAGGAACCACCTATGCCGTGTACGTTGGCTTAGGCTCCCTTTTCGTGGTAATCGCCTGAGTACTAGTGTTCCACGAAGCATTTAGTTGGACCAAATTAATTTTCGTCGTCCTTTTGACCATCGGCGTCATCGGACTGAAAATGGTCACCGACTTTGAAGAAAGGCGGGCTCACTAATGGATTGGATATTTTTAATATTAGCCGGAATCGGCGAAATGTCAGGTGTAACCTTCTTAGGTTTTTACACTGATAGGAAAAATAAGTTAGCAGTAGTAGCAATGGTAGCGTCATTCGTCTTTAGTCTCGGATTTCTTTATCTAGCGCTACAAACAATTCCCATGTCAATCGGATACTCCATTTGGACCGGAATTGGAGCCGCCGGCGGAGCAATTATGAACATGTGGTTATTTGACGAACCACGTAGCTGGATCCGTGGATTTTTCATTTTCTTAATAATATTTGCAGTAATTGGCTTAAAATTCGCAAGATAATATCAATATTTTGTCCTATTTATTACGGACATGTAACAAAGATTTCTAATAAAATTAAATTTTTATCTAAGCCACACTTAGGGTATTAGTGTGCATTAATCAGTGATATAACACCCTTTTCGATTATCAAATTTAAAATAATTTATGGAAAAATAACAACCAATCAATCATAATCATAACGATTATGATTTTTTTGTATTCTAAATTTAATAAGGGTGACATGGTTAGGTAACCAATAAAATACTATTATAAGATACGAAATATCCATATAACATTTGAGGGTTATATTCGGATTTAGAGGAGGATTTTTATATTATGAAAAAGACAAAACGCTTTGTTTTAACAACAGCAATCATGGCCAGTCTTGCAATGGGTGGAGCAACTACTGCAGTTTCAGTGCAAAACTCACAAGCTGCAGGAATTGGCGATACTATCACAAGCATTTTTAGTGGTAGTGGTTTAGGTTCAACTGCAACTTCTGGCGTTAATGTAAATGCTAATGGATTCAAGGTAGTCTTACCCGGTGGAACAGAACCCACTGAAGAAAATATTGAAGCGGCAATTGGTGGCACACCTTCTATTGCAGGTCTTATCCCTGCAAAGACATCAGTTTCTGCCGACGGAAAAACAGCAATTTTCACAGCAGATTTGTCTGGAATTAGTTCAAACCAAATTTTGACTCAAATTGGCAACCTTATTGGAAAAGTTGTTCAAGTTAAAGTTCCAATTACTTACTCAGACTCACTAACATTTAAAAACGGTACAACGACTGCAAACATCAAAAAGGGCGACAAAACATTCAAATTAGATGGTACTGTAGATGGTGTTTACAAAACTTCACCAGAAAATGCTACCGTTGAAGTAACAAATGATGGTGGCTTCAACTATGCATACGCTGGAACATACAGTCCAACCGTTAAAGTGTCATCAGATGGCACTGCAACAAGTGATGACATTCAATTAACTGTTAATGTTTTGGATGCTTCATTCCAAAACCTTGATCAAACTGTAATTAAGGGTGCTAACTTCGACCCTAACTCAGTTACAGGTACAGATTCAATCGGTCAAACTCTTGATATGTCAACTGAGAGTTCAGTTAATACTTCAAAGGTTGGTAAGAAAACTGTTAAATATACAGCAACTGACCCTTCATTGGACTACAAAGGTGATCCGATTCAATGGGAAGTTACTGGTTCAGTAAATGTTGTTGACGCTGACAGTACACAAACAATCAACTTCGTTGACGCTAACACTGGTGACACTGTTGATACAACAACTTTAACTGGTGCTTCTGGTCAAACTAAATCTGTTGACGCTCCTTCAGGTTACGATTTGGTAAATGATTCAGATGCTAACATTACTCTTCAAAAAGGTGATCACACTTCAACTGTAAAAGTTGTTAAGTCTGGTTCATCTGTTCAAACACCATTCTCTGGTACAGTTTCAACTTACTCAAATGGTGGCGTAGTTCCTCTATACAATGGTGACGGTACACAAACTCAACGTTCATTGTCAGCTAACTCTGATTGGGCAACTGATCAAACAAAGACTATGAATGGTGACAAATACTACCGTGTTTCAACAAACGAATGGGTTAAAGCCTCACAAGTTTACGAATACACACCAACAAGTTCAACAATCACAACAAATGGTGACTCAATTAAAGGTTTGTACTCAATCAACGGTAACAGATCAAACCGTTCATTATCACCTAACAGTGCTTGGTATACAGACAGAACTGCTTCAATCAATGGAACAACAATGTATCGTGTATCAACTGACGAATGGGTTTCATCAGCAGACGTACACTAATCTTTCAACAACTAGCCAAAGACTTCGGTCTTTGGCTTTTTTTGTACAGCAATGGTAATATTGGTATCAACCATTTGGGGAGGTGATTAAATGTTTAAATTAGTTCGTAATAAAATCCCAGATATTGTTGGGGACGAGGTCGAATTTACGACCTTAACAAATGAAGATTATCGTATTGCTTTGCGTACCAAATTAGTTGAAGAAGCTAACAAAGTAAAAAAAGCTGAAACTCGTGCCAACTTGGTTGAAGAATTAGGGGATCTAGAAGAAATTATTCATGCAATTTTAGAAGATGCTTCAATCACATATGAGGAAATGGACAGTATTCGCCATTCCAAAGATATTCAACGAGGCAATTTTTCTGATAAAATTGCTATGACTACTACTGATTAATTATTGGAGGGACTATCATGGACATATTTATTTTAGTTATTATCGCAATTATTGGTATTGAACACATTGGTATCGGACTCTTTGAGATGTTTGGCTCAACCGCTAAACAAGCAGATGCCTTCGATATGCCAGGTACATTTGTACAACAGAAGAATGCCAAGACCGCACTCAAAAATCAAGGAATTTATAACTTAATGCTGGGAATATTAATCCTTGCTGTTATCTTAATTTTCACCGGAGCAACATTAAAAACTTTGATGTTATTGCTGACAGGTTACGTTATGGTCGTCGCAATTTTCGGTGCATTTACGGTTACTAAAAAAATTATTTTCTTACAAGGATTACCAGCACTAATCGGTTTCCTACTAGTTCTATTTTTCTATTAAAATTTATCGCAATTAGAAGGACACCTTTTTATGAAGAAAGATTCACTCTTAAAAAGTTCACTATGGATTTCCGTTAGTGGCATAATCTCAAGAATTTTAGCTGTTGTTTACATCATCCCTTGGAACATCTGGATTGGAGCCGCCTCAGTTGGTGTCGCCAATGCCTTATATGGTCGTGTTTACAACATTTACAACTTATTTCTGATCATTGCCACAGCGGGAATTCCATCCGCTATTTCAAAAGAAGTTGCCGCATCAAACTCACTCGGACACTATGACCAAAGTGAGAAGATTCTCAAAAAATACAGTGTCTATATGACATTGATTGGTGTCGTCCTCGCTGCCATTATGTTTTTCGGCTCAAAATACGTCGCAATCATTTTCGCCGCCGGAGACATGCGAGTTGTCACGCCAATTAAATATTTGAGTATCGCAATGTTAGTAATCCCGGCCCTCGGAATTTTGCGAGGATACATCCAAGGATACGCATTCATCTCACTATCCGCGTTCTCACAAGTAATCGAGCAAATCGCCCGTGTCGCCTACATGCTTTACGCAACATACACAATCATGATTTTGCAAAACGGGAACTACATGCAAGCCGTTAACCAATCAACTCTTGCTTCATTTATCGGGGCAACACTGGCTTACCTATTCCTATTTTGGATGCGTCGCCGTGTCCGAAGAACTATCAAACCAGAGGATGTCGTACCAGTTCCAGACAACGAACCTTTGGAAAAAGTTAACTTCGGTGGCATGCTGAAATCGGCTATACCATTCTTGTTAGTTGATACTATTATGGTAGTGTTACAACTATTCGATCAGACTACGTTCTCATGGATTTATCAATCAATTATCCACGCAAGTACCAAAACTATCGATGATCTTTATGCTATGTTTGGATTCCAAGCTAACAAACTAATTATGGTGCTAGTTTCACTAGCAATCTCGGTTTCAGCTTCCGTAATCCCGGCATTATCAGCCTTAATTTCTCGTAAGTCAGAAACTAAACACATTCAAAAATTGATGCGCAATATTGTTGAGTTCACGATTTTTATAATTTTGCCAGCAACACTTGGCATGGTCGCAATCGGCTCACAACTTTGGACATTATTCTACGGTGCTAGTACACAAGGTGCCTACGTTTTGGCGGTATCATGCGCTGAGGCCATTTTCTACTGTGTATTCATGATTTTGGAAAATATTCTTCAGGTAACTCACCATGTTAAGAAATCAATGTGGTTCTTGCTTTTGGCATACATCATCAAAATAGTACTTCAATTACCTTTCACCGTTTATCTGGGTGTTTATGGACCACTATTGTCATCAACTATCGCCTTCGCGGTCATGGGCCATTTCGCCTTCAGACTAATCAACAAGGAATTTGGTATAGTTGACTCAGGCTTGGCCAAACGTCTCTTAAGAGTCGTCTTAGACAGTGTAGTGATGTTTGTCGTCGTTGGTATCTCAGTTTACTTGTTATCACTAGTGATTAACGACCAATATAAGGTTGGAGCAACCATTGTTCTTTCAATCGGAGCCGTAATCGGAATTATCGTTTATGGATTTCTCGGATATAAAGATGGTTCTCTCAAGATACTACGTAAAATTAGAAATACTGAAATCTATTAAGATAAGCCTTCGGGCTTATTTTTTTTTGCAACAAAAAAGCGTCATGAAGTTTCCTTCATAACGCCAATAGTATTTAATTATCTAGTTCAGCAATTTGTTTCTCAACTTGTGGATTCAAACGGAATTCATCATAAGTTGTATCTGCACGGTCAACAACTCCGTCTTCAGTTAAGTAAATCAAACGGTTAGCAATTGTTTGAATAAATTGGTGGTCATGTGATGCAAAGAGAATTGAACCTTTATAATCAATCAAACTATTATTAAGTGCTGTGATCGATTCCAAATCCAAATGGTTGGTTGGATCGTCCAATAGTAAGACATTGGCTTTCAGTAACATCATCTTAGATAGCATGACACGAACTTTTTCCCCACCGGAAAGGACATCAACGTGTTTTGTAACATCGTCTCCAGAGAAGATCATACGTCCCAAGAAACCACGCAAGAAGGTATCGTCATCTTCACCTTTTTCAGCGAATTGACGTAACCAATCAATGATTGGTGTCTCTTCATTGAACATTGAGTTAAAGTCTTTTGGCAAGTATGCGCGACTAGTTGTGACACCCCAGGTAATCGTTCCTGAATCAGGGGTTAAGTCACCAGAAATAACTCTGAATAAGGCAGTTGTCTTCATATCATCTTTAGCCAAGAAAGCTACCTTGTCATCTTTGTTAAGAATAAAGCTGACATTCTTCAAAATCTGCTTACCATCAATAGTTACTGACAAGTTATCAACTTTCAACAAGTCATTACCGATCTCACGATTAGGAACAAACTTGATAAATGGATAACGTCTTGAGCTTGGCTGGATGTCATCCAAAGTAATCTTATCAAGCATCTTCTTACGTGAAGTGGCTTGTTTAGATTTAGAAGCATTAGCAGAGAAACGAGCAATAAAGTCTTGTAACTCCTTGATTTTCTCTTCTTTTTTAGCATTTTGATCTTGCTTCATACTTTGGGCAAGTTCAGAAGATTGTTGCCAGAAGTCATAATTACCGGCATAAAGTTTGATCTTACCGTAATCAAGATCAGCCATGTATGTACATACTTTATTCAAGAAGTATCTATCATGGGAAACGACGATAACAGTATTTTCAAAGTTGATCAAGAATTCTTCAAGCCAGTCAATTGATTCAACGTCCAAACCATTAGTTGGCTCATCGAGCAATAGAACATCAGGTTGACCAAATAAAGCTTGTGCCAACAAGACCTTAATCTTTTGACCAGCAGTCAAAGTGTTCATTTTAACTTGATGCAATTTTTCAGGGATATTCAATCCGTGAAGCATTTGAGAAGCTTCACCTTCAGCTTCCCAGCCGCCCATTTCACCAAACTTAGTTTCTAAGTCGGCTGCACGCAAACCATCTTCCTCATTGAAATCAGGTTTAGCATAAATAGCATCTTTTTCTTGCATAATTTTATAAAGGTCAGCGTGACCCATCATTACAGTTTCCATAACTGTATAATCATCATAGTCAAAGTGGTTTTGTTTCAAAGTAGCCAAACGTTCATTTGGTCCCAATTTGACAGAACCGGTTGAGGGTTCAATTTCGCCAGATAAAACTTTTAGAAAAGTTGATTTACCCGCACCATTGGCACCAATCAAGCCATAACAATTTCCTGGTGCAAAGTTAATATTCACATCATCAAAAAGCTTACGATCAGCAAAGTGCAAACTAACATCATTAACAGTAATCAAATATATTTTCTCTTTTCTTCAAAATAGTCTAGCTTGCATTATACGGGGAATTCCCACGTTAAGCAATGATATTGCACCCTTTTCATCATAATTTATTTATGAAAATTTGATTGAAAATAATAATCTTGTTTTCAGTTATAATGAAATGCATAGACGATCGTAATATGGTCAATTCTGAAGGAAAAACACTTTAGACGTAGTAAAGTTTCTCACGGTGCTATACTTAACTCGAACAAAAAAGGTGAAGCTCTGAATCAACAGTCTTCACCTTATAGCCCTAATGGCGGTGACTAGTTAACAACTAGGAAATAAGTCGAAAACAGTCGAAAGTTTATGCGACTTATTTCTTTCGATCTGAATCATGTATCATAATTAACAGCATTGATAATTGTAAAACAAACATCAACACTTGATACAATGTCATATGAACCTCCTTAGAGGCCACAAGTAAACGTCTCTACTCATTAGACCACCTTCTTTTCAAAAGATAGCCGCCGCTTTAACCTGCTACAAACTAAATTACGAGAAATGTGTTAATAATTTCTTGTAATTTTTTTATTTCATCAAATTTGGTCATCTTTGACTGATTATCATTATTCATACGTATGTATTTTCATTGGTGCTATACTCAGTGTGCAACAAAAAAGCAGGAACTGCGTGAACAGTCCCTGCAAAAAGTAGCCCGCAATGCGGTTACTAAGCTACACTTTATAAAACAGTCGTGAGCCGTTCAAACCTAGGACGGCTTATTTTTTTCGATAAGAATCATGCATCATTACGACAAGTACTAACGCTTGTAAAACAAGCATCAAGGCCTGATACAATGTCAAGGCAACCTCCCTTGGAGGCCAACAGGTAATCTGCTCTACTCATAGACCTCACCTCGCGATAGCTCAGTTTGGTTCCGCCGCTTAGCTTGCTACCTGAATAAATTACGCAGAGTTTTTCAATTCTATTTTTATTATTCAAACTAATTTGACGGCAAATTATTACAATGCTAATCTTTTATCATTAAACATACAATAATCAGGAGGATGACAATTTGTTAGTAGGTAGCATAGAAGCTGGTGGGACAAAGTTTGTTTGTGCCGTTGGAAATGAAGATTACAGTATTCAGGACAGTACACATTTTCCAACAACCACTCCGGAAGAAACTCTCCGTAAAACAATCGACTATTTCAAACAATTTGATGTCGAAGCTATCGGAATTGCATCTTTTGGACCAATTGAATTACGTAAAAATTCTCCAAAATATGGTTATATCACAAAAACTCCCAAGCCAAACTGGGAAAATACAGATTTCGTCGGCACCTTAAAGAAAGAACTAGACGTACCAATGTTCTGGACAACAGACGTTAACGGTTCAGCCTATGGTGAATACATCATGTCAACTCTTTCTAATGAAAAAATCGACTCATTAGTTTACTACACAATCGGTACTGGTGTCGGTGGTGGTGCTGTTCAAAATGGTGAATTTGTCGGCAACGTCGGCCATCCAGAAATGGGCCACACTTTCTTGAAACGTCACCCTGACGATTTGGATTTCAAAGGAATTTGTCCCTTCCACGGCGATTGTCTTGAAGGTCTAGTTGCTGGTCCAACTTTCGATGCTCGACTAGGCAAACCTGGTAAAGATGTTCCACTAACAGATCACACATGGGATATTATGGCCTATTACGTTGCTCAAGCCGCAATTCAAGTTACTCTAATTCTTCGTCCCGACAAAATTGTTTTCGGTGGTGGAGTTGTCAGTGAACCTTTCCTAGATAAAGTCCGTGCACAATTCAGCGACATGTTAAACGACTACGTTGAAGTTGGCGATCTAAATAAATATATTACAATGCCACTCGTTAAAAATAACGGTTCGGCAACCGTTGGAGATTTTGCTTTAGCAATTAAGGAACTCCAAGAATAGCAAAATAACACTTAGCCTCAAAGGTTAAGTGTTATTTTTTTCATTCAAATTCAGCTTTCTAGTGTTTATGAGACAAATATTCATCTGCAGCAAGTGCAATTAGCACTAACGTTGTCGTCAAAGGTAATTCAACTGGGACTAATTTATACGCTCCAAATAAGAGCAATATACAAAAAGGAATTATTACTGTATATCTCCTCACCCCATATTGGTGACGCAGCTTATTGGTAAAAGCAATTCCAGGTTTTGAAATTAAAATCAATACTAATAACACCTCTAAAATCAACATTAACAGATCCAGATTCATCATTATCCTCCACAGAATTAATGTTTAGAGTTTATATTTCAAATAATTTGTCGTCAGTAACATTAGTAGAATAACTATCGTCATTGGCAACAACATTGGTGTTTCTGTATAAATTAAATATATTGATAATGCAGCAAGTGGCAATGAAATTACGAATCTCCACATCCCCACCGCAATTCTAAGATTAGAACCAAATCTTCCATTCAATGAAATTATTAACAGACAGCTTAATACAATAATAAAGTGAAATATACTCATCTTTTCTCCCCTCAAATATTTAAAATAATTCGAATAATGCCATCACAATCCGGAGAGAGAGTATATGAAGTAACCTAAAAATCCGATTAGTGCAATCATCAGCACCAATCCCCATGCTAAATAATTATTGTTTTTCAATTCTTGGGCGCGGACTATCAAAGCCAAACTGAGTGCCAGTAATACCGTTGACTCAACTAATATTGAATTAGAAATAAACGAGATAATTATTAATCCAATAAATAAAGCCCCGATAATAAATCTATCACGATACAACTTTTTGGAAATTAAATGAAACGAAAAAAGTTGGACCGCCAAAATGAAAAGATGTGGCAAAAAAACCATCGACTGAACAGTTTCTGACAAGTAAACGCACCCCCAACTAACAACATAACAAGTCAATGTAAATTTCTTGTAAATATTAGCAAAAAAATTATATGAATACGTTTCCTTAAATAATGTGTTTGTTTTTACAAAAATTATTGTTAATACTAAAAAAGACAGAACACTGAAAATTCAGTGTTCTGCCTTTTAATTTAAGCTTCATTTTTTTCGTTTTCTAATCGTTTATCAGCTTTATCAAGCTTTTCACGTTTTCTAAAGATAATAAACTTACTAAATACGTAATTTAATACGACGACCACAACGTTAGCAATGATCTTCACGATAAATTTGCTTTGGCCTAACAAAGTAACACCGATTGTCATTGTACCTTGGTCAATTACCCAAGATGCCGCACGGAATAGGAAGAATGAACCCATCTCTAACCAAAATGCTTTCCATGTACTTGTATGTGAGTCAAAGACCCATAGTTTATTAGTTACGTATGCGAATACTACTGATAAGAAATAAGCCACTACATTAGCAATTTGATAGTTCCAGTGAAGTGGATATGCAAACCATGTGAATAATCCAATGTTTACTATTGTTGTTAATACGCCGAAAAATAGATAAGGAATTGTATCCTTATACTTGTCCCATAATTCTTTCATAAGAGTCTCAAGATAAGGAAACCCAGTATTTAAATGCTGGGAGGAATTATCGTTTTATGAGACCGCCTTTCTTAATTATAGTTTGTGTTACTCCTTTTAACATTTTTCTTGAACATATGTTCGTACATTGATATGATAACCATATCGAATGATACATATTCGAAATTACTTATCTAAGGACGGGCAACAAGGTGCGCAAATCAATGAATGAGTACCAGTACTTTTATGGTGTGAAAGTTAGATGTTACCCCTCAGATAAACAGAAACGAATCATTGAGCACAATCTTAATGGTTCTAGATTTGCTTATAATGAAATGGTCGCTATTGATAGAGAATTGTATAAACTTCGTAAATGTAAGTTATACATCAAACAAGTCCAAGATCGAATCGACTATTTAACTGAACGTAAAGAAAGTACTAAGTATCTTTTCGGACTTCGTTCTTGGCTGAATAAATTCAATGTTGGTACTGATGTTACAAGTATGGCGATTCGAAACTATAAAGCAGCTTGGAATCTGTTTACGAAAGTCCATACTACAGGTATTCCTAAATTCCATAAGAAACAGCATTCAGGAAGTTTCCAATTACCAAACCGATATCCCTCAAAAGTTACAACTCCGTCACTATTAAATGGTAATATCAGATTTCTTGATAACAAGCATATTAATATTTCCTTGATTGGACGTATCAGGGTATCCGGAAGTCATAAAAGACTAATGGTTAACCATTCTGATATCCGTATTGGAACTGTGACAGTATTTAAGGATGCTATTGGAAACTACTACATCTCACTTCAATTGGCATCTGATTCTCCTTTTGTTCAGACAAGGAAGAGTACGGGAGATTCAATTGGAATTGATCTTAATACGGAAAATTTCCTAACAACTTCTAATGGAGATGTTGTAGAGAATCCAAGATATTACAGAAAGAACAAGAAACGACTTGCTAAGCAACAACGAATTCTTTCAAGAAGACAACTACGAGCTAAAAAAGAACATCGACGATTACTGAACTCAAAGAACTATCAAAAGCAAAGAGTAATTGTTGCCAAATTACATGATGAAGTCTGTAATCGTCGTACTAACTTCTTACATGAAACATCTACTACACTCATCAAGAACCACGATCTGGTAGTAGCTGAAGAGTTAAGGAGTAAAAACTTGTTAAAAAATCATGCATTAGCTATGAGCATCAGTGATGTTGGTTGGAGAACATTTCTACAAATGCTGGAATACAAGGCGGTGATGTACGATAAGGTCTTTATTGCTGTTGATCCAAAGTACACAACTCAAACATGCTCAAATTGTGGTGACGTAATGAAGGGTGAAGAAAGACTAACCCTTTCTGATAGAACATGGACTTGTCCCAACTGTAATCAATATCACATCCGTGATCACAACGCGGCTAAAAACATATTAGCTAAAGCAATGTAAAACTGTTCAGTCCGTTTGGCAACTTGCGGACTTTAAAGACCTTAGTAATTACTATGTAAGACCCAGGAATACTGCGGTATATCTAGGCAACGGTGTATCTAGGTAAATTGTGATGCTAATGTGACTTGTTTCATTAGTTCTTACAAGCTCCCTACTTCAGTGGGGAGTAGTTGACGTTAAAAGTTTGATTCTCCCTAGTGGCTTAATTTCCAGTTTTTGTAGGATAGGCCTAAGAAGTATGCAATTACTTCAAAGGCTGAAATGAAGAATGTTACTGGCCAGTTGGTGATGAAAGCTAAGTATAGCCCTAACCACACACCTGCCAGCGACAAACCAACTGAGATCATTAGCAACTTCGGAACTGAGTGTACCAGATATCTGGCAGTTGCGCCAGGTAGTGTTAGCAGAACGAACACTAACAAGGAACCAACAATTTGAGCTCCGATACTGACACTCAAGGCCAAAGTAATTAAGAAAATAACTGATAAAAATCTCGTATTGAGACCAGATGCTCTTGCACCAATATGGTCAAATGAATCGAACGCTAATGGTTTGTAACTCAGAATGAATACGACAATCACAAACCCTGCCAAAATCATCAATTGGTTAACTTCTTTTGAACTGATACCTACGATACTACCAAAAAGAATATTTGTCGCGTACGAACTTGATTCTGATGACAGCGACAAGAATAGGATACCTAAACCAATGAATAACGATGATATGGCACTGATTGAAGCCTCTCGCCTAGAGGATTCGTTACTCAATCCACCCACGGCAATCGAACTCACTAATGTAAAAATTATCATCCCTGCAAGTGGCGAAATTCCAATTAATATCCCAAAGGCAGCTCCAGCAAATCCAATTTCAGAAAGTGTATGCGACAAGAAGGACATATTTCTGGATACTACAAAGACGCCGACGATACCAGCAGTTATCGCGATGAATGTACTGGCAATAAAGGCTTCTCGCATAAATTCATATTCAAACATATTATCCTCCTATTCAAACATATCTTCTGCGATTTCATCTACGCCAATAGACTCAACTGTTTGATGGTCAAACAGCAATGCTCGCTTAGTGTATTTCTTAGTTAATTCAGAATCATGGGTAATAAAAAGAACTGTCAGACCTTCTTTTTTGTTCAACTCTTGAACCAAATCCATTAATTGGATTTTGACATCAACATCCAGACTGGCAGTTGATTCATCCAGAATTAAGATTTTTGGCTTATTAACTAAAGCTTGGGCTAAATATGCCTTCTGCTTTTCACCACCGGAAGCCAGTCCTAATGGTCGTTTGCGTAAATTTAACAAGTTAGTTTCTTGTAAGATATTCTCAATTAATTCAGTATCTTTTCGTCTTTGAGCCGGATTTAAAGTAAATTTTAAGTTAAGTCGCATAAAATGTTCAATATCAAGTGGATAATCTAAATCGACATTTCTAAACTGTGGTACATAGCCAATTTTGTGCTTGTGATCCATTACAATATCGCCACTAGTCTTTTTCTCAAGTCCCATTAATATTTTGACCAAGGTCGTTTTACCTGCCCCATTACGGCCAACGATACTGACAAACTCACCATCATCAATTTTGAAATTCACATTTTGAAAAACAACTTGCTTGCCGAACTTTTTAGTAAGATTTTTGGCTTCGATCACAGCTTTACTCCTTTACTACCTTCTCAATTTGATTCAAGTTACCATTCATCCAATCGTAATAACCTAAGTCACTTGGTAGAGTTTCTGTGAAATAGACGACCGGAATATTATTTTCATTGGCGGTATTAATCATTTTAGTAATAATACTGCTAGTAACCTGTTTATTAACTACGAGAAAATCGACTTTGTGCTCGCGCATACCATTTTCCAAATTTCTGACGTCCTTCATTGAAGGATCAGTGTCATCTTCAATAGCTTTGGCAAAATGGTAGTCTCCAACTTTGACACCTATGTCATGCAACAAATAATCTGGCAATGGCTCAGTAACGTATGCCACCTTGCCTTGAGAGTATTTCTTGATGGATTTTTCACGGTCAGAAAGTTTGTCGAGTTTCCGCAAATATTTTGTATAGTTATCATAATAGTAATTTTTACTATTTACGTCAACCCTAGCCATATGTTGATAAACTGCTTTAGCTAATTTCTTCATATGGTCAACTCCGTACCAGATGTGCTCGTTAGCGCCATCATTTTTACCAAGAACATTTGCAAAATCAATCAAATTTTTTTGTTGGCTATTCGCTTCGACCATCTTATTAACCCAGTCGTCATATCCTAATCCATTCGCAACAATTAATTTTGAATCGGCAATTTGTTTAGAATTATTTGTCGACGGAGAAAAACTGTGCGGATCAACATTGACCGATTTGATAATCGATTCAACTTTATATCTGTTACCGACAATTGCTTTAACCGGTTCATTGTACGTATTGACTGTAGTTGTGATGATATTTTTCTGAGAATTATTTTTGGCACAGCCGGTCAAAATTAACATGAATAAAACTATAAACGTTAAAAAATATTTTTTCCGACTCATAATAATCCCCTTATAAATTATTTTTTTCAAAATTTAAGAGGTCAAAGACTTGGCGTCCCGACCTCTTAAAATATTAAGTTCTTATTCAATTATTGGCAAGTAATGTACTACCAAATTTGGAAATATTGACCATTAGCAGCTACTAAATAACTACCTGCTGGTGAGTCAGATCCCTTAGTATAAACATTTACTTGATAACCTGTAGTATTATTCCAAGTGATTTTACCGTTTGAAACATACTGGGTTGTTGCACGATCATAGGTTGAAGCCAACTTGTCACCTAACAAAGTTGTAGCGTCACTGGATGAGTTAACGACGTTAGCACTTGATGAAGATGAGCTTGATTGTGTTGATGATTGTCCGTTTGAGGCAGCTGATTTATTACTTGATGTATTGCTGCTTCCGTTTGAATTACTTGAAGAATTGGTGCCATTTGATGAATTACTGTTTGAATTTGTTTCGTCATCATTGTCATTGTTGTCATTTGAAGCAGTCTTTGAGTCATTGTCATCACTCTTAGAAGCTTTTTTGGATGGGTTGGTTGATTTGGTACTCTTTGTTTGTTCCGTACTGTCGTTTGATGTAGTTGAACTAGATGATTGAGTATTTGAGCAACCAGCTAGTAATAGACCGGCTAATACGGCGGTTGTTAATGATAATTTTTTTAACATAGTATAAGTACCTCCTGTAACTTAAATTATAAGGGGGTTACGATTTTAATCAATATAATGTTAGTGAACATTAATAAATCTTAGAAAAATCGATATCCTCGCCTCTTCTAACTTTTGTTGCTAATTCAATCGACTTGTCGGCAATAATGCTCTGAGCATCAATTACGTCATAGTCGTGATCAGGTGCCATTTCCTGTGCCAATGATAATTCTGTACAACCGAGAACAATCACATCACACCCAAATTTGTCATGCATTGTTTGTAGAATGTGATAGTATTTTTCTTCATTTACAGACCCTTTAATCTTAATGTCATCATAAATCAAGCTTTCAACTTCATCCTGAATCTCAGCATCCCCTAATGATAATTCAAAACCAGCGTCAGTAATATAGTCCTCATAAATATGATCATGAAGAGTACCTTTTGTACAAATTAAACCAACTTTTTTAGCATTAGGATATTGTTTCTTCATTGTTGAAATAGCCAAATATGGCATATTAACGATTGGAATATCAGTGGCAGCTTGAATCTCATCGAAGAAATAATGAGCTGTGTTACAAATCATAACCATAAAAGCTGGTTTTAGCAAACTTTGTTGTTGTACATCCTCAACAATCGCAGGCAAAAAGTTAGGTTTGCTGTGATCGATTATGTAGTCGGTACGGTCAGGAACAGTGGCGTGGTTGACCACAATATAATCTAGATAGTCCTGATCTTTTTCAGTTTTTGTGCGTTGGTCCAAAATTCGAACATAACTTTCAGTGGCTAGAGTGCCCATTCCACCGAGAACTGTAAAAAATTTCTTCATAATTATTCACCCTCGATATCTTTTAGTACTGTCTTAGCAACTACTGGGTCAGTTGGATATGGTACGTCGACTCCTTTAGTCTTTTGATATGCGTCATTACCCTTTGCGGCCAAAACAATAATATCACCATTTTGACTGCTAGTAATCATTTCTCGAATAGCTTCCTTACGATCGAGCACAATCTTGGTTGAAACCTTACTGTGATCAATTTTTCCATAAATCTCTGCACAAATATCTGCAGGATTCTCGAAACCAGGATCATCAGTGGTTAAAATGGCGACATCAGCTAATTCAGTTAAGACTTTAGAGAATCCAGCACGACGGGAAATACCTTTGTCACCGGGACTACCGACGACCACCTTGAGCTTAGATTTAGGATATTCCGTGTGTAAGAACCCAAGTAGAGCTTTCATACTAGCATAGTTGTGTGCGTAGTCAACAAAGATGATTCCGTGTGACTTACTAGTAATGTGTTCCATTCTTCCAGGAACATGCGCTCCTTGAAGGCCATCATAAATATCAGCAGTTGGGATATCGAGCAATCCAGTCGCTAAAATGGCGGCTGTACCATTGATTTCGTTGAAATCACCAACTAGTCCAAGTTTGTAATCACCAGTAATATTTAAGCTTACAGCTTTATCATTCAAAGCTTCAACATGGAAAATACTGTCTTTTAATGTAGCTTCTTTACTAGTTAACAAGAAATCTAAGTTATCTTTAGTTTGGTCTCTTCCAAACAAATAAATATTATCAGCTGAACTAGTTTCTAAGGCAGCAGAATAAACAGTGTCAAAGTCATTTGTATCACGGTTTATAATGTTGATCTTGGAATTAATCAACAACTGTTTTTTGCAGAACAAGTAATCCTCATAAGTTGGATGTTCGTTAGCTCCAATATGGTCAGGTGTAATATTCAAGAAGCCACCAATATCAAATGTTAGACCATAAACTCTATTTTTCTTATAAGCTTGTGACGAAACTTCCATTACTAAATGTGTCATGCCATTATCAACGGCGCGTCGCATGTCACGGAATAGTTCGAGCGATTCTGGTGTGGTCAAATCTGATTTAAATTTATCCTCTGGATTTGGTCCCACGATGCGATCGATTGTTGAGAACAAAGCAACTTTCTTAGGAAATACTTCTTTCAGGATGTCATAAATGAAGTATGAAGTGGTAGTTTTCCCCTTTGTTCCTGTGAAAGCGATGATGAATAAATCTTTTTCAGGATTACCAAAATAGGCCGCACTCAACAATGCCAAGGCTTTTTGAATGTCATTGACAATAATGTGGTCTGTATCCGAATCAAATTCTTTTTCGGCAACATAAATTTCAGCACCTTGGGAAATTGCTTGTTGTAAATACTCTGCTTTGAAATTATTACCTTTACAGAAGAAAATCCCATTATCCTGTTTCTCACGGGAATTGTAGCTGATATTAGTTACAGATTTATCAAGGTCAGTAACCTGACTCGAAACTAATAAATGATCCTGTTTGAGAATATCAATTGCTTGACTGATTTTTAAACTCATTTTTATCTCCTAAAACAAATGTTTGAAGAAATTTCCAATGTTGTCCCAAAATGAATTGTGAACTTTCTTTGGAACAATCTTCTTAATTTTGTGTTTAGTATTTGGGTATTGAATGTATCCACCGGGAATATTTTCAATAATTAATTTAGCTTGTCTTTTACCAGATGCAACGTTGAATCCCAGCGCATTATCGGCCTTCTTGTACACAAGTGAATCTTTATTAAAGTCGGCTGGCATCCAAATTTTAACTTCACGATAACTCTTATACTTCTGTTTCTTTGAAACATTTACCGTCTGATCCTTTTTCAAGACCGTTTTGTATTCAAAATTATCTTTCACATAATGGGCCAAGTTTTGTGTGCTTCTGAAACGCTTGTCTTTATCGTTTGATTCTCCTTGAACATTCATCACGATAGTCACGATCCGAGTGTTGTCAGTTGGGAAGGTCCCGACAAATGAATCTCCAGCTTCTTTAGTTGTACCAGTCTTCAAACCATCGAATTCATATCCTTCCTGGTAATCACGATTACCTTTTAGAAGTAAGTTTAATGATTTGTAGATTTTGGTACCTTCTCCAGCTGGGAAGGTTAACTCAGATTTCGAAGTAGTTTTTAGGATCTCTGGATATTCATCCAAAATATGTTTAGCAATGATAGCAATATCATTTGCAGAAAGCTTATTTTCAGAATCTTTTTTACCAAGATACATCCCTTTATATAGGTAAGAGTTATTCAACCCAGAGACATTATAGATTTCAGCATCCTTGATGCCCCAACTCTTCAAAGTCTTTCTCATTAACTTGATAAAGTTGATTTCCGTACCACCAACTTTTTGGCCAAGCATCATGGCAGCAGAATTTGAGGAAACAATCCAAGCAGCGTCGTACAATTGTTGGACCGTATACTCTTTGTTAGCATCCAAACTAACGTTTGTTAGCTCATCATGTTGTGTCATCTGAGCTTGTGCAGCAGTCGGTTTGAGCTTGTCCGTAAATTTCAAATTCTTCTCATGAATTGCTTTGGTAACCAAGTATAAGGTTAATACTTTGGTAATTGAACCAATTGCTACCTTTTTATCAGCATGTTCAGAGTATAAGATCTGACCTGATTTTTCATCAAACGCTAAAGCAGCTGAAGCCTTAACATCAGGTGCTTCAGCTGCTTGGACATTTTGAATATTTAAAATAGGTAAACTCAATAGAACTGCAAATACTATCGCAATTTTTTTAAAAAATTTTTTCATTCTATTCCTCACTGGTATTTTGTGTATTCATAGGAAAATGAATGATAAATGCTGTACGGTCGGGATCCGATTGAACATCAATCCATCCACCGTGCATTTTAACCATACTTTGTGCGATTGCTAATCCAAGACCAGTTCCACCGGTCTCTTTCGATCGTGAATCTTCGACTCGATAGAAACGGTCAAATAAGTGATCGAGAGAATCTTTTGGAATTGGCTTTCCATTATTAGCAACACTGATGACAACTTCCTCAGATGTCTGCTTTGCATTCAACCATAAGTGAGTTGCATCATTCCCATATTTAAAGGCATTCATAATCAGATTATTGAAAACTCTGCCTAATTTGTCGGTATCACCGGTCATTAAGATTCGTTCAGGATCGGCATTAACAACAATTTCCATCCCTCGCTTGTTAGCTTCCAATTCAAAGTCAGCTGACAGTTGATCTAGCATCTGAGCCATATCAAATTTTGTCATCGAAAGTGTACTGTTAGCATGCTCCACGTTAGTATACTCAAATAGGTCGTTAACTAACGTCTGCATTTCGAGAGATTTGTTATACGCAATATGAGTATACTTTAAAATTTGGTCCAAGTCTTCATAATTGCGACTCTCAATCAAGCCTAGGTAACCAATAATTGAAGTTAAGGGAGTTCTAATATCATGACTAACATTTGTGATCAGCTCATCCTTACTTTTTTCAGAACGACGTTGCTCGGCAATATGTTCATTGGTATTCTCAATCAATGAATTGATACTAGTTACAAGCCCTTGAAGTTGGGGATTCACCTGAATATCAATCCGCTGATCCAACGCACCTGAAGCTATCTTCGATAACTCTTCCTCGAAGTATTTAACTTGGAATTGGCGATACGATTTCATAACCACATGCAATGAAATGAATATTTCCAGAACAATAACCAATGCTAGTAACAATAATATTTTGGAAAGATTTCCGTGCGAAATATCCATATGCAATAAAGCGAAGAAACTTTTTTTATCATTACTGCCGAAAAACAAATTTGATGCCATAACTAAAATTACATTAATTATCTGAAATAAAAGAAAGGTGCCTATTCCCTCAATTAGGAGGACACCTTTTTCTTTATCATTCAGTTTAATTCGATTATTCAAAAACTAAACCTCCACTTTATAACCTACACCCCATACGGTTTCAATGACTTTTTCGCCATCTGTTGCTTCTTCAAGCTTGTCACGTAAATGTGATACGTGAACCATAACTGTTTTTGCTGAAACAACACTTTCTTGCTTCCATACTCGTTCAAAAATTTCGTCAGCTGAGAAAACTCGATTTGGATGGCTGGCTAATAAATATAGCACGCCAAATTCCAATGCTGTTAATTGAACTTTATTACCAGAGTCAGTCACGACTTCATGTGAATCTTTATAAATCGTAATTGGTCCGACTTCTAATTTATCGGGAACATTCTTGGAAGTTTGTTGAGCACTACGGCGCAAAAGCGAACGTATACGAGCCATGATTTCCAATGGATTGAATGGTTTTGTGACATAGTCGTCAGCACCTGTGATCAATCCTTGAATCTTATCCATGTCAGTTGTTTTTGCTGAGACAATAATGATTGGAATTTGTGAGTCCTTACGAACTCGTTTTGTAACTTCAATTCCGTCCATATTTGGCATCATGATATCCAAGACCATCAATGCAATATCACTATGTTGTGCTAATGCATCAAGTGCCTCTTGCCCAGAGTTTGCTGTAATTGGTTCGTAGCCCTCATTTTTAATGTAAATACTGAGTAACTCTACAATTTCTTTGTCGTCATCCACTACTAAAATCTTCATATAGACCCTCACCTAAACACACATTTTTAGTACTTATGCTACTATTATACAATAACAAGTACGTTAATTCCTAACCCCCTAAAAGAAAGTGGTATAGCATGGATTATCTTAGAAAAAGACTTCGTTTTATTTTGATTTTTATTTTCTCTTTGATTATTTTTGGAGTGGTTCAGTGGTTTTTCATGTCTGACGCTCATCTTACTGGTGCTCGGGTGCAGCTTTATGGGCAAATTTTGAAAATTGCTTGTGGCGGGTTTGCGCTTTATGCTGTTATTTCGTTTTTTCGAGTTAAGTAGGTTTGTATGATTGTTTGTATGCGGTTCACTGCCACCTTCCGGTTGGGATTATACAAGATGAACGTACGAGCCTTGCTCGTGCGCAACAGTCTTTGTGTTGGCTACGCCAACGAACATCCAAGGAAGGGAACGCACTGGACCCATTCCAAGCCTTTCGAAGTTCACGAAAGTCTTGAAACTGAGTCTTTGAGTAAGTCGGGATAATTCCCCGACTAACGCAAATTTCAGTGCTGAGCATTGTATAATCCCGCCCTGCAGGTTAGATGGTGTTCATATTTATTTTGAGGTGGAAAAGCAAAATAACAGAGCGCAAACATTAGAAGCAAGTTCAAAATCTTTATAAAGCTTCTGATCATCAGTATCTCGCTTTTTTATTTTTTGTCCTGCTTTATTTGCGCACATTATTTGTAATTCAAAAGATTAGATTCAAAACATTAAGTTCAAAATATCTTTGCTCGTTGATTGATTTTATTGATCATCGAGCTATTTTTTATCATTAAATCAATCTATTTGCTTGCATCTAAAGTTAACTTTAACTGAGTCTGATTCTCTGTTAAACTTGTTTAAAAGTGCTGAGGAGAATTTGATTGTTATGAAGTATATTCGTTTGTTTCTGGGTATTTGGATTGTTGGACTGGTTTCGATGATTCTCTTTACACCTTTGTTTGAGTATCATGGTGAAGTTATTTTACCTATCTCCATTTTCTACATTGGGATGATTGTTATCTGGATGGCTAATCCTCACGGGCGAGTTGTTGGTAGTCTTATTCGCCGTGGAATGATTAAGGACGAACCGGAATTGTTTCAAGTTAGTAATCTCACTGCTCTGATAATCAATTTGAATATTCCTATTGGAATAATTTTCATTTTTATTTATTTGATTCCTCGTTACTCATTAACAGTTAATTTTAGATATCTCTTTGCTTATATTGCTGTTTCCATTTCAGCTCGGATGATTTTTGCACCTGATTCTCGGAAATGGGGGAAGAAAGTTTAATGATTACTTTCTTAAAATTTGTTGCTCCAGGTTGGATATTTTCCTTTTTTATTGCACTAAATTATCAATTTCAAAATGAATTTCTGGATTGGAAATACTTTGTTGCTCTTTCATTTGTTTGGTTATTCATTTTTAACTTATTTCCTAGTAATGGGATCATCTTTAAATGGTTAGTTCGCAATGGAATGATTAATCCTTCACCCAGTATTGTCGGTAGATACGATAATTCCCCGATTCTTCAGAGGTTCGATTTTTTCTCACGAGCGTTAATTTATTCCTGGATAACATTTACTATTTGGAACAACGCGACACATACTTTAAGTTCTCAAATCATGTTGATTATTGGGATTGTTTGGATTTTTCTGTTTTGGAATCTTCATCCCACGAGCAGATTCGTTAAATGGTTGGTTCACCATCGACCAATCACATAAATTTTCAAAAAAATAAGGAACTTGGATTTTTATGTCCAAGTTCCTTTTTATAATTGCGTGATTACGTAGTACCAGAGCGATAACGCTGCTATTGATACTACTGCTATTGGAATGTAACGTGCTCGTTTACTTGTTTGTTTTGTGGATCTGTATAGGAAGAAAAATACTACTGCTAATGTAATTGGATAGATAAAGGCAATCCATCTATGTGCAATTGCTAGATTTAAAAATAAACTAATAGTTGTCGCACTTGAGGCGCTTAAAAACAATGAGTTGAATGTTGAGTTCGTTGATTTCTTAATATCATCTACAGCGGATACTCTTAATAAAATATAAATAAGAAAATATAAAGCTACATAGCAGGCTAAAGCTATTGCAGTGATTACTAAAGTTCCATCTATTCTGCCGGTGAAACTTGTTAGATCAGTTTTACCACCTAAATCTTGCGCCACTACGCTTTTTTGAGCTACTTCTTTTAATACTTCCAGTGAAAATAGTAATTGGGCTACTAAGTATGTAATAAAAAATAATGATGATTTTTGTTTTTCCAATACTTGCACCTCCGAAATAAAAAACAGACATCTCCAACCAAGTAATATACCTTACCCTATGTTTAAACATGTTTTACTCAAAAAGGCAAAAAAAAAGTCCCCATTGGGGACTTTTTATATTTAAATGAAACCTCTTGTTGTGATGTGCATATATTTTCTATACAAGAAACGGCCACCATAAGCTACTACGGCTAATACTAAGTATACGATTCCGTTTAAGCCTGGGTTGATGCTTCTTGGTACGAATTGCATAATTCCTAGGAAGACGAACATAATTACTAATCCGGCACCTAAATAACCGATTGTTACTAATAGTCCTGGACGTTCGCCCTTTGGTTTTTTCATTTGTATATTGAACCAAGTTAGTAATACACCCCACATTGCGGCTAGCAATACTAATGTGATGATACCTGTTTGGTTTTGAGTTGTTTGTTTTGTACTTGTTAATCCAACTACACCATACAAAACACTGAATAGTGCGAAGAACAATAATGATGTATCAATACTCAATGCCCAAAATGGTGTTTTCTTTTTAGGCTTAACTGGATGAGCTATGTCACCAGCCTTCTTTGAAACAGGTCCATACAGTTGATTTGCTGGAATACCTTTAATTTGGTTGGCAACGATTTCTGGAAGCAAGTTATCAATGGATTCTTTAGCTTCATCCTCAGTAAAATCATCATCCGTCAAACGTTTATTTAGTTTGAATACATATTCTTCGTTCTTGTTACTTAATTGTTTACGTAATTCAACTGGATCGGCGCTATTAATTTTTTCAGAAATTTCTGCAGACTTTTCTTTCTTCTCAGAATTTCTCTTTTGCTTTTCAGTAGCTTTTTTATTTCTCTCTCTTAAGTCGTCAGCCATCAATATCTCCCTATATTAAACATTAAATCTAAATTCGATAATGTCGCCATCTTGAACTTCGTAGTCTTTACCTTCAAGTCCAAGTTTTCCGGCTTCTTTAACAGCTTGTTCGCTGCCTAATTTGTCCAAATCATCAAATGCCATAACTTCGGCACGAATAAATCCACGTTCAAAATCAGAGTGGATAATACCAGCAACTTGAGGTGCCTTCATTCCTTCATGGAATGTCCAAGCACGAGTTTCTTTGCCACCGGCAGTAAAGAAGGTTCTCAAACCTAATAGTTTATAACTTGCTTTGATTAATTTATCTAGACCTGACTCAGTAACACCCTCAGCTTCCAAAAAGTCACGTCTGTCATTGTCGTCAAGTTCAGCAATTTCTTCTTCAGTCTTAGCTGAAACGCCAATAACTTCAGCATCTTCTTTGGCAGCATAATCTTCGATAACTTTATAATACTTGGATCCTTCTGGATCTGCCATATCGTCTTCAGCAATGTTAGCAACATACAAAACAGGTTTAGATGTTAGTAAGAATAAACCTTTAACAATTTTTTCTTCATCTTCGTTGAATTCGATTGAACGAACAGCGCCACCCTCTTCAAGAACAGGTTTGATCTTCTTGAGAACTTCGAATTCAGCAATAGCATCTTTATCTTTTGCACTAGTTGCTTGCTTTTCAACTTTTGTATAACGCTTGTTAACACTATCAAGATCAGCAATACTCAATTCCAAGTTGATTGTTTCAATGTCATCCAATGGATCAACAGTACCAGTAACACTAGTAATATTGTCGTCATCAAATGCACGAACAACGTGAACAATTGCATCAACCTGGCGAATATTTTCCAAAAATTTATTTCCTAAGCCTTCACCCTTGCTGGCACCTTTAACGATTCCGGCAATATCAGTGAACTCGAAAGTTGTATGAATAACTTTTTTAGCAGGAATTAATTCATCAATTCTTGATAATCTCTTGTCTGGTACTTCAACCATTCCGACGTTAGGGTCAATTGTAGCGAATGGGTAGTTAGCCATCTCCGCACCAGCTTTAGTAATAGCATTAAATAGTGTTGATTTACCAACGTTTGGTAAACCTACGATTCCGGCAGTTAAGGCCATTATAAATCCTCCTCATTATTGATTGTATTAGGTTGCATAATTTGTGTTTGTTTCAAATAAAATTCTTCATTGTTTGTATCAACGTCAGCAGCGACAGTTAATACTTTCTTGAACTTCTTCTTAAATTCAGCACGTGGGATCATTACGATATGACCGCAGCCCATACATTTAATCTTAATGTCTGCGCCAAGTCGAATAACTTCCCAACGATTTTCCCCACAAGCGTGAGGCTTTTTCATCATGATGATGTCTCCTAAATTAAACATAATATTCCTCTAATCTATTTGGATTCCTAATATGTCTAAAATACGATTCAAGTCGTCCGTGTTGGTAAAATCAATTTCCAACTTACCATGTCCATTGCGACTGGTTTTTACAGCAACTTGAGTATCGAATTTTTCAACCAATTTATCTTCAGTTGCTTTGACAAAAGGTGATTTTGCTTTTTTAGCTTTGTTTTCTTTTTTAACATCATGTTTGGTTTCAGTTGCTAATTGTTCCAACTGTCTAACAGTCAGATCCTCATCAACGGCTTTTTGTGCCAACTTTTCAATTTGATCCTGATCCTTCAAACTCAACAATGTTCTAGCTTGACCCATTGATAGAGCACCACTTTGAACTAATTGTTTCGTTGATTCAGGCAAGTTTAATAATCTCAAGTAATTGGCAATATATGGTCTACTCTTGCCCAGACGTTGAGAAACTTGTTCTTGCGTCAAATTCAATTTAGTAATCAACGTTTGATAAGCATCTGCTTCTTCAAGTGGTGTCAAATCTTCACGCTGCAAGTTTTCCAAGACGGCAATTTCCATCATCCCTGATTCACTCAGTGGACGAACAATTGCAGGAATAGTAGTCTTCTTGGCAATCTTACTAGCACGGAATCTTCTCTCACCCGCAATGATTTCGAATCCATTAACACTTTCACGAACAATAATGGGTTGGAAAACACCGTTTTGATCAATTGATTTAGCCAACTCATTCAAAGCATGTTCGTCAAAAGTTTTTCTAGGTTGGTATGGATTAGGTCTGATTTCATCTAAGTTGAGGTCTACAACGCTTTCGCTATTTTCATCGATGGCTTCAAATTCAGAAAAGATCGCGTCAATGCCTTTTCCTAAGCCTTTTTTATTTTTGCTTGATGCCATTACGTTTTAGTACCTCCTTGGCTAGTGCAATATAAGCCTCTGCACCACGAGAACGTTCATCGAAATCAATAATTGGCAAGCCATAACTTGGGGCTTCAGCCAATGTTGTATTTCTAGGTACGATTGATTTGTAAACACTGTCACCAAAGTAAGATTTAACTTCGTCAACAACTTGTTTACCAAGATTTGTTCTTGAATCGAGCATAGTTAATAGAACACCCTCAATTTCCAAATTCGAATTGAAGTGTTTTTGAACTAAACGGATTGTATTTAATAATTGACTCAAACCTTCAAGAGCATAGTACTCACTTTGAACAGGAATGAGAATTGAATCGCTAGCTGTAAATGCGTTGGTCGAAAGTTGACCAAGTGAAGGTGGGCAATCAATCAAAACAAAGTCATAGAGATCGTCAACTGTATCAATACCAGCTTTTAGACGAGTCTCACGGGCCATCATTGAAGTCAATTCCATCTCAGCACCAGCAAGTTGAATAGTGGCAGGAACGATATCAAGATCGTCGTGTTTAGAATGAATAATTGTGTCTTTAAGTGGATATTCGTTTACCAAAACATCATAGACATCTTTGGAAACATTGGCTTTTTTGATACCTAAACCACTTGTAGCATTACCTTGTGGATCAACGTCAATAATAAGAACCTTCTGGCCCATATTAGTTAGACACGCTCCCAAGTTAATGGTAGTAGTGGTTTTACCAACACCACCTTTTTGATTTGCAATGGATATTTTTCGTGCCATCTTATTCCCCTTTATTCCTCAAGGTCGTCATCATGAATTCTGATGTCAATCTCATAAAATCCTTTTTTC
Organism: Companilactobacillus ginsenosidimutans; assembly: GCF_001050475.1. Taxonomy (NCBI): domain Bacteria; kingdom Bacillati; phylum Bacillota; class Bacilli; order Lactobacillales; family Lactobacillaceae; genus Companilactobacillus; species Companilactobacillus ginsenosidimutans. The sequence goes on along the minus strand of NZ_CP012034.1, from coordinate 1,902,839 downwards.
TTGTCTTCAACGAAGCTCACTGAGGTACCATTCTTCTTCATCTTGGCAATATTTTGTTTAACTTCTTCAATAGAAGTATTAACGTCAAATTCTCCAGGCTTCTTCTTTGGCTTAGCAGGTTTTGATGCTTTATCTGATTTATCATCAGTAGTTTTTTCAGCAGCCTTTTCCTCTGCCTCTTTACCCTCGTTAAGATGATCATCGATAAGACCTTTAGTTTGCTTAACGTTCAGGTTTTCATCAAGAATCTTAGCTAGGATTTCGTCTTGTTCATCATGTTCAGAAATTCTTAGAAGTTCACGACCATGACGGGTGCTAATTTTTTCATTTGCTAAAGCTTCAAGAACTGTATCGCTTAAAGACAATAAACGCAGTTTGTTAGCAACATACGACTGACTCTTGCTCAATCTGTTAGCTAACTCTAGTTGCGTGATTTTCTCGCTATCTAGTACCTTTCGATAGGCACGAGCTTCTTCAACTGGATTCAAGTTTTCTCTTTGAACGTTTTCGATCAAAGCCATTGAAGCAGTTTCTTCGTCATCCAATTCTTTAACGATAACTGGGACTTTTTTCCAGTTTAATTTTTTCAGAGCGCGGAAACGTCTTTCACCAGCGATGATCTCATACTGACCATCTTGGTAGCTACGAACAACCATAGGTTGTAGCAAACCGTGTTCACTAATTGTTTGAGATAATTCAGTGATACTTTTTTCATCAAATTCGGTACGAGGTTGATAACGATTAGGGATAATTTTATCTAAACTAACTCTAATTACACGACCTCTAGTAGCGTCCCCATTGCTTTGAGTTTTTGTTTCTGATGATTTAAATGCCAAAATCTTTACCCCCTACTTTTTAACTAATGGTTTTCTAGATGGTGTCCCAGGTTTTCTAGGATATTTGTTTGGAGTTTCTTTAGTTTTGCTTACAAAAATTAAATTACGCAAACCAGCGTCATTTGGTAACTCAAATGAATCTTGTTTTTCAACTTTACCACCTAATAATGTGATTGCGTACGTAGCTGCATCCAACTCATCGTCAGCTTTTTCAGCCTTCATAGCAATGAATTGACCACCTTTTTTAACAAATGGTAAGCACAGCTCTGTCAAAACTGTCATCGAAGCAACTGCCCGAGCAGTTACTAAATCAAATTGTTCACGGTATTGTTTATTTTGACCTAATTCTTCAGCTCGACCGTGAACCAAGTTTACATCGTCCAAGCCAAGTTTCTTAACCAATCCACTTAAAAAATTGATACGCTTATTGAGCGAATCAATGATAGTTACCTTCAAATTAGGGTTTACAATTTTGAGAGGAATCGAAGGAAAACCGGCACCCGATCCAACGTCGCAAATTGAAATATTATCTGTAATCAGTGCACCGTCAAAGAAATCAAGAATCAATGAATCATAAAAATGCTTCAAATAAACTTGTTCCTTCTCAGTGATTGTAGTTAGATTCATGACCTTATTAGTTTCAACCAATTCATGAAAATATGTTTCAAATTGTTTCTTTTGAGTATCATTTAAATCAATACCCTTTTCGGAAAGTGCCGCAAAAAATTCTTCAGGTTTCATTCCATTCCTCCAGCCGTGAAACACGATGTTTCACACCTATTAATCGTATATTAAATAGTGGTTTAATTCAATGACTTGTTGATTTTCTTTACCATATATTATAGTAGAAATAATTAGCGATAAAATACGTAATTTACCTTATGAGATACAAAAATATCGGTAAGGTAAGGTAAAACGATGGAATCAAAAGAATATATAAGATTAATGAATATTGAAAAGACATTAAATTCAAACATCTTGGAATTACCCCCATTTGGGTTACAAAAATATTATAAATTACATGGGAAAATAATTAGCAATGAAAAATTTAATTCAATTATTTCTCGAACTGGGCATATTAACAAAGGAAAATTCACAATATTACTATTATCTAAATCTCATGGTTTAATGATTCGGTTCGATGTCTTAGGTTCAAATCATGATGAATTTCCCACGCCCCACCTTCATATTTACAATCAAAATAATGGTCTAGACAATTCAACTTTCATTTCGACAAAAGAATTGCCCTTAATACTAAAAGAAAGCCTACGAGATTTGGATAATAGAATGGAAATCTTCCTAACTTTTTTAAAGTTCATCAATGTCGATACTTCAGATATAAAACTTGTAGGAAATAACGTATAGTATAAACAGGCTCAAAGGAGGGTTAGTGTTTTGAATAATATGAACTGGATTAACGAATATACAGACTGGATCAATAAAAAGTGTATCCTCAATAAATTTGACGGTGGCGACGAAATTGTGACTCCGTTTACAAATATTATTGGTGACCGTATTCCAATTTACGTAACCGTATTATCCATGGAACGTATAAGGATTAGTGATGATGGAGAGACTTTGAGTAATTTAATATTATCTGGAATACGCATCGAGAATAACGCTCGAGAAAAAACATTAAATTCAATTCTAAAATCTTTTAATATTAAAAAATCTAATCAAAATATTCTTGAGCTTGAAGGTTCTTCCAAAGACTTTGCATCAATGAGCCAAAAGATGATTCAAGCTATTCTTAGGATTGATGACTTAGCAATGACAAGGAAAAGCACCATCAATAAGATGTTCAATGATAAAGTTATTAATTACTTTAATGAACAAGAATTTGGAGGACTTCCAAATTATAGAATATCTGGTGGTAGTGGAAACTCATACAAAGTCTCCTATGGTCTTGGGAAAACAAAAAAGCACCCAGTTCGATTGATTCAAATTATTAATAACCCTGACTTTCAACGAATATCAACTGAAATAGTTACTCATAACGATGTCAATAACAGTTCTGATTTTACAAATCAGAATAATACCTACATAATAATTTTTAACGATTCAAACTCCAAAATTTCCGATAAATCAAACAATGTAGCAATTGCAAATGGTTTGAAATTAATTCCTTGGAGCAACAAAGAGGCTATAATCGATTTGAGATAATAATTCCTTAAGTATTATTGAAGGATAAACATTCCCAACATCACTGTAATTCTAAGTGAAGTTGGGATTTTTTTATGACAAATGTCATATCAGCTTCATGACACCCTCCACTATTGCTAGCGCGAACTAAAGGTTAAATTATAGTCATAAACAAAAATAATTAATTGGGGCTGAGCAATATGGATGCAGTAATTGAAGTCAAAGAATTATCAAAAGCTTTTGGTAAACAAAAAATTTTAGATGACATAAGTTTTTCAGTTCCTTGTGGGCAAATTATTGCTTTACTTGGTCAAAATGGGGCTGGCAAGACAACCTTAATCAACTCTATTTTGGGATTAATCCCAAAAGACTCCGGAACGGTTGCTATTCTTAATCACAAACCATCTCAAGAGAAAAGTCAGATGGGTGTCATGATGCAGTCAGACATTACACTCAGTCGAATTAAGGTTTCAGAAATCATCAAGTTGTCACAGAGTTACTACAACAATCATTTGAGCTATGATCAGATTCTGGATTTGGCAAATTTATATGACCAACAAGACCTGCTGCTAAAACAACTATCGGGTGGCCAAAAAAGAAGACTGTCTTTTGCCTTAGCAATGGCTGGAGATCCTAGTATTTTATTCTTAGATGAACCGACAAATGGAATGGATCCTGTCAGTCGTCAAACGTTTTGGAAAGATATTTTACATCTTAAAGAAGCTGGGAAGACTATTTTTGTTACGAGTCATCATTTGGATGAACTCGAAGATGTGATTGACAGATTCTTATTTCTAAAAGACCACAGAATTATTTTCGATGGCACCCTTGCAGACCTTCGCACCAACTCCAGCGATAGCCAAATAGATTTCGATTCTGAACTTCTGCCTGAACTATTTGAATCAATGACCAGTGTTAAGAGTTCTAAAAAAGTCGGAAATCACTATACGTTGCTCACTAACAATGCTAATCAGACACTATCGGAATTAAATCCATTGCTAACAAAAATTGAAAACATCAAAATTTCTCAAAATACACTTGAAAATATTTTCATCAATATGAATCAGGAGTCAAAACAATGAAAAACTTTTTATACCAAACCAATATTAACTTCAAACGAATCATTCTGAGAAATATGAGATTCTTTTTTTTCGACTTGTTGTTACCTATTATTTTTTACTTGTTATATACACGAGTCTTATCCTCAGGTATCCCAAAATCGGCAATGACAACTTGGAACGCTGACTATTTAGTTAGCATGATAGTTTTCAGCTGCTTATTAGGATCCATAATCACAGTCTCCAATAATTTGCTAGAAGATCACACTAGCCACTTTGATCTATTCGTAGAAATTTCTCCTCTATCAAAAATAAAGTATTACGCATCACTAATCGTAGTATTTTTAACATTGAATTTAATTTCCGTTATAACGATAAGTCTCGTCGGAATATTCGTAAATCATGTAAATCTACCTTTGAGAAAATTATTGTTAGTGACGATCAACAACTTGTTAGGTTCATTAACTTTGATCTTAGTTGGAATCCTAATCTCGTTCGCCAAAACTCCTAGCACCGTTAATTTATTGAATAGCTTGGCCGTATTCCCAGTCGCAATGTTAAGTGGTTTGTGGTGGCCTTTAAATATGATGCCAAATTGGTTACAAACAGTTGGTAAATTGTTACCTCCTTATGCTATTTCAAACATTAACAATTCGATCATAAATTCAGCTAAGATAGATATAAGCAACGGAGCGAATATACTAAGTTGGTTTATTGTATTATTAACAGTAATCGCAATAGCACTAAAATTACCAAATCACAAGGAGTTAGCTAGCGAATGAAACAGTTCTTGTACAAGCATTTTTTATTTGATAAAAGCTATGGTCTGATGGGGTATTTCTGGTTAATCGCATTAGCCCTCTTTTCTGTTCCTATCGTGATTGCCATCCATGATTTTCCCAAATGGATAGCTATAGTTTTACTATTGATTTATGCGAAATTTTATCGTGATTCGTACTATGATGATAAATTTCAAATTATTAAAGTACTAACACAACTATGTATCGTTGGCATTATTAGTGATACTGCTGGTAATGGGACACTATATATCTTTATGGCGTGGCAGCTGGGATCAATGACTATTTCAACCAAAAAATTTTATTGGTTTACTGGATTATATTTACTAATCACTGTAAGTTCTCTGACATTCTCATTATCTTTGAACAATGGACTCTCAATATATGATTATTTATTGGCATTATTTTTTGCAATTGGATCTCCATTTGCTGCACGCTCTCTAAAAAATACCTATCGAAGAAGATCTCAACTATCTCAAAATAATGCACGTTTGGAGACAGTAATTAAACAAGCAGAACGTAGCAGAATAGCCAAAGACTTACATGATACTTTAGGGCAGTCTTTCTCAATAATCACTTTAAAAGCAGAACTAGCCGAAAAATTAATGTCAAAGGATCAGGCTAAAGCTAGTCAAGAACTCCAAGATATCGCGATGACGTCCAGAGAAAATTTAAATGTGGTCAGACAAATTGTCGCAGATTTGAATAAACAAACCATTGCTGAAGCAATGGTCATCGAAGAAAAAAATTTAAAAGCTGCTAGTATTTTTATGCAGTCACAAAACGAAAATATTTCGTCCAACTGGCCAGATAACGTTCAAAATACTCTGGCAGGAATTATTAAAGAATCTGTTACCAACATTATTCGCTACAGCAAGGCAAATCTTGCAATTTTCTCATTTAATCAGTCTAAAGATTCGTACCTATTGGAAATTAAGGATAATGGTACTGGAATTCAAACTAACCGTGATAATAGTTTTGGAATTAAAGGCATGCAGCAAAGTGTCCGTGCTATGGGTGGAACTATAAATTTGCAAAACAACAATGGAACTGTGATAAATATTTCGTTACCAAAGGAAGATTAATATGACTGAAGTCTATTTAGCTGAAGATCAAGAAATGCTCAATACTGCACTCTCAACATTATTAAATTTGAAAGATGATATCGATGTAATAGGTTCAGCAACTGATGGCATGACTGCGTTCAAAGAAATTGTAAATTTGAAACCTGAAGTAGTTATTCTCGATATCGAAATGCCACAACTAACAGGCTTGGACGTAGCCAAAGAAATTCGAGCTTTAAAATTACCAATCAAAATCATAATTCTAACAACTTTTGCCCAAGAAGATTATTTCGAAAGAGCAGTAAAGTACGACGTTAATGCATATCAGCTAAAAGACAGTCCAACTGATCAACTAATTGATACAATCCATCAAGTGCTAAATGGAAAAACTATTTTCTCACCAGAATTGGTTAAAACAGTTATTCGGGCAGAAAAAAATCCATTAACCACAAGGGAAATGGATGTATTGAAGGAAATTAGCACTGGTGCCAGTTCAAAAGAAATCGCCAGCAAAATATATTTGTCTGAAGGAACTGTTAGAAATTATATCTCTTCAATTTTAAGTAAAACCGATAGTAAATCTAGAATTGAAGCCTTGAATGTAGCTAAACATAATAAATGGATTTAGTTCTACGTTTCCGGTGTATAATTCAATTGATCAAGTTTGGAGGGCCTTAGGAGTAGGTTCCAAACTAATAATAGTCACAACCAAAGATTCCGTTTGGTTGTGACTATTTTTTTGGTTTACAAAATGATTTCTGTACATTAATTGATGCACGTTAGAAGTCTGAAAATCCTATGGTCATATTCTCAGCATCAATTTTGGCATGCGCTCCTAGTGGTGTTGTCATCATAGGAACTGTATGACAGCTATCATAATCATAAATGATTGGTTTATCTGGATCATTCAGGACTTCATTTAATATATCAATTGGCTTTCTTCCAGTACCATAATTATCAAACAACGCGTGTTTACCCAACACGATCCCTTTTACTCGATTAAGTATCCCGGCATTTTTTAGCATGGCAAAATTTTTCTCAACGGTTGCTGCATCTTTTTCAGCATCTTCGATGAATAAAATGTCGTCTTCAGTAAATTCAGGAAAGTATTTCGAGTCTAGTAATCCGTACATTGTGTCAAGATTTCCACCCATGATTCTTCCTTCAAGTACTGGTTCATTAATAAAGCCCCATTTATTTTTATATTGTTTCTTTTCTCGCTTGAAGTTTTCCCAGTTGAGACTCTCATCAGTCCAAAATTCTGGTGCGTGACACGTGACTGGTTCTCCCTTACTGGATAAAACTTTTTTTAAATAATCCCACGTTTGATCAGCATATGGTGGCCATTCTCCAAATGACGCAACTAATGCGGGCCCATATAGAACGCGACAATTTGGACACTGCGTTTGAATGGCTAGGAGCAAAGCAGTTATGTCTGAATAACCGACAATGGTTTTTGGATGCTCATTTAAATATTCATAATCGATATACGGAAGTATCGAGTTTGTATTCATGCCACCAATCGTAGACATGATGATATCAACATCCGGATTATGAATTAACTGGTTAATTTCATCTGCACGATCAGTAATTGTTCCTGAACGGTAGAAATCTACTTTTCCAGTTAAGTTTCCTGGAATTAGGTGTATATTTTTGCTTTCAAGAAAATCTTTTGCACGCTGAAATCTCTTTGGTGACAGTGCTGTTATTGGCGTTGACGATGAGAAATATCCTATATTCATAATGCCATCCCCCGATAATTAATTACTATCAGTATAATACTTTGAATTGCTTGTACTAAAAAAGCCTCAACTTTACGTCGAGACTTTTATTAATTTTCTGCAGGTTGTCCATTCTTCCACGTTCCATCTGTATAAACCGTGAAATCACTTTTCGCTCCCCACATATCGTCGTTTGCTTTGACTCTGACCCAATATGCTTGTCTACCAGACGCTGTGTCAGTTAAATTACCATCAGGATAACTCATGACTCCCATATGAGCATCCGAAGAAATTCCAGCTTGAGATTTAATAATATTAACAGCTTCATCAGACGTTATTTGTCTTGAACTACTTTGAGCATTATCAGTACTTGATACATTCTGATTTGTATTTTCTGAATTATCAGATGTAGTTTCAGATGGATTTTCACCACCATGTATTGCTGGAGCCTTTAACGAAGATACATTGTCCAATTTGTTTGTGCTATTCAAATACATGATATATCCATCCCCGACAAGTGACTGCTCTGGAACGTCAACAAACATCTGATTAATTGTCTTTGTTTCATTTGGCTTAATCTTTAAAGTGCCTGATTTATTCGACGTTATCTTCATTTGGCTGGTTACATAAATAATAAATTTTGACTGATCAAAAATGATTGTCTTGTTTGATTTATTAGTTATTTTTGTGGAAACGATAAATACGGGATCAGCAATATTATCCTTGGTCTCATCTTGATATTCCTTAAATTTGAATAAAATCTGTTTCTTATCGGATTTATTTAAATCCTCATAATATGCGGACTCGTGGCTAGTAGTATTGTTTCCTTGTTTTGACTGGTTAGTATTATTATTAGCACATCCCACTGTGATAAATAACAGACTCACGCTTAGTAAAATCAAAATTAATTTTTTCATTATTTCCCCCTAATAATAAAATCAGAAAATAATCATATCATATATAAACACATTCATATTTATATATTGTATTAAGCTTATATTTCAAATAAACTTTAATGGTTCTATATTAGGGGGAGAAATATGAAGAAAAAGGATATTTTACTATTTTCAGGACTAGCGATTGCCGGCTTGTCGATGTTTATGAATGCAAACACCGCATCTGCCAGTGGTGTTGCTGTTACTTTCGATACACCAGTTACACAATTGTTCACAGATCAGGGTGCAACTATTGCTAACCGTGGCCTTGGCGCAAAAACTGGCTGGGCTGTTGGAAAAACTATTAGTGTAAACGGCGAAACAATGTACCAAGTTTCAACAAGCGAATATGTTAAAGCTGCTGAAGTTACTTACACTGATGCAGCTCAAGGTAACAACGATGGCTTGACAGTTCACACACCATTCCAAGCTGCTCCAATTTTTAACGATGAAACCAACGATAAAGATGGTTGGATACAATGGAATGTCCCATATAAAGTTAATCGTGCTGTTATTAATCAATATGGATTTACTTACTATCAAGTATCTGCTCACGGCTGGGTGCTTGATGGGTTAGTTTACCCATCAAAAGCTGCTGGAAATGTTGAATACAGCGCTGATTTTAATCCAGTTTCAAATGTTATTTCAGCTGATGATGTGCGTGATGCACTTGAAGAACAAGGAGCAGATTATGATGCATTACAAGAAATCCCAGATGTATTTTTACAATCAGAATATGCCCTTTCTAACTTTGCTGGTCATGATGTAGGCGACTTATATCGCAAGGTATATCAAAAATATCCTGGCATTGGTGAAAGCTACGATATGTAATTTGTAAAGCGTTCAACAAATCCAATTTGGCGATGTTGAACGCTTTTTCATTATCATAAAAAATTAAATCAATCCAATTAACGGGCTTTCTGTATAATTAAGAATAAATCTTTTAAATATTATAGATGGTGTACATATGCATGATAAATATAGTTCCAATAAATTATTCGTTTTTGGCTCTATTATTCTAGCGTTTCTTTTCAGATCTGCTTCTTTAATATTGTACGAAGTAACAAACATTCCAGGAGCGCTTGAAGATTTTGGCTGGCCAAGGCTTTTAACAGCAGCGTCCACATCAACTGCAGAAGCATTCTTTGTGGCATACATACTATTTTCACTTCCAATGATTCGAGAAAATTTTCCCCAAAAGGGAACCGTAATTATCAACTTATCAATTACTTATATATTAGGTGCAATTATAAGAACTGTGATTATATTCTTATCAATAAATCAATTTACTGCAAACACAGTAGGTGCAAATATTTTGCTGATAATAGTCACATTCAGTTTTCTTGCTTGGCAAAACTGGACATATATTCAAACTAAAACCCCGGCTAAACAATGGGTGATGGGAGTAACCTTGGCTGCATTTATTATTAACATCGGGAAATTATTTATTCATTAATAAGTAACACCAAAAAACGTTCAACGGATCCAATTTTTGGATTTGTTGAACGCTTTTTAAATTCTATCAGCAGTGATTAAGCGATAATTAAACGAATTTACAGTAAGACGCACACGTCTGTCTGAATCCGACACGTAAAAATTTTTACCTGTCTTAACTACTTTACTATGCGGGTTATTCAAAATATCAATAACCATCTTTTCGATTTCTTGATTACTCGAGTCCAGCTTCAACTTCTTATTGACCCGTCCGTATACTAAATCTGTGTAACAAATATTTTCTGCAATTCCTGAAATCATATTCTACTTTTTCCTCTGCGATCTCTTGATAAAATATAAAGCCAATAATTGGCAAAGAACGATAAATATAAAGAATATCCCTAAAATACCAAGGGTAAAAAGTCTGACCTGCATTGTTTGCTGTGCTCCAGTTGCGTCAACTTTTCTCAACATGACAAAGATCGCATTCACTACAAACAAAATAATCCAAACAATATTAATTCCCCACCATATTTTCATATCTTCATCCCCAAATTTAATTTTTCTCAAACAATTGATTAATTAATTTATCGCTTACTTTATGAGTCTTGGGATTCTCACTAACTATTTGTACCAAATCAGAGCTTTCCATTTGTTCAAATTCTTTGTTTAACTTATATCTCGAAATATTCATTATTTTCATAAGTTCCTGATCTGTCAGTCCATCCAAAAAATCACCAAAACATCTTTTTTGAAATAAAACATACAAGATTTCACTTTGCATTTTACTTAAATTTAACTCAGCAATTTGTTTTCTTATTTGCCCTATTAGATTGATACTGTCATTTAGTTTTTCAACAATAGATTTTTGCCCACTGACTAATATTCTCATCATAGTTACAATAAACATTGTTGCATCAGCTTTATTATGTGGATCTGACATTTCGGAAAATGCATGATAATACATAGATTTATTCTCCATAATTGCTGTTGAGAAATTGATTGCTGACATATAATCGACTTTTCTCGACAGGTAAGAACAAGCAATAAATCTACCTGTCCGGCCGTTTCCATCATAAAATGGATGGACATATTCATAAAAATAATGAGAAATAAAACATTTTTCTAGTGCGGGTATTTCTTCAGTATTCATGAAAGCTACTAATTTAGATAGATCATTGTTTATTGCACTCTCACTAGGACTTCCAGAATGTATTGGTTTGGAACCGTCAATGATTTCAACACCTTTTGCCCTGAACATTTCTCCATCTGGGGCATCATCTTTACTTACTTCATCCGATACAAGCGTATTGTATATTTTTCTAAATTCAGAAACGTCAGTGATTTTATTATATTCATCAACTCTAAAATTATTATATTGTTCAACAAGTCCTTTGAATCTTAGATCCTTTTTATTTTTAGACAACACTGATTCAATTACTTCACTTAATTCTTTTCGTGTACTCCTAACGCCTTCGATGTCATTAGTACTTTGTATTTCATCTATTAAGTTGTTTAGAAAAATTTGACTCTTCGCCACTTCTGGTAATTTTGACAGCAACGACACAATCAGTCTTGAGTTCGTATTAATAATTTCCTTCAAATTAGATATATTCACAATTGGCAGATAGAATATCTCATATTTGTCTCTAATCCGTTCTCCACGCTTAATCGGTTTTATTTCAAGTCCGGTTTTTACAGTAACTTCATTACTAAATCTGTGATTGTAAAAGTCTTGAACTTGCTTTTCCCCGTCTGGTAATTCAATTGACTCAAAATACTGAGATTTCAAAGTTTTATATTTATTCAATTGCTTCACCTCACTATGGATTATTTGCTAGTTGGTCTGATTATATCATCCAACATTAAAAAAAAGGCATTTTTTTCAATGTTACTCTCAAAATTATTCTTTAACATTCAAAAAAGTGCCGTTTTTTTAATGTTCCTCTCAAAATCTTTCTTCAGCATTAAAAAAAGTGCTATTTTTTCAATGTTACCTTCCAAATATCTTGGTAACTTTAAAAAAAATGCACTTATTTTATTCTTTATTCAACTTTGCTTGTAATTCTATATCGTAATTCCGTGTTACTGGTGTAATCAATACGTACAATCCGCATAATAATGCACCGACTCCTCCGATAACGAATAACATGTTTACTCCAATTTTATCTGCTAATGGTCCGGCGAAAATTAGTCCGACTGGTCCTGAGATACTCATCATGGAATTTAGGATTCCTAGAACCCTTCCTAATATTTCTGGTGGATAACTTTGTTGGATCATTGCCATCAATAATGTATTGAAAAATGGAGCTGATAATCCGGCTACTGTGTTTAGAATTGCGAACCAGACGTATCCTCGGAAGTTGCCTGGTAGAAATCCACTGGCGATGAAGACAACTCCCATGACTGCGATTGACCACAATATTGGTTTCATTCTGTCTTGCCAGCTCCCAAAGAAGCCGATTATTGCTCCTCCACCTAGCATTCCGGCTGAGAATACTGCTTCAATAATTCCAGCTTGAGCAACAGATCCATGGAAATATGACATTGTCATTAGTGGGTACAAACTGGCTGCCGGCATAAATAGGAGTGTGAATACTGTTCCCATCAGCGCAATCCGCCATAGACCCTTATTGGATTTTAGTTTGCCCAGTCCAAATTTGACATCACGCAGGATATTAATTTTTTCATCAAAGATTGGATGTTCAGGTATTTTGACGAACATAATTATTGTCACTCCGACAATTGCACCTAATACATCTAACAATATTAGATAACTTATGGGGACGATTGCATATAAAAAGGCACCTAGGGCTGGTGCAATGATCATGTTTGCTGATTGAACCATTCCAAGTTGGCCATTAATCTTTGTGATTTGATCTTTGGGCACCATCGTTGGCATGATTGACTGAATCGTGGGCATTTGAAAAGTTTGTGCGATTGAGCGGACTAATAATGAAATGAAAATTAGCCATAGTGGGAAATCACGATTGACTATACCGACAACTGCTAATATCACTGCGACTAATGCAGCGACGATATCTGGAGCAATTAACAATATTTTCTTATTTGATCGGTCAACAAATGGCCCAATTAACGGACTTAGTAAAACCATTGGTAGCATCCCTAACAATGTCGCAAAACTCAAAACGGTTGCTGAACCAGTTTCTTTAGTTAAGTACCAGATTATGGCATATTGCACGACCATACTGGTAACTCCTGAGAAAAATTGACCTGATAAAAACAGATAAATATTAGGTCGCCAATTTGGTATGACAAACTCTTCTTTTTGCATAATAATCCCTCCCCCACGCACTATGAGCGAATAGAATTTTCTCATGATATAGCGTCGAGGTCAAGTAATTTTATATTTATTCATAGCAAATATTTATATGAATTATAACTATTTAGTACAGATGTATTACTTTACCCTGTGTGGGGACGGAGTATACTACGGATTTGAAAGAAACAAGTTGAGTGTTTAAAACCTGCCACTTTCAAATATTGCTATTTTAAATAGAATTTGGACATAAAATTATGAAGACAAATGTATTGTATGAGAACAAAGCTTTTTGGGGCAAAATTGCACTAGCGATTATTGCCGCATCATCAATCGGATTGGCATCATTTACCGGTGAAACAGTTCATGCTGCTGAGACAACAACTGCTGCTACCACTTCAGCACCAGCAACCTCTACTAGTGCCACTGGATCAGGTGCAAGTACAACGTCTGCACCTGCAACAACAAGTTCAACATCAACCGCAGCACCTTCAACTAGTTCTGCAACTAGCGGAACTGCAACAAAATCCGCAGCAACAACGCCTGCAAAACCTGCTGCAAAATCTTTAGCTACTAAAGCTGCACCCGCTGCAGCAATGAAGAAAACCTCAACCTTTACTGCTCCAGCTGCAGCAAGTTCAGGAATTAAAGCATTCCCACAAACCAGCAACAAAGCTGGCACCGCAATGACAATTGTAGGTAGTGTGCTTGCAGTATTAACATCAATCTTGGCATTCGTCAAAGTTGATGGTAAAAGACTCTTTGAATAATCAGTAAAAAGAAAAATTCACGGTAATTAATACTAAGAGTAACCATGAAATTGGGAACCCCTTAGAATATTACCGTGAATTTTTTTGCAATTTTAAATTCCAAATAGTGTATACCTGACCTTCGGTATTCGGCTAACTAAATAAGTTAACAACAAACATATTATAGATGTGAGGACAAATACGATAACAAAATTATGAACGTTTAGAACAGTTTCTAGGATACTCATTATCACTCCGTGAGATAGATAAATTCCATACGCCAATGAAGAAAACAGTGGTGTAATATTCTTGAATTTATCTACAAGAGGGTTTCTCACCGACCATTTTTTAATTGTCCAAAAAATTTCAGCTGTAAAAATCACTGCAATCGGCGATTCATATCCGATGACTGGAATATTCGTAATTTTTTTTGCATTCAAATAATTTAATCCAATCGTTAATGCTAACAACGTTATTGTTAGTATAAAATTCCATTTCACCTTCGGTCTCTTAATTGGTGTTTTATGCAGACGATATCCAATTAAGAAATAGCCAAAAGTTTGTCCCAAAAGAATTAAGCTAAATTTAGGTTGATATGATAAATAAATTGCATATCGTGACGGCATGATCTGTACAATAAACGGTAATAAAATATTAGTGATAAACCACAATAGAATTACATAATCTACAACACGCAAACTTGCCTTATCCACAAAGGCTTTGATCATTGGTGACAACAAATAGAAACCAATTAACGGATACATAAACCAAAACGCTGTACTTGGAAACTGATTATAGATAGTCAAAAATTTGTGAAACCAAATATTCGCAGAAAATCCAGGAATAGTTCTGTTAAACACAGCAATTGTAATTCCTGCCCAAATTAGGAATGGAACAACAATTTTAACTAAGCGATGAGTAAACAAATAGTGTAAATCGTTGGTATGCGGACTAGTTAAAATTAACGCCCCACTTACCATAAAAAATATTCCGACACTCGGTGAAACTATTCCCAAAAAGAAGTTAGCCCAGTCCCATTGTGCTGTGAACATTTTCCCAGCCAGAGTGTTCGCCAAAGAATGCGATAACACTACACCAAATATCGCCATAATTTTTAAATAATCTATATAATTGATTCGTTTCTGACTCATTTTTACTCCTAAAAAGTTGGCCAATTTATAGCCAAATAATACTGCCCATCAAATTTTCAAATGAACTGATTTTCGAAAAAATCTTTATTCAATTGTCTAAGCACGTATCTTGGAATTAATTTTGTTTTCCAGCTCCTTAAGATTTGAAACTTTCATTCTTTTATTATTGTCCTGCAAGTTAGAACGGAGATCAGTGTTGATATTCACAAATTGGTTAGTCTGTGTATCCTTTACCCACATCAAATATTCTGGCTCAAGTGACTGAAATGAGTTAGGTCCAATTAGACCATTTCTACGTAACGAGTCTCGCTCATTTTTCGTCTGCTTAGAAGGTATATAAGCGTGTTTTACAGCAACCACAACTTGAGTCCCAATTTCTGGTTGTGGTGTCGTCTCATTTTCAACAAAAATAAGATCATTAGTATCCCTGCCTGGCATTACTTCGCCTTCAACAGAAACATAATAATTTTTCTCTTTGATTAGTCCACCCATCATATCGGTAGTGATCAGTTGATTTTTCAGTTTCTTATCACCTTGTAAAACTTGTTGTACATGTACTTGCATCTTGGTTCTAGGGACTAGCATGGAATTGTCAATTTTTGAATAGTTAACAATAGTTCCCATCACCAAATTATTGGGACCATTACCTAACTCTGAAAAAATTGGAATATCAGCATTATTAATTTCGTTAGTTGTAAGTCCACTCGAATAAACAACCTGTTTTACTGCCTGCTTTTCCTTGTTCCAGTTAAGCTTGTTTCGATCAATTCCTTGATCGATAGTTTTAATTTGCGAATGCTTATGTGTATCAATTTCAGACATTGCAGCTTGTGTTTGTTTCTTGCAGCCAACGATTGTTAGAAAGATTGTCATCACTAATAAAATAAAAAAAGGTTTCCTCACAAGTGCATCCCCCACGGTCTTGAACGTACTTTTAATTCTAACAATCAAGTAGTCAAATTCAATCATCATAAGGCCTCAGATTCTATTGTTAGTTGATATAGAATAATACAATTTTATGTATGAATAAGAGATATATTTTTATCAGTCAGGGTTAACGTATTCATATTTTTCTTGGTAAAAATAATTATTAATTTCATATGCAAATCAATTTTTAAAAACATCTCGATGCGTTACTATTCTCCTTGTATAAACGGTTATTTATTGATTAATAGGAGAATTATTATGAATTGAAGGTTTGAATATGACTCGAATTAATTTAAACAATAAAACTAATCATTCTCTGATCACCTCGAAAATTAAGCACCGAGATTTAGCTATCGCTATTGCATTGAGCAGTGCATCTCTATTTCTTGTCCCAGCCGTTGCAAAGGCTGATACGACAACCACCACATCTACCACAGAACCAGCCACCACGACCGTTGCCCCCAGTTCTTCCACAACAAGTACCTCTACAGCAACTGCGACAACTACACCAACGACTGACACAAGTTCAACCACTACTCCCGTGACAACTGCCACTACAACGCCAACAAGTACTGATTCAGGCAGCACGGACCCTGTAGCAACAAGTCCAACACCAATTCCCGCTGGAACTTCAACTACAACAACTGCAACAGCTCCCGCCACTGGTACAACTACCAGCACAACACCACCTGCTACAACAGTCCCAACTGGGACAACCACTACCACAACTGTTACGACCCCAACAGCTACAGACTATCTTATTTACGCTTGTCCTGTTGACCAAGCTGGCAATCAATTAGGCGATCCCGTTGCCATCGGGTCTGGAGCAGCTAATACTACGTCATCAGTAACTTGGACTCCAGCTATGCTTTCTTCTCTTGAGTCTGAACTTCCTGCTGGTTCTACCTATACTCTCTGGGACCCATCAGCTGTAACTGGTACGCAACAAGTTGCCGTGGGAACAGCTGACGTCACGATTCCGGTCAAATTTGCATTAAAGACTGTCACAACTACCTATACATTTGTGGATGAGACAACCGGAAAAACTATCTACACAACAACTAATACTTGGGACTTATCAAGTCCTGCTGGCCAAGCTTCATTTGAAGCCAACGGATTGAGACCTCCTATGGATCTTTATTCATACACCGGAATGACAACAGACGATCTTTCGACTGACCCACAAACTAGCCCAGATGCACTACCTTATTTCGGCGCCGATGGAAAAATTTTTGACAATGGATATTATGTCCTCGACTTAGCTAAGAGTGGCAATGTAACGCCCTTGGATTACACGGCATGGCCATCAACTGGCACGATTAACAAAACTTTCTACTACACGGAAGCAACTGAACCTAGTGTCACATTCGAAGCTGTCGATTCTTCAGGAAAAGTTCTTAAGGTATTTTCAACAACTCCAGTGAGCGCAGCTCTGCCATCTATGCAAGCAACTGCTGCGGAATACGTTCCAACCGCTTCTGCCGTTGAACTTCCTGGTTACACTTTGACTGGTTTAACAGTTACGGGCGCTGACAGTGAATCGGGCATCCCTGACAAGACCTTGTCTTATACTGGATCAGATACTGACTATGCAACATTCTTGTCTTCAACTGAAGGGACAGGAACTTATGATGTTCGTCAATTATTGAACGACTACGACCAGGCTTGTGTAAAATATATTTATACCCCAAACACTGTCAAACTAATGGTTCAACCTGTCGACAGTACTGGAGCACCTATTGGTGACCCAATCGAGGCTGGTTCAGGAATCGTCGGTGAATCCGCAACCGTGACTGCCCCAACACTGGACGGTTATACACCTTCTGCGGTCACTGAAAGTCTGACTGTTGCACCTGATCAGGGTGTAATCAAATTAACTTATGCTAAAGCTAGTTCATCTACAGGAACAGGTTCTACAACTGGTTCGGGAAGTTCAACCGGAACTACAACACCTCCATCAGGTTCATCAACTGGTTCTAGTTCAACCACAGGATCAAGCTCTCCTTCTGGAACAAGTTCAACTGGATCAACAAGTGCAGCCACAACACCTGCAAAACCAACTAGTTCAGCTCCAGCTCCAACTAGAGAATCATACAAAGCTATGGTTAAATCTGGTGCATTAAAGAGAACAGCAAAACCTAGTCAATTGAGCGCATCTGGAGTCCTTGCTGGCACGCCTACTAGAGCAAGCAGGTTCCCTCAAACAAGCAATAACACAGGAAATATTCTTTCAGCAATTGGTATTGGATTGATTGGTATTCTTGGACTTTGCTACAAGAAAATCAAATCATGGATTTAAAATTTAGAGTATAGAAAAATCACCTCGTATAAGGTGATTTTTTATTGTTTTGATTATTAAATGTCATACCCAATCTTTTCCTATATAATTATATTTATGCTACGGGGGAATATTATGAAAAAATTACTTTTGCTGGCGACGGGGATTTTGCTTGCTCTTTTTACTTTCATGCAAGTCGATATAGTCGCAAAAGCTGATGATCACTATTCTATTGATAAATATATTGTTAACACTAAAGTATCCAAAAGTGGTAACGCTAACGTGACTCAAAAAGTTACGTACAATTTTTCTGGAACATTTAATGGTGTCAACAATATCATTGACCTGCGAGGATCGGGTGGTGGAACTGATCCTGAAGTTTATATCCAGCAAAATGGTGACACCCGCCAAACTTTCGAGTTACCAGATGCGGATGTTTCTAACGTTGAAGACTGGTTGACAATTAAGAATTCAGGCAAAAAAGAAACCGTTAAAGTATACAACCAAGTTACCGATCAGAAAGTTACTTACATATACAAGTATGAAATATTCGATTTAGTAAAGAGCTATCAGGACACAGCTGATATTACCTGGAAAATTATCGGGAGCCATTGGGAAGTGCCACTGAATAACGTCCGTCTGACAGTGCAATTACCACAATCAAAGATTTCTAAATTACAGGCTTGGACTCACGGTCCCTTGGCTGGTTACACGAAGGTTGATCGAAAAAATGGTAGCGTTACGATGTCCGTTGACCAAGTTCCTAAAGGTCAATTTGTGGAAAGCCGTATCCTGTTTCCTAATAGCGTGACTCCGACGAACACTAATACTTCTAGGAAACAAATTAAACCAACCGTGTATAAGCAGGAAAAACAATGGATAGCGGAGGCCAACCAGACACGTCACTTACACCGATTCGCATCTTTTTATGCAATTCCACTTTACTTAGTATTAATCGTTGTAATTGCTGGCTTTATTTATTATAAATGGAAGACGAGTCCAGCAATTAAAATCAGTCGTCTCAAAGAAATTCACCACTGGTTCGAGATTCCTGATTAAAGCCCTAGTGTCGCAAGAATGATTTTGTCAAAATCTACTCGTCCTGATCAGATGGGATTAATTGGTGACTTATTAATGGAAGTCGCTGACAAACATCTGACGATGACTAAAGAGGGTGAATCCTACAGGTTACACAAAACTGACAAAGACCCTGATCCATTCTTCAAATATTTGCTAGATAACAGTACCGATGGCAAATCATTTACGATTGAAGAGCTTCGAAACTTTGATAATCCTGATGTTTATGCTCACTATCATAATTGGTCATCAAGAAAATCTGCTGGTATCGACAAATATATTAATCTTGGAGCAAAACACATGAGTAACGTTATCAAAGGAGCAGCCTATGTTTCATTTGGCCTCACTGCCCTGTACTTGTTAACTGAAGCTATGTAATTGATTGATTTCTTCATGACCGCCTTACCATTTGCAGCTTTTGGAATAGTAGCTGGCATATACTTCTGGAAACTTTCTGGTGATATTTCTATTTATACTGATATTGGACTTCAGACGGCCAACGAACTCCAAGGATTTCGTGGAATGCTTCGAGATGTGCAGAGTATCAAAGTCGCGGATATTGGAGATTTAATTGTCTGGGAAAAAATTCTTCCATATTCTGCAGCCTTCGGAGTTTCTAAACGAGTTATTCATAAGCTTCAATCCACATTTGGTACTGATAAAATTGATACGATCAATCAGCCAATTTTCAATTACTACTACGTCAGCGTTCCTGACTATAATACAAGTCTCATCCAGACGTTTGACCCATCACTCAACTCAAGTAGTCCCTTCTACCATGACTCACTCGATTCCAACACTGGAGGTAGTGGTGGATTTGGTGGATCATCTGGTGGATTCTCAGGGGGAAATGCCGGAGGATTCGGTGGCGGAGGTGGTGGAGGTGCCTTTTAATTTGTCTTTTATCTCCGTTCAAAATTAATATGAGTATTAAAAAAGCCGTCTAACGACGGTTTTTTTATGTCAATTAGTTTCACTGACTTTTCACGTAATGAAATGAAAACGAACTATTGATTTACATTTTGTTTCAAAGCTGACAAGGTACCATCTTTAGACAGTGTTCTATATTGCAAATAAGTCTGGACCCAGTCTCCTTGACTCATTGACGAACGAATACTGTTAAATTTATTATTAGTGAAAATTTCTTGTGCAGCTTTATCTGCCGCAGGTTTTGAAAGATTCGAAGTGCTTTGAATTAATTTTGCGGCTTTTGCCTGATTGTTAGCTGCCGCCATAATTTCTGACATTTTCGTCTCTTGCAGTTTGTCGGCGTATTTATCAACCTTTGCATCCTGATCAGGATCTCCAGTTTTATTGGATTTAACTTTTTTAACTAATTCATGTTTGATCAATCTGTCAGTAGGAGTATCGCTACCAGTTGCTGATCTTGTGGCATTATTCAAAGGAACAAAAAATACCACTCCCAATACTAAAATCAAAACGATTCCTAAAATTGTAAATAAGACTGGTTTCTTCTTACTTTTCTTTGCTTGATGCATGTAAGTCACCTGTTTTCTTAAAGTAGACTTCAAGTATATAAAACAATGTTGCGACTAATCAACAGTTATACTCAACTAATATTTTATTAAAAAAATACCCCTAAAGTATTTAACTTTAGCGATATATTTTTACAAAATTTGAATTTACTCCATTGCATCCCAAGCAGGCAATACAATAGGTTCTTGATTGAAGGCCGCCAATTCAGCATCCGTCAAATACTTCTTATTAATAACAACTTCATAAACGTTTTCATCAAACCATTGATCATCCATTGTAAAGTAACCTTTGTCACCGTTAGCATCACCCCATGAATTTTCAACTTTCCAACGATTAGGCTTGTCATCAATAATGTTGACACCAGTTAGAACCATCGCATGAGAAACAGATGCATTTCCATAATCAAGCGCATCCCCTTTACTCATCTTTGTATCGATTCCAAAGACTTGATCATATTGATACAAATCGCCAAACAACAGACCCAGCTTACGATCAGATTGCTTGCCAACATCATTACCAAACCAAACAGTATCATTTGACTTCAATTGTTGTATCGATAATTCTTTCAAACGTTCGATCGGTAAATTTAGAAATTTCTCCGGAGTTCCACCAACAATATTTCCCTGCGTATCAATCGTATACACTTGATTGAATTTCTTACTTGTTTGCGGCGAGTTCATAACGCCGATATAGTCGTTCAAATTAATTGAGAAATAACTGTTCAAAAATTCCAATGGTGTAATCTTATCTTCTTCAATCATTCTGCCATTGTCGTCGCGAATTGATAATTCGAAATCAACGGGCGGCTGTCCAAATGAATAAACGCAGATTCGATAGACATCCGACAGCATTTCTTGAATCTTTTGATCAGTCGGAACATTTTCTTTAATCATGCGACGAATTTCCATACCATCTTTGCGTAATAACTTATTAAGGGTAGCATTAAACTCAGATGTGCTTTCAGAGACAACGGTTTCAGGCATCACATAGCTTGGAACTACACCATATTTGTTAATCAAGTTAGCACCATATTGCCATTGACCACCATCACCGCTTGGACTAGTGAATAACCAGTTAACTTTTCTGTCAGTCACAGGTAAATCAGCTGTCTCAACAATATTTTGGAAGAAGTAATTTGCTTTTTCCAAACGATCGTAAAATGATAAGTAGTTTTCTGATAATTTGAAATCTTTAACGTTATATTTAGTAGCGAACTCCGTGCGCAAATTTGTCAAAGTTGAGAACAACCAACATCTACCAGATTGCTTCTGATTAGTAACCTTACCTGTTGGTACTTCTATGTTAAAAGCAGGATTGAGTTTACTTTTTGCGTCGATATTCTTAGCTGTTTGAAAGATTCCAACTTCAGCCACAGCGTTTTTCAAAACATTATTCGAAACGTCGTGATTTAAGTTATCGTGAAAATCTGCTAAACTAGCTTTATTAATTTCTTTCGTCAAATTAATCACCTCATTGATTTAATGTTACAATACTTTAGCTTTTTTGGAGAATATTATGTCTGATACTATTAAAATTGCATACTTATATGAAGATTTAATGAACACATACGGTGACAGTGGCGATGTGAAAATCTTGGCTTTCTTACTAAAGGAACAAGGTTATGACACACAAGTCGACAACATCAGTTTGGATGATGAATTCAATGCTTTCGACTACGACTTTCTATTCTGGGGTGGCGGTCAAGATTTCGAGCAAACCGTTGTCGCAAAAGATTTAGTTCGCCATCGCCAAACTATTCAAGACTATATTGAAGCTGGCAAGCCAATGTTATGTATTTGTGGTGGCTACCAATTCCTTGGTAAATACTATGAAACAGTTGGTGGCGACACAATTCAATGTTTAGATATCCTACCTTTTCACACAGTCTTCAAAGCTGATAGCCGCATGATTGGTGATACAGAATATCAAACCGAATGGGGAACCGTTCGTGCCTTTGAAAACCATAGTGGACGTACCTACTTTGACGACAAGAAAAAGTTGAAACCGCTCGGCAAAATGATTCAAGGTTACGGAAATAATCCTGAGGATAAAGCTGAGGGCATGCGTTATAAGAACACAATTGGATCATATTCCCATGGCCCAATTTTGAAAAATGAAAATATTGCCCGTGCAATCGCTAATGAGATTATTCAATCTCATAACGACCGATTGGCTCAAACTAACTAATTAAACACTATTCAGAATTTTATCTGGATAGTGTTTTTATTTATACAATTTCCAATTATCATATAGTTTTTTCATAGTTTTGAAATACAGGTTTTCAGTTCGCCGCTTGGTCTCCCGTTCTTTTTTGCTAGACTTTGAAAAGTTAAATGAATCGGAAAAATAATTGTCAGTTTCAGTTGGCTGTCCGTTTGATTGATTAAGACCGTATATTTCGCCTGAATCTTCTGAATATACATCTAAATTTTTACCTTCAATAACAATCTTGGATGATTCCGCATGCCAATCATAATCATAGTTAATACCACTTTTTTTGAATAATTTTTTATTTGGTATGAACTTGGCACTTTTGAAAAGCGCAGCATTTATTTTTTTGTAATTAGTGGGATTTTTCTTATATTCATAATAAAACGCGTTTTGATTACTTACTAAATTATTATGATGGACGATGATTAATGTTAACAAGGCAACAATTACTATTAATATCCAAATTGAGTATTTCTTTAACAGAACTCCAAAATCAACCAACCACTCCTTCAATGTAATTGAACGTGAATGTATACCCTCTTCGATTTTCTTCAAAATTTGTAAGAGATAATACCAGCCAAGTACCATCGTAAGATCACCAATAAGAATTATTATTAATAAAATAAAAATAGTCCAATTTGAAATTGCACTAATATAAATAACAGTCATCGCAATTAATGCAATAAACTCGCAAATTGTTGCTACTACTGATACTAACGGAAAGATGATCCCATCATAAATAATTCGTGAAGAAGCAAACCTAGTATTTTTTATGTTGTCACCTACTTGGTAGACCGCACGCCTATCCTTCGTGAATAAAAACATAATACAATTCACTACAAGAACTAACTTCAAGATTTCATAAAATTTAAAAAAATTAGTATAGACATCGACTGAACTCAAAAACAACAACGCAATAGAACTTATCCGAAAACTTCCAATTGATATTCCAAATAGCACCCATGTTTTAATTCTTATGTTCAAGTCCTTAATTGTAGATTCCCTCCTAGACAATTATTTATAACTTCGAATCTCTTATTTACGATTAGATTATTATTTAAATAATATTTTCGCACGTTTGCCTAACTTTATTGAATTCAATATTTAACCTAAGTTACGGATAAATAGGCTATTTCTCCATTTTTAATTACAAGTTCAAACTCGGTATTACTTTCGGTTCCGTCGTCGTTTTGGTTTGTATAAACGATTTGATAAGTACCGGTAGCAACTTTTGAATAATCCAGCTTCCTTAACCCAATTTCAATTTCTTTATTAATAAGTTTTTCCTTTTTTCGATATTTATCTGAATTAAAATCATCACTATTTCGGGCGTGGTAAATATAATCAATTCGAACAGAATTATAACCTGTTTTCATATAATATTCTGGATCTAGATGATAATAACCATTAAAGCTAGACACATCGGAACTATTTGATTTACGGTTCAACTTAACTGCGTTCTTAAATTCTTTCTCTACAGAACCACTGGTTGACTCGCTATTTAATATTTTAACTGTATCATCACCATTTTGGCCCATTTGCCCTCTAACAGTAGCAAACGTTAAATTTTTGACCTTTAATTTTGAAAATGTATCTTCTGCTTTGTTAATAATAGTTTTCCCTTTTGAATTTCTCCAACTGGATTGATAGAAGTTGGCCATAGTTTCACTATGAGAAAAATCATTTTTGTTAATAGGATTGAAGTCGTAATTATATTTTTTAGTTCTCCCGTCAAATGGTAACCCACTCTTGATTTTCACCCATTTATTATTCACTTTTTCCTGATATGTAAATTCCGCATTCTTTTCGTAATCACCACCAGTTGAAATAAAGACCCTAGTTACCTTGACTTTTCCAGGTAAATTACTTTTACGTAGTACCTTTTCAACGCGCGGTTGAAAGTCATTCAATTCACGATTACTGGTGTTTTTCTTATTAATAATAGCAAAACTTACAACCAATATTACTATCACTAAAATAATTACTATTACCGATTTGAATACTGCTTTGGCTTTCATATATTTTCCTTTAATTTTATTGTTTTAGTCTAATTATTTCGGATTATTATAAAAAATATAAATTGCTTGTTTTTATCAATTATAATTGAAACTAACCTAAATTTTCCGTTTTCTTCAATTACAATTGAAACTAACCTAATTTTTCTGTTTTCTTCAATTACAATTGAAACTAACTGGTCTTTCATGAAAATAAAAAAGCAGCCTAGGTACAGTGATACCAGGCTGCTTACGTGGTTATTTATTAATTGCTATTTTTATTTCTTTGATAGTTACTCCCATCCACAAACTCTCATTTAATTTGTGAGGAATACCTAAGTCAAAAAAATTGAGTTTTTCATAAAACTTTTTTGTTCTCTTCAGAGAATTCACAGCTAAGAAACTTACTCCAGCTCTTTTTGAAATATCATATGCTGTTTGAAATACATTTTCCATAAGTGCAGTACCAAGTTTTTGACCCTGGTACTTATTATCAATTCCGAACCATATTAATTCAACTGTTGGCAATTCTTTATTATTTTCAACGGTAGGTAAACTTTTTAGTTTCTTGAATTCCTTGAAAACTCTTTTACTTCCAACACAAAGTGAATAAAAACCAACAATCTTTCCTTTCTTAATATCCACAAGTATGAAAGTTTTGAATACATTATTAGTTTCATACTTTAATGCAAGCAATGGATCAATTAAGAATCTATTGATTTTCAAAATTTCTTCAATATCTTGACTACCATGATTTATGTTCAACGGAACACAATTAAAATCATGCAAATTGAGTTGCCCGATATTCATAATACTAATTAATTTGTAATCTTCAGAAATCACTTATTTGTACATTTCACTGGTGTCAATCTTAGGAACACCAGTTTTAAATAGTTTGGAGGTCTTTTCTAACTCAGCTCTTCGTTTCCTACTGATAGGTTCACTCAGTTTTTTAATAAGTTTCTTATATGCTTTCTCATCTAGAAAATCATTGCCAATTAGTCCAGCCATGTAGATTGCCTCCTTATGCTTTTTTAAGGGGAAATATCCCTTTATCGTAAGAATATCAATGTAAAAACAAATTATCAAGCAAAAGACATAACATCGTTATAATAACAATCTCCAAAAAGGCCTGTATGATTTCTCATACAGGTCTTTATTCATCTAAAAATTTATTAGTCTTCAAGATAGCAGTAGCAATTGCAGGTCCAATGATAATAGCAGCAATAAGTTCCGCTACACCATTAGTACCAACAATAGCAAGCAACACTGCATTCAAGGCTGATGTTTGTGTAGCATAAGCCTGTGACAATGTGCTGGCATACATGACTCTCATCAAGAAGAGTACCAATACGGTATTTGTAATTGATCCTACGGCAGAAGCAATTCCCATCCCTAAAACTTTATGAGTATTATGTTTCTTAAACCAAAGATATACCCATCCAGCAAATAATCCTACTAAAACTCTAGGCAAAATCGCTACGATTGGGTTGGTAAATACCGTTGTATCAATGATTGATGTTGGGCTAGTCAATGCTCTGATAATTGTCCCGATACCCCAGACTAATCCAACAATTGCACCATCAGTTGGTCCAAGCACAATTGCGGCGACTATAACGGTGATATGGATAATTGTAATATTGACGAATCCAGTCGGAATAAAGCCTAATAATGGCACCATTGATTGGACAAAAATGATGGCCATTAATATCCCCAAGACCGCTGCCCGATATGATTTTCTCCTACGCATGATATTCCCTCTCTATATCAATAAGTTGTAAAAAGTTATTAACAGTCTATAACATATTCATATGCATGGCAAAATATTAATTTGCTAGACTTTGTTGTAGTTGAGCAATTGTGCCATCACTTGAGAGCTTAGAATATTGCTGATAAGCACCAATCCAATTTCCACTGCTCAAATCACTTCTCAAGGCTGAATATTTCGCATTTGAAAATACTACTTGTGCGGCAGCTTCAGATTTGGCAGCCGTCATTCCAGTTTCTGTTTGAATCAATTGTGCGGCTTGAGCTTCATCCTTTGCAGCAGATTTAACTTTTGAAGTTGAGATACTACCTAATTTTGAAAGTACGCTGGCAGGGCTAGTTGAAGCTGACTCAGTTTTAGCTTGTTGTGGAGCCTTAACTTCTACATCCTTGACCTTACTTGGTTTTTTAACTGGCTTTGAAAGTTTAGCATTCTTTCTAGTCACAACGTCGTTATTACTCATTTGTGATCCAAAACTATCATTCAATGGTGCAGTAAATGCTGTCCCCAATAATGCTAAAGTTAATATTCCCAACACTGCTGAAGTTACCTTTTTTGTCACATTTCCTTCTTTATTCATACAAATCATCCCTCATTATGAAAATAAAAATAAGGTTTGAACAAAACTCTGTTAGCATGGGCGCCAACGGAAATAGAGTCTCGTCACAACCTTAGTTTTAAACATTTATTAATTATATAATACTATACTATTCGCCTTCAGCTGCATCAACAGCTTTAATGACGGCATTTCTGAATCCGTTTTCTTCCAAAGCCGCAACGCCACGAATAGTTGACCCGCCTGGTGATGTAACTTCGTCTTTTAATTCAGGGACACTTAGATCTGATTGTTTAGCTAACTTGCTGGCACCAATGGCCATTCCAATCGCAGCATCATATGCAAGTTGACGGTTCAAACCATGTTTAACACCAGCATCACTCAAAGCTTCAATGAATAGATCCAAGAATGCAGGGCTACATCCAGCTACTGTTCCTAAAATTCCTAATTGCTCGCCAGGAACTTCAACAATTTGACCCGTGTATCCAAGAATTGAAGCGACTTTCTTCTTATCTTCTGGTAAAAAGTTTTCTGAGTAGGTAATTCCAGTAAAACCGGCACCAACTTTTACAGGTGTATTGGGAATTGCAGTAGCAACCTTTGCGTCGCCACCAAGCTTCTTCTTCAATCTAGCAATAGTAGCGCCACCCGTGAAGGCAATAACTAGCTTTCCACTAGCAACAGGCTCTAACTCAGTTAAAACGCTGTCAAGGGCAGTATCTCCTACTGCGATGAAGATAACTTCTGGATCCGTTAATTGTTTGATCTTTTGAACCATTTTGAACCCTAATTGGGATTGAAGATCTTTAGCAGTATTAGATTTTCCACCCTTAACGATAATTTGATCATTATCAAATCCATTTCTTACGAGACCAGTGATAACTGCACCACCGATACTACCAGCACCAATAAAGCCAACTGACATATTTCTCCACTCCCTTTTGATAAATTTATAAATAATTATTAATTAACATTATAGCCTTTAACACATATCATAACGTATTATTTATAAAAAAATTCTTTGCTTTAATTGATTTGTTCGGTAGACTTTGTTTATAAAGGGGGAATTATCGTGAACAATTATCGAACAAGAGCTCAATTGAAACAAGATGCCAAAGATACTCTAAGGGGAAAATGGGGTACAGGTATCTTACTATACTTGATTACTATGTTATACGGCTGGATTACTGGTTCAATCCAGTCAGTGCTCAATTTTGGAAATAATATGAATCCAGATAATATTAACCAAATGGCTTCAACAATGAGAACAACATCATTGATAACTATTATCGTAGGATTAGTAATTACTCTAATTGGTAATTCAGCAGATTTCCAAGCTTTAGATTGGATCAGAAATCCTGAACTACAATTCCAACCAGTTCAAAGTAACTTCTCAAGATTTAAAAATCCTGACTGGTACAAGTTAATTGGTTTGAACATCGTTATGGGAGTATTAGTATTCTTATGGTCATTACTTCTAGTTATACCTGGAATTATCAAGGCAATGTCTTATTCACAGGCATACTTCATTTACAAAGACTTATCTGACAAGGATCAAGCTAACGGGTATTCATTAACAGACTTCATCACAAGAAGTCGTCAATTAATGGATGGACACAAAGCAGACTACTTCGTACTACAACTAAGCTTCATCGGCTGGTGGCTATTAGCTTTCATCACAATGGGAATCGGACTAATCTGGTTAATTCCTTACTACCGTTTAACAATGGCAGACTTCTACCGCGACTTGGCAGAAAACAATCCTAAGTTAGTTTAATATAGGAAGACAAACAAAAAGTGCGGGGCGATTAAATCGCTCCACACTTTTTTTATATCTATTTTTAATGCTGAAACATTAAGCTAAGGCATTTGCCAAAGGATCACTCTTTGTCCAGAAACCGACTGGGTGAATTGGTAAGCGCCAGCTTGCATCAATATTGACATGTGCTCTTTCAGCTTTTTGCTTCTTCTTGATTAATTCAAGAACAAGTGCGGCTGCAGCAGCAATATCAAATCCGATAATACCAACTGTCATCATAAGAACTCCGATAACGATAGGAGCAACAACAGCGATAGTAAGGGCAATAGCTTGAATCAAGATGATTACACCAACGATAGCATCAGCAATCCATCCAAACAATGGAATGAATGAGAATGGTAATGCAATCAATGCTGCAAGTTCAACAATTGGAATTGAGATTGCAAGAACAAGTCCTGCCCAGAATGGCCATGACAATGCAATCAATAGTCCAGGAATGAAGAATAACATCATTAATCCACCAATTAGCAATGCTAAGTAAAGACTTGGAATTGCTAAGTCAGGCAAGATTACTGCCATAAATCCTAATCCGATGAACCATAACATGAAGTTCAATACCAAGAACTGAGGCATTAAGACTAATAGAATCAAGAAGGTTGCAATACCTGCAAGAATTCCACCACCTAAGAATGCCAAGTATCCAAGAATAACAACTGCCATACCTGCAATTAATCCTAATCCGATAACACCGGCGAATCCACCAGCAAGAACAGTTAGGACAGCAAATCCGGCAACGATCAATGCAAGAACACCACCGATAATCAAACCAGCAATTAATGCGAATCCGATTAATCCGAGTAAACTAAATGCTCCGGCGATAATAATACCTAATAATGCTGTAATAGGAAGTAGCATAACGATCAAACCACCCAAGATGAGTGATAGGATTCCGGCAATAACTTGTGCAATTACAAGACCAATGGTCATGATAATTGGAAGTGCGATACCAGCAATTACAATAACTGCGGCAACTAATACTGCAGGAATGAATGATAACACTACAAATCCTGATACAAATGTAAGAGCTAAGATTACTAATGAAATTGGAACAGTAATCAAGTTAACAATTGGAATCAAGTTTAATACTAACAATGGCAATGCGGCTAATGCTGAAACAATTAACATGATTGGGAATAATACCAATGATGGTAATAACAATAGACCGAGTGTCATGTAGAACAATCCAACTGGAAGAGCTGTAATTGCAAATACAACACCCCAAGTAATGATTGCTAATGGAATCCAGATTGGAGCTGTAAGGATTGTAACAACACCCATTGCTAATGCAACAAGTGGGAATGCCAATATAGTTAATAGAATTGCTGGAAGCAAATCACTACTATTATCAACAGTCTTCTTTGTTACTAATGATTCTGGCACATATTTACCATCTTTGTAATCTTGGTAAATTTGTGAATTTTCCATAACTTGCATGTTGATGGCTTTATCAAAGTCACCCTCTTTAAGACTGTCACCAAATGCTTTGAAGACTTGTGGCAAATTAGCTAAATATTTATCTGAACTACCAGTGATTGGCTGTGTATTTAACGTTATTAAGTATTTACTTCCATCCGTAGTAGTTTGTAGATATTTGGCTGTTGTACCAGTCTTGTCTGTCGAAGCTGTGTTTGTTGACAAATCGTTCAAGATTCCTGGAAGTGATCCAAGAACTTGAGCTTTGTTTTCTGAAGAAGCGTCGCCCATCTTACCGTAGATGTCTTTCTCAATTTGTGAGAAAAGTTTTGAACCAGTTGCATTTGAAGTATCTTCTGTTTCTGTAGTTGCTACGTTAGCAGAAGTATCTTTGTTAACAACCAATTTGTCGGCTTTTTCAGCATTCTGTTTTGCAAGAGCTTCAGATGCTAAATTATCTAAAGTAGATTTAGCATTGTAGAATCTTGGTCCAACAGATTTGGCTCCGGTTGTGTCAGTGTTAGAATCAACAGCCGTAATTGAAATATGATCATTCATATTTGCCCAAGCTGTGGAAGCATCTAATGAAGTGTCATCAGATGTAGCTGTATATTTACCAGCTAAATAGTCTTGGTAGACTTGTGATTCTAACAGAACGTCTATGTCCATAGCGTCATCAAACGAATCTTCAGTAAGATTTGAACCAAATGCTTTCAATAAAGTAGGCATTTGTTGCTGAAGAATGTTACTACTGTTAGCATCTGCTACACCATTAATTGTGGTGTATGCAGTTCTACCAGTTGTAAGAAGTGTTGCAAAATTGAACACTTGGTTTTGATCCGCAGAATTTGAAATGTAATTCCAAATATATGGAAGAGTCTTAATCATCTGTGCTTGTTCTTCTGCAGTTGCTGCAGGAGCTTTTGTTGCTACTTGTGTTCGAATCTTTTCAAACTGTGGATTGCTTTGATAGGAACTATCATCGCCATCTACTTTTGCATTTGGATCAGTATCACGATTTTGAAGTACTTTATTTAAAGTAGCTTCTGGATCAGATGCTTTTCCATTTGGTGTTTGAATAACATTTGAAGCATTAGTGCTTGCTTGAACTGAAGTAGTCGTTTGTGGCTCTACAGTTGCAGTAGTAGAAGCACTGTTTTCTGTTGCGGCAGCCTGTGATGCAGCGTTACCAGTTGTATCCGATTGTGTTGCTTGTGCATCTGTTTGAGTACTTGTTGCATCTTTTGCAGGTGTAGCTTGGTTAGCTTCACTAGTTGTAGATGTTGAAGTCGATGTCTTTGCAGCAGTGTTAGATGTTGCTGGAAGTGCGTCGTTAACTGTCTTAGCAGTTGAGCCGTTATTAGTAGTTGCTTGGTTGGCAGATGTTTCTGTGTTTGTTGCTGTGCCAGCAACACTAAATGTTGTACGACCCATTACAGCTTGTTCAGCTTCATCAAAAGTTGGTGTGTATCCGTTAGTTTCGCCTGCTTGCGTTGTAGCGTTACCAGCTTGTTGTGTAGTTGCGTAACTAGTTGTTGTTGAATATGACGAGCTCGTTGAAGCAGCTTGTGTCATAGCATACTGACTAGTACCAGCTGTATAAGATGATTGTTGACTAGTACTTGTACCAGTTGAACTATAAGTCGTTTCTGGACTTTGCCACTTCGATGTTAGGTTGTTATCAGCAATACTGATAGGTGAACCTTGGAAGTTAGCTTTGACATGTGTCGTTGTGTACAAATTCTTCGTAGCTATCCCAATAGCTGAGACGAAATTGCCACTATCGACATCCTTTGTAAAGGTATATGTAACTGTCCCGTTGTCAGCATCCTTTTGGACTGTAAAAGGAACTGCATTATCTTGTGTAATGACGGAACTGTTATCCAAATCGACGTTCTCCTTGTTGAAGTTAACAACAAGTTTCTCCCCTTTTTGAATAACATTGTTTCCAGAAGCGGTAATGTTTGATACAAGAACATAACCGTTCTTTTGTTTATCAAGCTTTAAGTTAAAAATGTTGTCAGCATTTCTAAGTGGAACCTTAAGGCTTGTATTCGGCTTTGCAACTTTTTCAGTCTTTGCGTTTGATGAACCACTAACAGCAGCGGAAACTACACCTGCAGCTCCGTTTGCGATCATTGGACCAGCTAATGCAAGAGCTGAAACAGCAACAATGGCCTTTTTAAACAATGACATACCGTTTTACCCCCCTCTTTAAATTTTTTAAAGAATAACGATATAAAAAAAATCTTATATCTATAAGTGATGATAACGCAGTCACCAGCAACATTTCAATAATATTCACAAATATTATTACAATATATTAATTAATTATTACAGTTATATGTCATGCATGCAGTTTATAAATACCGTCACGACAGCGTTTATAAGCAAAAGGTGTCATACTTGACGTGTCAAATGTAATAAAAGCGATTACATTTTAGTCTAAAATGTGTGAATAAATGTTCATATTGTGATATTTTTCACTATCAAATGCGTATTCCTTTAGCGTAGATTCAAGCGTAAATCCAGCATTCTTAGCGACATTGTTGCTAGAAACGTTGTCAACAACAGCCATGATCTGAATTCGATGTATCCCCAATTCACCGTGACCAATTTCAGTCGCAGTTTTTACCACTTTTGTCATAACACCGTTATGTTGAAATTCTTTTCCTAACCAATAACCAATATCACAATGGCGATCTTCATGATCAATGTTATGAAAATCGAACATCCCTGCAATCTTGCCATCAACAATGATGGTCATAGGCCACAGCTGACTGACTTTATATCTTTTTTGACAGTATTTGAGAAATCTGTCTTCATCAGATATCTTCACTGTTTCTTTCGTCCAAGGCATATACTTTTCCATTTCTTGTCTATTATCATCGATCAAATGAAATAAATCTTCAGCATCCCCAGGTTCAGCAATTCGTAATTCTATATATTTATCAACAGTATATTTATTCACTAATATCATCCCTTAGTTATTTGTATATTCGTAAATCACATCATGAAGTAATTGAACTACTTCTCGTCCTGCTTTTGAATTGTAATAATCACCAAATCGGGAATCAGCCAAATACATGTCTGCCAAATTCCTATGCATTGCTGGTGTATATTGTTTCCATGAGAATTCTAGCCAACGCTTATGATCTTCGTAAATCTGCTTTCCTAGTTCTGAGGATGGTCCTAACTTGCTGTCATCTAGTTCAATTAGCTTACTAACCATGTCACTTTCGACCGCATTCATTATCTGATACTGCTCAGCAGATAAATTATTCCACAACTTATTTGAGTCGTTAACAGTCTCATCTCCATACTCTTCTCTAATTTCAGCACCATATTTCTCTTCATTCTCTTTAATTTTGTTCTGCTTAAATGCAGCAAATTTTTCTGAATCTTCCATATTAATGTCTCCTTGATAACTCTTTATTGTTGTTTCTAATGTATTCAAAAGGCTGGTTATTCTATCCTGTTGTCGTTCGAGCAAGCGATACTGTTCCTGCATCGCTCTCACGAGATTAAACTCAGGCTCGTCAAATATTCGTTGAATGTCATCTAACTTAAAGTCCAACTCACGATAAAACATAATCAGTTGTAACCTATCTAATTGAACTGATCCATAAATACGATATCCAGCTTCAGATTTTCGCAATGGTTTCAACAAATCTATCTGGTCATAATATCGCAATGTACGCGTACTAACTCCTGCGATATTTGCTAGTTCTTTGATTGAATATTCCATAATAATCCTCCTGATAAAATTCATTTTAGACGTTGACGTAACGTTAATGTCAATAAAGTTCTTAAAATATGACACTTTACCCTAAATACTGGTAATATTTAATTAATCTAAAAATCTAGGGGGCTTTATTTTGAATGAATTTACACAAGTTTTAACTATTGCTGGATCCGATTCTGACGGTAGTGCAGGAGCACAAGCTGATTTAAAAACATTTATGGCTCGCGGAGTTTATGGTATGTCAGTTTTGACAGCCGCCGTAGCAGGTAATTCATACGGTATCCATGATGCCACCGTTATGCCTTCTAGTTTCATTATTAGTCAAATCAAAGATATCAAAGATGATTTCAAAGTATCTGCATTCAAGACTGGTATGCTTTCAGATTCAGAAACAATCAACACTGTGGCTGATGCTATCAAGGATAAGCCATTCGGATTTTTCGTTTTAGATCCAGTTATCATCACTAAACATGGTGCCATGTTACTGGAAGAGGATGCCTATCAAACACTAATCGACAAGTTATTCCCACTAGCAGATATCATCACACCAAACTTTTATGAAGCTAAAAAGTTGTCTGGTATGGAACTCGATACTCGAGAAGAAATTGTCGAAGCTGCACATAAGCTTCAAGAACTTGGTCCAAAGAACATCATGATTAAAGGTGAACACGCTAACGACGATCAGGATGAAGTTGAAGATTTTGTCCTACTTGAAGATGGGCAATCATTCTGGATCTCAGAGCCTTACGTTAAAACTGAACATATCAATGGAACAGGCGACAAACTTTCATCTGCCATCGTTGCCGAGGTTGCCAAAGGCAAAGACCTAGAGTCTGCCATCCGAATTGCCAAAACATTTACCTACCACGCAATCAAAAACGTCATTGACGTCGGACACAAGTATGGTCCAATTAATCATTTCGTCGAAGATGATATACAGTCGAAGATGATATACAATAGAAGAAAAGTTCATTGGAGGATTCCTTTGTATGGTACGAATTACTAAAATATCTGCAGGTTCATTATTATTACTCTTATCAATCATATTGATGATTAAGACTGGTTTCGAAGGCTTCATTGCTGCTCTTATTGGTAATGGCGCAATTGGTGGCGCAGCAGGAATATTAATCGCCATCACATACATCGTCACCGGAATTGTCTACATCACAACTAACCGGACTTACAGCCTC
Organism: Companilactobacillus ginsenosidimutans; assembly: GCF_001050475.1. Classification (NCBI taxonomy): domain Bacteria; kingdom Bacillati; phylum Bacillota; class Bacilli; order Lactobacillales; family Lactobacillaceae; genus Companilactobacillus; species Companilactobacillus ginsenosidimutans. Next base: position 1,867,197 of record NZ_CP012034.1, on the reverse strand, counting down.
GTCCCAGATATCATCGGATTAGTCATCTTAGTCATTGGAGCTGTGACCGGAATTATCAACGCCGACTTGCCTGACACCGCCTACTTAAAAATTTGGGCCTGGATAGGTATTTTTATAGGTGCCGTGGTTGTCATTATCGATATCGTTGATTTGGTCATGAACCCTGTGCCAACTAATTCCAGCAACGAGAACTCGCAACGACAACAATATAGTAGAAGTAATTACAACAATTATTACCAACAGAGTCCCGATAATGGCTACATGAGAAACCAAGACCAGAATCAATATAGTGGAAACAACTATCAAGATAATAGTCAAAATAATGGTTACCCAGATAACAATCAATCTGGATACAATTACAATCAGGATTATCCAAATCAAAATGGCTATCGGCCCGGTAACCAATCTGATCAAAATAACTACCCTAACCAAGCACCAGACAATTATGGGAATTATCAAAATCAAGATTATCCAAGTGGTCAAAATTATAATCAATATAATGGTCAAGATGGTAATGGTCAGTTTCCTAACAATCAATCAAATGATCAAGGTTATCAACCAAATCAAAGTTATGGAAATCAAAATCAGCCTCAAAATTACGATTCGAACCAAAACTTTAATAATTCTTCAAAAAATAATTCTAATCCATATCCTAATTACGATCCGTCAAAAAGCCGTCGTAGTAGGCATTAATGCAAGCCCTTTCAGGCTTGCTTTTTTTTATCGTTCTTTATATCGCGATAAATCATTTATCACTATTGATTATTTAATTAATTAATCATATGATAAACGTAGTTATAGATGTAAATCTATAAAGTTATAGGAGGAGGTTATTTATATGTTCGGTATTGGTTTAACCATTGTCGGATTGGCACGTTTCCAATTTGCTATGACTACCGTATTCCATTTCTTCTTTGTTCCGTTTTCAATCGGAATGGGATTTGTAGTTGCTGTTATGGAAACAATGTATTGTGTCAAGAAAGACAAAGTTTACCGCGACATGGCTAAATTCTGGGGAAAGATTTTCCTACTTAGTTTCGCCGTGGGTATTGTTACAGGACTTATTCAAGAGTTCCAGTTCGGTATGAACTGGTCAGAGTATTCTAGATTTATGGGTGATGTCTTCGGTGCACCATTGGCCATTGAAGCATTGCTAGCATTCTTTATCGAATCTGTATTCATCGGTATTTGGATGTTTACATGGGATAGATTCACACCAGGTTGGCACGCATTTATGATCTGGATGACATCTATTGGTACTATGTTATCAGCTATTTGGATTTTGGCTGCTAACAGTTTTATGCAACACCCAACAGGTTTCACAATCGCAATGATGGGTGGACGTACACGTATCAAGTTGACAAACTTTGGTGACGTTGTTGCTAACCCACAATTGTGGAGAGTATTCCCTCACTTGATTATCGCAGCTATTATGACAGCAGGTGTTGTCATTGCCGGTATGAGTGCTTGGGGTCTACTTCGTAAGAAGGATGGCGAAAACCATTTCTTCAAAGTTTCATTGAAATTCGGTCTATGGGTTGGACTAGTTGGTTCAATTCTTACAATCTTTGCTGGTGATTTCCAAACACAACAAATGATTAAAGACCAACCAATGAAATTCGCTGCAACAGAAGGTATTTATCAAAATACCAAAGACCCAGCTCCATGGACTGTTATTGAAACAATCGATGCAAAGGGTCACAAGACTTCTGGTGAAGTTGAACTACCTAAGGTATTGAGTCTTCTTACATATCACAAGACAACAGGTTCAGTTAAAGGTATGAATACCATTAACAAAGAACTTAATGATCAATATGGTAACAAGAAGTTCGGTACTCAAATGGGTTCAGAACTCGACTTTTACCCACCTGCAAAGACATTGTTCTGGAGTTTCAGAATTATGACACTTGTAGCATTCATAGTCTTAGTATTTGATTTTCTTGGACTATTATTCTCACGTAAGAACAAGGATACTATCGAAAACAAGAAGTGGTTGCTATACTGCCTCGGTATCGGTATCTGGGTTCCATTCATTGGTAACTCAGCCGGCTGGTTCGTAACTGAATTTGGTCGTTACCCTTGGATCGTTTACGGATTATTCACAATTTCTCAAGCCGTATCACCTTCATCAACCATTGGAAGTTTGCTATTTAGTAACATTCTTTACTTCTTACTATTTACATTCCTCGGTGGTGTCATGGTTTGGTACAGCAGACAGACATTGCATCAAGGTCCTTATTTCGAGGACAAGGATTCTAAGCAAAACGTGGATCCTTTTGCAAAGGAGGCCTTCGGTAAATAATGACACTTAGTATATTGTGGTTCCTTATAATTGGTTTACTTTTTGCCATCTTCGTTTTCATGGAAGGTTTCGATTTCGGTGTTGGTATGTCAACACAACTAATTGCTCACGACCAAATGGAACGTGAAGCAATCATGTCTTCAATCGGCCCTCACTGGGATGGAAATGAAACATGGTTAGTTACAGCTGGTGGTGCAATGTTCGCTGCCTTACCTATCTGGTATGCATCATTGTTCTCAACTTACTATTACTTATTAATGTTAGTTCTAGTTTCACTTATTATTCGTGGTGTTTCGTTCGAATTCACAAAACATGCTGAAACAAAATTTGGTAAAAACTTGTGGATGTGGACATTCTTCTGCGGTAGTTTCTTCGCACCATTCCTATTGGTTATGATGCTAACAAGCATGATCCAAGGTGTTCCATTGAACGCTAACGGTGATGCTATTGGACTTGGTTTCTTCGACGTTGTTAACTGGCTATCACTTGTTGGTGGTGTTGCTGGTGTACTTCTATCACTTGTTCATGGATTAAACTTCCTTCGTCTAAGAATGGAAGGTCCTATCCGTGACCGTGCTCGTCAATTAAACAAAGTTCTTTATCCTATTCTATTCGCCGGCGAAGTTGTCTTCGCACTTCTAGTAATTTTCCAAACAGACTTCTTTACTAAGAAACCTGTATCAACAACGATTATCATTCTCTTCATTGTTTTATTCTCATTGTTGGGTTACTATGGAGTCCTAAAGGATAGAGAGGGCTGGAGTTTCGTAGGTAGTGGATTATCACTAAGTACTGTTATTGTATTAATCTTTAATGGTATGTTCCCACGTGTAATGATCGGTACACACGGTAACAGCATTTCAATCGCAAACGCTGCTAACTCACACTATACATTGACAGTTATGACAATTGTTGCATGTATCTTAGTACCAATTATTCTTATCTACTTCATTTGGTCATACACTCTATTCACCAAGAGAATAAATCCTAAGGATAATACGGTGAAATATTAATTATGATTGATAAGCGATTATTTCGCTTACCAGGAACAAAAAAACTTCTACTGATGCTTGCAGGATTAACTTTCTTGCAAGCATTTGTTATTTTATTCCAAGGTAAGTATTTAGCAGAAGCTTTAGTAAATTCGTGGCATATGAAACCACTGCAAACCATCATCATGCCGATGGTGCTTTTTGCAGCGGCTTTTGTTGTCCGGCATTTATTAAATCTAATAAACACAAAAATAGTTCAAGATTACGCCGGTAACACTTCGGAGGAAATCCGTTCAATGTTACTCGACAAAGTCTACAATTCTGGACCTCAGATGATTTCGGAAAGTGGTACAGGTAACTTGGTTACTGCCTCACTTGACGGTATCGACTTAATCGAAAACTACTTCAAATTGATTTTTACCAAAATGATGAATATGTCTATCATTCCTCCTATTCTTTTGATATACATTTACTTCCAGGACATTGGTTCTGGTGTCACTTTGACAATTATCGTTCCATTGGTCATCATTTTTATGATCTTACTTGGCTATGCGGCGCAAGCTAAGGCTGATGCTCAATACGAACAATACACAGTATTGTCTAATCACTTCTTAGACGCTCTCAGAGGCTTGCCAACTTTAAAAATGTTGGGTCTAAGTAAGCGTTATGTCAAAAATATTTATACAGTTAGTGACGAATATCGTCGCAGAACTATGAACACCTTAAGGATTGCTATCTTGTCTACGTTCGCGCTCGACTGGTTAACAACTCTTGGAATTGCTATTCTAGCTGTGTTCTTAGGTTTTGGTTTAATTAATGGAACCTTACCACTATTTCCAGCTATGGTTACTTTGATACTTGCTCCAGAATACTTTTTACCATTACGTGACTTCTCAAGTGATTACCATGCCACACTTGATGGTAAGAATGCTTTGACTAATATCTTTTCATTCTTAGAACGTAAAGATAACAAAGATACTGACAAACTAACTAACCTTAAATGGGACGAAAATTCAGACTTGGAAGTTAACAATCTACAATTCAATTACGATGACGAAGATAAAACTGCTGATGCTAGTTTGGATATCGACCACTTGAAGCTATCTGGCTATCACAACATTGGTGTTATCGGAAAATCTGGATCAGGTAAATCTACTTTTATCCGTGTGATTGGTGGATTCTTAACACCCGATAATGATTCTGATATTTCAATTAACGGACAAAAAATCCCTCATTTCACGCAGAGAGCATGGCAGAAAGAATTAACTTTCTTACCACAATCCCCTTATTTGTTCTCAGGTACGCTGGCAGAAAATATCGCTTTCTATCGTCCTGAAGCATCTCAAGCTGAAGTTGAGGATGCTGCTGATAAAGCTGGTTTGAAAGACTTCATTGACACACTAAAAGACGGCTACGAAACAAAAATCGGTGAAGGTGGCCGTGGTATCTCTGGTGGTCAGCAACAAAGAATCATGATTGCTCGTGCATTCTTGGCTAACGACCGACACATTTTGATTTTCGATGAGCCTACTGCCCATTTGGATATTGAAACTGAGTATGCTTTAAAGAAACCTATGGAACAGCTTTTCAAGGACCATCTGGTTATCTTCGCTACTCACCGTCTTCACTGGATCAAAGAAATGGATTATGTCATCGTTTTGGATGACGGAATGATTGCCGAACAAGGTACACCTGAGGATCTCAGATCTCATCAAGGTGCCTATTCTGACTTAATCGAGAACATGCGAGGTGATAAACTGTGAACTTTTTCAAAACATTCAAACATGATACTTGGGTTAAGCCATACATCAAACAATACAAGGGATTATTGATTTCAGTAATCATCCTAGGATTCCTCACAGTTTTCTTCGCAACTGGACTAATGTTCGTCGCTGGTTACACCATTGATAAAGCTGCGACTCATCCTTATAACATCTTACTAATCTACGTGCCAATCGTTTTGACACGTGGATTTGGTATTGGACGTCCTGTTTTCAAGTACGTTGAAAGGCTTCGTAGTCACAACTGGGTACTTAAAGTGACTTCAGATTTGAGAACTCGTTTGTATAAAACACTTGAGAGCGATGCTTCGTTTTTCAATGAACACCACAAAACTGGTGACATCATGGGATTGCTTTCTGAAGATATCAACCATTTGCAAGACTTATATTTGAGAACAGTTTTCCCAACCGTGATTGCTTATATCGTTGCAATTATCGCTTCAATTGCTATGGGAGTATTCGACCCTGCCTTTGGACTATTCGTACTGTTCCTCTGCGCCGTTGAAATCTTTTTAGTTCCACTGGTATCCGTTACTCTTGAAAGCGCCAGACGTGAACGCCAAAAGGCTTTAAAGGCTAACTTATATACAAAACTAACTGATAATATTTTAGGAGTAGATGACTGGGTCATCTCTGGTCGTCAGGAAGACTTCAAAAACTTATCAGCTTCAACAATAAATGAATTAGATGCTTCAAAGAAGAAATCAAAAGCATTTAGAAGGTACCGTGATTTCGTACTACAATTTATCTTTGCCTTAATCATGATTGTGATGATTATCTTTACTAATCTCCATATGACTAATGGACAGGAGCAAGCTAACTTTGTTGCCGCGGTTGTCTTAGCTGCCTTACAACTTTCCGATACATTTGTACCTGTCAGTCAAGGATTTGAGGAATGGCCACAATACCGTGACTCCATTAATAGATTGAACACCGTTACACCAGTCGACGCCAATCTACCCGAACAGGTAGAATTGAAGCCTGAGGACTTTAACGGTCTTAAACTAGACAATGTAAGTTTCGAATATGCCAGTGACTCACCTATCTTGATTAAGAACTTCAGTCAAACGATTACTAAAGGTGAAAAAATTGCCCTACTGGGACCTAGTGGTATTGGTAAAACAACAATTCTACAATTAATTCTTGGAGATTTGGTACCACAAAAAGGATCAATCACCGTTAACGATTTGAACGTTCAACAAATTCAAGAAAACCGTTCAGACATTTTCTCAGTCTTAAACCAAAATCCATTCTTATTTAATACCAGCGTTATGAATAACGTTCGTTTAGGTAACGAGGACAAAACTGATGCTGAAGTTAAAAAAGCTTTGGAGCGTGTTGGATTGAAAGATTTACTTGATTCACTTCCTGAGAAATACAACACATCTGTTGGCGAAAATGGTTCTAGATTCTCTGGTGGTGAGCAAGAAAGAATCGCCTTAGCTCGTATCCTGCTTCAAGATGCACCAGTCGTGTTACTTGATGAACCGACTGTTGGATTGGACCCTATTACTGAAAACGCCTTACTTGAGACATTCTTCGAGGTATTGAAAGACAAGACTATCATTTGGGTTACTCACCATTTGCAAGGTGTTACTCATGTTGACCATGTTGTTTTTGTTACTGATGAAGGAATTGAGATGCAAGGTGCTCCTAAGGATTTGTATTCTAATAATGCTCATTTTAAGGAGTTGTATGAGTTGGATCAGGGGTTGTAGGTTTTGTGTTGTAAACTGCAGTTGTTGGTGTAAAGTGCCGACGGAGGGAGAAAATCGATTTTTGGTCTGGAACGTAGCTGGGACACTTGGAGCATTTTCCAAGTACGAAAAGTCTTCAAGCTGCCCCTTATACTAACCCGAGAAGTTCACTCGGCTAAGTATAATCTAGCTACTGAGACCAAATCGATTTCCTCCCTCCGTCTAGATAGATTGCAGTTTATATTTTTTTATTATATAAATGTTAATTGGTGGGATAGTATTTCAATCTCAATCCATCCCCCTGTTATAAATATTTATTTACAACAAACAAACATTTAATTTATCTAATTAAAGTTACTATCAATAACCTTAATACGGATATGACTTTATAGTCGTATCCGTATTTTTTTACTTTATAATTGAGGAAGGGCTTGATGACGACGTTGGGTAATGAGTTATAACTTGGTTAGGAGGTGAAGTTGATGTCACAATTTACTACTGGAGAATTGGCTAAGCTTAGTAATATTTCGGTTCGAACGCTTCAATATTATGATAAGAAGGATCTGTTGTATCCTTCTAGTAAGACTGAGAGTGGTCGTAGGATTTATAACGACGATGACTGGAAACGGCTTAAGTTGATTTTGCTTTTGAAGGGTATGGGGCTTAGTCTTGAGGCTATTAAGGAAATTTTGAATAGTCCCAATACTAGTTCGATTCTCAAGCTGATGCTCGATGAGCAGGAAAAACGTTTGAAGCAGCAAGTTGCTGATTCTCAGTCACAGCTTAAATCCATTGAAAATATGAAACGTAATTTGTCTGACTTAGATAATGTGACCATAAAAAATATCGATGACATCGACAGAATTATGACTAACAAGAAATCATTATGGAAAGTTCATCGCAATATGCTTCTATTTGGATTGTTAATAGACGTAGTCGAAATTGGCTCTCTGATTTACGGATTTATGACTGGTAAATGGATTCCATTTACCATTGGTATGATATTAGTTCTAATATGCGCTGGAATCTTATCCAAATATTATTTTGAGGAAACTAACTATATCTGCCCTAATTGTAATTACGAATTTAAACCTCGTTTTTGGAAAGCTTTCTGGGCTAAACATAATCTTCGTGCTAGAAAACTAGTTTGTCCTAACTGTGGACAGCAGAATTATTGTGTTGAAGTTTTTGATGATACTAAAACAAAAAGATGAAGATACATATTATATGTATCCTCATCTTTTTTATAAGATTAATTGCCATGTAAGACCAAATTTGTCTGTAATCCAGGAAATCTTAGACCAGCGACTGTCGGAAATTGGACCTGTATAAACTTTTCCGCCATCAGCTAGTCCTTTGAATGCCTGCTCAAATTCATCAATAGTGCTGCATTCCAGCATCAAATTATTTGACCAACTCATTGGTGGGGCAGGCTTGTCATGTTTCATATCGATAAATTGTACTTTTTCACCGGCTATCGTCATAACGCCAATCATAACTTTCCCATCATCACCGTATTGATCAGTCTGTGTGTACTTGTCTATTCTAGTAATAGTTGCATTTCTAATGCATTGTTCGTAATATTTCATGGCAGCTTCAGCCGTGCCATTGTAAACCAAGAATGGTGTGATAGATTTCATAATTATCATGCTCCCGTAAAGGCTTTTGGACAAATTCTATCACATTTGACGTAAAACATTGTGCTAGACCCTTGTGATTTCTTCCATGGATTCAAACGTTATCACAAATTTTTCAATGCGATCTTCATATAAATTAATTTCAACACAACCTCGTGGAATAGATCCGTAACAGTTATACCCAGTTGTGTTACCGTAGTTTAATTCGATTCCATCTAAACTACTAGAAAAGTTATTATCATGATCATGACCTGCAAAAATTGCCTTCACATTCTTTCTCCTAAGCAACGCGTAAAACAGTCCAGAATTAATCTTCGGCGCACAAATATCTTCTCCAAATTGACCAGAAGTTATATTTTTAACAGCCATACGATATTCAGGAATTGGAATATGCATAAAACCAACATCATGATTTTCAATCGAACGCGCATAAGGCAAATTCAAGAACCATTGAATTTGTTCAGGCTCAATAGCAGCATACTCATCCAATTTTGGCCAATGTGTATAAGAGCCACTATCCCAAACATAGACCACATTTTGTAATTCACCGGTATCTCGATCATTTATCTCTAAAGTGTAACTCTCACGATTGTTATTCAAAAAATTGTTGTGTCGGTCCGCAAAGAATTCAAGCTTTTTCTCCATGGAACGCATATCACTGCGCTTTAATGGACCCTCCACATCATGATTACCATAAGTAATAGCGACCGGAGTTTTCAAAGAGTTCAGAAAATCGTAGAAAACGGAGAGGCTTTCCTTGGCGGTTGAATTGTTGTTTCCCCAAATGATATCCCCTGTAATCATAATTAAATGAAACTTCTTTTGTGTAAATAGCTTGCGTAGGGAGCTAAGTGTTTTCAAATCCGATTCACCAAAGGGGTATGAACCCAGGTGTATATCAGTTAATTGGCAAATTCGAAACGGCCTTCCATCGTGTGCTGTTAATTCCATCAAACTCTCCCACATTTACATAATTTTTGGACCAAATACTCGTTTAGCCCTTGGTCAACATTGCTTGTCTCGTGTGCATCCGATCCATAAATCAACTTGATCCCTCTATCAGCAGCCTTTTCAATAATCGACACATATGGTGACGACTCACATTGACTAAACTTGGCCAAGCCTGACATATTACAGTCGAGCATCTCATTTTTCTTGGCAACGTGTTTTAAAATTTTATCAATCAAATGGTCAGTCGTTGTATCCGACCATGCTGTATCAGATTTAAACTGTTTTCTCCATTTTCGATATAACGTTATATGTCCATATCTAGCAGGTTTATCATCACAGCTCCACTTGACCGCATCAAGAACAGTCGATAAATACTTGTTGGCAACCCCGACCGGAGTCTTGTAATACCGCAAAACCCCATCACAAAAATCTTCATAGTTGTCATCAACTGAACGCAAGCCACCATCCGTTGGTAGAAAATGAACTGACAATATTGCGTCATCTATTTTGTCGCCAAATTCTTCCAACTTACTGCGAGTCCACTCCTGACATCCATCAATATAATCAAATTCAAATCCAACTAAAATTCTGATTTGATCCGCATACTTTGCTTTCAAATATTCCATTTTTTCAAAATATGCTTGCAGCTCCGAATAATCCATTGCTGCAGTGTCAATTGCATGCTTACTGCCATCGGCCATCCTATAAAATTGTGGAGGCATTGGAAAATGCTCGGTAATTGAATAGGTTTTAAACCCAGCATTAATGGCTTGCCTGATGAAGTCCTCAGTATCTTCATGAGAACCGTGCGGACAAAATTCAGTATGAGTGTGACCATTCCAGTAGTTACAACAGATCTCCTGAAATTCTTGATGTGATAACATTTAGCCACAACCCCCGAACCTATTTTTCGGATTCCTAGATAAAGGTTGAATTAAATAGTATTGTGTAACGCCGCTATAAAGGATAAAATAAGAATACTTACACATCACTCTGCCCTCCCAAGCTTAAATGATTGTTCAATTTCATAAATTACTGAAAAACATCCCTAATATTGTAAATTTTCAGTCAACTTCTTTAACTTGAAAGATACCAAAACGTTGTATATTAAATGTATACGTGTAAAAATCCTTTCATTTATCAGTTATTAAACTAGCGTTGAAACACATTAAATTTATTTATTAATGCAAATATTTATATCGGACAAACACTTTAAAAATTTCCCTTTGCCGTTCATATTAATAATTGGACGCAAAAAAATTCGAAAACACAAAGCTTGTTTTCGAATTAAGAATTTTACATTTTACTTTTTTTGCGAATAATATTATTTAATACTTTCTACCTAAGGCTAACAGAGACTATTTTTAGATGGAGAAACAAAATCGATTTGGCCTCAGTGCTGAAGTTTGTGTTAGCTGGGGAACTATCCCAGCTTACTCAAAGGCCAAGTTTGGAGACATTCTGCACTAGGAATGGCTCCAAATTGTGCCCAGTACGTTCCAGGCCAGAATCGATTTTGTTTCGGAATCGGCACGGCAAGCTTCACTCAATTCTGTCCATTAACTCTTCAACAATTTTGTTCAAAGCTGTTTTATTCTTGCCTCTTGGTAACTTGGCAATGCGTTTCAACGCATGCTTGCTGTAAGTTCTTGCGATACCCTTGGCTTGATCAAGATAACCATTATCTACGACAATGCGTGCTGCTTCGTTAATATCATCGTTGTTTAACTCGTTTTTAGACAATACTGAAATCAACTCTGCATTCTTATCTTGTAACCCTAAAATGTAAGGTAATGAGTAAACGCCGTTACGTAAATCTTCAAAATTTGGTTTTCCAGTATCTCTACTGTCACCGAAATCAAGAATATCATCGATAATTTGGAAGGCCATCCCTATTTCATGACCGATGTTCTTCGATCTAGCAATCAACTCGTGATCGCCGCCGGAGATAGTTGCACCCATCATCGTACTCAAGCTAAACAATTCAGCCGTCTTACCAGCTACTTCACGGAAATACATTTTTGCAGTAGCATCGACGTTGAAGTTGATTAGCAGTTGATCTAACTCGCCAATCAAAATTTTCTTCATACTTAAGGCATTCGTCAAAATTTGAGACTGCTGTGGCAAGTATCTCGATATTGTTTCGAAATACAGCGTGAACATGTAATCACCCGCGTAAATTGCATTACGTTTGCCGTATTTTGTGTGAACTGTTGGCTTTGAACGGCGCAATGGTGAGTCATCAATGACGTCATCATGAATCAAAGTCGCTACGTGAAGCAACTCGAGGGAGGCTGCTAGTGGTATTAATTCTTTATCTGTTTTTTTATCAGGTCCAAAGCTGCTAAAGATTAAGAAGAATGCTGGCCTCAACATCTTCCCTCCAGATGTAAGGTCCTTGATCATCTTTGCAATCGCTTCGTTGCGCATGTCCAAGCTTTTGTGAATAAATTCCGTCGTGCGATCTATTCGCTTCCCCATAGCTGGATATTCTTTCCAAATAGAATTTGCCATCTAATTCCCTCTCTACCTATGTTACTTGTCTTGTAAGTTAAATTAATTCTATAATATATGTTATCAAACAAAAAGGACTGATTTTGTGAAACCCTCAGTATTTTTCGAACTAGTCGAAATAAAAGCCAAAACGGCAAGTGTCTTCCCATTTCTAATGGGAACATTATACGCGTACTACCATTGGCATTCCATTAGTTTGCTGAACCTCGTACTATTCTTCATCGCCATGTTCTTGTTCAATATGGCCGTAGATATCAATGATAATTATTGGGATTATAAAAACGCTACCGGTGTAGAAAGTTTTCGTCGTGAAACTAACGTAATTGGCGTCAATCATCTTAACATTCATATGATTGGATGGATCGACTTCACCTTTAGTTTAATCGCCGCAATAATCGGCCTTTACATTGTATACCAAACAGGTCTACCACTGCTATTTATGGGCTTGTTCTCATTTGCAGTTGGATTCCTCTATGCTGGTGGACCAAAACCTATCAACCGTGGACCTCTCGGCGAATTCTTTGCCGGATTCACCATGGGATTTGTAATCTATCTAATTGCCATTTACATCAATGTACACGATGCACCTGGTGTTATTTTCGATTTCAAATTTTATGGTGACATCTTATTATCGTCATTATTGACATGTTTTGCCATATCTAATTTATTGTTAGCTAACAACATTGCTGACGAAGCTGAAGATAAGACACTTGGTAGAAAAACGTTAGTTTACTACCTTCGCAAAGAAAACAGCCTATTCATTTTGAATTCATTGTACGTTTTGGGCTATCTTGCACTAATTTGTTCCATAATTATAGGACTGCTCCCAAAGACGATGTACTTGTTATTATTGATCACACCGATCATCTATAAAAACACTCGTCAATTCAGTCACAATCCTATTAAGAAGGAAACGTTCCCTCTAATTATAAAAAATTTGTTCATTATTACTTTATCTGAAGTTGTTACGTTCTTTATTGGAGCTTTGATTAACTTCTAGTTCAATAATTGAGCAAAGTGATAAGTATCTTGAGCAATCATAAGTTCCTCATTTGTAGGCACAGCATATGCAGCTATTTTTGAGTCGTCGGTAGTAATCTTAACTTCCTTACCTCGGCTATGGTTGCTTTCTGTGTCTACTTTTGTACCCATGTAACTAATTCCATTCAAGATATCCTCACGAACCTCAGGACTGTTCTCACCAACACCAGCGGTAAATGCAATAACATCAACGCCACCCATTTCGGCAATGTATGAACCAACGTATTTAATAATACGATTACGATAAATATCTAGTGACAATTGAGCACGCTTGTCGTTGTCATTTGCGGCTGCATCCTCGATATCTCTCATATCGGCGGAGATTCCGGATAATCCGAGTAATCCTGATTTATTATTCAAGATGTCAACCATGTCTTCAACGTCCGTCAAGCCTAATTTTTTCATAAGGTATGGGATTACGGAAACATCTAGGTCTCCACTTCTACTGCTCATTGTGATTCCGGCCAGTGGTGTGAAGCCCATTGAGATGTCGAAAGCTTTGCCGTTCTTGATTGCGGAAATTGATGCACCACTACCTAAGTGAAGGACGATGACGTTCTTGTCTTCGATTCCACCTGGCACGATTTCGTTCAATCGTTGGGCGATATATCTGTGGCTAGTTCCGTGAGCTCCATAGCGGCGAGCCTTGAAGTTCTTGTAGTAATCCATTGGAATACTGTACAAATAATTAACTTCTGGAATTTGTGAGAAAAATGATGTATCAAATACTGCGACTTGGATTGCTTTTGGAACCAATTTTTTAAAAACGCTGATATAATATGCTTCGACCTTATTATGTAGCGGAGCATATTCGGCCAATTCTTGTATCATGTTTAAATTTTCGTCAGTAACGATTTCTGACTTCTTGAAGTGTTCTCCACCGGCAACGACACGATGCCCAAATGCGGTAATATCTTCGAAATGGTCAATGATACTTGCATCTTTTAGCGCACTTAAAATCGAAAGCACGGCTATTTCATTGGATTCGATAGCTTCTTCACGTTCAGTTTTCTTGCCGTTATATTTTAATTTGAAAACGGCTTTTGGTGAGCCAAGACGGTCAATCATTCCGGAGGCAATTTCGGTTTTCTCAGGCATCTCGAAAAGTTTCCATTTCAAAGTAGAGCTACCTGCATTTATAGACATTATCTTCATCGTAAATCTCCTTACAAACATATACTAGAGTCCGTCAAATCGGCTCGTGGCTTGCTTTGACACTATTTTAAAATAATGATACTCTGTAATAACTATTATAAGTCTTTTTGGGGGGTATTTCATTCGTGAAATTATTTAGTAGATTACGTAAAGATGTTACGGAGCAAAATGCCCGTGATACCAACGCTCACGCCCAATCTAACCCAACCGAAAACAAATCAAATATTACCAACAATCAAAAAGCTGAACCAAAAAAGCCAACCTCAGAACCTAAAAAAGAGACTACTCAAAGCGAAAATAATGAAAAAACTACCCAAACGATTCATGCCCCTGAAGTATCTGAAACATCCAATGGAAATAACGCTGTAGTTTCTGTTCATGATCAACGTGTGAAAATTGAAAAAAGCATGAATAATTTATCGCACGAGTATGCCCAACTCCGCGGAAGACTGAAGTTAAACTTATTCAGCGAGCGTGACGACTATCAAGGTAAGCTCAACAAATTAAACAAACAGCTTAACGATATTTTAGCAAACGAAAAAGCTGTTCAAGACAACATTGAAAAGAATAAAAATGACGATGACGGCAAGGAGAAAGAACGTCTTGCTGGTATTCGTGCTGACCAAAAACATCAAAATGAATTACTTTACAAGTATAAGGAACAACAAAAGAGTTTAGCTACAAGTATTGAAAAGAACGACAAGATTCTCGATAAGAAGCAAGCTGAACTCGACAAGAATCAAAAAGAAGAAACCGACTTATCTGCAGCAATCAAAAATGAGACTGATCTTCAAAAGATGATGGTCTTAATGGAGAAGCAAAAGACTCAAGTCGAAAAAATCTACAAGAATCGTGAAAAGATTACAGCTGAATTGGCCGAAGCTCAATCCGTTCTTGGCAACGACAAGAAAGACTTGAATGACGTTAATATCAACATTAACGAAATTTCCAGTACTATCGCCCTACTCAAAACTAAGATTAATCAAATTGAATCTACTATTAAGAATAATCGTTCGCAAAGAACAAGTATGATTAATCAACTTGAAGCATCTAGTAAGAGCAACAAGAATGATATTGATGGTCTCAAAATCCAAGTTAAAAATGTTACTGACAACATTAATTATGTTGATAAGTACATCAAGGATGTCTTCCACGCTGCTTACTTAGTTCGTGAAGTCTATCTTGAACCCACAAAACAATATCTTGTTCTATCTGATTCAGTTGATAAAGAACAACAAGAAACTGATTACTTTGACATCGTTAACTATCTTGAAAGAAAGATGGATACAACAGTCACATTGGTAACTTCTTTCTATAATAATCACTTCTCAGATATCATTGACGGATACACTAAATCTATGAATATCGAGCGTCCTGATGTTATTAACTTGTTCGAAAACATGCAACAATCAGATAATCCTTCAACAAAACAAGTTACAATTCCCGAATCAAATGATTGGGTAACAAGAACTGATGTTAAGACTCACAATACTTTGATTTACGACCAAAGTGGAAATCTTATGATGACCGTTGAATACTTCAATGACCAAATTGATCGTATCAACTACTTCAAGAATTCCAAGATTGTTAAGACTAACATTTATAACACTGATGGCATCCTTTCATCAGCACAAATTTTCAACAAAGATCAAAAGTTAGACGAAGAAAACTTCTATCGCACTGATGGCTCAATTGTTATTACAATTAACTACGAGTCAGGCGTTGCCAACGACTTCCAAGTCTTCGATGGATCAGGTCTATTGACTCAAGATTTCGACAAGAAAGAAGAATTCGTTACATGGTGGATCAACAGTCTTTATGCTGGTCAATCAGAACTCGTCTTCGTCGGAAGCAGTACTGACCTACTTTACAAAGCAGTCGCCGCTTCACGTGATCAAGAAAAGACCGACCTTATTACCTTCGTTGAGAGTGCTCACAGTAATATTGGCCGTATCAAGGCGCTTCTACATAAGGAACCACTAATTAACAACATCTTCGTTCAATATGAACGCGACTTACACTCAATTGAAAACACAACAGACCGCGATATTAGCGTCAGTGCTATCAAGACAGCTGTAAGTGATGAAATGTATTTACCAGATTCACTCAAAATTTAACGCAATAGTTTGGAGGGGTACTCATGCTTATTTTGAAAATAATTTTGGGTATCTCTTTTTTTGCGACGTTGTTTACGTTTGCATTAAGTATTGCAACGTTCTTCTTCCCCGTAAGAAAGAGTACTCCAGATAAATTCTTATCAGATTACAAAGTTTACATTCTAATGCCAGTCCTGAATGAATATTCAGTCATCAAAGACACCGTCGAAAGATTTTTCAATGACAGTTATTATAGCTACAAAAATAACGTCCATTTAGTCTTGATTGATGACCGAAGCACCGACGGATCAACCGATATTTTGAAAAAATTGAATCAACGTTTCCACAATTTCCATGTCATCAAACGGACTTTCCCGGTTGCTCAACATGGTAAAGGTGAAGCGTTAAACTCCGGTATTGAGTACATCAAGCAACACAATACTTGGCCTGAAGAAAAAACAATCATTGGCGTTATCGATGCTGATGCCACAATGTCGATTGTTGATATCAATAAAATGGTCAACGTCTTTGATGAAGATAATGATCTAGCTATGGCTCAAAGTCGAGTTGCAATGAACCAAACTAACAACTGGCTTGAAACTTTGCAAGACTACGAATTTGTTGTTCCAAATTCTCTACTCCAAAATATGCGTAATTACTTCGGAAATGCTGCCGGAGCCGGAAATGGTCAATTTTTCAGACTCAGCGTCTTAACTGAAGAACATCCCTGGGGTCATGCCCTTCTTGAAGATTTCGAAATTAGTACGAAACTATTGCTTCGTGATAAAAAAACCACCTTTGTCCCTGACATTCTGGTTTATCAAGAACCAGTCTCAAAGGTACGCGGATTTATCCGTCAACGTGCTCGCTGGGCACAAGGTAGTTTAGACTGTTTAAAACTTCTCGGTAAAAAAACAATCTCAAGTAATCTCAGCTTTTGGGAAAAATTTGAGATGGTTCTGTTTATGTGTTCAACAATGATAAGTTTTATTATAATAATTGCGAACCTATTCTCATTAATTTCCATCATACTAGGGCTAGCGGTTGTGAACTATTCCGCTCCTTGGTGGATGATCACAACGTTGATACTAGGACTACTATTAGTGATCTTTTCAATTATTCAATATTATCGCTACATCAACATTCCCTTGTGGAGAGCGGTAAGTTGTATTATTTACTTCTATATTTACATGATTTTAATTATCCCAATCGTCATCATCGCCTTCTGGAACTTTATCACTGGGCACAATAGCTGGGATAAAACCACTCACGGACTCAAGGAAAGCGAAAGATAAAAATGAAAAAAATATCAATAATCGTTCCCTGCTTCAATGAAGAGGAAACTGTTAATATTTATTTTGACGCCATGACGAAAATGAAAAATGAGGCCAACAAGGATCAGCAAAAATTCATCATCGAATACTGGTTTATTGATGATGGTTCGTCTGACAACACATTAAAGGAATTGCAGACACTACAACAAGCTCACAGCGATGAAGTACACTATGTTTCATTTTCAAGAAACTTCGGTAAAGAATCTGCCCTTTACGCTGGATTGACCGAAGCTACCGGCGATTATGTAGCCGTGATGGATGTTGATTTACAAGATCCACCTGACATGTTTCCAACGATGTTCGACATTTTGGAACAAGGCGAATACGACTGTGTAGGTTCAGCAAGACAAGACCGCAAAGGTGAAAACCCAATCGTATCCTTCTTCTCAAATGCTTTTTACGGAGTCATCAACAAAATGTCTCAAACAAAAATCATCCCCGGTGCGCGTGACTTCAGATTAATGACACGCCAAATGGTTGACTCAATCAAGTCAATGACCGAGTACAATCGTTTCTCAAAAGGAATCTTCAGCTGGGTTGGATTCAAGACAAAATATTTACCTTACAAGAATCACCAAAGAGTAGCCGGCACATCATCATGGAATTTCTGGAAATTACTAAAATACGCTTTGACCGGTATCATCGACTTCACCGAAAAGCCGCTCTCAATAGCAACTTGGTTTGGTGGAACATTCTCAGTTCTCTCAATCGTTGCTATCATTGCAATTATTATCAGAAAAATTATTAATCCATTTAGCTCGGTTAACGGCTGGGCATCAATTGTTTCGGTTGTGCTTTTGATTGGCGGGATTCAATTGATTAGTATCGGGATTTTGGGTCAGTATATCGGCAAGATTTTCCTTGAGGTTAAGAAGCGTCCTATTTATATTGTTAAAGAGAAAAAATAAGTTTTTGTGTAGCTTGCCGATTCCGGGGGAAAATCGATTTGGGCTCAGTGGTGGGGTTATTCTTAGTGCGCGAAGCACACTTAGAATAAAATCGAGCTTGGAGATGATTGCGCACTTTGCAATTAGCTTCAAGTCGATTCACCACGTTCCAGCCCGAAAAATCGATTTTCCTTTCGGAATCGGCATCCTTCCTCAAACGAACACCACCAATTCTAGTCTGCATAGTACTCCGTAGACCCCTGGGGGATATACTCGTCCGTTGAAACTCGATACATCAACTGGCCGTTAATAATCTGAGTCCGGTCGACTTTCCATTGTGTTCCGCTCAAGAAAGTCCAGTTACTGTGTGGAACTACTTTTCCGGTTGAATCATATGCATCTGTACCCTCTCCAGGTGTACAGCTGATTGTGATGATTCCACCGTATTGGGTGTCTTCTCTTGGAACGTATTCGTCTGATCCTACGGCGTACATTACCGCGCCATTGATTTCATCGACGCCACCAATTTTCCATGATGTTCCGGTCTTGAAGGTTGATTCGCTACCGTATACTTTGGTTCCGTTGGCACGATATGCGGTTACTCCTTTTCCGGAGAAGGCGTTGATTGTTACGTCGTAATTGTCGTTGGCGTTTGTGTACTCCATTGGCAAAAATTCATCTGGAGCTACGGCGAACATTTCTTGTCCGTTAATTACGGTTGAGCCCCATGTTTTCCAAGATGTTCCGGTCATGAATACGTCACGGCTTTTGTCGACATAATAGCCAGCACGGTTGTACGCATTAACTCCGTATCCTGGTACAAATTCAACAGTTACAGCACCTGTGTTTTGTGGTGCTTGTGGAAAGTCGAATTCGTTGAATGCTTCTTTGTCCCAAGCATCCAATCCGTATTCTTCGATAATTGAAATTAGCGCAGCGCCATATCCAGGTCCACCTGCCCAGCCATCTGCAGAGACATCTTCTGCTGCAGAATACCAATTAGTGTTGCCGATTACGTTGTCGTATCTAGGCCCAGCAGTCATAAACTCACCATAGCCTATGAATCCATTCGGCATGGATGAAAAGTTTGCAAAATCTTGGGTTGTTTCATACAAACTTGATCCATTCCATTCCTCCGTTGGTGAAACAGTTCCCTCTCCTTTAATTCCGAAATAGTTGTACGTACCTGTCAACTCTGTGCCGTAATAAGACTCATCGCAGGCTTGGGCTGCAGCAAGCGAAGGTAAAATCTTGAATTCTTTCCATTCAGCCAATGCATAGGGCTTAATTTCTTGCAAAAAGTTATTCTGGAATGAGCCTGAATATTCAGGTGTCACTGACCGAGATAACGATGCCCTTGAAGTTACTGGCATTGTGGTTGTTGCTTTAATATCGCTATAAAAATTGGCTTTCCCCGCCTGGGCAATTGATGCGTCAATTGCGGCTTGAGAAATTGAGCTGGTATCGGTCACTTGATAGCTACTGGGACTTGCTTGTGTTGGTGACGTTGTGGATCCGGTCGATGTTGGTGTTGTGGATCCGGCAGTTTTCGCTGAGCTAGTTGTTGCAGCTGTCGAAGAATCGGTACTAGTGCCACTGGTGGTTGGGGCTACTGTAGTTGTGGCCACACTACTTGAAGAACTTGTCTTACTTGTAGTCGTCGTACTCTGACTCGACGCAGGGGACGCAGTGTTGGTAACTGCAGGTGTTTGATCTGTACTTGCCGAAGTTGTATCCGCATGCGCCGTTTGAGAAATTTGCATAGTCAATAATACTGATGCGATTGCAAAAGACGTGTAACCTACTTTAATTTTTGTTCTTTTGTTCATATAAATGCACCTCGTATATTAAAATGGCCACATGTATTGGAACTGAGGCAATCCTAAAGCGATATCGTGCATTAAATCAAAGAAAAGACTTATCGAATTTGTCATTTATTGTATAAAAAAAACAACCGTCAAAATATCATTGAAGATTGTTAAATATTTATAAACTTAAGAATACGAATCCTGCGATACCTACTAATAATCCATAGACTAAGGCTGGTAGAGCAGTCTTCCTCAAAATGTTACCTTCTTGTCCAGTTAATCCAACGACTGAACTTACAGAAACAATATTGTGAACACAAATCATGTTACCAGCTGCCGCACCAATTAATTGGGCTGCCAAAACAATTTCTCTACTTGCATTCGCATGTACGGCAATATCGGACTGAATTTGTCCAAATGTAAGTGTTGAAACAGTTGCACTACCAGTAACGAAGGCTCCTAATTCACCTAAGAATGGTGCGATGAAAATCCAAACTGATGATAGGTACTTCGATACTACAGTAGCAATAAATACTGGCATACTTGCCATCTTTGTAGCATTTAATCCAGAATTAGTAAAAATTTGAACCATGATTAAAGTAACACTCAAAGCAATCGCGGTTGATTTCATATTGAACACAACTTTTTTCGCTGTTGGGAAGAAACTCTTGAACGATTTTACTTGGATGAACATTCCGAATAATACGGCAATTGTTAGCAACGTACCTGGGGAGTATAAGAATTCCCAGTCCGAATTAATTGTACTGAACCCGAGAATACCTTTCCATGAGAAATTGATTGCAGTTGTTAAGAATTGTTTGAGCGGCATGAACACTCTGGAAGCTAATAACATCAGGATTACTAAGATATATGGTGACCAAGCAACTAACAATGGCATCGATTTATTCTCAGTGTTAATTTCCTTTGTTGATGTTGTCCATGGTTGTTCAAACGTTGATTTCGGAAGTAAAATTCTAAATTTAACTGTTAATATTGCGATGATGATTGTGATAAATGGTGTCAAGATTGATACGAATTCATAACCAACGAATGTTGACATTGCGATGGCTGTGAAGCTGTAAATCAAACCAATCATGAAGGTCCATGGTGCTGTCTTTAGCCAATCTTGGAACTTGTTACCACCTTTCTTTCCGAAGAAGAAAGTTAACAAGAAAAGTAACATTAATGGCATAAATGTTCCGGCAAAGAGATCGATTTGAGTAATCTTTTGACCGATTAGGTTTAAAAATTCTGTTTTAGTAGAAACATTACTTAGTCCAACAGTTAGTGGCGTTCCAACTGCACCAAAGGCTGCAGGTGTTGAATCCGCAACTAAAGCCAGCGTTACAGCTGCCATTGGTGAAAATCCTAAGGCAATCATTAAAGGAGCTGTAACCATTGCTGGTGTTCCGAACCCTGAAACACCTTCTATTAGTGCACCAAAGAGGTAAGCAACTAGAATAACTTGCACACGCATATCAGCTGACAAGTTATGGAACCCTAAATTAATTCGATCAATGGCACCTGTATGCTGCAAGGTGTTGAGCATCATCAAGGCACCAAATAGAATCCATAAAATTGGTAGTGTCTTATGTACACCTTGGAAAACTGACGCCAAAACAACATTAAGTGGCATCTTCCAAATAAAATATCCTTCTATCAAAACGATCAACGCACTGATAGACATCCCCTTTGTAGCAGGCATGTTGAAAATTCCGAGCAAAACGAACGGTAGTATTACGGCTGATAGCGCAACAAGAATCATAAGCTTATCTCCTCTGTATATTTACTTGGCAGATTTTTCTATTCAATTATATTACTAATTGCTAATATAAAGAAAGCGTTTTCTCAAATTATTTTTAGTAAATTGTGAAACCAAAATCCATGAGTACATTAATAACTGACACGTAAATTTTCTATAATGATTTATTCTGAATTCGTTTAGCACTTATCCGTATTTGATAAATAAATTTTCAATTGGTAAAATGGTTATCTTGGATTATTTAACTGAAACTTTTTTATCATTTGATAAACGATTGAGTTTTAACGCCTATTTTAATGTATAATGAATACGAATACGCAGAAGGTGATATGCAATGAATTCACGAGACAAACAAGCTGAAAAAACTAAAAATGCAATTCTAGAGGTTGCCTCAGATAACTTTCTTTCTCAAGGTTATCAAGCGACTTCAACTAGAAAAATTGCTCAGGCTTTGGACATTACTCAACCAAATATGTACCACTACTATAAAAATAAAAAGGTGCTCTACATTAAATCGATTGAGCACGCTATTGGTGGCTTCAGCCAAGCTCTTTACCAAACATATGACGACAATAAGGGTAAGAGCTTTGAAGAATTATTAACAATTATTTCTACATTTATGATTGAAAATTTTAAAATAAATTATTTCATGATGATGCATGATATCAATACGTTTTTCTCAGATGAGGAAAAAAAGACTATTGGTCAAACTTGGGATATCGGTTACTATAAGGTACTGAATAACGTCTTCGAGGATCACAAAGACGAGCTTCGTACTGATTTACCTTTACCAGCACAAGTAGGAACATTCTTGACGATGTTATTGCCATACATAGAGTACAATGATGCTAAGCGTAAGCGAAATATCGCTAATTTAGGTACCATGGTACAAATCTTTATCCATGGTATAAAGAAGGATTAGGATGACAATATGGAATTTATAACCCTTTTAGCTTTAATGTTATTTGCGACCCTTGTGGTCAGCCACCTATTCAACAAAATGAACCTACCTGCTGTTATTGGACAGTTAATTTTAGGCGTCGTTTTAGGAAAAGGTGTCCTCGACATCGTCAAGCCGACTCATGAAGTCGAGCTTTTCGCCGAGATCGGCGTGATTCTATTAATGTTTCTCGCCGGACTGGAAAGTGATATAAAGCTACTTAAAAAACACTTACGACCAAGTATTAACGTGGCCATTTTTGGTGTGATTTTGCCTGTAGCTTTAACGTTATTAACTGCCCTATTATTCAACATCAACATGAAGGAAAGTATCTTTATTTCCGTTGTCTTCGCGGCAACATCAGTTTCAATCTCTGTTGAAGTCTTGAAGAGTTTAAACTACTTATCAAGTGACTCATCGACAGTTATTTTGGGAGCAGCGGTAGTTGACGATATTCTAGCAATTGCTATTTTAAGTGTTATGTCTGGAACTCTAACCGGAGATTTCAAAATTACACAACTAGCATTGCTACTAGGATTATGGGTAGTCTTCGGAATCGTCACCTTCATTGCGTACAAGTGGTTGATTCCAGGAATTATGAAGTTGGCCAAATATATTGATGCGACTCATGCAACAACTATTATGGCTTTACTAATTTGTTTCATTTTTGCATTCTTCGCCGACGAAGTTCAACTAGATGCAGTTCTAGGTGCATTCGTCGCCGGTATCGCAGTTTCAAATGCACCTGGATTTGAAGAAAAAGTTAATAATGATATTGAAACAATTGGATATAGTATTTTTATTCCAATCTTCTTTATCAGCATCGGGATAAATCTAGAATTCACAAACTTTATGCACGATTTTTGGCTAATAATTATCTTCACAATTACCGGAATTATCGGTAAATTACTAGGCGCAGGATTTGGTGCAAGAATATCCGGATTCAACATGAAAGATTCATATGTAATTGGTTCGGGAATGATTTCACGTGGCGAAATGGCGCTGATTATCGCCCAAATCGGTTTTAATGTGAAACTGCTTTCAGAAGAATACTATTCAAGTGTTATCATCAGTATTATACTAATAACTATACTAGCTCCGTTTTTCCTCAAACACTCCATTGGAAAGAACCCTTTGTGAGTTTATTGGTTCCGAAAAATGGGCAAAAGTTATATAATTATTTTGTGAGTACTAAACTATATTTGATTAAATAGAAGGAGAAGGTACATATGGCACATATTTTAATTTTAGGCGCAGGATACGGTGGTTTAAAGGCAGCTAGAGATCTAGCTAAGACAACACCAGCAGATACTCAAATCGACTTGGTTGACAAAAACGTTTTACACGTTGAAAAAACAGCACTACACATGGTAGCTGCTGGTACAGCAAAACCAGAATCAGTAAGTTTTGATATCCGCGATGTTATTCCTTCAAACGTTAACTTTATCCAAGCCACAGTTTCTAAGTTTGACCTAGACAGCAAAACAGTTTCTTTCTCAGACCATGAGGACATTCAATATGACTATGTTATCGTATCCCTTGGCTTCCGTTCAGAAGATTTCGGACTAGAAGGTGCCGATGAGCATGCTCTTATCCTTCAAGATCTTGATACAGCTTCAGAAATTTACAAGACAATCAACAAAAATGTTGCTAACTACAAGAAGTCACAAGATCCAAAAGACCTCTCAATCGCAGTTTGTGGTGCCGGATTTACTGGTATCGAAGTTCTTGGTGAATTAGTTGATACTGCCAAAATCTTGAAAGCTAAATATGGCGTTCCCGAAATTAAGGTTACATGTCTAGAAATGGCTACACGTATCTTACCTATGTTTGATGAAGAGCTATCAAACTATGCAGTTTCATACCTAGAAAAGAACGGTATCAAACTACTTACAGGTGCTAAGATTTCTAAAATTGAAGATGGCGCTGTTGTTTACAAAGACGGTGAAGACAACGAACACAAAGTTGAAGCAAGTACAATTGTTTGGACTGTTGGTGTTAGTGGTGTCGACGTTATCAAAGAATCTGGTGTCGAAGCAAGAAGAAACCGTGTTATGACAACACCATTCTTGAACACTGAAGATCACCCCGAAGCATTCTTTATCGGTGACGACTCAGCCATTATCCCTGAAGGACAAGAACGTCCATTACCAACAACTGGTCAATTAGCTACTGCTGAAGGTGGCGCTGTTGCATTCAACATCGCTTCTGCTTTGGCCGGTACACAATTGAAACCATTCACTTATAAATCAGCTGGTACAGTTGCATCTCTTGGACAAAACCATGGTATTGCTCAAGTTGGTTCACGTAAGTTCAAAGGTGTTACAGCATCTCTTATCAAGCATCTTGCTGCTGACAGAAGTTTCCTTGAAATGGGTGGTTTGAAGACCGCTCTTAAAAAGGGTTCACTTTAAAATTAGATTACTATTGATGAAACCATTCCTTGCGGAATGGTTTTTTTGTTTCCGAAAAAATTTAGATTCAACGAAAAAATGGTGTCAAGCTAGTCTATAAAAACTAATTTGACACCATTTTTATTTACATGAATCAGTACAAATTTTATGCGTTAAAATTGACGATTCGGGTGAAACAGGATTAGCACCATTAGTAATCACTGCGTCTAAAAATACTTTGATCATAGGTTCAAAACCTCGAGAATACAAAGTACTCTCCCAATCAGGACGTTGAAATTGTTGTCTAGAGTTACTTTGAATTTTATCAAGGGTAGTTAAATTAGTCACACTTTCACACACCGAATCCGTCTGAACTAGTGCTTGTTCTAAGTTAACCCCACTTTCCATATTAGTAGTGACATTAACACGCGTCATTTTAGTATCTAGAGTTAAATAATGTTGAGCTAAATTCCCATCAGCATCAGTAATAACACGTGAGTTAACATCTTCAATTGTCTGATTACCTAACAAATATAAGGCAGTATCAACAGAATGAATGGCCAGGTCAAAAATAGCATCCTTAGGAGTCTGCAAAACCTTCTCACGAGTCTTGGTAACGTTAATAATTCTCTTATCAACTAGTCCATGAAGTTCATCATAAAAAGGAGCAAAACGACGATTGAATCCGCAAGTCAACAGAAGTCCCTTAGCTTTAGCCAGATCATACAATTGAACAACATCATCGAAATTATCAGAAACAGGTTTGTCGACAAATACATTTATATTCTCATTCAAAAGACGCTCAATAATTTGCGCATGAGTACTAGTCGGAGTATGCACAAAAACAGCCAAAGGATGCACAGCAATCAATTCATCAAGAGTTTGATGATGTTGAGTAAATCCATACTGACGAACCAGCTTATTCCCCTTATCAACATTTCGAGTAGTCAAATGCCATTCAAATTGATCCTGTAAAGACGCCATAACAGGTAAATATGCCTTTTGAGCAATATTACCCAAACCAATAACACCAATTTTTTTCATCTTGAACCCCTTCAAATTACGATTTGTTTAATAAACCAAGTATAAAGAAATACCTAATTAATTAATAGCTTTGCTTTTAACCCACGATGGTCCGCAGGACCGAGCACCAAAAAATGGGATGATCAACAATCAAATCATCTCATTTATTTTTTTTAATGGACCTATTCAGGTATAGGAGTGAATACACGAAGTTTCCTGTCACTGTTGCAGTATAAGCAAGAAAATCAGTGAACAACCAACCCACACCCAAACAAAAAGTCATATACAATTCCTAGCCCGCAGGTCAGGTTCTTGGGTGCCCGAGCCGTGGCGTTGTCCTTAGCTTGGCATCGGCCAAGGTTAGGACAAAACCGAGTTTCAAGATTTTCCCGAACTTGGAAAAGCTTGAAATCGTGTTCACAGCGACCACGGCACCCAAGAACCTGACCGGAGGGCGGCAGTGAACATAACATCAAAACATTCTTAGGCATGTACATGACCCAAAACATCATGATGAATATGACTACGACTAGAACTTTCCTTAAACACTTTCTTCAAAACTTTAACAATAATAAAGTTCATAACAAAGATAAATGCGAAAGCAAAAACAACCGCGAAAGCTTGGAGACCAAACTGTTTGAATCCGCCACCTTCGAGTAAACCATTGTTTACAACAGCCGGATTGATTGATTTTGTAGCAAATAATCCTGTGGCAAGAGATCCGATGATACCACTGACACCGTGTGATCCGAAGATATCAAGGTAATCGTGAACGTGCCATTTTTGCTTCAAAACGTTGATGAATAAGTAACTACCTGCAGCTGAAATTAATCCAATGATTAATGATGCTGGGAGCGTTACAAAACCTGTGGCTGGTGTAATACCAACTAATCCGCAGATAACACCTGTACAAATTCCGTTCATAGAAATTTGTTTCTTAAAGTGATCCTCTAGCAATGCATATGTAATCATTGCTGCAACCGGAGCCATGGTTGTTGTGAAGAATGCTTGGATACCTTGAGCACTTAATGCTAAGGCAGAACCAGCGTTGAATCCATACCAACCTATCCAGAGAAGAACTGTACCTAATAGAACCCAGAATGCATTTCCATGTGTTCCATCGTCTGTTTCCTTGTGCTTTGAAACGGCGAATGTTGAAAGAATCAATGCTGTAACACCAGCATCAATATGAATAACCGTGCCACCAGCAAAATCAAGTACTCCTAATTTTGCGAGAAATCCCGTGCTAGACCAAACCATGTGAACCATTGGGTAATAGACCAATAGTGACCAGATGGCGACGAAAGCTACAATATATTTTGTAGATTTCTTTGATGCAATTGAACCTAAGAATAGGCCTGGTGTTAAAATTGCGAACATCATTTGGAACAAAATAAAGATTGAATTTGAAATCTTTGTATTAGGATATAAGGCAGTTAAGCTGTATCCCCCTAAGAAAATATGCTTGATGTCACCAATAATTCCGAAATTATTACCCAAGAATGATAATGGATATCCAATTGTGAACCAAAGAAGTCCGACAACTCCAAACATTAAAAATATTTCTAACAACATTTTTGTTCTATCTTTAGCCGGTATAAATCCGCCGTAGTATATGGCGATACCGGGAGTCATTACCCATACCAATAGAACTGACAAAATCATAAATGCACTATCCATGGACTCTATCTCCTTTTAATATATAAATTGTTGTGAATTATAGCACCGTCTTGACGAATGTATACCAATTAAGCTTTCTGTAAACGTTGCCTATCTTTCATTAAATGTCTTATAATGAAATCAAATGCCTATAGGAGCGAGCGTTATGCCAAGTGAAAAAAATAAAGTTTGCGTAATTTGTGGAAAACATTTTTCAGCCTCCGAAGGTTTGTTCCTTCGAGACTTAAATTCTCGATTGAAAGCTAAAATTGTTGCCCGAGCAGATTTTGCTCGAAATTCATCGTTCATCTGCTTGAAAGATCTTCAGGCTATTCGAATAGAAGATATGCAATCTATCATCGATCAGGACCTTGAAGCTGACCAGAAAATGAACGCTGAATTACAGAAGGAATTAGCAAAAGATACTTACGTCATTCGAAATTTGAACGATACGGTCAATGGGCAATTGACGCGGGGCCAAAAAACAGCCGACGCAGTAGCCAAGTTTGGCGGTAGCTGGGGATTCATCATCACTTTTGTAATAATTTTGATTGTCTGGATGACGATTAACGTCGTGCATTTATTCGGCGTCAATTTCGATCCCTACCCCTTCATTTTGCTAAATCTATTTTTAAGTTGTGTGGCTGCGATTCAAGCACCAATTATCATGATGAGTCAAAACAGATCCGCAGAACGTGACCGTTTTGACGCTGAAAATGATTATCGCACCAACACTAAATCTGAAATGGAAATTAGAATATTACATAAAAAAATTGATCAAATGAACGAGGTTCAATGGCCTCACATTTTGGATATGGAAAAGATGCAGATTGAAGTACTTAGTGAAATCCAAAATGAAATTCAAACTATTAAGCTTGAACAAGAGACTCTTAAATCCAATTCGCGGAATAAGCGACACCCCTCACGGGTCACACACGAACGATTTTAGTCTCAGCACCAGAAATGTTCTGGTTATGGAGATTATATGACCACTAAGTAGATAAACACAAAAGAAAAGTATTAGAATTATACAAATTTATTTTTAATTAAATGCGTATCTAATTCGGTAAAAATAGTTTCTTAAAAAAGAAAAAGCGATGCGAATCTCAAGTGAGATTCGTATCGCTTATTTTGTTAACTGACACCTATTTAACTACTTTCGCACCTAAAACTTTTTCAAAATGGTCTAATGCCCAATCTTGTCCTGCGGGATTAAATGTGGCAACGCAGGATTTGTGAATGACAATGTTGTACGCCAAATTATAGGCGTCAATTGCAGTATGTAGCACACAAATATCGGTGCAAACACCGACTAAATGGAGTGTATCAACCCCACGCTCACGCAAACGTAGGTCTAAATCTGTCCCTGCAAAAGCGCTATAACGTGTCTTGTCGAATTCTTTGACAGTATCCTTCGAGGCATTGTCAGCGAACCACTTACCAGTCTCACCGTACAATTCACGTCCCCAAGTATCACGAACATTGTGAGCTGGGAAAAGCTTTGATTCAGGATGATAGTGATCAAATGGACGATGCACGTCAGTTGGGAACCATACCCAGTCGCCATCCTTACGCATATTGTCGGCCAATTTGGCAATTCCCTTGTCGATAGCTTGACCAGGTTCGCCACAAGTAAGAGCACCCTTGTCTGCCACGAAGTCGTTAGTGTAATCAATAATCAGTAAAGCTTGATGTGATGCCATATCCATACCCGCTTTCTGTATCTAGTTGTTAGTTAAATTATTGATGTTTATGTGGGTTGTGTCAAATAAATGTTTACTCTCCCAATTAACTCATATTTGGACAACAAAAAAATCCATCATCCCTAATCAGGACAACAGATTCTAATTTAACTATTATTCGCCCTTAGCAGCTGTAACAACATCGTTAAACGAAACGATTTGTTCAACTATTACCTCTGGCTTCTCTAACATTGCGGCATGGCCGGCACCTTCGATATCGAGAATCTTAACATCAGGCACACGCATTAATGATGCTTTGGCATCTTTAACTCCGGCTTCTGTTAGGATTTGGTCTTCATCACTATACAAAATGAGTGCTGGCTTTGGAATGGCGCGAAGGCGCTTGTTCAAAGCACTTGTTTCTAAGTATTCTGGAGCAATCTTTTGTAATTGTTTTGAAGTTTTGCGTTCGACTTTTTTCGAAGCTTCTTGAACGACTTTGGGATTAGGCAATGTTGATTGATCAAATTTTTTGGCAAAATACAATTTGGCTTTTACTTGGGAACTGGATACCATTCCACCTAATACAGATGTGTTTGTGTGGACGTGTGCATATTTCTCGTTGGCTGGTGTGTTTAGCATAACTAATCCTTTGACTGCGATGTCGTGCATTTCTGTCATACATGCCACGATCAAGCCACCAATCCCGTATCCGAACAAGATGACAGGTTTTACTACTTTCAACTTGCCGAGTGCTTCCCAAACAGCCCATGCTTCACTATCCATTTGATAATTTTCGTTTTTAGCAGGGGCAGATTCGCCATGTCCCAACAAATCAACGGCAACAACCGAATAATTTTTTTCGAGATATGGTGTGATTACGTCAAAGTATTCTAGTGATGCATCGATCCCGTGAACAAGAACAATAACGTCCTTGTCGCTTGATAGATCGCCAGTTACTTTAACATTTACTTCGCCATTTGATGTAATAAATTTTTGTTCCAAAGTTTTTTCCTCTTTAAAATTCAAACTAAATGTTGAATAGACTTTTCTTCATATATCTAATTTTAGTATACTTCTGCCAATTTCTAAACGATTTCACAGAAAAATCACATTTATAAAGGAAATTTCATATTAAATACTATACAATTTATGATTATCTTATCCTTATTTTGAGATGCTTGGGCAACATAATCGCTTAACGTCAACGATAACTCTAACATTCGTAACATATCTTTAAGTTTTGTTTATTATTCCTCGATTAATATAATCACCAGCATACGAGATATGCAATCAAGGAGGATTTACTACATGAAAAAATCTAGAAAAGCATTACTTATTTCAACCGTCGCAATTTTAGGATTGGCTCCAGCAGCAACTCTTGCTGTTACATCAAATGCTAACGCTGCAGTTCAACAACCATCAGCCCAAAAAGCACCTGGTCAATCACAACCAGCTAAGAAAGTAACTCCAACTGCTCCAAAAGCACCTGCTAAGGCCGCTACACAAGCTCCTGCTAAAAAAGTGACTACACCTGCACCAAAGGCACCTGCTAAGGCTGTAACTCCAGCTCCTGCCAAGAAAGTAACTACACCTGCACCAAAGGCACCCGCTCAACCTGCTAAGGCCGCAACACAAACTCCAGCAAAACAGCAAGCAGCTGCTCCAGCTCCACAACAAAACCAAGGTCAACCTAACAACAACCAATCATCACCAAAAACTGGCTTAGCTAGATAATAATTGAATAATATTCTACCTCAGGATCGTACGATCCTGAGGTATTTTTTTGGAGAAAAGCGCCTGTAATATATTTTTAAGTCCCATTTAACTTTTGCCAGTTAATATAGCTACATAGCATAAGAGATATGCAATCAAGGAGGATTCACTACATGAAGAAAACAAGAAAAACTTTATTAATATCATCAATCGTTTTATTGGGATGGATTCCAACAGCAACCATCGCCGCAAATTCAGCTTATACTGCACAGGCTGCTGTCGTAGGTAGTAGTAATAACGGTGGCAAAACTAACAACAGTCAGCCATCAAACAATAATTCAAATAACAACGTTCCATCTAATAACAATTCAAATCCAACAAATAACTCAAATAACAACGTTCCATCTAATAACAACAGCAATAATAATAATCCATCAAACAATAACAACAATATTAATAGCAACAACGGAAACTCCAACCCAGTTGGAACTAATAACAGCTCCAGTCAAAGTTCCGGCTTAACTAATATCCAAGAACTATCTTCTGGATCAAACACGGTCACACTTGCTGGTCCTTCTGGATTCGTATACTCACTTTATTTATCAACTGGTGCTAAGGCATCTCGTGGCCTTGCTGGCGACACTGCTTGGTACACTGACAAGAGTGCCCAAGACAGCTCTGGCAGTACTTACTACCGTGTTTCAACCGATGAATGGGTAAAAGCTGATACTGGTGTTTCCCTCGGCTAAAAAAAATTTCAAATTTATTTCCCCCCTCTAAAAAAACCTCTGATTACTGAAATCAGGGGCTTTTTGAATATATTTGACTGATTGAAAATCCATTTTCGATAAATGAATGTGTTCACATTTGCATTCATCTCTGGTAGAATTTTTTCTTGGGAAAGGAAGCGATTTCATGGACATTATCATAATGCTAATCATCACATTTATGTTCTTAAGGATGATTATTCGGGGAAAAGTGACAAAAGCTGATTTTGCAATGTGGGTAGTTACTGCAGTATTAGTTTTAGTCCTATTCAAATTGCACGCAACAAGCACTTTACCAATTAGTCTATAGGGGGAGAAACAATGAACGCACAAAGAAGTACTGTTACCTCAAAATTAGGCTTTTGGGGAGCAAACTTATTCTTATTTGCATATAACTTTGTATTGGCAGGAGGATTTTTCTTTCAATTCGCATTACACGAATTTCCATGTCCTCTTTGCATGATTCAAAGATATTTCATGATGTTGGCCAGCTTTGGTCCGCTATACATCATACTTTCAACAAAAAACGGCACCATCAATCCACAAAAATTTATGCGAGGCTATGGATTGTCAGTTTTAGCTGCCTTCATAGGGGCTACAGCTTCTACTAGACAAATTCTATTACACATCGCACCAAATGATCCTGGATATGGTTCAGCCGTCTTAGGGCTACACACATACACTTGGGCACTAATCAGTTTCTTAGTAGTCATCGTATTTTGTTCATTTATGATGATTTTTTCAAAAGAACTGTGTCCTTCAGGTAGCGAATACAATGTCATAGCCACAATTAATATTTGGATATTCGCAATATTAATCATCGCCAACCTATTCGCAATTATCGCTGAAGAAGGATTCCATTTCTTACTTCCAAGTGATCCAACTAAATATCTATTATTCCAGTAAATTAAAGAAGCCTTCCGATTTTATTTCGGAAGGCTTTTTGATTACTCAGCTATTGATTCGGACGAGTCCAAATTGAATTTACTACGGATTAAAGCTTGAAACTTGTCAGGAATGTCAAATTCATTCATAAATTCTAGTGGATTCTCAATTTCATTGTCGGTGAATCGACAATATTTCAATAATAATTCAATCGCAAACTCGTTAGCTTGCTTCTCACATTTCAACTTTACGGTATTGGAAACATTAGATTGAGGATAATCCTCATTACAGATCATATGACCAATTTCATGTGCAACTTGAAATGGCAATTCATTTTGATTAGCGATATTTCTATTAATAAAAATAAGACCACTGTCTGGAACTGATACAGATGGCCAGTTAGGTTTTGCATCCTTCATCATTACAAACCCAATACCGTGATCAATTGCATAGTTAAACAGGAATTCTAAAAGTTCATCCATCTTTTACTTATTCTTCCCTCCATCCAAAATACGTCTGATAATTTCCAATTCTTCTGGTGGAATCTGTTTACCATCCCAACTCATCATAGTGTGTTCACTATTCATGGCATTTTTCAGATCAATCTCCTTAGTTTGCTCACTAGAAGATTGATCCTCTGCTGTTCCCAAAAGATAGTCCGCTGATATATTTAGAGTTTTCGCAACCTTATTTAAATTTCCAATACTAGGGTTTTGAGTCTTCCAATGATAGATAGAATTTCTACCTATGCCAGACTTCTCGGCAACTTGTTGTAGACTCATTCCTCTTTTTTTTGAAATTTCTTTAGTTCGGTCAAAGACTGTCATATCAATACCTCAATATAAATTTATATCGCCTGATTATCTTTTTGGATAAATTAACGTTGACAATTTTCACCAATCGGATTATTATCAATTTGTATTCTAAATCAGCAACAAACACTGGCATGCCAATTCTTGAGTTTGAGGGCCTTCAAACTCAATACATTGTTTATTTATTATACATCATTTTTATCTTATTGGATAATATATATTCAAAAAGCTTTATTTTTCATCTTATTGAGTAAACTGCGAAGTGTTTGAAATATATTATTCAAAAAAATTTTACGGAGGAAATAAAATGATTAGAACATTTCATTTAGATTCACCAGGAATATTGAACATCACTTCAGACAGCAATGTTCCTTTATATAACCTACTTAGTAATCAGTTTGTACTAGCTAGCAGAAGTCTAGCCGCTCACTCAAGTTGGCAATTTGCAGATTATGCTTATGACGAAGACAATAATTACAAATATTTTGCAGTTGATGGAAGTGAGTGGGTTAAATTTGATTCAAACGAGCTAAATATTACAAGAGACTTTAACTCACTTGATGGTGATTATACAGTCACTATCGATAGGGATTTTGATTTTTTGAATGGAAGTTTATCAATTTGGCCCGTTAGTATCTGGAGTTCACAAATAGATTTCAATAATATTCCAACTACTTCATATCAAGATGGTACGGCATTTATCACAACTGGAGGAATTGAAATCGGTCCTCAAATACCTACTTATACATCCAGCATCGATTATTATGCCTGGAGAACTGGCTATAAAGTTGATCCTGAAGAATATTATGATGACCACGGTGTTTTTGCAAATTCTAAGTTAACCATTTCATCTGGATCCATCCCAAATGAAAACGTTACTTCTATTAATAAAATTATAAAGATTGATAGTGTTGCACCTGATTATTTTGACAAAGATGGTAATTCCATTTCAGGAATCGATTACAATTTAGGACATCAAATTCAATCTGACGGTATCTATAACTCAAATAAACGTACAGGATTTAAAATTGGCGACAATCAATATGTCAATATTGGCGATGCAACTGCAACGCCATTAATGTACGGTGGATTTTATCCATCAAGAAAGGGAGTAAACTAAAATGCTAAATGTTTTTGTAGGAGGTTCTGGTGTAAACGATGATTTCATCACCGGATATCTAAAAGGATTGGACATGCCTTTAGCTAACTATTGGGGTGCAAACACAAATGACTTTAAAACAATTCATATTAATAAATATGGAGTTCCATCATTTACTGATTTTAAATCGGGATGCAAAAATGCAAAAATCGTATTCGCGGAAAACAAGTATCTAGAAACTGATATCGAAGATATGGCTTTTGCGCTTGAAAATGCGATTCAGTTATTCATGGATTATGCAGGTCGAGACCAAATTAATATCTATGGACACTCAAATGGTGGAAACATTATCACTAGATGGCTAGAAACATATAAGCCCAATTATGTCCACAATATTTTAACAGTTGCTACACCGTACAATGGGAAATCTGTAAGTGTCACTCCAACAGGATTTCTAAAAGAAGCAATTGCTAATAAGGATAAAATTTCATACTCTGGTCAAGTTGATATGATTGTTGCAAGACTTGATAATCAACAATCTTATCCCTCAAATATTCCTAGTGATGGTGTTGTTGCCTATGATAGTGCACAATGTGGCACGCTTATTTATGGCAACAGAATGTCTGTTGTTGATGGATATAATCACAACACTGCCCAAGCATCACCTTTAGTTTCCAACCTAATTTCAAAATGGTTCTAAAATAATAGTCTCTGCACGTATGTGCAGGGACTATTTTTAGATATATGAGACTTGTGGGTTATTTACTCGTACCCATGCATTTGTTGATACTTGGTAGTACAAAAATCCATTTTGGTCCGTAGCAAATGCCGTTGTTTGCCAATCCGAATCGGTTGGCAATGTGTAATTCCAAACGCTTCCATCAGACTTGTATAAGTTTTCACCGGCAAATGATTTTCCAGTCACATGATATGTTGGTCTTAAGCCTTCAAACGGTGACGTTTTAAGATGTATATCTTGTTGATCATCCGATTTAATCGTCACATCTCCTTGCAACCATTCTGATGTTGATACACGATACTGATAATTGCCATTATTCAAATTTAGCTCCATTTTATCTGTGTACCAACCTGTCTCAGGAGCAACCGAACGGTTACTTTTACCATCAGCATTTGCCTCATCAATTAATGGCGACAGTTTATCATTATTGATAACTGTTCCTTTGAATTCGTGTACAGTCTTATTATTCAAAGTAACGTTGATTCTTGTCGAGGCCAAAATTTTATCCCCATCGGAAACGAAAAATTCCAATCCATCCTGAAGATGTGAATTCCCAATATTATTTACATCGGTTATTGGTTCCTTGGTCTTAGGATTCAATCTGTAAGCACCAAAGTTCAAATTATCATAATACTTTAAGTATGAACTATTTGTATAATCTTTAATTAAATATTCCGTAATACCATTCTTGTAAGAATCATTATATGCACTAAGTAACTTTCCACTCGTATAATAATTGTTATTTATGTTTCTTAAACTTAAGTCACCATTAGTAACTGTGATGTCTTTATTAACATAATTATCAACAAAGTCTTGGGCAGCCTGTTGATATTCACTTTGTTGGCTGGTCGTCGAATCTGTATTATCGGCTTGAGCAACGTTTTGTACTGTAAACGGAACAATCATTAAAAAAAAGGCTCCGATTATAGCAATTATTTTTTTATTCATATATGTATCCCCCCCTATGGTGAAATTATACATCCTAAATGGATTTGTTTAAATCACAAAAAATAATTGAATAACAGCGAAAAGCAATCTTCAAACATGAAGATTGCTTTTTGCTGGTTAAATATTAATACATTAAATTATTCCACTCTTACCCACGCGTCATTAGATACACGATAATACAAAAATCCATTATCATCAGTTCCTGTTGATGTGGCTTCCCAATCTGTGTCATTAGGAAGTGTAAAATCCCAAATATCACCATTGGATTTATATACAGTTTCACCTGCAACAGCATGGTTCTTAACATGATAGATTGGATTATTTGAAATAATATCATAAGAATCGCCATATATCTTTATACCGGTATTGTTACTAGATTTTACTGTAACATCTCCTTGCAACCATTCAGACGTGGATACACGATATTGATAATTTCCACTGTTAAGATTCAATTCAACTTTATCGGTATACCATCCAGTTCCTGGAGCTACAGACCGATTACTTTTACCATCAGGCTGAGATTCATCAACTAGTGGTGTTAAATTCTCATTATTTATCACAGTTCCTTCAAAAGGATGAACTGATTTATTATCCAATTTAACGTTAATATGAGCTGTAGCATATATTTTATTTCCGTCATCAACAAAGAATTCAAGTCCATCACTAAGGTTTGTATTCTTGATATTATTTACATCAGTAATAGGTTTCTTAGTTTTAGGATCTAATCGATATACCCCTAAATTTAAATTTTTCAAGGTGCTTAAATATTGATCATTGGAATAATTTTTAAACAAATACTTATCAAACCCATCGCCATCAGTCCCATATTCTTAATGGCCGTCAAGTGTCATTCCTGTCGTATACCAATCACTCAAACTTCGTATACTAAAACTACCATCTGTAACTGTGATGTCCTTATTAACATAATTATCAACGAAGTCTTGGGCAGCCTGTTGATATTCACTTTGTTTGCTTGTAGTCGAATCTGTAGTATCGGCTTGAACAACGTTTTGTGCTGTAAGTGGAACAATCATTAAAAGAAATGCTCCGATTATAGCAATTATTTTTTTATTCATATATGTATCCCCCTTATGGTGAAATTATGCATCGTATATAACCTTGTTTAAATCGTTGAAAAAATTAATTGTAGATTAAGGATTGTTATTATGCTGGCTAATATTAATCCGGTTATCATTACTAATTTGTTGTTAACGTGTTTTCCCATTAGTTTCTTGTTGCTAGTTAAGATAATCATCGGAAATAGTGTAAATGGCAGTGCAATGCTTAACGCAATTTGAGCAT
Source organism: Companilactobacillus ginsenosidimutans (assembly GCF_001050475.1). Classification (NCBI taxonomy): domain Bacteria; kingdom Bacillati; phylum Bacillota; class Bacilli; order Lactobacillales; family Lactobacillaceae; genus Companilactobacillus; species Companilactobacillus ginsenosidimutans. Next base: position 1,829,275 of record NZ_CP012034.1, on the reverse strand, counting down.
AGACTATCATATCTTCGAAATCTTGTTCTTTGAATCCAACCATGAACCCAATGATAAGGATCGGAATTAACGTTACGAATCTTGTTAGTAAGCGTCTTTGCCACAAGGGGAGGCGAATATTCAAGTATCCTTCCATAACAATTTGACCTGAAAGGGTACTGGTTATTGACGATATCATTCCGGTCAGTAGCAAGGCAAAGGCAAACATCCAACTCATTGCGGGGCTGGCTAGGGTGCCGACGATATTTGTATTTTTCAGGCCATCGAATACGTTTTGAAAGCTTGCTAGCTGTCCGTTGGTATGGAAAAATAGTGTGCCCCCGAGTACTAATAACAAGGCGTTGATAATGAAGGCTGCGATTAGATGAACATTTGAATCCCAGTTGGCAAATCTCAATGCTTCATTCACTTGAGCAGGATTATTGTAATCATAGCGTCTGCTTTGGGCCAAGGATGAGTGTAAATAAATATTGTGAGGCATAATTGTGGCACCCATTATTCCTAAACTGATAACCAACTTCTGGTGATTTTGGAAAATATCTGCCGTCGGTATGACGCCTTGTAAGATTCTGACAATTGGTGGATGCGCACGAAATACTTCAATTCCAAAAATCACTCCGACTATTAGAATTGCTGACAAAACGATGAACTCAATTCTCCTTATTCCAAATCGAAGGAATAGTAGGACGATAAGGACATCGAATACTGTCAGCAAAATTCCATAAACCAGTGGTAATCCGAACAATAATCTCAAGGCAATTGCTGTTCCGACCACTCCGGTTAAATCAGTCGCCATCATTGCTATTTCATTTAAAATCCAAAGAAAATAGCGGACGGACTTCGGTACTTTTAAAGCAATTGCTTGAGCTAAATCTTGCCGTGCGACCACTCCAAGTTTTATAGAGAGTGACTGCATGAACATCGCCACGATAATTGAAATGAGCAATACCGACAGTAACTCGTATCGATATTGGCTACCACCTGACAACGATGTCAACCAGTTTCCCGGATCCATGTATCCAACAGCCACCAAGGCACCCGGCCCACTGTATGCTAAAAATTTCTGAACAAATGAGCTTTCGTAGACACTGGGAACTTTAACACTCTCATTGATGTCATCGAGGCTCTTTTTAACATCGGTCATTATTGAACCTCATTTCTAACCGCAAGATCTGCCAGAAACTGACTAAACCTTTTGTCATCATTCATGGGTGGAACTAACTGGAATACATCCCCACCACTGGCTTTGAAAGTCTGATAGTTTTGAACATAATCCTCTTCCAGTGTCTCCAGACAGTCTGCAACAAATGAAGGTGTTGCAATCAAAATCTTACGCACACCCAGTTGGACCTCCTGCATCAGAGTATTTTTCAAATAAGGCTTCAGCCAAGGCATCGGACCAAATTTAGATTGAAAGACCATTTTGATTTTGTCATCGGGAATATTAAGCTGTTTTGAGACCGCGTTTGTGGTGTCAGCACACTCAGTAAGATACGGGTCACCATGTTTTACCATAGCTGTAGGAATACTATGATAGCTAATTAGCAACTCGTCGTAATTCCCCTGATCCCACGACTCCTGAATTTTAGCAGCCAGAATTTTTTGATACACAGGCTCTTGGTAAAAATCTTTAATGATGGTCAAGTCGACATTGGCGGACTCAGCTTGTTCGATTATCGATTTAGTCGTGCTCTGTGTGTACTGCGGAAATAGTGGCAACAATATTATGTTGTCGCAGCCGTCTTGTTTCATCTGTTGCAGAGTCTCAACAATATCAGGATGCTTATAAGTCATTGCCATTTTGACATTCCAGTCCGGCAAAAGTGCTTGTACCTGATTAGTGATTATTTGCGTGTAGACAATTAATGGCGAACCACTTTTTGTCCAAGAGTGCTTGTAAAAAGTAGCTGAACGCCAAGATCTCATTGGTAAAACAATTCCTTTCAAAATTGGTTGCCAAACTGCCTTTGGCATCTCAACTACATTTTGATCACTTAAGAATTCTTTTAAATAGCTCTTAACGTCTTTGGTTTCCGGAGAGTCTGGTGAACCTAAATTTACTAAAAGTAACCCCTGCACAAAAATTCCCCCTACTTAAATCTATTATTATCATTTTATCACTTTCGATAAATGAAAATGATTGTAAAAAAAGAGAGCTATTTCAGCTCTCTTACACAAATTCTCTATTTTTCTATCACAGGTGGTTTCATCTGTACATGCAACAAATCCCAAGCCTGCTCTTTTGGTGATCCTTTACCCTTATATAGAGTGAAAGTCTCTCCGGTTTCAGCATCTTGGAGTTTGTCCTTACCAATCTTACTCAAGGTAGTATATTTTTCATCATTTCCGTCGTCGTTGAACAAATTATAGCGACCCTTTTTGGCAACCAAATGATTGTATCGTTCCATAATCGACTCGGTCCCATCCGGGTTGATTTGCCACAATACATATGAAGCATAGTTACTACCTGCAACATCAAAATCATAATATCGAGTAAAATCATCGTCTGATGTGTAATAAGTATTATCCAAATCTGAAGGTGATAATCCAAAAGTGACATCTGGTTTATGATGATAAAATTCAGTCATATCTTCTGAATTGACGGCGTCGTCATAACGATTGAATTCATGGGAAATTTCAATATTACCTGACTTAGTTAGGATGACTTTGTTGTAGCGATCCCAATAATCTTGAATAATATAAACCCCTTTAGAAATCTTGTGGGAATATAACTTAGTCCCCTCAGACTGGGTTCCTTTGACACCATACTTTTTGATAAAAACGTCATTTTTATCAATCGACAATTTATAAAATTCATCGTCGGAGAACTTACCAGAGGATAATTCTGATCGATAATAAGTCCCTTGTATTTCTTTGGGTAAACCCGGTTTGAATGAAAAAGTCAATTTTGCGGGCGCACTAAAATGAGCACCTGAAACTCCACTTGCTTCACGAGAACAACCAACAATCAGCAGACCAAATAATGCGATGGAAAGAAATTTAATTAATTTATATGCAACTGTCAATCGTGTCTCCAATACTGGTATTTTTCGCCAGTTTAGCACATCAGCAATGTCGCAAGCTAACTAAATACTCGGATATATCAAGAAACAATATTCCTTTATTAACAGGGGTTATTTATAGCGAATTCCCGCTTTTAAACTACTAATAAATCCGCCACTATCTGTTTGAAGCATAAGACCCTTATACATTTTTCCAATGTAATATGAGGATAAAATTATTGTCGCAATTAAAATTACCAGTGAAATCATAACTTCGACTGGGCTGGCATTATTATTGATGATTCTCATTGGCATAAAGTAAGACGACAAAAATGGTACGTAGGAACATACTTTTACAAATACCGCATCGACATTATTCTGGAATGGGAACGTCGCAAAGAACGCTAGAATACTAAGCATTATTGACGGCTGTGCTGCCTTCGACGCATCTTCTGCTTTGGAGACCAAGGCGCCACTTAACGCTGCTAGAATCGTGTACATGACTACCCCAAGAAGTAGGAATAGCAAGTTAACATTCAATAGATTATGAACTATGTCGTTGACCAGTGAGCCATATTGATGCATGAAATCCTTTGTGGCACTTGCTTGCTGAGCATACATCAGACCAAGCTTTCCACCGATGATATAAACAAGAATCTGCGTCAAAATAACTAGCATTACTCCGGTGATTTTACCTATAAAATATTTCACAGCGCTGGTACTTGAGAATATAATCTCCATAATCTTGGTACCTTTTTCAGAGGCAATTTCTTGTGCCGTAATCGTCGAGTAGCTAATCAAAATCATGTAGACCATAACGACCAAGATCCAGAATGAAATTTGTTTGGCGGTATTAGATTTACCAGTATCCTTTTTGATGTGCTGGTCGAAGGAATATTTATTCTGCAGAGTTGCTAACTGAGTTCCAGTCATCTGTGAATTCTTAACGTTCAAACCTTGTTGTACCTGATTCAAGTACAAATTAACGTGGCTCTTCATGTCACCACTAATATCGTCATTTCCGTAGTACTCAGCCTTAATTTTAGTAGCACTTGTACTCAAAACTAGGTATCCAGCGATTTTGTCACCTTTTAAGGCTTTACTGGCGGCAGTTTCAGAAGTGTAAACCTTGTTCACATCGTCTTTATTCTGCCTGATATATTGCTCACGCAGACTGTCTTCAGAACTAATAACCGCAATCTTATCGTGATCACTACCGGAATTTGCACCAATGTAACCAATCCCAAATCCGACCCCTGCAAAGATAAACGGCATCAGAACAAGCATCACAAAGCTCCACGACTTAACTTGTCGCAAGTAGGTTTGACCAGCCACAATCCAAAATTTACGCATGAACCTCACCCACTTTCATTCTAAAAATTTCGTCCAAAGTAGGTGGTCTCTGACTAAATTCCTCAATGTAATGGCCATCAGTTAATTTGTCGAAAATTGATGGTCCAGCTGACTCATCATCTAGTTTCAACATATAGTGGTTAGCATGTTGATGTTCAACTTGGTTAACGTGCTCCAACTGCCCAAGCTTCTCAACTGACCAATTAGTTGTCACATACAATTCGGTCTTCCCAAAATGATTACGAACATCGTCGATACCGCCGTTCAGCACCACTTCTCCAGTACGAAGCATGACCAATGAGTCACAGACTTCCTCGACGTTAGACATATCGTGACTAGAAAAGATGATTGACGCACCATTTGACTGAGCCTCAACAACAGCTTTTTTCAAAAGATCCGAATTAACTGGATCGAGTCCACTGAAAGGCTCATCCAAAATTATGAGTGACGGCTGATGAATGAGTGTACAAATTAGTTGAACTTTTTGCTGGTTACCTTTTGAGAGGTCCTTAATCTTGTCGGAACGCTTTCCTTTGACGGCAAATTTCTCCATCCAAGCATCGATTTGTGGCTTGATTTCCTTGGAAGTTTTGCCTTTGAGACTTGCTAAATAAACGATTTGTTGTTCAATCGTCATCTTGGGCATCAGACTTCGTTCCTCTGGTAAGTAACCGATTTGGTCAAAAACATCCTCAGTAATTGGATTCCCGTTCCAAAGAATTTTCCCGTCATAATTTAGGAAATTCAAAATACTGTGAAAAGTAGTCGACTTCCCTGCACCATTTTGTCCGATAAGTCCCATGATCTCACCATCATGGACTGTAAAACTTACATCATTAAGTGCCTGAACATCCCCAAAGTTCTTAGAAATGTGCTCAATTTCTAACATCACACCGCCCCCTTTATATTTGATTCTAAGTATACAGGAACTTAAAAATTAGTAAAAAAAATAGGGACATTTGAGCCCCTGAATGTAAATCAAACATTATTTTTATAATTTAGAATGCGAACCTGTATCGGCTAATATCAACACAAGATCTTCTTGAATCTTTTGAAATATTTCGTATAGCGTACTCTATTCTTTATCTTGGCCATCAGTAAGATCTTTAATTAATTCTTCATGATTAGTGTGCGCCTTACTGATGTTGCCTTTTTTTATGTCCTCAATTGCCATCTCTAACTCGGTTTTGGTCGACGGCTTGAATGGTAATTCATGATCCTTGTCTAATCGAACGAGAAACATGGTAATTGCAGTGGATAAATCCATTCCCATATCCTCGCTCACCTTTGATGTTCGTTCTTTTAAGTCTTTATTGATTCTGAAGGTCATGGTCGTATCTTTATTTAACATGTTAGTCACCTCATGTACATTGTAAAGCATATTAAATACATTTCAATTATATAGCTCATTTAAATTGAGTTCACTGCCGCCTCCAGGAGCAAGAAAATTTAGGTTGCTGTGGGGAACGGTTAGAGCCTCAGTGCGGTCTCTAGCCTCGAATATGAACTTTGAGAAAATCGCTCAAATTTCATATTCGTCCCGTGGTGTAAGGGCTAAAGCCCTAACTACACTTTCACTGCTACCTAAATTTCTTGCTCCCTCCGGCTGTTATTTTCGAATGATATTTTGTAGTAAACCATGTTTTATTGTCATCCTTGTTCATAATATCTTGGTCCACATGATACACTTGAGACAAATTCTAGGGGGATATGATCATGATAAAGAAAGATACTCTGATTTTAGTGCCGGATATCGTTCTACTTATTATTGTAATTGTTGGGATGGTTTTGAATGTCTCAGATTACTTGGCAGCTGGTATTGCTGGGGGATTTGCTTATTCGATTTTTGCTGCGTTTATTTATACTTTATCGAAAACATTTGGAAATAAGGATACTAAGACTCCGACTGTAAAATTTATTATGTGGTCATTTGTTGTATTCTTGGTAATTTTTATTGTTCTGGCGATGATTCTGGGTGCAATAAAAAAATAGTTGCGGGCACCAAACAAGATTTATGTCAGCACTTGTATTAACATATTAATATTAAATATTATTTAGAGAATCGAGTTATTAATATGATTGAACCTTTGACTGAATCTACTTTTAAAAACCGAAATAATCGTGGTGTCAACATTCTCAGCTTCAGCAATGAATGGTGTCCTCAATGCTATATGGAGAAGCCAATTATTACTAAGATTGCTGACGAGTATGGTGATCGGATTAATTTTTATGAGATTAATGCTGATGAAAATCCTGAGCTTGCTAAGAAGTATGATATTTTGACTGCGCCTTCTCTGATTATTGAGAAAGATGGCGAGTTGGTTTACCGATTGGGTGGGTTTATGGATAAAACTCAGCTTTCCAATTTAGTGAAGTATTATCTGTAGAATGGAGGTTTCCGGTGAAATATGCCGCCTCCAGGAACAAGAAAATTTAGGTTCCTGTGGGGAACGGTTATAGCCTCAGTGCGGTCTATAACCTCGATTTTGAACTTTGAGAAGTACGCTCAAATTTCAAAAGTCGTCCCGTGGTGTTAGGGCTCTCGCCCTAACGCCACTTTCACTGCTACCTAAATTTCTTGCTCCTTCCGGCTGGTTTATTTGCTGGATTGTTTTTATGATGTGTAAAGTAGGTTCATTCTATTTTTGTTTTATTGCATATTTGTTGTTGATCACTTAATGATTAAAACTCGATTTTTTCAATCAAAAATATAAAGGGCACTCAATCGACTGTTATTCATCGGTTGGGTGCCCCTTTTTAATTGTTTTACATTTCATAAATATCTCGTGCAGACATCAGTAATTCCTTAAGCATTCGCCAAGAAACTTTCCCTACTACTTGCCCATGTCTCGCGCGGTAATCATAAGATGGTAAATACCACTTAATTATAGTTCCTTTCACTCCACTGCTCATATCAAGTATCTTCGAATATAAATGTTCAGGTGCTCCTGATCTATCTCTAGAGGTTATTAACATCCCACAGACAAATCCAGTTTTCTGGTTATATTTTGTTGAAGATAGTACGATCATTGGACGTCTAATATTTCCCGATCTCGAGTCATGTCCACCAATTTCATGTCCAGCATGTGGCTCACTATCAATAAAGATAATGCTTCCTTGTTGAGGATAATCCATTTACATTTTCTCCCGCCCCTTGGCTTTTGAATCTAAATCAAATTCGAAATCCTCAACATCTTTTTTGAAATCATATGGTTTCATACCATTCCACGGATTTTTATGAGAAGTTGAATATAATAAATCACCATTTTTTTCTTGAATAACCATCAACTCCTGATTTTCTTTAATTCCACTATCTTTTGGAATAGCAATACTTAATGAATTTCCGCTCATTTTAGCTTTATATGTTCCTAAAATTTTTCCCATAAAATCACCACCATTGAATGAAATATTGTACTTTCATTATATATGCAAAGCATAATATATACACCCATTTTAAGTTCAGATTGTTGAATAAGATTAAATTGTGGAAGAAAGCAAACATATATTTACTGAAATCAAGTTTTAAAATAAAAAGCTATTTAGCATATTCACGAATCTTTGGTGGAATGTAGCAACTCATGAATGTTCCGATATTTTCTAATGAGTTTGAGAAGAATAATTTAGAACGATCTTTTCGTGTTAGGAAACCTTTGTCTGTCATTAAATCAAACATATGCTTTAGGTCATCATAATATCCTTGGACATTGTACATGACGCATGGATTATTATTATCACCCAATCGTGCCCATGAGAATGCTTCGATGATTTCTTCGAGTGTTCCTGGACCACCGGGTAATGCAATACAGCCGTCTGACAACTCTAACATCATTTCTTTTCGCTCGGACATATTTTCAACGATACGAAGATCAGTTAGTCCGTCATACGAAGCTCCACGGTCAACCAATTCCTTTGGCATAATCCCGATAACTTTTCCGCCACGAGCAAGAACTTCAGAGGCTAAAAGACCCATTAAGCCAACGCCCCCACCGCCGTATACCAAGTTCAAATCGTTATCAACTAACCAGTGAGCCAATTCAATCGTAGCATCACGATAAGCATCGTCGTTACCTTCAGATGCACCGCAATATACAGCAATGTTCTTCATAAGAAATCCTCCTATTATGTTGTGACAAAATCGTAGCATACATAGAGGATATATAATCATTTGAATTTTCATATAAAATATGAAAATTCAAATAAACGCCAAATTCGGTAACCCAAGTTCAAACCCTTCGCAAAAACTTCGTTTTTGTCAGCAAACTCCTGAAGTCAAAAGACAGAAGGAGTAAGATTATGAAACTAGACGTAAAGCTATTCGTACCAAACGAAGAAGGATACAAATTTGCCTTTGCAAAATCAATCAAAGGATTGGAAGTAGGAGACACATTTCAAACAACGGTATTGGGAATGGATGTGACATTTAAGATATTGCTAAAAGCTGATATTAAGGATTTTGAAAGTATTATGGATAAAAATATGGATCTATTTGCTTTGGTTAATAATGAAGTGCCAGAGGTGTTTATGGTTATTGAAGAAGTATAAGAAAAGAGGGAAAGTGGCGGTTTTCGCCACTTTCCCTCTTTTTTCCACAAAATCAAGATTTCAATATAGAAGTCGTGTGCATATTACAATATTATCACCTTGTAATATGAGCACATTATCAATAAACAACAGAAAAAAAACAGCCCCACTCCGAAAAGAAGTGAGACTGCACTAGACTATAAGTTTAAATGTTAACCCCGCACGGAGGTAAGGTTCGCTGGGTGTCCAAGCCGTGGAGTTGTCGTTAGCCTGCCATCGGGCAGGGTTAGGACAAAACCGAGTTCCAAGACTTCCCCGAACCTGGGAAGGCTTGGAATCGTGTTCACAGCGACCACGACACCCAGCGAACCTTACCGTAGTGCAGCAGTGAACATCCGAAACTAAATGTTTAGGCTACCGCTGCAGTTTTAGCATCTGCATTAGTAACTTCAACATTAACCTTCAAATTATTAGCCTTATTAACCTCGTCAATAAATGCTTGAATATTAGCTTGATACTCGTTAACAGCGTTGTTAGCAGAAGCATGTCCACCAACATTACCATCCAATACCCACAACTTCTTAATAGCCGAGTTGTTAGCATTATACATGGCAACACTTTGAGAATCAGGAATAAATGCATCATCTTCAGTAGTAATAAAGTAAGCAGGTAGTGTAGTCTTTGCGGCTGACACGATACCTGAAACATCATCTAAACTGAAGCCTTGAAGGAATTTATTAATCTTATTTACACTCTTCATAATTTTGTCATATGGCAAAAATGGAATGTTATCGAAATGAATTGGAATGATCAATTTACCTAATGGGCTGTTAACTGTTGATAACGCCTTGTTGTAAAGTGATGCACCTAAAGCTGGCAATGTTGAGTATCCAGCATCAGCCACAACGGCTTTAACATTCGGAGCCAAACCTTCTTCAGAGGCGGCTTCAAGTGCAGTGTTAGCACCTAAAGATTGTCCATAAAAGACGATTTCACCGTCATCACCATTCATTGTATTAACTTTATCAACTAGACTCTTCCAGTCAGTTTTGTCGTAATAACCGAATGAGAGCAAATTACCATCACTGGCAAATTGACCACGTTGACTTGGCATCAACACGTTGTAACCCATGTCGTACCAAACTTTTGAAACTACACCGATCCAGTCGGGACGCTCTGTCCAACCTTGACCGATGATAACTGTTTTCTTTGAATCTGGGTGTGCGACATATGTGGCGCGAATTTCTTTATTGGCGTTGTTGTAATAAGGAACTGAAACATCTTGTTTAACAGCTTCAGTGTTCCACCAATTTTGAGCAACAGTGTAATATGCCTCACTGTTAGTTGGATCATATTGTGAATCCAAGTCTGTCCATGTGTTTGAAACATCATAACGGCTAGGGTTCAAAAGAGTTCTGAAATCTGACAAAGCTTGTGTACCAAAGCGACTGAACAACAATGGGTAACCCAATGCCGCTGCGACGCTCGAAGTCACATCGGTAACTTTATCATCGATAAAACCAGCAATCTTTCCTAAGAAAGTTTTGTAAGTTTTGGGTGAAGCGTTGTCGATATCTTCCATTGATAGCTTGTCACTATCAGTAGCAGTAACGTTTGGCTTGTTGATTACGTCAGCAACTTTGTCATCAGCCTCTTTGACTGGGTCAGTTGTTGTTGTGTTATCAGCCGTATCACCAGTTGTGTCAGTGTCTTTGTCGACATCTAGCAAACCGTCAGTATCAGTTGAAGTTGTATCTGATTCAGTCTTGTCAGCGGCGGTTGTTGCTACATCTGAATCAGTTTTAGTTTCGTCTGTTTTTGAATCTTGTGTTGAATCAGTTGTTGCATCTTTTGTGCTGGCTTTTTCGTCGGTCGAATCAACGTCCGATGTTGTGGCAGCAGCATCCGTGGCAGATTTATCAGCTACTGTATCATCAGATTTCTCTGTGGTAGTCAAATCTGACGCAATATTTGCATCTGTTTCTGTATCAGTTTTTTCAGGATCAACTGCGGCGGCAAAAGCTCTTAAATCAATGGTATCAGTACCTTTGAGTGTAACTTTTCCGTTTTGTTTGACCTGGTCGATGGCGTATTGAGTTTTGTCAACGTCGCTCGTGGAAGTGGCTGATGTGGCATCAACCGTAGCGGCGAAAACATTCCCAGCAGGTGCCATAACAGTTCCCGCTAAGAATAAAACGGCAAGACTTGTGTAATACCGTTTCTTAATTGTCTTATTTTTCATGTAATATACCCTCCCCTTGTAGGCGAAAATAAATATATCATATGAAAATGGACAAATTTGCTAATTGTGTGGTTTGTAAACTAAATACAACATTATCGTTATCTGTACGTTATGAGATACATTTTCTTGAAAAATTATTGTCGGAATACGTTCAAATTTAGTTTCATTTTGATAACAAAAAAGACGGATGATTTTATTCATCTGTCTTTATTGAATCGATCAATACTCTTGCCATTAACTCTTCGTCATCATTTACTGATGCTTTCATATAGTCATCATATTGTTCAAATGGTGGAGTTATATGTATAAGCAATCCATTTTGTTTAGCTAGCAGAGTAATAAACTTCCTCTGCGTTCTGCCGTTACCCTCTCTAAAAGGATGAAAGTTATTTAAATCTATTAATAGTTTTGCCAAATCTGTTATTAACAACAACTTATGAGCATACTTTGTATCATTGATATGCTTGATTTGCTGATCTAAATTAGGAATTGCGATTGAAAACCTAGAACGGGGGAAAAAGTTAGTATTCCCTTTATAAAAATCGCCTTCTCTGAACTCACCAGCCCAATCATACAAATCTTTAAATAGCCATCCATGAATCTTTTTCAAATCGTCAATACTTTGTATTCTAGGCACCAGAATAGATTCACCTTTCAATGTGGTGATTTCATATTCTAATTTAGCTAATTTATTGCCATCACTAATACCTAACTTATTTTTTAATACTCCATTGGGTTGAAGTGTTTCTTCAATCCAACTCATTAATTTTCACGGTATTCTTTCAACAAGTCTGAAACTAATTGATCCACGGGGACGTGTTTCTCTAATAATTCATAAGAGTTAATTACACTTTGTTTTGAAGGATGAAATCCTTCATAAATATTATTCATAATGTTGTCACGTGCAGTCCAATAGTTTTCTTTCGAACTAAACTTTACCCCCATGATAGTTAAATCATCCAAACTTGTTTCCCTAATGAAATTTAGTCCTTCTTCTTTGGGATTTAATCTTTTATTACTTATATGCTCTGCGACTGTGTCTAATGAAATCTTATTTGCTTTGAGAATTTTGGTCGCTACACCAAAAGAGGTTTTGACGATTGGCCTTTTTAACGCATCATTAACGGTGCTTCTGGATAGCTTTGTTGTGGACACTAATTTCCTTGGGTCTGGTTTAGACCCTGTTAATTCAACAATAACTTGATTCAATGATTGGTTGCTTGTTTCTGAATACTTCTCTTCCATAATGTCCACCACCTTGTAGGAAAATTATAACGCTTTGGCGTAATAATGTCCGCTATAACGCATTGAAATTAAATAATTTATTCTTTAAAAAGACTAATTGAATCTCACGTGATATCATATTTATCCCACAACAAGTAATATCTCATATTGAAAAAATACAATGCCAAGACCAACATAACTACATTTACGATTCCAAATTGCTTGGTCGTCAAATTGTAGGTGTTGGCGACTACTCCAGTGATTGCAACCATCCCTACCAAAACATAAGTCATCGATTTAAACAGTTCCGATGTAACTCGATTCGAGATATCTCTTTCTCGCTCATCATCGGCGAAATAATATTGTTCTTTTAAAGATTTCACTCCTAAGTTGTTTCGGAGATATCGAATCTGATAAATCACAATTCCTGTGCCTAAAACCGTGGCGAGTGTTAGGTACATGAAACTTGTTTGAAGTTTTATTGCAAAGGTCAAAATGTATATCAATGCTAGAAAGAAGTACATTAGGTTATTGGTCCAGAAAGTGAATCTAATAATCTTTCTTGATCTGCTCATTGGTGCCCCCAGTATTTGATTTTTATTTACTTAGATGATTAAAGCCAAAGAAGAAGCTCCATTGTTGAACTAACAAAATTGCTGCTCCAAAAATTCCAAAACTTGTCGCATTGAAAATGTTCTGAGATGCCATCGTGAATCCAAAGAAATCCCAAAATTTTCCATTATAAAAAGCTGCCACTAAAGCCATGATGAGAATTACAAATGTGATAGTGATCCGTGCGCTGATGAAACTTGCCACAGCGGCGTTTCTAGCTTCAAGCTCATCGTCATGTTTTAATCCAATTGAGTAACCCTCAGAATCTGTTTTGAATGAGTTGGTGTGCTCCAATCCTGCCTTCTTGTTAATCCTACTGGAGTAAACTGCGAGAACAATTATCAAAAATACATATAACCCACTATTATTGTGCGCCGCCGTCATTAACCATACGGCCACAACAATCGCCATAAAAGTAATCATAATTGCTCTTTTTAGAAAATATTTCTTAGTATTGGTCATCACGCTCATCTCCAAATATAAATAACTGATCAACTCGAATATGTAATATTGCTGCCAACTGGAATGCCAGTTTCAACGACGGATCATATTTTTCGTTTTCAATAGCATTGATAGTCTGTCGAGTAACACCAGCCGTGTTAGCTAACTCTTCTTGTGATAGTTTAAGCTCTTTTCTTTTCTCTCTAATTAGATTTTTCATAGTAACCTCATCAACCAAATGTAAAACATCTTTTACACTTAAAGTAAAACATGTTTTACATTTTTATACAAGAAAAAAGACGGAAATCGTTCGATTTTCGTCTTAATTTGTCTATGCAGCTTTTACTTTCGCAGTAATTTTAGCTTTGTTCAACAGCATAGAACTTGTTACAACTGACAATGAACTGAAGGCCATTGCTAGTCCTGCTAATTCGGGACTAAGTGTCAATCCAATTCCATAGAAAATTCCGGCAGCAACTGGAATTCCTAAAACGTTGTAAATGAAGGCCCAGAACAAGTTCAATTTGATTCGGTTGAAAGTTTTCTTGCTCAAAGCAAGTGCTTTATCAACATCCCTCAAATCATTTTTAACGAGGACGATTCCACCAGATTCGATGGCAATGTCAGTCCCTGAACCCATGGCAATTCCGACATCTGCGACCGTCAATGCTGGTGCATCGTTGATACCATCACCGACAAAGGCAACTTTTCCTGATTCTTGTAGTGATTTAACATGATCTGCTTTGTCACTAGGTAAAACGTCAGCAATAACTTCGTCGATTCCAACTTGTTTGGCAATTGCTTCAGCGACTAATTGGTTGTCTCCAGTTAACATAACTGTCTTCAAGCCACGTGCCTTCAAGTCGGCAATAGCTTCTTTTGATGTTTCTTTTGGCGTGTCTTGGATGGCAATTAGTCCGATAACTTTGTTATCAATACCTACGAAGACGACTGTTTTTGCTTCTTCTTGAAGGGTGGTTACTTGTTGTTTCATTTCTGAATCAATCTCGACATCCTCAAGCAATTTGTCATTTCCGACAAAAGCTTTTTGTCCGTTAACTTTGGCTTCGACACCCTTACCCTCAATTGCTTGGAAATTACTTACAGCCGGCACAGAAATCTTATTTTCTTCGGCTCTTTTAACGATTGCTGAAGCTAGAGGTTGTTCGGAAGATTGTTCCAATCCCGTGGCTAACTCTAAAACAGCTTTTTCATCACCAATAACGTTAGTTACTTCAGGTTTTCCAACGGTGATTGTACCTGTCTTGTCGAATACGACTGTTTTGACGTCGTTAACGGCTTCGAGAACTTCACCATTTTTGATCAAAATTCCCATTTTGGCAGAACGACCAGTTCCGACCATCAAAGCTGTTGGAGTTGCCAATCCGAGTGCACAAGGACAGGCGATAACGACGACCGCAACGGCGAAAATTAGGGAGCTAGCTAATGTAGCCCCGAGGAATACGTACCAAATCATGAAGGTTAAAATTGCGATAATTAAGACCGCTGGGACGAAGATGTCCGAAACTTTGTCGGTCAAATTTTGAATCGGAGCGTGACTGTTTTGAGCCTTTTTGACGAGTTCAACAATTTGAGAAAGCATCGTGTCGTCGCCGACCTTTTCAGCTTTGAACATGAACGTTCCGTTACTGTTGATTGTTGATCCAATTACCTTGTCGCCAGACTTCTTCTCAACTGGCATGCTTTCGCCTGTGACCATTGATTCGTCGACAGTTGAAGTTCCTTCAGTAATTTCGCCATCGACTGCAATTTTCTCACCAGGTTTAACACGAATAACGTCACCAACAACGACTTCTGATAAAGGAAGTTTGACGAATTTTCCGTCACGCATGACATCTGCTTCTTTAGCTTGTAAGTCGACCAATTTACTAACAGCGTCCGATGCATTATTTCTCATACGTTCCTCGAAGACCTGTCCAAGGAGCACGAAGGTTGTTACGAAGGCGGCACTCTCGAAATAAACTGGTTGGTGTGTTGCCATTGCGTAGATACTATATATGTATGCGACTAGTGTACCAATTGCAACTAACGTATCCATATTTGAGTGATGCTTGGTGAACGATGCCCAAGCACTCTTCCAAAATGGGACAGCTGAAACTGCCATTACTACGGTTGTTAAGAATAATTGAAGCCAATCTCCGCCCGGAATCATGAATCCCATTGGCATCATAATCATGTTAGCCAACATTGGTAATGAAAAAATTAATGATATCCAAAAACGTTTCGTGATCGACATTATTCAATCACCACTTTTCCAAAGAACATGTCCATTCCGCAACTAAAGTCGAATTCTCCTGCTTTGTCAGTAGGTATATCAACTGTTTTAGTCACATTTATAGGTAACTCTTCTTCAAATCCTAGTGTCTTAGAATGTACGACATCTAAACAACCTTGGTCGTTAGTGCGGGTAAATGAAATTTTTGCTGGAATACCTTTTTTCAAAGTTACGACGTTTGGTTTGTATCCACCGGCTACTTCTACTTTTGCTTCTTGTGTGTTTTCTGTCATGATTAATATCCCCTTATTTAATTATTAATTTCCCATGGAACATATCCATACCGCAGGCCCATGTATATTCGCCGGGCTTGCTGGTATCTATTTTGATTTCTTCTTTTTCATTGATTGGCAAGGCTTGGTTGATTCCGAAGTCGGAAAAGACGACTCGGTCCAAACAGCTTGATTGATCATTGCGGGTAAAGTTGAGAATCGCTGGCACACCCTTTTTCAAAACGACCTTTTCAGGTGAATAACCACCATTGACCTCAACGTCAATTGTCTGCAAATCTTCAGTCACATCAGCTGAAACTTCAGCGGCCTCATGCTTGCCAAAGAACCACCAAACGATGAAACCAATCACCGCAATACCTATAACTAGTACTAAAATCTTAGCCAAATGAATCCCCTCACTTTTCTGTTTACGTTTGTAATCGATAAACAGATAATATGCTCATCGTCTACAAATGTCAACAAGGGAAATTACTAAATTTTTTTGGAGATTAAAATACCCACATCTAAATTGATAGGTGTGGGTATATAATTTATTCAACAATTCATCAATATATTAATTTCAAAATTCCTTTTTTAATAATGACAATAGCTCTAGGACCTATGATAAACTAGCATTTATGACAGTTAAAGTTAACTTTAAAAGAGTACAAATACTCAATACGCTTATTTTTGCAGGATATTTTATTTACTTCGCCATTTTTCGTGATTTCGTAATACCGTCCGCTGACGACTACTTTTGGTATGGTCCCAAAGGAGCCTACCTTTTACGTCATTTTTTCTATGGACCCCAAGAAATTTACGGTGGCAGCAGTAACGGACGTTATTTAGGAAATCTTTTCGAGATTGTGACCATAAGACACCTTTGGATTTCAATGATTGTTTTTGCCGTTTTCTGGACACTCTTGGTCTGGTGTATTTGGCAATTATCTAATAAAAGTAATACAAGTCTGTGGTTGTCATTTTTATTCATATTCACAATGCAAACCGCTTTTATGAACAACTTGCTTGTTTGGAATGCAGGTTTCGTTAATTACGTTCCACCTATTGCATTATTACTTTTCTATCTAGTAATTCTGTTTAACACTGGAGAAAAAATTCAAAAACTCAAAGTATTACCTTGGATAACATTGGGATTAGGACTGGTTACCGGTCTTTTCATGGAATCAATCACTATTGTTCAATTACTAATCGGTATCGCAACAGTCTTATTTTTACGAAAAAACATAAAATCATTTCACTTAACATATTTATTGGGGTCGATTTTTTCAATCATACTTATGTTTTTACATCCCTCATATCGCGACCATCAAACTTATCGAGCTACTACTACTGATCTAAGTGATATTTGGAGAATATACTCCGATATGACACATTTTTGGTTAATAACTTTCAATCTATTTTTATTGATGATTATTTTGGTAGCAATCGGAATTATAATTATCAAATCAAAGATGAATGTATTTGCTAAAGTGCCACTTCTTGCTTCTACAGGATTCTTCTCACTATATTATTTATTCATAAATTACGATTTAAGAAAAAATCCAATGAGCTATTCTTATACATTTAACGATTTAGATAAACACATCTCAAATCCGGATGCAATAATAAGTATAATTTTTGTCGTATTTATTGGACTTTGTATTGGTTTATTTTTCAAAAAAGATGTCGTTATGTGGAGTTTTTATTTACTGGCGGGTGTATTTACAGCAGAAATGTTACTAGTTTCATCACCAATTAGTAGCAGGCCATACTTCTTCCCATATGTCTTCATGTACTTAATTGGTATTAGGTTCTTTCACGTGGCACTTTCAAAAGTTCGTATCAAATCTATTCATATAAATTTTGCTTTAGCTACAATACTGCTACTTTTTTCGATCAATCATCAACATAAAATGGTTACAAACTATCAAGCTAACTTGATTCGAGTAAGCGAACAATCATTCTTTGAAGGTGGAATATTAAAAGACCACTTACCTCACCGAAAATATGTGTACGTTAACGATGAGTTTGATCAACAGTCCGGTTCATACTGGAAAGAATTTTTAATTAGCAGAAAATTATTATAATACGAGAACAAAAAGCATGCCTCAAATACATCGAGACATGCTTTTTACATAAGGTTTATCTAATTATTATGTATCCACTTTTTAAAACAATCACAAAGATGGATTGTTCTTTATTTACTGTCTAAATTTTCGAAAGTTTTTCAACCACTGATGCAATTTCAGGGATCTTTAACATTTCAGTAATATTTTTTTCAACTTTGGTTGTATCATTATAGGATTGGCCTGAAAAACGAGTTGAAACTTGTTTTGCTATTTCGTTTGCAGACATAGGACGTTTTAAATTTTTAGCTGGCATTTCCATGTTAAAACCCTCTTTCGTATTAATGTAGTATACTATCTGAATTTTTAAATTCAAGTGATATAAAAGAATCAAAATCTTTGTTTTCAAATGTATTTTCCATATGCTCATATCCCAAAGATACATGCCCATTAATAAATCTTTCAATATACTTAATGTTTATTTCATTATTCGCTGCAGCCAATGAAATATCATACATTCGTTTAACATCTTTAACATCAAAAGTATAATAATTTTCAGCTAATAGATATATTGCGGACAACATCGCTGTTCGTTTATTTCCATTATTAAAAAACTGGTTTGTAGCTATTTTATACCACAATGCTGCAGCCTTTGCCGTAACTGTAGGATAGGGTTCATATGATCCAAACCCTCCATAGATAGAATTATTAATTCGATCAAGCCCATTTTCATCCTTAATACCGTAAAAACTTTCTTCACGAAACATTTCCTCTGACTTTTTATTAATAATACGAAACGTCTCAATTGAAAGTTTCACAGACTCTATTTGAATATAGAATCTACCAACAAGCTCCTTATTTACTCTTACATCCAGAGAATATGATCGATTATCATTTGAATATTTTCTCATTTGAAGATACTGTTCTTTTTTTGAGATGTGATTCAAATTATCCATGGCAAAAATTCTTTTGAATTGATTGATTTGTTTTCGTGAATAACCAGGACAAATTAAAAAACCATCAAATTCTTCAGGAATATTCAAAATGGATTTCCTCCAATAGTCGTAGATTTCAACACTATTAATACTATATTGTCACTAATTAATCTTATTTAAACCACTCAGCTGCAGCAAGTGCCACATCCCTTGGACGTTCACGTTGAATGAAGTGACCACCGTCATCCCAGAATTGTTGCTCGAATCTGCCGGTGAAATAGTCACCCATGTCGGATGCCATTTTGTAATCGGTGCAGGAATCAGATTTTCCAATGATATTTAGTGTTGGCACAAATATTTCTGAGGTAGCATCCAAACTTGCTTGTAGGTCAGCGTATTCTTCGTCAAATGGATCATATCCCCAACGTTGACGATAAGTATCTAGTGTTACTTCGGCCCAGTCTGGGTTTTGGAAATAGCTAGTCAATACAGTCGCCTTTTGAGCAGTCATTTGATATTTTGGATCCCATTGCTTCCACATAAATAAAGCAAACTCACTTTGACGTTTGCGGACGTATTCCATACCTTGTGGGGTCGTCATATACCATTGGTACCAATAATTTTTGACCTGCTCCAAAGACAATCTTCCAAATATTTTCCAACCCTCAGATAAAACCACTTCGGATTTAACCAAATCAGTACCATACAGACAACTTAAGTTCATTGCTGTACTTGCACCCCAATCTTGTCCAATGATGTTTACAGGGGCCAAATTTAAGGCATCAATGAATTCCTTAATGTCGGCAGCAAAAGCTAATGGCCCACCAGTTCTTCTAGCATCATCATCTAAAAATTTTGTGCTACCAAATCCACGAAGAGTCGGTACATAAGTCCGATATCCGCGATTGTGCAAATGAGGTAAGACCTCGTCCCATGTACGTGGGCAGTCAGGCCAGCCATGTAACAAAACAACCGGTTCTCCATCTTCCGGACCAGTCACCTCGTAAGCCATATTGAGTTTCTTCGTCTTAACAAATTTTTCGACAACCATAGTCTCCACCCCAAATAGTTTAATCAATCCTCATCATGCTTTTCGTGCCATTCCTTAATGTATTCCAAACGATTCTTGAAACGATCCTCATTACCTTGAGTAGTAGGGAAATAATACTCGTGACCCTCAAGTTCAGGAGGCATCGTCTTCATATCCGTCAACTTGTCCTCAGTATTATGAGCATATTGGTAGTCCTTACCGTAGTTCAAATCAGACATCAACTTCGTCGGCGCATTGCGAATCTGTAAAGGAACCGGCACATTCCCAGTCTTCTTCACATCAGATTTCGCCTTACTAATAGCCTCGTACACCGCATTCGACTTCGGAGCCAACGACAAATAAATCACACACTCCGTCAAATGCACATTGCATTCAGGCATCCCCAAGAACTGACACGCTTGGAAAACTTCGACAGCCAAGGATAAAGCTCTGGTGTCAGCCAGTCCAATATCCTCACTGGCAAATCTGACGAGGCGACGAGCGATATAAAGTGGATCTTCTCCACCTTCAAGCATTCGTGACAACCAGTAAACAGCAGCGTCAACGTCACTGTTACGCATTGATTTGTGCAAAGCTGAAATGATGTTGTAGTGTTCCTCGCCCTTTTTGTCATAACGCAAAGATTTGGTATTCATGAGTTGCTCCAAAGAACCAGCCTCAACTTCGACCTTATCAATTTTACGATTACCATTCAAAACAGCCATTTCCAAAGTATTCAACGCCATTCTGGCATCTCCATTGGCAAATGCTGCAATCGAGCGAATATCATCCTCACTGATTTCGACCTTGTAATCAGGAAATGCCTCTGGATTTTTGAGGGCATTATGAAGCAGCTCGACGATATCATCGATAGTTAATTGTTTGAGAACAAACACCTTGCAACGTGACAGCAAGGCAGAGTTGATTTCAAATGAAGGATTCTCTGTCGTGGCACCAATTAAAGTAATACTGCCACGCTCAACAAAAGGTAAGAAAGCATCTTGTTGGGCCTTATTGAATCGATGGATTTCATCAATAAAAACAACCGTCCGCTCACCGATTTCACGGTTTTGTTCAGCTTCTTCCATAATTTCACGAATCTCTTTAATACCACTAGTAACAGCACTAAAAGTAATAAACTGAGATTTGGTTTTGTGAGCAATAATTTCGGCAAGAGTTGTCTTCCCAACCCCGGGAGGTCCCCAAAATATCATTGATGACAGCTTATCTTGCTCAATCAAGTCACGCAAAATTTTCCCTTTACCTATTAAGTGTTGTTGACCAGTGAATCCATCAAAATCTTTTGGGCGAACACGATTTGCTAATGGACTATCTTGTTGAACTTGGTCATCAAAAATCGATCCTTGCTTCATTTAAAAACCCTCCCTTTCCGAAAAGTAACACCCGAAACCTCATGAGGTTGTAAGTGTCTGAAACATTGTTTCACATGAAACGTGACGTAATTAACGTAAAATAACATTATATCTGACGTTGTATTTATCTATACGAACATACGTTCTTGTATATCATATTATTGTGCCGCAAACACTGGAATTAGTATCTTTTCAACAAAAAATAGGACAGTTGACTGATCATAATCTTCCTCACTAACAATTCGAGATATCAGCAACATAATTGGCATATTTTTAACTGTATCAGTGAATTTCTCCGGCTCAGTTTTTATCTCGCTGCGGCGATAGGCATTCTTCAAAATAGTCATCAAACTCTTCGTTAAAATATTATTGTCAGTCATCTTTCGATAATTAATTGCATTTGCCTTCGAAATATTAGGTAAAGCATCACGTAGCGCACCCTTAATATTTTTCAAACCAATCGGCTTAATCAAAGTCAGTGGAATATCCATTAATTCAACCAAGTCATCATGCAAATTACCGTTGTCCGGAGCTTTCATAGAAGCGAAAACCTCCGAGACAGGCGAGAATTTTTTTATTGCCTCAACCGTAACCTCAAGCTTAGTCTTCCAACGACGATAAATAGCATTCTTGTTAGTCTTCGCCGTATTCGCAATGTCATCCATCGTCATTTCACTGTAACCAGTAGTCTGTAATAACTGCCAAGTAGCAGTCAAAATAGCGTCCTCAAGCTCTTTACCACGACGTCTCTGTGCCATAATTGTTCCCTTCTAAATAAGAAATTAATTAACTTTATAGTGAATGTTTTAATTAGCTATGTCAACTATTTAAGGTACGGATAAATTCTTATTAGAAAAAATTTTATATCACATAGAACCAGTCCCAAACACGTGTCAGATAGTTAGCCATAGCAAGTAATGAGACAATTCGTTGACAACTAGATAAATCGTGCTATTATCTTTTCAAGTACTACAAGTACCTTAAAAGGAGAAATAATTATGGCTCAACAAATTAGTTCGCAAGCTACAGTTGATAAAACCAAAACTTCATCAACTATGAAGAACGCCATGATCTTAGTTTTAGCAATGATAGTGCCAATGCTAGATACAACCATGACTAATATTGGAATCAACACTATTTTAAAAGACCTCAATTCCACTGTGAACACAATGCAGTGGATTACAACCGCCTACGTTTTGGCATTAGGACTAGCAGTCCCCTTTGCCGGCTGGGCAATCGATAAAGTTTCGGGAAAGTTATTAGTTGAAATCTCACTAGTAGTATTCTTAGTCGGATCCATCATGTCAGGTATATCAAGTTCAGTTGCAACTTTAATGATCGGACGTATTATTCAAGGTGCTGCCGCGGGAATCTTAATTTCAGCAGCACAAACGCTGATCGTTCGCGCTGCAGGAGGTAAGAATCTTGGAAAAATGATGGCTACAGTTGGACTTCCAATTGTCTTCGCACCAATCATCGGACCAACGATTGGTGGTGCCCTCATCAAATTCTTAAATTGGCACTGGTTGTTTTACATCAACATTCCCGTCATCATAGCAGCGCTATTTTGTGTCATGATGTGGCTACCAAAATTCGATGCCAGCAAGTCTGACAAAAAGTTCGACTTCATCGGATTTGCCTTACTAGTCGGACTTTTCTCAGGTTTAGTTATTGGAATTACCAATTTTAGTACTGATGATGTTTTTGGAAAAATGGATGTATTATTACCTATTTTCATTGGAATTGATTGTTTAGTTTTCTATATTATTTATGCTTTCAAGAATTCGAAAAAAGCTTTAGTACCACTGTCCTTATTCAACAACACTAGATTTTCAGCTTCAGCAATTTTATTGTTTATGACTGGTTTAATGTCAAATGGTGTCATGTTCGTTTTGCCACTATATTTGCAAAATATCCGTGGTCTATCAGTCATCTGGTCAGGGATTTACTTAATTGCTATGGGACTTGGCATGCTGGTTACCAGAACTATTGTCGGCAGATTGACTGACGATTATGGAGCTAAGTGGATTGTCATAATTTCTCTCATTGCCGGATTTCTGACGACCATCCCCTTCGCATTCTTCACTAAGTCAACGCCAACTTGGTTGTTAGTTGCCGTCATGTTTTTGTTAGGCTTGAGCAGAAGTGGAATAATCCCTATCATGACTGACAGCTACAGCAATGTTCCAACAAAACTCATCCCTGAAGCAACTGTCTCAACTCGGATGGTTCAAAACATTGGGGGGTCAGTTGCCACTGCATTGTTAGCTGCCGTCATCGCCAGTTTTACCGGCACAAATATTGCTACAACAACAATGATGAACACCGCCTACTCACAAGCCTTCATTTGGATATCCGTTGGAACTTTAATTGGTATCATACCGGCATTTTGGCTCAGTGTTACACATGAAAAGAAGGTGGCATAATGTTAATTTTATTGACAATAATCTTCGCAATTCTAGGAGCCTGGGCTCTTTTTAAAAAACGCAATTTTCTGGGAATCTCAGCCTTAGTCGTCATGCTTTTATGCCAAGTGTTTATCTTATTAGATGCCACTCAACACTTTGGTACTAGCACTTACACAACATCGCATGTTGAAAAAATTGCACCCGTTACTGACATCAAGGGCAATCAAATTATGATTACAGAAAAGATCAAACAAGGTAAAACTGAGTTTCTGGCATATGCTACTAAGAAGCCTGGAGAATCAGAGGTTCATACAGTTTTGAACAAACATAAATCTGTTAAAGTATTCTCCGACCATCCAAAATATGCTTACAAAGAAACTTCCAATAACAAGTATCGTTATAACAGCGCTTTTTACCAGTTCTTGTTTACAGGCATCACTAATAGTGGCCAGCAAAAATCACAAACCATTACGTATCATCTGACTTCATCCTGGCATGCACTTTCTAAAGATCAGTTAAAACATACCGGTAAGGTACTAAAAGAACCTAAAACGCAAGCTACTATTAAGTCAGAAGTTGCTTCCGTTGTTCAAAACCAGATAAAGCAAGATCCATCCCTAAAACAGAATGACACACGTTTGAAAAATTTAGAGGATAAAGCTTTATCCCAAAGTGTTGGTAAGATTCTTGAACAGTCGAAATCCTAAATTGGTCTTTACAACTACTGAATTAACGTGCTATTCTTTTTTTAACTTAATACATAGGATTTTAAAAAGAAGAAGTACTATTTACTCAATTCTCAGTGAGTTAAGGACAGTGCAAACTTAACATGCGGGT
Source organism: Companilactobacillus ginsenosidimutans (assembly GCF_001050475.1). Lineage (NCBI taxonomy): Bacteria > Bacillati > Bacillota > Bacilli > Lactobacillales > Lactobacillaceae > Companilactobacillus > Companilactobacillus ginsenosidimutans. The sequence goes on along the minus strand of NZ_CP012034.1, from coordinate 1,804,723 downwards.
ATTTACGAATAACATCTTTTTACTTCGGCCTGAACTAACAGTAGGGTTTGACGGAGCTGACACGTTATAGTCAGTAAGCATGTTTGTGCTTGTAGAGATGTTTTCGTATGAAAACAATTTGGGTGGTACCGCGGAAAGACCTTTCGTCCCTTTTAACCAAGGGAGTGGAAGGTCTATTTTTGTGCCCTGCGGTCACAAAGATCGTGATCTTCTTAAAATTATGTTCCTATTGTAAATTCAAGATTAGGAGATTAATAAATACATTATGCAAAAAGTTTTAGCAAAAGATTTATTTACTAAAGAATTCAAAGATGGCGAAGAAATCACCATTGAAGGTTGGATCAGAACTATTCGTGGTTCAAAGAAAATTGGTTTTATTGAGGTTAACGACGGTTCATTCTTGAAGAATGTTCAAGTTGTTTTCAGCAATGACCTTGAAGACTTTGATGACATCAAGAAGTTCCCAATTAGCACTACTATTGAAGTTATTGGTGAACTAGCTTTGACACCTGGTGCTCAACAACCATTTGAAATTCACGCTACTTCTGTTAAAGAATTAGGCGCTTCAGACAGCGACTATCCTTTACAAAAGAAAGCTCACACTTATGAATATTTGAGAACAATCGCTCACCTGCGTCCAAGAACAAACACATTCTATTCAATTTTCAGAATTCGTTCACTAGCAGCTTTTGCCGTCCACGAATACTTGCAACATAACGGTTTCAACTACATTCACACACCAATCATTACCAGCTCAGATGCTGAAGGTGCGGGTGAGATGTTCCAAGTGACAACTTTGGATTTAAACAACGTGCCAAAGAACGAGGAAGGCGCAGTCGACTACAACGAAGACTTTTTCAAAAAGGAAACGAACTTGACTGTTTCTGGTCAGCTTGAAGTTGAGGCATTCGCCCTAGCCCTTAGAAACGTCTACACATTTGGACCAACTTTTAGAGCAGAGAACTCTCATACTGGACGTCACGCTTCCGAATTCTGGATGATCGAGCCCGAAATGGCTTTTGCTGACATGCAAGATGAGATCAATGTTTCTGAAGAGTTGCTTAAATATGTTGTTCAATACGTGTTCGACAATGCCAAAGAAGAAATTCAATTCTTGAACGACAACATCGATGAACACTTAATCGAACGTCTATCAAACACTGTTTCAGAAAAATTCGCCGAAGTTACATATACAGAGGCTATCGATTTACTTGAAAAAGCTGATGTAGACTTCGACGTACCAGTTAGCTGGGGACTTGATCTTGAATCAGAACACGAACGTTACTTGAGTGAAAAAGTATTCAAGAAACCTGTTTTCCTAACAAACTATCCAAAAGACATCAAAGCTTTCTACATGCGTGCCAACGACGACGGCAAAACAGTAGCCGCAGCCGACTTGTTAGTTCCCGAAATTGGAGAATTAATCGGTGGATCACAACGTGAAGAAAGACTAGATTTACTAGAACAAAAAATCAAAGACTTGAAACTAAACGAAGACGAATACAAGTGGTATCTAGAACTCCGTAAATACGGCGGCACAGTCCACTCAGGCTTCGGAATCGGATTCGAAAGACTTGTTATGTACCTAACAGGTATGAAGAACATTCGAGATGTGATTGCTTACCCTAGAACACCAGGTAATGCAGAGTTTTAAAAAACAGAGCGCAAAATCACACGCCCTTGAGACCGGAGCATAAGACGGCCATAGCAGAGTGGGGCGCGTAACGCCCCCGCAGCTCTGGACGACTTATGCAGTAGGTCTCAGTGTGATTTTGCGCGTTTCCGCTATAAATGGGGCAAACGTATTCGACCGATGGCAGTGAACCCCAAACAAAATAAATCCAAAACAAAAAGAGACCGAAAGGTCTCTTTTTTTGTATTAATGTTCGGATTCTAACCCCGTCGATTTCGACGGGGTTAGAATTAACCAACAATGACTGTTAAAAATTAATAACCACTGTTATTAATTCGATCTTCATCTGCTTGAGAACTGTAATTACCGTCCTGATCAGTAGCATCACCGTTATAACCAACAGTACCACCAGATTCACCATTAACAGTAATAGTATATCCACTACCATTATCAGTTGCTTGTATATCATCTGCAGTCCAGTCACCATGTGCTCTTCTAAATCTATCTGCGGCAGCATTAGTGTCCGCAATACGACGATTAGAAGTATCAGGAGCAGCATTAGCAGAACTATTATCTTGTCCCGAATTTTGATCACTATTTGAATCCTGAGTAGTAGCTGCACTATCATCAGAATTACTGTCAGTGTCATTATCTGAACTGGTCTCTAACTTAGGACTAGCAACAACATCATCCTTATTCAAGTATGCAATTTGAACTTTAACTCCGTCCAATTTTTCAGCAGAAACATTTTCAAACAAGTCATCAACGGTAAGATAATTTCCTGCTTTAACTGTCACGTTGCCATCGGCTGATGAACTAAATTTCTTAACCCCATCAACCGTAAGCATAAATTTAGATTTATCAAATTTAACAGCCTTGTTACCCTTATTTTGAATCTTCAAAGAAAGAGAATAATTCTTATTGCTGTTCTCTTCACCCTTGATAACTTTAAACTTGATACTCTTTTGAGCATTGCTGCTCAATTTTTGATACGCAGTGGCTTCTTCAGTTTTAGTAGTCTTAGTTGCACTATCATTACTACTATTTGAGTTGTTATTTGAGCAACCTGCAAGAAGCACGATCGATAACATCCCTACAAACCAGATTAGTTTTTTCATTGAAATTCCCCCAAAAATATAAATATATTTATATTTGAATTGTATCATAATTGCGAAGATTCCGAAGAAAAAACCGTAATATATTATATGACCGTACAACCGTCATATTCTCGATTTAAAAATTTTGCAATCTTATGAAAATTTTGTTCCAGTTGGCGACTGTTAAATTGGCTCCATTTTTCGACTTCAAATTTAATCTTTTTATTAGTCAAATTGTAATTCCACTTGCCTGCGACTTTACCGTGCGCAATAATTGGTGCTTTGAGAAGCCCATTAACTGACCACATCTTCTTTTGAATATCCGGATCAACAAACCAACTTTTATCCAGATAACCAGTCATTAGTGAGCAAAAACCTGCGGCAATAACAGTTTTAGCAGAAACCATTTCTTCTATCTCAGCAAAAGTAGTAGAATCAATCTTTTGATCCATCCACAAAGTTTGGTCACGCCACAATATAGGACAAAATTCAGATTCAACTTTCTCCCAAGCTGGTCTTACATTAGAGATCCTTATCCCAGACCATTTGACAAAATCATTGATTGAGGCTGGTCCAAAGCCATGAATATATCGCTTAATCAACTCGGTCGTGGCAGTCAGTTGATCCTGTCGAACAAAATCAGCTTGGTATATTAATGGCATTCCTTGTTGTGAATGATGAGGATTGCTGGCCAACTTTCCTTGAGCTGTTAATATTTGAAAAATTGTGTAATCAGTATTGTGGGGACAATCCTTGTACCAGTCAAACTTACTCATCATTGATTTCTGATACTCACCACGAGTTAGCTCTTTTTGGTCTTCTAAAACGGAAGAAATGTAACTAACCGCTTCATGAATTTCATTAGGAATGCCGCGAAAGTACATATTAGGAAGTTTTTCATTTTGTCGGGCGTTAATCACCAACTGCCAGTCATCATGGGTAAATAAGTGGACCGTCCATCTTTGTCCCCAAGCTCTCACAATTTTGTCAGAATCATAAAGATTATTCAATTTCTCCATTGTACTACCGGTTTGTAGTGCCACATTTAATTCAGCAGCGCGCTGATTTTGTGCCTGAATCCCTATTATTCTGGTAAATGGGGTTAAAATGTCAGACACCTGACTCACCAATCCATGTTTGAATATTCGATATGCAAATAATTCTGAATCATTCAAAGCAATCACCACCTCATTTTGTATTCAAAGTATAAACCAAACCATTGTCATAACAATTTTTTGGTTTACAATTATTATGTTAGGAAGGAAAACAATTATTTATGATTACATTAAAATCAGAACGAGAAATTAAAGGTATGCGTGAATCTGGTAAAGTTTTGGCAGGAGTTCACTTGGGACTTCGCGACATGATCAAACCTGGTTTGACAGCATACGATATTGAAGTTTTTGCTAATGACTATATTCTTGAACATGGAGCAACTCCTTCAGAAAAAGGCTTTGAGGGCTATAAATATGCCACCTGCGTCGATGTTAACGATGAAGTGGCTCATGGTACTCCACGTCGTAATTTAATCCTTAAAGACGGCGATATCGTTAAAGTCGATATGACTGTTAACAAAGATGGTTACGAAAGTGATTCTTGCTGGAGTTACGCTGTTGGAACTCCTAGTCAACAAACAAAAGACTTGATGGATGTTACTAAAAAGTCATTGTACCTAGGAATTGCCCAAAGTGTCGTTGGCAATCGCTTAGGTGACATCGGTTTCGCCATCCAAGACTTCACAGAAAACAAACATGATTATGGCGATGTTCGTGACCTAATTGGTCATGGAATCCAGCCAACAATGCACGAAAAACCTGACGTTATGCACTATGGTCAAAAAGGCAAGGGACTACGTCTTAAAGCTGGAATGACAATTACCATCGAACCAATGATCAACGAAGGAACATGGGAAATTGCTGACCGTGAAGTTAAAGACGTCAACGACCCTTGGATCTATTACGTTTCAGCCGATGGTAGCTGGTCAGCTCAATACGAGCATACACTTGCTATTACTGACGATGGTCCAAAAATTTTAACATCACAAGATGCTGAAGAAGACGAAAAAATGTTAGCTTGGGCACGTGATTATATAAAAAAGAATAACTACTAAAAATAGGCGACTAACAATCTGAGATTGTTAGTCGTTTTTTTCAAATTCGTTCAGCACTGACATAACGTCGTTACATATATCTGTTATACTTGGCACATTAAGATTGGACTGATAACGACGAAAAAATATATGCATTTTATTGTATTAATTGATGTAGATAAACAGTCTTATGCATACCATGCTTCGAGTTTAAAACAATCAGATATTGATGCTGTCGAAAAATCACTGTTTGATAAAATTTCACAAGTGGAAAACAGAAAGCCTGTCGGATTGCATGACTTAACTACGGACAGTCCAACATTTCACTCAGTTCAAGTTATGGATCAATACTTACAAATATAATTCCTATTGAAAGTGAGGATGAATTTTTTAAATATTATCTTCAATACGTAGATAAGTTTGATTCTACGTTTGAAAAATTAAGTAAGAGAAAGTATCTTGATGACTAGCAAGTAAATTGATAGGCATATTATCCAAATATATATAACGATTTACACTCATTCTATTGGAAGAACTTGAGACGTTTTTGCGTAATTTATTCTAACGAATTAAATTACGTGAAGGAGCTAGTTCATTTGAATGACTCACTATTAACAATCGAACAATTGGTTTTAGATTTAGAAGATGAATATTTAAAATTTACAAAGTCCTATTATGCAACTGTTGACGGAATATATAACTTGAGAAAGCTAACTATTGACGAAGCATTATCTGACGATAATTTTTCCAATCATACATTGCCAACATATTTAACTGATCTGGGAGATTATTTCGGTTCAGATAATAACGTACTTTCAAAATATGAGTCTTTATATAACTTCAGATACAGAATAAAAAAATGGGAATCGATAAATCGTAAATTGAGGCATAATCTTTTCAAACACAAATATGTATCAAAAACATTGAACGATTTTTTTGCCGCTCGTATAATACTAGACAACATCGAACCAGATTATAATGACATTTTTGACCTGCTTGACCGGTTAAAGGAATCTTCAATTCTTTATAAGTTCTATTACAGAAACGATGGAAACTATCATGCAATACACTGCTACTTTCAAGATTCAAACAAGCATTTCCCTTGGGAATTGCAAATATGGGACACGCAAGACATGATTCAAAATTATTCGGAACATAGTCGCCATGAACACGAACAACTTAACTAGGAGGAAATTATGTACTTTCATTTAATTATTTTATTTGATTATAATGGTATTGAGTATGCGTACCACAAATCCAGTGACAGGCTAGACGTTACTGAAGACTATAAAAAAGATCTGTTCAACCGAATAGCTGGAATGCCAAACTATTTCGGAGCACACATGTTAAAGACCAATTCACCAACTTTCAAATCCGTACAAGATATGGATCCTTATTTCAAAAATATGAAGGTCATTAACGATTTAGATGAGTTTTACAAAATTTATTCTGAATATATTCAAAACCCGGTTTTAATGCAGAATAGACATTCAGCAAAATTTTCCAAATAAAAAAGGACGAGAAAATCTCGTCCTTTTTCCATCTAAATTTTTACATAAAGTCTGTGATTTCATTAACTGGATAACGTACAGACTTAGTATAGTCACCATCTGGTTTACCAATAGCAATGGCTGTAACGGGGATAAAACGCTCACCGTCTAAACCGAATGTTGGTGCTACTTGATCAAAATTGTAACCTGACATTGGGTTTGCTTCGTATCCGTGGGCACGGGCGATTAACATCAATTGCATGGCGATAATACCACCATCAATAGTTGCATCCTTTTCCAAGAATTGGCGATCAGCATGTTCATATAATGGCAAGAATGTCTTGAATACCTTGTCACGTTCTTCAGGTGTGATTTGTCCATTGTCACAAGCCTTGTTCCAAACATCACGATACTTATAATGTGATTGTGTGTCACCTAAAATGAAAATGACAACTGAACTTGAATCAGTCTGTGGGTAGTTGAATGGCATCATAACTGAATGAGCTTTTTCCTTACCTTCAGCGTTGTCACAAACAACAAAGTGCCATGATTGAAGGTTACATGCTGAAGGGGCTGTAGTAGCTTCCTCAAGCATTTCTGAGATCTCTTCTCGAGAAATCTTTACATCACTCTTGAATTTTCTATATGAGTGACGGTTCAACATAATATCAGCGAAATCATTGTTAACTAAATTCTTTGTAGCATCCATAATTACATCTCCCAAAATTTTATCTAATCAAATATTTCAATTGACGTGTCAACTGTTAACAGGTCAACCTTAACACGTAAGCGTTTGCTTGTAAATATGTTCACAAACAATTTTAAAAAAATAGAGCCTCTTTGTAGAGACTCACTTAAGTTCTAAATCACTCAAACGCTGCAATAATTGTGATAGTTCAACAATCTCAGCTGGAGTAAATTCTTGAGATACTAGCTTTAAAAATTTTTTTGCAGCGGGGGTTTTGCTACAACTAGCAATTTCCCCTTCGGCCGCTGAAGTGATATTTACCATAACCTCACGATTATTCTGAGGGTTACGAACACGTGTTACAAAGCCCTCTTCTTCAAGGTTCTTCAAGTGGCGAGTGATAGCAGAACTGTTGATCTCCAACTTGTTCTGAATGTGAGTCTGTGTCATTTCTCCACCATGCTTCAAGTACAGCAGCATCGCATATCGCGTTAAATTAGAGTTCGTTTGAGATTTGAACATCTCACTCATATTCAAGTCCGCCAACTTCAACCGGTAGAGTACATCGATTAATTCGTCGATCTCCATAATGACACTTCCCTTCGCTTGCTAACATTTCACATCAAGGATACATCATAAAGCTTGATAAAATCAAAAAAACTCGAAATCCATTCAGATTTCGAGTTTAGTAATAAATTATGCTTACTTATATTATTTACCGCCAAAGACGGCAAGTCCACCAGCTGGATTTCCCCAGTCAGGTGTCTGTGATGTTACGACAAGCTTGTCATTTACGAAGGCATTGAGTCCTAATTGACTCATTTCACGGCCGTAACCTGATCCCTTAACACCACCGAATGGAAGCTCTGGCAATGATACTAGGAATGAGTTTACGAAGACCATACCTGTTTCAATCTTGGCAGCAACGGCTCTACCATGTGCAGGGTCGCCTGAAAGTACGATACCACCCAAGCCAAGCTCAGAGTCGTTAGCAAGGTCAATAGCTTCTTGGTCGCTACCCACCTTGAATACTTGAGCAACTGGTCCGAATAATTCGTCGTAGAATTCAGGGTTATCTTTAGAAATATCTGTCAAAATCGTTGGTTGAATAAACTGACCAGGTAAGTCTACTGGCCCGTTTCCGAAGGCAACTTTTGCGCCGCCCTCAATAGCCTTATCGATTTGACCTTGTAGTTTAGCCTTGGCACGAGCTGAGTTCATAGGTGCATATGTAGTTGAAGGATCCATAGGATCGCCTGGTTTCAACTTAGCAAAAGCATCTTTTAACTTAGCCAAGAATTCATCGTACAAATTATCAGCGACGATAAATCTCTTGTTTGAAGTACATACTTGACCATTGTTGTAGATACGAACTCTCCAAGCAAGGTCAACAGCAGTATCTAAGTCGGCATCAGATAGCACAACAAAGGCATCTGAACCACCCAATTCCATCGAATTCTTTTTCAAATTTTGTCCAGCAACAGCAGCGACTGATTGGCCACCACGTTTTGATCCAGTTAGTGCAACACCTTGAACACGTTGGTCTGCAATGATGTCACTAACTTGATCGTAGCTAGCGAACAAGTTTGTCAAACTACCATCTGGGGCACCAGATTCTTTAACAATCTTTTCAAAAGCTGCAGCTGATCCAGGTGTATTTGAAGCATGTTTCAAAATCATTGGATTACCAACGATAAAGTTGGGTGCAAACACACGCATGATTTGGTAATAAGGGAAATTCCAAGGTTCAACCATCATCAAAACACCAGTTGATTGGTGGAGAATTTCAGCAGCACCAGTTGCTTGAGTAGAAATTGGTGTTGGTTTCAATAAGTCTTCACCGTTGTCAGCATAATAGTCAGCGATAATAGCACACAATTCAACTTCACCTTTTGATTCATTCAAAAGTTTACCCATATCAATCGTGGCAATCTTTGCCAATTCATCTTCATTTTTTCTCAAGAGGTCGGCAATCTTATGCAAAATTTTCGCACGGTCAGCAATTGGTTCATCTCGCCATTGTTTATATAATGCGTGTCCCGTACTTAATGCCTTTTCAATCTCCTCGGATGTAGCATCAGGGTATGATTTCACAAGCTCATTGTTATATGGATTAACTGTTTTGTAAGCCATTCTAATTCCTCCTAAATCTTAAAAAAATAAAAATAATAATTGTGTTTGAGTCACGCTTTCATTGTAACTTAACAGTTTATTTTTACAATTATTTCAACTCAAACGCTTACATTTGTCAAATGAATTATTAGAAATTTATTAGGCAGATTGGACTTTTTCACATTTTATTTGTGAATTTTTGTTGGTGCTATGCTGTTTGCGTTGTATAGACCAGATTGGTAATTATTTTTATTTTTTATCTGTTTTTAGGGTAGACCTTCGAGTGTGGTCTAAGGCAAGTGTTTGTTTTGGTTGTTTTGTTGAGTGGGTTCACTGCCTCCCTGCGGTCAGGTTCCGCGGGGGCCGTGGTCGCTGTGAACACGATTTTGAGCTTTTCGAAGTGCACGAAAATCTCAAAACTCGGTTTTTTACTAAGCTTGCCCTTTGGCAAGCAAAGGAAAACGCCACGGCTTGGGCCCCCGCGGAACCTGCCCTCCGGGCTATATCTGGTCAATACATCTTCTTTTTGTGTGGGGTGGCTGCTCACTTTAGTTTTGTTGAATATTATTTTATTAGTCTGATTTTCTTTGTATTAACATCTCACCTTAGCCTCAATGAAGTTCAAGAAACTTAGGTTCAAATTCTACTCTTGATGATGTTTTTCTCTACTCTTCTGTTTGTTTAGAAATACATTCATAACTAGTACGTCTAATTACTTCGTAATTAATCCGCGGGTCATTGAGGATCAAATTCATGGTATAAAAAAACACCCCTTGTTTTATGGGTGTTTTAGGTCAAGTTGGAATATTTCGTAATAAAAAAAGAAGAGAGAGTTTGATAGCAAATACCCCTGACCATCGATAACGCTATGTTTTAATCATACTGGATTATGAAAAATATCGATACTTCAAATATGATATATTGCGATATTGATTGTTTTATATGATTAGTTTGCTAACAATGTTTCATGTGGAACATATTGTGGGAACGTATGGTCTAAACACTATATATTGGGTTACTTATTGATATAGTTTGCTACTTGTTGTATGTCTTCGGGTGTTGTTCGACAGCACCCCCGATTAGTTGAGCACCTGCATCTAGCCACTTTGGTGTTAGGTCGGTAAATGTTTCTGCTTGTCTATTTGCCTTCCAAGTTTTTGTTTCTGGATTATAGATATCTCCATTGTTTGGATATACTACGATTGGTTTCTTAGTTACTGCACGAATATTTTTGATTGCTGGTTCGATGTTTTCTAATGTGGTGCAGTTTACCCCAATAGCTGAAATTTGGTCAAAAATATTGAAGTACTTAATTGCTTGTTGTAACGGTGTTCCATCACAGAGTGTTTCTGGATCCTTGATGCTAAAGCTCATCCATGCGTGTTGATCTGGAAAATCTAGTTTCAACATATGCGCTAAGGCTTTTGTTTCGTCAAAGTTTGGTTGTGTCTCAAAAGCAAACAGGTCCACTCCTGCCTTATCTAATAGCTGCATTCTTGATCTATGGAAGTCGAAATACTCTTTTTCTGAAAGTTGATAATCTCCTCGATATTCACTTCCATCTGCCAGATAGGCTCCATAAGGCCCAACACTTCCTGCAATTAGTGGGTGGGCAGCTCTAACATCCCTATCCTCTTTGTGTAGTAAACGGAAATAATCGACTCTTGCCTTATTTGCCAATTTAACGGCCTTGATTATCAGATCTTGACCTTCTTTTTTGGTCATACCCATTTTCATGAATTCTGAAATGTTAGCTTGGTACGTATTTGTAATAGCAATGTCTGCACCAGCTTGAAAATAACTTTTATGAACAGCTGTGATAGCTTCTGGATTTTCAATCAAAGCTGTCGCTGACCATAAATCATTGTTTGTATCAACTCCACGCTTCTCTAGTTCAGTTGCCATGGCACCATCAATTACTAAACCGGTTTTATTTTGTAGGTTTTCTGAAATTAAATCAGTCACTTTCACCGCTCCTCCGTCTAAAATGTTGTCTTGCGATAAATCTTTATGAAGTATATTGTAAACATTATTAACTTTTTTTAATAGTATTTTAATTTTAAAATTTCAAGTAGGGTGAATGTAAGTGGAAAATGAAAACAATGAACATATTAAACTAAAACGAAATATGGAATCTCGCCACCTGCTAATGATCTCTCTTGGTGGAGTTATTGGTACTGGTCTTTTTCTAAGCTCAGGTTACACAATCCACGAGGCAGGACCAATTGGAACTATCCTCGCATATGGGATTGGAGCAATCGTGGTTTATTTAGTCATGTTATGTCTAGGTGAATTATCAGTTGCCATGCCTGAAACTGGTTCATTCCACGTTTACGCCGATAAATTCATCGGACCCGGAACTGGTTTTACAGTAGCTATCTTATATTGGCTAACTTGGACCGTTGCTTTGGGGTCTGAGTTCACTGCTGCTGGATTAATCATGCAACAATGGTTCCCACACTCACCCACATGGATTTGGAGTGCTGCTTTTATGGCAGTCATCTTCATTTCAAACGCTCTTTCAGTCAGATTCTTCGCCGAAACAGAGTTCTGGTTCTCAAGTATAAAAGTTATCGCGATTGTCCTTTTCATAATAGTTGGTTTCCTAGCAATCTTCGGAGTCATCCACATTAAAGGTTATTCTCATGCTCCAATGTTCACCAACTTGTATAAAGATGGACTATTTCCCAATGGATTCAATGCCGTCTTCACGACAATGTTAACAGTTAACTTTGCCTTTTCCGGAACAGAACTGATAGGTATCACTGCTGGAGAAACTAAAGACCCAGCTAAGAATTTGCCTCGTGCAATTCATACAACCTTGATCCGATTGGTCATCTTCTTTATAGGAAGTATCGTTGTCATGTCAGCCTTAATTCCTTGGCAAAAAGCTGGTGTTAACCAAAGTCCATTTGTTCTCGTCTTCAAGAGTATTGGCCTGCCCTTCGCTGGGGATTTAATGAACTTCGTCGTCTTAACAGCAATCTTGTCGGCAGCAAACTCCGGACTATACGCCTCAACAAGAATGCTATGGTCCTTGGCACATGAAGGCATGATTCCACTTAAATATGCTAAAACTAATTCGCACGATGTGCCTATGATAGCTTTATGCGTCAGCATGGTCGGAGGAATTCTAGCACTTGTTTCCAGTGTTGTAGCAGCTTCGACTGTCTACTTGGTACTAGTATCAATCTCCGGATTAGCAGTTGTTATCGTCTGGATGGCAATTGCCTTGTCAGAAATCAATTTTCGTAAACAATTCATTAAGTCTGGACATAAGGTTTCCGAATTAAAATTTAAAACTCCTTGGTATCCAGTCGTGCCATGGGCAGCTTTTATTATGAGTTTACTGTCATGTTTCCTCATCGTCTTCGATCCAAATCAGCGTAGTGCCCTGTTCTACATGATTCCGTTCATCGCAATTTGCTACGGTGTATATTATGGAAAAACCGCTCTGAAAAAACGTCGTGAAGTTAGTGAGAAAATTAACGATTAAAGCGATATACTAGACTTAACAATTAAAATGAGGAGTGTGTGGCATGAAAGTTATTAACGTAAGCTTGTCAGTTAAACCAGGAAAAGAATCAGAATACGAAGCATTTATCGATAAATTAGTCCAAGGTTCACTAGCAGAAGCTGGTAACCTAGATTACGGACACTTCAAAAAACTCGGAACAGATGATGAATACGAAATCATCGAACACTGGAAGGATGCCGCAGCCGTTGAATCACATAATGGCACAGCACATTTCCAAGAATTTTTAGCACACGTTGGAGATTATGTAACCAAGGATCCCGAAATAATCCGTATGGATAACTAGAAAAAGACCTCGACAAGAGGTCTTTTTTTTGCGCTATACTGAAATCACTTGAACATATTGAGGTGAAAAAATGTTAGCAGTAATTATTGGCGTAATAATCGGAATTGGTCTACCCATGCAAACCAGCATCAACGCAAGACTAAAAGTGTCATTAGGATCACCATTTTTAGCATCATTAACATCGTTTGCTTTGGGAACAATTTTTTTAGCATTAATAACGTTATTTATTAATCACACAATATTTTTTTCATCAAACTTATTTAGTAGTCAGCCCATATGGATTTGGATAGGAGGCTTCCTAGGCGTAATTTACCTAACCTCTAACATCTTACTGTTTCCCAAATTAGGAAGCGTACAGACGGTAATTTTTCCCATATTAGGCCAAATAATCATGGGACTAGTAATAGATAACTTCGGATTATTCCAATCAAAACAAGCATCCCTCACAATCACAAGAACCTTCGGAGCAATCTTAGTAATCCTAGGAGTAATTTTTATCGTGGGAATGGACACCATAATCCGTAAATTCCACAAACAAAACATCGACGAACCAAAGTCACAAGGACTCTGGATCTGGAGAACGTTAGGAATAGTAGCAGGAATGTTAGGAGCCTCCCAGACAGCCATCAATGGACATTTAGGAGTAGTCCTAAATTCCTCAGTAAAAGCAGCCTTCATCTCATTTCTAGTAGGAACCTTGACCTTAATAGTATTAAACCTAATCCTGCATCCCAAACTACAAATACAAAAATCAACAACCGGAAATCCATGGTGGATGTGGATAGGAGGCATAATAGGAGCCTTGTTCGTATTCGGAAATACCTACCTAGTACCAATCCTAGGAACTGGCCTAGCAGTAGTAATAATCTTAGTAGGCCAAATGACCGGAAGTCTATTAGTAGATCAATTTGGATTATTAGAATCAAACAAGAACCCCATAACGCCAATACAGATAATTGGAATATTAGTCATGATAGCAGGAGTTAGTTTGATTCGATTGTTTTGAAAATTTATATTGGAACTTTAATCTGAAAATCTAAAAAGTATGTGAATTTTAACGTCTAATTAGCCATGAAACAGACCAAAGAAATTCATTCACTATACTCATTTATTTATACCTATTAACATTGTCGGTAAAGATGTAGCTTGGATTTACATAAACTTTACAAAAATGTTAAAGTTTGATTTAACTTTTAATGATATACTAATTATCGAAGTTAATAATAAATTGACTTCACAGTTTTTGTAACAATTGCTCTGAGGTTCTATCAGGATTTTCAAATACATATTCTTGGGGGATATTATGAAAAGATCTATTGAGAAATTAGGCGTTGGTTTAGCAATTGCACTTACAGTTGGAAGTGTGTCAGTAAATGCAATAAACGTTAAGGCTGACGAGATACCTACCGAAAGAAGCATTAAGAATACAGAACTACAGGACAAAGAGATTAGCAAACACGTAATTTTTGATTCAGCTTCAAATAGTTATTCTGTTAGTCAAGGATATTTGAATACATTATCAGTAAAAGTCGCAGATTACATAAAAGAGAACATTGCATTAACCAACGAAAAAATTCAGGAAACTCAAAAAGATTCAACCATTGGAACTGTTACCGCAGTGGATGGACAAGGAATAAGCCACTCAATCAAGCAGAACATTGCAAGATCAAATGGTAAAACCGATATCAAGTTTTACTGGAACTATGCAAGAGTTTGGTTATCAAAAGATACACTACATCAACTTGGTTTAGGAGTAGCTATTGATGGATTATTTGTTCCAGAACCTATTGTGTCTAAAGTTTGTGCAGGATTCGGTTTAGTGGCAGGAGCAGCTAAAAGTGGGATTTGGTTTGATTATAATTACTTTGCGGGAATATGGACTGGAAATGCTGGTTGGCAATAGTTCACATTAAGGATGAAAAGAATGAATGAAAAACTCCACTTTGTGATTGTTGCAATCATTTGCTCACTAATTATTCTGATTCCAACTATGTTTTTGGGATCAGATTACCTTTGGGCTTACATTCTAGTTGCCTATTCAGTTCAGTACATGTTGAAATAATAATTTTATCATTATTAGAATCCTCCTTACCCGTCATTGCTTAACATGAGACACAAAATAACAACCATCATTAGGTGAGTTATTAAGAGCAAACGGCGACAACCTCTAAACTCAACAAAACAAATGGATAAGCGAAACGGAATCCATAAAACAAAACACAAAATGATACAAAAAAATAGATATCTCAAAGCCAACAGGCCAAAGAGATATCTATTTTTGTTTTTACCAGCCAAATAAAAAACACAAATGGCTGCATTAAATTTAAAAAATAAAAGAAAAGAATATCCACCAAAACAGGAGTCCGCAAATGACTGCATCCAACTAAAAAAAAGATGGAGGGGTATTTGAATTAACTCAACCCCAGCATGGATGTGGAGTACGACGGGCGAGCCAGCCGTGAAATTTCACTTAGCTCGGCCATAAAGGCGAGGTTAGTGAAGGGTTGTAAAAGTAGACCGCACTTTGGCTACTTTTCAACCCATGGCGTTCCGCCGCCCGTCGTACGGAACATCCATGCGGCAGTGAACCACAAACCATCTTACCCAGCATAATACCCAGTAATATAATCAGAACTAATATAGCGATTAGGTGATATCTGATAAAAAGTAGAACCGTTCTCAATATTAATAACCTGTTTGTTAGTAAACCAAGAACCATCACCCTTAACTGACTCACCATCAACCAAAACACCATTACCATCATAAAGAGGAGTATCTCCAGCCTTAGTAGTAACAATAGAGCTAATAGAGTTAACGACAAGATTTGGAATACCAGGAAGAACTTCTTGTGAACTCAAATATTGATTGTCAGCAATTTTGTAGAAAACATTACCACTTGTAGTATCACGACGTGCAGAAGTTGATGCAAAGTCTTTATTTGGAGTTACAGTTGCATTTGGAATCACATTTCCATTTGCATCATAGATCGATAAACCTGAAACATTTCTAGAATGAATTGTTACGTTTAGTGCTGTGTCAGTCCAGGCTGCTTGTGCATCAGTTGTACTGTACAAACTACCAAGAACTGGGAATATGAGCGCCAAAGCTAATAATAGGCTCAATATTTTGTGTTTCATAAATCCTGCCCCCTAAAAAAATTGAAAATGATCATCTGATATTTGTTCGCTAAATATATAGTGAGAAAGCTGATTGGATGCTTTTCCACGGATACATATATCATAACATTTTACATGTAATTTTATAATTTTTTATATTAAATCATCACTTTATACGAAAAAATAGTCAATCATTTAACTAAAATGATCGACTACTAAATCTTTACATTGCTGTCTTAGCAATTTTTCCTTGTTCAATATAAACACTCAAGATACCAATGTCAGCTGGGTTAACACCACTAATACGGCTAGCTTGGGCAATTGTTTCTGGATTGATCTTGCTGAGCTTTTGAACAGCCTCAGTTGCCAATCCATTAACCTTCGTATAATCAAGACGTTCTGGAATCTTCTTAGATTCCATCTTCTTAAGACGGTCAATCTTCATTTGTTCTTTCTTAATATAGCCGTCATATTTAACTCGAATTTCTACTTGTTCCTTAACACGACGATCAACATCGGCTCCACCTTCACCAATCATGGCAACGATATCAGCGTAATGTACCTCTGGTCTTCTTAGGAAACGATCAGCGAGAATTCCATCTTTTAAGCCTTTCAATCCCAATGAACTCAAGAATGGTTCGGCCATTTTTGGCGTAATCATTGTTTTTTCAAGACGATGCATTTCATGTGTAACGGCGTCCCACTTATCAACAAATCTTTCATAACGGTCATCGTTAATCAATCCTAAGTCATGACCGAGCTTTGTTAATCTTTCGTCAGCGTTATCGTGGCGGAGGATCAAACGATACTCAGCACGACTAGTTAATAGACGATATGGCTCATTAGTACCCTTCGTTACAAGGTCATCAATCATAACGCCGATATAGGCTTGATCACGACGCAAGATGAATGGATCTTTATTTTGGGCACGTAATGCGGCGTTAATACCAGCCATAATTCCTTGTCCAGCAGCTTCTTCATATCCAGAAGTTCCGTTCATTTGACCAGCAGTAAATAGGTTTTGAATAACTTTAGTTTCCATGTTTAACTTCAATTGCCAAGGTTCAACAACATCATATTCAATTGCGTAGCCTGGACGCATCAATTGTGCATTTTCAAGTCCGGCAACCGAATGAACCATCTTTAATTGAATTTCTTCAGGCATTGAAGTTGAGAAATCACCGACATAATATTCTTGAGTATCGCGACCTTCTGGCTCCAAGAAAATTTGGTGACGAGGCTTGTCAGCAAAACGGACAACCTTATCTTCAATAGAAGGGCAGTAACGAGGTCCAACACCTTCAATGACACCTGAAAACATTGGCGCACGGTCGAGATTATCGCGGATAATCTTGTGAGTTCTGGCATTGGTATATGTCATCCAACAAGAAATTTGATCCTTCAAATATTGAGCATCTGGAGTCTCAAATGAGAAATGATTAGGTTCTTCATCCCCAGGTTGTTCTTCTGTTTCATCGAAATTGATAGTGTTCTTGTTAACACGTGGAGGTGTACCAGTCTTGAATCGAGCTAACTTGAAGCCATGTTTTTCCAAGTCTTCTGAAAGCTTGATTGAAGGAATTGAGTTATTGGGGCCTGATGAATACATCAACTCACCAATAATAATTTTTCCACGTGAGGCTGTACCAGCTGTTAAGACAACTGTCTTAGCGTGATATTTAGCACCAGTTCCAGAAACAACACCTTTACATACACCGTCCTCAACGATAAGTTTCTCCACGATTCCTTGGCGCAATGTTAGGTTGGGCTCTTGTTCCAGAGTATCCTTCATCACACGGTGATACATGTTCTTATCAGCTTGGGCACGTAACGCACGAACGGCAGGGCCTTTACCAGTGTTCAACATTCTCATTTGAATGTATGTTTTATCGATATTCTTACCCATTTGACCACCAAGTGCATCGACTTCACGGACAACGATACCTTTAGCGGGACCACCAACTGAAGGATTGCATGGCATAAATGCTACCATGTCTAAATTTATAGTGATCAAAAGTGTTTTTTCACCCATTCGTGCAGCAGCAAGAGCTGCTTCTGAACCAGCATGTCCGGCACCGACAACGATGACGTCATATGTTTCTGAATCAAATTCCTTAACTTCTACCATTTACGTTTTCCACCTATTTTCCTAAACAGAATTGTGAGAACAATTGTGTAATTAATTCATCTGGGTAGCTGTCACCAGTGATTTCCCCAAGTTTGTCCCAACAAGTTGTCATATCTATCTGAACTAGGTCAATTGGCATCCCTGCCTCAATTCCTGAGATTACATCATTTAAACTTTGCTTAGCTTGGCGCAAAAGGCCAGCTTGTCTAGCACTAGTAATGATCACATCACTGCTACTGTCTTCGATTCCGGCGTTAAATAGCTTGCCGATTGTATCCTTAATTTGTTCAATACCGTCATTTTTGATAGCGGAAGTAATCAAGATAATATCGTCGGACTTCAATTGTGACACCTCAACGGGGTGTAATTCTGGCATCAAATCATTTTTGTTAAAAATTACGATTCGGCGCTTATCACTTGTAGCATCAAGCAATTGAATATCTTCTTCTTCAAGTTTTCTACTTGAATCTAATACTAAGATGATTAAATCTGCACTATCGATAGCTTTTTTAGAGCGCTCGACACCGATTTTTTCAACTTTATCCTCAGTATCACGAATACCAGCAGTATCAATCAACTTCAAAGGAATTCCGTCGATATTGACATATTGCTCAACTACATCACGAGTCGTACCTGCAACATCCGTCACAATGGCCTTATCTTCATCAAGCAGGCGATTAAGCAAACTAGACTTACCAACATTAGGCTTCCCGATAATTGCCGTAGCGAGCCCATGTTGCAATATCTCACCACTGTCAGCAGTCTTCAACAGCTCATCAATACTTGCGCCGACTGTTTTGGCTTTTTCCAGCAGCATCTTAGTAGTCATTTGTTCAGTATCGTACTCCGGATAGTCGATATTAACCTCGACTTGCGCCAATACATCCAGGATCTCTTGGCGCAAACTACTAATTAAATGTTCCAAGTTACCATCAAGTTGATTAACAGCGACTTGCATAGCTTTATCAGTCTTAGCTCGGATCAAATCCATAACAGATTCCGCTTGAGTAAGGTCAATTCGGCCATTTAAGAAAGCACGTTTTGTGAATTCTCCAGGCTCAGCCATGCGGGCACCGGCACCAATAATAAGTTGTAAAACTTTATTAGTAGGCACGATTCCACCGTGGGTATTAACTTCAATAACATCTTCTCGTGTGAATGTTTTTGGGGCATGCATCACTGATACCATGACTTCATCGACTAAGTCGTTAGTTGTTGGATCAACGATGTGGCCATAATTGATAGTGTGACTGGCAACTTTTTCTAAATCCTTGCCTTTGAACACTTTTTTGACGATTGAAAAAGCTTGATCTCCTGAAACACGGACAATAGAAATTCCGCCTTCCCCGGGTGGGGTAGAGATGGCAGCAATCGTATCATATTCAGTAACTGTACTAGGCATAACGATTCCTCCTAATTTTGGGCACAAAAAAAGTGCATAATCCGCCACTTGGACGGAAAAGCACTTTGACTACTTTTCAGTATTTAATAATTTCTAGGTAATATTAACGACATTTACAGAAAATGTCAATCAATTACTTCCGACGTTTATATGCACGTTTCTTAGCACGACGGATTTGACGTTGTTTTTCTTTTTCTTTTTCTTCCTTCTCGCGTTGTTTACGACGATACTTGAAGGGATTTTGAAGAATAAGTGTCTGGACAACTTGGAACGCGTTAGTTACAACCCAGTATAGGGTAATAGCTGATGGGAAAGTTAATGCGGGAACGAAGATGAATAGTGGCATGATCCATGTCATCATCTTTGTCGTAGCATTTTGGTTTGGCTGTGACAAACTTGAAATATATGTTGAAGCAAATGTAAGTAGGGCAGCCAAGACAGCCATAATGTAGTATGGATCGGCCTTACCTAATTGCATCCAAAGGAATGAACCATTTCTCAATTCAGAAGTCTTGTAGATTGCTTGATAAAGAGCAAACATAACAGGCAACTGAACTAATAATGGTAAACATCCCGCGACTGGGTTAACCCCGGCCTCTTTATATAATTTCTGAGTTTCTTCACGTAACTTAGCTTGAGTGTCAGCATCTTTAGCAGAATATTTTTCTTGTAGAGCCTTTGTTTGAGGCTGAATCTCCATCTGCTTATTCATACTGCGGATTTGGAACCAGTTAAGTGGTAACAAGATAATTCTGATGATAATTGTGAAGATGATAATAGCCCAACCGGAACTGTTACCTACTAATGAACCTAGCCAAAGAATGAATCTTGAGAAGTTCCACAAAACAACGTGGTCCCAAAAACCAGTACTGTGACTTGTAATAGGCTCATTAAGATTTGAACAACCGGCCAGCACTAAAACAACACTCAGAAGCAGTGCTACACCTATGTATTTCCTTAATCTTTTTTTATTCACTTTTGCACCCATATTATAAATTTAATTTAGTCTTCTATTATTTTACCTAACTTTAGAACATGTACGATGTTTTTCTTTGTTTCAAACATATCTAATTTTACAGATGGCTTTCTCGCGATAATTAGAAAATCCAATTCTGCTGGTAAATCAGGTTTTAATTCTAATAGAGATTGACGCACGTATCTTTTGATTCGATTACGTCCTACAGCTGTATGTGAAACTTTCTTACCTACAGAAAGACCAACGCGAAAGTGTTTTTGCCCTGGCTTTTCTATTTGATAGAGGACAAAGTTACGGTTTGCGACAGAATGGCCTTGTGAGTAGACATATTGATACTCATTTTCTTTTTTAATACGATAGCTTTTTCTCATATGTCACCAGACTAATCTCTTAAGTTTGTAATAAAAAAAGACCACCAAAAATTAGTGATCCTTCAAAACTAAGCTGATAATACTTTTCTGCCTTTTTTGCGACGTCTTGCAAGAACCTTGCGACCATTACTTGTACTCATTCGTTTCATGAAACCATGGACGCGTTCGCGATGACGCTTCTTTGGTTGATATGTTCTCTTTGTTGTCATCAATCAAACCTCCTGAATTAATTTATCACTTCTCCAGACAATTGCTTAAACAGTTTATCATGTTTGTCAAAAAATTTAAACAGCAAATTTACGTCTTTCCTTAAATAGTAGGAAAACCTTAATAAGTTATCAACCATTTTGGCCTGTGGATAAATTGTGGACGAAAGTTATTAACAAAGTTATCAACAGGTCCGTGAACAGACTTTTATGCAGAATAATTTTACTGTGAATTAGTTATCCACAGGTTTTGGAATTTGGTGGTTAAGTTGTCTTAATCCCAGTAGAATAGGACTTCTTCATGTGGATAACTGTGGAAAACTCTGTGAATAAGTTGAATTGTTAACAAAAATCCACAGAATTCTTACAATTGTTTTAACAAGTTGTTAAGTAAAAATAAATTAAACATACGTTCTGTGGAAAACTTTTTTATTGAATGATAAACTTTAATTT
The DNA here is from genome assembly GCF_001050475.1 of Companilactobacillus ginsenosidimutans. NCBI lineage: Bacteria > Bacillati > Bacillota > Bacilli > Lactobacillales > Lactobacillaceae > Companilactobacillus > Companilactobacillus ginsenosidimutans. The sequence goes on along the minus strand of NZ_CP012034.1, from coordinate 1,783,141 downwards.
GTCTTTTTAGGGGAAATAAAACTTATCCACAGATATAGATACAGAATTTCAAAGATTGGAGGGGACTTTTTGCAGGAACCAAATGACTCATCTACACAAGAATTAAAAAAGTTTTGGAACTATTTCACTTCAAAAATCAAAAAGGAAATAACTTCTACTAGTTATTCAACCTGGGTTGAAAGTGCAAAACCACTATATATTGATGGCAACGATATTCATATTTCAGTTCAATCAGAATTACACAAAGATTATTGGGAACGTAATTATGTAAAAAATATTGCGATCGATTCTTACCAATATAATGGAACTGAATTGAATCCTATCATCGAAACTGAAGAAGATAGGAAAGAATCAGAAAATTCGTCTGAGCCTGCTCCTCAGAATGATAGTGATAGCAACAATACTGATTCATCTTCGCATTTATTTGAAAATACACATTTGAATCCAAAATATACTTTTGACACATTTATTGTTGGTGGTGCCAATAATATGGCTCATGCTGCTGCCGTCGCTGCTGCAGGTGAACCTGGTCAAATTTATAATCCGCTATTTATTTATGGTGGTGTAGGTCTTGGTAAGACCCATCTAATGCAAGCCATTGGACACGAGATGTTAAAGAATAATCCAAAAGCCCGTGTTAAATACGTGACCAGTGAAACTTTCACTAATGACCTGGTTGTTTCGATTGGATCAGGATCTCAGGATGCATTCCGTGAAGAATATCGAAGCTGTGATTTGCTATTAATTGATGATGTTCAATTTTTCGCAGATAAACGTGGAACTCAAGAAGAGTTTTTCCACACATTTAATCGTCTTCACGAAAATAATAAACAAATCGTCTTAACTTCAGACCGTCTTCCAAATGAAATTCCCAAGTTACAAGAACGTCTAGTTTCTCGTTTCAAATGGGGTTTATCTGTTGATATAACAGCACCTGACTTGGAAACTCGTATCGCAATTTTACGCAACAAGGCCAAGGCAGAACATCTAGAAATTCCAAACGATACTTTGTCTTACATTGCTGAGCAAATTAGTACTAACGTCCGTGAACTAGAGGGCGCCTTACTAAGAGTTCAGGCATACTCAACTATGAGAAACGCTGATATAAACAAGGCTTTGGCTGCTGATGCACTAAAAGCTTTGAAATTGTCTAAGGCAAAAGGTGGTTTAACTGTCACCACTATTCAAAATAAAGTTGCAAAATACTACCATGTTTCAATTGCTGACTTAAAAGGTAAGAAACGTGTTAAGACTATTGTTTTACCGCGTCAAATCGCTATGTACTTATCTAGAGAATTGACAGATCGTTCACTTCCACAAATTGGAATGGAGTTCGGTGGTAAGGACCATACGACAGTAATGCACTCGTGTGATAAAATAGGTGAATTAACCGCAAAAAATGATGACGTCAAACAAGCAGTCGAAGAATTGCGTGACGAATTGAAAAATTAGATTGTGTATAACTTTGAGTTAATGACAGAGTTATCCACAGCTGTTAATAACATCATTTTTTCAACTGTCACATGGCGCCAACGTAGTTTTCCACAGAATTAACAGGTTCTACTACTACTTCTATCTATATATTAATTAATTAAAAGGGGAAGTTAGATAATGAAATTCTCAATTGACCGTACCAAATTCATTAATCAGACTAATAATGTTCAACGAGCTATTTCAAGTAAGACGACAATTCCTATACTTACAGGTATGAAATTAGATCTTGCTGAAAATGGTTTAACAATCACAGGTAGTAATTCAGATATCTCAATTACTTCATTCATTTCTAAAGAAGATGCAGACAACGATTTAACAATCGAGAGTCTAGGATCAATCGTTCTACCAGCTAAATTTTTTAACGAAATTATTAAAAAGCTACCTGGGGATAACTTTAACTTAGAAGTCTTGGACAACAACCAGACTTTAATTACATCTGGAGTTTCTGAATTTACTATTAATGGATTAGACGCTAATAACTATCCACACTTACCTGAAGTTGCTACAGAAAACCAATTGATTTTCCCAACTGATTTGTTCAAAGAAGTTGTTAATCAAACAGTTATTGCTGTATCAAATCAAGAAAGTCGTCCAGTGCTTACTGGTGTTAACTTCATTATTAACGCCGATGGATTAACATCTGTTGCTACTGATAGTCACCGTTTGGCTCAAAGAAAAATTGATATCACTAGTGATGAAGAATACAACTTGATCATTCCTGGTAAGAGTTTGACTGAATTAGTTAGAACTATCAGTGATTCAGTTAAAGAAATCTCAATGTCAATTTCTGAAAACCAAGTTCTATTCAATTTTGACAACGTTATGTTCTATTCACGTTTGTTAGACGGTAGATATCCAGAAACTGATCGCCTAATTCCTGATGACTCAAGTACTACTTTGACTTTTGATTCATCAAATCTACTTTCTTCAGTTGAACGTGCTTCACTTCTTTCACACGAAAGTAGAAATAATGTTATCAAGTTAGTAATTAAAGCTGCTGACAATAAAGCAACTCTATTCGGAAATTCACCTGAAGTTGGTACTGTTGAAGAAGCACTCGACTTTAAAACCCTTGAAGGTGAAGATTTAGATATTTCATTTAATCCAGATTATTTGAAAGATGCACTTCGTTCATTTGGTGGAAACACTGAAGTTGAGATCAGTTTTACATCTGCTCTTCATCCATTTACCATTAGACCAATGGAAAACAAGGACACCTTTGTTCAATTAATTACTCCAGTTCGTACATTTTAAAAATATCCACATGTGGATAACTTTTTTAAGCGAAATACAACGTCACATTGTAAAAAAGACAGAAACCGTCAGGTTCCTGTCTTTTTTCTTGACCAAATGAAATTTTAATGCTGTATTTTTTGTTCTGCGTGTTTTTTAGGCTTTTTTAATATCCCAGTACTGAGATAGTTGAAAATCGCTCCTAGAGCCCAAAATATGCCTTCAAGTTGTTTTTTAGTTTAAAAACATCTATAATATAGAATATGTCATTAATGGATAAATCTAATAAAAAGGGTGTTAAAAATGTCGCAAAAAATCGCAATTGAGACCGAATTTATTACTGTTGGACAGTTTTTGAAGGAAGTCGGTATTATCGGTACTGGTGGACAAGCAAAATGGTACTTACAAGAAAATTCGATCACTGTAAACGGCGAGCCTGAAAATCGTCGAGGAAAGAAACTTCACAAGGGCGATACTATCGTTGCTGAAAGTCAGACTTTTGAAATCGAATAGCATTACTTGTTCGTAAAAGAACTTGAGCTTCAGAATTATCGCAATTATGAATCTTTAAAGATTGATTTTTCGCCTAATATTAATGTTTTTTTGGGACGTAATGCACAAGGCAAGACGAATTTATTAGAAGCTATGTATTTTTTAGCTTTGACCAGAAGCCATAGAACATCCAATGACAAGGATTTAATTAGATGGGGAAGTGATTTTGCTAGAATTTCAGGTACGGTTATCAAAGATAATTCTAGTCGATTGAAGATGAATTTGGTCATCAGCAAGTCCGGTAAGAAAGCTAAGTTGAATAACTTAGAGCAACGCAAGTTGTCTAGTTATATAGGTAATTTGAACGTTGTTTTGTTCTCACCAGAGGATTTGTCGATCGTCAAAGGTAATCCGAATGTAAGACGGAAATTTGTTGATATGGAATTTGGACAAATTTCGGCACAGTATCTAAAGACGGTTAGCCAATTTAGATCTGTTTTAAAACAAAGAAATGTTTATCTGAAAAAATTACAACATCGCGAGACTAAGGATTTAGTCTATTTAGATGTTTTATCTGATCAGCTTGCAGCTTATTGTGCAGAGGTAACTGAAACACGTTTAACTTTTCTGCAGCGGCTGCAAGTTTTTATTCAGAAAATTCATGCAAACATTACTGATAACCAAGAAGTTTTGCAGCTTCACTACAGTAGTTTTTTTAACGTGGAAGGTAAAAGTGTAGAGGAAATCTACAACCTATATAAGGATACTTTCAAAAAGAACTATCGCAAAGAAATTCATCGTGGTGTCACTCTTTTTGGCCCACACAGGGATGATATTAAATTCTTAGTTAATGATAAAAATGTTCAAGACTTCGGATCTCAGGGACAGCAACGTTCAGTTGCATTGAGTCTGAAGTTGGCTGAGGTTGAGTTAATCAAAGAAGAAGTAGGGGATTATCCAATTTTGTTGTTGGATGATGTTTTATCAGAGCTGGACGAAAAACGACAAACTCAACTGTTGTCGTCAATCGGTTCAGAAATCCAAACTTTCATTACTACGACATCTATTGATGATGTTGATCAAACTTTGATTAAAGATCCTAATGTTTTAACGATTATTGACGGAAAAATCAAACAGGAGGAAATTTAATGGCTGAAAACAGCAGAAAAGAAGAACTAGAAGCAAAAGAAGAAAAAGCTGAAGAATATGATGCCAGTCAAATCCAAGTTTTAGAGGGACTCGAAGCTGTTCGTAAGAGACCTGGTATGTATATTGGATCTACTAGTGCACAAGGACTTCACCATCTTGTTTGGGAAATTATCGATAATGGTATTGATGAGGCACTTGCCGGATTCGCTACAAAAATCGATGTAACTGTTGAACCTGACAATTCCATCACAGTTTTTGATGACGGACGTGGTATCCCTGTTGATATTCAAAAGAAGACTGGTAAGCCAGCTCTTGAAACTGTTTATACAATCCTTCACGCCGGTGGTAAATTCGGCGGTGGCGGATACAAAGTTTCTGGTGGACTTCACGGTGTTGGTGCTTCTGTAGTTAACGCCTTGAGTAGTTCACTTGAAGTTGTTGTTACCCGTGCCGGTAAGAAATATGGCATCGAGTTTGAAAAAGGTAAAGTTAAGAATCCAATGCATGATGCTGGTACTGCTCCAGAATTCGAGCATGGTACCTTAGTTCATTTCGTTCCGGATCCTGATATTTTTACCGAAACAACTGTCTATGACGACAAGACTTTGGTTACAAGAATCCGTGAACTAGCTTTCTTGAACAAAGGCTTGAAGCTTACATTTACTGACAAACGTAAAGATACCGCTGAAAAACTTGTTTTCCACTATGAAGGTGGTATTAAGAGTTACGTTGAATACCTCGACAAGGGTAAGGATGTCTTATTTGACGAGCCTATTTACCTTGAAGGTATGCAAAATGATATTACCGTTGAAGTTGCCTTGCAATATATCGACGAATATCACACTAACTTGATGACTTTTGCCAATAACATTCACACCTATGAAGGTGGTACTCACGAAGTTGGATTTAAGACTGCGTTGACACGTGTTATTAACGACTATGCTCACAAGAACAAGCTTATGAAGGAAAATGAAAAACTTTCCGGTGAAGATGTTCGTGAAGGGATGACTGCTGTTGTTTCAGTTAAGCATCCAGATCCACAATTCGAAGGTCAGACTAAGACTAAATTAGGTAACTCTGACGCAAGAACTGCGACTGATCGTTTATTCAGTGAACACTTCATGAAGTTTATGATGGAAAATCCTGGCGTTGCCAAGAAGATCATCGAAAAAGGTACTTTAGCAACTAAAGCTAGACTTGCTGCTAAACGTGCTCGTGAAGTTACCAGAAAACAAAATGGTCTTGAAATCAGTAATTTGCCTGGTAAATTAGCTGATAATTCAAGTAAAGATCCAGAAATTTCAGAATTATTTATCGTCGAGGGTGATTCTGCCGGTGGTTCTGCTAAGACTGGTAGATCTCGTTTAACACAAGCAATCCTACCTATTAGAGGTAAGATTTTGAATGTTGAAAAAGCCACAATGGATAAAATTTTAGCTAATGAAGAAATCAGAACTTTGTTCACAGCGATGGGAACTGGTTTTGGTGAAGAATTCGATATTTCTAAAGCACGTTATCATAAAGTTATTATTATGACCGATGCCGATGTCGATGGTGCACACATTCGTACCCTTCTATTGACACTACTTTATCGATACATGAGACCAATTGTTGATGCAGGCTATGTTTATATCGCCAAGCCACCTTTGTATCAAGTTCGCCAAGGTAAGATTATGAAATACCTTGATACTGATAAAGAAAAAGATGAATTTATTTCTCAACTTCCAGCAAAACCAGAACCAAAGATTCAACGTTACAAGGGTCTTGGTGAAATGGATGCTGAACAACTCTGGGAAACAACTATGGATCCAGAAAAGAGAAGATTAGATCGTGTTCGACTCGATGATGCAGTCGAAGCTAGCGAAATCTTTTCAATGTTAATGGGTGACAAGGTTGCTCCAAGAAGAGAATTCATTGAAGACAATGCTCGTTATGCCGAGGTTGACTATTAAGGGGAGGGGACTAATTTAAATGGACGATAGAAGAATTTCAGACGTTAACTTAACGGAAGTCATGAAAAGATCCTTCGTTGATTACGCTGCCAGTGTTATCGTATCTCGTGCTCTTCCAGATGTACGTGATGGTTTAAAGCCAGTTCACCGTCGTATTTTATACGGTATGAATGAACTTGGTGTTACACCTGATAAGCCATACAAAAAGAGTGCTCGTGCTGTCGGGGATATCATGGGTAAGTATCACCCCCATGGTGACTCATCTATTTACGAAGCAATGGTAAGAATGGCTCAGGACTTTAGTTATCGCTATCCATTGGTTGATGGACACGGAAACTTTGGTTCTATTGATGGTGATCCACCTGCTGCTATGCGTTATACCGAAGCTCGTATGAGTAAGATGGCCGTTGAAATGTTGCGAGACATCAACAAAGACACTGTTGATCTTGTAGCTAACTACGATGGTGAAGAAAAAGAACCAATGGTCCTACCTGCCAGATTCCCTAACTTACTAGTTAATGGAGCAACTGGTATTGCCGTTGGTATGACAACCAATATTCCATCACATAACTTGAAAGAAGTTATTGATGCATTACATATTTTGATGAGAAATAAGGATGCTGAACTTCCAGAATTGATGAAAGTTTTGCCTGGACCTGATTTTGCCACTGGTGGTATTATCATGGGTCGCTCAGGTATCAGACGTGCATATGAAACAGGTAAGGGTACCATTACCTTACGTGCGAAAGTTGATATTGTTGATAAGAAGAATGGTGCGGAACAAATTATTGTTACTGAACTACCTTATATGGTCAACAAAGCTACTTTAGTTGAAAGAATTGCTGAACTTGCTCGTGACAAGAAAATTGAAGGTATTACTGACCTCAATGATGAATCTGACCGTGAAGGTATGAGAATCGTTATTGATATCCGTCGTGATATGTCAGCTTCAGTTATCTTGAATAATCTTTACAAGTTGACACAGTTACAAATTTCATATGGTATCAACATGGTTGCAATCGTTGGCAAGACTCCAAAAGTTCTTTCATTAAAACAAGTCCTTTTGGAATACTTGAAGCATCAAGAAATAGTTATTCGTAGAAGAACAGAATACGATTTAAAACGTGCTGAAGCTCGTGCTCATATTCTCGAGGGATTGAGAATTGCTTTGGATCACATCGATGAGATAATTAAGATCATCCGTGGTTCACAAACTTCAGTTATTGCTAAACAAACATTAATGGATAGCTTCAAACTATCTGACAAACAATCACAAGCTATCTTGGATATGCGTCTTGTTCGTTTGACAGGTTTGGAACGTGAAAAAGTCGAAGCCGAATATCAAGAGTTAGTTGCAAAAATTGCTGATTACAAAGATATTTTGGCTAAGCCAGAACGTATCGATAAAATCATTTATGATGAATTATTAGATATCCAAGAAAAATTTGGTGATCCCCGTCGTACTGAAATTCGTGCGAGTGAAATTACTAATATCGAAGATGAAGATCTCATCGAAGAAGAAAATATCTTGATTGTTCTAACTCATAATGGATACATCAAGCGTCTTTCTGCCGATGAATTTAGAGTTCAAAACCGTGGTGGACGTGGTATTCAAGGTATGGGTGTTCATGATGATGACTTCATTGAACAACTAATCTATGCCTCAACACATGACCGTCTATTGTTCTTTACTAATACTGGTAAAGTTTATAGAACAAAAGGTTACGAGGTTCCTGAATATGGTCGTACTGCCAAAGGTATTCCAGTTATAAACTTATTAAACATTGAAAAAGGTGAGAAGATTCAAACCATTATCAATGTCGGTAGGGATGTCGATCGTGATAACTCCTTCCTATTCTTTGTTACAAAATATGGAACAGTTAAGAGAACGGCAGTTAATGACTTCGCCAATATCAGACATTCAGGTCTGCGTGCAATTGCATTGAGGGATGAAGATGAGCTTAACAACGTCTTTATGACAGACGGTAGCAAAGTTATCTTTATCGGAACACATAAGGGTTACGCCGTAACCTTTAGTGAGACTGATGTTCGTCCAATGGGAAGAACTGCATCTGGTGTTCGTGGTATCAAATTGCGTGAAGAAGATTACGTAGTTGGTTCATCAATTCTTTCATCAGATCAAGAAGTCTTAACGATTTCCGAAAATGGTTATGGTAAGAGAACTGCAGCAACTGAATATCCAGTTAAAGGTCGTGGTGGTAAAGGTATCAAGACTGCCAACGTTACTGAAAAGAACGGACCTATCGCCGGTGTTGCAGCTGTTAGTGGGGATGAAGATATCATGCTTGTTACTAACACAGGTGTCATGATCAGATTTGATGTAGAAAATGTTTCTCAAACTGGTCGTGCAACTCTTGGTGTTAGATTAATCAAGGTTGATGACAAAGCATTCGTTTCAACTATGGCATTAATTGCTCACGAAGATGAAGAGGAAGTCGATGAAGAATCTGCCGATGCTCCTGAAACTCCATCATCTGACGACAGCGCAAATACTGAAGATGGAACTAATAATGAAGAAACACAAGATTCAACAGACTCATCTGAAACTGCTCCAGACGAAGATGACTCAGACAATAATGATTCAGGCTCAGACAATCCTGAAGAATAAAAAATAAATAAATCGTTTCTGCGTAATTTGATAGTGTATCGGTTCGGATACACGTCAGGCAGAAACGATTTTTTATTTACGAAAATTCAACTAGAAATAAGGGAGGATGTATGATACACTCATAAACTGTGAGTATAAAATTAAGTTAATTTATATTCCTTGTCCTTTAACTAGGACCATTAGACCATAAGGAGGTGCACAGTCATGGCAGAAACACGCTACGAAATTACATATATCATTAAGCCTGATATCGAAGAAGAGGCTAAGAAGACTCTTATTGATCGTTACGACAAGATCCTTACAGATAACGGTGCAAAGATTATTGATTCCAAAGACTGGGAAAAGAAACGTTTAGCATATGAAATTGCTAACTATAAAGAAGGTATTTACCATATTGTCAACGCAACAACAGACGACGATACAGCTTTAGGTGAATTTGACCGTCTTTCAAAGATTGATGACAACGTTTTACGTCATATGATTATCAAACGTGAAGACTAATTTGTTTCACGTGAAACATTTTAAGGAGGCAGACATATGATTAATCGAGTAGTTTTAGTCGGACGCCTGACACGTGATCCCGAACTTAGATACACTGCCAACGGAGCAGCGGTCGCATCATTTACCGTTGCTGTTAACAGACAGTTCACTAACGCTCAAGGTGAACGCGAAGCTGACTTCATTAACTGTGTTATTTGGAGAAAAGCTGCTGAAAACTTTTCTAACTTCACTCATAAAGGTTCATTAGTTGGCGTTGATGGTCGTGTGCAAACACGTTCATATGAAAACCAACAAGGTAACCGTGTTTATGTTACTGAAGTTGTTGTAGAAAACTTCTCACTTCTCGAATCTAGATCCGAAAGTGATAGAAGAGCTGCAAATGAAAATGCAAATGGTGGCAATCAAAGCAACCAAGGTTCAGCTCCAAGTCAACCAAATAATAGCCAGTCTCCATTTAGCAATAATGCTAATAATCAAACAAATAATAATCAAAGTAACAATCCTAGTACCAATTCAACTGGTACCAATAATAATCAGAATTCTGGAAATAACATGAGTGATCCATTTGCAGATAATGGCAAACAAATTGATATTTCAGATGATGATTTACCATTTTAATCTAGTAAGAAGGGAGAACTTACAATGGCCCAACAAAGAAGAGGCGGACGTAGAAGACGTAAAGTTGACTTCATCGCTGCTAATCACATCGAATACATCGATTACAAAGACACAGACTTGTTGAAGAGATTTATCTCTGAACGTGGTAAGATTTTACCAAGACGTGTTACAGGTACAAGTGCAAAGAACCAAAGAAGACTAACTATTGCTATTAAGAGAGCAAGAATTATGGCTCTTCTACCATTCGTTGCAGAAGACTAATTAAAAAGACCACATTGAGTGGTCTTTTTTTATTGGACTTTTTCATATTAACTTATTAATATATGTCAGCCATTAAAAACTAATAAACAGTGAGGTACAGGCCTAGCTGTGATAAAATTAGGAGGTATATTAAAAGGGGTATTGATATGAAAAATATAAAATCTAACCTTCGATATTTCCTTTCGAGAGTTGATCATTCAACACAACTCACTGCCGCGTCGCTGGTAGTTATGTTGATCTCAATTTTTATTGTTGGAATTATTCATGGTCATGTTAGTGGTTATATCCAAGGGCTACTAGTAGTGATCTCCTTAATACTATTCGTATACTTATTTCTACTTCTTGGGGAAAAAGCTGGTAAATATACTACTGATTTGCAATACCGAATCGACCGAGGTACTGACAATAGCTTTGTTGAATATCCATTAGGTATCTTGCTTTATGATGCTGACAGACAAGTTCAATGGGTTAATCCTTATTTCGTCGAGAAAACCGGATTAGAACCTATCTATAGTATGAACATTGCTGACATTTCTCCAGAGCTACTTTCATTTGTCACTACTGATGAAGAAGAGGACTCTGAACATGGTAGTAGTAAGACCATCAAGATTGGACATAAGTATTACTTAGTACAAGTCCAACGAGAGTTACGTGTGATTTACTTATTCGAAATCACTCAATACTCTGAAATGGAAAATCGTTATGAAAATAATAGATCGGTTATTGGACAAGTTTATTTAGATAACTACGCTGAAATAACTCAATCAATGAGTGACCGTGATATTTCTAATTTGGACAACTACGTTACTAATGAATTAACTAACTGGGCTACACGTGGAAAAATGTTTTTGAAGCGAATTGATGATGACCATTTCTTCATCGTTGCATACTCAGGTAAATTGTTTGATTCAGAAGAACATGGTTTCAAAGTTCTCGATACCATTCGAGAATATACATCACAACAAAACGTACCATTAACATTGAGTATGGGATTCTCATATGGTGTTGATGATTTATCAGTTTTAAGTGATGAAGCACAAAAGAACCTTAACTTAGCACTTGGTCGTGGTGGTGACCAAGTTGTTGTACGTGGAATTGGCGAGAAAGCTCGTTTCTATGGTGGTAATACTGATCCAATGGAAAAGAGAACTAGAGTCCGTGCACGTATGATTAGTGAAGCACTACAAGAGCTTTTGAAAGATAGCGACCAAGTTATAGTTATGGGTCACAATCACCCTGACATGGATGTTATTGGCTCCTCATTGGGTATTCGTAGAATAGCTGCAATGAATAACACTCCATGTAAAATTGTTGTTGATCGTAAATCACTTCACACCGATGTCGCTCGTTTGATCGACATAATTAAAAAGGAAGATCCTGAAGCTGACAAAGATATTATTTCATCTGATGAATCCAATAACATTGTCACGAAGAATACTCTAATAGTTATGGTCGATCACTCGAAACAAAGCATCTCAATCAACCCTAAGATTTTTGACCAAAGCAGTGAGAAAATCGTGGTTATTGATCACCATAGACGTGGTGAAGAATTCCCAGAGAATCCTATGCTGATTTATATCGAACCATACGCATCATCTACTAGTGAATTGATTACAGAGATGCTCGAGTATCAACCTAAGAATAAGAAGTCTATTGATAAAATCGAGGCTACAGCAATGTTGGCTGGTATTACCGTCGATACTAAATCCTTCTCACTTAGAACTGGTACAAGAACATTCGATGCTGCCAGTTACTTGAGATCAGTTGGTGCCGATGAAACTTTGATCCAAGAAATTCTCAAGGAAAACATCAATTCATTTATTGAGCGAAATCATTTGATTGAAACCATTACGATGGTAGGAGATAATATGGCTGTTTGTTTCGGCGAAGAAGATAAGACTTATGATCCAGTTATAGTTGCTCAAGCTGCCGATACATTGCTATCATTAAATGGTGTTGAAGCTTCATATGTAATTAGTAAGCGTCCTGACGGTCGAGTTGGTATTTCTGCCCGTAGTTTGGGTAAAATCAATGTACAAGTCATTATGGAGAAGATGGGTGGCGGTGGTCACTTGTCTGATGCTGCTACACAAATTTCCGATGCTACAGTTGCTGAAGCTAAGGACCAATTAGTTGAAGTGCTAACAGATACTATGAATAATAAATAAACGGAGGTTGTCACTGTGAAAGTTATTTTTACTGAGGATGTAAGAGGAAAGGGTAAACGTGGTGAGGTGAAAGAAGTCACATCAGGTTACGCTCAAAACTTTTTAATTAAGAATAATAAGGCGATTGAAGCCAATAAGCAAAATATTGCCCAATTAAAAGCTGAACAAAATCGTGAAGAAAAAGATTACGAAGCTGAAATTGCTGAAGCTAAAGTTGTTAAGGCTAAAATTGAAGATGACAAAACTGTCGTTGAAATTCCAGCCAAAGCTGGTACAGATGGACGCTTGTTCGGATCAGTTACAACTAAGAAGATTGCTGAAGAACTTAAGAAGCAATATGACATCACTGTTGATAAGCACAAGATGAGTTTAGGAGAGGGTGCCAAAGCACTTGGTTTCGTAAACGTTCCAGCTAAAATCTTTGATACAGTTGAAGCTGTTATCAGAGTACATATTGTTGAAAAGAAGTAGGTAGTCAATGAATAATGATATAACTAGAATACCGCCGAACGATAAAGACGCTGAACAAGCTGTCCTCGGGGCGGTTTTTCTGAGCAAAGATGCGCTAACAGAAGCAATGGAGTATTTGGAGCCAGAAGATTTTTACCAACATGCCAATCAGTTAGTATTCCAAGCTATGGTTACTATCAATGAGCGGGATGATGGACCAGTTGATGTTGTTACAATTCAAGATGAATTGAATCGTGCTAATCAATTGGAAGATGTCGGTGGGATTTCATATCTTGCTGACTTAGCTAATGCAGTACCAACTGCAGCCAATACCGGATACTATGCCAGAATCGTTAAGCAAAAATCTGTTTTACGTAGCTTGATTGGTGCTGCAACAAATATCGTTAATCGTAGTTTCGACGAAAACGAAGATTTAGACTCTATCATTGATGCATCCGAACGTGATATTATGGATGTTTCTGAGAACCGTAGCCATAAGGGATTCAGAAAAATCAGCGATGTTGTTAAATCATCTTTTGCTGAAATTGATAAGTTGTATGACCAGGACAGTGATGTTACTGGACTATCAACTGGCTACAAAGATTTAGATGCGATGACTACCGGTTTGCATCCAGATGAACTAATTATTTTGGGAGCTCGACCTGGTGTTGGTAAGACGGCTTTTGCCTTGAATATTGTTGAAAATGCAGCGGTTAAAGACCATGCAACTGTCGCAATGTTCTCACTTGAAATGAGTGCGGAGTCATTGGTAAACCGTATGCTATGTTCGACGGGGTCAATTGATGCTACAGCTCTTAGAACAGGTCAATTAGATGAAAGTCAGTGGAACAGTTTAGTCGTTGCCATGGGTAGTCTATCTAATACAGAAGTGTATATTGACGATACCCCAGGTGTTAAGATGTCTGAAATCCGTTCCAAATGTCGGCGTTTGGCCAAGGAAAGTGGAAAGCTAGATTTAATCGTTGTTGATTACTTGCAGCTTATTGAAGGTACTGGACAAGAGAACCGTCAACAGGAAGTTTCTGTAATTTCTCGTAATATGAAGAAATTAGCCAAAGAATTACATGTTCCAATAATCGCGCTATCACAACTAGGTCGTGGACTGGAAGCTCGACAAGATAAACGACCAATGCTTTCAGATATTCGTGAATCAGGTTCAATCGAGCAGGATGCGGATATTGTTTCCTTCCTTTATCGTGACGATTATTATCGTAATGAAGATGAGGATGGGGACTCTGAGCCTCAAGATCAAGAGGATCAAGATGTAGGTGAAGTAGAAGTAATAATTGCAAAGAACCGTTCAGGTCCGCGTGGAACAGCAAAGCTATTGTTTGTTAAGTCATACAATAAGTTTTCGTCAATCGCGAATATTCCCGAAAATTAATAGTATAGGTGGATAAGATATGACAACAGTCGTAGTAGTAGGTACCCAATGGGGTGACGAAGGTAAAGGTAAAATAACTGATTACTTTAGTGGCGAGGCAAATATCATTGCCCGTTATCAAGGTGGAGACAATGCCGGACATACATTAAATATTGACGGTAAAGTATATAAACTCAGATCAGTTCCATCAGGAATTTTATATCCAGACAAAGTAAGTTTGATTGGAAACGGAGTGGTTCTAAATATCGAATCACTATTAGAAGAATTGAAGCGCTTACACGATCAAGGTGTAGATACTTCAAATCTTAAAATTTCAAACCGTGCCCACTTGATTATGCCTTATCATATTCAATTAGATAAATTACAAGAGGCTTCTAAGGGAGATTCTAAGGTCGGTACGACTAATAGAGGTATAGGACCAACCTATGCGGACAAATCAGCGCGCGTAGGAATCAGAATGGCTGATATCCTTGATAAAGACATCTTTAGAGACCTTTTGAAAGAGAATTTGGACGAAAAGAACGAATTGTTTACAAAGATTTACAATGCAGAGCCAATGAACTTTGATGACATGTTCGAAACATACTATGAATTCGGACAACAATTAAAAGATCGTGTAATTGATACATCAGCATATTTAAACAAAGAATTAAAAGCTGGCGAGAATGTATTATTTGAAGGCGCACAAGGAATCATGCTTGATATCGATCACGGAACATATCCTTATGTAACTTCATCTAACCCAGCTGGTGGTGTAACAACCGGAGCAGGTGTTGGTGCACCGCTTATCGACAAAGTTATCGGTGTCGTAAAGGCTTATACATCAAGAGTTGGTGCTGGTCCATTCCCAACTGAACAAAACAACGAGACAGGCGATTTCTTGCGTGATGCAGGACACGAATATGGAACAGTTACACATAGACCTAGACGTGTTGGTTGGCTAGATACAGTCGTATTAAAGCACTCATGCAATGTTTCAGGCGTAACTCATCTCTCATTGAACTGTTTAGATGTTCTTACAGGATTGAAAGAAATAAAAGTTTGTGTAGGATATGATTACAATGGTAAACAAATCGATGAATATCCAGCTAACTTGAATTTCCTTGCAAAATGCAAACCAGTTTACAAGACATTTAATGGTTGGGATGAAGATATCACTCAAGCGAAAAGTATTGAAGAATTGCCAGATGCAGCTAAAGCTTATCTAGAATTTCTAAAAGAAGAACTAGATGTAGAATATGCAACAATTTCAGTTGGTCCTGATCGTGATCAAACAATTATCGTAAATGACGTTTGGAAATAATTTCCGGAATATTTCCCGGGAAATATAAAAGGCATCCTCGTAAATGAGGGTGCTTTTTTAGTTGGTCAATCTATTTGAGATAATACCTTGCTTAAGGGATGTAAATTTTGAAGTGTTTCGATCATAGGATAAAGTATAATAGTGATTAACGTCATTATTAATCTGCTTGATGTAGATACGACTATATCTAGGAACATCAGACAATTCATAACCAGTAACTGCAAAGTTAGTTAATCTGGAATTAGCATTCTTCGCTAATGAGTATAATGCTTTGTTACTAGTTTCATTGTTCAAACCAATGTTGATTGCAATTTGATTAAAGTCACCAGGAACAATGCTGTTATTAGAAATGAGGTTTGAGTTAATGATAGCTGTCCTAGTTTCTTGCATGAAAGATTTGGATTGCTTGACGCCATCATTACCAGTGACAACTCCATCTATAATAAACTGAGGTGGATATTTAGCTGAACGTTTACCAATATATTTTGAGGTCTTAATTTGATTCTTGTCATAATGTAAAATGTATCTATAGCTGACAATAGATTTGGTGTCATTATATTGATTACAACTAATGGTAAAATATTTACCCGAGTGATCACGGCCAAAGTTTAATAATGTAATCTTGTAGATATACTGATGTTCTTGCTTATCAACTTTATCCATTAAGGACTTTTGTTGATCTTTAGATAAAAAATATAGTTTCTTGTTATCTTGGAAAGAAGTATCAATGTTATTTGTGAGTTTAACGACGTGATTCTTTTCCGAGTTTAAATCATTCACATCTGTATTAACAGATTTGGGAGTAACACCCTTATCGATATTCTTTGGATTAACAATCAAAGAGAAGGGAATAGTTATTTTAGAAATAGCATCAGTTGATTTGTCTCGAATTCGAAATACATTGAAAGCAAATAGTGAAATGATGATTAGTAAGATTAAGATACTGATAGTCCAACGCCATTGGTTTTTAGTTAAATTTTTCAAGATGTGCCACCTTTATCTATGAGATACTTTAATATATATATAGTATACGAAACAAATAAACTAAATGGGGAAAATGATGAAAGATAAAAAAGACTTACGAAACAACATAAGAACAACTAGTTATTTCATAATCGCAGCAAAAGTAATTATTGTTATTACTGCTGTAGTTTTTTTGATCACTTTTTCTCTGGGAACAGCAAATGCTGCAATTTCAAAAGAAATCTCTAATCAGTATCAAGATAATCAATTAGATGTATTGAAGAAAAGCGTAAATCAAAATGCAATGGGATTCATTGGAAAGCTGATTGATGTTAGTGGAACAAATATCCTTTCAAAGGATAATGTAGATAAGTATAAGAATGTCCAATCTGAACTTGCAAATAGAGAAGACAGAAAACATCAAATTAGTTTGTTATTTGATGGTAAGAATGAATACAAGGTTACAGTTACTAAAGATCAATTAAATGGTTTGGATAAAACACTTCTAAATGAAACTAATCAAGACGTTTATCAAGTACAAAAGAATCGACTAGATACAATCAGGATTTGGTTTGAACAAACAAACGATGCTGAAAAATACATCAACAATACATGGAATGACTTTTTAGATAGTAATAAGTCATTAACGATGAAGAAAATCTCAATGGTTAACACATACAATAAATTAATCAAAAACAAGAACGTTAAAAATGATATGCAAGATAAAGTAGCAAAGATGAACGAATACTTCAATAATAATTCAGGTGAAGATAGTAAAGTTCAAAATGCTAAGGCAGAATTAGAAGCTTTAAAAAATTCTCCTTTGACTGAGAAGTATAAACCAGCTAACGTGGACATCATCTCTAAACTGGATAACTCTGCAAAGGCTGATGATGCTTTAAGTGATGCAGGTATTAATGATAAGCACGTGTTGTATTTTGATAAAGCTAAAGGTCAAATTTCCTACATGACATTAACGGGTGGTAACTATGTCTCTGATGGATCAGACATCTCAGTGCAATCTGATAATATTTCAAGTGGTAAGTATACAATCAAATCAGTAATAAGTTCAGCTTCAAGTAATGCAGCAATTGTTACTGATACGAGTTCAAGTAGTTTTGGCAAATATTTATCTAATGCCACAGATGACGTATTGTCTGGCATGGGTATAACTAATGCTGATAATTCAACTGCTAATTTCAACACTGCCAAACCAGTTTTCTGGTTTAAGAATAATCCTGCACTCAATAACTCAGTATACTTTGGAACTTCTGGAACAATTGGATTTATCTATACAGGTGGTTCATCGTATTCAAATGGAATACAAGTTTCGACAAGTGGTTTAAGTACTATTGAAAGCAAGGCTTCATCAGGATTGCTACTATTTGTTAAATAGGGGATAACATGCGAGAGAATAGAAGAGTTGGTAAAACGGTCAAAAAGAAAAAGTGGCCTAAGATTTTATTGATAGTTGTAATCTTGGTTGTTGCTGCCTTTGTTGCTATTTGGTTAAAGATAGGAACACCGGTAAAAGAATCCATTGCAGATGGATACTCGTATAGCAACAGATTAACTAAGAAAGATTTTTATCCTAAAAACTCTACGATTATTTATGGTGCTGATGGGAAGGAATTGAAACGATTCTCTCAGTCAGATGTTGATTACACAGATGAATCTAAAGTTAACCCTCTAATCAGTAAAGGATTGGTTGAAGTGGAGGACAGCAGATTTTACATCCATCATGGAATTGATATGTATGCCATTCTTCGTTCAATGGGAGCTCGAGTATTTGAACATCGAGTACAAGGTGGATCGACTTTAACACAGCAGTTAGTTAAAAATGTTGTTTTAAAAGATCAATCTCAGACATTCTCTCGTAAAATCAAAGAAATGGTTATTGCCCAGGAAATAGAAAAGAAGTTTAGTAAGAAACAAATATTGGAATTCTACATCAACGATGTTTACATGGGTCATGCAACATATGGTTTCAGTAGTGCAGCTAAATACTATTATTCAAAAGATCAAAAGGATTTGGACATCGGACAAATTGCCATGCTCATTGGTATTCCAAATAATCCAGTTTATTATGATCCAGTTGCTTATCCTGAACGTTCAGTCAAACGTCGCAACATGGTATTAAGCATCATGAATAAGAACGGATTAATTAGTAAGAAACAATACATGAGTTCTCGAAAGAAACCACTGGGTCTTAAACTTAATAAGCATACCTTTGATAATGATGTTTCGAAAAACTATGCATTAAACTATGCAGTGTTTAATGCTACTGAAGAGTTAATGAAGTCGTCTGGATTTACGATGAAGTATACTTTCAACGATGACAAGAGCCGTAAGGATTACTATGAAAAATATGCTCAAGCCTATGATCGTGCTCGAGGTCAGTTGATGAATGGTGGGTATAGTATTCGAACGACAATTGATCCGGTACTTCAAAGTAAAATTGAAGAGTTAGTAGATAAGGTATATGCCTCAAATCAATCTAAAGATAAGTATGGTAAATTACAGCCGCAGTTAGCTAGTACTGTAATTGATAATAAGACAGGGAATGTAATTGCAGTTGTCGGTGGACGTGGAACAGAATACGATCAAATTAATCGAGCTGTCACTGGATACAGACAACCTGGTTCGGCTGCCAAACCATTGGTCGCATATGCACCTGCCTTTGAACGTGGCTATCTTCCACAAAGTTCTGTAACTGATTCACCAGTCCAAGGAATCTCCAACTGGTATCCCGGTTACACAGGACAGACGACGGTCAGACACGCGCTAGAAAATTCAATTAATACTGTTGCCTTCAAACTTGCGCTTCAAGACACTAAGAAGACGTACTACGACGACCTTGCAAAAATGGAGTTTGCACGTCTAACTCCCCAAGATCGAAATCCCATCATCGCATTAGGTGGATTTACTGATGGAACAACCACAACTGAAATGGCATCAGGTTATAGTAGTTTCTCACGCCAAGGTAACTTCATTCATCCATCGAATATTCAAAGTGTTTACGATGAATCAAATGACAGAATGCTTTATGAAAACAGACATCTTGAAAAGAAGATTTACACAACTGATGCAAGTTACTTGATGCTTAACACTTTACAATCCGTAGTTTCAAATGGATTGGGTAAAGCTGCTAGTTTGGATAACTTTAAATACACAGCTGGCAAGACAGGAACAACTGATGCACACAAGGATTCATATTTTGTCGGAATGACACCTGATTTTACCATTGCCAACTGGACAGGTAATGATCAGCCATCATCTCTAACAACTGCTCAGGAAAGTTTGGCCATGGCAGCCTTCAAGTCAGAGGGTGAATACCTAGTTGACTACTTAAAAGAAAAGAACACTGACTTCAAGAAGCCAAGTACAGTTAAAGTTTTAGGTGACAAGTTGACTGTTGATGATAGTAAGAAGAAACAAACTATCCAAGATGTAATTGATACAGATTTTTCTAAATTTAACAACGCTCAAGAAGAGAAAAACAAACGAAGACTCTTTAATATGGATTACCGAATTATCTATCACTTATCCAAAAAAGAAGAGTACAGTCGAGAGGCGAAAGTTAAGAAGGCTTTGAAGAAATATGAGGACTCTCCAATTACTAAAGAGTCTCAATACTCATCTAAGCTTGATGAATTGCAAAAGATTCGTTATCTTAACATTAACGTTAAACGACAGACAGCCAAGAAGCAGTTTACTGATAAGATTGTTGATCTTCAGAAACAGTTGAATTTGAAACAAGCTCAGTTCCAAGCAGATAAAGACAATGGCAAACTTTCCAAGTACAATTCTGAGAAAAGAAAGATTCAAGATCAGCGTAATGAGCAACGTAAGAAGATGGTAGATAAACTTATGCCTGAATATAATGCCCAAGTTGAGAAGGTTAAGGATGCATATAAGAACAATGACTCCGACAAAGAGGCTCAGAAGCAAACCTTGATTAACTTAATGAATGAGATTAGAAGTTATGGTGGAAGTGTACCTGACTTGAAGCTCAATATTGATGATTAATTTTCCCAACAAAATAAGACACTACATACCAGATGATAATCTCAGGTATATGGTGTCTTATTTTTTCCATCTATTTAAATACTTATTCCTCAAACGGATAGCCTTAAGTCTTTGGATGGTTGCTGCAGTGTACGGAACAGTGAAGAGTCCCATTGCAATAAATGATGCGATTAAAAATGTTTGTAGGCCCTGACTGATTGATCCTGGATAATTGTTTTGAACCATGTAGAGGATTGTTCGGTAGGCATTACCTCCGGGGACCAAGTTAACTAAGCAGGGAATAATAATAATGTTTTCAGGTAGTCTAAATTTTCGAGCAAAGAAGTAGGCTAGAATTCCTATGATAACTGCTCCAACGTAGTTAGAGATTAGAATGTTGATGTGTGAGTAGTTCTTTAATAGGTAGAAGACTGTCCAACTCAGTGCTCCTGTAATTCCGATGATTCCTGCTGCTCTTCTGGGGGCATTAGTTATCAGAGAAAATCCGATGGCTGACAAAGCACCCAGTAGCAAGTTTAAAAATATATCCATGAGCGCCCCTCCTAAAAGACAATTAAAGCGGTTGCAATTCCGAATCCAATGCTACTAGCCACCAATAAGGAGTCCAGAAATTTAACCATACTGCTTAGAGCGTGCCGCATAACTAGTTCACGAATTGCATTGGTGATGGCAACACCCGGAACTAACGGCATGATTGCTCCAATTATTATCGTATGGTACTGAGTGATAATGTGTAAATCTTTCATGGCAATTGCTAAAATTGCGATGACAAATCCGGAAATGAATAAATCAGCGTATGGAAGCATAGATAGTGTTGCTAGGTAGTAAGAAATAGAGTAACCAATAATTCCTACGAAAAAACAGTAGATGAAATAATATAGGGGCATTTCAAATAGCAACATCGGAGCCATTGAAACGAAACCAGCTCCAATTGCTTTTAACCAAAATGGAAAGTCTGCTGTGCGTTTGTACTTATATAAATGTTCAATATGTGCAGTGAAGTCTTCGACGTAAATCTTTTTTTCAGCAAGTTGGCGAGACATCGTATTAATCTCATCAATCATTTGTAAATTGGTTCCGCCAAGGCGTGATTTCAAAAATTTATAGTTCTCACTGTTGATTTCTACAAATATGGCTGTTACTGTTACATAACACTTAACGTTGCTACCGAGAGATCTGCCGATTCGTTCAACAGTATCCTCAACACGATAAGTTTCAGCACCACCGTTTACTAATAAGTAGGCAGTTTTGAGACATAAGTCAGACAATTGCTGAGTACTAAGTTGCTCTACGTTTTCCATATTTTCACCTACTTTGCTATGTTTCGAATTCATCGAGTTTGACAGAAAGCGTGAATCTTCTATAATTATTTGAGGACATTATTGCTAACTATTAAGTCGATTTAAAAAATCATAAACAAAAATAATTATTGACTATACTTAATATATAACAAAATAGCTGACTGTAACTATAGTAAACCGGTATAATATTAAGTTATTATGTTTAAAGACAGACAGTATTTAACTAATGGAGTTAATTTATGGATAACAACAACAATAACATGTCGAGACGCAATCGGAAGTTAACACATAATCATGCGCTAGAGTCCGAAAACGCCGGTATCGTCAAAAAACCTTTTCTCAAAATATTAGGTTTAGTACTCTTACTAGTAATTTTTGTTTCCGGCGCATATGGATTTAGATTATATGCTCAGGCACAAGGATCATTCGACAAAACGTTTAAGCAGCTAGCTGGTAGACAGACATCTGAAAAGATTTCTCAAAGCAAGCCAGTATCAATCTTGCTACTAGGTGTTGATACCACTGATAATGGTGTCAGAGATACTGAGACTAATTACAAGGGTAATTCCGACACTATGATAGTAGTAACCGTCAATCCAAAGACAAAGAAAACTACCATGATGTCAATTCCGCGAGATACCATGACACAAATTTGGAAAAACGAGAACGATAATACTCGTAAAATCCAAAAGATTAACTCAGCGTATAACATAGGTACAGAAAATAGTGCCGTTGTTACTACTCAGAAATTAATCAACGTACCAATTGATTATTACGTCAAAGTTGATTTCAACTCACTAGAGAAGATAGTTAATAGTGTCGGTGGAGTAGACGTCAACGTACCATTCAGCTTTTCATATGGAGATGCAGGCCAAGTTCCATCTAACTTTAGAAAAGGTAAGATGCATCTAAATGGTAAG
The DNA here is from genome assembly GCF_001050475.1 of Companilactobacillus ginsenosidimutans. Taxonomy (NCBI): domain Bacteria; kingdom Bacillati; phylum Bacillota; class Bacilli; order Lactobacillales; family Lactobacillaceae; genus Companilactobacillus; species Companilactobacillus ginsenosidimutans. Next base: position 1,760,273 of record NZ_CP012034.1, on the reverse strand, counting down.
CAGGCGCTAGATTATGCCAGAATGAGACATGACGATCCAAACGGTGACTATGGTAGACAGCAGCGTCAACGTCAAATCATCTCGGCCATCGTCAAGAGTGCAGCTAGTGCCAAGACATTTACTCACTTCAAGAAGGTACTAGATAGCATCTCAGACTCAATGACAACAAACCTAAGTTTTAATGATATGCAGACAATGTTCCTAAATTATCGTGACGCATCAGGCAACATCGACTCAGACCATCTCCAAGGTTATGGACAAATGGTTGGGGATGTTTCATATGAACTTGCGCCTACGAAGGAAATCCAGCGTGTATCTGATAAATTACGTAAGCAACTAGGTTTACCAGAAGAAACAGTAAATAATGAAGAAACAAAACTCAATAGATTGAATCAAAGACACGGATTCTCATTCAATTATGATGGGGACATACCACAAACGTACAAAATCTATAAGAGTAATCAAACATCGGAATAAAATAAGTTTGAGGCTGAGACGATCCGCAGTTGTCTTAGCCTCTTATTATGTGAAGGATATAAATTTATGAGTGTTTTAGAAGTACATAATCTCACACAACAATTTTTGGACAAAAAGTTGTATGATGATGCCAATTTACAAGTTAATAAAGAAGACCATTTAGGAATCACAGGTCAAAACGGTGTAGGTAAGAGTACCTTCATCAAAATTTTGACAGGCCAACTCGAACCCGACGAAGGTAAAATCAGCTGGCAAAAACATTTAACAGTAGGTTATTTGGATCAGCAGGCTAAGCTTGTCGCAGGGATGACTATTCGTGAGTACTTGAAGACTGCTTTCCAAAATCTATACAACGCTAACGATGAGTTAACTGAAATATATATGAATAACCCTGATGAAGAGGCACTAGAGAAAGCGGGGAAACTCCAAGAACTTCTCGACGCCAATGATTTTTATGAAATTGATACTAAGATTGATCAAGTTGCTACCGGACTAGGACTAGATGCCATTGGATATGAGCATGACGTCTCAGAACTATCAGGTGGACAACGTTCGAAAATCATTTTGGCAAAAATCTTATTAGAGAATCCTGATATGATTCTGCTGGATGAGCCAACTAACTACTTGGATACTAACCATATTGATTGGTTAAGCGATTATCTAAACAATTTTGAGGGCGCATTTATCGTAATTTCCCATGATTATGGCTTTTTAGATAGAATTGTAAATTGTATTGCTGATATTGAGTTCGGAAAAATCACTAAGTATACCGGAAGTCTCAAGCAAGTTACCAAGCAAAAGGCAGCTAACAAAGAGGCATATATGAAGGCATATACTAAGCAACAAGAGAAAATCTCTAAGACTAAGGCTTATATCCGTAAGTTTAAGGCTGGATCTCGTTCAAAGAGTGCCAAGAGTAGAGAGAAACAGCTCTCTCATATGGAAGTACTAACACCACCAGGTAATAAGACCATCGCTAGCTTTAACTTCCCATATAAGGAGATCCCAAGCTCACGTATGGTATTGGAAGTAAATGACCTTATGATAGGATACGATAAGCCATTATTTGACCAGAAGCTTAATTTCTCCCTAGTAAGTGGAGAGAAGATGGTTATTAAAGGATTCAATGGTATCGGTAAAACTACTCTGATCAAAACTCTATTGGGGATGTTACAACCTAAGAATGGTAACTTTGATTTTTCCGATGTAGTTAAGATAGGTTATTTCAAACAGGATCTAACTTGGAAGAGTAATATGGAAACTCCGTTCAAAGTGGTAAGTGAAGACCATCCAGAATCAGATAGTAAAGAAGTCCGTCAATATTTGGCGAGAACTGGATTAACGAACCAACAGATAATGTCTCCAATGAAATCATTGTCCGGTGGTGAGCAGACAAAAGTTAAACTAGGTGATTTAATGTTCGAGCCTACAAACTTTCTATTTATGGATGAGCCAACTAACCATTTGGATGATGAAAGTAAAGCATCACTCAGAAAAGGTCTCCGTAGTTACCCAGGCTCTATGATTTTGGTTACTCACGAAGAGGACTTTTATAGTAGTGATTGGATCGATAAAGTACTAGATATAGAGCAAATAAAAAAGAATTGATTTATTTTAAAAAAAGCCTTGCATGCGACGTATCAAATTGGTAAGATATTATTTGTTGTCACGAGAGAGCAATCGCATCAGTCGTAGCAAGCCTTGGCGAGCTAAGCGGATGAAAAATTATTTTAAAAAGTTGTTGACATGAGGTTGATGATTCGATAAGATAATTAAGTTGCTTTAACGAGTAACGACAGCGAAAGATGAATTAATTCATCAGGAGCTTGAATAAATTATTTTAAAAAGATGTTGACATTGAGTTGATATCATGATAAAATAATTAAGTCGCTTGTTAAGAGCAAATGCGATTAACAAGAAGTAGACCTTTGAAAACTGAACAAAGTTTTAACGCTAATTGTGTAGGCCTTATTATATAAGGTCAAAGAAACAATTATAACGAAGTCAGTTCGTTAGTAATAATAATTAATAACAAATGAGTCACAAACAATCAAAATATGAGAGTTTGATCCTGGCTCAGGATGAACGCTGGCGGCGTGCCTAATACATGCAAGTCGAGCGAACTCTGGTAAATGAATGAAGGTGCTTGCACCTGATTGATTTTACATTTGAGTGAGCGGCGGATGGGTGAGTAACACGTGGGTAACCTGCCCTAAAGTGGGGGATAACATCTGGAAACAGGTGCTAATACCGCATAACAACAATTTCCACATGGTTATTGTTTGAAAGATGGTTCTGCTATCGCTTTAGGATGGACCCGCGGCGTATTAGTTAGTTGGTGAGGTAACGGCTCACCAAGACGATGATACGTAGCCGACCTGAGAGGGTAATCGGCCACATTGGGACTGAGACACGGCCCAAACTCCTACGGGAGGCAGCAGTAGGGAATCTTCCACAATGGACGAAAGTCTGATGGAGCAACGCCGCGTGAGTGAAGAAGGTTTTCGGATCGTAAAACTCTGTTGTTGAAGAAGAACATGCGTGAGAGTAACTGTTCATGTATTGACGGTATTCAACCAGAAAGCCACGGCTAACTACGTGCCAGCAGCCGCGGTAATACGTAGGTGGCAAGCGTTATCCGGATTTATTGGGCGTAAAGCGAGTGCAGGCGGTTTATTAGGTCTGATGTGAAAGCCCTCGGCTCAACCGAGGAAGTGCATCGGAAACCGGTAAACTTGAGTGCAGAAGAGGAGAGTGGAACTCCATGTGTAGCGGTGGAATGCGTAGATATATGGAAGAACACCAGTGGCGAAGGCGGCTCTCTGGTCTGTAACTGACGCTGAGGCTCGAAAGCGTGGGTAGCAAACAGGATTAGATACCCTGGTAGTCCACGCCGTAAACGATGAGTGCTAAGTGTTGGAGGGTTTCCGCCCTTCAGTGCTGCAGCTAACGCATTAAGCACTCCGCCTGGGGAGTACGACCGCAAGGTTGAAACTCAAAGGAATTGACGGGGGCCCGCACAAGCGGTGGAGCATGTGGTTTAATTCGAAGCAACGCGAAGAACCTTACCAGGTCTTGACATATCTTGAAACACTAAGAGATTAGTTTTTCCCTTCGGGGACAAGAATACAGGTGGTGCATGGTTGTCGTCAGCTCGTGTCGTGAGATGTTGGGTTAAGTCCCGCAACGAGCGCAACCCTTATTATCAGTTGCCAGCATTAAGTTGGGCACTCTGGTGAGACTGCCGGTGACAAACCGGAGGAAGGTGGGGACGACGTCAAATCATCATGCCCCTTATGACCTGGGCTACACACGTGCTACAATGGTCGGTACAACGTGTTGCGAACTCGCGAGGGCAAGCAAATCACTTAAAACCGATCTCAGTTCGGATTGTAGGCTGCAACTCGCCTACATGAAGCTGGAATCGCTAGTAATCGCGGATCAGCATGCCGCGGTGAATACGTTCCCGGGCCTTGTACACACCGCCCGTCACACCATGAGAGTTTGTAACACCCAAAGCCGGTGGGGTAACCTTTTAGGAGCTAGCCGTCTAAGGTGGGACAAATGATTAGGGTGAAGTCGTAACAAGGTAGCCGTAGGAGAACCTGCGGCTGGATCACCTCCTTTCTAAGGATAGGTACTTAGGTACCACGGAATACACAAGTTAAAACTTTGTTTAGTTTTGAGAGGTCTACTCTCGATCAGGCTTATTGGGCCTATAGCTCAGCTGGTTTAGAGCGCACGCCTGATAAGCGTGAGGTCGATGGTTCAAGTCCATTTAGGCCCATAAAAGTAGAATATAATAAAGCACCACGGGGGTTTAGCTCAGCTGGGAGAGCACCTGCTTTGCAAGCAGGAGGTCATCGGTTCGATCCCGTTAACCTCCATAGTCGCTTTAGGGAAATACATAGTATGACTCTAGAGAGACACTCGTACCTTGAAAACTGGATATTAAGAAATAATGAATTAAAGAAACACCGAAAACTGCGGGCGGAAGCAATTCCGCCAAAAAAGAAATAAGAATTACCTTTGTAATTTAGGTTAAGTTATAAAGGGCGCACGGTGGATGCCTAGGCACTAGGAGCCGAAGAAGGACGTAACTAACGACGATACGCCACGGGGAGATGTAAGTAATCTATGATCCGTGGATTTCCGAATGGGGGAACCCAATCATCGTAATGGATGATTACTTAAAAGTGAATACATAGCTTTTAAGAGGAAGACGCAATGAACTGAAACATCTAAGTAGTTGCAGGAATATAAAGAAAAATCGATTCCCTGAGTAGCGGCGAGCGAAACGGGAACAGCCCAAACCAGAGAGCTTGCTCTTTGGGGTTGTAGGACAGACGACATGAGAAAAAAGGAAAAGATAGCAGAATCAGTTGGAAAGCTGAGCCAAAGAGAGTGAAAGCCTCGTAAGCGAAATTGGATCCACTCTAGTCTGTATCCTGAGTACGGCGGGACACGAGAAACCCCGTCGGAATCTGGGAGGACCATCTCCCAAGGCTAAATACTCCCTAGTGACCGATAGTGAACCAGTACCGTGAGGGAAAGGTGAAAAGAACCCCGGAAGGGGAGTGAAATAGATCCTGAAACCGTGTGCCTACAAGTAGTCAAAGCCCGTTAATGGGTGATGGCGTGCCTTTTGTAGAATGAACCGGCGAGTTACGTTTGCATGCAAGGTTAAGTAGAAGATACGGAGCCGTAGCGAAAGCGAGTCTGAATAGGGCGACTAAGTATGTAGATGTAGACCCGAAACCAAGTGACCTACCCATGTCCAGGTTGAAGATGCGGTAAAACGCATTGGAGGACCGAACCCATGTATGTTGAAAAATGCTGGGATGAGGTGTGGGTAGCGGTGAAATTCCAAACGAACTTGGAGATAGCTGGTTCTCTCCGAAATAGCTTTAGGGTTAGCCTCGGGGAAAAGGATCGTGGAGGTAGAGCACTGTTTGGACTAGGGGCCCGTCTTGGGTTACTGAATTCAGATAAACTCCGAATGCCACAGATCTATACCCGGGAGTCAGACGGTGAGTGATAAGATCCATCGTCGAAAGGGAAACAGCCCAGATCACCAGTTAAGGTCCCAAAATTCATGCTAAGTGGAAAAGGATGTGGAAATGCACAGACAACTAGGATGTTGGCTTAGAAGCAGCCATTCATTCAAAGAGTGCGTAATAGCTCACTAGTCGAGTGATTCTGCGCCGAAAATGTACCGGGGCTAAGCATGATACCGAAACTGTGGATGTATCGTAAGATACGTGGTAGGAGAGCGTTGTAAGAGCATTGAAGCTGTACCGTGAGGAGCAGTGGAGTTCTTAGAAGTGAGAATGCCGGTATGAGTAGCGAAAGATCAGTGAGAATCTGATCGGCCGAAAGACTAAGGTTTCCTGGGGAAGGCTCGTCCTCCCAGGGTTAGTCGGGACCTAAGATGAGACCGAGAGGTGTAATCGATGGAAAACAGGTTGAGATTCCTGTACTAGTTTATTTTGTTTGAACGATGGAAGGACGCAGGAGGATGATGTGTGCACACAGCTGGAAAAGTGTGTTCAAGCAACAAGTCTTGATACGAGTCAAATGCTTGTAACTATAAGGACAAGTTGTGATGAGGAGCGAAATTTAAGTAGCGAAGCACAGTAACTCACACTGCCGAGAAAAGTTTCTAGTTAGAAATAAACTACCCGTACCGCAAACCGACACAGGTAGTCGAGGAGAGAATCCTAAGGTCAGCGAGTGAACTCTCGTTAAGGAACTCGGCAAAATGACCCCGTAACTTCGGGAGAAGGGGTGCTGGTGTAACAGCCAGCCGCAGTGAATAGGCCCAAACAACTGTTTATCAAAAACACAGGTCTATGCTAAATCGTAAGATGACGTATATGGGCTGACGCCTGCCCGGTGCTGGAAGGTTAAGAGGATCAGTTAGCATTTATGCGAAGCTGAGAATTGAAGCCCCAGTAAACGGCGGCCGTAACTATAACGGTCCTAAGGTAGCGAAATTCCTTGTCGGGTAAGTTCCGACCCGCACGAAAGGCGTAATGATTTGGGCACTGTCTCAACGAGAGACTCGGTGAAATTATAATACCCGTGAAGATGCGGGTTACCCGCGACAGGACGGAAAGACCCCATGGAGCTTTACTGTAGCTTGATATTGAGTTTTTGTGTGACATGTACAGGATAGGTAGGAGCCGTAGAGATCGGAACGCTAGTTTCGATGGAGGCATTGGTGGGATACTACCCTTGTTATATGAAAACTCTAACCTACGCCGATAATCGCGGCGAGGGACAGTGTCTGGTGGGCAGTTTGACTGGGGCGGTCGCCTCCTAAAAAGTAACGGAGGCGCTCAAAGGTTCTCTCAGAATGGTTGGAAATCATTCGTAGAGTGTAAACGTATAAGAGAGCTTGACTGCGAGACTGACAAGTCGAGCAGGGACGAAAGTCGGAGTTAGTGATCCGGTGGTACCGAATGGAAGGGCCATCGCTCAACGGATAAAAGCTACCCTGGGGATAACAGGCTTATCTCCCCCAAGAGTTCACATCGACGGGGAGGTTTGGCACCTCGATGTCGGCTCATCGCATCCTGGGGCTGTAGTCGGTCCCAAGGGTTGGGCTGTTCGCCCATTAAAGCGGTACGCGAGCTGGGTTCAGAACGTCGTGAGACAGTTCGGTCCCTATCCGTCGCGGGCGTAGGAAATTTGAGAGGAGCTGTCCTTAGTACGAGAGGACCGGGATGGACATACCTCTGGTGTACCAGTTGTTCTGCCAAGAGCATCGCTGGGTAGCTACGTATGGACGGGATAAACGCTGAAAGCATCTAAGTGTGAAGCCCCCCTCAAGATGAGATTTCCCATTCCGTTAAGGAAGTAAGATCCGTTAAAGAATATGACGTAGATAGGCTGCGGGTGGAAGAGTAGTGATACTTGGAGCTGAGCAGTACTAATAGATCGAGGACTTAACCGCGTCACGTAGTTTGAAGTGTGAAGAATTCATTATGATTAATATCTAGTTTTGAAGGTACGAGGAAACGAAGTGTGGTGGCGATAGCAAGAAGGATACACCTGTTCCCATGCCGAACACAGAAGTTAAGCTTCTTAACGCCGAAAGTAGTTGGTGGGAAACTGCCCGCGAGGATAGGTAGTTGCCACGCTTCTCATTAAGAGAGATGATCGCAAGATCATCTCTTTTTTTTTGTCTAATTTTTTACATGTATTAATATAAACAAAGATAACAAATTGTATTTCTACTATTATATAAGGAACAATAGATCATCCGAATACGAAAATTTTAGGAAGGTAACAATAAGTAACAGTCTACGACGTGTCAATATATCCAAGCGATTACATATCATCACAATGTGAAGACAGTATATGGACATTTGCACGTATGAGGAAATCCGATTGATAACAATAACAAACATTCTTCAGCTTAAGGAATAAATTGTTGACCTTAAATGACATATAGAAAAGTAATTATGGAATTAGAAGAGAACGGCTGCATAGACAAGCTCACCACACTAAAGATGGAATTGACTGACTCCATCGATGTCATCTTGAGTAGATCTTCAACATACATGAAAGTAGAAAATATTATGTAAAACAATCACGAGGTTACCAAAATATATAATCTTGCTACCAAGTAACAGTCAAATAGATTAGAAGCATTCAAAGATACTCTGTATGAACCATATGTATGAAAATAGTAATGAAATATGAACTAAATGGAACAAAAGTAAAGCGGCATAAACACAAGTACACCAAAGGATTAGCTTTGTATTTGGCGTTTTTTTTACGTGTTCTAAGAGCGTGCAGGACATCAAATGAGATAGTCATACACTAATTGTTAATAGAAAGCATATATCAAAAGAAAAAAAGAGGATCTTATACGAACATAAGTTCGTATAGAAGAAATTGATAGACGTTATTAAAAATTGAAACCAGAACTAATTCTTCAGAATCTTGATTTGAATTTAAAATGTGTAAATGACTAAGAAGAAAATAAATTCCACAATCGGTGAATGAAAAAAGAGATCAACTCGAAGTAAACAAAATAGTAGATATATACAATGGTCTGTGACAAAATTTGTATAGACTAAATTTAAAAAAGTAAAACAAGAATAAGAAAGTTGAAAAGAATAAATTAAAAAAAGGTTTCAAAATACAAAAACCGGATTAATTTAAAAAATAGAAGCGTTAAAATAAACGGTTTAAAAATGAAGGATTAATTGAAGATAAATCAAGAAAGATAATCTTGAACAATAAATAATAAATAATAAATAATAAACAATAAACAAGAATGAAAAAAAATCATGAGTGAATAGTTCAAAATAAAATGAAGACTGTTATCCAAAATTGAAATCAGTTGAATGAAATCGGCTCGAGCTAGTTTTGAAATTACAACATATTTCCCGGGAAATTATTTGTAGTTATCTCATTGAAATGACTCGACAATTAACACAGAATATTCTGTTTGCTTTCTGCAAGATAATAGTTGGAAATTTATGAATGAAATTTTGAATGAATAATTACAAGATGTGCAGGTGAATGATTAACTTTTCAAAACAAGATACTAGACTAAACCTACATTTGATTTTGAAATTGAAGACGGCTGAAATTGATTAAGCAGATATTGGAGATGACTTTTAACTAACATATTCTAATTATCATTTTGAAGAATGTCTGCATTTCGGATCTCATGTTTTAGTTTAAATAGTATATCATCTAGAAGTATAAATTAACTATCAAATCATCACACCACAGAATCAATAATATTGATCTAAGACGTTAATTTGAAGATCAAGCTTATTTCAAATCCTCATTAACAAAATCATTAATTGTTAAAGGACAAATGTGCATGAATTGATTATTTATAATAAGTATGTATTCAAATATTCTATATTTACAGATGAGATTCTAAGTTGCTGCATAGTTCTTTTGATCAAGCATGCCTCAACTCGAACAATAGAACGGTTGAATATTCCGTTATGCACTCATTTTCTTGTTTTTTTAGATTTTTCCAGGTATGCCCCTAGTACACCGATTCTAGCTTGTTTTTATCCATGCGTAACTATGGCATAACGAAAAATCTGACTTAAATTGTATTTAAGTCAGATCATGGTTTTGATTCTCTGTTTTAATATCAAATTTTAACGAATTCTGTTATCTAGCGGGTTATTGCTACATTTTGCAAATGTCAGTTCATTACGAATACTATTGATGCCTATTGTCCTCATTTAAATGATGTTTAGTTTATGCACTTTGTAAATCATTACTCTGCTACTTTCCATTGCCGAGTTGCTGATTTTGCAATTGAGTACAACGATAGTTTTCCTTCTATAATGTAGTTTGATTTGTTCTTGATTAAATTGACGATTTTATTTCTCAATCTCTCAAATTTTGGCTGATTTTTGTTTTCTCAATTTGGAAAATGTCTGAATTTTTGCTGTGCACGATTTACTGATTTATGTTTTTTTAAAAATCGGAATTTAGATTACACTTTTGCTTAACTTATCGTATCTTTTTTTTTCTCGTTTTTGATTATTGACCGTATGCTTAATTATTTCTTTAACATACCAATATCTCATTTATCTAACACTTGTATTCTTAATTATTTGAGTGCGCATTTTGTGCATTCTACGTATCTAAAATAACCAGTTCTACGTCTCCAGCTACAGGCCTTTGATTTACTACTAATGTTAATGAATCGTATGCTGCATATTTGCTCGGAAAAGCATCGTTAAATCTACCCACGCCAGTTACTAACCAACGCTGGACTAATCAGTTCTACCATTCCTTGGTACGCTCTTGTCCGTTTATCAAATTAACTTTTATACGCGTTGCTGAATCCTTCATTGCTTTGCTTTCAATTGTTAACTGTATCTACTAGTTGCTGACAATAGGAGATTACAGTGGGTTCTTGAGAAATTTCCAGGTAATACTACCTTGAGGTAATCTGTATGATCTAGACACGGTAATACAGCATTTCGAACAAAATTGCGTAGGATTATTGATCTACTGCCTTGTGTCAAAGTTTCTGTGTGGTTTATTAACACGAATATAGAAAGTTGTATCTGTTATTGTGTTTGGTTTTATTTGAATCTCGGTACATTTAAAAATTGATTTTTCTTCTATATATGTCGTGTTCAACGGATAGGCTTGAATCTCTGATTTATAATCGTCATACTTTAACCGCTCAAAGACTATTTGGATTACGAGAATATACTTAAACTGATTTGTTTTATTTCCGGGCAATATTTGTATGCTGTCAGTTATTGTCTTCGTATGATTATTGGTGGCTTAACACGTAAGCATCCTTAGAATGTGCGTTCAAAAACATAATATCTGCTATGAATGCCCGATGTAGTAGGGTTGAGTAAGAATCCATTTCTAACAATGTAGGAAGTACTTACTATAATCATGGCAATTTTGAAATCAAAAACTTTTGTATCATAAAATGACATTAATCAAAAAGTGACTTATATAGTGAACCTGTACATAAGCTGCTATAAACCGTGGTGCCATGGGGTTTGATAAATTTTAATCATATTTATCAAAAGATAAATTCGTAAAAATTGACATACTCGTGACAAACTTAGTCGAAAAAGTTTCATAAAATGACAATCTACTCTTGATATAAATAAATTAATGGACTAATATCATATTTGTATCATTATTCTGCATGGATATATTTATATATTTCCTAGGGAATAATCAAACACAATTCGGGGAGATTTATATTATGAGTACATTATTTGGCGAAGGTTCACTCACAAAGAAAATTATGACTTGGGTTTCGACGGTAATCATTATTTTACCTATCGTTGCTTATTCATCTGTTGAAGCAGTTGAGGCTGCTACATACAACAGTAATGAACAAACAGAGAACGTTGATCCTAGCGTTCCGTTAAAGACAACAACGAGAAATCCCAACAAGATAGTTGGACTTTCAATGACGCAAAAGAAGGGCATCCCAGTTATGAGGATGAACATCTCGGCGTCATCAAATGATGTTATTAAGAAGGGCGATAAACTTAATATCAGGTTCAATAGTAAGAACGTTGATACTAAGAAAATCCAACAGCTTGCTGCTCAAGACAACAACAAGTTGTATGACATTTCTAAGAAGGGTAACGAGTTACAAGTTAACTTCAAGAAAGATGCAAGCAGTGGAAACTATCAAGAGGTTTTCGCCATTGCAACAAAGAATGTCAAAGCTGATACCAAAGCATCAGCTACCTTCGCCGGTAAATCAATTAAGATTGATAACAACAATATCAACTCACAATATAAAGCTCCTCAAAAACAAGCACCATCAAATCAAACACAAAGAACTTCAAATAACCAATCTTCAAATAATCAACAAGGTTCCACACAAGCTGCTTCATCAAATGATGGTTCTTCATCATCCGAAGGTCAGCCTGCTCAGACCCAAACTCAACAACAAGCAAATCAAACAACAGCTTCTAATAATGGAGCAACAACTCAACAACAACAATCAAATCAAAATGATCAACAAGTTACTCCTTCATTCTCACAAGCTGAATCAGCAATTAACACAAGAACTACTATTCAAGTAACAGGAACTGCAACATCAGATCCTGCAGCTGAAGATTCAGCCACAAACGGAACAGCAAATACAACAGCTGCTCAAACAACAACTTCAACACCAGCAGCAAGCACAGCAACAACTGCTCCTGCACAAACAACTAATACAGCATCAGCAACAACTCAAACAGAATCAAATGTTGCTAACGTTGCAGCTACACAAAGTGAGACTTCGGCACCTGTTCAAACAACAACACCAGTTGCAAGTTCAACAGTTGCTCTTAGTCAAACTACAACTACTGAAAATCAAAGTGCAGTACCTGCACAAACAGAAACAACACAAAGTACTTTTGAACCACAAGAAGTTTCAACAACATCTAACGTTGCTTCAACACAAGCAAGTCAAGATGGATACGTTGAAATTGCTAACCAAGGTTATGTCTCACCAAAGACAACCTTGGATAACTACTTAACTTCAGATTCTGACTTGGATAACAAACAAGCTACGAATAATGATGATACATATGAAGACAACTCACAATTCAATGCGATTTATCAACATGTGCAAGATAAAGCCCAAGGTGCTACTTCTGAAGAAGTAAATGAAATCACTAAAGACTTGCCTACAATGTGGAATTACATTTATCAAAACGATAATGAAAATGACACACAAGGCCAAGTATGGAAATTCCATACATTGCTTTCATCTGGTAGAGATATGTTCTTTACTATTGATGGAACAGCTCAGCCTGATAGCACTGACGTTCTTCAACGCCAGATGCCAGCATTGTTGAGATCAATGGGTGAGGATATCGAACCCGGCGCACTCAATGAAGCTGTCGACATCAATGCCTTGAAGAAGTCACAAATCTATCAAGACTACGTAGACGGTAAATACACTGGTCCAACCAGTGAAAATACTGCCAACACTGCCGATGCTTTAGCTGCAGTGTTGAAGCACACGTCTATTGGTCTTAATAGACCTGACAATGGTGCACCTGTCAACCAATTGCCTGATGTCGCTAAGGTTAATCCTACGGCTCTATTGAATGCTGCTAAACAATCATCAGCCAATGGAACTACTACAACTAACCCTACAGACAACAAGACAAATGCTGATAGCCAAGCTGTATACAACACTATCAAAAATGATACATACAGCAAGATGTCACCATGGGGTTCTGACGATGAAAAAGCAGAAATGCTTAAATCAGTACCTTCAATTTGGAATGATGTCTCAACTAAGACAGATAAGAATGATAAATCTGGACAAATCTTCAACTATGTCTTAAATGGCACAGATGGAAGACAGATCTTCTATACTATCGACGGTCGAGTAATTCCAAACGGTAACAAATATGAACAACAATTACCTTCAGTTCTTAACTCATTAGGTAAAAACATGACAAAGGGTGAATTTGACCCTATCGTTAACAACGAAATTTTGAGAAACTCTAAAGAATACCAAGACTATACACAAAATAGTCAAGGAAATGCTGCTACAACACCAATCGCAACGGCTGCTAAGGCTGCTGCTGCACCATTAGCTGGTGGATTAGGTGGTTTAGCTCCACTTGCATTATTACTACCATTTGCCGGTTTAGGTTTATTAGTACCTGGCTTATTGCTTGCTGTACCTGCAACTGTAGGTGCATTAGCAACACTTCCAATCGCTGGTCTACTATTACAACCAGTTATTTTACCTGCATTATTAGCTGCACCAATCTTATTAACATTGCCTATTACATTGCCTGCATTGGCACTTGCATTGCCTCTAAACATTGGTCTTAAGCTATTATTTGCACCTATCGATCTATTGAACACAGTGGTATTGAGCAACGTTGCTTCAATCCTATTAACAGCTCCACTTACATTCTTCAATACACTTGTAGGTGTTGGTCTTGGATTGTTCAACACATTAGTAGGTTCAATCCCACTAGCTCTATTAGACTTTATCGTTCCAGTTGTACTTAACTTCTTGATTGTTTCATTGATCAGCCACTTAGTACAATTGACAACATTCAACATTTTATTACTTGCTAACTTGGCAAAAGCTTTACTCAATGGAGCTATTGATTTAGCACTTGCATTATCATTGATTGGCTTGCCACTAGCAATCATCAAGGGACTATTTGATTTATTCAACTTAGGTCTCGGATTATTTAATGGACTATTATTACCAGCATTAGCTGGAATCTTAACATTCCTTGGTTTATTGCCAATCGCATTGTTAAACACATTATTCTTAACATTATTCAATATTTCAGTTCCATTGTTATTAGGATTCTTAACATCATTATTGTTGAGTAACTTAGTAGGTGGACTAACATTCTTAACACTTCTTGGACGTAAATTGTTCAATGACTTCATTAAGAATGGTTTGAGACTATTACTTAGCCTCATCGCTGCTGGAACAATCCTTGTTGGTTTACCATTATTGATTGTTGCCGCACAAATTCTAAACTTCTTCCTTCTATTGGTTGCTAACGCAGTAGGTGGATTGATCATCTGGAACTTGTTAACATTGGCAAAAGCCTTGATGCTAGCCGGTCTTGGACTTGCATTGTTCTCATTACCACTTGCAGGACAATTCTTGATTAACACAATTGCTAAGTGGAGCATCAGAGCATTGATTCACATCTTTAGATTCTTCATCGGGGCATTCAAACTAGGTGCTAGATTAGTACTTTCATTTGTTCTTGGTCTATTGAACTTAATCGCTGGGGCAGCAGCTGCTGCTTCTGCAATTACAGCCCTTATTTCAGGTATTGCTGCTGCATTAACAGCATTAATTCCTGTTGTTGGACCGGTCCTTGCTCTATTACCATTACTAATTTCATTATTATCAATCGCAAACACACTAATCCTATTACCAGTTAAATTATTATTAGGATTATTAAACTTAATCGTATTAGGCCTCAACTTATTAGCAATTCCTCTATACATCTTTGTAAGACCATTGATTTCAATCGCCTTAGCATTAGGTGCAGGATTACTATCAGACTTATTACTTCCATTACTAACATTGCCACTTGTATTATTTAACCAATTGACATTGTTCAACTTATTATTCCTACCACTTCTATTATTGAACCTATTAGGAACATTCCTAGTAGAACCTTTACTACTAGCCGGATTAGGACTACTTAATGCCTTAGCATTACCATTCTTATTGGCACTTGCAGCATTAGGTCTTAACGCAATCATCGGATTGTTATTATTAGCAATCAGATTGCCATTAGTTGCATTAGCATTATTGGCACTACCAAGCTTGATTCCATTCTTCAACTTGATCATGGACACAATCTTCTTAGCACCATTAGTTACATTAGTTCTTTCAGTATTAAATCTATTCATCGGTCTTCCATTGATGATGTTGATTGATGCTCTTATTGACATCGTTGCTCCATTCATCGTATGGCTTGCTGCAATGCTTCTATTGGCTCCAGTATTTGGACCATTAGCATTCCTTAACCCATTAACATGGATCAACTTACCAATCATTTCATTAATCGGAACATTCTTGACAAAATTAGCTCTTAAGTTAATTGCATTGCCATTTGTATTCTTCTTGAATGGACTACTAAGCTTAATTCCAGCTGCAATCGCTGCATTCTTAGTTGGTTTGTTACGTGCACTATTTGGTGGACTACCATTCTTACTACTTGCACCATTGTTCTTGCTACCAATCATCCTTAATGGATTATTGACAGCATTAATTCCTGGATTGAACTTATTCACAGTACCTGCAGCCCTAGTAGCACAATTCTTAGGACTTCCACTCGTACTTCTTGGATTATTAAATAATATTCTTGGAAAACTTATCTGGAGAGTACTTTCATTCGTAACTGCATATCTTGCATCTAACGTATTGAAAGACTTGTTGGCATTGTTCGGTGTTCCATTATTAATCGACCTATTGTCACCACTTCTATTCCTTCTAAAATTGTTTACAACACAATTCTTGATTTTCCCAGCTCTATGGCTTGGATTACCATTATTGGCACAATTATTAACATCAGTATTACTTTGGGGATTAACATTCATTAAAGGCTTTGCACAAATTGCTCTTGATCTATTCAATATCGGTGCAACATTATTGACATTGCCACTATGGACAATCCTTCCAGCATTAAATCTTTTGAGAAGATTGGCTTTAGCATTCGTTGCTCTTGTTGCTCTTCCATTGAGATTACTTAAAGATGTCTTCGATATTCTTAGAGCTGTTGTTGAAATCGGCGCAATCTTATTATTACCATTGCTTGTCGGTATTCCAGCATTCTTACTTCTATTGCCAATCACTACATTCAACTTCATAGCATTGAAGTTATTGAACATGGCAATTCCATTAGTTCTATCATTGTTAGTTACATTAGCTGCATCATTACTCATCAACTTATTAACATTCATCGCCATTCTTGGATTGATGTTATTTAATAAGTTCATCGAATTAGGTGCTAAGTTATTGTTACTCGGTGCTATCACACTTCTTATCCTTGGTGCATTACCAATCTTATTAGGTGGAGCATTATTGAACTCATTATTATTACTTGCTTTGAACGCCTTCTTAGGATTCAATGCATGGTTGATCACAACATTGATTAACAACTTGATTGTTGGTGCATTACTACTTGGCTTGTTCTTATTGCCATTAGTAACACAACTAATCATCAATACAGTTGTTAAGTGGACTATTAGAGCCGTTGTTCACCTAATCAGATTCTTTATTGGACTATTCAGACTAGGTGCAAGATTAGTTCTTCAATTCATCATTGGATTGATCAACTTAGTACTTGGTGTCGCAACCGGAATTTCATTATTAGCAGGTGTTGCTAACTTACTATTAGCTCCAATCTCATTACTTGTTCCCCTTGTCGGCCCAATCCTAGCTCTATTAAATCTTTTGAATGCCGGATTATCATTCCTTAACTTCTTGATTCTATTGCCACTTAAGTTATTGGCAATGCTCATCAACGGTTTGACATTATTAGGATTATTACTATCAATCCCATACTGGTTATTCATCAGACCATTAATTTCAGTATTATTAGCAATCGGTGCCGGAATCGTTTCAGACATCATCATGTCATTGTTAGGACTTCCATTAGTACTATTCAATCAATTGACATTGTTCAACTTGTTTGGAATTCCTGCATTATTGCTTAAAGCCTTCAACAACTTGGTATTAATACCATTGTTGATTAACGGATTAGGTTTAGCATTAGCACTTGGCTTACCACTAGCATTATTGCTTGGTGCCTTAGGCGCATTAGGACTATTGAACCTTGGACTATTAGGTCTTGGATTCCCACTAATTGCCTTAGTACTATTGTTATTACCAAACTTGATTCCATTCCTAGACTTAATCATGTTGGCATTGAACCTATTAGGTTTGTTCAACTTGATCAGCAGTTTAGTTAAATTATTATTATTACCATTCAAGATTCTCTTGGATCTATTAAATAACTTATTATTACCATTGCTTGTAGCAGGTTTGACATTCTTGTTCTTACTACCATTACTTGGTGTAATTACATTCTTGAACCCTCTAAGATGGCTAAACTTAGCTATTCTTTCAGCTATTAGCACATTGTTGACAACACTATTATTAAACTTAGTATTATTACCACTAAGCTTGATCAATAACTTGTTATCAAGTCTTATTCCTGCAGTATTGAACGGATTATTAGTCGGCCTCCTCAGAGCATTATTCGGTGGACTACCATTCTTACTATTGGCATTAGGTCTATTACTACCATTGATCCTTAACGGTCTTCTAACGGCCTTAATTCCTGGATTAAACTTATTAACAGTTCCACTAGGATTGTTAGCATTATTACTTGGTCTTCCATTAGTAATTCTTGGAATTCTAAATAACTTACTCAAACAATTAATCTGGACAATCGTTGGAACAATTCTTACACAATTAGCTCTTAACTTAGCTAAAGACTTGTTAGACTTGCTTCTATGGTTACCATTACAATTATTATTAGCATTACCATTGTTCCTATTGAATCTTGCATTGAATGCATTTTTACTCAGACCATTATTGTTATTCGGACTACCATTATTGGCAGCTCTATTAACAAACTTAGCCTTAGTAGCATTCAACTTGATCAGAAGGGGACTAGAGTTACTCGCTGAATTGTTAACATTAGGTGCTACATTATTATTAACACCACTAACACTTGGCCTACCTCTATTAAATCTTTTGAGAAGAGTTCTTAAGTTTGTTGCCGCATTAAGACTTATTCACAACTTGATTCACCAACTCTTTGACCTATTAGCATTAGTTGTTCTTCCATTCTTTAGTGTCTTGCTATTCGGTCTTGTCGGCTGGATTCCAGCTTTGATCGCATTAGTAGCTACACAAATTCTTGAACACTTACCAGACATCTTAATTGGTGCGCTAATTGGATTATTAACATTATTACCAATTGCTTTATTAAATGCTTTGATTTCAACTATTCTTAATCTCTTACTCAGCATCTTGCCAGCACTTCTTGGTGGATTGCTAAGAGGATTAATTACATTACTATTTAATGGCTTACCAGTATTCTTCATTATTCAATTGCTACAACTTCCATTGATTCTTAACGGTTTGTTAACAGCATTGATTCCTGGTTTGAACTTATTAACAGTTCCACTAGGTCTATTAGCTCTATTGGCATTACCATTAACATTCCTTGGTATCGTTAATAACATTATCTAAGCTATCCTTCATGGATTACTTGCATTTGTATTAACACAAGTGCTATTCAATACAATTGCTGACTTATCATTGTTAGCATTGCCACTATTGTTACTATTCTCACCATTATTAGCAGCATTAGCAGCATTAGGTTTGATCTTGCTTTCATTATTAGCAATCATCTTACCAGCCATCATTCTTTCACTATTATTCTTACCAATAATCTTCCTATCAATGTTGGCATTAGCACCAATACTATTACCATTGTTACTTCCATTGATTCTTATCGGATTATTACTATTTATCCCATTCGTAATCTTTGGTATCCTATCATCCGCCGTATTGGCATGGTTCTTAGCTCCAATTATTTTACAAATTGGTGTTAACCCAATTGCTGATTTCGTAACATTTATCTTGTTATTCTGGATGATGCTTGAACAACCAGTATTATTCTGGTTCTTCCAATTCATCAACACTCCATTATTTATTCTTTCATTTATTGGAATGTTCGTTAACTGGCTCAATCCTCTAAACTGGTTATTCCACATTATTGCTATCGGTGCATTAGTTGGATTACCACTCACATTGATTGCTGACTTCTTAGTACTCACATTCATCAAGTGGAGTTCACTATTAACAATTAACTTTGCTGCCGGATTATTAGCATTTATTACATTAGGTCTTGGTCAATTAGGCCTACTCAACTTAAACTTAACTTACATCATTAATACCTTTATCGTTACATTACCAATGATTGCTTATGTATGGATTGTCTTAATCCCTGCATTAGGTATCGTTCTTGCAACTGCCATTTTGACATTAGGTATTAACGTAATTAGTATCTTCGATATCTGGATCATGGTTCCACTATTCACAACTGGTGCAATTCTTCTTGCATTGTTCACTATGGTTATTGGTTTGACACTCGATGTCATTATGACATTGGTTGAAGCACCATTTATCCTTGGTAACTTACAATTTGGTTTGCTCATGGCTGCATTAGCAAATCCATTGGCAACACTTATCGGAATTAACATCATGGCAACTCTTGGACTTGTATCAATTGTTCTTCTATTAGCAGGACTCTTCATGCTAGCTCAAATCTGGTTACCATGGACATTCAACATTATTCCATTCCTTCTATACCTAGTAATGGGTAGTCCAATGTGGTTCGTATTGAACATGGCTGGTTTAGTACCAGTTATCGGTTGGATTGTTCAATTAATTACTGATATTCTATGGATGTTAATCGGACTATGGGGCACAGCTCTTGTTACTGACAACTTCTTTGCTACATTTGTCCACATCGCAATTCCACTAGCATTCTCTGCTGTTACAGGTATCATGCTATTGTTAGCAACACTTCCAGTTCTATTGTTAGTATTGCCATTAGCATTGATCCAAGCAGGTATCCTACTACTAATTCTCTTTGGTGGTATCGGATTATTATCATTGCTAGTTATCATTCCATCATTCATCTTTGGTGTATTAGCAACTGCTACTATGCTATGGTTCTTCGCTCCATTATTGTTGAACTTATTGGTTGACCCAGTTGCCGACCTTGTAGCATTTGTATTGTTACTATGGATGATGTTTGAAGACCCAATCCTTTACTGGTGGGCATTCGAATACATCACAGTTCCTGCAACAATCTTGTCATTCCTTGGAATGTTCTTTAACTGGATCAATCCATTAGGCTACATTTTCAAAGCAATTATTGCTTTCGCCTTTATCGGAATTCCAGTATCAATATTAGCTATTCTATTAACAATTAATATCGCAAGATTCTCATCATTGTTGACAATTAATTTTGCCGCAGGATTGATTGGATTCCTTGCACTTACAGTAGCTAAATGGTTGATGATGTTATTAGTATTTAACATCTTCAGAAACACATTTATCGTTACATTACCAATGATCGGATATGTATGGCTTGTAGCCGTTGTAGGTACTTTGACAGTTGGTGTCAATGCCTTCGCTACATTAGGTATTAACGTACCAGCCATCTTCAGTATCTGGATCGAAGTTCCATTCTGGGTAACCTTCGCTATCCTTACAGCTTTGACATTCATTCCTATTATGCTTGTCGTTGATCTATTGGATATCATTCTTGGTTTCGTACCAATCGTTGGTTTACTCCAAATCGGATTACTAAACTTAGTCTTAGCAAATCCAATTATGGGACTCTTAACAATTAACAACTTCGCCATTCTCGGTGTATCATCAATTGTCTTGTTCTTAGCAGGATTATTCATGTTAGCCGGAAACTGGCTCCCATGGACATTTAACATCGTTTCATTTATCTACTATGTAATTCTTGGTTCACCATTACTAATGACTCTCCACTTTGCTGGATTGGTTCCTGTAATTGGTTGGATCGTTCAAATTATTCTAGATATTGTCTGGATGCTTATAGGCCTTTGGGGTACAGCATTAATCACAGATAACAACTTCACACTATTTGTACACATCTTTGTTACATTAGTATTTGCTACAATTCCTGGTATCTTCTTACTAGCTGCAGTACTTCCAGTACTATTGTTAGTCTTACCAGTAGGTATCATTGGCTCAATCATCTTCTTACTATTGATTAACTTGCCAATCTTCCTATTCAATTTAGTAATTGCATTACCAGCTCTTATCTGGGGTATCTTCGTAGTCGGAACTATCATCTGGTTCTTAGCTCCATTACTACTACAATTAGCTGTTAACCCACTAGCTGATTTCGTTGCCTTCCAGTTATTATTCTTCTGGGCACTCGAAAGTCCATTCTTCTTCTACGTATTTAAAGACATTAATGTTCCATTATTATTCTTCACATTTACTGGTCAATTCGTTAACTGGATCAACCCATTAAACTGGTTGTACCACGCACTTAACGCATTGCCTCTAATCGGAATTCCATTAACAGTTATTAATGCATTGTTAGCAATTAATGTATTAAGAATTACTTCATTGTTCACTATTAACTTGTTTGCTGGATTCCCAGCATGGCTTGCTCTAACAGCTGCTAAGTGGTTAATGATTGGTTTAGGAGTTATTTACTTCATAAACACATTCATCGTCACATTACCAATGATCGCATATGTATGGCTCATCTTAATCCCAGCTGCAGCAATTATGTTCATAGTTGCCTTTGCAACAATCGGTATTAACGTTCCAGCTATCTTTACACTTTGGGTAATGCAACCACTATTCACAATTGGTGCTATCGTATTAGCCTTAGGACTAATTCCAATCATGTTGTCACTCGACTTTATCATGACATTGCTTGCAATCGTTCCAATTACTGGATTACTCCAAATCGGTTTGATTCTTGCAACATTAGCAAATCCATTGAATGGTTTAATCGCAGCTAACATTTTTGCAACACTTGGCTTAACTGCATTAGTTCTACTATTCATGTCATTGTTCATGTTAGCTGACACATGGCTACCATTTACATTTGGTATTAATTCGATTCTTCTATACTTCTTACTTGGTGGACCACTCTGGTTCGCAACTCAAATGTCTGGATTATTCCCAGTCGTTGGTTGGGTCGTTCAATTAGTTGTCGATCTAATCTGGATGTTAGTTGGATTGTGGGGCACAGCATTACTTACAGATAATAACTTTGCATTGTTCGTACACATTTTCGTAACATTAGCATTCTCAATTATTCCTGTAGTATTTATGCTAATCTCCGTATTACCAGTCTTATTACTAGTATTACCAGTTGCTATTATTGGTACATTAATTAACTTATTGTTAATTAATCTTCCAATATTCATCTTCAATTTGATTATCGCTATTCCAGTACTATTAATCAGTGTATTTACTTCAGCAACAATCATCTGGTTCTTAGCACCTGCAGTATTACAATTAATGGTTAACCCAATTGCTGACTTTGTAGCATTTGTATTAATGCTATTCACAGCTATTGAACAACCATTGTTCTACGTAATCTTTAGTTTCCAAACAATTCCACTAACAGTTGGATCATTCATGGGTATGCTTATTAATTGGTTGAACCCAATTAATATCTTCAACCACGCTTTAGCAATATTTGCAATTATTGCTATTCCACTAAATGATCTAAACATCTTGTTAGCAATTGACGCATTAAGATTAATCGCTGTATTCAGAACTCTTACATTAGGATTCCTTACAGCTGTTCCAGCATGGTTCGCATTGACTGCTGCTAAGTGGTTAATGATAGGTCTTGGAGTATTGTACTTTATCAATACATTCATCGTTACATTACCTATGATTGCTTATGTATGGCTCGTATTAATTCCAGGTATTGGTATTCAATTCTTGAACGCCTTTGCAAATATTGGTATTAACGTTCCAAACATATTCTCACTCTGGATCATGGTTCCATTCTTCGTAGTCGGTGCCGTTATGATTGCATTGACAACAATTCCACTAATGTTAGCTATTGATACTGCGGTAACACTTATCGCCTTAGTACCAATTGCCGGATTATTACAAATCGGCTTAATCGCCATGTTGCTTACAAGTCCTATTGCTACAATCTTGTTCGCCAACATCTTTGCAATTCTCGGTCAATCATCATTAGTTCTCTTCTTTGCAGGACTATTCATGTTAGCTGACGTTTGGTTACCATTAACATTTGGTATCAATTCATTTATCTGGTATCTAGTTCTAGGTAACCCAATGTGGTACATGTTACAAATGGCTGGATTGTTCCCAGTAGTCGGCTGGGTTGTTCAATTGATCGTTGACCTCATTTGGATGTTAGCTGGTCTTTGGGGAACTGCTCTAATTACTGATAACAACTTCGCACTATTTGTACACATCTTCGTAACAATCGCATTCTCAGCAATCCCAGGTATGATGTTATTGCTCGGTGTTGCTCCAGTACTATTGTTATTACTACCAGTCGCAATTATTGGTTCAATCCTTTACTTAGGATTGCTCAACTTACCATTGTTCTTATTAGGT
The DNA here is from genome assembly GCF_001050475.1 of Companilactobacillus ginsenosidimutans. NCBI lineage: Bacteria > Bacillati > Bacillota > Bacilli > Lactobacillales > Lactobacillaceae > Companilactobacillus > Companilactobacillus ginsenosidimutans. The sequence continues at coordinate 1,736,620 of NZ_CP012034.1, read as the reverse complement.
ATTCCAATTGCATTATTGACATTTATTATTGGTATTGCAGCCGGATTATTCCTATTCTGGTTCATGGCTCCAATCTTTACTTACTGGCTAATCAATCCAATAGGTGACTTCAAGGCATTTATTGAATTGTTCTACACAGCAATGCAAAACCCTGTATTGTTCTGGGCATTCAGAATCTTTACACTTCCAGCTATCATCTTTGATTTCATTGGAATGTTTGTAAACTGGCTCAACCCATTGAACATCTTGATGCAAGGTATCAGCATCTTCGCATTTGCTGCACCATTAATTACAACTCTATTATCACTAGGTCTCATTAACTTATTGAGATTAGGATCATTAGTATTACCATTTGCATTTAACTTTGCAGCCGCACTTGTTGCTAATATCTCATTGACATTAGCTAAATGGTTGTTACTATTCATCTTTATCAACACTGCATTTATTATTCCAGCTGTTGTAGTTGGTATTCCATTTGTACTCTTAGTTGATATCTTCATTATCTTAGTAGCCGCTGCTATTGTTGCAGTTGTAGCTATTGCAAATATTGGTATTAATGTACCCGCAGTATTCGCACTTTGGATTTCCGTCATCTTCTACGCAACATGGGCCGTAACATTTATGGTTCTTAGATTCGTCAGAATGATGGTTTACGACATCCTATTCATGCTATTCAACTTACCAATCGTTGGATTCTTGCTAGGTGTTGGCTTTATCGCCGCAGCTATTGCACATCCATTGATGATTCTTCCAATTATCATTGCTCAATTAGCTCTCGGATTTGTCTCAATTGGTTCGTTCTTAGCCGGTATCTTCATGTTCGCTACCCAATGGGTTCCAGCAATTCATGATCTTCTTGCATTCGCAGTATTTATTGTCTTTGCAAATCCAATCTTCATGATGCTTCAATGGATGGGACTTGTCCCAGTCATTGGTTGGATTATCCAATTGATCTTTGATTGGACATACATGCCAATTGCATTCTGGTTACCAGGTGCATTAACAGTTGATGGATTCATTCGTCACTTGCTATTCGGTATTTGGCCATTCTTCGTTGCCAACATGTTTGGTATCTCATTGTTAACACCATTGCTAGGATTTATCCTTCCATTGTTGTTACCATTAATTCCATTAGTATTATCAATTGCATTAGGACTCATGGCCCTTGCTAATACATTAATTGCTATGGCATTCCTACCATTCCTAATGAGCTTGTTGCTCGAACCAATTTTGACATTGTTATTAGGATTGTTGACATTGTTACCATTCCTACCATTACTATTGCCACTATTGTTAATTCCACTAGCATTGTTAGCCTTACCACTATTGTTAGGTCTCAACTTCTTAAGAAGACTTCTCAACTTTGGTCTTGGACTACTTGCAGCACTTCCTGCAGCATTGCTATCAAACCTTGTTGGACAAGCAATTCCTAACTTGATTAGATTACTTCTATTCGGACTATTGCTCGGAATGAACATCATCAACTTAGTATTGACACTTATACCTGGTTTGCATCAATTATTCACATTGCCATTACAACTATTAAGCCTTGCACTATTGCTTCCTTACTTGTTGGCATTGCCATTGATCTTGTTAGATATGTTTAATACCCTTGTAATTTCAGCATTATTGAACTTGTTGAAGACAATCGGATTAACAATTCTTAACACCTTCTTATTAAACGCAATTAACTTATTCTTAGTACAAATTCCATTACTATTACTTGCAATTCTTCCTACATGGATTATTGGAACAATCATTGCAGCATTATTATTCCCAATTACAAAACTTGCATTGCCTATAATTAATGCCTTAATAGCATTTGGTTTAACATCACCATTACTCGCAATTCCTGTTCAAATCTTCGGATTGATTGCCTCATTATTAAGAGGTTTAGGTGTATTGATCGACTTAGGTGCATTCTTATTATTAGGATTACCTGGATTGATTCCATTCATCAACTTATTGAATGACGCATTATTCTTAATCCCATTACTATTGAACTTGATTGCACTATTCAACTTATTGAGAACACCATTGAAGTGGATCCTTGATATCTTTAACCAATTAGCTCTTCCATTAGTAGTTATGGCTTTGACATTCTTGGCATTAATTCCATTCTTCGGTCTAATCTCATTGTTGAACCCATTCAAGTGGCTCAGAATGGCATTGTTATCAGCTTTGACAACATTCAATGTTCAATTATTATCAACATTGTTATTGTTACCATTGAAGCTTTTGAACAATAAATTATTGAGCTTGATTCCTGCATTATTGAATGGTCTTCTATTAGGATTCTTGAGTAACATTCTTGGTAGCTTGCCATTAGATCTTCTTGGATTATTAGCATTACCACTTCTTAATATCCTTGGCTTGCTTGGTACCTTAACACCAGGTCTCAGATTATTAGGATTGCCTCTATTGCTTCTAACTCAACTAGCATTATTACCATTATTGTTAGATACATTGAGAAACTTAATTGCTCCACTTCTATGGGGCGGATTAGCAGGATTGTTGACATATCTTGCAGCAAACGTAATTAAAGACATTCTTGATCTTCTATTACTTCCATTGCTCGGATTGTTAGCAACACTTCCAATCTTCTTATTGAAACTATTCAACAAAGCATTTATCTTGCGTCCATTGTTGTTATTCGGCTTACCATTATTGGCACAACTAATAGCAGGTATTGGATTAGCATTGTTCAACTTAGTCAGAAGAGCTATCAAGCTTGGATTGAACTTGTTGAACTTCGGATTAGCATTATTGACATTGCCACTATGGCTTGGACTACCAGCACTCAACTTATTGAGAAGATTATTGATCCTTCCAGCATTGTTATTAACATTGCTTAAAGCATTCAACAATATCCTTGGTTTGCTTGGATTACCATTGTTGGGATTAGCTCTTCCATTATTAGCTGGTCTTGCAGAATTCTTGTTGACACTTCCAGTTATCGCATTGATTAACATGTTATTATCATTACCAATCTTATTAACATTGTTATTACCATTGCTTGCAGCATTATCAATCTTGCCACTCAAGTTATTGGCTGACTTATTACTCTTACCATTATTGATTCTTGGAAACATCTTGATTTCTGTTCCATTAGCAATCTTGGCCGGAATTCTATCACCATTAACATTATTAATAGGACCACTAGTAACATTGCTTGCATTGCCACTATTGAACCTATTAAATGGAGTACTTGGACTATTGTTATTACCACTATTAAGTGGACTTCTAACATTGCCATTATTCCTATTGAACTTAGCATTATTAACATTGTTGGTATTCCCAATTGCTAAGGGTGTATTACCATTCTTAATCGCAAACGGATTATCAGCATTAGTAGCAAACTTCTTACCAGTATTAATTGGATTGTTACTCAACCCAGTTATCGTATTGGCAAATGCATTGAGATTGTTACTTGATCTAATTAAGACATTCAACAGATTCGTCTTGTTAGGACTTCTTGCATTACCAGGATTCATTCCATTCCTTAACTTGTTAATCGATGGTTTGTTCTTGATACCAGCATTGATTAACGGATTATCATTATTAAATCTATTACTCATGCCACTCAAGTTCTTACGTGACTTATTGAGAAATACAATTCTTCCATTATTAGTAGCAGGATTAACTAACTTATTGTTGTTACCAATCTTTGGACCATTGCAATTCTTGAATCCTATTAACTGGATCTTAGTACCAGCTCTTGCAGCTCTAAGAACATTTAATACTAAATTATTAGCTAAATTGCTCTTAGTTCCTGGATTAATCTTGTTGAACTTATTAACAAGCTTAATTCCAGCAATCGCAGCCGCTATCTTGACACCATTGTTGAGAGGTTTCTTAGGTGGCTTACCACTTGATATCCTTGGATTACTTGGACTTCCATTGCTAAACTTATTAGCATTGTTAGGTACATTGATTCCTGGTGTAAGATTGTTAGCTCTTCCATTGTTGTTATTAACACAATTGCTTGGACTTCCACTCTTACTTGATACCTTGAGAAACTTAATTGCACCACTTCTATGGGGCGCACTTGCAGGATTACTAGCATATCCTATTTCAAACTTAGTCTTAGATGGCCTTGGTCTTCTTGGATTACCATTGTTAGACTTGTTAGGATTTATCCCATTGTTCCTATTGAAGTTAGTAGGTAACGTATTACTCGGAAATGTATTACATCTAGTCTTGCCATTGCTTGCACAAGCATTGACATTCCTAGCATTATTACCATTGAACTTATTAAGAGCCGGATTGAAGTTATTGAGAAACTTGATCCCATTAGCATTAGTCTTATTGACAATGCCACTATGGTTCAACTTACCATTACTCAATATCTTGAGAAGAGTTGCCTTCTGGGCACTACTTGGATTAGAGTTATTAACTCTTCCATTCAAGCTTTTGAACAATCTATTGAGAACATTTGTTGGCTTACCACTATTGTTGTTAGGTCTTCCATTGTTAGCAGGATTGATCAACTTCTTAGTAACATTGCCATTAATAACATTAGCAATGATGTTATTGAGCTTACCAATTGGATTAACATTGTTGTTACCTCTATTGGCATTGCTTGGCAACTTACCAATTAAGCTTTTGGCAGATCTATTATTATTGCCATTGAAGTTCATCGGAAATGCATTATTAGCATTACCATTAGCACTATTGTTAGGTAACTTAATACCATTAGTATTAGGTGCCTTGAACGGATTGATTAAGTTACCATTCGATCTACTCGGATTACTTGGATTACCATTACTTCTTGGTCTAAGTGCATTGATTGCATTACTTAACCCAATCTTATGGCCATTACTACCATTGATTTTGCCATTACAAGCAGCATTAGGTATGTTGATACCATTCAAGTTGGCTGACATCTTGAAAGATATCCTCGGACCATTGTTCTCATTGCCAATTGATTTATTCAATGCATTAGCAATTCCAGCACTTGGATTATTAACATTGTTAACAATGCTTAACCCATTGTTCTGGCCATTACTACCATTGTTATTACCATTGGCATTGGCACTTGGATTGGTAGGAACACCAATCGCATTCTTGAAGGTCTTGAATGATCTAATTAAGTTGGCTCTTCCTCTATTGTTGGCAGCATTATTGTTCCCAATTATTCATACAGGATTGAACATCTTAGGATTGTTGGCATTGCCATTAATTTCAGGACTTCTCACATTACCATTGTTCTTATTAAACTTAGGTCTCCTAACCTTGATCACGTTACCAATCGATAAGGCGATATTGCCTATCTTGATCAACCTTGGCATCATGTTAGCTATCGCTAACATTCCAGCCTTGATCATCTTACCTATCGTTGTATTGCGTAATTTGGTCAAAGGATTGAGATTATTAGGCGACACATTAGCTATCCTCTTGGCATTGCCTGGAGTACTCAAAGACTTATTTGACTTAGCAATCCTCCCTCTAAAGATCCTAATCAAACCTCTATTAGTACTCGGCTTACCATTGTTAGCCAATGGATTGACATTCTTAGCATTAACACCATTGATGCTATTGAATAACTTGTTAGCACATCTAATCGCTTTGCCATTAGTAGGCTTGTTAGCATTAGGTAACGCATTACTACCATTGTTAGTACCATTACTATTCTTGAACGTGTTGGTTCGTCCGTTAATCGCTCTTGGATTGATGTTACTCAATCATGTAATCTTGCCATTGCTATTGAAGTTAGCTATCGCAATTCCACTACTTGGATTGATGTTATTACCATTATTAATTAGTCTTTTGACATTACCATTGTTCTTGTTGAGCGTAATTCCATTGGTATTTAACCTTGGATTACAACTACTCGGCTTAGGCTTAGTAATTCCAGGATTCGGATTAATCTTAGGTGGACTCATCTTATTACCAGTAGGATTGATTGGTATGTTAGGTGGTATGGCTGGAACACCTGGTGCAGTAGTACCAGGAACTCCAGGTACACCAGGAACTCCCGGCGAGGTACCAGAACCTGGCTACGGAATTCGTGGAATACCATCAGTAGGATTCTGGGTACATAACGATCCACTAGTCTTAGACTAGAAAATCGTTATTGTGGAAGAAAACCACTCACAAGTTATACTCATGTTTACGGATTGAATTTAGTGATCGGTGTGGAAGCCTTCCTAGATTCAAACCCAGCGGATACGTAAGTATCTGATTCGTAAAATGTCTCAATAACATAAAAAATTGATACTATGAATCACGAATTTAGTCGCATACAAGTTTTCAATACTCATTGATATTATGCGAAATGTTTATGAACCGAACAAAATAACCACCCCTAAGCGGGTGGTTATTTTTTTGTCATAAAAATGTAATATTTGGATTGGATAAGGAAAATCACAAATGTAAGCCGGTTTGAAAATTGGTGCAAATACCTACATCATAGTATTCCTAGGGTCCAGTTTTGTGAAAATTTATGAAAAATAGTATCGAGAATTGTATCTGAGATTAATTAGATTATGATTTTTTTTCACATCAATTTAGTAAAAAAATAATACCGTGATATAATCTATATGACTCGGGAGGTGATACTATTGGATAGTTTTACTGATTTATTCTTGTCTAAATCTGAGGTAGAAAAGATTCAGTTATTCAATAAAATTAAACTAATTCGTACGAACCAATTGGCTAGTGCTGATTTGATTGGTACTTATAGAAACAGAGACATTAAAGTTAAAGATATCAACTTGAGAAAAGCTGCATATCAAATGAACAAGAGTTACGGAAGTGTCTATAATACCTTTTTAGGTATTCAAGACGACTTCAAAGAAATTCTCAAAAAAGATGATTATACGATCGAAGAAATGTTTGCCGTTACAAGAGACGGTTACCACGCATTTTTAACAACTAGATCAGATGGTTATCGTTTTTTGGATGCCATTGTGAAGGGCAACGAGAGCTCATTCAGACAGTTCTATACTGACTTGAATAGTAGTAAAGCTACTGTTTTGCGTCACTTGAAACCTGTTAGAGGATATCTCAAACGTTTCGGCGTTAGAATTGCCTATGAACCAATGCGCTTTGTGGGAAATGAGGAAGCAATTCGTTTGGCTGTGGCTGCATTGTACTGGAATGCAACTCGGGGATACGTATGGCCATTTGAACTATTCTCAAAGAACACAGAATTTAAGGTTGTTGATATTGCTTTAGAGAAATATCGTTTACAACCAATTAATACAATTACAAAATTGTTTTATGCTTATGTTGTTATGGCACATGCTTACCGTATTCTGGGCGGCAATCATATGCAAAATATTGAAGCACTAAGTGTTATCAATTATCCTTTCCCTAATATTTTTGAAGGGGCAAGTGCGTTATTTGATGATTCAAATAACAACTCTGACGATGTTAAAGAATTAAGACGTGCCATGAGCTCAATCAGCTATGAAGAGCAAATGTTCCAATCAGCTGACTTTTATATTTTGCTAATGTGCGTGCCTACAACATTCGAAGTATCAGAAGAGTACCTACAAACAGTCTCAAGACAACTTGTGAAATATAATCCACTTTTCGCCAACTTTATTGATGATTTCTTGGATCTTATTCCATATGATGTTGAGCAAACTGTGTCTGATTTTGCCTTGTCACACAAGGAATTCATGCGTTACAAGTACAACTTAACTACTTGTATCATTGGTGTTTTAGCATTGGATCAAAACTTCATCGAAATCCTTAACTTGTTCTCAGGCTTTGGGGATGCGATGAGTAGTTTGACTGATGAAAACTTGAAGAGCAAGGTCGGCTCAACAGTTCAACACTTGATGAGACGTGACAAATATAGTTCATTGAAAGGTAAGTCAAAACTTATCTCAGATGCACTTTATGCAATTGCATACCGTTTCTTCTCACTATATAACGAAAATATCCAAGTTCACGTTTACCTTGAACTTGAATCATTCTTCTTAGTATATTCTGACTTGGCAATCACTCTTGAAGCCTTACCATATGTAAGTATCGTTAGTGATTCCAAAGATGCGGATATTGTAGTTACAGCTAATAGCAGCAACCTTCCAGCTGAAGAAATGAAAGACGACGTATGTATTTACCGTTGGATGTACAACGGGGTCGATGGTCAAATGGGTGGATTGCTCAACTTGATCTATAAGATTTGGACAGATGAAAAAGTTGCCGGAACTACAACAATTTAGTTGAAGTTTGGACGTAAATAGCTTAGTATGTACTGTATGCGATGAGTCGAGAGTCATCGATTTAGGATGACATTCGAAGGTAGGGTATCAAGCAACACTCACCGGAAAATTGTGAGCGATACTTACGGCAAGTTGTGTGAACCTTCTTAGCTGTTTACTCATATGAGTACTACCAAAGAAATACCATGGTTTAACTACCACGGTATTTTTTTTTGACAAAATTATGTAAGGAAGTGAAAAAATGCGATCACAAAAATTATGGTTATTGATATTAAATATTACATTTAATATGGTTATGGGGTTTATACTGCCTGTTAATATGATCTTTATTAATAAAAATTTAAACCAACCTTTGACTACTGCTGGGTTCTCACTTATGGTGTATTCCGGATTTATGATGTTAGGAAATGCCCTTGGGGGAGTACTGTTTGATAAAATCTCGAAGAAGTGGACCTTGCAGATTGGTTATATAATCGCCGTCATTTCATTGTTAGGGATGACAGTGCATCATATTTGGCCAAGCTACTTGTTCATGCTAGTGATGTTGGGATTTGGAATGGGAATTTCCTATACTGCAATCAATGCTTATACTGCTTTTGTGGCAGAACAAACAGTTGGTGACAGCCGAGTCTTATTCAATAACATGTATTTAGCAGCTAACATGGGAATTGCCATTGGGTCAACCGCTGTTGGATTCATTTTTGAGTACAGTGTTTTTCTCACTTTCTTTATACCAGTTATCCTATTCGTATTGTGCATCTTAATTGTCTTTTTCAAGGCAAACTTGCTTGATGCTACAAACGAAGAGGCCGAAAAGACTCATGAGTATCATGTCAGTGCAGAAACTGCCGATCCCAAGGAAATCATTGGTGGGCGTCGTTATTTGACCAACCTGATCATCATCAGTTTAGGCGTATTTGTCATGTGGATGGGCTACACCCAGTGGGACAGCAACATGTCCGTTTATATGCTGAACGAGGGATTTAGCAAGCGAGAATACAGTATCGTCTTCACCGTTAATGCTGGTTCACTGCTACTAATTCAACCAATTATGAATCGTATCATGTCGAAAATGTTTAAATTGTTGAAACATCAAATTTTAGTCGGAATAATTATTATGGGATTATCATTCTTAATCCTTCCGAACGCCAATAAATACTGGATGTTCATCGTATCAATGTTGATACTGACCGTTGGAGAGTCAATGGTTTTCCCAACCATACCAGCTCTATTGAACAAAATGTCGACTAGTAAAAATCGTGGCTCTTTACAAAGTTTGTATACAATAATGGGCTCGCTTGGTCGGGCAATTGGTCCATACGCCGGAAGTATTATCGTTACAGTGCTATCTTTTGGAAATTTATTTTACGGTATTACCGCAGCGATGATCGTAGTTGCGTTATCATTAAATGGTGTTAAAGAATTGGAAAAATGAGGGATTTTATGACAATGACTATCGTGATTTTAGTTGTAGTATTGCTACTGATTGTTCTAATTTTGAATGCGCTCTTTTTGTATTTACAGAAGAGAAATAGTAATGCGATGGGTTCGGACGCTCCACATGTGACGCGTGATCCTGGTATCGACGAGGCTACTGCTGCTTATTTGAAGCTTCCTCGCGAGGAGTGGACAATTACTTCGAATAGTAATAAGTTATATGGATGGTTCGTACCAACGGTTAAGCCGTCAAATACGACCGTTTTAATCGTGCATGGTTTTGCGGTTGACCACAGTTCACTCGATATTCACGCGCAACTTTTCAACAAGCTTGGTTATAATGTTTTGCAAATTGATAATCAGGCTGCAGGGAAGAGTGAAGGTAAGTATCAAGGATTTGGTTATCTTGAGAGTATCGACACGAAAGCTTGGATTGATGAGCTGCTAAAGAAACGTCCTGACGAAAAAGTGGTCATATTTGGTGCCTCCATGGGTGCAGCGACCGTTATGATGACGGCGGGTACAAAGTTACCGGATAACGTAAAAGCCGTCATAGAGGACTCTGGGTACACTAGCATGGAGGAGGTAGTCAACTACCACTTCAAAGATCGTTATCATATTTCTGGCCGTTGGTTGTTACGCATGATTTCGATTGTGTCCAAAGTTCGTGCTGGTTTTTTCTATGGTCAAGCTGACTGTACAAAGGCTCTGCAAAATTGCCACTTACCAATTTTATTTATGCATGGGAAACAAGACACAGCTGTGCCATACTTTATGAGGGATGAATTGCTTGAATTCGGTGACTTTCCAAAGGAAACTTACTCACTGGACAAGGGTGTTCACATCCGAAGTTACTATGTTGACTCAGTGAATTACCAAGCAACTGTAGATAAATTTTTAAAAAAGTATCTCTAGGAGTTTTTATATGAAAATTACAATGAATGAATTCAAAGACCGTATTGAAAATGGTGACTTCAACCAAACTAGTTTGGATGTCAGCAAGGATGACTTGTTGCAAGAAGACCTTTGGTCTATCAACAAAGCTAGCGAACAATTGAAGAAAGATTTGGATGCCGGCAAATTGTCACAAGTTATGATTCACGTGGTCGACGCTGAATTTCCAATCGACTTTTATCTTGAATCCGATATCATCAATTTGCCATTTGATGATGCTAAAAAGGTGATTCACTTCTTCGAAGACAATCAAGAAGTTGAGACAAAGGTATACCTCTCAACTCGCTGTGATGAACTCAATGCATCTAAGTTCCACATCGACCACATTTCTGATGGGGATGTGACAGAAGCACAAGCCAAGAATGCTATGGCTATTATGCGTGGAAACTACGAAACATCACTAGAAAACATGAACAAGAAAGACGAAGCAGAAAAAGAGGCTAAATAGATGAATTCATCGATGATATTATTCATCGTTATTGGTCTAGTTGCCGGAACGCTTGGGGCAGTCCTAGGAATTGGTGGGGGAATGATTATCACGCCAATCCTGACCGTAATGATGGGGTTAGATATTAAATACGCAATCGGAGCAAGCATAATCTCCGTTATCGCAACCAGCTCAGGGGCTACAATTGCCTATCTAAAAGACGATATGTTGAACTTGCGTGTTGCAATGTTCTTGGAAATCGCCACCACCGTCGGGGCCATAATGGGAGCACTACTCGTCGGAGCGTTCTCCAGCACCTTTCTTTACGTCCTGTTCGGATTTTTCTTGCTATATTCGACTTACAACATGATCCGCAAATTAATGTCCAAAAAGGGCGAGGCAGTCTACACCGGGCATGATTCCACCGTCGATAAATTAAGATTAGCAGATTCATATTATGACAAAGCTGAGAAGAAACAAGTCGACTACTCCATGAAAAATGTTCCTGGTGGATTCATTATGATGTGGGCGGCTGGACTAGCATCCGGATTACTCGGAATCGGTAGTGGTGCCTTCAAGGTTATCGCCATGGATACGATTATGAAGATGCCACTTAAGCCATCAAGTGCCACAAGTAACTTGATGATGGGTGTTACTGCTGCAGCCAGTGCCACAGTCTACTTTTTCAACGGATCAATCCGCCCAGACATCGCCGGACCACTCTCAATCGGAGTGCTAGTCGGTGCCACGATCGGAGCCAGATTGATGCAAGTGCTCAAGCCAAAACTAATTAGAATGATCTTCGTACCCGTAATTTTCTACATGGGGATGCAGATGGTTCTTAAAGGATTTGGGGTGCTACACTAATGAAAATGAAAAAAGATGAAATGCGCGACGTAGAATTAATCATCGGGAAAATCCTCCGAGTGGGAGTAATAGTATCCGCAGCCGTTATCGTCATCGGAATCTTGCTATACTTCTTCAACGGTGGAGCAGGCTATCCCAACGGCGAATGGCCACGCAGATTCGGAGTAATGTTCCAAGGAATCGCACAAGGAAAGTCCTACGCAGTAATAATGCTAGGAATATTCTTGTTGATCCTGACACCAGTATTGCGAGTAGTCGTGTCAATTTATGCCTTCGCTAAAGAACACGACCGACTTTATGTTTATATCACTACTGCAGTTTTGATTATTTTGATATTTGCTATGATATTTGGTTATAACGGGTAAAAAAATCTCCCAAATCGACATTTTGCCGGTTTAGGAGATTTTTTTTGTAGTTAATTTCTTTGGTATTGTCCATATGCATACCAAATCGTAACTGTTTTTGATTCATTATCAACTGTATAAACAACTCTATGCAGAATATTTATTCGTCTTGAGTAAAATCTGCTAATTGGTGGAACGAGCTTTTCAAAGGATCGAGAGTTCTCAAACGGATCATGTCTCAATGTATTTATGATTTTTAAAAAATTTTTTTCTAATTTTGACCCCTTGATTTTTTTCAGATCGTTCTTGGCTTGTGACTTAATGGTTATTGTGTACATTAGAGACTTTTCCAAACATCATCGAAATCCAATTCTTTATCATTTTTTCTTTTAGCTAGAATTTCAGTGACTTCTGTGTTAGTTAAGTAAAGGGTCTCTTGCATAGCGTTATAGTCATCTTTACTCATAATAACGATATCATTATCGCTGTCTTTCTTGGTGGAGGAAACAGTAACAGGATGTTTTTCCTCATTTACTTGATTCATAATTTTAAAAAAGTTTTCTCTAGCTTTTGTTGGTGTGTATACGTCTTTGTATTCTTCAGTCATAATATGAATCGCCTCCTAATGTACCTATTGCTGTACATAAACAATATCATTATTAATAAACTTCATCAAGAACTATGCTTGTCGGATAAATTACGGCGGATGGCCACGCAGAATCGGAGCAATGTTCCAAGAAATCGCACAAGGTAAGTCCTATGCAGTAATTATGCTAGAAATATTCTTGTTGAACCTGACACCAGTTCTTCGTGTTGTTGTGTCAATTTATGGAGCTTCCGGACTGACAGTTTTGTTGGTTTGGGGGCTTTTTTTGTTGATTAATTTTGAGTTCGGGTGGAATTGTGGAAAGTTGTGTAAAGATTGTGTAAATACCTAGTTTAGCAGGCTTTCCCACTGTATTTTTAGTAACTAATTTTGATAAATTAGTAGTAAATGTATTTATGGGGGAAATTATGATTTGGAATGCCATATCTGCAGTGGTGGTAGTTTGTTTCTTTGTCGCAATAATAGTCGCAATTGTATGTTGGTTCCTAGAAATTGCGCTAGGAGGACTAGCAATAATCGTATTCTGCTTTGTAATTTATGGACTGTGGAAGTTCTTTACTTGGTTCTCTGGCTTGTTCGCACTTGTTGGGAGTGTTATTGGAGTTATATTCTTCTTAATTAAATGGATATTGATTATTTTTGTGGCGCTTTGTGTGATTTGTTTTGTTTATGGGATGTTTAGTTCTGGGAGTGATTCGAGGTCTGGAGAGAAGAATGGGGAGGAGTAGAATTTAAAATCAATAATAAGGCTTTATCTAGAAATTCAAAAAATGCCACAACTCTGGGGATGAGTTGTGGCATTTGTCGTGAAAATATTTATATAGGTTGGATAAGTTTTGAATGAATTAAAAACCTAATTTGTTGAAAATATAAGAACTAGATAGTCTTAACTGAACTTGTTTTAACCCAAGTTTGATATGGTGTGCCTGGATCATTAATTAAATAAGCAAATTGATTTGAAAATTCATCGTAATATAATGAACCCATGATTTTTGCATCTGGTGCATACGTGTTCCAAATTATTCCACTAGTTCCATAAAAATCGGATTCACCCCAGGCACCACCTTTACTAGTGACCATCAATTGAACATTTTTTTGTTTCAACTGTAGTCTTGTCCTATAGGTGTCTCCATAATTAGTCTTACCAGTAGTATCAATATAATCGGGTATTATAGTTGATGCACTAGCAATTGATGGTGCTAATGAACTCCCTGTTAATAAAAGTGCAAAACTTGCGACTGCAATGGCAATTGTTTTCTTCATGATTATTCCTCTTTTGTATAATTTGTTTGTAAAAAATATTATCTGATACTTGTATTAAAAATGTGAATTAGTGTTCAGTGAAAGTGGTTGCATATTTGTTGTGCATTAAATAAACGAAAGTATTCGGAAAGTCAGGTCTGTTTACTAGATACAAAGTTTGTCCTGCCATTGATCCATCTAGTGCTGAATATTTTGCTGCAACAAATGAATCGCCAACGTTATATTTTAGACCACCTTGTTTAACAGAAACATTCATTAAATTGTCTCTGAGTTTTCCTTCATTAGAAGTATTTGGGTAGGTCCACGCTGCAGATCCGAAGTCGTCGCTTGATATCGTTACATTTACTTTGTTGGAAACTTTTACTAGATGTGAAGTTTCTGGACAATTATTAAACGCAATTTCACTTGGTGCAGTTTCAATATTTGAAGCCTGAGATGTTGATACTGATAATGCAGCGGTACCTGCTAAAAGTAATGATAAAGATGTGAATATAAGTGCTAGTAATTTTTTCATAATTAATTTCCTCTTTTATTTTTTATTTTGCTGGATGTGTAAACATCATATAGAGTTTCATAAGCCAATATGAGATTGCATTACAAATGCCGAATTTTATTACTAATACTGGTTCTATCAGTTGTGAGTAATCATTGTGTATAAAATCTGAAATCGTAAATGATTGCCCTGAAGTAACTAGGATTCCGATAATAAAGAATAGAGTTACAACCCATGAAAGAATCAATTGGATTAGTTCAATCTTTGTTACACCCTCAATTTTTTCGTTGCCTATCCATGCTGAAAATATATGAATAAACGATTTGATGTTGTTCCACGCCAACTTAAACATTGAAATAAAAAGAAGCATAATGAATCCATACCAATGTCTCATGTAGTAATCTTGGGCATCTTCTTTATATGGATACCATTGACCATTTCGTGCGTAATACATTATATTAATCTCCTCAAAATATACTTGTTCTCATCGAAATTTTGTTTACCCCAGTTCCAACAACTTACTCACTGGAATAATAATTTTTGGAATAAATGAATTCAGAATAAGATTTCATATCCGTAACCCCCTGTGTTTGTTTATGTCTTCATATTACGGCTTCCACTAGAGAATCCTAGTATCAGAACTGGTACATCGGAATGTTTAGTCGTTATAACGGCGAATATATTTCAAAACAGGGAATAAGAATAAGTCAAAGTATTATAATATTTATGAAAAGTTTTATGGAATGAAGTTCGAATGGGGATGTCTATATGAAGAAATCAGTTATTATTGGAATTCTGACAACGTTGATGTTATTGATAACAGGAGTTGCTGCTGTTAATAGTGTCAGCGCATCAACAAATTCAATTAACACAAAAGAGTTTTTAACAGGGGACAAGTTACAAAGTACAAAAGTTAAAGTATATATTGATCCCAATGTTTCAAGTGGAATCAAACAAGACATACAGTGGGGCGTTAAAGATTGGCAACAATCAACCAACAAAATTGCTTTCTCATATACAAACAACCCAAATAATGCCACGATCAGATTTACCACGGGTACATTCGACAACCTGATAAATGCGATGACATATGACAATCAGACAATTCCAAATGGAAAGAATAAACTGATTGTTAACGCGATTATTAAAATTAACCGTGACTTAATTGATACAGATAAACTAACAAACTTTGGAATACGGATTGTTGAGCATGAAATTGGACACGTGCTGGGATTGGCTGATATTAAAGATAGTGGTTTGAAGTACTCTACTGTAATGTGGTGGAAGGATCCTAATACGGGTATTACGGCATTAGATGATAGAGCAATTAACTCTATATACTAAAAATACCGATGGTTCTCAGTTGAACCACCGGTATTTTCTTATTTGTATGATTTGAGAAAAGCTAATTAATATTATAGAGAGCTTTAACATTTGAGATATCAAATGGAGTAGGTCCTGTAACATTACCATCATTGCTAAAGTACATTACACTTTTACCTTTCATGGCTGGGTCGGTTAAATCTATTAGTCCTAGTGCGTGTCCCATTTCGTGATTTGTTACATTAACTTTATCATATGTATGTAACTCATCGTGAAAATTGAATTGAATCGTGGCTTTGATTATCGTATTACCCTCATAAGAGATTACTGTTTGTCCTGCAGTTCTATCTGTCAATGTTCCTTCTGATGTATAAATGATTTGAGCATTGTTGGGTGAGGGGACTAATTTGTAAGTTAATTTTTTGTATATTGCATGGTCCCAGGCGTCAATTGCATATTTTGCAAGTTCAATTTCATTTGTTGAAAGTTTGGGATCGATATATACCTTAATGTTTTCTAATGAAGGCAGTTTTTTGTTTGCATAAATGTTTGAATTTGGTAGTAAACCATTATATGCAGGTTTGTCCAATGTTTTAGACACTGCTTGAACTGTATTGGGTGGAAGTAGTATTAACGCGGTAACAACGGTAACAAGAAATTTTGTTATATTTAAGTAGAATTTTTTCATTAATTTATCCTCTAAAAGGTTGTAATATAATTAGCTTTACTTATGATATATCAATATGGATATTATTTATATAGAAATAATTATTAGTGAATGAAACACCGATAGTATTTAAATATTTTAAGGGATGAACGGGGATTATGAGTAAAAGAAAAATGATCTGTTTTTTTGCAATTATTTTTGGTGTTATTATCGAAATCTCAGATTATTCACCTGTTTGTGCAAAAACTGTAACAGATGAACAGCATAATAGAATTGAAATACAAGATAAATATTTTGTAAATATGCCAACTGAACAGGACTTATCCAAAGCTTTAGGATTATATCAGGAAGCAACTTACTACTTAAACCACTTGGATGAACAGATGCCCTCAGAATTACAACATCATTTTGAATATAAGACCATGAGAGATAAAGTTGAGTCACTTTATAGTCCTGATAGCCTTAGTTGGAAGACTAGAGAACAGTTACGATTGTATTTATTAAGCCAATATACTCCACATATGGCAATACACAATTACATGAATCAAGTACATGGCGGACTAGATACAGATAATATGCGATTTACGCTCCAAAAGAATGGAATTTATCAGTACTCTGCAATTTTAAAGCCTTCAAACATAACAGTATACAACCAAACTGGTAGAAAAGATGTAACCAATGCTATTAATCAGGCTGCTATTAATTGGAACGATACACCCGGAGTACACTTCAGGTTGGTAAGTTCACCTAAAGATGCACGAGTAATTATAAGGCAAACGAATGGAAATGATTCAGACGTATATTTCGAACAAGCAACAGACGCTGTATTCAATGTTACAGAAACTTATGCACAATGTTTAGTTCAGGGAGATGTGATTTTGTCATCAGATTTATTGAAGTCCCAGGACAAGAAAAAATTAGTTCATGCAGTTACTCATGAGTTTGGACATGTTCTGGGGATGCCCGATTTATATTAGGATTGACTGGAATCCCGTTGTCAAACTTGTGTATGGGTTCATTCTCTACAGCATTCCAGTCAGTGACGTATCCTATGTCTTCATTTGAGACATCAGTTGTGTCGTTTTGAGCATAATACATAACGTCATTAATATGGTTATCATCATATACAATGCTTTTATCAGCATACTTACTGTTGTATTTGGGGTTGTAATTATTTCCAAGATATTCACTGTAACGTGTGTCAATAAAGTCTCCATTGGCTAGATGTACTAGACCAGTAAAATATGGATGAGAATTATCAATATGATCACCCTGTGGATTCGAAGAATCTTGATAAACAATTGATCCTTTGTTTGAATTGTTGGATGTATGCGCTGTCATGATATCACCTCTATTTGAATGATGCTTATTTATTTCAAGTGGGGTCATAACCTTACCAGTCGTGACATCTATGTAGTTTCCTTTAGAATCTGTTTTGTAATTAAATGATTTGGCATTGTCACCGGTTGAATGGACTTTTAGTTGCCCAACTTTTCTTGATATTTTTGCGTCGAAGAATTTAAATTCTGGATATAAATTTCCATTTGATTGTCTTCGATATTGATAGACACCATTCGAGCCGAATGGATGAATAGCGATAATTCTGTCAGGATTATTTTTGTCCTGCAGAAAAACATTATCGTTAGTATCTTTTCGTCCTCTTTTTTTAGTTGTTTCGGCATCAGCAATTTTTTTCTTGTTAGTTTTAGACTTTTGTGAAACAGCGGGATTGCTGTTTTTAACACTTATGTTTGAATAGCTTTGATAAGAAAAATATCCAATTAGAATTATTACAATAATTGAACCGATACTTATTAGGGTTTTGGAACGATTACTCATAGTTTTCTCCTTGAACTATTAATTTTTATGTGTAGGCAATCAAGTTAGATTACAGTAACTGTTTGGATAAAATATATTATTGATAACAATAAGTATATCGCTAATAAGCATAAATCGTGTTGTAATTGGTGCTACCTTTTTAAGTGCAAGATAAATTTGATTTATAAAAAACAGACTTGTCGTTCATTAACGGCTAGTCTGTTTTTTTAGTATCGAGGAAGTCCAAGTTCATTATTAATTCTTTCCCCTAAACTTTTAGGGCTGCCACTATATAAAGTGTAAACTTCTCCAGTTTCTCGACGTTTAAGTTGAGTACTTGATAGGCGTTGGAACGTTTGATCTTGATCAACAGCGCCGTCGTTGTTACCATCTGAACTTCGGAATGTTACTGTGTCACCATCTGTTACCACTTCAGCGTTCTTTATCCAGGCCGTCTGATAAGCTGCTCCATCATCATGAACGTTATACATACTGAATGTTGAGGCGTTATCCATTCCATTATTACCTGGATCTCCAAACACAATGTAAAGTGGTGAATCTTTTTGCCAGAAGATCTTTCCACTGTAGTCAGAATCTGATATTGATTTAGTCCCATCTGAGCTATTTGAAGAAGATTTCGACGATGTTTCACTGTCACTACTTGAACTACTTTGGTCATCGGAAGAAGTTGATTGACCAGAGAGTCTCTCGAAGTCAGCTTTAGAATATGAGTTGTACCAGGTCATCCCCTTGGTGCTTAACTTCTTTGTCTTTGAGAATGATGAGATAGCACTGCCGCCTGTCTTGTCACTTGCCATTCCAAGGGACGTTTTACCATCAGTTTTCTTGAAAACTAATTTCAAATAAATATCAGAATTGTTGGTGTCATACTGGTTATTTGAGCCATGGATGATGAAAGTATCTTCTGCAATCTGTTTGTATTCGACGTGTTTTAACAACATTGCATCTCCGAGACCATAGGTCATCTCATTGTCCAAAAATTTGACTGGTTCAAATGTTTTTTCACCAAAAGCATCAGTATCTCGTCCATAATATCCTTTGTATTGGCTTGGTACACCGGATTTCCATGTATTTGAATATGTTTGACTTGTCCCAGTTTTTGAACCTTGTGATGAAGAATTATTAGAAGTATTGGAGCAACCTACAACTGTGAGCGCCAATCCCCCGACTAAAACACTAGCTAATAACTTTTTCATATTTACTCTCCCTTTAACTATATTTATATTTTGACATTAATAAAATGATTTTCAAATGTTAAATTGATCATTTGGTATGGACTGGTATCTATTTAATATTAAAGTATTCTTTCCAATAGGCTGGGGCTTGTTGACTTTTGAGGTCATTGACCCAGATGAATTTTCTATAAGGTACGTATCTATTAACGCTGGCCTTTCCAGTGTAAAATTTCGGATCCTGTACACGGACTGAGTTCACCTTGTAATTTGTATTCATGACGTTCATGTAGCCAGCTCCAACGACGATAAGTGTTAGCGATAATAAACCGGTAAATAAATTTCTAAATTTGATGTTTTTTGCCGCAGCGATGACAAAACGCATTGCAATTAAGTACATGAACACGTATGTTTCAAAGTTTCCACGACAATTGATGGGTGCTGAAACGAACAGTAATTGTCCCATAATCACGCCGGTCATTAAGAAGTAGAGCCACATTTTTGCGTCGGTTTTGAAAAATATAAATATGCAATAACCTATGAATGTCACGAGCAGTAAACTAATTATTCCCTCGATATTTGCAAGGTTTGTATTGAATTTGGTATATCCGTACATATAATTTAGTTTCAATTGTTTTAAATAGATGTTGATGCCGATGTAATAGGCTAAGAATACTAGTGATATCAGCGTTATTGATATTTTTTTCAAAATTGAAAAATCACTTTGAACTGCCAAAAGGACAATTGCTAATAAAAGGCCTACCAATAGTGCAAGGTTAAATGTTATCAGCCAAAAGTGTGTAATTTTTGAATAGTTAAGCCAGATCTCTGATAGATTGAATGTGGTTGTGTGATAAAGGTTGTGTTCGTGATAACCAGGATGCATAAACATGGTTATTGCTGAAGCGATGGCACCGACTAAATAGGTTATGTGGAACGCTTTAGTTTTCTTGTTGAAATATAGGATTACTAAAACTCCCAGTACGATTGACGCGATTGTCAGTGTTTCCGTAAAGAGACCAATAACATAAGCTAAAATCAACGTACACAGCGGTATGATGCGACTCGGTTTTTTGTCCTTATTGGTGTCGACCATCCAAATATAGACCAGGATCATTGCGACTGGCGGAACGTAGTTAATAAATCCAGCGTTCCAAACTAAGATGTTATTTAAGAATCCGTCTTGTAGTGTGAATACAAACAAGAACGATAGAACTAACGATAAAAACGTTGGTCCTGAAAGCTCCCAAAATCCCCATAATAGTAGAGTCCAGAAGATTGCGTACATAAGTATCGCTAACCATAAGTTGTGCATCGTAAATATTTCTAGCGTATTACCAATGTAGCGGCCATTACTACTTCCACCATAAGTAGCCTGTGGCCCGTAGAACATGTGATGTAACAAGTAGGTACCAGATGGTCCCCACCAAAAGTAATCATCTCCTGAAGGTACAACGAAAAATCTGAATACACCAAAGTAGACGAATGAAACAACGAACATTAATACTGTAAAAATTTTATACAGTGGGCTTTGTTCGTTCATAATATTAGTTTTCATAATCTTGTAACTTGAAAATCTAGTAGATACTGATTGATAAATCAAAAGAGTTTGAACCAGCTTTTCTTAAATCCCCCTCATAATATTTCATGTAGCCTCCTCGTGACTACAAATCTCATACTACGGAGAAATGGCGGTGCAACAAGAATCAAAGGTGGTACATCTTCGTTATAACGATAAGATTGGATAAAAAAAAGGGATGCTTTTCAGCATCCTTAATTGAAGATTGAGCTATTTAGTTTTTTAGTAAATGGTTATATATCTCTCTTATGATAAGAGAGTTGTAATTTCTGAAGTCCGTTCGTTGGGGTATCAAAATGGCTAATATAGTACAAATTACTAATTATTGGCTTTGGAACAGATGACTTACTGATATTTCGATATTCCGATTCCAAGTAAGCTCCCTTGTGAACTACTTTGACGAATTCATCTTTCCCAGTGTAAGAACCATTGATTGTTACCACACTTCCCGCACCAAATTCATTATCGATGGCGGCAACCTTTTGTCGACCGGATTTTTGCACGAGAACATATCCAATCTCTTCCTTAATAAAAGGGTTAATTCGATCAAGATAAGGTGATTGCGCATTTTTTCCAATATATGCGACAGATATAACAGCCAGCACAACAATAATTAATGACAGTAAAAAGTAGGCAGCTTTCTTATAAATTTTACCCTTACGTAAGCCTCCAGCAAGTTCGTCATTCATTTGTTCGCTGTTATCGTCCCAAAATTCAGTAACTGGGAAATCCAGAGCTTGTGCGACTCGAATCATATATTCAAGATCAGGATAAGTTTTTCCGGATTCCCATCTGTGGACAGTTTGTCTGGAGACAAGAACAGCATCAGCTAGTTGCTGTTGAGTGAATTGAGCCTCCTCACGTTTCTCACGAAGAATATCGGCTGAGGGAGTGATTTCTTCACGCCCCTCATAGCTTTGCTTTATGGGAGTTACTGGTTGTTTAGTTTTACTAGTTCCTACATAAATTGTAAGTGCGGTACTCAAAATTAATAATAGCAGCGTAATACCTGGGATAACCCGAATGTCGCGATTGACGATTTGAAAGGTGATTAGGTTGATGCAGAGTATGGCAATCAGTGCGGACTGAAAAATTCCGACATAAAGTAAAGTATGTTTAGTATTTTCCGACCAATGGCTGAAGGATAGGAAAACGTAAGCAATGTAAATACAAATAAACGCCACGAATTCAAAAAATCCTGGTTTTGTTGTTTCCGCGTATTCCAAATAGGTCATCGACTTATAAAATGGAAAGTACGCTGTTTGGTCTGGAGTTTTAATGTAGACAATCTTTAAATACACCAGAGATATGATAGTTAGTACAGATAGCAATAACAATATTACTTTTGTAGTAGATTCTTTTTTTATCATTTTTATCGACCCGAGTATAATATTTATATCATGATAAGTATATTTATATAATAGCAGAGTTCATTTGGAGTTGATTAATCAACTTGGAGATGAAAAGAGCAGATATCATTATTAGTAGATATCTGCTCCTATGGCTATTAGTGATTTGAATAGTTTGATAAAATATAAATATTATTAATAGGGGAATATAATTATGAAAATAAAACTTGCTTCAATTGTTGCTGTGCTGATTGCCACATTCACAGTTCAAATAACTAGTTCTAACGTTAATGCTCAGAAGGTAATAGATGATCAGGGGAATACTATTGAGCTTACAAATAAGGATGGATACTTTACTAGAAATGAATATTATGGAAAATATCCATATACTCATGAAGACGATGATCTCTTACAAACAATTCAATCAGAAAAGTTTCATGGTTTGAAAGATCTCTCAAAGTTGCATGAACAATTTCCTGGTGTTTACACAATGCGGGATATATATAATAGGTTTCCAACGATGTTCCACGAAATGTTGGATTATATTATGTCTGGAGACCCTGGTTATAAAGGTCAAAATGCTTATCATTATTATTTGTTTGACCTTAATACAGATAAAAGTCTGTACTTCAATTCCACCAGTGTTCGTTACACAACGATTTTACATCCAAATGATATAACCGTTTATAACGAAACAAAGAATCCAGAAGTGGTCGATGATATCAAGTCAGCCTTTACTCAATGGGAAAAGGTATATCCAGTTCATTTCAGATTAGTTAATAGTCCAAATGATGCGCGAATAACTATTAATGATTCTTCTACAAATCCGTTGGATAATGGACTTGATGGGAAATACACCATTGATGATACGTATCAAGAAATATTGATTAAATGCCATATTACATTGTCATCAGATTTAGTTAACCAAGCTGGTTACAGTAGCGCCAGACGGCACACTATCTTGCACGAGTTCGGGCATGTATTCGGATTGGCCGACTTGGGATGATTTTATGGAATCATAGGTAAGATTTATTTCATCGGTCGAACGGTCATCAATATAGCCCCAATCTTCATTTGACTCAATTTTAGAAGGGTCGACTACATGGCCTCCTGCATTGGGTCCAAGTGTTGAAAATAAAGTGTTATTGGAATTGTAGTCAGATTTATATACCTTTATTTCATCTTCCGAGAGCTCTGTTACATTGTTTTGCTTATAACTCATTACGCGATTTGAGTTATCAGATAGCTTAGATTTGTCGTTAGGGTCAAATGAAGCATAATCGAAAGTTGCCCAATTTTTACCATAGTATGTTCCTGTGAAGGGTTGGTAGTAATCGCCGTTCTTAAGTCTGTACGAGATATATTTATCATCAGTTTTAAAAGGTTCTGTATTGTTTGCCCCATGTGATGGATCAGAAGGATTGTCTAATGCCTCATTAATAGTGTCTTGATATGCACTGCCGTTTTTATGTGGTTTGTTATTTTCAGCAAAACCATCATACTTCATATAAGTTTCATTTGTATGTTGTTCCTTATAGTTTCCGTCAGGTTGTTTTTCATAAACAAATGATTCAGACGGGCTCTTCGAGTTTGTGGGTGAGACGATTAACTTACCGCCCACTTGTTGAAGAGAACCATTAAAGAATTTGAATTCAGGATAGATTTTTCCATCGGCTTGTTGCCGATATTGGTATACACCCTTCGAACCGTGTGGGTTTACAGCAATAATTCTATCAGGTTTGTTAGTATCCACGAAAAATTCATTTTCGTGGATTTTACTTTTTTTAGGTTTGTGGAAGGTATTTGCGTTTGCAGTTGATGTATTTGATTGACTTGTTTTGGATGTATGATTCACACTAGTAGTTGAATAACTCGTGTATGAAAAGTAACCAGCAAATACGGCTAGTATTAATAGAAAACTTATTAGTCCAATTTTCGCACTCTTGCTCATTTTATGATCCCCCAAGTATAAACATAAATATAATTGTTAATTTATAATATAATATCATTTTATCTTGAGTGATAACAGACGGATAGACGGTTTAGAGGGTATTGATCAAAATAATCAATACCCCTTTTTGTTACAGTGAATCACCGTTACAATAAATATATATTTCAATGTACCACCTTTGATTCTTGAGGCTACGGCCTTTTGACCTTAATATCGAATTAACATAAAGTTTAAGGAGATTAATTATGGGACAAAGGGAACAAGTATTAAATGAATTTTCACGATATCAAGAATTAATTAATAAAATTGGGACTACACTTTCTCAAGGAAGTGATTCAGTTCATTTGATTAAGGATTTAAATTATCAAATTGGAACGAAGAATCAAGATGAAGGATATCAAAAAGCGAGAACAGCTAAAATACATAATATAATTAGTGAGCATAAAATATTATCATTGTTAGGAATTTATGCTGTATTCTTCTTACTAAATTACTTTATTATTATGCGATTATTTATTAATGGAAGGATATTTATTGGCTTTGTATTACCGGCAATAATTTCAATTGGTGTTGTTATTGTCTGCAGCAATATAGTCGACATACCTATGATTAAGCTTCAAGAAAGCGAAAAGACTCAAGAATATTTTGGATATGAAAACCAACTTCAAACAAGTAATCATGATCTTAATCAGTTAATATCTCAGTATTCAGCTTTTTATTCAAATTCACTCATTTCAGGATTCATTATTCAACCAAATGAAATTGTTGGACCAACATTTGAAAATGGAGGAAAGTATTGGACACCATTAGTGGGTGGCGAATTGAAGTGGATTGTGAGTTACTTGCAAAAACACCAAGCAGAAACAATTCATGAAGCTTCAATGTTGTATACACAACAGATGGCATATGAGAATCAAGTTGAATCAAATAATCAGATTATTCAGAATACTAATGATGCTGCAAGAGCCGCAGAAGGTGCCCGTGATAATACGAGTTATCATAATTGGTATTAAGAATTATAATTGGCAGTGTTAACATTAATGTGTAGTTTTCTTTTACTCATTATTTATTTGTTGGAGGAATTAATTATGAAGCATAAACTAGTTAAACACTTAATACTTTTTTCACTTGTCATGCCACTAACTGCAAATGCGGCATATTGGGGAGTACCGGATATTAACAATGGAAATTATGACCAGGTACATTTTGCGGCTGCGAATGTTGCATATGATGACAATTCTAAATCTATTGAAATGGATCCAAGTTATGCACCTAATATCTATAGCCAACTCGAAGAAGCCACAAATACAAGATAGAAGTAATTTGCATGAAATATATGAATAAGTGCATATTCATTCCTGATGTGGTTAATTATGAGACAAAAGCATTGTTATTAATTTATAGAAATGGGAGAAGATAATTATGAATACTATAGAAAATGAATTTATTTCAAATTTAGGCTCAATGATTTCACAGCTGGAGGGGCCACTTCTAGTGGGATGTTAGGAATGTGTGTTGTTCCATATGTTCATTAGTATTGAGAATACAATGTGGAATATTTCCAACCATCAATAGTAAACCATTTTTTTAATTTTACAGCACTGTTTATATTTTAATGTCAGACATATTTCAAAAATAAGCATCGCAAATTGCAAGAACAAGTTAGCCATTTTTAAAAGACTGATACCAAGAGGGTTTCAGGTAATGGAGCTAAGTAATTAAGCACATTCCTCATTGAATAGCTCAGTCGGTGTTTGATAACCAGTATGTTTACGAGGCATATTGTTTAGTTTATTTTCTGTTTGTGCAACCTCCAAAGGGGTTGCCAAATCAAGAGAGATTCCCTTTGGAAAATCTCTTCGTACCATACGGTTGTGAACCTCATTGGTTCCTCGTTCACTGGATGTATATGGATGAGTGAAGTAGACAGGTGCTATTTTATCCATTACTTCTGTCAGGGTACTGAATTCAAGACCATTGTCGGCAGTAATGGACTTGATTATTGATCCATACTCTTTATTAATACTTCTCATTGTATAAGCCACTGAATCAGCGTCCTTACTGTCAATTAAACGGATAATTTGGAAACGTGTCTTGCGTTCAATCATAGTAAGAATCACGCTCTCCTGACCGTTTCTAAGGCCAACAATAGTATCTATTTCAAAATGGCCAAATTCTTCCCGATTATCCACTTCGGTTGGGCGTTCTTCTATACTTAACCCCAAGATACGATGGTTCTTACGAGCCACGTATTTTGGTAATCGACGAGACATCTTATTGATAAGATCAATATTTCTAACTTCTAATAATTGGGCATCGATATAACTATAAAGGGTTTTAGTACATACCATTTCTTCTGGTAGAAAAAGGTTCAACGCCTTGGCACGACCAACAGTCGCGTCAGGTGACCAACCGTCTTTTTTAAAGTGCTCCACAAAGAATGATAAGAAGTTAAAAACCTGTGACAGTTTATAAGGTCGATGACACGCTTTGCGTTTATCGACATAACGACTATGGGCAAGTTCAGGTATATATTCTTGATGATAGTACTCTTTACCGTTAATTTTCTTAACTTGAGTAGCTTCACCACGTTTCAACTCGTTATTAATAGTCTGTGGGCAAACACCGATAGCAATCGCGATCTTACGATTGGATTGTCCCAATTTATGTAGAGCAGCTATTTTTCCACGCTCAACTTCAGTTAAGTGGTGACCCTTATTTCTTTTTATGGTAATCTGTTCTTGCGCCAAGGCGAAAACCTCTTTCATTGTTAGTGTCGGAACTCCAATGATACCTGATTTTTTCGTCTTGGTGTTTTTTTTATTCAGTTTTTTTTTAAGTGGCTAACTTGATTATAAAATTTGCCCAAAAATAAGCATTTAAAATTGATATAAAATAATACTAAAAATTAAGTTGCGAGCTTTTTCATTCCAAATAAATTTTATCTTCAAATATTTATTAATTGTTAATAATGTGTTCCTTGGTATTTAACCATAGCCATTCAATTCGATAATTGAGATTAAACCTAAATTACATTCCATTCATTTATAGTATTTCAAACGATATCTTCGAAATATATGTTAAGGATTATAGGATATATAGAGTCAATATCATTTGTTACTAAAATCATTATTACCCCGCCATTTATGCGATATATACCAATTGTTGGTGTTTGGGACTTCGGATAAGTGCAGTATTAATTGTAATAGTTCTGGTTAAATAATGATAAGCTTAAACTTATTAATTACTTTGAGATGCAAAAAGAGGAGACTAAAAATATGGAACCATTTCAAATGTACTCAGTTCTCAGTGTTCAGACTGAGGATGCATATCTTATACATCCATCTGTAACTGATTCAAATAAGTAACAATTACAATGAAAGCAAGTATGTTAGTCAAAATGTTAATAGCGGTAATAAAATGTAGGAAACCGATAGTTTTAAACCGGCGATTACCTACATTTTTTTATCGTTATTAGCATACTAATTCAGCTACATTGAATTATATTGTGTGCATTATTGACACAATAGGATTTGATTTTTTTAAGAAAGGGTTTAAGGAACGCTTTAAATTAAATTTTATTTTTCAAAAGAGTTTAAGATTGTATGGAAATATAAATAACCATCAAATTATTCAAAATAAATATTCAATTTAGGAGAGATGGTTTTCATTAAGGAATGCAGGGATATTTAGCAGTTTCATATTACTGTCAATACTTGGAACAAACGAGACTTCCATTTATCCTGAGTTATATACAGTTGGTAATGTTTTCAAGTATAAGTTCTTATAATTTTTATTATTATGATATATTTTGAGTATATTAAAGTTGGTTTCGGGTTTTGGAATGTTATTTTTAAGTAAGGGATGTGTCTTCTGTGGATATTGTTAGTCAAGAGTATGTGAATAGTGTTGATGATTTTGCGTATTGTATATTACCGACGATTACAAATATCGCTCCAAGTACGACAGATTTCGGTTATTGGGGCATTCAATAAGTATTTTAAATGGAATCATAAAAATACGCTAATAGTTTGATTTCTGAATGATTATTTTATCTCTAGGATATACAGTTGAAGACTATGTACTTGAGATTTTTTGTTTAGTTAAAATAAAAAGTCTCAACTGATTATTGTCTGAGTGCCGAAACCCATTAGCAAATATTGATGGAAATGACTTGAGAACTAAAAGAATAATATATAACAATAACATTTGAAGTTATTCAATATTATTGTCAAAAAAATCGCGAAAATCCAAAGAGACATGCGATTTTACGACAAAATTCATCATGTAATGGCTCTGGATTAAAAACCATATAGTCTATGATAAATTCAGTTGTAGATGGATTAAAATTATAGGTTCAGATCCGTTTGCCCTTTGCTAAAATACGCCATGTATCAGTCCGTTCTTATGCCAACGCGGGGTCATTAGAATTGCTATCTTTTAGACATATTCAAACTGTGATATCGTAGAAAGACTTACTTTCTGATCTGCTTGGTTCCCATCCGTTGGAAAATATTTTTATAGTTGTTTATTTGGTTAAGTGCTGAAACTAATTTCACAATTTATAGTTTTATTAAAAATAATCATTAGTAATTAAGTATTTTAAACATAAAGAGTAGGTGTTTTGGGATATGAAGATAGATATAAAAAGATATTTAACAAATACAATTTATACTGAGGATGATTTTGGAAAATTTTTATATGATTCTAGATTTGATGAAAATCAGTTAATTGATTCTCTCTTGAAGCATGGAATATCACCGCATTCGGAAAGTTCATCCATTCAAGATAGTGAGCAATGGAAAAATGCAATAATTAATTTGGAATCTAGTAAGGACAGTACACTTGATTTATTTGAAAATACGATTCAAGAATGCAAACAACAAATACGGTATAGTATGATTGATGATTTTTTATTGGGGCGAAGAAGCAGTAATTCAGCAAGTTTTGATTTTATTAAGGCATTGGTGAGAATTATCATTTCAGTTGTGTTGACGGGTGGGATAGCGTTCTCGTTAAGTAGTATAAAATTTATTAAATTAAACTCTTTTTCTATTATTTTTTTTGGAACTATAATTCTTAGTTTTTTGATAGTAAATGTTATTACTGGCGTGGAGGGACGAACTTTCTCCACGCAAGTAAAATTAAATAAATTAAGTCTTATTTTGAAAATAGCTAGGAAAAATCGAAAAACAAAATAAATGATAAGGTTAGTATGGATAGTACGAGTCCATGATTAATTGATATCGTTAAAGTTACTGACGAAATATAAGTTATCTAACCGTTTCTGTAGATGTAGAATGATTGCAAAACAAAATGTATTATGAGGTTACCAATATAATAAACCAGTAATGTAGCCAGACAGATGGAATGGGAGTGTAAATAATTTTGTGTAACTACATTTATGCCTTCTCATGTGACTTGTTTCATCTATGATAACATTGAATTTAAGGTATCGGTGCATTGGCCAAATCCTTTATGACATCTGGTACTGAATTTATCATCGTATGGCAAGAATTGACTGACCGGAAAACGATCCAATAAGTCTTCATTTGGAAATTGTTTTTTTGTCTAAAGGTGCGTCTTAACTGTTTATTGAAAGATTATATTAAATTAGTTGAATAGACTGCTCATCTTATTGCAGTTGGAAACTCATAGAAGATCAACAGGTTCTGCTGATCTTTTATTTTTTTTGTCAATTTTGAGTACTTGGATTCTCATTTGTCAGTAAACAAAGGAAATATTTCTTGAGCTAAATTTTTGCCTGACTGCTGATGGATCAGCTTGAAATTGTTCATTAGGTGCAACCATGTACCCGATGATTTCTATAGCCTCATCAAGCGTTTCTTCAAGTTGCTTTCTAAATACTTCATTTATGTTTTCACCCTTTCCGATGCATTCTTTGGGATTGTATTATATTTATACAAACTGTTTTACACTTTCCGTATTTTGTTGAGATTTTCCGATTAATCTTACAATTTGAGTTATTAATAAACAATTTCAGTGTCCATAATTGATTATTTTTAGATGTTTTTTTGACCTACCATAAATTCAAATATTGCCGATTAATCAAAGGTGTCACTTATCATGAAAAAAATTAAATTAATGTATATTATCCAGTTTGTATTTATGGTTTTATCCAGTGTATTAATGAGCTTTTATTTGTACTTCTCTCAACTTAATTCCATCTCAATGACGTTTGCTACAATTTTTCATACGAATTATGGCATGTACTTTTTGACGGTCTTAATTATGTTGTTAATTTATTTTGGGTTGTATGGGATTTTTAACAGATTCTTCTTCTCAACGGCATTATTTTACGTACTAAGTATTGTGTTTGCTGTTGCTAATAGATTAAAAATAATTTATCGTGCGGAGCCACTTTTGCCCAGCGATTTAGCATTCTTTAATAGTAGTAGAGGACTTTTATCCATGATCAGTTTAAAATTAACTCTAGAAATTATTTTTGGATTGCTGTTCATTGTTGTCATATGTCTTTTTCTTCAGAAAAAGTTTGGAAAGACAACGTTGTTTATTAAATGGCCGATAAGATTCATTATGATTTTACTATTCGGTACTGTTTTAAGCGGTTTCTACACCGTTAATAATCAGAATTCGTTGACAAAAAAAATATTAACTAAGGAAGGTTATACATCTAGTTCTGCCAACTTAATGTGGGATACCAATAATAATGGCCCACTGATTACTTTTTTGACCAATATTCATCTCGATGTTATGGAAAAACCTTCCAACTATAATCAAGAAAAGATTGATTCCATTGTTAAAAAATATCAAGGCGTAGCAACTGATATCAATGAAAATCGCCCCAATGCAGATGTTAATAAACAGACTGTTATTTTTGTTCTAAGTGAAAGTCTATCTGATCCTTCGAGGGTACCTAATGTAAAGATTAATCAAGATCCATTACCAAATATTCGCCGAATCAAAAGTGAGAATACTTCCGGTTTGATGCTTAGCTCAGGGTATGGTGGTGGTACCGCGAACATGGAATACATGGCTTTGACTGGAATGGCTGTAAACCAATTTTCAAATACATTAAGGACACCATTTGTACAGTTAGTAACAAAGCAAGTTAATCCAGAAAATATAAGTAATCAATTTGAAATTTCAACAGCAATTCATCCTTACCTTGGAACTTTTTATAATCGGACAGGAGTGTATGAAAGCTTTGGAATTAAGAACTTCAAAAATCTTAAGACAAAGGGTCACTCTGCTTTGAAATACACGGCTCCACTTAATGGAGGACAATGGGTCAGTGACAAATCAGTCTATAACGATGTGTTATTACAAGTTGAACAGGGTAAACATGGCCAATTTATTAATGTTGTTACGATGCAAAACCATATGCCATATAACAACTATTATCCTGATAATACTTTCACAGCGAGTGGTAAAGGGGTTGGTCAAAATGCATCTGAAGTGGCTAATTATGCTAAAGGAATTAGCTATACCGATGCATCGACCAAAGATTTTTTGAATGCTCTAGATACAATTAATAAGCCAATAACGGTAGTTTTGTATGGTGACCATTTGCCCGGGATATATAGCGGAAATGAAAGTGCTGTGCATGAAATCCCTGAACATGAGACCGATTATTTTATCTACAGTAATAAATATGCTATTGACCACAATATGGGGACGAAAAAAATAATTAGTGACACCCACATCACCGATCCTAATGGATTTATTCCGCTTGTTTACCAACAAATGAAACAAAAAGTATCTCCATTTTATGCACTTTTAACTGAAATTCAGAAGGATACTCCTGCTATGGCTAAATCTACTATAAACACTTCAGGAAACTTATATATAGACAAACACACAGGTAAGCAAATTTCATATAACAAATTAAGTTATCATCAAAGGCAACTTTTGGAAGACTATCGGCTTGTTCAATACGATATGACTGCTGGCAAAAATTACAGTGGCAAATTAGGATTTACAAAATAGCCAGAATTGATAAGTTAATTTAATTATGAGGTAAATTGGAAACACTAAACGGGAGGGTATGGGTAGTAATTAAACACCTATGTATATCTAGATTTTTACACTAAACTAATAAAATATATTTTAATCTGAAGATTTTTTAACGATTCCAATCAACGCATTACTAATTTTTGAAAGAAAACCTATCGCTTGTATACAAGATAATTTCCTAATTCAAAATTGTTAATAATAATATCCAAAATTGAAACAAAAGTAGGTTTAAAACTATGTAAACTTGGCATGTGTCAATAGCGGAATAAAAATGCAGGTTTATAGCGGTTAAAAATGTAGGTTTTTAGCGGTTTTTATTTCTTGATTAAATCGTTGTTTCTAAGACGATATGATTTACCTGTAATCTTGATGATTTGTGCATGATGCACTAATCTATCAAGAATTGCCGAAGCAGTTACTGTATCTTGGAGAATATCCCCCCAACTAGACAAGCTGGCATTGCTAGTAATAATTGTAGAATGTCGTTCATATCTATTGTTGATGAGCTGAAAGAGTAAATTGGCTTCTTGCTTTTCAATTGGTAAGTAACCAAGTTCATCAATTATTAAAAGCTCATAATTTGAATATCTTCTTATTTGTCTATCCAAGGTTCCCTTGTCATAGGCTTTTTTTAGTTTCAACAAGAGGTCATTACAATTGATGAATAAAGTTCTTATATCCTGTCTACATGCAGATACCCCAATGGCAGTTGCTAGATGAGTTTTCCCAACACCCGGAGAACCGAGAAATATCAAATTATCATGTCGCTCCATGAAGCCCATATTTTGAAACTCTCTAATTTGAACTTCATTGATGCTTGTTTGAAATCCAAAATCAAATTCTTCAATGGACTTTTTGACGGGAAAACGTGCTTTCTTGATAATCGAATCGATATGCTTTCTTTCATTGGCATGTATCTCTTCGTCAGTTAGCTTCAATAGTGATTCTGTTAGTGGTACAGTTTTATGGCCAGTTTCATCGAGGTACTCTGGCAGGTAGTTACACATATTGTTCAAACCAAGTTCTTGTAGATTATTCATTAATTCATGGTAGTTATCGCGCATTGTTGTTACCTCCAAATTCAATTGCATCATATTGAACCAAGTTATTCTCGATGTAGTTTCTTATCTCATCTTCAGATTTGTTTTTCTTAAGGTCAGATTGAAGAATCTCAATTGTATCTTCTTGTGTATAGTTGAATTTGTTTGAGGTTATCAAGTGCGATTTTATTAATGCTCCGTTATAATATATTTGTAATTGATCCCCATTATCGGATAAGCGAACTTCGACTGTCTTACCGATATATTGGGTGCTAACGGAATACTTACATTTACGAAATTGGACCATTGATTCAGAAGATACGATACGGGTAATATCGTCTTCGAAGTATGGATTAAGTAGGTCTGATGGTAGTTTATGTAAGTATTCTTTTTCTTTGTCATTCCATAGATCTATCGGTTTAATATCTGTCGCTTGTGAGATGTCATTGTTCAAACTATTCATAGTTTCATCAACTAACTTGATAACGTCATCATCAGTTTCAAACTCATAATTAAAAGCACGTAATCTCTCAGTTGTTCTAGCTAGTGCCTCGACACATCCTTTAGTTTGAGGTCTGAATGGTCGACAAGCAATTGGCTTGAAGCCTGCGTCTTTGGTAAAAGCAAGAAATCTAGAATTGAAGATGGTTTTATGATACTGACTCTTAGAATGGTCCACAACAATCTTCATATTGTCGAACCATATTTCTTTTGGAATGCCTCCAGTGTATTTAAAAGCTTCATTAAGACATTCGAACAAAGTATCCTGATTACGTTCAAAAGTGAGCGTCATGAATTTCATCTTTGAGAAGGGAAGAACATATAGAAAGATATTAAACTTGTGTGGCTTTCCAAATTTATCATAGAGAACCATATTTTCTTTCCAATCAACCTGAGCGGATAATGCAGGGGAATGTGTCACACGAATCGTGGCTTTCTTTGATCTCTTCCTTTTGAAGTCATGACAATAATCCTTAACCAAAGTGTATTTACCGGGATAACCTTGAGTTTGTATAAATTTGAAGATTGCCATCGCACTACATCCAAGTTCTAATTTGTCATCAATTATTGCAGTGTATGGATCTAACTTACTTTTTCGCTTCTTTACCATTTTGTTTGGTGGATTAGAAGCCTCGAGGTAAGCTTTTTTTATTGTTCGATAATCGGCATTGTAAGTACGGCCTAAAGCAGTGAAGTTAGGTTTAATATTTTCATTCACGTAGAACTCCATCCTTTCGCGAATATCATTTCTCATCAAATTGACCTCCAGGATCTTGATAAGAAAATGATACTAAAAAATGTAGGTAAACCGACAGTTTTAAACCGGCGATTACCTACATTTTATTACCGCTATTAACATTTGGTGGATTTGAGACTTTTTAAATGATTCCAAATTTTTTTCTAATTCAATAATTTTGGTATTAGTTTTCGAAAGTTGGTTTGATAGTTCATTCAGCTTCGAATTCATATAATGTAATTTTCCCTTATTTCTAAACATTGATATACATTTCCTCTATTCTTATTTCTAAACATTGATATACATTTCCTCTATTCTTAATAATAAACGTTTCATGGATAATTAAAAAATAAATATAATCATACGAATTTACAGTTCTAATTATACTTTTCTTTTTCAACAATAAGCCAAAGATTTTATATTTATGATTTTTTTGCTCGTTTTCTGGATAATTAAATGTTCTGATCATGTGTTTATGTAACTTATGAAAAATAAACAGAAGTTATTCCACTTAGGTTATATATCCAATTTACAGGTGAACTTTCAAATAATATCGATCTGGATAAATGTTCATATATGACGTAGTTACATCATATTTTATTGTACAATTTAATTATAATATTGAAATTGGGGGATCTTGGGTTATGATCAATAAATTTCAAAGGGTTATTAGTTGGATTATCTTAATTTGTGTTGCCATCTTTACGACTTTAGTTTTTTTCCAAATGTGGCATAACTTATTCAAGAATTACTTCAAGTTTGAGCCTCAAAATTATGTTACTTTTCTGGTAGTTGGTTTCGTATTAGTTGTGGCTGCCGGAGTCATACTTTATATGATTAGGGACGATATCGTTGCTGTTAATCGTGGAGTCTTGATTATCCTGCTAATTGTGTTCGCTATTATTGCTATAGTTTGGGTCAAGTCAGTACCACAAACTCAAATTAGTGACTTTGGTAACTTCTGGAATCGTGCACCTGATGCATTGCATGGCAAACCAATTTATGCATTTGATAATGATTACTTTGCTAAATGGGCATATCAAACTGGATTCTTAGTTTATGTAATGGCAGTAATAAAAATATTTGGATATCACGTTGTTGCTATTCAATATTTAAATATTCTATACCAAGTATTAATTTTGTTAGTTTCATATAAATTGGTAGTAAAAATATTTGATAACATCAAAATGGCACGTATAACGGTGTTATTGTTGATGGTGAATCTCGATTGGTTTGCATTGAACTCTCAAGCGGACAATCAATATATAGGCTCCTTATTATTTTTGACTACATTTTTATTGATTCTCCAAGATAAATACTGGGCATACGCATTGAGTGGCCTGACGTTAGCACTTGGAGCGATTGTCCGTCCAATTGGTCCGGTTATTATCGCCGGAATTGTGGTCTTTGGGATCTTCTACGTGATGTTTAAAAATAATAAATTTCATTTGGATGCTATTTGGAAGTTTCTCATTGTGTTGGCAATTTACTTTGCAATATTTTCCGGGGCTGGAATGTTGATTAAATCATCTGGATTGAATCAATATGGTTTATCTAATCGTGATTCTGAGTGGAAATTTGTTACAGGATTAGACTATGGATCCAATGGTACATATGATCAGAAACTGGTTAATAAGTTTGACTTGACCGAAAGTCGGGCCAAGATGAGTAAGCAAGAACATAAAGTCATCAATCAACATGTTGGATTTATTAAGCAGGATCATCGATGGTTCCATCTCTTCTACCAGAAACTATCAATACTTTGGGCAGAAAGGTCTTCAGGAATTGACTTCACAAGTATTGAAACCAATCATTCTCAAGATACTGTCAGCACAATGCGGTACGTAGGGTATATTGGCTCAGTCATAACAATAATTTTCTCATGGATAGGTTCTTTGAGGCTATTTAAGTTTGAGTTCAAAAATGGGCTTTTCTTACTACTATTACCATTAATGGCTTTCGTAGTTATTCAATTAGTAATAGAAGTGCAAGGAAGATACAGAATTGAATTTATTCCAGTTTTAGCAATGTTAGGTGGAACTGGGGTGGTAGCAATTTTTGATTGGTTTAGCTCCAAAGTAAAACATAAAACAGTTAATAGAATTTAATGCTATCGCAGTTACGTGATACGATATTTAAAGAGATGATTTTGAATTCAGATTGTATGATGATAGAACAGGGTTTCCAATAGTTGTCAATAGGACGACAGTTGGGGACTTTTTTATTTAATGCATTGTTTTTGTAGATTGCAAATTTTGAATGATTATTAAATTTAATATTTATATTAAATTAAAATGTGTAAATAATATTGAAACTAGTTTAGGGCTTAGATCTAATTGTTTGTCCTAGAAATGGGGATTTCGATTTGTTTATCATATAAAAATATACATTTTACATTAAAATATTTTTTCGGAAAATTAGCGCCATCTAATTACAAACTAATAATAGAGAAAATGATCATAAAATTTAACTGTTAAAATCCATAGTCTATTGCTAATCTATTGTTGTCTCATACAAGTAAGCTTGATTGAGTGAGACAGAACCAAAAAATAGATCGCAAGGGGATTAGAAATTATGTCAATTAAGAATGTGATTGTTTCCAGTGTTGCACTATTAGGATTAGGATTTGCTCCAGCTATTGGTTCAATTGCAAGTGCAGCTACTACAGTTGCACAAGCAGATACAGTAGAAACAACGACTGTAAATAGAAATGGTTTACAAAGAAGAGTCAACATGCCAGGTGTTGTTAAAGTCTGGAGTGGTTCTCTTACTAAAGGCTACGATAAGAATGGAAATGTTCTAGCAGATGGTCCATGGTACCAAGGTAGCTACAAGACTGACTTTGCAGTGTTTGCACAAGGTCATCTATTTTTTAGAGTAAGTACAGATGCTTATCTAAAAGATGATGATGTCCAGTTCACACCATCAGTTTAAGATAATTATTCAAATTGATACTAAATTAGCCTCATAACCTATTTATATTGGTTATGAGGCTTTATTAATCCAAATTAATTTCGAAGATTATGAGATGAGGGCTTATGAAAAAGAAAGCAATCAGAAATTCTAATATTGAATTTTTGAGAATGTTTAGTATGTTATTGATAACATTGCATCATTTCAGTTTGTGGGGACAAGGTGATAGAGCAGATAAATTAATTACGAATGGTCATTTAATTGACGCCTTTAAATCACTGATCTATTTACCATTGGGAGATATTGGTGTATATATATTTGTAATGATTACGGGATTTTATCTTGGAAACAAGATAGTTACTAATGGTCAGTCTTTACGGAAATCTGTGAATATATATGGTCAGCTATATTTCTATAGTGTGATATTCTTATTTATTGGACTGAGTTATCATCTTCCACTAGATAATTTTCCAAATCTGAGGGATCCACTTATGCCATTTAACCACGTCCCTAATATATTGATGTCAGTATTCCCAATTGTGTTTAATCATTATTGGTTTGTAACAGCGTTTGTATTATTAATGTTGATCGTTCCGTATTTAAATATAGTGTTAAACAGAATTGATAAGAGACAAATTCAAATTTTATTGTTCATTTCAATTGTAAGTACAAGTATCTTTCCGCTTTTAAATAATAACGTTGCATCCGAGTCTGTCGGTTTAGGTGTCGTTGTGACTGCGTATATCATTGGAATGTATATCAAAAAGTTTTGTTCACTGGGAAAAAGTAGTTTCGGTATCGGCATGCTATTCGCAATAATAAATATTATCCTAATTTATGTGATAACTTACTATGATATTACGATACTCAAGTATAGATATATAAGAATATATACAGGTTTCTTTGCACTTATGTCCGCGGTAGGGATCTTCCTAATATTTGTAAGCTTGAAACCGAGATTTAACTTTATTCTTAATAAGCTAGCAAAGCATATATTCGCAGTTTACTTAATCACTGAGAATATTTTTGTAATCAAACCGCTGTGGAAAATGTTTTCTTTTAATAACATTACTGATTTGATTAAAGTAAATGTTTTCGGATTAATTGCCGTTTTAGCTATAATGCTATGTGCTTGTTGTATTGATATAATTAGAAGCCAAATATTTAGGATGCTTAGCAGTTTAGTAACTGTAACAAAACAAGGTATTATTTTGTTTAAAGCATATGTGATGAGTAACAACAAAAAAGTTTAGAGTCACATATAGAAGCTGTGAATTCATGGTGGTGTTACATTCAAATAATCCAGGTGATCGGTGTCAAAATTGATTACCTGGATTTTTTATTTTAAAAATCCTCACAAAAGACGAACACAATTAAACTTATTATTCTAAATAACATTCATAAGCAGACAAAAACGAACACATGTTTTACAATGTTTAGAGTGATTAATCGGAAAAGGGGTGTTTAGATGGCTACGAGAATTGGGATTCGTCAGTTAGTTGAATTTGTCCTGCGTTCTGGTAATTTGGACGAGTCCAAGGATAGCCAAAACACTGCTTTGATGGGCGCTCAGATTCACCGTAGACTTCAAAAGGAGCGTTCTGCTGATTACGAAAGTGAAGTTTACTTGAAAAAAGTTGTGCCGATGAATGACGAGGATTACGTCATTTCTGGACGTGCCGATGGAATTGAAATGACTGACGATTCAGCGTTGATTGAAGAAATCAAAACGTCTGATCAGAAATATGAAGACTTGTCTGACAACACCCTGGAGCTTTATTGGGGTCAAGTTCAGGTCTATGGATATTTGTTGCTGGATGAGCATCCGGAACTTGATGAAGTGACACTTCAACTGACATACTTTCAAGTCAACGAAAACAAGACAACAACCGATCAAGAAGTATTTAAACGTGAAGACTTAAATGAGTTTTTTCAGAAATTAATCGACGAGTATGAATATTGGCTCAAGTTACGCTCCGACATGAGGAAAACTCGAAATGAATCAATAACAGATTTGCCATTTCCGTTTCCTGAATTTAGAACTGGTCAACATGAGATGGCAGCAGCTGTTTATAAAACTATTTGCTTGAAGACACGTCTATTTGTCGAGGCACCCACTGGGACTGGAAAGACTATTTCAACACTGTTTCCTGCTATTAAGGCAATGGGTGAGGATAAAATTCAGCGGCTGTTTTATTTGACGGCCAAGCAGAGTACTCGCCATGTCGCTGAAGAAGCTATCGATTTGATGAGTAATGATGGTTTGAAATTAAAGAGCATTACGTTGACCGCCAAAGAGCAGATTAGATTTCCCGAAGAGAAAGATGTTCTACCGGATAAGAATCCCTTTATGATTGGCTACTATGACCGATTGAAGCCGGCTTTGAAGGATATTTTGCAACATGAAACTAGTATTACCCGCAGTGTAATCGAATATTATGCACGCAAACATACGATTGATCCATTTGAATTTTCACTGGATACTTCGCTTTTTTGTGATGTCATCATTTGTGACTACAATTATTTATTTGATCCACTAGTCTTTTTGCAACGATTCTTCACCGAAAAGGATCCCGATAACTTCTTCTTAATCGATGAAGTTCACAACCTAGTCAGTCGTTCGCGTGATATGTATTCCGTTGAAGTCTCGAACGAACGGATTCCCAGTTTACTTAAAGAAGCAGCTGCCCAGAAGAAGGGTACTAAAAAACTTCAAAATCAGCTGGAAAAAGTTCAGAAGACCTTCGATGATATCCGGGCGACAGTCGAAATTTTGAAAAAGGACGACTTGGTGACTGCAGATGTACCGGTTAATTTGATGAAAACTATGAACAAATTCGCCGAGTTCATGACCGATTGGATGAAGGAAAAGGAGCCGTCCGACTTTCTCGACCACATGCGGGACTTCTTCTTCGACTGTTTTACTTTCGTGAAGATTTTTGGGTTTTACGATGATACGTATAAAACGAGAATTGTGATTGATGGGGATAAGGTGTCAGTTAAGCAAATTTGTTTGGACACGAGCTATTTCTTGGACCAATCGATGAAGCTGGGATCGGGTGCGATTTTGTTTTCCGCAACATTGTCGCCGATGGATTACTATCAAAATGTTTTGGGCGGAGTTGAGAATAGTTTGCCCTATCAATTGCCCTCACCATTTCCAGCCCAAAACCAAGACATTTTAGTAACGCAATATATTTCAACGACATATTATCAGCGAGCTGCCAACCAACCTAAAATTGTCGATAGTTTGTATACGATGGCTTCAAAAAAGAAGGGTAATTATCTGTTTTTCTTTCCATCATATGGCTACTTACGACAAATAAAGGATGCCTTCGAACAGAATCATCCTGATGTTAAGACGGTTGAACAGTCCAGTGCGATGGATGCTAAGGCACGAACAGAGTTTCTCGACCAATTTATCGAAGATCCAGATGAGACACTAGTCGGATTTTGTGTATTGGGTGGTATTTTCTCTGAAGGCATTGATCTCAGAGGTGACCGATTGATTGGTGTTGCAATTGTCAGCGTTGGGTTGCCGGGATTGAGTCCAGAAAACAACCTCATTCGTGACTATTACGATGGCGAGAATGGCCAAGGTTTCGCCTATGCTTACCAGTTGCCAGGGATGAACAATGTCTTGCAAGCTGCCGGACGACTAATTCGCAGTAGCACCGATGTTGGTGTGATTTTACTACTCGATCAAAGATTCGCCAGTCAGCGCTACGTCAACTTATTCCCGCCACACTGGAACGGATACAAACGAGTTAGCACTGTACAAAATTTATCAAATGAGATCGACAATTTTTGGAAAGGACAAAGGTAGTCGGCTGATGAAAACTAAACTGACGAAAAATCTAGAAAGTACGCTCTATCAATATTGCTACGAGCAGGGCGCTTATGTGGTTGAAGAGGTCTCGATGCCTGACAAGAAGGGGATTGTCGACACGCTGAGCTACCAGATGCTGCCGAGCGGTTCGGTGGAGTGGCGTTGTTATGAGCTGAAGGTGACCAAGTCCGACTTTCATTCGAAGGCGAAGCTGTCGTTCATTGGGAATTACAACTACTTCGTGCTTCCGCAAAAATTATTCGTTGAGGTGGAGGCAGAAATCCCGTCGCATATTGGAGTCCTGATTTATCGCGAATTCGATAAGAAGGCTATGGACCTAGCTCCTCAAACTTTGCGTGCGCCGGGATTTTTGACGGTGGCTAAAAAGGTCCAGTACCAGGATTTGCAAGTGGATGAGGAACAGCTAACTGGTCATTTTGTGGCGTCATTATTCCGTGAGGTCGACAAGGCTAAGCGGGTTGAGAAAGGCCTGCAACTTTATTCTGACGACAAGTTGTTCAAGGAACTAAAGAAACGTGCCAAGAAAGGTTACGATGTCTACAAGCCGGACCACAATTTATATGATCAATTTCTTGATGATACTCAAAGTGATGCTGTTGATGCGTTGCAGGAAGAATTGGATGCTAGAAACGCGGAATATCAGGAGTTGAAGCTGAAATATGATGCGCTGAACCAGCCAAATTTGGAGGGTAAAGTATGACCTACTATCCTTATTTGCGTGGCCGGATGTATGACTTATTGGCACTAAAAGAATCAGTCGAATTCGGTGACTTAGGGCCAGATATTGTTCCAATAATTGAGCCAGTCCGTGATTCAAAAGAGTTGCAACAGACGGTTGATGTTCTGATTGAACACAAACAACCATTCAGTGTAATCGCCAACCCACAGGTCAGTGTGTATGGTCTGAATGACACGAAGCTATATCCATTACCTGATTTGACAGAAGTTCCATTTTTCCATCCAGCAGCTATATTGGCGCCGGACTTCAGTAGTGATTTCTTACAAACATCGTCGGATCAGACTGCTTTGTTGGTGGCTAAAA
Organism: Companilactobacillus ginsenosidimutans; assembly: GCF_001050475.1. Classification (NCBI taxonomy): domain Bacteria; kingdom Bacillati; phylum Bacillota; class Bacilli; order Lactobacillales; family Lactobacillaceae; genus Companilactobacillus; species Companilactobacillus ginsenosidimutans. The sequence goes on along the minus strand of NZ_CP012034.1, from coordinate 1,694,091 downwards.
ATTACCAGATTCTAAAAGCATATGAGAAAACTAGAATTCTGAAAAAGGTCAGTGGCATCTTAATTCCTGAGGAAGCCAGAATTCACCAGATAGTCGGTGATAAGTCAATCTCATTGACCGACCCACTGACATTTGTTCCTCATGTAGAAGATTACGCCGACATTGAAGATGAATTCTTCGAAAGTGCCAATTGGTATCAACAAAATGACAATTACCAAGGATTTGGCGACTATTCAATGGTCGGCAGCTACTATTTTGATAAGGGTATGCCATCAAGAGCGATAGCCCTGCACATAATATACGCTGCAGAAAATGGCACTCTAAGAATTCACCACTTCGTTTCAGATAGCAACGAAAGAATGAGCGGACAGAAGGATAAATTTTTTGAAGCAATAAATAAACTAGCAGTTTGGGCACCAGAAAATATTCGAGGACTGAACGATACACCAGCACTGAGGGAACTAGTCGGATACGCCAAGCAAGACAAGTTTCCCGGACTAGGAATAGTTAAAAAATTATCCATGCGTCATCACTTTCAGTTGATGCATCGATTGTTTGAACTTAAAAAACATAAAGTGTGAGATGTTTAATTCTCGCACTTTATGCTTTTTTGACAAATTCATTTTTAACTTCGCTCATGCTGACTGTTTGCATATCATCTTCGAGATACTTCTTATGTGAGATTTTCCCCACGTGCAAATCATAAGCATCTTCTAATTGATCAAACGAATATTTAAGAACTAAATCTGATAAAGATATGTTATAAAGTTTTGCCATATACTCCAGCCATTCTTTTTCATTGCTAGAAACCTGAACTTTTATACTAGCCATTACTTTATCCACCTGAACATCATTGTACTTTCGAAACTAGACACATACAATCACAAAAAAACTCAGCCTCTCGGCTGAGCCATGTCTCTATTATTTACCTGGGTGAACCCACTTTTGATCCAAAGGAGCGTGACCGTTAGGTTGAGGTCTAACAGCTTGGTTTAGAGTATCGTGAAAATCATTAGCAAAGTTATTCATAAGTAAAATCCTTCTTTTCGTTAGTTTATTTAATTTATCGTTAGTACTATTTACCCGGGTGAATAAGTTTTTGGTCCAAAGGAGCTTGGCCGTTTGGCTGTGGCTTAACAGCCTGGTTAAATGTGTCGTGGAAATCATTTGCAAAATTGTTCATAGTAAATATCCTTCTTTTTTATTATTTTTTGTGATGCATTGCTTATTTTGTGTGGAAAGGTTGAATCTTTTGATCGATAGGAGCGTGACCATTAGGTTGTGGTTTAACTGCTTGGTTTAAAGCGTCGTGGAATTGGTTTGGAAAGTTATTCATAATTAAAATCCTTCTTTTCATTTATTATTTTGTTTGATTCAGATATCTCGATATCTAATTAATGTAATGGGCGTTGAAGTTTTTGGTCGATAGGAGCATGACCGTTAGGTTGTGGCTTAATAGCTTGGTTTAAAGTATCGTGAAAATCATTTGCGAAATTATTCATAGTTGAAATCCTTCTTTTATATTATTTTTAGTTTTTTAAAAATTTTGATTCTTTAATTAGTGCGATTGATGCAGAAGTATATGATTTAGATGACTCTGCATTCGAATTAGTTGTAGTTGAATTTTGTTTCATAATCGATATTCTTCTTTCTCTATTTATAGTTTTTATTAATAAGTTTAAGTTTTAATTTGGTGTTACTTTTGAATGTTTCGGAACAATGGTTCAATAGCTTGTTCAGCTTTACCATTGTGTGAAACAGCTGTGTTTAAAGCTCTGTGAAAATCGTTTGAGAAGTTGTTCATGTAATTACCAACCTCCTTTCTATGTCTTACATTATTGCAACGGGAGCTTTATTGGAGCTTAAAATTGTGTAGTCAATTTATGAAGATGATGTGAATAATTATGACGGGAGTATTGTTCCTTGATATACTCGAATTGGGATATATATATATATAGGAGGAAATACCAATATGAGAAAATTGACGATAGCATTAATTGCTACACTAGCTTTGATTTCAGCCGGAGGATCCACAGTGAGTGCAGAGACAACAACAATAAATGATAAAATGTCACCAGATTATACAGAAATCGTTCCTTACGATTCGAAACTTCCCGTGCCAAATTATGCAGGAATCAGCACAGTCTATACAAAAGATAAGTTAACAACAATTTATGACTCAAACGGTAAGCCATATGAATCTCTACATTTGGCACCAAAAACAGCCTGGCATACCGATAAAATTTTTACCCAAAATTCAAATAGCAGTAATTCATCAGATTTTGCCCAATATTATCGAGTTTCGACAAACGGATTCGTAAAAGACAGTGATATAACCATCGTCAATCCAGATGGCACATCAGTCTTAAAAATGGACGAGTATGGCTCAGGTGAAGCTTACAACAACTTTATATGGGGAAGTGGAAGAAATCATAATATGGTTCCACTAGCAGCAGGAACAACCTGGAAAATAATCAACGTAGTTCCAATAAATTACAGCATTCGTTGGGATACTCGCGATTTCAAACGAACAGATTATTTACTCCAAATAGGAAATAATGTTTACTACTCAGTCCTACAAAGTTCCGGTAAATTTACAATAGAATAAAAAAAGAGCCGATCCATAAGGACCAGCTCGTACCTGGGGTAGGTATACAAATGAAATACTTAATTAAGGTTACTAAAATCGATTAGAAACGTGTGACGTTATCAAACAATTGACCAACAGCGTTAACGTCGTTAGCGGCTGTATGGATACCAGTTGAAACACCTGCACGTAATGAGTTTAAAATAATCATACTGATTTGTTCCTCCTTCTTTTGAACAAGTTCATTATGCATTTGGAATCATAAAATTAGCTTAAAAAGGATAATGAAATGTAAAAAAAGGCGTAACTTCAATTTTGAAGTTACGCCTTCATCTTTATTATCATTTAATTACAGTAATTTGGGAAATAGCAGTGAACCGTCACCACCCACCAAAAAATTATGATTGTACTATCTAGTCCGTAGGTCTGGTTCTTTGGGGCCAAAGCCGTGAATTTATTGTTGACGAGCCAAAGGGCTCGTTTACAATAAGCTCGCTTCTGGATACCGCACTATGGATTCAGAACGAGCCACAGCGTCCACGGCCCCAAAGAACCAGACCGGAGGACGGCAGTTACGCTCAAACTAAACTACTTACGCCCAATATCATAATCATCATCTTTCATAGCTTCAACCTTACCCATCAAATAACCATTACCAACCTGTGAAAAGAAGTCATGGTTAGAAGTACCAGTAGAAATACCATTCATAACAATAGGGTTAACATCTTCAGCGTTACCATCTGGGAACAATGGACTTTGTCCAAGGTTCATTAGAGCCTTGTTAGCATTGTATCTAAGGAATACCATAACGTCGTCTGTCCAGCCGATATCGTCATATAAAGTGTGAGTATATTTTTCTTCATTGTCATATAACTTGTACAACAAGTCATACATCCAATCTTGCATCTTGCTTTGTTCTTCTTCTGAAAGTTCGTTGAAACCTAATTGGAATTTGTATCCAATATAAGTACCGTGGACTGATTCGTCACGGATGATCAACTTGATGATTTCAGCAACGTTAGCAAGTTTATTGTTACCTAAGTAATAAAGTGGTGTGTAAAAACCTGAATAGAACAAGAATGTCTCCAAGAATACACTGGCAACTTTTTTCTCTAAGCCAGTACCATTTTGGTAAATTTCATTGATGTATTCAGCTTTTTTCTGGAGGAATTCGTTGTGATCTGTCCAATCAAAAATCTCTTCAATTTCTTCAGCAGAGTTCAACGTACTGAAAATAGAAGAATAACTCTTAGCGTGAACAGATTCCATGAATTGAATATTGTTGAACACAGCTGTTTCAGCTTGGGTACGGATATCTTTTCTGATTTCTTCGATACCATCTTGTGATTGAAGGGTATCAAGCAAAGTTAGACCACCAAAAACGTGTCCTACCAAAGTATGTTCCGTATCACCCAAAGTACGCCAGTCATCAATATCGTTTGATAATGGAATACGAGTATCTAGCCAAAATTGGGAAGTAAGCTTTTCCCATGTAGCTTTATCAACTTGGTCTTCAATTTGATTCCAATTGATGGCCTTATAATATGTATCAACCATGTCAGTTCTCCTCTATATAACTTTTCAAAAATATATTTTACCTTAAATTGAGCAGCTTTCGCACTCGTTACTACCGATTTCGTCATTATTTTCTGTAAATGTTCTTACATAGTATAGCGATTTAATGCCTTGGTAGTATGCATAGTTACGCAAAATGCTTAAATCACGTGTAGTTTGTTTAGTGTCAGTCTTCCATTCGTATAATCCTTCAGGAATTTCTGAACGCATGAATAATGTCAAACTCATACCTTGGTCAACATGCTTTTGCGCTGCAGCATAGATATCGATAACTTTACGCATATCGGTATCATAAGCTGACTTGTAGTATGAAATTGTGTCATTACTTAGTAGGGGAGCTGGGAAGTACAACTTACCGTTTTTCTTCTCTTGACGTTCCTCAACTAGACGTGTGATTGGTTGCAAACTAGCACTTGTGTTGTTTACATAAGAAATTGAACCTGTTGGTGCAACAGCCAAACGGTATTCGTTGTAAAGACCGTATTGTTGAACGTTCTTCTTCAATTCTTCCCAATCAGCTTTTGTAGGGATGTGGATATTAGCAAATAATTCTTGAACGTGGTCTAGTTTTGGAGCAAAGTCCTCGTTTAGATATTTGTCGAAGTATGATCCGCTAGCGTAGTCAGATTTTTCGAAGTTGTAGAATGTTTCTCCACGATCCTTAGCGATTTGGTTACTTTCAAACAATGTCCAGTAGTTTAGAAGTAAGAAGTAAACACCAGTGAATTCAATTGATTCTGGTGAACCATATTCGATATGGTTCTTAGCTAAGAATGTGTGAAGTCCCATGGCACCTAAACCAACTGAGTGGCTTAACTTGTTACCATGTGCAACTGAAGGAACGGCTACGATGTTTGAAGCGTCAGAAACATATGTTAGTGCGCGCATCATTGAACGAACTGACTTACCAAAGTCAGGACTTTGCATCATATTCAAAATGTTTGTTGAACCTAGGTTACAGCTGACATCTGTTCCCATTTTGACGTATTCTTGGGCATCGTTAATTTCAGATGGAATTTGTACTTGTTGAATTTCAGTACACAAGTTACTCATGATGATTTTTCCATCAATAGGGTTGGCACGGTTAACTGTGTCGATGTTTAAGACATAAGGATAACCTGATTCTTGTTGTAATTTACTAATTTCGTCTTCAAGTTCACGGGCATCAATCTTGTATTTCTTGATACGATCATCAGCAACCATGTTGTCATATTCTTTTGTAATATCGATATATGAGAATGGCTTGCCATAAACTCTTTCAACTGAATAAGGGCTGAATAAGTACATTGGCTTGTCTTCACGAACTAGTTCGTAATACTTATCAGGCACAATGACACCAAGTGACAAAGTCTTAACACGAACTTTTTCATCAGCGTTTTCTTTCTTAGCCGAAAGGAAGTCGATGATATCTGGGTGGAAGACGTTCAAATAAACGGCACCGGCACCTTGACGTTGACCTAATTGGTTACTGTAACTGAAACTATCCTCGAGTAACTTCATAACTGGAAGTACACCTGAAGATGAGTTTTCAACACCCTTAATAGGTGAGCCAGATTCACGTAGGTTTGATAGTGTAATACCAACACCACCACCGATACGTGACAATTGGAGGGCACTATTAACTGTGCGTCCAATACTGTTCATGTCATCTGTGACTTGTAATAGGAAGCAAGAGACATATTCACCACGACGTTTTCTACCAGCATTCAAAAATGAAGGTGTAGCTGGTTGATAACGTTGGGCGATCATTTCTGTACACAATGACTTGGCCAAATCTTGGTCGCTATGTGCGAATAAAAGTGCGTTAAAAAGAATTCTCATTTCATAGTTTTCAAGATACAAGTCACCATCGTTAGTTTTGATAACGTATTGGTTGTAAAATTTGTATGCGGCCATGAATGATTTGAATTGGAAATGTTGATCCATCAAATAGTTATATAAGCCTTCGATAAAATCAAATGGGTATTGATCGATAACTTCTTTTTCGATGAATTGGTTATCAACAAGATAGTCAATGTGATCCTTAAATGAATCAAATTGTTTAGTATTAGGGTTAACATTTTCATTAAAAAAGGCCTTGATAGCATCTTGGTCTTTGTTTAATGGAATCTTGTCATCCACTGGAATATTAATTTCATTATTTAATTTGAAGTAACTTACATTAGTTACGTCTAAGTTATTTAGCCCCAACTTCATTCACTACTTTCTTAAAGTTTTCTACGTCTTTATCGGTTCCATTGAACTCGAATTCGAAGACGACTGGTACGTTTAATCCTTTAGCAATATCACGTGCTGTATGATTGTACAAAGTGTTAAAATTGCGATTTCCGCCGCCTGCTACGCCGACGCAATTTTCTGCATTGTCTTTGTATTGGAGAAAGTCGATTACAGAGTCCATCATATCATCGTCGTACGCAGGTACGATGAGAATAAACGACCGACCCATTTCGTGAAACGGGTCGGCGTCGTTGATCTGATATGCATCCAAGCCGGTTTTCTTAACGAAACGAACGGTTTGGCCTGTAATTGAATAAAATGCGATGTCTACCATCGTGTTAGCCAACTAAACCTTTTAGGCTATCTGGACGAAATCCGACGATTGGATCACTGTCAGCAGGCATAACTACAGGGACGCTTTGGTATCCTTGTTGTTTTAAGAAATCAAGATATTGTGGTTGTTGATTAATATTTCTTTCCTCAAATTTAACGTTATGTTCAGATAAGTATCTTTTTGTCATTTTGCATTGCATACAATTGTTTTTAGAATATACGATTACGTTGTTCATAGTGGTGGTCCCCTTTTAATAAATGTTTCAAAGACTAGTATAAAACAATTGGAATGAAATGTAACGACAAATATACTATATATTGTGGTCTACCTATATTTTCATACACTATAAGGTGTGCCAAAATGCGTGGGCTCGCCATTTATAGCACTATAAAAAAATTTCAATTTGGGTAATTGTATATGATTTCGTGTTAGAATTATCTTATCAATTATTAAGTTGAAAAATGAACAAATAACCGGTGGATTTGAGGAGAGAAAAATGAACGCATGGAACTTCATAGGTATACTCGCTTGGATTATTGTTATTGCTCTACTATTCCTTGTAGTATTCAACATTAGAAACAGACATTTGAGGATTTTAGTTATGAATAAGTCTAAAATCACATGGAAAACAATCTGTCTTGATGCACTCGAGATTTTAGTCGTCATCCTGGCAGTAATAGGGATGTTCTATGTCTCAATTTTTTCAAAAGTTGATTTGAACAACAAGGATGACATTACGGTGTCATACAAATTTGATCCAATGATTATTCAAACTACTTCTGACGGACAAGGTTACTACGTTAAAATCGACAAGAACAATTCGAACGCATCTACTAATGTTTATCAATATTGGTTGACGAATTCGCAATATACCGTTTCAAGTCGTGAGTCGACGATTTCAGACGCTACGTTGCCATTTAACGTTTCGGGAGTACATTTGAACTGGCCAATGAAGAAAATCAAGAAGATGGACCAGAAGTACCAATACGCATACGTTTTGACAGCTGAAGCTAAATATAAAAATAATTTCATTAATGGACTAGGATTACACGCCGGTAGATTTGCATCTGAGTACCGTGTCTTGCGTGTTCCAGCAACATCGTTCGTTAATGTAGAAAAATAGTGTTAATTGCTTGTCTTGTCCGGTAGTTTTTGTATAATACAAGACAACAACAGAAAAAGGGCTAAACCAATGTTGGTTTAGCCCTTTGAGTTTCAAAAAATTTTACTTTGCTTTTGACATTTTCTTGGCACTAACGACAATTTTGTTGTTAAGTTCCATCTTGTTTGGGTCATCCTTAGGATCGTTTTTAACGATTTCAACTAAAGCTGAGTGTTCATAAACCTTTTCAACTTTACCTTGGAACTCATAATCCATATCTTCTTCGACTTTGCAGTCGTATGTTTCGCCGATCTTAATATCTTCAATTTTCATAATTTAAACTCCTAGAGTTATTTACCTAACAGTCTAGTATCATAATATAGTAGAGGGAATTTTTCAAACTTAAAGCAATGGAGAGCCGTCATGGATAAAAAAGTTATTGTCATAACAGGTGCCAGCGGGACTGGTAAAACAACCATTAGTCGATATCTTGAGGACACATATAATATTCCACATGTAATTACACACACAACTAGACTGCCTCGTGATGGGGAAGTGAACGGCGTGGACTATTATTTTGAAACTCCTGAAAGTTTTGAGAAGAATCATTATTTGGAGCGAGTTGAATATAGTGGTAATAAGTATGGATCATCTGTCGAGGGTCTGGAAGAAACATGGAAGAAATCAGACATTGCTTCAATTGTGGTCGATACGAAAGGTGCAATTGCCTACCAGAAGAAATTTGGCGATGCTGCGATAATACTTTTTCTCAAAGCAGATCCTGAAGAAGTTGCTGACAGATTAGCTAAGCGCGGAGATGAGAAAGCCAGATTATTAAAGAGAATGGCTAGTGAAGAGAACCGTCGAGACTTCGAAATTCCTAAGGAATTATATGGAAATTATTATGAAATTGTTAACAAAGACATAAAAAAGACTAAAGATTACGTCAATCAAGTAATTAAATCAGTTAAATAAGAAAAAAATGCTCAATAATGCAATATCAAAAAACCTATGATATCAGCATTCTTGAGCATTTATTTTTTTGTAATACAAAGTGTAACATTCTTATACTACTCTTGTAACAGTTATGAAATATACGGAGTGTATAGTATTCCTCGTTGAGTGATAAAAATAATTTATGAAATTTAAACTTTAAAAAAAACACAAACCATTTTACGGGGGAAATTTAATTTTGAATACAATTAAGAAAAGTCTTGTTACATTTACAGCAGCTGCAGGATTAGCTGTTACAGGTTTTGGTGTTACAAACCTAACATCAAACGCTACACAATCAGTACAAGCTGCTACAATCGTTACTGAAAACGTTCCTTCAGTTGTACGTACAAACTCAGATGTTAAATTATACTCTGACGCATCAAACCAAGCTAAACTAGTTGGCCGTTCATTGGCTGCAGGTACAGACTGGGCTGTTGTTGGCGAAGCTAAAGACGACGCTGGTAACATCTGGTATGCCGTTGCTGGTAACGAATGGGTTAAGGGTGCTGAAGTTACAGCAGATCCTTCAGCTCAAGACGCAGCTACACAAGCACCAACAGCTACATCATCAGTTGAAAGCTTAATCAACACTGCAAAATCATTTATCGGTACACCTTATGTATGGGGTGGTAAGACACCAAGTGGTTTCGACTGCTCAGGTTTCACATCATACGTTTACTCACAAGCAACAGGTAAGAGCATTGGTTCATATACTGTAGCCCAAGAATCAGCTGGACAACACGAATCAGTTCAATCAGCACAAGCTGGAGACCTATTGTTCTGGGGTAACCAAGGTTCAACTTACCACGTAGGTATCTACTTAGGTAACAACCAATACATCGCTGCACCACAACCAGGTGAAAACGTTAAAGTAGCTAACATTTCAGGTTACTTCATGCCTTCATTCGCTGTACACGTACTATAATATAAAATTACACAACAAATTAAATACTACCCGTAAAGAGGTCACGTCGATAAGACGTGACCCTTTTTTTGTGATTAAGTTTTTTATACATTATAGGTAGAAAGATGATTTTTTATCTAAATATTCTCTGAAATATGGTAAACTTATCGAGCAATGTTTTTGTTGCATGTGCTGCAGTTATTTTGCAGTTTTCAAAACTTATTGAGCTGCTTTTGTATGAGTGGCCTTGAAGATAAGTAATGGTCGAACGTTATTCGGCTGTTTGTATTATTTTTATGAAGAGGATCGGGCTGGAGACGAGAATCTGGCTTGGGTGAGCTGCATTTGAGGTTTGAGAAACCTTGAGTGGAGCTCTTTTTGTTTGCTTTAGTTTTTAGTTGGGGGGATTCACTGTCGTCCTCCGGTCAGGTTCTTGGGGGCCGTGGTCGCTGTGGGCACGATTAAATAAGAACGTACGAGCTAAAGCTCGTGCGCAACAGTCATATTGTTGGCTTTGCCAACGGACGATCAAGGAAGCCAAGTTCGGGAAAATCTCGAAACTCGGCCTCCGAGTAAGCATGCCCTATGGCATGCCAACACGGATTTCACGGCTTGGGCCCCCAAGAACCTGACCTGCGGACTGGGTGGATCATCCAAATCTTCCTTTTTTTTGGGGGGTGGTGTCGACTTCCGCCACTCCGTGTCTAGTTTGGTCTTTGTACTGAACCCGATTCTTATGTTTACGTATCTAAATATTGATTATCGTAATTTCCACTTTACATCAGTAATAAGAAGTATCACTTATCAAGTGAAATTAAGTATCTATCTATCTATCTATCTATCTATCTATCTATTATTTAATACAACCAAAAAGATCACCGAAGGAAACCGCCTCGAGTGATCTTTTTTTGTATTATGAAAAATCTGTGGGAAATGTGAAGTAAGTGATTCTATCTCTTCAAATCATGATCGGATTTCTTCAATACTCCTACTACTTGGTGTGGCTTGTATGGTGCTTCTAGGTAGTTGATATCTTCTGGTGATAGTTTTACGTCTACTGCTCCTACTGCGTCTTCTAGGTGGTCTGGTTTTGTTGCTCCGATGATTGGGGCTACTACTTGTTTTTTGTGTAGTAACCAGGCTAATGCTACTTGGGTTCTGCTGATTCCTAGTTTTTTTGCTACTTCGCCGACGTGTTGAACGATTGCCTCGTCTTGGTCCTCTGTGCTGTCATATTTTGCGTGGGCTACTTTGTCTGTCTTTGATCGTTTTGTATCTGCGTCCCAGTCTCTCGTTAATCTTCCCGAGGCTAGTGGGCTGTATGGTGTTACTGCGATGTTTTCCGTTTCACAGAGTGGCATCATTTCTCGTTCTTCTTCACGATTTAGTAGGTTTAAATGGTTTTGCATGGAGACGAATTTTGTCCATCCGTGTTGTTCAGCTATCATGTTTGCCTTCTCAAATTGCCATGAGTACATTGCTGAAGCTCCGATGTATCTAGCTTTTCCGGATTTAACCACTTCATTTAATGCTTCCATTGTTTCTTCGATTGGAGTGTTGTAATCCCAGCGATGGATGATGTATAAGTCTACGTAATCCATTTTTAAACGTTCCAAACTGTGGTCGATTTGAGATAGGATTGCTTTTTTTGAAAGTCCAACTTTATTTGGCTTGTCACTTTGGTCGAAAAATACTTTTGTGGCTACCACTAATTCGTCACGATTTTCATTCTTTAAGGCGTTACCTAAATATTCTTCACTGTCACCATATGAATAGACGTTGGCTGTATCAAAGAAGTTGATTCCTAGTCGTAATGCTTCTTGGACTACTTCGGTACTTTTTTCTTGATTGATTGCCCATGGAAATTGTCCATGATCTGGGTTACCAAAGCCCATTGTACCGAGGCAGATTCTTGATACATCAAGTCCTGTGTTGCCTAGTTTTGTATATTGCATACAATTTATTCCCCTTGATAAATATACTTATAGTTCAAGTTTATACCTTCTGAATGTTACTGGTAATAGTTAATCAGTATTTGAATGTGTCAGGAACTTCCAAGTAAGACAGTGGACTGAGCCGCCTGGTGTGGATAACTTATTAACATTGATGGGTATAACTTTTTTCTCAGTATTGTTTTCCACAGGTCTATTCTGAAACAATTAATTAATGGGACTTTAGAGAGGCTATTTCTTTTTCAGTCAATTTCAAATCAACTGGATAAGAACCAGTAGTAATAATTTGTTGGAAAAGTTGAGTAACGGCCTCACTGGGAGTTATATTCAAATTTTTCAATATCTGTACAAGATTGCGTTTTTCATTTGTATCAATAGAAATACGAATTGGAACATTATTGTTAAATGACTTTGTAACCATAATAAATCCTCCTATATAACTAGTGTTTAAAGTTAAGTATAGACTTATAAGACCAAAAAAATACTATATTGCTGTAGGAAAAATTCCTTAAACAATATAGTATTTTATTTTCGTTATCAAATTTACTTCGTGTTCTCACGAATTGCGTCGTTAATCTTTGTTTCGTTATAACCTAACAAAATCAAGAACATAACAACATACAATGCCAATGGTATCAAAGCATAATTAAGATTAATTGCTGAGATGGCACCTGCGGTTTGGACTTTATTGGAAGAGTAACCTGCGACACTTAACGACTCAGCGGTGATCAAACCACCGAGACCTAGTCCTAGGTTAACTCCGAAGTCATCTGTCGAAGCGAGGACTCCTTCGGCTTGAATTCCCATTGAAGTTCCGTATCTAATCGTGTCGGCAATCATGATTGAAACTAGTCCAATGATAAATCCATTACCGATTGAGTTGATGAAGATTCCGGTGAAAATTACTGGTAAATTCTGAGTGTAGGTTGCGACTGAAATGATGGCTTGTCCAATGAATCCGGTCACGATACCGATTAACATGGTATTCTTTTTGCCCAATTTTGCGGAAACAAAATAAATTGCCACCACTCCGATTAGGGCGGTGAAGGTGAATCCATTGGCGATTGAAACTAAGTTTTCATTTTTCATTACATATTTGAAATAGTAGACGGTCGTCTGATTTTTGATTGAGGTCGTTAACCAATACAAGAAAATGACAATCGAAATTACAATCCAGGGTCTATTCTGTTTTAGCATGTTCCAGACGTTTTTGAGTGGTTGATGACTGATTGTTTTGTCGGTGAAACGTTCTCTGACGTGGAAGAATGTATTTAAAATTAAAGCCAAGGAGATTATTCCAAAAAGAATAATTGTCCCTAAGAAGCCTTTTTGTTGATCGCCTTTTCCAAATAATTCAACTAATGGAAGGGTGAAGACGGCGACGATAATTTGTACAGATGAACCGAAGAATTGTCTGATGACACCGAGTAAAGTTGTTTCCTGTTCGTTGTCGGTCATGGTTGGTAGGATTGATGTGATTGGCAAATTGACGGCTGTGTAGAAAAATCCAAGTCCAAGGTAGGTGATGTACGCCCAAACTAATTTTCCTGCGTGTGGAAAGATGGTTGGTGTCACGAATGTTAACACAGCAAATATCACGTATGGGAAGGCATACCATAAGAAGAATGGTCGACTTTTTCCCCAACGTGATTTAGTGTGATCAATCATGATACCGATAATCAAACTTTCAAAAACATCAGCGGTTCTGGCAACTACGAATAAAATTGCCACTTCGCTGGCTGTTAATCCAAAGACATCTGTATAGAAAAACAGCAGATAAGTAGTCATCATTTGGAAAACTAGATTATCTGCGGCATCGCTCAATCCATAACTGATACGCTCAGTTAGAGAAGTTCGCCACTTACTCATCGGCTATTTCTTCTCTGTTAAACGACGATAGATTTCACGACCTACGATATCATTAGTCCACATCCAAGCAATGTGACCCAATGCTTCTGAAAGGTGCTCCTCAGTTGGTTGGTCGCTGGCTGAAGGAACAGTCTTCATCATTGGCATAATTCCAATGTGGAAGGCAACCCAGATGGCTAAACCAAAGATGGCACCTGATCCAACTCGAAGGTAACGTCTGTTTTGTGTTAAAACTTCATATAGAATTGCAAATGAAGTTGAGAATCCGAAATGCATTAAATAACTAACCCAAGGTAATTTGTGGTCTGAATAAGTATATGTAGCATGTGTAATTTTTTCAGGAATACCGAATTGTTGCAATAGTTTCTGTGGAGGATTGGTTGAATCACGTTCTGCAGTACGTGGTGGTAAAATATTTTCCCAACCTAATTTAACTAATCCAGAAAAAATTCCGGCAGCTGTACCTGCGATAACAGCAGCTTTTAAATCAGTTTTTTGCCTCTTGTTCAATCTCATAATGTTGCCCCCTCAATGTCATTTGACTTCATTATAAAACAACGTAATTAATAACGCATGTCATAAGTATTCGAATTGGTCATAAATTATTCACAATTAATTTAATCTTTGTTCTCACATAGACAATCAATTATTCATAATTGAACGTTATTCTTTATACATAGTCAAAAACAAAGAGGTGACCGGATGGAACGAGACTTCGAAAATTGACTTCCGAAGTGGTTCGTTGGCATTGCCAACAAAAAAAATGTTGCGCATGAGCCATAGGCTCATACGTTCCGATTTTCATAGATTACTTACACAACTTACTAAATATAGATAATCCCTAAATAATTAAATACTTATCTCCCCCCTATAAGATAATATTTAATCCCCTAAATAACGAATATATATAATCCCCTATATAGACAAGTATGCTTGATTGAGAAATCTTTCAGGCCAAAATAAATACACCGCATGCATTGGCATCGGTGTATTTTTTTAGTTGCTCTAAGCACCTTCGGTGCATAGAGCAACTTATGTCTGTGTGAGAAGCACACAGACGTTCCATTAAAAAGAAAGCAGCAGTCAGAACAAAAATAAAGGGTGCATAGAGCAACTTATGTCTGTGTGTTTCTACACAGACGTTCCATTAAAATAAAATCTGTTCTTTTTCTACTGGATATCCATTGTCAGGGATACCCATTTTTTTCATAGCTGATCTGAAATCATAATTTTTATTCTCTTCATAAATATTTGTCCGTACCGGAACAAAAGTTAATGCCCCATTTGACTCAATTCGAGGTTCATATTCAGCGTTTTCTTGAATCCTGAAATCAGAAGGTACAGGCATCAATAGTGAAGTTCCATGCTTGATTATCTTTACTGTCATCTTGTTACCTCCATTTGATATGGCAACTATATACGTAACTTGTGCGTTAATCAATATTAGTTTCAAGTAACCAATCAACAATGTTAACAACTGGAATACCATCAATTTCTTTAACACTATTATTATAACGTTGAGTAATTAATGACTTCTTATAATTGTCTTTTATGTTAAGCAAATTATCGGTCTCATGAGAGTTTTCAGGGATGTCGTAGGCAACTTGAATATACTGTATTTCATCAATTTTTCTAGCGACAAAATCGATTTCTTTAGTTTCCATTTTACCAATATCAACTGAATAACCACGTCTAATAAGCTCCATGTAAACAATGTTTTCCAATTGTCCTGCATAGTTTCCTGGTCTTCGTCCAATTGCGTTACGGCGCAATCCGGGGTCTACTGTAAAATACTTTCCGGATGTCTGAAGATATTTTCTTCCACGTAAGTCATATTGACGTCCTCTGTAGAATAAAAATGCATCTTCAAGCAATTGTAGGTAGGAACTGATGGTGTGGTTAGTTGTTGTTAATCCTTCACTAGTTATAGTGTTAGCAATTCGAGACGGATTTACTAATTGACCAATATTATCAGAAAGAAATCCGACTAATGCTCGTAGGATATCGGTGTCTCTAATCCCAGAACGCATAGAAATATCATTTAAAATAATAGTGTCAAAGATTCCTGATAGTATGGAGTCTTTGATATTTTTTTCTGCTAAAACAACTGATGGGAATCCTCCGTATTGTTCATATTCATCGAATGCAGAATCAACCAAACGTGACTCAGAATCAATATTTTTTGCCGTCAGAAATTCTTTAAACGAGAACGGATAGATAGGTATTTCTACATATCTTCCACTTAATAATGTTGCCAATTCTCCGGAAAGCATTTTTGCATTGGATCCAGTGATTACGATATCACAATCATAGCTAACTCGGATTCCATTAATAACACGTTGCCAGCCGTCAACCATTTGTATTTCATCGAACATCAAGTACTGATGCCTGTCTTTTCTAAGCAACGGTTGTAGTTTTTCTATCAGTTGAGTGTCAGTTCTAATGTTTAATAACTCAAATGATTCAAAGTTTAAATAAATAATATCTTGCTCATCGATACCATCCGACAATAGGTAATCACGATAGAGACTGAGCAGGACCGATTTTCCTGAACGGCGAACTCCGGTTATGACCTTGATATTCTCGGAATCTTTGAATTCAATCAGTTTTTGTAAATATTGATCTCTTCTGATCATAAGTGAGTCCTCCTTGTTTCAATTGGAAGTATATTTCCATTTTACCTTTTAATTGTATTTTTTGGAAGTATGTTTCCAATTTTACGAAAAACTCTCAAAAATGGAAACATACTTCCACTTTTAGCATAACCTATAAACATATCACAATATAAATCATAGGTATTAGACATAACGTCATTGAGGCTTTAATCTAGAAAAGTGATTTAGAGGAAAGCGAGGCGGACGGATGGATATTACCGAACGAGCTTTAAATAATGAATATATTGAAACTAATAGCTCAGAATTTCCGGAAATTAAACGGATTGTTGAGAAGAATGCGGAACTTTTGACGAAGTTCAACTATACATACCAGACCAAGAAACAGAGACAGGACTTGTTTAGTCAGATTACACAACAGTCTGTCTCCTCAACTAACGAAATTAATGCGCCATTTCATACTGATTTTGGCCCACATATTTTCCTTGGAGAAAATGATTTTATTAATATTGACTGTACGTTTGTTGACTTGGGTGGAATTTATCTTGGTAACAACGTTCTGATTGGTCCTAGGACGACGATTATTTCGGTCAATCATGCTGAAGAACCTGAGCACAGATCTGATTTGAGACCGAAATCCGTTCATATCAAGGATGGTGCTTGGCTGGGAGCGGGCGTGATGGTGCTTCCTGGTGTCACAATTGGCGAGAACGCGATCGTTGGTGCTGGCTCGATTGTTACGAAGGACATTCCGGATAATATGATTGCGGTTGGGAATCCTGCGCGAGTCATTAGAGAAGTGAGGGACTGACGTATGAAGAAATATAATTTATACATTCTGGCAGTAGTAACTTTCGTAATTTTAATATTCGTGGGCAACACTCAGGTTGTCGAGGCTAAGGGAACTCAGATTGACATTCAGGTAGGCAAGAAGCACGTTAAGGGGACGCTTAATAACAGTTCTGCGGCGAAGTCGCTTCAAAAGAAATTGCCACTATCCCTTGCTGTAAAAGACTTTCCTGGTGAGCCGGAGAAAAATGCCGACTTGAATTTCAAGCTTAGTACCGATGGGATGCCGAAGGGATCAGCTGCCAAGAAGGGTTCGATTGGATACTGGTCACCCGACAGACGATTGGTCTTTTACTATGGAAAAGTTAGTTATTACCAAGGTATCCATATCATTGGTCATTTCAATTCCAAGAAGGATTTGAAGACGGTTAAGAACATAAAGAAGAATCAAAAAGTAGTAATTACGGCTGAATAAGTCGAGTTAAATAAGAGGAGAAAAAATATGACTGTAGAAAATAAAGTAGTAGTAATCGCTGGAGCATCAAGTGGTATTGGTGCAGCCACAGCAAAGAAATTGGCTTCAAAAGGTGCCAAAGTTGTGTTGGGTGCTAGACGTGAAGAAAAATTGAAGGCATTGGTTGACGAAATTGGAGAGAACGCTAGTTATCATGTAACTGATGTTACTGATCGTGACGAAGTTGCTGGATTGATTAAACTTGCTATGGATAAATATGGCAGAGTTGATGTCTTGTATAACAACGCTGGAATTATGCCTCAAGGCAATTTAGCTGATCGTGATTATGACAAGTGGCAATCAATGCTAAACATCAATATTATGGGTGTGCTAAATGGTATTGGAGCCGTCTTACCAATCATGCAGAAACAAAATGATGGCCTAATTATTAGTACTGATTCAGTTGCTGGACACGTTGTTTATCCTGCATCAGCAGTTTATAACGGAACAAAATTTGCCGTTAGAGCTATTATGGAAGGTTTGCGTCAGGAGGAATATGCCAACGGAATTCGTTCGACAATAGTTTCGCCTGGTGCCGTTAGAACCGAATTGGTCAACACAGTCGGCAACAAAGAAATTCAGGATAGTTTGAAACCATTGTTTGAGGCACCAGAAAAAAGTGGATTATCGCTTTCTGCAGATGATGTGGCCAATGCAGTTGTTTACGCAATTGATCAACCTGAAAATGTAGCAATCAGTGAAGTCTTGATTCGTCCATCAAAGCAACAAGCATAGAAAAAGCCATCATTTTTCGCGGGGAAGATGATGACTTTTTATTTTAAGTCGATTATTAATTGGTTTAGGAATGCCTCTGCAGCAGGAGATAGACGAGTTCCTTTGCTCCAAACTAGACTGGCACCTGATGTTTTTCTTGGTGATAACGGTACGAAAGTTAAATCGGATTGATTAGTGTTGATGATTCCATCAAGGCACAAAGCGTATCCGATACCCGCAGAGACCATCAGAGCAGCGTTGTATATTAGGCTAAAAGTGGCCACAATATTTAATTTTGGCTTGCTATTGCCGTACCAACTCTCAATCAAATCAGTCGACACAGTTTGACGAGATATTATTAAATCTACATCTTCTAAATCTTCAAGAGAAAGATGCTCTTGTTTTGCCAAGGGAGAAATATTAGGCACCAGCAATCCCCAACGACTTTCACCAGGCAAAGTTAAGAAGTCATAGTTGTCCTTATTTGTGGGCTCAACTACAACACCGAAATCAAAAACACCAGATTTTAAGCTACGTCTGACCTCGTTAGCATCAGTGCTAATAATGTTCGTTTGAATATGAGGATAAGTCGTCCGCAAATTATTAATTGCTTGAGCGACATTAAGGAAAATCCGAGTTTCAGCTGCACCAATTACAATCGAACCAGTGATATCTTGATTCTTCTGTACATTTTTCAAGGTTTTATCAGTGAGAGAGAGTATCTGATCAACTTGGTTTGAGAAATATTCGCCACTACTAGTGAGTTCAATATTGCGACTACCACGTTCGAACAACGTCGTTCCTAATTCCTCTTCTAAACTCCTTAGCTGACGTGAGACAGCTGGTTGAGAAACGTGAAGTTGATCCGCAGCACGACTAATATTTTTCTCTCGAACAACAGCTTGAAAGTATCTGAGTACTCTTAATTCCATAATTTTCTCCTATAACGTAAACGTATAGTCTTTGATTCAATATAAGCATTTTACATATATACCGTCAAGCTTTAATCTATTTCTTGTAGATAAATATTAGAGGAGTAATTAAATATGATTAAAGATAAAGTGGTAATTATTACTGGGGCTTCAAGTGGTATCGGTGCAGCAACTGCAGTTTTGTTGGCTAAAAAGGGTGCAAAGTTGGTATTAGGTGCCCGTCGTGAGGATAAGCTACAACAATTGGCTGACAAGATTAAACAGGATGGTGGAGAAGCAATTTATCAAGTAACTGATGTTGTTAACCCAGATGATAACGAATCATTAGTAAAAATAGCTAAGACAACTTTTGGCAAAGTCGATGTTATGTTCTTAAACGCTGGTCTAATGCCAAATTCACCATTGTCAGATTTGAAGACTGATGAGTGGAATCGTATGGTTGATGTAAATATCAAAGGTGTTTTAAACGGGATCGCCGCAATCTTGCCAACATTTAAAGAACAAAAATCAGGTCATGTTATTGCCACATCTTCAGTTGCCGGATTGAAAGCATATCCAGGTGGAGCTGTTTATGGAGCAACCAAGTGGGCAGTTAAAGATTTGATGGAAGTACTCAGAATGGAATCCGCCCAAGAGAATTCACATATCAGAACTGCAACAATTTATCCTGCCGCAATTAAGACAGAGTTGTTGGATACAATTACTGATCCTGAATCAGCCAAGGGTATGGAACAAATTTATAATCAATATGAAATTGGACCAGATCGTATTGCAAACGTTGTTGCATTTGCGATCGATCAACCCGAAGATACCAACGTCAACGAGTTCACAGTCGGACCAACAGACCAGCCTTGGTAGAAACGAGGTGGTTTTATGAGTGAAATTAGTAAAAAATCATGGAGTGCCGAGCAATTGAAAAAATTTTCTACAGCTGATGATATGAGAATTTCGCCATTCTACAGCGATGGGAAAACCTACGGAACACCAACCTGGATTTGGTCAGTGGTTGTCGATGATAAATTGTATGTCAGAGCATGGAACGGTCAGAATTCTTGCTGGTATCAGTCGGCAGTACAACAGCGAGCAGGTCGGATGAATTTAGCAAGTGCAAACTTTGAAATTAGTTTTAAAGATGTTGCTGATCCTTCTTTGATCAATAAAGTGGATGACGCATATCGTGAAAAATACGCTGGCAGTGCATACTTGTCACCGATGATTCAGGATGGTCCAAAAAGCACTACGTTAAATATTATTCCAAGATAAATTTCTTAATCTATGTAAAAATTGGCTGTCTTACATAGATTAGATGACTAGTACATACTTAGTTGATCGACCGCCGCCAACTTTTCTAATTTTGCCATTATTCGATAGATTCATTAGTGCATGCTCAATAGATGATTGACCGTATTGAGGAATATAAGCCATTAGGTCTCGTTTTGATAAAGGCCTTAGTTCATTTTGTAATGATTGGAGTATTAAAATATCCAGATTTTCAGACTTATTTGTGGTAGGTGTTATGCGTGAATCTAGTTCTCTATATGCTTGGAGAATAATACTTAAGAAGTAATTAATGAATGGTAAATAACTATTTGTATTATCACTCCAACCAACTGAACTTTCCTCCAGGGCCTGATAATATTGGGGTTTAAGTTTCTCAATTAATGATTCCAAACTAATATATCTTCCGACACCGTAGTTTGCTTGATATAACACTAAAAGGGTTAATAAACGAGATATTCGTCCATTGCCATCACGAAATGGATGAATCGAAACGAAGTCGAAAACAAATGCTGCACAAAGTATTAACGAAGGAATCTGATCTTTTTGTATCGCATTATTGAATTCCAAACATAAATCGTTGATTAATGTTGGCGTCATAAATGCTTTTGGTGGATCAAAGCGGATTTCTTCAGTCCCATCTGGCAATGTTTCTACGATTTGATTGTCGATATCTTTAAATTTTCCACCCCAGTTACTTGCAGTGAAACTGAATAAATGTTTGTGGAGGGTCAAGATTGTATTTGAAGATACGGGAATATAAGTATATTGCTGATGGATTAAATCAAGCACATCACGATAACCGGAAATTTCTTCTTCACTCCGATTGCGAGGCATAACCTTTCTCGCCATTATTTGTTTTAATCTGGTGTCGGTAGTGTGGATTCCCTCTATACCATTGGATGCCTCGGTACTTTGTATCTTAGCGACTTCAATTAAACGCTCTAATATAGCGTTGTGAGATTCTAGTGATGAGGCCTCTATTTTGCCCCTCAATTCAGAAATTTGAATGAGCTTTTGAGTTATCTCAGGCGTAATCGTGAAATTGTTGAGGGTTTTGTAATCGAATTTCTTCATGGAATCACCTTCTAATCTATGTAATATTAACACATTTTACATGGATTAGACTAATGGAAGTGAAGAATGCTAGATGTTCAAAATGGAAATAATATTGAACTACACAGGCGTATAAATGACGGATAGTTAAATATTATTTTATGTCGTTGTATAATTTATCCTATAAATTTAGAGGGGGTAGATTATATGAACAAAGAGAGACTCATTGCATTCACTGACGCCGTATTGGCTATTGTAATCACTATATTAGTGTTGGAATTGGAAAAACCAACGCAAGTAAGTTGGGCTGGAATTTTTGCTCTCCGCGAAAATTATTTTGCCTACACTACATCATTTTTCTGGATTGGATTAATGTGGTTGTCACATCATAATGGTTGGCAAAAGGTAAAGCAGATTAATAGCTCGATTGTTATTCTTTCACTTTTGATGTTATTCTTCGCATCATTTTTTCCATATACAACCAGTATTATGGCTTCGAATTTTAATAATTCGGTTGCCCAAGCCTTATATGGGATTAATGTGCTATTAGTAACTTTCTGTAATATTGCTATTTCTCAGGCGCTTAACCGTGCTAACCATCACCTACATTTTGGATTGTTATTTACGACACCTAATTGGGCTATGATCTTGAATATACTGATAAAATTTGTCGGCCTGGTCATTACACTTACAATTTATCCACCAATGATGACTTGGGTAGTTATGTTTGATGTTGCATTGTTATCGGTTATTATGTGGGTCACAAGTAAGAATGGGCAAACCATTTAGTTGCTGTATTGAAATGAATTATTGACAATATTTAAAATTCAACAGAAATATCTCACCAAAAATTTAAGGGAGAATGTCATTACTTTTACGTAATTTATCTGTATAGATAAAAGAAAGGTAGTGAATCAATGTAAAGTGGTAGCAATATGCTATATAATTGCTTCGAGGTGATTATTATGACAAATAAATCTGATAAAGTTCAAGTCTCTTTTAGAATTGATAAGGATGATAAAGAAAGGGTTATGGAAATATATAATAATTTGGGAATGAGTCTCTCCACAGCATTCAACGTTTTTGTAAAACGAAGTATTATTGAAGGCGGATTTCCTTTTGAAACAAGAGATCCATTTTATAGCAAAAAGAATATGGATGAACTTGCGAAGAGAATTGCTCAAGCAAAAAAAAATCCAGGAGAGGTTCATCAGCTCCTGGATGACTAGTATTCAATGGATAAAAACAGAGAATTAACCTTTATTGATCAAGGGTGGAACGAGTATGTGTATTGGCAAGGGGAAGATAAAAAGACCCTTAAAAAAATAAATAAACTGATTAAGTCAATTAAGCGATGGATATAGTGAGGGTATTGGTGAACCTGAATTACTGAAATACGAGGCTAATCCGACATGGTCGAGAAGAATTGATGATTACAACAGGTTAGTTTATTTAATTACTGATTCACATATTAGTATTATTCAATGCAAAGGACATTATTAGTTCATCAACCTAAATTCGAGTTCCTTCAACCGTTTTGCATCCATACGAGCGACGTTGAAACGAAACTCGTTTTTTGTTGCTCCATAAATTGTCCCAGGTTTAACCAGTATTCGTTTGCGGAGAAGCTTGTTGAAAATATCTGAGTCATCTTGAGTTATCCACAAATAGAATCCACCATCAGGGACAGAGAAATTCCACCCTGGTCGATACTTGTGGAAAAGTTTTGCTACAGCTTCTCGACGACTCTGGAGCTCTCTTGTGAGTTTGATCAATCCTAACGAGAATTCCGAACTAGTCAAGGCAGAGTTAACCATTTCTTGCGCTAACATGCTAGGTACCATGTCGAGTTGTTTTTGCACCTGCAACAACCGTTGACCAATTGCTTGTGGAGCGATTATCCACCCAATTCTAGTTGAGGAACCTAACAATTTGGAAAGCGAACTAATGTAAATCACGTTTTCCGGAGCTAATGATTTCAATGTCGGAACTGAATTCTGATCGTTAACTAGCCACCCGAAAACATCGTCTTCAATAATAGCGACTTGATATTTTTGACAGAGGGCTAATACTTGCTGACGTTGATTGCGTGTTAAGGTTTCGCCAGTTGGATTTTGGAAAGTTGGGTTCAGAATTAATAACTTGATTCGATGCTTCAAAATCACTTCTTCCAATTTCTCGAG
Organism: Companilactobacillus ginsenosidimutans; assembly: GCF_001050475.1. Taxonomy (NCBI): domain Bacteria; kingdom Bacillati; phylum Bacillota; class Bacilli; order Lactobacillales; family Lactobacillaceae; genus Companilactobacillus; species Companilactobacillus ginsenosidimutans. The sequence continues at coordinate 1,670,477 of NZ_CP012034.1, read as the reverse complement.
GTCGAAGTGGCTGTGGATAAGTGGTACTCCGTATGTATTTATTCCCAGGGTCCTGAAAACTGCTGTGGAATTAAAATAAGATGGCGTGGTAAAAGCTATCGCGTCACCGGCTTTGAGTAAACTGCTCAGTACTAGCAACAACGACTGTTCAGCACCGCCCGCAATCATCACAGTTTGTTTGATCAAATCAATTTTTTGCTGGATTTCTTGTTGACGACTCAAAGTTTTTATCAAATCAAGATAACCAGTGGAAGATGCATGCTTTTGATCCTTTAAATAAGCTTGCCAGTTAAGCTTGAAAGTCCCCAAATTAGGAATAAGGTCAGAAGGCAATTCATTAGCAGCACCATCAATAATTTTGTTGCGATCGAGTTCACGGACTTGATCCAATTCTTCCATCGCTAAAGTGTTGTTATCAGTGGCCGATTCAAGCATCGTCTGCCAATTAATATTCACAGTTAAAGGTTTTAAATGAGGTAGCTCGGCAACGAAAGTTCCGCTACCTCTTTTTTTGACCAATAAATCTTGTGTGGATAACTCAGCCAAAGCACGAGTGACAGTCGAACGGTCAACTCGAAACCAACGAGCCAGACTACGTTCAGCCGGAAGACGCTGACCAGGAATAAGTTGATCAGTTTGGATCAAATGTTTGATTAATTGAATAATAGCTTGATACTTAGGTTTAATATCCGGCAAATCAGCCGACCAATTTATCATAGGTAAATTTTCCCCCTGGATTTTGTGTACCATATATTATTTACGTAGGTCACTAACATATTAATAGTTAGTATACTAATTGGCTGGATTAAAAACAATCCAATTGGCTGTTGTATAGCAACGAGTTTCTAGGATAATGGAAGGAATTAGGAGGTGATCATATGGAGAATGTATTAACAATCGCAGGTTCAGACAGCCTGGCAGGTGGTGGATTGCAAGCAGATTTGAAGACGTTTGAAGAGTTCAATGTTTTCGGCGTCAGCGCCATCACCAGCGTCGCCAACATTTTTCCAGATGACCTCAGAATAAATGTATTGAACTCAAACCTAGTCAAGGAACAACTAGATTCGATTTTTCCACAAATTCCACTGAATGCTGTTAAAGCAGGACTTCTCGGGACTGTGGATAACTTGAATATAGTCGCAAATGAGCTAAAAAAGCACCAAATTCCAGTCGTAGTCGACCCAGTTTTAGCCTTTAAAGAGGGCACTAGCGACAATGATCCCGAATACGTTGAAGCTGTGGAAAAAGTTTTACTACCACTAGCCACAGTCACGACGCCAAATATTTCTGAAGCAGAACAATTGAGTGGAGTGGAAATCACTAGCAACTCTGATATTGAGTTGGCTGCTGCGAAGATTCAACAATTTGGTGTCCGCAATGTACTCATCAAAAATGGTAGTCAAACCGGAGACGACTTTTTATTAACAGGGGAAAACAGTCAGTGGATTAAGGGGAAAAAGATTAATTCCACGACTACAAATGGTGCCGGATGTACATTATCTGCAGCCATTACAGCATTGTTAGCTAAGGATAAATCGATTTTAGAATCAATCACGATTGCGAAATCATTTGTTCACGATGCAATCGAATCGGGTGTTCCAATTGGCAAGAATTCAGGAAGTGTTTGGCAGGGTGCCACACGTTTAAGGGGAAATTAATATGAAAAAAAATAGAATTAGACAAGAAGTATTAGCGGCAGTATTGACTGCCTTGACGGTCGCAATGTCGATCTTGGTAGTTATTCCAGTACCAGCAACTCACGGATTAGTAACATTGTGTGAAGTGGGGATTTACACAAGTGCAATTTTATTCGGAAATCCAGTCGGACTGGTAGTCGGCGGAGCCAGCGGTTTTTTGATTGATATCATTTCAGGCTACCCAGTTTGGTGCTTATTCTCATTAGTAATTCACGGCCTTCAAGGCTTCACAGTAGCTTACATGTCGAAAAAACATAAGCTTGGACTATTGAACATGTTGTTACCATTACTAGCAGGTAGCGTGATTATGGTGGTCGGCTACTACCTATCAACCAGTCTATTATTCGGTTGGCCAGCTGGACTAGCATCCATTCCAGGAAACTTAGTTCAAGTAGGATTCGGTATTGCGGTCACAGTATTAGTAGTCGGAAGTTTAATCAAGATAAAACCCAATTGGGCTCGGGGGTAGAAAATTATGACTTTTGAAAATTTGGAGAAAGATTTAACAACAATTATTGAGGATGTACTAAAGGAAGCAAAACTAAGACCAAACGACCTATTCATTTTAGGATGTTCAACTAGTGAAGTAGTTGGTGGACATATCGGAAAAGATTCCAATCCTGAAATTGGTCAAAGAATCATCAAAACCTTGCTAGATGAACTAAAACCACGAGAAATAAATCTAGCAGTTCAAGGCTGCGAACACATCAACCGCAGCGTTGTAGTGGAAAGAAAAGTTGCCGAAGCAAAAGGTTTTGAAATAGTATCAGTAGTACCAGCAATGCACGCAGGAGGAGCTTGCTCAGTAGCAGCCTTCCAACAATTTGAAGACCCAGTAGAAGTAGAGCACATAGTAGCTCAAGCCGGAGTGGACATCGGCGACACGTCAATCGGCATGCACGTAAAATTTGTTCAAGTACCAGTAAGACCCACGATTAAAGAACTAGGAAGTGCACACGTAACAGCATTAAGATCACGTCCAAAGTATGTCGGTGGACCAAGAGCAAATTACGAACCAATCGAGCATCAAGAATTTGTGAATCAGAAATAATACATAATATTTATATTAAAATAGACCAATTTCATTTTGATGAGATTGGTCTTTTTTAGTTGGAAATTTAGAAAGGTAATCGCAAGAGTTTGCGTAATTTGTTTTGTAATATAATAAATGAGAAGATAAGTCTTATATCTCAATTGGAGGCAAAAATGCCACTAGAATATGTTGATCAAAATCTATTTGATAGCCCTGCACAAGTATTGGTAAATACTGTGAACACTGTTGGTGTGATGGGGAAGGGTATCGCATTGGAATACAAAAAATTGTATCCAGAAATGTTTAAAGAATACCAAGAGTATTGCCAAGATGGTAGTTTAACTGTTGGAAAACTATATTTATTCAAATCAGCAAATAAATGGATCTTAAATTTTCCCACAAAGGAAAACTGGAGGAGTAAATCAAAGATCGAATATATAGAGTCCGGTTTAAAGAAATTTGTAGAAACATATGCAGATAAGGGAATCGAATCTATTTCATTTCCACAATTAGGTGTAGGGAATGGCGGATTAGATTGGGACAAACAAGTTAAACCTCTCATGGAAAAATATCTATCAGATTTACCAATTAACATTTATATCCATATTTATACTGGATGGCAAAACCATCCTGAATATGTAAAGCAAATAAAAAAAGCTCTCAGAAAGGGATACAATTCAGTATTACTGGATGAATTTAAGTCAGATTTTATAGACGCATTTGAAGGTTCAGAAGAGGGAAAAAATCTAAACATCCAAGTCATGGAAGAATCTGACGATTTGCCAGATAACGAAATATTTGTCACTTTTTTAAACGATGAATTGTATTTGTCGCAACAAGATATTATTGATGTATGGGGCAGTTTATTCAGTCTAGGTAAAATTTATGATGAAATTTGGCCTATGAATATTACTCGAAGTAAGAACTTTGAATTAATCAAAAGTATTTTATCGAAAATAGATTATATTGAGTTAATATCTACAACATTTCTTGATAATTCATCGTCAAGAGTGCCTACGCTGAGACAATCAGGTTTACTAGATCGAAGTAAAGTAAATGTTAAACGTCAACCGTTTGCGATACATGATTCTACTCAACTTGATATTTGGAGAGATAAATAATTATGAGGTATAAGGATATTATCGAAGATTTGGTTAATGATTCAGAAAAGACTGGGCTCAGAAAGTCAAAACGACGTTATTGGCCAAAATACGCCTTTCATTTCACAGATATTGATAATGCAATGGAAATATTGAAAAACAAAAAGATACATTCTAGATACTTTGTTGAACATAATTCTCAGATGTCCAATGATAATGCAAATTTAGGCGTAATTAACCAGACTGATATTGAAGTAGAAAAAGTGATTAGACTATATTTTCGACCAAAGACACCTACACAGTATTACAACGAGGGATTTAAAACTGCTGCTGAAATCAAAGATCAGGATTTTTCGGCAAATTGTCCAATTCCAATTTTTTTCTTATTTGATATGTCGACTCTATTGGAGATTCCGGGAGTCAAATTCACAGATTTTTCGTTGGCAACTAAACGAACTCCACATTATATGAATACACCAGAAGAATTTGAAAGATTACCTTTTGATAAAATTTATTTTGATGATGTAATGACATCTGATATGACAAAAGAGGAAAGAAAAGAGCTAACTGATCAGAAACAAGCTGAAATAGTTGTTCCGGATCCACTAAAACTTAATACTCTAAGGTGGATTTATACAAGATCTGAAGCTGAGAAAGAAACCCTAATAAATTTGCTTCATAAGGAAAATATAACTAATTTAGATTCGAAAATACGTGTTGCATATACAAATACTTATTTTTCCAATAGAAATTATGTTAAAAAGGTTACTCTGAGTTCTAAGGGATATTCAATAGTTAATAATGTTGATGATAATCGTTATCAACCGTATCCTTTGGATTCCTGGGAGGATGTTAAATATGCAGTTAATCCAGATGATACTGATAATTATTTGAATGTACAACTTAAAATCTTCACAGATGGAAATGTGTACACTTGGCCTCAAAAAGGCAAGAAAGCCTTATTAAAGCAGCAAATGACGCGTAATTTTCAAAAGCCAATTGAATCATACACATTGCAAATGTTAATCGATAATCATATTGCATATGAAGGTAAATGCGATACAACCGATGATATGCCATATTAATTTAATGATTGATTAGTTGATATTAAAAGACCAATTCCAGTTTATTGTGGAATTGGTCTTTTACTTGTTAATCGTAGTTTTTAATTCAGATACCGTCTGAGAAACATTTTTAGATTTCATAATTTCACTAACAACAGCAACTCCAGCGATAGGAATATTGCTGAATGATCCAACATTTGAAGTATTGATTCCGCCAATGGCCACAACAGGGATGTCGACCGATTTTGTGATTTCATCCAGAGTCCTAATGTCAGTGTGTTTAGTAATAACCTTTGTCTCGGTGGGAAAGATAGCACCCGTTCCAAGATAATCGGCACCAAATTGCTCTGCATATTTTGCACGTTCAACTGTTTTAGCCGAAACACCGAGAATTTTGTCCGGTCCAAGTAATTTTCGTGATATATCAATCGGCATTTCATCGTCACCGATATGAACACCAGATGCTTCGACCGCTAAACAAATATCAATTCGATCATCGATGATTAACTGAACATGATATCTGTCAGTAATTTGTTTAACTTTGATAGCCAGATCAAATAGCCTTCTTGTTGTAACATCCTTCTCTCGCAATTGGACGATGGTAACACCAGAACGACAAGCTTCGTCGATTATTGAGAAAAATTTTTCATCAGAATAAGCGTATCTAGCTGTCACTAAATACAAACTCATATCAAGCATGTAGAGCACCTCGAATTGATTCATACCAGTATTCATTATTTATCAGTAAGGACAGTTGATTAAGTGTTTCTTGACGAAAATCAGCCAGGCCTTCAGTACTTTCTATGGCATTCTCAGCACAAATGTTCAAATAACTAATCGCGGCAACACCAGCAACTAATCCATCGTGCTCATGTTCAACTAACGCAGTCATTAATGCACCAACAATATCACCAGTGCCAGTAAATCTGTCTAGTTCGGGAACGCCATTTTTAAGCTCTAACCGGGAGTTTTTGGAAACAATCAAGTCGGTAGCTCCTGTGGCAATAAAGGTGGTCTCGGGATGATTTTGAGCTTTTTCAAACATTGCATTCATTAATTCATCGACAGAATTCGAAGATTGATCAGACGAAGCACTATCAACACCACGACCGTGACTTGATAATCCGCAAAAAGTTCGCATTTCGGAGATATTACCTTTGACAATTGTTGGTTTGAAATCCAATAGTTCCTTTGACAAATCAAAACGAATTTTAGAAATAACAATTCCAACCAAATCAATGACAAATGGAATTCTCATTGAAGACGCCATTTTGCCGGCTTCCAATAAAGCAATTTCTCGTTCAGGAGAAATGTGTCCTAGATTCAAAAACAGGCTATCGATTTGTTCAAAAAGTTCAGGAAATTCTCTGATATCAGCTACCATCACAGGTTTTGCATTAATATACAACAGAGCGTTAGCAACAGATTCAATTGTGATTTCATTAGTGATGCAGTGTACTAATGGACTATGACTAAGTGGAAACTTGCATTTAACAAGTTTAGATATCGAATCATTTTGGCTGTAATTTTCCATTCTTTATTACTCCTTGGAATAAAGATTGAGCTCGCAAAAAGGGACGAGTGTCCTTTAACTTGTACAAAACGATAAAGGCAATAATTGATCCAGAAATAGCTCCACCAAAGAATCTAGGAGTATATAAGAACCAATACATACCATTGCTATTACCAGTAAACCAAACCATAACCGGGAAAGAGGTGAGAGATCCAATTAAACCAGTCCCAATAATTTCGCCCAACATAGCACCCCAGATCTTATGAGTATAACGATAACCAAGACCAGCTAACAGTGCGCCAAAGAAAGCACCAGTCAAAGCGAGAGGTGGAATCCCCATCATAGTCATCCGAATAACAGCACAGACTAAAGCCATAACGGAAACATAAGATGGACCCATCAAAACAGCTCCAGTGACATTGATCACACTAGACATAGGAGCCATACCCTCAATTCGGAAAATAGGGGAAAGAACAACATCCAAAGCAATCATCATCGCTAGGATAGTAAGCTTTTGAGTCTTTGAAGAATTAACCATAAGTGAAACTCCTTAATATAATTTTGAATAGAAATAGACAGAGTTCCACAAACAAAAAAATGCCAGTCGCTAAAAAACGTAACGACAGGCACAAATCAACATAAAAAATCATTTCACATTTTCCTGCGCCGGTGTTAGCCGTATCAGGTTCAATGGGTATAATCTCAGCGTTTGTGCACCCCAAATGTTTCGTATTCAATTGTGATATCAGTATATCATGTTTAACGTATATCTCATGATAATTTATGAAATACAATAAATTGAATACAGTAATTATTAATAAGATTGTTAAATTAGGGAAATAAAAAAAGAAGTGAAATAAAAAAATAGCCACACTCCAACTGAATTAGTCGGAATGTGGCTATTGAACTGTGGTTAGGTTTAAGAACTGCTAATTTTAGAAGTTTGCTGTTGACTAGTTCGCAGGGTAGGTTCGCCGGTGGCTCAGCCGTGGCGTTGTTGTTGACGAGGCAAAGGCCTCGTTTACAACAAAGTCGAGTTTTGAGATTTTTCGGTTTGTGAAAAACCTCAAAATCGGCTCACAGCGTTCCAGCCACCGCCGAACCTACCCGGAGAACGGCAGTGAACCGCAATAACCTAAAATTTAGTTGTTCTTATACGATGCTGCAGTAGCATCGTCACAATACAACCAATGCCCAGGCAGAACCTCTTGGAAATGCTGAGCATCATTGAAATGCTTAGAATGATCAAAATCGATACGACGACGAGTCTTTTCGATCTCAGGATCAGGAACAGGAATAGCCGATAAAAGACTCTGAGTGTAAGCGTGAAGTGGATGGTTGTAAATCTCATCCGAGTCAGCCAACTCAACGATTTTGCCGCTGTACATAACAGCAATACGGTCACTAATATATTTAACCATCGACAAATCATGGGCGATAAACATATAAGTCAAACCGCGTTCCTTTTGGATATCTTGCATCAAGTTAACAACTTGAGCTTGGATAGACACATCAAGTGCTGAGATTGGTTCATCAGCGATGATGAACTCGGGATCAACAGCTAAAGCTCTGGCGATACCAATTCTTTGACGCTGACCACCAGAAAACTCATAAGGGTATCTAGTCATATGTTCAGGATTCAAATGAACCATGTCGAGTAACTCTTCAACTCTTTGTGTTCTCTCATCATCATTTTTAGCAATACCGTGAATGTCCAAACCTTCAGCGATAATGTCTTTAACTTTCATTCTAGGGTTCAAAGATGCGTAAGGGTCTTGGAAAATCATTTGCATGTCGCGGCGGAAATCTTTCATCTGGCTGCTGTGATTTTTGATCTTGCTAATATCTTTACCTTTGAACAAAATTTCTCCACTAGTTGGGTTGTACAAGCGGATAATACTACGTCCAGTTGTACTCTTACCAGAACCGGATTCACCAACTAGACCAAAGGTTTCGCCTTTATAAATATCAAAGGAGACGTCATCGACAGCTTTAACTTCATTAGGTTTACCGATGTTGAAATATTGTTTGAGGTTTCTAACTTGAACGATAGGTTCTCTTTCATCAGCCATTATTTAACGTCTCCTCCAATCATTGATTGATATTTTTCAAAACGCTTTTGGATTGATTCAGGTGGTGTAACTTTTGGTGCATCAGGGTGCAACAACCAAGTTGCAGCATAATGCGTTTTTGAAACTTTGAAGAATGGTGGTTGCTCTTCAGTGTCAATTTCCATGGCATAGGCATTTCTAGGTGCAAATGCGTCACCAACTGGTGGATGCAATAAGTTAGGTGGTGTTCCGGGAATTGAGTTCAAACGATTTTGTGTACTTGTGTCGAGGGTAGGCATTGAATCCAAAAGTCCCCAAGTATAGGGATGTTGTGGATCGTAGAAGACTTCGTCAACACTTCCGTATTCAACAAACTTACCAGCATACATAACTGCTACACGGTCAGCAATACCAGCCACAACACCAAGGTCATGGGTGATAAAGATGATGGATGTACCAATTTTTAATTGAAGCTCACGCAACAAGTCGATGATTTGAGCTTGAACAGTAACATCAAGCGCTGTGGTTGGTTCATCAGCAATTAAAATTTCTGGATAATCAACGATAGCGATTGCGATAACAATTCTCTGACGTTGACCACCTGAAAATTGGTGAGGGTAGTCTTTCATTCTAGCTTTAGGATTAGGAATACCAACTAATCTCAAAACTTCTTCGGCACGTTTCATTGCGTCGGCTTTTGACATTTCATTGTGAATCAAAAGTGGTTCTGCAACTTGCTTACCAATTGTCATTGTTGGATCTAGAGAAGTCATAGGGTCTTGGAATATCATCGAAATTTTATTTCCACGAAGGTTGTCCATTTCCTTTTCAGACTTTTTTAATAGGTCCTCGCCGTGATAGAGAATTTCTCCTTGGCTAATCTTGGCGTTTGAAGCTAATAATTGTAAAACTGAACGAACTGTAACTGATTTACCTGATCCGGACTCACCAACAATAGCAAGAGTCTCACCGTCATTTAGATGAAAATCAACGCCACGAATAGCTTTGACTGTACCGTTATAGGTTGAAAAGTCTACATGTAAGTTTTTTACGTCTAGTATTTTTTCCAAAACTATTCTCCTTAGTTAGATGATTGTGGATCAAAGGCATCACGAAGTCCGTCACCTAGAAGGTTAGTAGCAATCATGATGATTGATAAAATTATTGCGGGTGCCCACATTTGATATGGTAGGAATCTGAAGGCTTTTTGACCATCAGATAGCAAAGTACCAAGTGAGGCGTTTGGAGCGGGGATACCAATACCGATGAAACTTAGGAAAGCTTCGAAGAAAATGGCATTGGGAATAGTGAACATTGTTTGAATAATAATTGTTGAAGATAAGTTTGGAATCAAATGTTTTGTAGCAATCTTTGTGGATGATTCACCCAACGTTCTAGCTGCGAGAACATATTCTTGTTCTTTCAACTGGAACGTCTGAGCACGGATCAATCTGGCCATCGTGACCCATCCGGTCAAGGCAATCGCAATAACAATTGATGTTAGACCAGGTTTTAAAATGATCATCATTAAAATAACTACGATTAGGTTAGGGATTGAAGAAATGATTTCAACGATACGCTGAAGAATAATATCAGTCCTTCCACCTTTCCAACCGGAGATAATCCCGTATGGAATACCGATTATCAAGTCAACTAGAGTTGCTAGAACGGCAACGATAAGTGAAAGACGAGTTCCATAAATAATTCTTGAAAGTAGGTCACGACCTAAGTAATCAGTACCTAGGATGAAGAAAGTACCTTTAGGTGCGCCAACTTCTTTATAGGCGTCAACTTTTTTGCCGCCCATGTCTTGCATACCGTTGAATCCGGGAATATTCAAATTACCAATCTTAGGTGGCAAGTTTGAGTACTCAACTTTTTGTTCATTAGGATTTTGTGGTGCGACAACTGGTGCGAAAATTGAAATCAAGACGATGATTCCCAACAAAATTAAACATGTTGTTGCTACTTTGTTTGAGAATAGTCGACGACGAACATCTTGAAGGTAAGTCAGTGAAGGTGTTCCAAGTTTTTCTTGATCTGCATGATCGTCTTTTTTAAGTAGTTTAAATTTATCTTTGGCGATTTTTGGAACTTGTTCCATTATTCTTTACCCCCATTTCCTAATCTAATTCTTGGATCAATGAATCCGTATAAAATATCGACAATCAAGATTACTAAGATCAAAAGGAATGAATAGAAGATTGTTAGTCCCATGATTGTTGGGTAATCGTTAGTTGTGATTGATTTGACGAATTGTTCCCCGATACCAGGAATTGAGAAGATATTTTCAACAACCATTGAACCGGTCATAACTGATACGGCCATTGGTCCGATGATAGTTACAACTGGAATCAATGAGTTACGCAAAGCGTGTTTTGTAACAACTTGCCAATTTGAATTACCTTTGGATTTTGCTAATTCAATGTAATCACTACTCATAACATCAACCATTTCGGTACGCATGAAACGAGCAACATTACCAAGTGGTAGAGCTGCCAAAGCTAATGTTGGCAAGACACTTGATTGGAAGTTATCCCAAAGAGCAACTGGATAAATGTGCCATTTGAAAGCTAGATAGAATTGAAGCAAAACAGCCAACACGAATGAAGGGATTGATAATCCTAAAATTGAAATGAAAGTTGCTAATGTATCAACCCAAGTGTTTTTTCTGATAGCAGCAACGGCACCTAGAAGGATACCTAAAACTGTACCAAGAATCATAGCTTGAGCACCAATTTGCATTGATGGAGCAAGTCTTTGACCGATTAATTGTGTAACAGGTTCGTTGTTAAATTGGTATGAAGTTCCCAAGTTTCCTTGGAATAGTCCACCCATGTAACGAAGGTATTGAATGAAAACAGGTTGATCCAATCCATATTGCGCTTTAACGATCTTCAACTGACCTGGTGAAAGACGATTCTGGTTAGTGAACGGTGTACCAGGTAATAGTTTCATCAAGAAGAAGGTGACGGAAGCAATAATGAAAAGGGTCAGGAACAAGTAAAGAATTCTTTTGAGAATATATTTAGCCATGTTATTTCCCCAACTCCCTATTAATTTTTGTAAGCCGTAACTAAGTTATACATTCCGTTTGGTGATACACGATAATTCTTAACGTTTGGACGTGTTAAGTTAGCTTGATAGTATTGATACAACATAACGACACCTTGGTCCTCAGTTAAAATCTTAGTTGCTTGAACTAGGTCATTCCAACGAGCGTCTTTATTGTTGGCATCGACTGTGGCACTCTTCTTAACGTATTCGTCAAATTTCTTGTTAGAATATTTACCGTTATTTTGAGCATTCCCAGTCTCGAATAATTGTAAGAATGAATATGGATCTGGATAATCGGCATTCCAGGCTGTAACAACCATGTCGAAGTCACCATCTGTAGATTTAGTTAAACGTGATTTGAAAGGAACGTTATTTAATGTCAATTTCAAACCAGGTAAGTTTTTCTCCATTTGACCTTGGATATATTCATTTTGTTTCTTAGCTGTATCAGTATCATCACCAAGAAGTGTGAATGATAAGTTCTTTTGACCGGTTTCTTTGAGACCCTTCTTCCAAAGCTTTGTAGCAAGCTTTTGGTTGTAATCACTGTATGAAGCAAGTGGTTTGATGGCAGGGTCTTTAGTAAAGTCGACACCAGTCTTTGGATTGTAAGACATTCCTGATGGAATTAGTGTTGAAGTAAATCCAGCAGTGTTACCAAGAACATTCTTGTTTAATTGTGTACGGTTAAATGAAAGACTAATAGCACGTCTAATATTTTCATTATTAAAGAAAGGATCTTTCTTACGGTTCATTTCAATATAGAAAGTAGAAGCAAATTTATCTTTTGAGAAAGTTTTATATCCGGAAACTTGGCGAGCAGTGTCACCACCAATTTTTTCTAGACGATTGATACGATTTGAATCATACAAATTGAGTCCAGTGTTTGGATCCTTGTATACGTAGTATTGAACTTTCTTCAACTTAACGCTTTTAGCGTCCCAGAACTTGTTGTTTTTAACTTGAGTCCAACTATTATCTGAAACGTGCCAGTTAACTAGCTTGAAAGGTCCATTAAAGACCATACCAGCACTGTTTAGTCCATATTGTTTGCCAGCTTTTTCAACTGCAGGTTTGTACTGTGGAAAGAAAGTAGCATTGGCCATCAGTTGGTTAAAGTAAGGAATTGGGTCAGAAAGTTGAACTTGGAGAGTATATTTGTCTAATGCTTTCACCCCAAGTGAATTGACTGGCTTTTTACCAGCACTAATGTCGTCGGCGTTCTTTACACCTGAGAAAATATAGGCATATTGAGATGCTGTCTTTGGATCAACTGTTCTTCGCCATGCATAAACGAAATCCCCAGCGGTAACGGGTTTGCCGTTTGACCACTTAGTATGACGTAATTTGTAAGTATAAGTTTTACCATCGTTAGTTGGCTCAACCATACTATTGGCGACGGCTGGTTTTAATTTTTTACCATCGAAACGGTATAAACCATCCATTGTATTAGTTAAACCTTGTCCACCAATAACATCGGTATTGATTGACGAATCCATCGAGGCGATGACGTCAGATGAACTGATTGACAAGGTAGTTTTACTGTCCTTTTCAGTGGCAGAACCGCATCCGGATAACATTAGGACGATACCGAATAGTGGTATCAGCGCTAACAGATACTTCTTCTTTTTCATATTTTCCCCCTTGTGACATACATACTTTTAAGAATACTCTCCTTAAAATTAATGACAATACTTTTTGATTAAAATAATTCTAATTCTTGACAATTAATATTGTAGCTAATCATCAGAAAAAATACAAAATAAAAAAGCTCCTATTCAGGGGCTTTTTCTTGTACGAATCCTTTGTAGTTATTGATTTGTTCAGGACTGAGTTTAGCGGTTAGAAGTGAACCGTCATTGGTGAAATCTTTGGAAATGATTTGAGTATTTCTAAGGATTTCCTCAGCAATTTTTTGATTTTTATAGGGAATCATTAAAGTTACTTCTTCATAATTAGCGAAAAGCTTTAATTTAATCAAATCTACTAATTTAGCAATTGATTCTTTATCAATCGCTGAATAATAAATATTATCTCCCTCGATCATTGGAAATTGTTGTCCTGGCTTCAAGTCAGCTTTGTTAAAGGCATAAATCATAGGTTTGCCTTTTACACCAACTTCGTTCAAAGTTTTTTCAGTTACTTCTATCATATTGCGCCAGTGTTCATCAGAAACATCGATAACTTGAATTAGTAAATCAGCATCGGCAGCTTCTTTCAAAGTTGTTTTAAATGATTCAATCAAGTTATGGGGAAGCTTGCTGACGAATCCAACTGTATCAGATAGGAGGAAACTAGTATTATCTTCCAGATCAATTTTTCTGACACTAGTATCCAAGGTTGCGAATAACATATCTTTTTCAAAAACCTTACGGTCTTCGGAATCGTCTTTGTTGAAATTGAGTAATCCGTTCATAGTTGTTGATTTACCGGCATTGGTATAACCAACTAAGGAAACTAGTGGAACAGTGGTATTGGTGCGGCGACGACTTTGAACATCGATAGTTTTGTCGACGGCCTTTAATTGAGTTCTGAGATAGTCGATACGTTTACGAATGACACGACGGTCCATTTCTAGTTTTGTTTCACCAGCACCACGGTTAGCAAGGCCACCAGATGATGATTGCTGATCCAGTGGATTTCCTGATGGGTGAATTCTTGGAAGTTGATATTGCAATTTAGCAATTTCAACTTGTAGTTTAGCTTGCTTAGTGTGAGCTCGATTCGAGAACACTTGCAAGATCAATTCAGTTCGGTCCATGAAAGAAAGCTTAGTGCTTTTTTCCAAGTTACGAATTTGGGAAGGAGTTAGTTCATCATTCAAAATAATGGTAGTAACATCATCAGCGTTAGCAATTTCAGCAATCTCAGTAACCTTACCTTTTCCAAAGTAAGTAGCACCACTGACAGAATCAGCGTTTTGCTTAATAACATCAGCAACTTCCATGTTATTAGCGACCACCAATGAACCAAGTTCTTCCATAGTATAGTCAAAGTCAGGTTGCAGGTGACTAACACCCGCAATGATAACTCGTTCTTTAGTATTATTTAAGTCTTCCAAATTTGCCTCCAAATATCAGAGCGTGACAGAACTCGTTAAGCTTCCGAGCATTAACACAGAAGTCACAATATCCGTACTGTGGATATCGTGACTTGTGCTGTTAAGCGGAAGAAGCTGAGTTTTGTTACGCGTTTCCGCATACTTAGCAAAACCCGGATATACGCCACGGCTCCGTTTATTTATGTGTGTACTTATTAAAACTTCTTAAGCGCATAAAACGCATGGCAATCAAATCCCTTCAAAATTATTATTACAATGATAACACGATTGTTGAGTTATAACCATTTAGACCAATTACTTAACCTAAGTAGTTGTCTTATGTGTTATCGTTATGACGTATACAAAGGAAGTGAGAATGATGAGTTTAACATCCATAACAATCAGATTAGATAACAAACTTAAACAAGAACTAGATATCCACCTTGGTGAGATTGGTCTTAGCTTTGAAGATTATATGAAGCTTGCTGCTGAACAATTTGTAATTCAAAACAAAGTTCCCTTTGAAATTGTTATGCCAGAAGAGATTCCAAATAGAGTAACGAGGATAGCTATGGTCGAGGCAGAAGCAAAGGACTTGGGAATAATTCCTGATGACATACCTGAATTTACTAATGTAGAAGATTTGAAAAAATATCTAAACAAATAAAACTGCAATTATTAATTTAATTGCAGCTTTACTTTATATTCAATTTTTTCAAAATAAACAATACTAGACAGACTATGAATACAGCTCGGACAATCCAAGCGGTGATGAAAGTTCCAAATAATAAGTAGAAAGCCTGATGAATAAATGAATTACTTGTTATATCTGTTAATAATAATAACCAAGGCATAATGGTGTTCCTCTCTAATATTGTAGTAAGATTCTTCCAGACGAATGTGAGTTTTTGGATTTATTTTGAGCGGCAATGACGTCTCTGAAATTGAAAACTTCTTGAATGTAGGCATGTAATTCATTGTTAGCAAGTTGAGCAATTATTTTCTTGTAATCACTCGGCATAATTGGACCTTGTGTGAATGAAAAAGATTGATTTATTTTTGCCGTTCGGAAATTTGGTAGGGATAAAGATATGATTTGAAGATTGTTCAAATTTTGTGAGATTGTTGAAAGTAGTTCAGGTCTTCCAGCTGTATCTAACACTTTATTTATTTCTGGATGATCCTGTAGATGTCTATCTATGTCAGAAGTGTAGTCGATAAAGTCATCGGCTCCAATTCCTAGTAGGAAATTTTTATTTTGGGGATGTCCCAAAGCGATGACCTTGACGTTTCGCATCTTCAAAAATTGGATCATGTAAGTTCCGACACCACCGGATGCACCAGTAATTAAAACCGTATCGCCTGATCCTGCATGAATTTTTCTAACAGCGCTCAATGCCGCATCTGCCCCACCGAAGATTGTTGCACCCTCAGCCAAACTGACATTATCAGGCAAAGTGAACAAAATAGGGGATACCAACACACGATTGAATTGTTGAGAAGTACCAGACTGTGACACACCGATAACATTTTTCCCTATTAAACTTTTGCTTGCTAAAGCGCCGGTGCCCCTGACGATGCCACTGAAACTGTAACCGATGGTGAACGGAAGTTTGACTGGACGAATTGCTTGCAGCTCTCCAAGTTCGGTTCGCCAATCGTAAGGCAAAACAGGTGTGAATTTCGTTTCCACTAAAGCCGTAAAAGGTGAAATCTTGGGTTCGACGACGTTTCTGATTTTCAAATCTTCGATACCGTTAAAGGACTCTTGTAAAATAGCTTGCATAGTCACTGCCTCCGTAATCTTTAAGGGCATTGTATTTTATCTGAGAGATTTGGTGAAATCAGTATTCTGATATTTTAAAGATGTAGGAGGGAATGCGACCAATATAAAATAAAAATGGAGAGCTGACTTATGTCAGTTCTCTATTTTGTTGAATGTAACTTTTATTAATTTAAATATTTGTATCATTGAAAAAATCTTCGGTGGTTTCAGCAGTTATGAAGTTTGTTCTATCACCTCTACCTGCCTCATCGATGAATTTTTGAGTTTCATTATTTAATATCTCGTTGTCATACTCGTTTGCATATTTTTGAACTAATGCTTCAATGTATTCATTAAATTTAAGACCAGTTCTAGCTTTGATAACTTCTTCTGCCTTTTTTTTAGATTCTTTATTCAAAATTATTTCGATGCTCGTCATGTTCTCAGAATTTCTGTTTTTCATCAATATTCCTCCAATAGGTTTTCAACCCCTCATGTCGTATACACAATAGCACTCGTGATTCTAAACAACCATCCGTAATCCCATGACCAGTAGTAATACACCAATAAATGGTTTCACGTATGAATTAAATTTGATTGGATCTAATTTTGACAAAATTTTTGGCGCTAATAATCCCCCTGCGATGGCACCAATCATTAATGAAACACCGATTTTCCAATCGATATTTCCGGTTGATAAGTGGAAGAGTAATCCGACTCCAGTTGTTCCGACGAGAATATATGAGGAAGTTGCGGCAGCTCGAACCATGTCTAAATTCATAACCAATAGCCCGGCAATGACTGGTCCACCACCACTTAACCCGGCGATTCCGACCATGAGGCCACTGACAATTCCAAAGAAAGCAGTTTTTAAACCAGCGTGAGCAGTTTTCATATTGGTTTTTTGTTTACCGAAGAAACGTGAGTACAAGATTTGAATTCCTAGGACGATTAAGATAATTGCGACGATCCAAGTGTAAACATCTTTAGGTATGAAACGTGATACTAATGCCCCAACAATAGTTGCTGGAATTGCTGATAGCAACATTTGGTTTCCAATTTTAAATCGAATATTACCAGCTTTATAGTGTCCGAATGCGCCAACACAAAGTGAAGGGAAGGCTGTGAACAGTGAAGTTGCTGCAGCCACTGGTGCGCTTAGGTGGAAAACGCTAGTTAAGACGCCAATGTAAAGTGCTGCACCACCGCCACCAGTCGATAGAACGAATAAACCAATTGCAAAACCAATTAATATCAAGGAAACATATGTCATTGTGAAGCCTCCATAACTTTAATATTACTCTCTCTGACAAATTTGAGTATTATGTAAAGATGAACATGCTATAGTTATCGCGGAATAAATTAAAAACTATTTGGAGCTATAGGTTCTGTAAAGGACAATTTTTGACAGGTGATTTAGGATAACGTTGAAATTTAATAAGGACGAAAACCAATTTGGTTTTCGCCCTTATTTTTAGTTATTGAACTTATGCAATTCAAATACAAGATAAAATCCTATTATGAAGATTAACAGTTGGTAAAAATAGGGAATTAAATAAACAAGTACACCGATTAAGATTAATAAAGACCATGACAACAACATATTCAACGGCTTTCCACCAAAGAGTATAGGACGCATATGTTTCATGGCATTTGACTCAGCAAACATATATATGATTACGAGTGATAACAAATGAAATGGGATTCCCCACGCAAAGAGATAATTCAACATCCTGTTTCCCTTCTTCTATTTACAAAACTGGTTCATATCTGTTTGCAGTTTAATTCAGCTTTAACATATACGGAGTTTAAGAAAAACCCTACTAGTTATCATTTTAGCCAATAGGGTAATAATAATTAATCGTTATCGTATCCTTCATGATCTGGATAAACTAAATCAACCGACTGTCCTTTTTCTTGCAGACGCTTGATTCTATCTTCACCCCAGGTCGACATCGCGATTAAAACTTTATTCAAAGTTTCGCCATAAGGTGTGATTTCGTACTCAACGTGAGGTGGAACTTCATTGTACACATGTCTGGCAATGATTTCATCGCGCTCTAATTCGCGTAATTGATCTGTTAAAACTTTTTGGGAAATGCCTGGAACAACTCGAAGTAATTCTGCGGGTCTAATTGGGCCTGCACCCATGTGGCAAAGAATCAGGGGTTTCCATTTTCCTCCCATTACAGAAAGGGTCGCCAAGACGCCATTTTGGTAGCTTGCTTGTTTTTCAGCCATATAATTAACCTTACTTTCAAAAAAATTAATTCGAGCAAATCTTAGAGTCTCAATAAAACTTACTTTTAGGTAAGTTAGGTATATCAAAGTGCGTAATTGTAAAGATTTAGAATCCCGCTAAACTGTGTCCATAACCTAGTTTACAGGAGGATTTAACAATGGAATTCATCAAAAATAAAGTAGTCGTAATCACAGGAGCATCAAGTGGTATCGGTAAAGAAACAGCTACACAATTGGCAGAAAAAGGTGCCAAATTAGTTTTGGGAGCCAGAAGAGAATCGGCACTTAAAAATTTGTCTGATCAACTAACAACAACTTATCCTGATACAGAAGTAATCTATCAATCAGTCGATGTCACAAGAAATGAAGAGGTCAAAAGTCTAATTGATTTTGCCAAAGACCATTTTGGAAAAATTGATGTCCTATTTAACAATGCAGGTTTGATGCCTATTTCCGAATTACGTGATGGAAAAGTTTCTGAATGGGAACAAATGATGTCAGTCAACGTCATGGGTGCTTTATATGGAATCAACGCTGTTCTTCCTATTATGGAGGAACAAGGTGGTGGCCAAATAATCACAACCGACTCAGTCGCTGGACATTTTACAGGAGCAGGCTCAGCAGTTTATTCAGGAACAAAATACGCAATGCGTGCAATTATGGAAGGTTTGCGTGTCGAAGAAGTTGGCAAGAATATTAAATCAACAATGATTTCACCCGGACACGCACAGACGGCCTTGGCACAAACAATCTCGGATCCAGAAACAAGAGCTGCTGTTAAGGCAACTGAAATGAATGAAGGCTTGAACGTCAAAGATGTTGCCAATGCAGTAGTATATGCAATCAATACTGAAGACACCGTTGCGATCAACGAAGTTATTCTTCGTTCAACAAACCAACGCGATTATTAGTTATCCCAAGGAAAATCGAGTGACATATGCTTATTGAGCTCAACTTGTTCTTTAAGCTTCTCTCCACGTTCAAGTTTGCGTTGTTTATAGCCTGCGCAAACAAATATTTCTTCATCACTGACGGGGATTATCTCGGGAAGCTTTATGCTACGGTCAGTTAGTACGAAGGTTGAAAAACACGTGAGACCAAGGAAGCGCTCGCCAGTTTTTAAATGTTCACCAATAATTTTGGTAAAAACTTCGATCGAGGAACTACCAACACCAGTCACATAAGACTCAACACAACGTGAATCTTGTAAGACAAAGGGATGCATAAAATTAACTTGGTCAACAGAGGCAGTAACGGTTTCGATACGAGCAGCACGAGAAGCTGCAATAGAAGAATTATTATCAATAGCAGATAAAATTTGACCACCAAAAACAGTATTGTGTTCGTTTAAATCAGAAGCGAAAACACGGTGATTAGTAATTGAGAGGGTATCTTTACATTTCATTTGAGTCATATGGGAATTTCCTTCCATAAATATATATTTAATTTGATATTACTTCATTAAAGCCTAGATTGATACTGAAATTGTTTCGGCGTGATCTCAAACCGACGTTTGAAACACTGAATAAAGTAAGTTGTATTATCGATTCCAACAGACATACCAACGGATTTAATGGAATCATTAGTATTCTTCAACAAAGACTTAGCATATTCCAAACGAATATTCATCAGCTTTTGTTGCGGAGTCACACCAGTCAGTTGTTTATAAACATGACGTAAATAAGATTCAGAACCATGAATCTGGCTAGATAACGAAGATAAAGTGATGTTTTCAGAATAATGATTATTTAAAAATTCATCGATTTCTTGAACCCAAGTTTCATTAGAAACAATTGAGTTCAAAGGACGACACCTTTTACAAGGACGAAAACCATCAGCTTCCGCCAGTTTAGGGTCGTAATAAATTGAGATGTTCTCCCGTTTTGGAAGACGAGACGGGCAAGAAGGTCGACAAAAAATATGAGTAGTTTTAACCCCATACCAAAAGACACCGTCAAATTCCGCATCGTTATTCGAAATAGCTTTCCACTCAGATGAACTTGCCATGAGCAGCACCCTCCAAATCCAACAAAGCAATTTTACGAGAAATCCCACCGGCATAGCCAGTCAAGGATCCATTACTACCAACAACGCGGTGACAAGGAATAATAATTGAAATAGGATTATGCCCAACAGCACCACCAACAGCCCGAGCAGATGATTTGCGTCCACCACGAAGGTCAGTAATACGAGTGGCAATCTCTTTATAGGTAATAGTAGAACCATAAGGAACCGACTCCAGCACCGACAAAACAAGACCCCGAAATTCAGTAACTTCAGGGGCAAGTGGCAAAGAATCAATAGAAGGACGTTCCCCAGCAAAATAAGAATCCAACCAAGAAGCAGCAAGAGAAAGCGGATGAGACTCGCCAAAATCAACAGAGTCCAAGTCATAACCAGCCCCAAAATGAGCCTGATCAGAAAACCAAACCCCAACCAAAGCCTCATCCTTAGCCAGCAAAGTCATTTCACCAAGAGGTGAAGCATAAACCGATTTAAGATACATAGAAACGCCCCCTTTACTGATACGATAATACAACACAAAAGAATCAAGAAGTATCACAATCTGGCTTTTTAATATCAATAAATACAAAAAAATAGCGCATTCCAATTTTTGGAATGCGCTATTTTAGTGTCTTGACTTTAGATTTTACAATTCAAAATATCGATCTGTGCAGACTAACGATCAGACGAAAACAGTATTACAGTCTGTCCAATCTTATCGTAGGAATTACGCGGAGGAGCAAGCAAAAACCCACAACCAAGTAAGTTTTATTGGAGTACAAGCCCGGAGGTCAGGTTCCTGGGGGCCCAAGCCGTGAGATTTATGTTTGCCTGCCAAAGGGCAGGCTTACATAAAAACCGAGATTCGAGATTTTCCCGAACTTGGAAAAGCTCGAATTCGTGTTCACAGCGACCACGGCCCCCAGGAACCTGACCGCAGGGCGAAAGTGAACCTCCCAACAAAACTAAGCGAGGTTGTCTTTGCGGCGTTCTGCTCGAGCTATCAACGGTAAGATAACCCCGACAGCAATCATCAATAACGGTTCAATAATATTGAGCGCCAAAACATGATACCAAGTACCAGTACCATAAGCCTCATCAACAGGCAAAATCCCAAGAGTAGCAGCACCAAAAGTGATCAAGAAACACCAAGCACCAACAATAACAGCCCACTTCTGATTCTTAATATAAGTGAAATCAGAAGGGAACTTCTTAGGTTTCAAACGAACAATAATGAATGAACTAAATAAGAAACAAGTAGTGTAAGGCGAAACAATACCATTCAAATTCAACAGTTGATTAAAGATTGAATTCATATTTGGCAAAGTAGCACTAAGCACCATAATAACTGTACAAATACCGGTAGTGAGCCAATATCCATTGATAGGCAAACCACGTTTATCCGTCTTAGTTAGACCCTTAGGCAAATAAGATTTTGCCGTGTCAGACAAGAACATACGCGTTCCGGCATCAATTAGCACCGCAAGTTGGGCCATCATGTAGATAGCTTGCGTAATTGCGAATACATATAGGAAGAATCGACCCATTCCAAAGTCATTTCCCATGGCTTGGAAGGCGTAGTATGAACCATTCATTTTCAAGTCATTAGGCAAGTGATGGGCGTTGAAAAACACACCCAATGAGAATGATCCTAAGACTGTCAAGAATCCGGTCATAATTGCTAACATCCACATAGCTTTTGGAAAATCACGTTTACCATTTTTCATTTCCGTAACGTATGGTGCAGCAAATTCAGAGCCATTCATGGCAAAAATTACTAATCCGAAAGTTGATAAGTAGTGCAAATCAAATTTAGGAATAAATGATTTTAGCGTGAAAGGTTGAGTGTGCGGTGCGTTTCCTTGTCCAAGGTAAACTACAGTCATAATTACATACAAAACAGTAACGATGAACATTGCACCACCACCAATGATTCCTAACCATTGAAGTGAGTTCTTTAAATGATGTTGAATGAAAATGAATAATGTGAAGATTGCGGCTGTTAATAACGCAAACATACTATTACTCATCGTATTCGACATCGTATTGTTTCCGTGAATCAACCAACCGAATGAAATTAACATTGAGTTGGCAACATCGACGATATATGGAAGTCCTGAAACCCAGTAAGTCCAGGCACAAATGTATCCCCAGACATTTCCACTAGTACCACGAACCCATGATGACATACCGCCACCCTCGTGACTGAAGACTGAACCCATATGTCCAACCATCATTTCATAAGGAACAACGAATAAAAATAGCATTAAAATCCAAGTAGTAACGATACCGAGACCTTGGTTTTGAAAGTTATAAATAATATCATCAAAACCAATTACGGTAACAAAGTCCATCAAAGCTATGACAGGCCAGCTAATGTATGACTTTTTAGAGTCAAGTTCTGGCATTTTTTCCCCCAAAGCGAAACACCCCTATATACAAAAATTTTTACAACCTTAATAGTATATATTAGATTGTTCAACTTTTTTACTGATAAATCAATTGAATTTGAATATAAAACAATATCAAATTATTGCTAAGTGAGGTTGGCTTACAAAAGTGTAAGTTCTTGTAATATGAATCCAACGACTATTCCCACTATTTTTCATAAGATAGATATATCAGATGGAGGGATATACAAATGACAAAAATAGTTGATGTTAAAAACGTCGAAAAAATATACGGTAAGGCAAATGAGAAACAATTTAAAGCTTTATCAGATGTAAACTTTGAAGTTCAACCAGGTGAGTTCGTTGGTATTATGGGAGCGTCTGGATCAGGTAAAACTACTCTTCTAAATATTTTATCTACATTAGATACTCCAACTAGTGGGGAAGTAAAAATTGCTGGAGAAGATATTACCAAACTTAATACTAATGAAATGGCAGATTTTCGTGCCAACAAAATTGGATTTATCTTCCAAGATTTCAACTTGCTAGAAAATCTAACAGCATACGAAAACATTGCACTACCACTGGCATTACAAAATAAACCTGTAAAAGAAATTAAACCAGCAGTAATGAGCATTTCTGAAAAATTAGGTTTAACAGAAATTTTGAATCACTACCCAACAGAATTATCAGGTGGTCAAAAACAACGTGTCGCTGCCGCTCGAGCTTTGGTTCATAAGCCCAATATCATTTTTGGTGATGAACCAACAGGTGCCTTGGATTCAAAAAGTGCCCGCGCTTTGATGGACACTATGACAAAAATTAACCATGAAGATAATGTTTCTATCTTATTAGTAACCCACGATCCATTCTCAGCCAGTTTCTGTGACCGAATCTTGTTCATTAAAGATGGTGAAATTGGTCAAGAATTGAAAAACGAACAGAATTCACGAGGCATTTTCTACCAAGAAATTCTTGATTCATTAGGAACATTCGCAGAATAAGGGGGGAAAACTGATGTTAAACAAGTTAGCTTTAGGTGGTATTCGACATCGTCTAAGAGATTACAGTGTCTTGTTTTCTGGCTTGATGATTGCCGCAGCCATCTTCTATATGTTTATGACCTTAGCCATGAACAAACAATTTTTAAATTCTAATTCACCAGCCGCGGCGACAGTCTTTATCTTTGGAGTGGGTGCTGTACTTTTAGCAATAATTACTGTCGTCTATATAAATTACGCAAATAAATTCCTTTTGAGCATGCGTCAGAAGGAATATGGAATGTTTATGATGCTTGGTGCCAAAAGTAGCAAAATTTCTAAGATGATTTTTGTGGAAACATTCGCTATTGGCGCTATCGCATCAGCAATTGGTATCTTAATTGGAATTTTAGCAACCGGATTCGTTGGCGATATCTTAGTTAAAAATATGGGCATGCAAATTTCTCACTTTAATAGCTTTTACATGCCAGCACTACTAGTAACAATTGCATTCTTCGCTTTAATTTTCATTATTTCAGCAATCAGAAATTCAATTACACTTCGCATGACAAAAGTTTTAACACTGCTTCAAAAAGACAGTCAACCAACTAAAATTAAACGCAACACTGTTTGGACTGCGGCTCAATCAGTCATTGGAATAATTTTATTAGCAGTCGGATACTTCAGCATGATTTATATGGGAAAGAATCCCGGATTCATTATGATTGGTGTCGTAGTGGCTCTAATCACAATTGTTCTGGGAACATATTTCATTATCAATTCATTAACAACCACAATTATTAATGCGCTTAAGCGCAAGAAATCATTTTCTCAAAAAGGGTTGAACAATTTCACCTTGTCACAATTGAATTTCAGAATTGGTGACTATACAAGAATTCTTTCAGTTGTCTCAATTATGTTTGCTTTGGCACTTGGTGCAATTACGGTTGGATTGGGTTTCCGTGGCCAAATTGATACTACTGTGAACGGCCAACATTGGTATGACACTTCAATCATCAATATTGGTGACAAAGAGAATGCTCAATTGGACAAGATTAATGATAAATCTATCTACGAATATGATTATAAAAATGCTAAAGATGGAATTTATGTTAAACAGTCTGCCTTTAATGATCAGCCACTGAAAATTAAGGTTTTCAATGGTAATGTTATGGATTCAAAAACAGAAACAACTTCAAATGTTGAAAAAGCTAGCTTTGACCTGCAGTCATTATCAGCTACCGGTGAAGATCAAGCACCAGTCAAAGCTGTTAGCAACGAGAAATTCGATCAGATTTCAGCGAAAACTAACAAAGTGACATTTGTTAAAACAGATTCATTCAAGAAAAATTTTGCCGAAATGAAAGCCATCTCTAAAATTCAACAGAAACGTTTCCCAAAGCTGGTACAAATGCAGACTGATAAGTATTCGGCCTACACTGTCATCAACGGATTCTACTCTGGACTCGAATTCATGGGATTCTTCCTGGGAATTGCTTTTCTAGCCATGTTAGCTAGTTGTCTAATGTTCAAGATTTTATCTGGAGCAGCAGGAGACGTAAAACGTTACAACATGCTCTACAAGATTGGTACTAGACAAAGAACTTTACGTAAATCTATCAACAAAGAAATTGCCGTGTTGTTCGCAGTTCCTGGAGTGATTGGAATTGTCCACGTATTAGTTGGTGTTCAAATGTTTAAAGGACTATTGCCACACCCATACGTTGGGATTGAAATACCATTTGCCATCTTCTTAGTCTTGTACTTCCTGTACTATTTCGTCACGAGGTACTTGTATAAGAAGATTGTATTGAAGTAAATTAGTTCTTTCCTGTCGGTTTGCTGCCGTCGTTTTTCAGAAACATATTTCAATATTAATGACTAGAAAAACGTTTATTTATTCACTAAGTAATCACATATATGTTCCTTTTGTCTTGAAAATTGTTTGTCAATATATTGCGATATAAGGCTCTACAACACTCTTTCTGCTTGTTATACTCTTAACAAGCAACTCTCATGGCGAGAGATAAAGAGGAGATTTTTAATGAAATCGAAAGCTATTCTTTTGACTGGATTGATTCTGTCAGGATTTATTGTTCCAGCAAACTCAATTACAGAAGTTAAAGCATTAGATGTGGATGATGTATCAAGTATTAGCAAGAATGATTTAGGTCGCAATTCATCAATGTTTGACGAAGATAATAATGGAAATAATAAAGACCGTGGCAATTACCCATTACCAATCGATCACCCCCTTGCGGATAATGAAGTTATTATCGGAAAACCAATTGATAAAGATAAAATTAATGGAGACACTTTAATTTTGGTGCCGGTTAAGCGAAACACTGATGGTAAGATACTTGGTTATGACCGTTTCAAAATTGATGGTAGGTTCGTATCCAGTTTGTTGGATAGTACTAAGGGCTACTCGGTTGTTCCAGCTGGTGTAAACGTTTCGACTTCTTGGGAAGGTGTTTCAACATATCTTCCACAAAAGAATTCAACAGACAATAACGGCAATGTAGGGACAGTTCGCTTTCCAAAGTTTAAATATAACGACTCAACTAATACGATTGATATCTACGATAATAAAGACAATTTGATGCAAGACGGATATGTTGTATATCACCTTCAATATTCTTCAATTCAAGTAAATTACTTCTTGGAAGATACTAAAGAGAAGATTGCTACTAAGACTGTTCAAGTACCTGTTGAGGAAGGCTTTCAGTTTAATCCGTTGCATAAGGTATTAGAAACTCCTCATCCAGGTTATTTAAACTATTTAGATTACGACAAACCTAATTCGGATGGTAGCTTGTTAACATTCGATTATTTATACGGCAGATTTGATTGGAAAAACAAGAATCCCGAAGATGCTGTTTTCAATGTTTATCTTAAAAAGGCCAAGCCAGCAACAGTTGACGTGACTTATTACTTAAATGGTCGTCAATTACACCGAGTAACTAAAGATGTAGAGGTTAATAAATATTATCCTAATGGCCAGTCAGAGTTTGCTGCTAAACAGTTGGATGAAGTTAAAGACCTTTCTGTTGATACTGAGAAATCAGTTATCAGAACAAAGAATCCTAATTATTCGTTCGACAAACCTTTGTTTGAAAATGCAGAAGCTCTCACAAATATAAAAAATTCTCTTTTAAATGAATCTTTCAATGATGGAACTAATCCATTGAAGTCTTCCACTTCACTATTGTGGGCTTATGTAGCAATGTCTGGTGCCGGTGAGAAATTCCGTTACATGGCATTGTCTGATGGATTTTCCGGTGGAACCTATGAATCAAAATTGTATTTAAAGTCTGACTCGCACACCGTAAATGATTTAACAATATCAACTAACTTGGGAGATAAAGTTATTAAGGATGTTTTTGGAGAGATTGGAACAACTATTACTGTTGATGTACCCAAGGTTGATGGATATACACCAGATAAGACAACTATAAAGGCAAAAGTAAATGGCAATGGAACTATTACGACTGATGAAAAGGTCGTTTATTCAAAGATTGAAACGCCTAAACCAGATCCAGAGCCAATCGAACAAAACGAATTTGATGGGTTTATCGGAACTATGAATAACACGGTGAAGCTATATGAATTGTCGGATAATAAGTTAGTGGCATCCCCATTGCGTTCACTATCCAAGTTTTCTGATTGGAAAGCTGACAAAACATTAAAGTTTGAAAATGAAGTGTATTACCGTGTTTCAACAAATGAATGGGCTAAGGCTTCTGATGTGTACAGATACAAGTATTCAAATGGAATCGTTAGTACAACTGAGCACAACGAAACAAAGATGTTCAGCAGCAATTTAGAACAATCTAACCGTTTCCTAGCAAACGACACCAAATGGAAGTACGACAGGATTGCATATCTCGGATCCGATGAAATTAAACATTTCCGTGTTTCCACCAACGAATTCGTACATCACGAACATGTGACTAAATAATAGATACTAAAAAAACATCCCTCTAATTGACCTGGAGGGATGTTTTTGTGTGCTTATATATTGGGACTAATGTCTTATGTAGTTGTTGGTAGACCCCTGACTAAAATCACTGGGGATGTTCACCCCTCAACAAAATAATAGAAAGTAAATTAGCCACGTAACAATTGAGCATCTCCTTATTTAAGCGGAGGTAGTTGGGTCAACTTACTCGTTGTTTTCAAAAATGGTTGTAAGTACGTCTTCGGACGTTCTTTTTTTAATATTAGAATGTAATCGCTTACACAAAATGTTAAAAATATTTTTAGTTTTTTTGAAAATTCATTTTCGAATTGCCTTACCAGCGGTATCATTGACTTGTTTATTTGATTCAATTGAAATTTAAGTGTAGGTCGAAAATTATTTTGATTGCTAAATTGGATTAAAAACATTAAAATTTCTTTAATAGTCATTTTTAGTTGGAGTGTGGATTACTGGGTTTGGGGGTTGTCGATTTCTATGTTAATGCTCAAAAGTTACCCGGGTTTAACAACGCTCTTATAAACGAAGGGAGAAGTATCTATGTCAATGATTGAATTCCGCGATGTGCAAAAGTATTACGGTAAGTTTCATGCTTTGAAGGACATTAACTTGGAGATTGATAAAGGGGAAACTGTTGTTTTGATCGGACCTTCTGGTTCTGGTAAAAGTACTTTGGCTCGTAGTGTTAATGGTCTTGAAAGAATTCAAGAGGGTCAGCTTATTGTTAATGGTCGTGATATTGCTGACAAGAGTACTGATATTAATCGTATCCGTACTGATGTGGGGATGGTTTTCCAACATTTTAATTTATACGCTAATAAAGATGTGCTTGAAAACGTTATGATTGCGCCAAGAATCGTTTTGAAAATGAATGAAGAGGAAAACAAGAAAGCCGCTATGGCTTTGCTTGACCGTGTTGGTTTGGCTGATAAGGCTCACAATATGCCTTCACAAATTTCCGGTGGACAAGCTCAACGTGTGGCAATTGCTAGATCACTAGCTATGAAGCCTCGTTGTATGTTGTTCGATGAACCAACTAGTGCGCTTGATCCTGAAATGATTGATGATGTTTTGGGTGTTATCAAGTATGTTACTAGCCAAAGTGATATGACATCTTTGATTGTTACTCACGAAATGGGCTTCGCTCAGGAAGTTGCCAACCGTGTTATTTTCATGGCTGACGGCCAAATTTTGGAAGATGATAAGACAGACGTATTCTTCGATCACCCTACAAATGAACGTGCTAGACAATTCTTGAGTAAAATTATTAAGCACTAGGAGGGGAGTAGCGCATGAAAAAATTTAAATATGCTGCAATGCTTGTCATGTCTTTACTCGTCGCATTAGTGCTAGCGGGCTGTGGTTCTAAGCCACTCTCACAACAAAATGTTTTGCAAAACGCAAAAGATGCTAACACTATTAGTTGGGGTGTTAAGGCAGATACAAAATTGATGGGATTGGTCGATGTTAAAGACGGCCAGGAAAAAGGTTTCGAAATCGATATGGCTCGGGCTCTTACTAAGAAAATTCTCGGTAAGAATGGTAAAGCCAAGTTCGTTACTGTTACTTCGCAATCACGTATTCCTTTATTGAAGAACGGTAATATCGATGCAATTATGGCCACAATGACCATCACACCTGAACGTCAAAAGGTAATTAACTTTTCCAATTCATATTTCGATGCTGGACAAGCTATTTTAGTTAAAGATGATTCACCAATTAAGAAAGTTCAAGATCTGAATGGACGTACAATCATTGGTGTTGTTGGTTCCAACTCAGTTGAGAATGTTAAAAAATATGCTCCAAAAGCACGTGTTTTACAACTTCAAGATTATGCACAGGCATTAGTTGCTTTGAAGTCAGGACAAGGGGATGCTTTAACAACTGATAACGTTATTTTAGCTGGTATGGCAGTTGAAAATCCTGGTTACAAAGTTCAAGGTAAAGCCTTCACCACTGAACCATATGGTATTGGTATCAATAAAGACCAGCCAGAATTCAGACATGCTTTGAACAAAGCAATTAAAGAAGTTGAAGAAGACGGTACATATAATAGATTGATTAAGAAATGGTTCGGTAATGTTCCAGGATTCAATTATAGGGAGGTGCTACGCTAATGATTACAGCATTTACAAATAACTGGCAAAACTTCCTAACTGGATTTGGCTGGACAATTCTTTCATCTGTTGTGGCATTGTTCTTCAGTCTAGTTATCGGATCGTTGTTTGCCATTCTTGAAGTAGTACCAGTTAAATTTTTACGTGTAATTGGAAATATCTACGTTGAAATTTTCCGTAATATTCCATTACTAGTTATCACAATGTTTTTCTACTTAGTTATTCCTTTGTACTTCGTTAAAATCAATGGATTTACAGCCGGTACAATCGGTCTAACAATTTATACATCAGCATTTATTGCTGAAACTGTTCGTTCAGGTATTATTTCAGTTGATCCTGGACAAATGGAGGCATCACGTGCCATGGGTATGAAATATACGCAAGCCATGCGCTATGTCGTGTTGCCACAAGCTTTCAAAATGGTAATTCCACCACTAGGTAACCAATTCGTTAACTTAGTAAAGAATTCATCAGTCCTAGCCTTTGTTGCTGGATTTGACTTGATGTATCAAGGAAATGCTATTGCATCACAAACTTTCGATACTGTTAATACCTACTTGGTAGTTGGTCTATTTTATTTGATCATTACATTGCCAATCAGTTACTACATGCAGCATCTAGAAAGAAAATTGGCATAGAGGGGAGAATGAATTATGCAAAATTGGATTGATGCTTATTCAGCAGTAAACCTACGATTCCTTCTCCAAGGACTCTGGGTCACTGTAGAAATTTCAATTATTTCCGTTGTTTTCAGTTTGATTATCGGTTCTATTTTGGGAATTATTAGATATACAAAAATTCCTTGGTTGTCAAAAATAGTTGGTGTCATTATTGATATTATCCGTAACTTGCCACTACTTTTGATTATCTTCTTCGTTTACTTTGGACTACCAGCCTTCGGGTTTAAACCAGATACCATTCCAGCCGCCATCCTTGCGATGTCAGTCTTTGAATCAATGATGGTCGCAGAAATCATCCGTTCAGGTATTTTGGCTGTTGATCCCGGACAAATGGAAGCTGCACGTGCCATGGGAATGCGTTATCCACAAGCAATGTGGCATGTTGTCTTACCACAAGCATATAAAAAGATGATTCCAGCCTTAGTTAGTCAATTGATTTCATTGATCAAGGATACATCTTTGGCAACAATCATCGTTGTTCCAGAATTAATGCAACATGCGCAAGTTATCTATGGGCAAAATGCTAACTTTATCGTTCCAATGTACTTAGCTCTAGCAGTTTTGTACTTCATTGTATGTTATGCATTATCAATAGTTTCAAAACTAATCGACAGACGACTAGCTTAAGTTTAGTTTGACGAGTATCAAAATACTTGTTATGATTCTAGTCATTAAACGAGCAATTCAACATATAGTTAAACCGCTCTCTGTATTGAGTAATCCTGCACTTTAGTGTAAGAAAGCCGGTGGTTGATGCGAACCGGTCAGGGTGTTTAGGATGAAATACCAGATATGACTTGGTTTTCCAAGCGGAAGAGTACCGTTAACACTCACGAGTGAAGGTCTATTTGTGACCTTAAGCTGGGTGGTACCACGGTTACGTCAATCGTCCCTGTTGCAATTGTTGCAGCGGGGACGATTTTTTATTTGGAGAAATATTATGGAGAAAAAAATAAGTTTTCGAGAATCAATTTTAATATTAATCGTTATGTTGATTGTCCTAGGAACAGGGGTAATCGGCTTCGGATTATCACCACAAACACCAGTCTTAGCAGTGATTGCGCTAGTAGTCCTCTGGGCAAAAATCCGCCACAAGAGTTGGGATTCAATCCATGACGGAATAATGGATGGAGTAAAAAATGGTATCGTGCCAATTTTTATTTTCATCCTAATCGGAGCCCTAATTGGAACTTGGATAGCCGCTGGAGTTATTCCATCAATGATGGTCGCCGGATTCCACCTAATTTCTGCACAGTGGTTTGTGCCCTCAGTTTTCCTAGTATGTGCGCTAATCGGAACATCAATCGGATCAGCGTTCACCATCGTTTCCACAATCGGAATCGCCTTGTTCGGAATGGGAACAACCATGGGAGTGAACCCGGCCCTCGTTGCTGGAGCAATTATTTCTGGTGCTATCTTCGGAGATAAGACGTCACCGTTGTCAGATTCTACAAATTTGGCAGCAGCCATAGCTGATTCAGATTTATTTGCTCATATTAAAAATTTGATGTGGACCACAATTCCAGCCTTTGTAATTTCTTTTATTTTGTACTGGATTTTAGGATTAAATGAAGCAGGCGCCAAGCTAACTAACATTCAACCAACTCTTAATACATTAAACACGCACTTTGCGGTTTCTTGGTGGGCTGTTTTACCGATTATATTATTATTCGTCTGTGCAATAATGCGAGTTCCAGCTATCGCAACCTTATTACTCAACGTAACAGTCGCAATCGTGATGATTTTCGTCCAAGTTCCAGGGATGACAGTTCAAAAGATTGCGGGATTCATTCAAGATGGATTCGTCTCAAAAACAGGGAACGCCAATGTTGATGCCTTACTGACACGTGGAGGAATTAGTTCAATGATGGGAACAATATCGTTGATCTTTCTAACTTTGTCATTAGGTGGGTTATTGATGAAATACGACATTATTCAAACCGCCATCGAGCCCTTAGCCAAGCGTCTCAAGTCACCAGGGTCAGTAGTGACAGCCACAATTCTTTCAGGAATCGGTGTAAATATTTTCGTCGGTGAACAATATTTATCAGTTATCTTGCCAGGAAAAGCATTCAAAGAAACATATACCAAGCGTGGATTAGATAATTTAGCCCTTAGTCGTGTCCTAGAAGACGGGGGAACAGTTATTAATTACTTGATACCTTGGGGAGTTGCCGGAGCGTTTGCGGCCAATACATTAGGAGTTTCGACAATTGAATTCTTGCCATTCTGTTTCTTCAGTCTATTGTCACCAATCTTATCAATCCTAAGTGGATTTACCGGAATAGGTTTGAAAAAATTAAATTCAGCCAAAGAAGCCAGTATTTAAGCGGCTTCTTTTTTATTAAAAAATTGAATTTTCCTTATATCAAAATACAATAAGTTATTTTTGATAAATAGTTGTCAATAAATATATAAAAAGTACAGAATAGAGATGTAATAAAGAAATAATATACAGTAAAAAATGACACAATTCACAAATTGATTGTTACCTCTTACAATTAAAACGTGTTACTTTTAGTACGGTAAAAAATAGATAGAAGGTGTAGAGATGAATAGCCCTAAGCAACTCTCGTATGAAGATCAGCTAAACTTATTCGCTGAACGAGGGATGAACCTAGATCCCGAAATGCGAGACAAAAATATAAATGCAATCGAGGCGATTGGATATTATACATTGAAGCAATTTGCCTATCCATTTGCCTATCGGGACGGATATAACACCCCCGATTACGATGGACTGTCATTTGACTTTGTAGTTAAGAGATATTATCAGGATAAGAATTTAAGAATCAACTTGTTACATGCGATAGAGGATATTGAAGTTTCAATGAATAGCTTGATATCACACGTTTTAGGTGATAAATATGGTCCATTCGGACACCTAGATTTTTCGAAGTGGGCAGATAAGAAGATATCAGCGTATTCACTAGAGGAAAAACAGTTTTATTTTAAAAAATCATTACTTAGACAAGCATATAATTCCAATATATTGGATCTAGATTACCGAGAAAATTTAAACGCCGATAATTTTCCAACAGTCTGGTTAATGACAAACTTACTAACCTTTGAAACAACATCCAGTTTGATAAGAGTAATGTCAGACGAAAACATTAAATATTTCACGGATTACTTTGATTGTTCAAGAGAAGAATTAGTTTCATGGTTAGAATGTTTAAACTTCGTAAGAAATATATGTTGCCACAATTCAAACGTGCTAGATATATCACTGTCACAAAACGCAGTAGCACCAAAAGATTACAAAGAATATTTGTGGTTTAAGAATATAAACGGTAATGTCAGTTACACAAATAAAATTGCACTAGTCATCGTAATAGTAGTCCACATGATGTACGCAATTAACCCCAAGTATCGTTTCGATAATATAAAACGATCGTTTACTAGTATTACCCGTGATATAGATGGGTCAATCGAGAAATTGGGATTTAAGAGCATGGATGCTTTTTATGATGTTTTTCGAAAATAAAGAAAAGAGAGTGGAGGAAGCCGTTAAAATGCTGAGCATAGCCTAGAGGAGCGATTGATGCGGTTTGTGCATCCATCGATGCTCGTAGCTAAGCGGAGGCATTTGGCTTCCGGAACTCGTTTCCACTATAAAAATAGAACGGTTACCCAATGAATCGATAGCAAAGCAAATTCCCAGGAGCAAACAGCGGAGGGGAATTTGGCATCCATCGAACCAGCACTTAACTATTCTAATTTTTAGAAATAAATATATTTCCCTTCCTTCAATAACATTTCTCTCAAGCTCCTCATCACCACGAAACATAACCATCCTAAAGGCCACACAACCAAGTGGTCTTTTTTTTACCCAAAAATCAACGGATAAATTTTTATTTTATAAACCAAAATATTTATGCTTTTTAAAAAATCCTTAATCTTTTTCCTTTAAAATGTTGTATAATTAATTTAATTTGTTAGCGCTGTCAGCAAACTATTCAT
This sequence comes from Companilactobacillus ginsenosidimutans, assembly GCF_001050475.1. NCBI lineage: Bacteria > Bacillati > Bacillota > Bacilli > Lactobacillales > Lactobacillaceae > Companilactobacillus > Companilactobacillus ginsenosidimutans. Next base: position 1,635,803 of record NZ_CP012034.1, on the reverse strand, counting down.
AAGACAGAGCTGCAAGCAATTTTAATTAGGGAAAAGGGGATTTTTTATGACATATAAGAAAGTTCTATTATCATCAACATTTGCTATTGCTATGACTTTAACAGGTGTTGCTGCTGTTCAAGGTAACGCTGATGCCGCTACTACTGACACAGACACTACACCTGCTACTGCCCAAGTTGCTGCTACAGATGCTACTGCTACAACTGCAGATGCTTCACAAGTTGTTATTCCAGCTGCTGAATTAACACCAGCTACTACAGATACAACTTCTGCAACTACTGACGATGCCGCTGCAACTACAAACGCCACAGCAGGAACTGCCGCAACTGCCGGAACAGCCGCTACTGCACCAACAGCTGGAACAGCTGCAACTGCCGGAACAGCTGCAACTGCACCAACAGCCGCCGTTGCTGAATCGGACTCCGCTACAGTTGCTAATACACAAGCAACTGCAACTGCTGATTCTAATGTTGAAGCTTCTGCAACTAATGCATATGACACAACAACAGCACCTGCTGGCACATCAAACCCAACAACTGATGTTGATTCTGTTGATACTATAATCAAGAATGCTGAGCAAACTCCAATCATTGGAAACGTTGTTGCCGGTGCTACTGGTTTGATTAAATCAACTACTAACAAAGGTGGAAACTTCGTTAAAAACATTCAAAACAAAGTTATCGATGGAGTTGGTCAAATTCCACTAGTTGGACCTTTGGCTTCAGGCGTTATGAAGGTTCTTCAACCATTAGACTTAGTTGATAACGCTGTCGGTGGTGCTTATGGTTTAGTTACTGGTAAGAGTGATTTGATTCCTGATCCAGACAATGCTGATGAAGAAACAAGTACTCCCGTTGTTTCAAATGCTAACTACACAAACAACGAAATCAACAGTACTGTAACTACTAAGGATTTAACATCACTTTATGACCAAGTTGGCCAACTACAAAGCCGTTCATTAGCACCAAATACAGACTGGTTCACAGATATTGTTAGAATTAATAACAACACTGGTGACACATTCTATCGTGTTTCGACTAACGAATATGTAAACGCTAATGATGTTATTTACAATGGTTAATTTATTTTTCGTATCCTCCTCAGTATCCGAAAATAAATAATAGATAAATAAAATCCCTCAATTTTGTAGTTGAGGGATTTTTTGTTAGTGCTATGATTAGTTCAATAATTTAATATCGAGGAAAAGCTATGTCATATAAAGTGGATTTTAAAGATGTATCAACCGTAGGTTTAGAAAGCTCACCGGTTTCCGAGTCTTTGGCGGGGTTGCGTGCCAATGAAGCTCGTTATTACTGGAATAAATTTAAGCATGAATTTGTTACATACACGCCGGAAGAAGATCCAGAGACACTTCCTGGGATTGAGAAAATCTTGTCAGAACGTGATATGAAATTTCCGTATAAGCCACTAGAAGTTACTCACTTTGAGGAAGATGGTATTAAGTTTGCCTATGTCTTTTACGAAAACGGACTGGCTGTAAACATTATGTACGCGGTCGAAGACGGTGGAAAAAGAGCTGTTGGATTCAAACTTTCAGATGGAATGGAAGTTCCCAAAGAGTTTGAAGGCAAGTTCAAATTTGCGCACCAAAAATCGAAATTGGCTGGTACGATTCGTGGCTCATTCTTTGTTATCAAAGGTGAATATTAGATAGAAAAAGCCCTAGTTTAAACTAAGGCTTTTATTGTATAAATTAAATCATAGGAGACACCCAATGGATAATCTCAAGTTACTTATTATGCAACTAGAAGCTATATCTCAATCTGGTTTGCACTATACCAAAGACGTTTTTGACAAAGAGCGTTATGAGCAGTTGAAGGACATCTCCAAAAAATTAACTCTGCAGCTGACTAATGGAAATGAGAAACAAATTGATGTGTTTTTTGATTCAGATAATGGATATGTGACACCAAAAGTTGACGTTCGTGCTATTACCTTTAACCAAAAAAGCGAATTGCTCATGGTTCATGAAAAAATGAGTGATACTTGGTCAATTCCTGGTGGCTGGGCTGATATTGGATACTCCGCAAGTGAAATAGCAATTAAAGAAATTCGCGAGGAGGCAAATATCCACGTCACTCCCAAACGTTTGATTGCTGTTCGCGATATTCAGAAACATGCGTACGAACAGAAGAACCTGAGCTATATTTACAAGCACTTTATTGAATGTGTACCGGATAATGATCATTTGGATGCGGTTGATAACTCCGAAACCAGTGATGCCAAATACTTTTCATTAGAAGATGCTTTAAAGTTGAAACTTTCTTTGAACCGTAACTTACCAGAAGATATTGAGATGGCTTTCAATTCTCATGAAAATTCAAATTGGCAAACAATTTTTGACTAGAATAATTTAGCCTTAGACCTATAGCCTGAGGCTTTTTATTATATTATAGCAAGCAAATGATATATAAAATGATAATATCGTCAAATTTATCATTACATAAATGAAATGATAGCGATATAATAATCACCGTGATAGCGTTTTCATGAAAACGTTTCAATTATAGGTATAGGGGTGATTGGATGGATAAAAAACAGAAGAGGATTGTTGTAGTTTTGACGAGCATTATTGCGTTACTATTTGTAGGTTTCTACACATACTTAGGTAATGCTTCGGCCGCTACAACTTCTGACTCTGAAGTTTCAGAAACTAATGTTTCTCAAGCAAATGCACAGACTTCTGAAGCTGTTTCAACTAGTGCGTCAGCTAGCAACGAGGTAAATGCTAACAAGACAACTTCATCTGACGATTCAGCAACAACTAGTCCTGATCCAAATGAAACTGAAATTGCAAATTCGCAATTATCAACTTCCGCCGCTGAAGATGGTATGGTTCTGTTGCAAAACAAGAATCAAACTTTACCAATTTCAACTGACGATACGGTTGCATTGTATGGTGCAGGTGCTTATGGAACGGTGAAAGGAGGAACTGGTTCAGGTAATGTCAATCCTAGAAAAGTGATTAACATTTGGGATGGCTTGAAAGATGCTGGCTATGATGTCACAACTGACGACTATTTAACTGCTACTGCTAAAGATTATGATGAGCAAAATGCTGCTTTTACAAAAGCTCATCCTATGATGGGAACATTTAATTATGCCGATAAACAAATTTCTCAAGCTACATTTGATAATGATCCTGCTGATGTAGGTATTTACGTTCTATCACGTAATGCTGGTGAAGGTACAGATCGTACTGATACTAAAGGCGATTACGAGATTACCAATGCTGAATTCAATAATATCAAGAATGTTGCTGCTAACTACAAGCAAAGTATTTTATTGCTAAATGTTGGTGGTCAAATCGATACTAAATTTATCGACCAAATTCCTGGATTGGATAGTGTATTACTAGTTTCCCAAGCTGGACAAAATACTGGTACCGCTGTTGCTGATATTTTGAGTGGCAAGGTTACACCTTCTGGTAAATTAGTTGATACATGGGCCAATAACTATTCAGATTATCCTAGTTCAGCAACATTTGCTGACAATGACGGTAACTCTGATAAAGAAGCTTATAACGAAGGTATTTATGTTGGATATCGTTACTTCGATACATACAACGTAACGCCGCATTATGAATTCGGTTATGGACTTTCGTATACAACATTTGCTACTAAGACTGATTCTGTTGCTGTAAAAGGTAACAACTTAGTAACTAAAGTTACTGTTACAAATACTGGTGACAAGTATTCTGGACGTCAAGTTGTCCAAGAATATTATTCAGCACCAAAAGGCTCTGTTGATAAAGCTTTCCAAAACTTGGCTGCATATGCTAAGACAGATGAGTTGGCACCTGGTCAAAGCCAAACTTTGACAATGTCATTCCCACTTTACAACATGGCTAGTTATGATACAGCTACAAGTAGCTATATTCTCGACCCTGGTCAATATATTGTCAGAGTTGGTGATAGCTCACGTAATACTGATGTTGCGGCCGTTTTGAATTTATCTTCAAAGGTAACTACAGAACAACTTTCATCAGAAATGCCTCCAGCTGTTGATCCAACAGTTTTGCATGGCGGCGACAATACATTTGTTCCTGCAAAGCAAGCTGCTGAATTAAGTAACGCTCCTGTTATCCAATTGAACGCAAATTCATTGAACATGGTTCGTGGAAATAATGCTTCAACTTATGACAAGAACGCTGTAACAACAATCGTTAACAAGAACACAACTACAAAATTGCCAACAACTGATTTGAATCAAACCATTCTTTCAATCAACGGAATTAGCGGTTCAAGCTTGAAAGATGTTTATGATGGCCAGATTACAATGGATCAATTCATTGCTAGTCTTTCAACAAAACAACTTTCACAAATCGTTAATGGTAATTTAGTAATGACTGCCAAACAATTAGCTTCAACATACAACATGATGAGTGGTGGTGTTGATACTATGCTAAACGGCGACAGTAGTGATTCTGATTCATCAAAAGTATTATCAATTATTGGTAGTGCTGCAACACAAGTTCCTGGCGCAGCTGGTCAAACAACAGATCAACTAATTAATAGAGGAGTTCCAGTTTCAGTTAATTCCGATGGTCCTGCTGGACTTCGTTTAACACCAGAAACAACTACTAATGGTCAAACAAGATATCAATACGCCACAGCATGGCCTATTGGAACTTTGCTTGCTCAAGCATGGGATCCCGAAATGATGTATCAAGTCGGAGATGCCGTTGGTAAAGAAATGAAAGAGTTCGGAGTAGATACTTGGTTAGCTCCTGGTATGAATATCCACAGAGATCCATTAAATGGACGTAACTTCGAATACTATTCAGAAGATCCACTTATTGCCGGAGTTAGTGCAACCGCTATGACAAAGGGTGTTCAATCAAATCCTGGCGTCGGTACAACTATTAAACACTTCTTCGCTAATAACCAAGAAACAAAGCGTCAAACAATGGATGACGAAATCGGTGAACAAGCCATGAGAGAAATTTATCTTAAAGGCTTTGAAACTGTCATCAAAGATGCACAACCTGAGTACGTAATGTCATCATATAATCTCGTAAATGGTACTTACAATGCCGCAAACTACGACTTGTTAACTAACATTCTACGTGGCGAATGGGGTTTCAAAGGTACTGTTATGACAGACTGGTATAACTTAAAGAGTTTGTCAGATCCTGCTTCATTGATGCGCGCTGGTAATGATCTGATCATGCCTGGTGGTACTCAAGAAGCATTGCAAATTGCTGCCACAAATTCTGCTGACGGTAACAAGTTGGCATTGGGTGATTTGCAAAAATCTGCTGCACGTGTATTGGGTACTATTATGCAGGCTTATACATTTGCTCAGAAGAATAACTTACAGGCTAAGTCATTAACTCCATCTGACGTGGATTCTATCATGTCTGCTAATGGTTTGAACTGGTAGGTTTTTTATTCCTCCTCAGGAAAAGTTTTGTGCTGGATAAATATGCCGTCTTCGGAGCTGAGAAATATTCATGGCTGTGCGGACCGGCCCGAGCCAAGGTCTCGGACCTCGGTTTGAAGCCTTACCATAAATCGGTAAGTCTCCAAACTCGCCCGGTGCTGTAATGGCTAAAGCTATAACACCACCTTCACAGCCAAGAATATTTTCAGCTCCTACGACTAGATTTTCTATAATAAATTGGACATCAAATTTGATTCATGATATTTGGTTTTGTACATATATATTTTATTTGAAAAATCACTAACCCTTAACCATACACAATTACATATATTACTTAAAAGTCATTGAGATTAATTTCTTGATGACTTTTTGTTATTTTCGGATTTTTAAATAGAACATGATATAATTTTCATTGCGCATTTACACCTAAAGTACATGAAATTTGTGTACTTTTTAGTTAATAAGTTGTGATGATGGAGGAATTTATGGTTACTAAACAAGTTGAAAATGGTATGTCGGAATTGGCTGGGCCTGTTCATCTCCAATTGAGTCAGTATGGAGTTGGGCAGATTCGAGCTGTTTTAAGTTTGCTGGATGAAGGTAATACTGTGCCTTTTATTGCTCGTTATCGTAAGGAACGGACGGGGACTCTTGATGAGGTTGCTATTCGTGATATTGAGGATGAGGCTAATCGTTTGATGAAATTGAATCAACGTCGCCAGGATGTTTTGAAACTTATTAAGGAGCAGGGTGAGTTGACTCCTGCTCTTCAACAGCAATTGGAACATGCTACTGTCTTGCAACAGGTTGAGGATTTATACTTGCCTTATAAGCAGAAAAGACGTACTAAGGCTACCATTGCTCGTGAAGCTGGTCTTGAGCCTTTGGCTAAATGGTTATTAACTTTTCCTAATGTCGGACTTGATGAGAAGGCAAAGACCTTCATCTCTGCTGATAAAGATTTACCGGATCTGGAGGCTGTTTGGGCTGGTGTTAATGAAATTCTTGCTGAAAAATTTGGTGATCGGGCGGACTTTCGTGAATGGATTCGTGAATATACTTGGAAAAATGGTCAGCTTACCAGCAAGGTTAAGACTCATGGTCGTGACTTGGATGAGCAACAAGTTTATGAAACATATTATGATTTTTCTCAGAGTTTGAAGGAAATACCACCTTATCGTGTTTTGGCCATTAATCGTGGTGAACATGAGAAAGTATTAACGGCCGGAATTATTATCGATTCAGATCCGATTTTACGTCACGAACAAGACAAATTGATTGGTTCGCATATGGGTCCAGCGGTTGATAAAATTGAATTTGCATATATTGATGCTTACAAACGATTTTTAGGCCCTGCGATTGAGCGTGAATTGCGCAAGAAGCTATCTGATGTTGCTAGTACTCACGCAATTCAAATTTTTGGAAAAAACTTGTATCATCTCTTAATGCAATCTCCTTTGAAGGGGAAAGTTGTGATGGGATTTGATCCTGCATATCGTACTGGTTGTAAGCTGGCAATTATGGATGCTAATGGTCAATTTTTGACTAAGCAAGTGATTTATCCTCATAAACCGGCTAATGACGAAAAACGTGCAGAAGCAAAAGTCGAATTTAAACAATTATTAGAGCAATATCATGTGCAAATGATTGCTATTGGTAACGGAACAGCCAGTCGTGAATCTGAGGAATTCGTTAGTTCAATTTTGAAGACTATGGACTATCCTGTGTACTATGTGATTGTAAATGAGGCGGGAGCTTCAGTCTATTCTGCCAGCGATAATGCTCGTGCCGAATTCCCTAAACTTCACGTTGAAGAAAGGTCAGCAATCAGTATTGGACGACGTCTACAAGACCCTCTAGCTGAATTGATTAAGGTTGATCCAAAGTCTATTGGTGTCGGACAATACCAACACGATGTGCCTGAAAAATCATTGGACTCACAATTGGATAGGGTAGTGGAAACTGCAGTAAACCAAGTTGGAGTTAACGTAAATACTGCTAGTCCAGAATTATTGACGCATATTTCTGGACTGACTTCGACAACTGCACAAAATGTCGTGAAGTATCGTAATGAAAATGGTTCTTTTGATGATCGAAAGTCACTAAAATCAGTTCCTCGATTAGGTCCTAAGGCATATCAACAAGCCGTAGGATTCCTAAGAATTATTGCTGGATCGGATCCATTAGACAATACTGATATTCATCCTGAAAGTTATCCAGCAACTAGAAAATTACTAAAGGAATTAGGTGTGACTCCAGATGAAATTGGAACTGTCGAATTACAGAACCAATTAAAGCAGTTGGATATTAAGGACTGGTCATCTGAACTTGATATTGGGGAAGAAACTTTGACCGATATTGTTGCTGGGCTAAGTAAACCTGGTCGCGACTTACGTGACAGTATGCCGGCACCATTACTTCGTCAAGATGTGTTGACCATGGCCGACTTAAAACCTGGAATGGAACTTCAAGGCACCGTTCGCAACGTTGTTGATTTTGGTGCATTCGTTGATATTGGGGTTAAACAGGATGGATTAGTACATATTTCTCAACTAGCTGATCGTTATGTGAGTGATCCAAGTACTGTTGTGACAATTGGTGATATCGTAAATGTTTGGGTAATGGATGTTGATGAAAATCGTCAAAGAATTCAATTGACCATGCGTAAGAGCCAATTGCAATCAGTATCTGAATAATAATTTAAACAATTAAACTTATTCATCAAAAAAGGGCTCAAGATTAATTTCTTGAGTCCTTTTTGCTTTTGTTTTTATAAAGGCTATTTGCTTAGCCAGTCTGATTTTCTTGTGTGGTTATCTTGTATCTTTCAGTTGATTAGATTTGAAGTTGTAGACGTCTAATAAACCTTGATGGTGCTACCCGTTTTGAAACTTTGGTAAATCTCCTAGTAAAAACTATCTTGATATTTTAGAACCGTCCCATCCGGTAAAAATACTACTTCTTTGTGTATGAGGTTTACCTGAGTCCAGGGTTGGTACAATAGGTCGCCACCAGTATTTCAGTTAAAACTTAGGTATTTTGTAAGAATCTGTGCAAATTGTGGAGCTGAAACTTGATTCATATGGATTGCATCTTCACCACTTAGATATAAGTAAGTTAGGGATGCTACATGGCCTCTGAATATGTGACCACCGTCCATTGCACTATCTCTGGATACTACGGTATCTGTTGATGTGTCATCATAATCACGTCCGATTACGTTATAAACATTCATGTTAGGATTTAGACGATCTGCTCCGGCTATTTGACTGATTAACAGTGGATCAGCTGGATCTCCGTTACCGGCTCTCATATTATATGGTGTTCCTACGGTGATGAGAGTTCCGAACATTGTTGAAGGATCAGCTTCCATATATCTAACTACAATGTTGCCACCATTTGATTGAGCAACGAAATCTGCGTGTGTGAATGGATCTTGTTTTTGATATGACTGGATTGCTTGTTGTAATCCGGCAGCATTTGCATAAACTGCATCGTCATTCCATAAATAATTGTCAAAAGCGATAGTTACGAAAGGTCTTTCATCACTTTGACCAGTTCTAACGTTGGTTCTTGTAACTGAGCCATTGTCATGCACTAGTAACTTGACAACGGTGTGAACATTGTCGGGATCCAATTGTTGATACATCTTATCCCAACTATCTTGGTTCGAGTAAGAACCTGGTACGAATAAAATCGGATCTTCAGAGGTGGCGGCCTGAGAGGTCTGAGGTGTTGCAAGTTGAGTAATAAAAATAAGTGAAAGTAATGAAACTGCTGCTATTAAGAATGCCGAAATTTTCTTTTTCATAATAAACACTCCGCGTTAGCGTGAGCCTCATCACGTTTATAAAATATCATCATTCTAATAAAAACCCTACTCAAAAATAACGAACAGGTTTAGTTATTTTTGAGCAAAAAAAGACACCCCAACGATTTGCTGGAGTGTCAAAGTTTTAAAATTAGTTGTTCATTAATTGATCGAGCAATTCTTTAGCTGATTCTTTTAAACTGTCCTTAGACTTGTCGTTACCAAGGTGAGTATAAATTTCACCAACATAAATCTTGTCTTTATAAAGTTGATTGAAAACTTTATCGATAATTGGACGTGTTTTTGCTTCTTCTTGAACAGGGCCAAATGGGTTAGCAAAGAATGTTGTACTCATACCAACTTCATCAGTTGTTCCAAGTGCCTTTCTCTTACCGGCAATGAATGTTGCTTTTGCGGCTTCTTCATCAGGGAATTGGTGCAAACCAATATCTGAATCGTAGTTGTTGGCGTAAACCCACATGTCGATGCTGTGATGCATTACGACACGTTTGTATGAGTTAGCAGGCAAGATAACACGAGCGTTCTTCAACTCAGGGTTCAAGTAGATACCACGATCCATGTTGTTGAAGGCAACAGCACTACTTAAATCATCCAAACGTACGAAGGCACCAGTTTCAGTTCCTTGTGCGTAAACTTCACCATTCTTATCGAATGCAAAACTACCCATGTCATCAAAAATTGTTTCGATATCAACAATTTTTTCATCAGCAATTTCTTGTAAAGCTTCAATAGATTCTGACTTTCCGGCACCTGAATCACCGAAGAAGACAACTGTCTTAACTTTTCCATTTGAGAATGTAATCTTAACCATTGAACCATGGATTGGAAGTCTATTTTCATAAATCATGTGAAGGTTGTGCAATGTTAAACACATCTTCTTCATGTAACCAAAGTAAGTAGTCTTATCGTTGTATGGAACTTCACCGACCCAAATATCATTAGCTTCATCATGGAAGTAGTGACATACGTCGCCTTCAGTTTCAGGTAGACCAAATAGCAAGATCTCGTCTGGTTTCTTACCTTTAACTTCTTCTTCACTGGCGATGTCGAACAAGTTACCAAGAGCGATCCCACTTACAAAGTAGTCACGTTGGAAGTAAATGTAAGCAAGACTTTCACCAATTTTAGCTGGGAAACAGAACCACTCGCTACGTGAACCATCAAACTTCTTAATTGGATTATCAGGAACGGCATCAAAGACACCTTCACGTTTGTTACTCTTTGTGTGCATCATCATTGGTGGACGAAGCATTAAGGTATCAATAAAACGAATGTTTTGTAGCTTTTCGTAGCCAGCAGGAGCAGGCCATTCGATTGATTGAACAATTGCACTGGCATTAGTACCAGCGTTGATTTGACGGTATGTGTGGTTTTGGAAACCTTGAAGTTTCTCTTCAACGGCACGATATAGATCGATAACTACTTCATTGAAATGATTATCAATATCCATGAAGTTACCTTTGATAACCGCATTATTATGTTTGTTAACTAGAGATACACGGAAGAAGTTTCTATAGAATGAATATAGATCCTCAACACTTTTAAGAATTTTATCCTTATCATATTGGTCATATTTATCTGTTTCATCGATAACGATGGCCTTTAGAATAGCAACGTAATCTTCTGGTGTTACTTGTACAACATCATTTGCTGCATTTTGTTTCTGCTCTTCTAGGAATAGTTTTACTAGACCTAAGAGTGCCTTACTGTTGATTAGTTGAAAAATGTCCTGAATATAGCCTTCGCTATAGTTAATAACTGATACGTTTGCATCTGGGTTCATATAAAACGCAGGGGTATCAATTGGTTGTAATGATTGCGACATTAAAAATTCTCCTTTCAAAGTTACATGTACCATCATTCTAAAACAAAATGGAGTAAATAAATAGTCCAAATTAAGTTTTTATTAGAAAGATTATAATATTTTAATTTTTGGAAACGTTACCTTGTTATTGTAGTCAATAGTTTTCTTGTATAAAAATCATTTATGGAAAAATAAAATTTGTTTTGGTGTGGAGGGGAGACCCGATTCCGGGGGAAATCGATTCTTTGGCCTGGAACGCTGCCGGGACGTTTGAAGCCATTTCAAAGTACGAAATGTCTCCAAAGCGACCCTTTCACTAAGCCGACTTCGCCGGCAAAGTGAAATGTGGCGGCTGAGGCCGAATCGATTTTCCCCCGGAATCTAAATAGTATTCCAAATTTATTATTTCCGCTGGACTCCTTGTTGTTTAGTGGGGATAGATATTATGTATGTCAAGAAATTACAATGTACTAATTAGTATGCCAACTCCAAGTCACCACTGTTCTTATTTTATGGATATAGGTATAGGTCCACTTGTGTCAGTGATCATCTTCAAGTCCAAAGTTGAGCTAAAGTTATTCAACTAAATCAAATCCATACAAAATAAAACAAGGCTGAAAACTTTTATTGTTTTCAGCCTTGTTTTGGTTTTGAATTTTTTTGCGCGTATCAATGCGTATTTTGTTTATTTAAAAAACATATATCGAATTTTGAAGAAAGCGATATCATTTGTTTTTTAAATACAATTCAACTATATGCTTTTAATTGTCTTTTTCTTATTTAGTACACCTCCTCATTTGGACGAGCAATATTTTCTGGGAATGGGTGCTCATAAGCTACTTTGTTGATTTCTGGTAGTGGGATTGCTGGTAATGATCCTTCTGGTACTGGTTCTTTGTAGTTGGCGCCACATGATTGGTAATCGGGTAGTAGGCCTAATTTGATGAATACTTGTTGTTGATAGGCTATTTCGGCATTCCATTCTACGGTTTCCATTACTCTTGTTGCTACGTGTAGGTCTGTTGCTGTGATTAGTATTCCGTGGCTGTTCAATAGGAAGATGTTTTCCATTGCTTTGTCACCGATTTTGATTAGTTCGTCATAAACTGTATCTGCTAAAGCTTGTGAACATGCTGGAGCATATGGTAGGCATTTGATGTCTCCTAGTTCTCTGGTTACTTCGGTTACGTTTGGCATGTCTAGTCCTGATGTTGCCCAGAACATAGCTTTTGGTGCGTGTGAGTGGTAAACACATCTGATGCCTGGGTGAGCTGTATAGGCTCTTTCGTGCATGTTTACTTCACGTGTTACGTCGCCGACACCGTCAATTTTTTCGTATGTAATTCCATCAATTACTAGGATTTGAGCTGGTGACAATTCTGCGAAGAATGTTTCTGACATAAATGTGGGAGTTAATAGAATGTAGGGATGGTCTTCTTTATCGAAGACTTTCACTGACATGTTTCCTCCAGCAATATTTGTGTCTTTTCTATCGAACATTTTTCTAACTGTGTTAGCTAAATCTTCTCTTTCTGTTTGAAACATCATTTTCATAATAAATATGCTCCTTCATGCGTTATTAAATGAATTCAATTTTTATTGTAGATAAAGCATGAATTTTTTAATTCACCATGATTATATCCTGTAACTGACTATTAGTATCCAGTGTCTGGTAAAATTGAATTATGTTCAATTTCTCACACAGTAGCTGTTCATAAATGTTCAAATATATTCAAGGGGACCTTGGGAGGGTTAATTATGTATAAAACAGAACGACTTTCAAAGATTATGGAAATAATGTCACAGAAGAAAGTTCTTAATATGAGAGCTTTAGAGAATCTGACTTTTGAGAGTAGATCTACTTTGCGACGTGACTTAATTGTTCTCGAAGGAGAACACAAGATCAGAAGAAATTTTGGTCAAGTTGAATTGGTTAATGGAAATAATATTGAATTTGGATACCACACTCGTTCAACTGAGAATACTAATTGTAAACGGACAATTGCTGAATTAGCAGCTGATTTCATTGGTAATAATCAAGCACTTATTATTGGTTCGAGTACAACTGCTTCCTATTTAGAGCCATTTTTGGCAGAGAAGGATAACTTAATAGTAATAACCAACGGATTGCCACTGGCTGTGAAGTTAAATACTAATCCGAAAATCAAAACGTATATTGCTGGAGGTAAACTCAGACCATTCTCCGGTTCGATAGTGGGCGACACTGCACGTGAGTTCTTAGGCGACTTTCATGCTGACATTGCGTTCATATCTTGTGCTGGTGTGAATATGGATGGTGTTTATATGGCTAGTGATGAACAGACAGCTATAAAGAAACAAATGATTCATCAAGCTGATCAAGTAATTCTTCTTTGCGATCATACGAAGATTAATAAGTCTGATTATTACCGCATGTGTAGCCATTCATCTATCGATATAGTCATCACAGATTCAAGACCAACTGATGCATTTCTTCAAAATATGAAACAAGAATGTGTGGAAGTTGTCTATTAATTGAACAGTTGAATAGAAAAACCATACTTTTGTGAATAAATTAACGAAAGATTTTTGAACAATGTTCAAGAAATGTGAAACTCGTTGTCATCCAAATGTAAGCGTTTTATAGTACTCAGTGTAGATAAAGAACGTGAATAAAATTTGGAGGGTCTTACAATGTTAAAAACAGAATTTCCTAAAATTGGTATTCGTCCCACAATCGATGGTCGTAGACGTGGTATTCGTGAATCGCTTGAGGAACAAACAATGCAGATGGCAAAATCTGCTGCTGAATTAATTGAAAGTACATTGAAATATCCAGATGGAACTCCAGTTAAGACAGTTATTGCTGACACGACGATCGGTGGCGTCCATGAAGCAGCAATGTGTAAAGCTAAATTTGATAAAGAAAATGTTTGTGGTACTTTAACTGTTACACCTTGCTGGTGCTACGGTAGTGAAACAATGGATATGTCCAAAGATTTACCTCACGCAATTTGGGGATTCAATGGTACAGAACGTCCAGGTGCTGTTTACCTAGCTGCAGTTCTAGCCGCACATACTCAAAAAGGAATTCCTGCTTTCGGTATTTATGGAGAAGATGTTCAAGATGCTGACGACACTTCAATTCCAGAAGATGTAAAAGAAAAAATTATTCGTTATGCAAAGGCAGCATATGCTGTTGGAATTATGCATAACAAAGCTTATCTATCAATTGGTAACGTTGCCATGGGTATTGGTGGTTCAATCGCTGACGCTGATTTCTTCCAAGACTACTTAGGTATGCGTAATGAATATGTTGATATGTCAGAAATCGTTCGTCGTTGGGATGAAAAGATTTATGACGAAAAAGAATTTAAGAAGGCTCTTGCTTGGGCTAAAGAATATACACCAGTTGGTAAGGATGTCTACAACGAAGATGATCCTAATAAGTTTACTGATGAAGAAAAAGAAGAACAATTAGAAAAATGTGTCAAGATGTACATGATTGCCAAAGACTTGATGGATGGTAATACAACACTTGCTGATCTTGGATTCAAAGAAGAATCAGAAGGTCACTATGCAATTGCTGCTGGATTCCAAGGTCAACGTCAATGGACAGACCATTTCCCAAATGGTGACTACATGGAAACAATGATGAACTCACAATATGACTGGAATGGAATTCATGCACCACACGTATTCGCAACTGAAAACGATAGTTTGAATGGAACAACAATGCTATTCAACTACCTATTAACAAACACACCTCAAATTTTTGCCGATGTACGTACATTCTGGAGTGCCGACGCAATTGAAAGAGTTTCAGGAACAAAACTTACTGGACTTGCAGCAAACGGATTCTTACACCTTTCAAACTCAGGTGCACAAACTGTTGATGCAACTGGTCAAGAAAAGATTGATGGCAAACCAGCAATCAAACCATTCTATGACTTAACAGAAGACGAAGCTAAAGCTAACTTAGATAAGACTCGTTGGGTTCCAGCTAATATTGGATACTTCCGTGGCGGTGGTTTCTCAAGTAACTACGTTACAGAAGGTGGCCCAGATGGCATGCCTGTAACAATGGCACGTGTCAACCTTGTTAAAGGTGTTGGACCAGAACTACAAATTGCTGAAGGTTATGCAGTTGATCTACCTGAAAATGTATTTAATGTCGTTAACGACCGTACAGATCCAGGTTGGCCATCAACATTCTTCGTTCCAAAATTAACAGGTAAAGGCGCATTTAAGTCAGTTTACGACGTAATGAACAACTGGGGTGCAAACCATGGTGCTATTAGTTATGGCCATATTGGTGCTGATTTAATCACATTAGCTTCAATCTTACGTATCCCTGTAAATATGCATAACGTTGACGAAGATAAGATCTTCAGACCACGTTCATGGGCTTCACTTGGAACAGAAAACCTTGAAGCAGCAGATTTCAATGCATGTAAAGCATTTGGACCACTATACGATTAAAATGAATGGATGTGTATCTAAATGAAACATAATGTGATAGCAGTCGATTTGGGTGCAAGTTCAGGTAGAATTATCTCCTCATCATTAGAAAATGGAAAATTGGAATTAAAAGAACAATTTCGTTTTTCTAACCAACCAATTAATATTACAAACTCACTTTATTGGGATTATTTGAAAATATTCCAAGAAATCAAATATGGGTTAGCAATTGCTCAACGTGATTTGGAAAAAATTGACAGTTTGAGTGTTGATACCTGGGGTGTTGATTATGGGTTTGTAGGTAATGATGGAAACATGTTAGCTACTCCTCACAGTTATCGGGATACTAGAACAAAAAAATATTCTGATGCGTTACATGAAAAAGTTTCGCCTCAAGAGATGTTTGAACAATCTGGTATTCAACCTGATTTAATTAATTCAAACTATCAGCTATTTGCTGATATGAATTTACATCCTTATCTTAAAAATGAAGTATCGCACATTATGTTCATGCCAAATTTAGTCGAATATTTCTTTAGTGGAATTGAGTCAAACGAATATACTATTGCTTCAACTAGCGGATTGCTGGATGGGGAAACTCGAGAGCTCAGTACTGAAGTTTTGGACCAATTGGGTCTGAAAAAAGAATGGTTTGGGGAGATCTCAAAGGGTGGAAAAGTTCTAGGTAAGATTTTGCCCGAAATTTCTAAAGAGATGCACCTTGATCCAGACATTCAAGTGATTAATGGCATTGGACATGATACAGGTGCTGCAGTTTACTCATTACCTATGACCGGTTCAGAAAGAAAAAATGCAGCATTTATCAGTTGCGGAACTTGGTCAATCGTAGGGCAACAAACTGCGAGTCCGGTAATCAGCTCAGATGCATTTGAAGCTGGTTTAACGAATGAAGGTTGTTTCGATGGAAGCAATCGTCTTTTGAAAAATATTACTGGGTTATGGATTGTTCAGGAATTACAAAAGGAATGGTCATTTAAAGGGGAAATGGTGGAGTTTGGCGAAATGGTCAAACAAGCTGAGAATGCTGAACATATTGGTAGTTACATCAATCCAAATGCGGCATGTTTCTCTGAACCAAGTGATATGGAAGAAAGAATTATTGAGTTCTTGAAGAAAACTAATCAACGTTTGCCACAAAGTCGTGGTGAATTATTACTAATTGTTTTTGAAAGTTTAGCTTTAAGTTATCATCAAACAATTATTGAATTAGAGAAGGCAACAAATGAATCAATTGACACAATCTATATGTTTGGAGGGGGGACGAAGAATAGCTTACTGGTTCAACTAACAGCAGATTTCTGTCAAACAAACGTAGTAATTGGTCCGACAGAAGCAAGTGTTCTTGGAAATGTTCTTTCACAATATAAAACTTTAGGATTGATTAAGGATGAAGATGAACGTATCGACATTTTAAACAATTCATTCGAAAGCAAATGTGTAACCCCACAAAAGCTTAATTCAATTAATTTAGATGAACGTTCTAGAGATTTTGAAAAAATACTTCATGATTATGAAGTTGAATAGTGGAGGTTACGAATGTGGAACTTAATGAACAAGAAACTTCAGTAGAAGAAACAGTTAAGCCGAAAACTGCCCCTGTCGTATACATCTTTGCAATTCTGGGTGGATTTGCTGGGTTATTATATGGATACGATTCAGGTGCAATTTCCTTGGCTCTCCCTTCAATCACAAATTCCTTTGGATTGAATGCAACAACAAAAGGTTTAGTAGTTAGTTTCTTACTCTTCGGTGCCTTACCATCAATCGTGGTATTTACCGGACTTGAGAAAAAAATTGAAAGACGTAATGTCTTGATTATCGGTGGTATCGTCTTTATTGTCGGTAGTTTATTATCAGCATTTGCAACATCGACAGCATATTTAATGGCTGCTAGATTCATCCTGGGAATCGCAGCTGGTGTTGCCAACATGTATGGATTAATTTACTTATCAGAATTGGCACCAAAGCATATTCGTGGATTGATGTCCTCCCTGTATCAGTTAAGTGTTAACGTTGGTATCTTGGCCGCCTATGGAGTCGGAGCTTACAATTTACCAACAAATGACTGGAGATGGACTTTAGGATTAGGAGTCATTCCTGCTGCCATCTTCACAATCGGTATGTTTTGTAGCCCACAAAGTCCTCGTTGGTTGATCAGAGATCATCAAGTTGACAAGGCAAGAAGAGTTTTGAAAAAGGTTCGTGTTTCAGATAAAGAAATCGAAGGTGAAATCACTGATATTCAAAACAGTTTGAAGACTAAAGAAGCTGGTCTAAAAGAACTATTCGGAACATTCAGACCTGTATTAACACTGTTATTCGTCTTAACAGCTTTCCAAGTATTTACCGGAATTAATGCAGCCGTATATTATGCACCTGAGATTTTCCACAATTTAGGTTTAGCAAACGCAAGTATTATTGCTGACTTTGGTGTTGGTGGAGCCTTGGTTATTTCAACTTTAGTTTCACTACCATTTATTGATAGACTCGGTCGTAAGAAGTTATTGGAAATTAGTCTAGGTGGTCAGGTATTGCCAGCCATTGCTCTATGTATTTGGTCAAACAATGCAACAGTTGCCATCGTTTCAATTTTCTTGTATGTATTTATGTTTGGTTTCGGACTTGGTCCAGTATTCTGGTCATACGTACCAGAAATCTTACCTCTAAAAGCCAGAGCCCTAGGAATGGGTGTTATCACTTTCACTCAATATTTATTCAATGCTTTGTTCTCATTAGTATTCCCAATCATACTTGAAGCAATTGGAATTAACATTTTCTACTTCTTCGCAGCATTATCGCTATTCGCTGTTTGGTACATCCACAAGTATGTTCTAGAAACTAAAGGTAGATCACTTGAAGATATTGAAAAATACTGGGAAACGAAAGAAGGATAAACATATGTTAAACAACATTCCAAAAGAATTATCACCAGAACTAGTTAAATGCCTCATGGAGATGGGGCATGGCGATGAAATTTTGATTGCGGATGGAAATTATCCAGCTATGACCAACAGTCAAAGAGTAATTCGTGCTGATGGAATAGGGGTTCCAACCTTATTAGAGGATATTTTACAATTGATGCCTCTAGACCCTTATTCTGATTATCAAGCGATTTTAATGGAGACTGTTGAAGGTGACCCAAGACCAACCATTTGGGACACTTATAAGGAAGATCTTGATAAAGCTTATCCGGGATACAACATTAAAACGATTGAACGACAAAATTTCTACAAGTATTCCCGCGATTGCTTTGCCATTATCCAATCTGGTGAAACCGCATTGTACGGAAACTTAATCCTCAAAAAGGGTGTAGTTGTTCCGAAATAACACTATCGATTTTCTTTCATTAGAAATACTTATATCCCCATATATGTATACCGCCTAAACAAAAAAGACCATCACTGTTATCGCCCAGTGATGGTCTTTTTGAGTACTTAGTTTAACATTTTATTATATGTGGTTACTTTTCGTTCATCGCCATCTACTTCCATGATAGTTAAGCTGGCGTTTCTTGGACTGACTGTGATGTCGAAGTTCCCAGCGTTATAACGGTCAGTGATTGAACGGATGGTTGTTCCGTGTGATACTAGTAGGATTTTGTCACCATCTTTGGCTACGTCATCTAGCTTCTTGAAGCCTTTGTTTACTCGTTCCCAGTATTCCTCAGCGTTTTCAGCGTCGTGGAATGGGTCAGCTTCTTTGAGAAAATCTTTACTAGCGTCCATGCCGCATTTTGCTACTAACTCACCATAAGTCTCGGCACCGTGAGGTTGTCCTACGATGAACCAAGTTTCCGGTGAATTGTTACCTTCGAAATAGCCGTAAAATTCTTCTCGAAATTCTGGGAGCTTAACTGGTGTGATTTTATCGTGATCCTTGTTAGCATCGACGATGATTTTACATGTGTCAATGGCGCGTCTGGCGTCTGATGAGAATGCCGCACTGAAATCGACGTCTTTCAATGCTTCAGCTGCTTTTTTGGCGACCTCAACACCGTCTGGAGCAAGGGGTGAATCTGACCAACCTTGCATTTTGTCGTAACGGTTGAACCAGGTTTTACCATGTCGAACAATATAAACTTGATATTTTGCCATTATTATCTCCTTGGTTATTTATTATTTTAAAACTTTATTGTAGGTTGAAATTGAATTCACGCCATCTTCACGGTCAAGAATAGTTAGACTGGAATTTTTTGGCGTCTCATTTATTTCTAGTTCAGGTATGTGATAGCGTTCTGCCAACGAGTAAATAGTTGTGCTGTGTGATACTAGCAACACTTTGTCGCCATCTTTGGCAACTTTGTCTAGCTTTTCAAACCCATGATCGATACGTTTCCAATATTCTTCGGAATTTTCTGCGAAGTGGAATGGATCAGCTTCCTTCATCAAATCAAATGTGGCATCCAAACCATATTTATCAACTATTCCTAAATAGGTAGGAGTTCCATGCTGGTCACCCGTGATGAACCATACTTCTTTGGCAAACATGCCTTCAAAATATCCATAAAATTGTTCACGGAATTCTTTAATTGTGTGACGCTTAAGATCGTTTTTATTTTCGTGCATGATAATTTTAGCAGTCGCCATTGCACGACGTGTATCTGAGGAGTAAGCCAAATTAAAATCGACGTCACTCAATGCCTTAGCAGCTGTTTTGGCAACCTCAACGCCCTCAGGAAGTAGAGGTGAGTCAGACCAACCTTGCATTTTGTGGAGCTTGTTGTAAAAAGTGCGCCCATGTCGAACAAAGTAAATTTGATATTTTGTCATAATTATCTCCTTTTTCCAAGTATATTAAGTTTACTACACCCAAACTCACAATTTCTATTTATTAAGCTGTCGTGGTAAAATTTAGACACACGAAAAATGAACTTATATTGATAATTAATAATATAATATTCGGATTTAGCCTATTTTGTTATAAAAGCTGAAAGGGGAATCAACTTTGCTTAAAATAAAATTGAATGAAATGCAATTTCATGCGCATATTGGCGTTTATCCAGAAGAACGCGCAGTTGGCCAAGACATTATCGTCAATGTTGAGCTTGATGCCAAGCCGGTCGACAATGAAGTTCTACTGGAAGACAAATTGGAAAACACGATTAATTATGGTCCTGTTTATAAAATGGTCGCTGAAATTGTTTCACGACCAGAAATCAAACTAATTGAAACCTTGGCGGTAACCATTTTACAATCAATTAAAGCCGATTATTCTGACCAATTGGACAATGTTATTGTCAGTATAAAAAAGAAAAATCTACCAATTAACGGAATTATCGATAGTGCTGAAGTGGAAGTGTCGGATAAATAATGCCAGAAACAATTGCCTACATTGGTATTGGCAGCAATATGGGAAAGTCTGAAGATATTGTTGCTAGTGCTATTAAAGATTTACAGAACCATCCTGAGATAACAGGTGTGAAGAGTTCTTCCTATTATTTGACTGACCCAGTCGGGGGAGTAGAGCAAGATCAATTCATCAATGCTGTTATCAAGATTGACACCAGTTTGGATGCTCATGAACTATTAAACTTTCTACATGAGTTAGAAATTAAATATAAGCGTGTGCGCACGGTTCGTTGGGGTCCGCGGACGTTGGATCTGGATATTGAATTGTTTGGGGATGAAATTATTCACGACTCTGAATTGGATGTGCCTCATGCTGAAATGTTCAATCGGCTTTTTGTGTTAATTCCGCTGCTGGAAATTATCGATGCTGATAATCCATATAAAAAACGTATACAGGCAGCAGCTGACAAATTAAATGGGCAACAATATATAGTGAAAATAGCTAAGGAAGCGTAAATATGACTCCTGATAATCAGAAAATAATTGAAGATAGTGTTAAAAATATTCTTAAGGCAGTTGGCGACGACCCTGATAGGGAGGGTGTTCAAGAGACACCTGCACGTGTTGCCAGAATGTATTCCGAAATTTTTAGTTCACTTGAGGAACCAGAATTCAATGATTCAAAAATTTTTCAATCGAGTAATTTAGTTGATGGTGAAAATGTCATTGTGAAGGATATCCCTTTTTATTCAATGTGCGAACACCATTTGTTGCCGTTCTTTGGAAAGGTGACTGTGGGATATGAGCCTAAAAATGGGAAGATCATTGGTTTGAGCAAGATTCCACGTTTGGTGGATTTTGTTGCTAGAAAGCCCAATGTTCAAGAAAATATTACTAGTGAAATCGGTACGAGATTAAATAAGCTGCTTGCACCACAAGGGGTTGCTGTGATTGTTACGGCTAGACACATGTGTGTTGAGATGCGAGGGGTTCAAAAAACTGCTAGTAAGACTACTACCACGTTTTACAGCGGAGTTTTCCGTGATCGAGACAAAAAGATGGAATTTCTTGAGGAAATTAAATATAACTAGGAGATCTTGCGATGACTGAAAAAATTCAGTTCGATAAGATAATTTCACAGATACCTGATGTAATGAAATATAAAGATACCGGTTCAAGAATTCCGCTGTTACAAGAAGTTTTGGCGGCTGCCGGCTCACCAGATATGGAATTTGAAACGATCCATATTTGCGGTACTAACGGTAAGGGTTCGACTTCGACGATGATTCGGCATCTTTTGACTGGCGCTGATTTCGACGTGGGTCTATTTTCTAGTCCACCGATGTATGATGACCGCGAACAGATTCAACTAAATGGTGAATTGATTTCTTATACGGATTTTATTGAATGCTACCAAGATTTGGTAGTTGCTTTTGAGAAAATTAATCTAACTCAAGCTGATTTCTCAATGTTTGAAACCTGGTACTTGATTTCGACAATTTTTTTCGCAAAAAAACATGTAAATTACGTAGTTTATGAGTGTGGGCTTGGTGGTGAGTTTGACGCTACTAATGCTACCCGCAATGTTAAGTACGCCATTTTCACGAAGATTGCGATGGACCACATGAATATCCTCGGTTCAACGATTGAAGAAATTGCGACGACTAAGTCAAAAATTATCAAGCCAGGCATGACGGTAATTAGTTATCCCAAACAGTCACCAAAAGTGATTCATATTTTACAAAATGAGGCAGACCGGCAAAATGTCCGACTCTATAATTCTAGTCAGAATACAGTTTTATTGGATGAAGAAGATTTAACTCACTCAATCATTAGCTTGTATTTTGAGGATAAGAAATTATCTGACCAATACTTTAACTTGGGTGGATTGTATCAAATTACTAATTTGCAAAATGTTTTGAATTGGGTTGCCGTTTTTAATCAGAACTCAGGTAGGAAGATCACTTTAGAGAATTTACAAAGGATGCTTCAAGAAGTGACATTGCCGGGCCGAATGGAACTGATTCAAAAAACGCCACCTGTTTTGATTGATGGTGCACACAATATTAACGCCATCAATGGCTTAGTTGATAGTTTAGAAAAAATCAATTCGACTGATGATTTGGTTTTTGTGGTGGGATTTCTAGCAGATAAACAGTATCAAAAATGTGTTGATCGATTATTAGATTTGCCGGCGACTTTTATCATTACTAGTCCAGACAATGATAAGCGCCACTTGGCTGCAACCGACTTGATGAAAACTTTCTCGGATAGTCCTAAGAGTGTGGACGACCGACTGATTTTGACTGACTCAATTAAGCAGGCTGTTGAGTCTGCGCGTAAGTTGCAAGCTGAAAATAATAGTTTGTTGATATTCACTGGTTCGTTTTACTTAATTAATAAAATCCGACCAATTTGGTTTGAGAAGTAAGGAGTTTCCAATTGACGAAATGGTTAATTGCATCAAATAACCCGCTCAAAGCAGTTGATTTACAAAAAGATTTAGAATTCTTTGGCCTTGAAACTGCTCAGTATACCGACTATTTTGAAGCTGTTAAATTTCCAGAGGAAAGTACTGATAGCTATGAAAATAATGCGGTTCATAAGGCTGAATTTTTATCAAATAAAATTTTACGTCCGGTAATTGGTGATGATAGTGGGATTGAGATTCCAGCGTTACCAACTGCTTTGGGTGTAACTACTAAGCGTGACCTTCATAAAGATCCAACTCGCAGTGATAACAAAACTTTATTGGAGTTAATGAAGGATGTTCCTGAAGAAGAACGTACTGCTAGAATGATCACCTATTTGGCAGCGATTGATCAAGAAGGAAAAATCATTACAGCTAAGGGTGAAGTTACTGGTCGAATTTCAACTGAGGATAAAGGTGAGTATTCCAGTGGCTTTGATAAAATCTTTTACTTACCAGATTTGGGTAAGACCCTGGCTGAATTACCTGACGAAGAACGTATTCCCCTGACACATCGTGGCTTGGCCGCAAAAAATTTGATGGAAAAAATTAGAGGTTAATATGAAAATTCAAGAACTTGCTACTAACTCAACTGATTTTAATGCTCAAGCTTTATTGAAAATTACTAAAGAACAACAATTGATAATAGTAGAATTCACTGAATTATCGGAATCAGATGGCAATAAATTGTCTGATCTTATTGCTCAGTTGGACAGTTTTGGGCAACTAGATGCTGGTAAGTTTACAGCGATGATTAATTTGCGTGCATTTCAACAATTGATCAAGATTTGGAATAAATTTTTCAACACTGACAAATCCCAGCTAGAACAAATTTTTGATGCGCACAAAATGATTTGGAAAACTGGTGATTATCGTTATGACTTAACTAATACGGCAATGATTTATGGAATTATGAATAATACTCCCGACTCATTTTATGATGGTGGATATTATCAAGGTTCCGACGTTTTGTTAAAACACGTTGAAGATATGTTGGAAAATGGTGCCGATGTAATTGAGGTCAATGGTCAGACGACTAGACCTGGTTTTACGGAGGTTTCACCCGAAACTGAAATAGAGCGTACGATTCCTTTGATTCAAGATATAAAAAAATATTTTCCAGATACAAATATTGCTATCGATACTTATAAATTACCGGTTATGGAAGCTGCATTAGCGGAAGGTGTTTCGATTATTAATGATGTTAATGCTTTTGTCGATAATCCGGACAAACTCAAATTAATGGCTGGTACTAATGCTGGATTATTAACTATGCACAGTAGCCGTGGTCATGAGTACAAGAATTTGACCAAAGGGATGCACGAATTTTTTGAAGAAAATATCGGTGAGTTGGTGTCTGCTGGTATTGATGCGGACCGTATTGCGATTGATCAGGGAATTGGTTACTCGAAGGTTGTTCATGGTGCTCAGGATTATTCAATGATTCGTAACTTGGATCAATTTAATGATTTGCAACGTCCGATGATGGTGGCAATTTCTCGAAAAGGCTTTTTCGGTGACTTACTTGGTATTGCTAAGGATGACCGTTTGCCAATGACTTTGGTGACGGAAGCGGCGATGTACCTTGAAGGTGGTCGAATTTTGCGTGTGCACGATGTTGAAGAAACACAGCAATTGGTAACTTTGCTTGACCAAATTCAAGATAGTTTCTGGATTGAAGGATTGGGAAATTCAAATAATCTATAAACTAATTTCACACAATAAATTTAATCTTTGTGTACACTAATCGTTATACGGAGGTACTTTATTATGAAAATTGCTGTAATTGGCGCAAATGGTAAACAAGGTTCGATGATTGTTAAAGAGGCCGTTGGCCGTGGAATTGATGTCACGTCGATTGTACGTGATGCCTCAAAAGCTCAAACTGAAAAATACATCGTTAAGGATGTCTATGATTTAACAAAGGATGATATTAAATCATTTGATGCCGTGGTTGATGCCTTAGGGTTCTTCGGACCAAAAGTTAAGGAGTATGTTCCATCAACTGAACATTTGATAGATATTTTTAAAGGTGTGGATACTCGATTGTTGGTAGTTGGAGGAGCTGGATCATTATACTTAGATCCAGAACATTCAAAACAACTGTATCAAACGGAAGAATTTCCGGCTGCAGTTAAGCCATTGAGTGAAGAAATGGGTAATGCTCTGAATATTTTGAAAAAGAGCGATATAAATTGGACTTATATTAGTCCCGCAGCAAATTTTGATTTTGAAGGTGAAAAAACTGGTAAGTATGTTCTTGCCGGCGAAGAATTGACCTTCGATAAGACTGGTAATAGTGAAATTAGTTACGCTGATTATGCGATTGCTATGGTTGATGAGATTGAAAAAATTGCACATAAAAATGAACGTATTAGCGTTAGATGGTAGGTGACTCAATGAGTAATATATTAATTTCTTACACAAGTATGACTGGACACAACGAGAAGATTGCTAAGCATCTTGAAAGCTATTTGAAGCAGAAGAATCAGGATGTAACTTTGGAACAATTGGTCGATGGCGATGCATACAGTTTACCTGATTATGATGCTGTGATTGTGGTTACGTACACTTACCATGATGGTGACCTACCCGACGAAGCTCAAGATTTCTTTGAAGATTTGAAGGATGTTGATTTAGAAGGAACTGAATTTGCGGTTGCTGGATCAAGTTCCAAAACTCATATTCATTTCGGACGTGCAGTTGATTATTTCACCATGCAACTGAATTCGAGCAATGGTGACCAGGCTGCTGACTCAGTAAAAATAAATCAAGAACCGGATGAAGACGACTTGAAGCGTGTGGATCAACTAGCTGACTACGTTTTGAAATCATTAAATTAGGATAAGGCTTGTTACCAAGCCTTTTTTTCTTGCTCAATTTTTTGTACTATTAAAGCTGAGTTCAACTTTTAAAAATGAATAGAGGAGAACACATGATAGGGTTAATAATTTTGATTTCAATTATTTGGGGAATTGTAAAATTTTTCACCCGAAGAATGAGTAAGAGTGACATTGCATTTTTAGTCATGGTGGCCATTGCTGCTTTAATTGCAGTTGGTCCATATATTTCTAGTCCCAAGCATTCAACCGAAACGGATGCCGCAAAGACAGAAATGATCACTGGCAAACAGTATAAAGCTGCTCAAAAAGAGCACAAAGAGTTAGTTGCCAAGGATAAGAAACTGGATAAGGTGTTGAAAGACACTAATGCTCAGAAGAAAAAACTTTCATCTCAAGAATCCGACAACAAATCTGGTGACAAACAAGTAACTAATGAGTTTGCGGCTGAAGATGCACATGAGGATTCAACTTCTTCCTCGAAAAAATCTGGCAAATCTGGTAATGACATGATTACGGGGGATGATCACCGAATTGTCGGCAATGTGAATTCCCACGTTTATCACATGCCGGGTCAACGTGGATATTCTATGAAATCCAGAAATGCCGTTTATTTCCAAACTGAACAAGAAGCTCAAAATGCTGGATATAGGAAGGCTAGACAATAATGAGAAAATATTTGAAGTTATTTGTAATTCTAATATTGGGCTTAGTATTGGTAGTTGGTCCAAGCACGCAAACAGTTGCGACTGCTAAAGAAAATGTCCAAAGCAGCAGTTTCCAGCAAAAAGCTCAGAAATTAATTAAATCTAATAAGAAATTAAAAAAGACAATCAAGTCCAAAGAGGACAAGATTGCCAGTAATCAGAAATATATTAGTAAACACAGTAACAAACAGTACAAGAACGACCATTCAAATACTTCATCCAATGAAAACTTGGCCAGCCTAAATTACTCGGGTACGCAAGAAATCATTGTTAATGGAAACACTCCTAAGTTTGATCAAAAAGATTTAAGTACATCAAAGGGTGCCTGGCAAAAATACAGTGACTTGGATAAATTGAACCGAGTTACTGGTGCGAACGCAATGTTGAACAAATCGTTGATGCCGCACGCTAAGAGGGAAAGACTTTTCGTTAATCCAACTGGCTGGCACAATAAGAAAACTAAATCCGGATGGCTGTATAACCGCAGTCATTTAATTGGATACCAATTTACTGGTCAAAACAATAATCCTAAGAACTTGATGACCGGAACTGCTTCATTGAACAGTCCTGAAATGCAGGCTCACGAAATGGATGTTGCATATTATTTGAAGGGTAACCAAAACCGATATGTCAGATATCGTATAACACCTATTTTTAGAGGTAACGAGCTGTTAGCCCGTGGTGTTCATATGGAAGCCCAATCGATTGGAAACGATGCAATTCGTTTTAATGTTTATATTTTCAACGTTCAATCGGGAGTTACATTGAATTATGATGATGGGACAAGTCGAATTGGAAATTAAATCTTAGAATCTTGATACAAAAATATGGTCGAGAGCTGTTATAGCTTTCGACCATATTTATTTTGCTTATATTTTATTAGTCGTTGAAATTATTGTTTTCAACGTCTTTAATAAATGTCTTTAAGTGATCGAAGTAAACGGGTGCGTTATCGATCATGTGGTGGTGTCCACCGTTTGGTGTTGTTACTAGTCTGGCATGTGGAATTTCTTTTTGCATGATTTTTGCAGTTGAGATTGGCATTGTTTCGTGTTCACCGAATGTAATCAAAGTTGGAACTGTGATTTCCTTTAGGTGTTTTCTAAAGTGCCAATCTTTGAGTTTTCCTGTTATAACGAACTCGTTGTTACCTTGGAATGCTCCATAAACATCAGTTGCCATTGTTGGAATCAAATGTCTGATAGCTTCTGGCTGTTTACGGTCGATATATTCAGCATTTAGAATATCAACGTAACTTTGATAAGTGGCGTCATCAAGGTCGTTTTCGGCCTCTTTTTTCTCCATGTACTTAACTTTCTCTGGGCCAAGTGCGTCGAGTCTACATTGGTTGATACTTACAACGTAATCTTGGATTTCATCGACCATACTTGAGATGATGGCACCTTTAAGGTGATCACCGTATTTAGCAGCGTACATTTGAACCAAAGCGCCACCCCATGATTGACCAATTAAGTAAAAATTGTCTAAACCTAATTTTTGACGAACTTCTTCAACTTCGTCTAAGAAATAGTCATATGATAAATATTTTTCGGCAATTTCAGGGTCGCTGTAATCAGGTTGGTCTGAATACCATGATCCAAGTTGGTCATACATTGAAACTTGAACGCCTAAATCAGCAAGTTCCTCGCCAAAATTTTCCCAGTATTCGTGATTTCCGCCGGGTCCACCGTGTAAACAAAGGAGTTGAATGTCTCCGTGTCCTTGTGTGTTAGTCCATAAGTGATAACCATTATCTAAAGTAATGATTGTTGTGCCTTGCTTCATAAGGATTTTCCTCCTGAAAAAATTGAATATATATAGTATATTACTATGCTTTCGACTTTCAAAATTATTAATAAAGTAAAACTCAATTTATCATATATGACGAATTGATAAATAGGTAAGTATATTATATGAATATATGATATTATTAACGTATATATTGAGGGGGCATTACAATGAAAAAAAGCATTGTTAAGTTATTAGCCATCGGAATGATGCTCGGGGCAGCATTCGTTCCAGCCACAGTGGCAAGTAACGGGATACTACCACAAATCACAACAACTCAAACGGCTAAAGCCGCAACTACGGATGAACAGGCACAAACTATTTCTTATAAAGTTTTGAAAACTGGAACAAACAATCCTTCAGTTTCAAGCAAATACTTTACGAAAACAGCTACAGTAACTCCAAATGGAGATGGAACTTATAAAGTTACTTTACCAGTTGAAGTTCCTGCAATTGCATCAGTAGATATTCAAACGATGAACGGACAACAAGTTACTGATTCAGCTAAATATCCTAAAGATGGTTCAAATTATATGGATGTTAGTTTCAACATTAACAGTCTTTCTGATTTGAATACAAAAATGAATAGTCAAATGCAAATCAAAGTTCTTGGTCTAGGATTGATGAAGCCAACTGCTGATTTTGTCTTTGACACTAGCACTTTAAAACCAGACACTTCAGCAAATACGTCTGATTCAACAGATACAGATGCACCTGTAACAAAACCAGCGGATCCTATTATTAAGGACCCAACAGGAACTGATACAACTACTCCGGATACTTCAACAGATAACTCTGGATCACAAGTTGTCATTGGGGATCCTGTTACAACTGATTCCAATGCAGCAACTGCACAAGAACAAGACATTCCTTATCAAGTTTTGAAAGCTGATGCGTCACAAGGTGAATCTGTTTCTACACAATTCTTCACTGGAAAATCTAAAGTTACTCCAAATGGTGATGGTACATACAAAGTTACTATGACTATGACTTATCTAACAACATTTGGTACAGAACCTGTAACTATTAATTCAATTAATGGTGGTTCAATTAATCCTGACAAGAAGACTTACAGTCAAGATGGTAAAAACTTTATGGACTTCAGTTTTAATATTAGCAGTATGAAGGCATTAGACAGCTTGATTCCTTGTGCAATGTCTATTGATGTTTCAAACCTTGGATTCAATTCAGATGAAAGTGTTAACTTCAAATTTGGCGCTACTTCATCTGGTGTTGCTGCTTCAAGTAACGTAGCTGCCAATAATGGTGCTGGTTCTGGATCATCAACTTATGGCTCAACTCAAAACTGGCCAACAGGTACAACGGGTTCAGCAACAGCTGCTAACCCTTCAACAAGTAACAGTACATTGCCACAAACTGGTAATACATCAAATTCAGTTATCTTAACAGTAATTGGTTTAGCTGTTGCTTCAATGAGTGTTATTTTATTCAAAAAGACAAACGGTTTTAAAGCCTAACAATTAGCGATATTTCCTTTTGGAAATGTCGCTTTTTTTATTTTTAGCAAAAAAAGCTTTTCTATATCAAAATTATTACTCCTATATTCGGGTGTATAAATAATGTAATTACTAATTATAATAATTACTGAATATTTGGAGTGATATTAATGATTGAACGATTGACTTATCCCGCTGTAATGCATAAAGCAAGATTCGACGATAAAGAGTTATTTCATGTTAATTTTCCAGATTTATCAGCAGCAAATACATACGGAGTAAATCTCCATGAGGCAAAGCTCAACGCTGGGATCCTGTTGAAGTTGTTACTTGATGGCGAAGACCATTTGCCACCATCATCCAGCTTGACTGAAATCCAAAAGCATTATCCTGGTAGCTTGGTTTCACTGATTTCTGTAACTAGATATAACGAAGAAGAATAAAAAGGAACCACTTGAATTTAAATTCAGGTGATTCCTTTTTTCATACACTCTCAGCAATTAATGGATAAGAGTTATCCAAGATATACCCAAATCCTCGAACTGTCTTAATCCAAGTTGGGTCTTGCGGATTAGCCTCTAGCTTGTCTCTAAGGTGACTTATGTGAATATCAATAATACGTGAAGAGCCAATTGTATCGTATCCCCAGACACCTTCTAATAGTTGATCACGACTTAATACTTGTCCACGATGTTTCATTAAGTACCACAGTAAACTAAATTCCTTTGGAGTAAGCCCTAAATCTACGCCGCCATTGGTTACTCTATATTGTTTAAAATCTATTTCTAACTTGTCACATTTCACTGATGCGTGTTCCTTGCGACTTGGTGTAATTGTAACTGAATCAATATCGTCAACCGCAGATGTGCGATTGTAAACCCATAAAAGCTGTTTTAATCTTGCCATTAATTCAACGTAGTCAAGTGGTTCAATTAAGTAAGCATCGAGATTAAGACTATAGCAAGTTAATCTTTCTTCATGATTTTCTACTGGAGCAAAAACAATGATAGGTCCGTCAATATCTTTTCTGATTAATTTAAGTTGTTTGATATATTGCTTCAATGGTGCTGCTGATAAATCCCAAATTACGCCTGATACTTCTTCGTCTTGTACGAGGTCTATAGTTTTGCGGGGATCAGTCATGTTGCTAATAAACCAGCCTTGGTCATTGCAATGGCGATTTATTTCAATGAATAATGATAAGTTATTACTCAGAAGAACTAAGGGTTTCATTTATTCATTTAACCTCCACAGATTTTGGAAATTTTGAATCCGTTGACTAAGGAAAGTATAACAAGTAGGCGGGGTAACTGTCTTTTTTTGGGAACCGAGAAAGCATTGTTTCTGAGTATGAAAAAATACAAATATTTATGTATTATGATTTATAAATTTGCGGAATTCTGTAACACAAAATTTACACGTTATTTACATTTGCTTTATATAAAATTTACGTTCAACAAGTACAGTATAAGCAGACTTAAAGATTGGCTATGAAGCTAATTAATATACGTAAGGAGTCCTATTTATGAAAAAGAGACATATTTTCTCAACTTTATTAATGTTAGGTGCCGTTGGTGCTGTTCTTGCTGGTTGTGGTTCAAACAACGCCACATCAACTAAGACAAACGGAAGTTCAAGTGCTAGTGATCACACAGGTAAGATTACTGCTGTTGGTTCAACTGCTCTTCAACCATTAGTTGAAAAGGCTGCTGGACAATTCCAAAACGATAACAAGAAGATTACCATCACTGTTCAAGGTGGAGGATCAGGTACTGGTCTTAGCCAAGTTCAAGATGGCGCAGTTCAACTTGGTAACTCAGATATCTTTGCTGAATCAAAGCAAGGTATTGATGCTTCTAAATTAGTAGACCACAAGGTTGCTGTTGTTGGTATGGCTCCAGTTGTTAACAAAGATGCTGGTGTTGATAACGTATCAATGGCTCAATTGAAAGACATCTTCACAGGTAAGATTACTAACTGGAAAGAAGTTGGCGGTAAAGACGAAAAGATTACTGTTATCAACCGTGCTGAAGGTTCAGGTACTCGTGCAACATTCGAAGATGCAGTATTGAAGGGTGACAAGGCAGTTAAGTCACAAGAACAAGATTCAAATGGTACAGTTCAAAAGATTGTTTCATCAACACCAGGAGCAATTAGTTACTTAGCATTTTCATATCTAAATGATTCAATCAAACCATTGTCAATTGACAAGGTTAAAGCAACTGATGAGAACGTTGAATCAAACAAATGGAAGATCTGGTCATATGAACACATGTACACAAAGGGCAAAGCTAACGCAGCTACTGCTGATTTCTTGAAATACATGGATTCTAAAGATGTTCAAGATACATTAGTTAAGAAAATGGGTTACATCAGTATTCACAATATGAAAGTTCAAAAAGATGCAAAGGGTGCCATTACTGATAAGTAATAACAACACTTTGTATAATTAAAACTTTGACCAAATTAGTGGGGAGATTTTGTCAAACTAGTTGGTCGAAGTTTTTTTTTGTATAAAAATTTGGAGGATTCGAATGAAAGAGATTCAAAACAGGTTGCTATCTAAGTCAAAAGCAACCCGTGAAGACCATTTCGGTCGAGCTATTTGCTACGTATGTATAGGTATGATCATCGCATTAGTAGTTTGTATTTTGTATTTTATTACTTCACGTGGTATAGCAACTTTTACGCAAAATCATGTTAATTTATGGGGATTTTTGACAGGTTCTAATTGGAATCCTGGCGCAGTTGATGCACATGGAAATCCAGAAGTTGGCGCTTTGCCAATGATTGTAACTTCGTTTGCAGTTACAGTTTTATCAGCAATCATTGCAACTCCTTTTGCTTTAGGAATGGCCATCTTTATGTCCGAAATTGCTGGAAAAAAGGGAACAAAATATTTACAACCGGTTATTGAGTTACTAGTAGGTATTCCATCGGTTGTTTATGGTTTTATTGGTTTATCTGTTGTTGTACCAATCATTAGACATATGTTTGGTGGAACAGGTTTCGGTATTTTAGCTGGTACAATCGTACTTTTCGTTATGGTTTTACCAACTATTACATCATTATCAGTTGATAGCTTAAAAGCTGTACCAATGAGTTATCGTCAAGCTTCATTGGCACTTGGAGCCAACCGCTGGCAAACAATTTACAAAGTTATTTTAAGAACTGCTGCACCAGGTATCTTGACGGCCGTAATTTTTGGTATGGCACGTGCTTTTGGTGAAGCTTTAGCTGTTCAAATGGTTATCGGTAATGCAATCTTGATGCCGAAAAACCTAGTATCACCCGCATCAACTTTGACTAGTAAATTAACCACAGATGTTGGAAATACAGTAATGGGAACATTGCCAAATAACGCACTTTGGTCATTAGCATTGATTCTCTTATTCATGTCACTATTCTTCAACTTATTAGTTAGATTTATTGGTAAGAAAGGCAGTATTAAAAAATGAATCCTAAACGTACAAATAATATCGCAACAGGTGTCATCTACGGATTAGTAGGTATCGTTGTTTTAATTCTGTTGTTTCTTATTGGATATATTCTATGGAATGGTGTTCCAAACATTTCTTGGCATTTCCTAACATCATCTGCTCAGGCTTTTAGCTCAGGTGGTGGTATCCGTGATCAACTTTTTAACTCACTTTATCTACTGGTTTTAACCTTATTAATTTCGTTCCCAATTGCATTGGGATCAGGTATTTATTTAGCTGAGTATGCTCCAGACGACTGGTTTACTAGTTTGATTAGAACAACAATCGAAGTTTTAAGTTCGCTACCTTCAGTTGTTGTTGGTTTATTCGGTTACTTGTTCTTAGTTATTCAATTAAAACTAAGTTTCTCAATTTTATCTGGTGCCATTGCATTAACATTTTTCAACTTGCCACTTTTGACAAGAAGTATCGAAGAATCTCTTAACAGTGTTTCAAATTTACAAAAACAAGCAGGGATGTCTCTTGGACTTTCTGATTGGAGAACTATCACTAAGATTATCTTACCAGTTGGATTACCTGGTATTTTGACTGGTGTTATCTTAAGTGCTGGACGTGTCTTTGGTGAAGCCGCAGCTTTAATTTATACTGCTGGTCAAAGTGCGCCAACTGTAGATTATGGAAACTGGAATTTATTTGATCCATCAAGCTTTTTGAATCCGATGCGTCCAGCTGAAACATTGGCTGTTCACATTTGGAAACTGAACACCGAGAGTGTTACACCAGATGCGCACTTAATCTCAAGTGCATCATCTGCCGTATTAATTATCGTAATTTTAGCATTCAATTTAGGGGCCAGATTCATTGGAAATTGGCTATACAAGAAGATGACAGCGACGAGGTAGGCATATTATGAAAACATACAATCTTGAAGAAAATTCCATTGCGAAGGTTAGCGATGAAATTGAAATCTCATCAGAAAATCTACAAGTTTACTATGGTAATAGCCATGCCATCTTTGACGCAAATCTTCAGTTTGCAAAAAATCAAGTTACTTCATTGATTGGGGCATCTGGATCAGGTAAATCTACATATCTTAGATGTCTAAATCGTATGAATGACAAATTGGCCCGTGTTGATGGAAAAATTATGTACAAAGATACTGACATCAATGCTAAAAAAGTTAATGTGTACGAAGTAAGAAAGCAAATTGGAATGGTATTTCAAATGCCAAATCCATTTGCTAAATCTATTAAAGAAAATATCTTGTTTGGCTTACAAAGTAACGGAATCCACGATAAGAATGTTTTGGAAGAACGACTTGAAAGTAGTTTGAAAGAAGCAGCTTTGTGGGATGAAGTAAAAGATGAATTAAGTAAGAGTGCTTTGGCCCTTTCGGGTGGACAGCAACAACGTTTATGTATTGCTCGTTCAATTGCTATGCGACCAGAAATTCTTTTACTTGATGAACCGGCCAGTGCCTTAGATCCTATTTCTACACTGAAGATTGAAGAAACTGTTAAGGCACTTAAGAAGAAATATACAATTATCATTGTTACTCACAGTATGGCACAAGCCACTCGTATCAGTGATTACACTGCGTTTTTCCACTTAGGTCACGTTGTAGAATACGATAAGACAACAAAATTATTTAACGATCCATCAATGCCAGCCACTTCTGATTATTTATCTGGTGATTTTGGTTAGGCCAAAAAATGATGGATCCAGAACCGGAGGACAATAAATGCGTAAGCTATTATCAAGTGAATTGGCTCAGTTACATGATCAATTCATGCAAATGGGAATTAATACCAGCGAACAAATTTATCAAGCTACCAAGGCGTTTACGACCCATGATAAAAAATTGGCTAAGGAAGTAATTGAAAATGACCAAAACACTAATAGAGAGGAAGTCAGTCTCGAAAAAGAAGCTTTTGATTTTATTGCTTTGCAACAACCAGTGGCAACGGATCTACGAGTTATCATGGTTATTTTAAAAGCTAGTTCAGACTTGGAACGAATTGGTGATCATGCTGTTAGTATCGCCCAAGAGACAATTCGTGTGGACAAAAATGGTCGATTACCGATTGTTGAAAAACGAATTGCGGATATCACTGCAAAAATTCGAACCATGTTAGAACAAGCTTTGGACTCTTACGTTAGAAATGATCAAGAAGCTGCCAGAGATGTTGCTAAGGAAGACTTAAAAGTCGATAAGCAGTATATTACAACCAGAACTTTAATAACTAATGCTATGCAAAGTGATGTTTTACACGCTAACACTGGATCTAGTTATTTGATGGTTGATCGAATGCTCGAACGAATTGGCGACCACATTGTGAATCTTGCTGAATGGACTGTTTATAGCTCCACTGGAGAATTAACAGAACTAAATCAAGGTAAACATAATGACGAATTAATCAATCAATTGATTGATGAAGACAACGATGAAAACTAAAAAAATCACTTGCCGTTTTTGGCAGGTGATTTTTTGGTTTCTGATTGTGTAATTTCAAAATGAACTAATTGTTGTGCTCCATCTTTTCCTAACATGCTGGCAAGAGCTTTCGCCATTTGGCTATATTGCCGTAATAAATAATCTTTGTCCTCTAATCCAGCCATGAGTTTTACCTCTTTTCAAAAATTAAAGAACGTGTAAAACAAAGTGGAAGATTAACCAAACTAATACTGCGCCAATTCCGAGTCCGATAATAGCGCCAATGATAGACTGAACAATAACTTTTGATTTGCTTTGTTTGGCTGATTCAATAGGTTTTCCAGCGACGTAACTTATAACTTGTTTGAATGTCTTCAAATTAGCAGTATTGGTGACTTTCATAAATTTGAAGATAATGTATAGCCCAAACACTGTGGTGGCGCCAACTAATAATGAACCAATAGGAACTGACCATTTCAATACTAAGAGACATGCGTAGGTTAAAATCATGATTCCGATGATGCCAAAGCCTAGCCAACATATTTGAGTTTGCTTGATTTTGTTTTTCATCAGTGGAATATCCTCCTTAATTAGATCATCTAGAGAGATTTCAAAGATATCAGATAGCATTGTCAAACTAGTAATGTCAGGATAAGTTCGACCAGTTTCCCAATTTGAGATGGTCTGGCGACTAACCTTTAATTTGTCAGCTAAATCATCCTGGGACCAGTGATTGTTTTGTCGTAGTTGAGAAATGTTTTTTCCGATATGCATTGAATCTCTCCTCAGTTCTAATTAAGCACTCATAGTTAATGTAAGTCTGCCAAAAGCCTTTTACATATACAAAAAAGTAGTGCAACGCCGTTACACTACTTTACTATATCTTGTTCTTTATTTATTGCTGTTTGAGTAAGGAGACTTACTAAATCATCAATCAGCTCATCTGAAATATTAGGATCAGTTTGGAACTCTTCTTTGAGTTCTTGTCTGATTTGGTCCATCCGATTAGGTTGAACCACTGAAATGCCATTTAGCTTCTTAACCGCAGCGACCTCTTTGACAACATTAACTCGCTCAGAAATCAGCTTTAGAATTTGACGATCGAGACTGTCAATCTCACTTCTTAAAGAGACTAATGAATCATCTTCCAAAGAAAGCATATTAGTTAGTTCATGAACGATTTTGTTAGGACTCTTACCGTTAGTCATAATCACAGCATTAGCCACCTCATTATAAAGAGGTTGGCGGAATTCCCAACGGTCAGTCAATTCTTTCATCGAAAGTTGACGGAGTAGGGGACGGTCAGTGTCAGAAGACAAACGTTGCAAAATAGTTGCAAAATCGGCCTGCAAGAAAATAACCGTTGCACCACTGTCTTTGATAACTTGACGGTTAGTGTCAGATTCAATAATTCCACCACCAGTACTGATAACACCGGGACTAGCAAGGCGATTTTCGAGAATCTTAGTTTCCATTTTACGGAAACCACTTTCACCATTTGCGTTCATAAAATCATTAATGGAAGATCCAGTTTCTTTGACGAATTCATCGTCTAAATCTAAAAATTTCTGATTAGTAGCTTGGGCGAGTTGTTGTCCAACAGTCGTTTTGCCAGCGCCCATGAAGCCAATTAACATAACAGTGTCAGCCATTTTCAGACTCACCTACCTTTTTTCTAATTTCTTGAGCTTTAGATATTTTCTTATTTAAACCTTCATTGTCGTCGTTTGCGAGATCCTCACGATAGTCAGAAAGAGTTTGAATCATGTCATCCAAACCAGCCAAAATTTGTTCTTTATTAGAAACAATAATGTCAGTCCAGAGACTAGGGTTAGATTTTGCAATTCTAGTTGTATCAGAAAAGCCACCAGCAACACGATTTTGCCAGTTCAATTTGTTATCAGGAAGCATTTTATCAACGGAATCAGTCAGAGCATAAGCCACAAGGTGAGGCAAAGCACTAATAGCAGCAGTTAAATTGTCGTGTTCATCAGCAGATAATTGTTGGAAGTCAGATTCCAATGGGGCCAAAAGGTTTGTAACTTTCTCTGCCAAACTAGTGTCACCAATTAAGAAAAATGGAGTGCCTTTGAACATGTTTTTATCACGACCGACGATACCTTTTCTCTCTGTACCAATCATTGGGTGTCCACCAATGAAGTTAGGTAGTCCTTTGGCTGCTTGGAGAATTTCACCCTTAGTCGAACCGATATCCATAACAATTGTGTTTTCGCTTAAATTCATTTTTTTCAATGCATCCAATTGCTTAATAATTACAGAAACTGGAGTACACAAAATGATTAAGTCAGCATCTTGAGCAGTTTTTTCATTCCAAGTACCAACTTCATTAATTACATTTTCAGAGAGGGCAATTCTAGTTGTTGAGGGATTATCATCGATACCAACAACATAATAGTTATTGTCTTCTAATTTTTCGGCTAATGAGCTTCCCATTGAGCCAAGGCCATCTACGATTACTTTTGTCATGATTTTACGAGTCCTTCCAAGTTATTGAAAAATGTTGGATATGAGATTTTTACACTCTCATCATCATCTAAAGTAATAGTACCATTGGTGACCAAGGCTGCAATAGATAGCATCATCGCAATTCGGTGATCTCCGTGTCCAGAAACGTGAACTCCGCTACTGGCAAGCTTTGCGGGACCATCAATAATAAATCCGTCGTCTGTTGGAATTACATTTGCACCTAGCTTATTTAATTCTTCTTGAACCGTGTCAATTCGATTGGTTTCCTTAACTTTTAATTCGGCGGCATCTTTGATAACTGTTTTGCCAGTTGCTTGAGTAGCAGCTAAAACGATTACGGGGATTTCATCAATTAAGGAAGGAATGATGTCACCGCCAACTTCGACTCCATGAAGTTGGCTAGTTTTAACGGTAATATCAGCAATTGGTTCACCGAAATCAGTTTTCGTATCGATGGTAATGTCTCCACCCATATCTTGAAGAACTTTGATGATGCCGATACGAGTGGGATTAACCCCGACGTTTTTGATGGTCAATTTACTATTAGGAGTAATGAGACCGGCTACTAGCCAGTAGGCTGCTGATGAAATATCACCAGGGACCTCGATTTCAGTTGCCTGCAATTTTTGATTGGCGGGGATGTGAATCGTGTCGCCAGAAGTCTCAACTTTTACACCAAATTTTGGAAGCATTTGTTCGGTATGATTTCGAGTATGGAAGGAATCAGTGACGAATGTATCTGATCCAGCAGCTAAGCCTGCCAAGAGGATGGCACTTTTAACTTGAGCTGAACCTACTTTCAAAGTTTGATGAATCTCAGTGTCTAATTTTGACGCCTCAATTGTTAATGGCAAATGACCATGGTCGGAAGTAAAAGTACCTCCGATTTCGGATAAAGGTACAGTTACTCGATCCATCGGACGAGTTGAAAGGCTGCTATCGCCGGTAATCGTGGCGTTCAAACCTGCACCAGTAATTAGTCCGGTTAAAAGTCGGGTAGAGGTACCCGAGTTTCCCATGTCTAATGGCTGATTGGGGCTTTTCAAACCAGCAACACCGGTTCCAACAACTTCGGTGATGTTGTTATCTTTTTCGGTTATTTTTGCTCCTAAGGATTTCAAAACACTAATCGTACTAGAGACATCAGCAGAGTCTAAACGTCGTAAAACTTTTGTCGTTCCGGTTGCCATAGCTCCAAACATCATGGCACGATGTGAAATACTTTTATCTCCGGGAACTACGACACTTCCGTGTAGTCCATTGGCTGTTGTTGGTAGTTGTTTCATTTTGATCTCCTTAGGATTTGGTTATTTAACTGTTAGTCCTGAAACAAATTCAGGCATTTCAGTTAACTTAGTTGGGACAATGATAGGTTCTCCGATGTTTTTGAGTGCTACAAGATTCAATGTTCCGTGGTCATTTTTTTTGTCGTTTTTGAGATGGTCGAAAAACGCATCTGTACCGATTAGATTAGATGATGTTGGTAATCCAACAGATTCCAATCTTGTTTGAATTGCTGAGGTCACAGAAGCGGGTGTGACACCAGTTTTTTCGAAACATTGGGAAATAGTCACCATACCAATTGCAACGGCTTCACCATGCATTAATTTTCCGTCAGCGAGAAGCTCGATGGCATGTCCTAATGTATGACCGAAGTTTAAAATTCGACGGAGGTTGCTTTCTTTTTCATCTTTCATGACCACATTGGCTTTGAAATTGACTGACCGTTCAATTAAATCGGGTGCGTTTGATAAAATATCGTCCACTTTATTAATTTTTCCAGTCAGGTCGAAAAAGTCGCCACCTTCGAGGGCACTGCACTTAACAACTTCGCCGTATCCTTCGACAAGATTGCGTTCAGATAAGCTATTCAAGAAGATTGGATCGATGATAACTAAATCTGGTTGGTAGAAGGATCCGATGATGTTTTTGACTTTGCCAAGATTAACGGCGGTTTTACCACCGACGCTTGAGTCAACCATAGCAGTCAATGAGGTAGCAATTTGGATAAAGGCGATACCACGCATGTACAAACTTGCGACGGTTCCGGACAAATCACCGACAACTCCACCACCTAGTGCAATTACACCGTCACCGCGGGTGAATCCGTTGTCTGCCATGGTTTCGATGATTTCACCGACAAACTTTAAACTTTTCGATTTTTCGCCAACGGGTACGGTTGCGGTTATGACGTCAAAATCAGCTTTTTTCAATTCATTAATTGTTGTATGAAGGTATAAGTCGCCAACTTGTTCATCAGTAACCACGATGACTTTTCGTTTTGACCAAACCTCTTTAACGGTCTCACCAATTTTGCGGCCAAGTCCCATTTCAATTTTCACGTCATACTTTTTAGTAGGTAGAGTTACGGTAATCATTTATTTTTCTTCTTTCACTAGATTGTGGATGTCTGTAGCAACTTTTGCTAGATGATCAAATTGTGCTGGAGTTAGAGCTTGTTTACCATCAACGAAGGCTTCCTTAGGGTGGTTGTGGATTTCAACCATCAAACCGTCAGCACCAGCAGCGGCCGCAGCAAGACCAATTGGTTCAACAAATTTAGTAACACCAGCAGCGTGAGATGGGTCACCGATTACTGGGTAGTGAGTTAAGTCTTTCAAAACAGGGATAGCAGAAACATCGAATGTATTACGAGTGTATTTGTTGTCGAAAGTTCTAATTCCACGTTCCATCAAGATAATTTGATGGTTACCACCGGCAGCAATGTATTCAGATGCGTTCAATAAGTCGTCAATCGTAGCTGACATACCACGCTTTAGAACAACTGGTTTGTTAGTTTTACCAACAGCTTTTAACAAAGCAAAGTTTTGCATGTTACGTGTACCAATTTGGAACATATCAGTGTATTTGTCGATCATTTCTAGGTCTCTGGTATCCATGATCTCAGTAACCATGTCCATGCCTAATTTATCGGCAGCTTCACGGTGCCATTTGAGTCCTTCTTCGCCAAGACCTTGGAAACTGTATGGGTTTGTACGAGGTTTGAATGAACCACCACGTAGCAATGTAGCACCAGATTCTTGAACATCTTTACCCATTAAGAGAACATGTTCAGCTGATTCAATTGAGTCAGGACCAGCGATTAATGCGAATCCTCCGTCACCAATTACACTATGTTCAGTTTTGATAACAGTATTTTCTGGGTGGAAAAGTCGACTTGCTTGAATTGCGGCAGGGTGCTCAGTAATTACTTGTTCAACATTATCAATTTCGAAAGGTACGTCACCTAAAGCATTTTGGTCAACAAATCCGACACGATTGTTATGTTGGAAAACATGTTCCAATTTCTTAGCATTAGCTTGTTCCATTACTTTGTTAGCGTCTTCTACATTCTTTAATTCGATAATCATTATTATTCCTCTTTTTGTTTTAGTTTAGTTGTGAACCATTTCGGTCATAAGTTGTTCAGGTGCAGTTTGTCCAAACCAGATTTGAAAGCTAAGCACGCCTTGGGCTATTAGCATGTTTAATCCATTTTCAGCAGTCAATCCGGCATTTCTAGCGTTTTCCATGAATCTAGTTGGGAAATCTCGGTAAATAATATCAATCACGTGACAAGAACTCTTTGCCTGTAAAAAGTTTTCTTGGCTAAGGACGCTTTCATTGTCACGCATTCCAGCGTTAGTGGCATTGATGATTAAATCAGTATCACCTAGATCTTGTTCAATATCAGATAGTTTTTTAAGTTCAATCCCAAACAATTCTTGCATTTGTTGAGCGTGGCCAGAAAATCGTTGTGAGTTGCGATTGAAAACTTTTAATTCAATGTTGTCAGGTTTACTAGCGATAATTGCTCGTGCGGCACCGCCAGTTCCGATTAGAACAACTTTTTTAGGATCATTCTTAATTGTGTGCCAGAAGCCAGCACCATCAGTTGAAGTTCCGACCCACTTGCCGTTGATACGTTTAACGGTATTTACTGATTGGAGTTTTGCGGCAATTGGATCGACCTCATCTAAGTAGTTGATGATGGCCTTTTTATATGGCATGGTGACGTTAAAACCTTGGATGTTACGTAATTTAAGTTTCTTGATTTCTTCATCCATTTTTGTAGGTGCGAATTCAAAAGCTTTGTACATTGCATCAATATTTAAATTTTCCATAGCGGCATTTTGCATTCGTGGTGATTTAGAATGCAGTGCAGGGTAGCCGATTAACCCGTATAAAGCTTTTGGCATGTTATCCCACCTTTTCCATTTTGAAGAGTAAATTCTTAACTGATGAAACTACGTTATCAACTGTGAAGTCGAAGTCTTCGATAACTTCATCAGGTTTAGCTGATTCACCGAAAGTTTCAGTTCCAATGATCTTGCCATCAAGGCCAACAACATTTGCCCAGCCAAGTGGTGAAGCCATTTCGATAGCGATGCGGCGGCGTTGGTTGTTAGGAAGAACACTTTCACGGTATAAAATATCTTGTTGCAAGAACTTAGCTTGATCCGGCATAGATACAACTCTAGCAAAGATATTGTCTTTTTCTAGTTCTTTTTGTGCAGCTTTAGCTAATTCTAGTTCGGTACCAGTAGCAAGAAGGATTGCTGACAAGTTACCTTTTTCAAAGTTAGCAACGTAGCCACCACGTTTTTCTAGCAATGTAGCTGAGTTGTCAGCTGGCAATTCTTGAATGTCTTGACGGCTCAAGAACATTACGGTTGGGCGATTAGTTGATTCGATAGCCATCTTCCAAGCAGAAACAATTTCATTAGGACTTCCTGGTCTAACAACATTTAGGTTAGGGATGCTTTGAAGTCCAGAAAGTTGCTCGATAGGTTGATGAGTTGGTCCATCTTGTCCAACGGCGATTGAGTCGTGAGTGAAGATGTAGATAACAGGAAGTTTTTGCAAAGCACTCAATCTAATACCAGCTTTTAAGTAATCTGAGAAAACTGCGAAAGTTGAACCGAAGACTTTCAAACCACCGTGTAGGGCGATACCATTCATGATTGTACTCATTCCGAATTC
Organism: Companilactobacillus ginsenosidimutans; assembly: GCF_001050475.1. Taxonomy (NCBI): domain Bacteria; kingdom Bacillati; phylum Bacillota; class Bacilli; order Lactobacillales; family Lactobacillaceae; genus Companilactobacillus; species Companilactobacillus ginsenosidimutans. Next base: position 1,592,406 of record NZ_CP012034.1, on the reverse strand, counting down.
GTGAACACCGAAGGGGATGTTTTTACCAGTTGGATTGTCGGCTGAGAAAGTTCCGCCATCTTCAATTTCTGTTTTAGTTGAGGAAGCAAGGTCGGCAGCTCCACCAATTAAGTTTGGAACTTGTTTGGCGATGTCGTTCATAGCAGTGTGACCAACTTTTCTACCAGCATCTTTTTCGCCAGGTTTGAAAGTAGTTAATTTTGTTCCATCAACTGAAACAGGAACTTCGAAGTCGTGGAGGATTTCAGCCTTTTGTGAAGATTCAGCTAATTCTTTACCCCAAGCGACATGTGCTGCATGGCCCCGGTCGAAAACTTTTTCCCGGAAGGAAGTTGTTACGTCGTCAGGAACTGTGAATGGAGCTTCATGCCAGTCTAGATTGTCTTCCAATACTTGTAGAGCATCGTCATTTAGTGGGGCGCCGTGAATTTTGTTGGTTCCTTGGTTAGGAGCACCTTCACCAATGATAGTTCTGATTTCGATGAATGCTGGATTTGGTGAAGCCTTTGCTTTAGTGATTGCTTCATCGATTGCGTCGATGTCATCACCATCTTCAACTAGGAAGGTATCGAAGCCGTATGCTGCGAAACGATCTCTTTGATTAGTTTTGAATGAGCGACTAGTTGGTCCATCCAATGAAACATCGTTTGAATCGTATAACACGACTAGTTTATTTAGATTATTGATACCAGCAAATTCAGCAGCTTCGTGAGAAATTCCTTCCATTAAATCACCATCACCGACAATTGCGAATGTGAAGTGATCCATCAAGTTACCAAATTTTGCCTCTAGTCTCTTTTGAGCGACAGCCATACCAACGGCCATACCAACGCCTTGTCCAATTGGTCCAGTAGTTGCATCAACACCAGGTGTTGCACCAAATTCGGGATGTCCTGGTGTACGTGAACCACGTTGTCTGAATCGTTTCAAATCATCCATACTTAAATCGAATCCTGATAGATGAAGGTGACTGTATAGCAGTGCTGAACCATGTCCAGCTGAGAGAACTAATCTGTCACGATTAATCCAATCTGGAGTTTCGGGATCAACGACTAAATGTCTTGTGGCTAATGTGTAAAGCATAGGTGCCACACTGAGAACGATTCCGGGGTGACCAGAATTTGCGTTTGAGATAGCTTCAACAGCTAACATTTTTAAAGCATGTATATTTCTCGTATCTTCATCCATAATAATTTCTCCTTTAGAATTCTTTGATTTCTTCTTTGTAAGCTTTTAGTTGTTCTTTTAATCTTCCTAAGTTGTCGCTATCGAACTTGTCTAAGATTGCTTTGGCAATTTCGATTGCTACCATACTTTCGGCAATTACGGCTGCGGCGGTAACTGCCGTTGTGTCTGATCTTTCAATACTTGCTTTGTGTTCTTCGTGCGTATCAATATCAACGGAATGCATTGGACGATATAAGGTAGGAATTGGTTTGACAACGCCTCTTACAGCAATCATTTCACCGGTTGTCATTCCACCTTCGAATCCACCAAGGTTGTCTGAGCCTCGATAGAATCCTTTGTCCTCTGACCAAAAGATTTCGTCCATTACCTGACTTCCAAATTTCTCAGCGTTGTTAAATCCGCCTCCGAAATCAACTCCCTTAAAGGCATTGATTCCAACAATTGCTCTGGCGATTTTTGCATCAAGTTTGTCGTCGGCAGTTACATAAGAGCCAAGTCCTGCAGGAACTCCTGTGGCGAAAACTTGAACAGTGCCTCCAACAGTGTTTCCTTCTTTTTTAGCTTGGTCGATAACTGCTTGCATTTTCTTGTCGGTTTCCTCATCTAAGGTTCTAGTTGGGAAACTTTCAGATACTTGGCGAATGTCATCTAGTTTCTTAAAATTCTCTAATTTATCTAAGTTAGTTTTTGCTGAACCGATGTTTAAAACAAATCCATGAACATCGATGTCTATTTCTTTTAGTAGTTGTTTTGCGACTGCTCCAACTGCCACTCTCATGACTGTTTCTCTAGCTGACGATCGTTCCAAGACATTTCTTAAATCCTTGAAGTGGCGATACTTCATGCCACCGACTAAGTCGGCATGTCCTGGTCTAGGTCTCATTACTTTTCTAACTGAATTTTCATCAGTCTCAACGTCGTTAGGTGCCATGATGCTGGCCCAGTGGTTATGATCGTCGTTGTGAACGTTCAATGTAATTGGCGAGCCCAGTGTTTCTTGATGTCTAACTCCAGAAAGAAATTTGACTGTGTCGCTTTCAATGACTTGGCGTTGACCACGTCCATAACCATGTTGGCGACGAGCTAATTCTTTATTGATGTCTTCTTCGGAAATGTGTAATCCCGATGGGATACCCTCTATAATTGCGATTTCCTCTGGTCCGTGGCTTTCTCCTGCTGTCATGTATTTCATTGAAAATTCCCTCTTTGGTTTTAGTATTTTTTATATTTATTCTTTTGTTACCAAGAAGTGCGAAGCACTTCTTGGTATGAAAAAAGCGGTCGATCAAGTGTTGGAATACACTTGGTCGACCGCTAATAAACAGTCAATGAAAAATTGTCCTACTCAACCAAGTGTAATTTTTATAATCACTCGATCAAGTAAACACGTTAAAAGGCTACTTTATCGAATGTGCCGTGACCGACACACCCGAAGGTCGCGATCACTCGTTGATAAAGTAGTAATACCATGAAGATGATATGCTTAACGTGTTTTGTTTAGCTGACAATTTCATTTCTTAGTCCTGCTTTCATAAATTTAATTAATTTCTAATTTTCATATACAATAGCACAGGAATTATGAGGTTGCAACAGCTCAAAACAAATTTTCATGAAAATATCGAGTGCCAAAATTAGATCGAATTAGTTTTATCCCTATTATTATAATGGTTTCGGCCTCTTTTTAGATGTGAAAGATAATTATAAAAAAAATTACTAAATTAATTTAAAAACTTGATGAGCGTCAATTTTATTTACCTCAAAACCCCATACAATGTGATTTGTAAGTTGAAAGGGGAACAAAAACATGAAATTTAATATATGGTTACAAAAACATCAAAATCAATTAACTGCTGTTATTGGTATCTTAATTGTTGCTAGTTTGTTCTTTACATATTTAGTTAAAATTGAACTGGTTGCTAACATCTTAATGATTATTGCCAGTATCTTAGGTGCTATTCCGATCGCAATTCACGCATTCTCAGCTTTAAAGAATAAGGTCATCAGTATTGACCTGTTAGTAACAATCGCTGTTATCGGAGCTTTCATAATCGGTGAATATATAGAATCAGCCGTTGTTACTTTCTTATTCCTATTCGGAAATTATTTGGAACAGAGAACATTACAAAAGACACGTTCCTCTGTTAAAGATTTGACTCAAATGGCACCAACACAAGCCGAATTAATAGATGATGAAGGAAATATTTCGACTGTAGATATTGACGACTTAGACGCCGGAGACCACGTTGTGGTTAAACCCGGTGGACAAATTCCTGTTGATGGAAAAATCGTTGACGGAACTGGATACGTTAATGAAGCTTCTATTACGGGTGAGTCTGCTCCAGTTGAAAAAGAAGACGGCGATTCAGTTTTCGCTGGATCACTAATTGATAATGGAACAATCACGGTCGAAACTTCGACAGTTGGTGAAGATACAACTTTTGGTAAAATTATTGAACTCGTTGAAGAGGCTCAAGATAGCCAGTCTCCTGCTGCTAGATTTATTGATAAGTTTGCTACATATTACACTCCCGCTGTTTTAGTAATCGGAATTCTAGTTTGGATTTTTACTCAGAATTTTGAGTTAGCCATCACTGTCCTAGTTCTTGGATGCCCTGGTGCCTTGGTCATTGGTGCTCCAGTTTCAAACGTTGCCGGAATTGGTAACGGTGCTAAAAACGGTATTTTGATGAAAGGTGGAAATGCGGTAAATAGCTTTTCACACGTTGATACACTTGTTTTGGATAAAACTGGTACATTAACAACTGGTAAGATGACTGTTTCAAAAATGGATTCATTCGGAACTGACAAGAATGCTGACATGGCAATCTTATCAGCCGTTGAAAGCAATTCAGATCACCCATTAGGACGTGCCATTACAAAATACGTTTCTAATGAAGGAATCAAAGATTTGCCAAAGATCCCAGAGCTTGATACTGTAAAAGGCCAAGGAATGGTTGGTTCAGACGATTCACAAGAAATTTTAGTTGGTAATGAAAGATTGATGCAAAATAATGGAGTGGAAATTACTCCAGAAAACAGAGCAGCAATCGATGCCAGATTAGACGACGGAGATTCAATCGTTATGATGGCAATTAACAAAGAAATTAGATTAATTGTTGGTGTTAATGATGAGTTAAGACCAGATGCATTTGAAGGACTCACAGCACTTAAGAAAGCCGGTATGACAAAGATTGTAATGTTAACTGGTGATAACAGATTGGCTGCTCAACGAGTTGCAGAAAAACTACCAATCGATGAAGTTCATGCTGAATTACTACCTGAACAAAAAGTTGAATTTGTTAAACAATTTAAAGCTGAAGGTAGAAATGTAGCCTTCGTTGGTGACGGAATTAATGATAGTCCATCACTTGCCACAGCTGATATTGGTATCGGAATGGGAACAGGTACTGACGTTGCCATCGATACAGCTGATATTGTCTTGGTAAAATCAAGTTTCAAATCACTTGCACATGCATATATTTTAGCCAAGAAAACAGTTGCCAATACTAAAGAAAACATCACCATTGCTGTTGGAACAGTTGCTTTACTTCTATTAGGTTTGTTAGTTGGAATAATCCAAATGGCAAGTGGAATGTTCGTTCACGAAGCAAGTATTTTAGTAGTTATCTTTAATGCGATGAGATTATTAAGATAAATTTGATTTTCTTGACATAGATCAATTTAAAACTCGCAAATAGGTACTATGATAGGTTTAACGATTAAGGAGGAAACAAATTATGGCAAAAGCAATTTTACAATTAGGCGAATTAACATGCCCATCATGTATGACAAAAATTCAAAAGGCAGTTCAAAATCAAGACGGTGTTTCTGACGTCAAGGTTTTGTTCAATGCTGGTAAAGTAAAGGCTGACTTTGATGAAAGCAAAGTTTCAGCTGACCAATTAGGAAAAGTTATTACTGAATTAGGATACGAAGTTAAGAAGATCAAAGTTAAGGAGGCTGCATAATGTCAGAACAAGCAACTATTGAAGCAAAGTTTCAAGCAGAACAAAAACAAGTCGATATTGACCACCACACACCAACAGCTGGAGCAATGACTAATCATGTTTTATCAAATCGTATGATTATGAATATGAAATTGCACCAAATTGAATGGTTCGTGAAAGGCCCAAATGCTGAAAGTTATAAAGCAGTAATCGGACAAACAATTTTTGAAAACTATGACTGGTATGAGAAGATTGCTGAGCAACTATTAGATGAAGGTGAGATTCCATCTTCGACAACTGACGAGTATAAAGAATATACTATGTTGGAAGAACACGGTGAGAACAAATATCTCGACGCAGACGAAATGCTTCAAACGGTTGTTGATGATTTCGTAACTGATAATATGTTTGTGACACGTGCAATTAAATTGGCTGAAAAAGAAGGCCGTCCAGCTTTCAACAAATTATTGATTGATTTATATGGCTGGAATAATCACCAAATCCGTATCTATCAAGCACTTCTTGGCAAAACTGCTACTGAAGGACTTGAAGACGACGAAGATGACGATGACGAAGATTAAATTTTTACAATAAGGAGCAATCACTATGGTAAAACTAGCCCACGAACACACAGATGAAGACTGTTTGTCACTTGTTACAATTTTTCAATCATTACCAGAACGCGATATTGCCACATTGGCAGAAATTGTTTCTGAGCATCACTATAAGAGTGGTGAATTCTTATACCATGCCGGTGACAACGCAGACTCATTGATGATCATTGCTCATGGACAGGCAAAAGTTTTCCAGATTGCTGCAAACGGTAAGGAACAAATGATTCGGATTCTCCAAACAGGCGATTTTGACGGAGAGGCAGCACTATTCGAAAACGACGAACGTAATAGTTTTGCCCAAACGTTAATGGATACCGATGTCTGTTCAATTTCCCGAAACGACTTCCAAAAGTTGATGAAAACTTCCCCTGAGTTAGCAGTCAACATGGTAAATGCTTTCGGACAACGAATCACACAACTCGAGCAACAAAACACTGAGGTAACGACTGCCAGTGTTGAAAGCCGGCTCGCCAATTACTTGTTAGAAACAAGTGCCGGACTCGATGAAGAACGATTTACACTCCCCTTAAAGAAGAAAGACATTGCGACCTATTTAGGCACAACGCCTGAAACAATTAGCCGGAAATTAACCAAGATGGCCGACGACAATCTGTTAGAAAATAAAGGATTAAAAGTAAAAATCCTCGATTCAGATGGATTAGCCATGTTGATATAGAAATATAAAATAAGCTCGATTTCTAAATGGAAATCGAGCTTATTTTTTTGAGTCAAAATGATTTGAGATTGACTGGTATCGGGCATAGGAGAACGAATGTGGCATGGTGGAGCACTCATTTTGTTGTTTTGAAGTAATGGGGTCTGGTATGTGTTATAGATGTAGGTAGACCAATTGATTCTTATTTTGAAAGATAGAAGATTTTTTTGAATATTCCTCGTAATTTCTAGTATCAAATTAAATAGAAATTACGAGGATAAAGTCGTTATCAATAATCAAAACAATGAAGTAGATATTTTGATAGACAAGTTGACGGATTGTTTGGAAGATTCAAGTACAGGTCAACGATATAAAACATATTACAAGGAAATATCGGTAAATATTCAATTTTCAAAACGGTTGAAGAAATTAGGCTGGAGATTTGATTGGGAAATGGAAAATAGGCCAGAAAATAGCATTATCCAATTATCGACAGTTGGATCAGACCAAATTCAAGGACTCATTTGTTTTGAGATTGATGATGGTTTTGTAAAAGTGAAATTAGTTGAATCTGCTCCGAAAAACATAGGTCACGGTAACGGTTTAGATGGAGTTGGTGGACACCTATTCGCCATTGCGGCTAGAGCAAGTGTTGATAATGGTGGTCAAGGGTATGTTAGGTTTATGCCAAAGACAAACCTTCGAGATTATTACTCTTCACATTTAAGAGCAGAAACTTTGCCTAATGGCTATATGATTTTAAATTCAGTGACAAGTAAATGGCTAGTAAATAAATATTTGGGAGATGTCGAGAATGAGTGAACGTAAATTAGATTATGAAAATATGGATTTGGATGAATTGATCGACGAGAATAATCGATTAATGTTAAAGTATCCACCACATGAAGAGACACCAGAGGAAAAGGAAAGATTCGTGAAAGAATTGAATAAATACAGAGAAGCACACAAAGAAGAAACAGCAAGGATTATGAAAGAATACGCTGAAAACAAATTTAATAAGAAATGTTAGTGATTATTTCTTTTCATTTAAGATAAATATGAACAATTACACGGAAAACTGCTGAGTGTGGTATCACTTTAAAATGCCGATTTTAATATTGGAAATGTCGAGAATGAGTGAACGTAAATTAGATTATGAAAATATGGATTTGGATGAATTGATCGACGAGAATAATCGATTGATGTTAAAATATCCGCCACATGAGGAGACCCCTGAGGAAAGGCAAAGATCAATTGACGCAATTAAAAAACATAAAGAAGAGCACAAAGAAGAAAATGCACGAATAGTAAAAGAATTCAAAAGTAAATGGAAATCATAAGTATTTAATATAAATTAGTTTAAATATGAACAATTACATCAAAAATATAGTCTTTTTCATTGAAACGTTTACTCGTGGTTTTACCTTAAAACAGTAGTTAAAATATTAATAAATAAGATGTTTTTTAAGGAGACGATTGTTCGTTATGTCCAAGGGAGAGGATCTAGTTAATAGTATTTTAATTCGCAAAAAGATTTCATTCGTTAGAGAAAAAATTTTTAAGGATTTAAAATCGCCAAATGATAGTTCGTTCTTACCGGTTGACTTTGCTTTGGATATTGGTGGGTCTCAAGCAATAGTTGAATATAATGGGTCACAGCATTACGCTCCAATCAACAAGACTCCAGAGGCCATGGATGCCTGGAATCGAGTTTCTAAAAATGGACAAGCGCGGATTCTCTATTGTAAGCAGTACAATGTTCCCTTGTTAGTAATTCACTATGGAGATTTTGAACGAGTTGAAGAGATACTTGAGAAATTTATTTTGGATGTGAAGGATAGTAAAACTGGAACATAGGCCAACTATACTAAACACTCTCGAGGTTATTTTTCAGGACAGCCCTATCGTAGATCTGATATCGTTGATGAGGTAGAAACAACCAAATGTATCAAGAAATATAAACAACTCTCCAATGTGTTTCAATTAAGTGCCGATTCAGTAATTATTTCAGCGCTGACATATGAAAATTTAAAAATAAATAACCAACATTACTCTGATAAGGTGAAAAAATATCAGTCTGTCGTCGGAGAATTTATTTTAAGAATTGGAAATCTTGAAGATACGGTTGAAGAATTGCAAAATGAGAATTCTCAATTGAGAAATTTGCTGGAAGATAAGAAAGCTGAACTTGCGGCAGAGCATGCTCAAAATAAGTTTAGTGGCAAATTTCGTGTGAGTGAGTCAAGAAATTCTAATTTAACTGATGAAGCTAGAGGCTTTATTAGTTCACTAAAGAAAAAATTTGGGACTGACTGTAAGTTGGTTCATGAGTATATTGACCAGAATTATCACGAGAATATTTCCGTGAAGACGATTCGAAAAATTTGTGGAGAATGAAATGTCGGGAGGCAAGTTTCGATGAATAATGATATGAAAGAGTTAGACGCATTGATAGCGGAAAATAACCGACTCTGGCATGGTGAAATCCATGTAGCAACTAAAGAAGAAATGAAAATACTTGCTGAAGAAGTCCGAGAGGAAAAGTGGAAATTACATTTGAGACAGAAAGCCAAATGGAATGAATAAAGACGCGAAGGAATTAGATGCTCTTATAGCTGAAAATAATCGGTTGTGGCACGGACAAGTACACGTTGTTACTGAAGAAGAGCGTAGAGCCCTTAACGCCGAAGCACGTGAAGCTCGAAGAAAACTATATTCGGAGAGAGAAAAATAAATTCACTTTATTAAAATTAAATTAGAAAACGGTGTTGACAATCAATCGAAGGACTCGTATATTTGTGTCAATTAAATAACTTGTGTTGACGAGAAGAGTAAGAAAATTATTAGAGTTGGATAGCGACCACTGTTAGTGAAAGAGTGGACTTAAAAGTTTTCCGAACATGAGCTCCGAGCAATTACCAATAGTGCAAGCTTGAGGTACGTGGGGAACACGATAAAATCCCGGGCATGTTTGTGCCTTAGAGGCGTTAGTGGCAACATTAACACGAATTTGGGTGGTAACACGATTAATAGTCGTCCCTGTACAGATGAATTCTGTGCGGGGGCGACTTTTTTGTTCAAGAAGAGGAGGAAAATTCTTATGACTGAATTTGATACAAAGTTGGTTCACGGAAAACCACAACATGACAATAATACAGGTGCTGTTAATGTGCCGATATATAATTCATCAACTTACATTTATCCAAAAGTTGGTGCCAAAGTTGATTACGATTACGAACGCTCTGGTAATCCAACAAGAAATTATTTGGAGGAGCAAGTTGCGTTGCTTGAAAATGGCGTCCGTGGATTTGCCTTTTCTTCAGGAATTGCGGCAATTCACGCTGTGCTTTCAATTTTTAAAGCCGGCGATCACATCATCATTGGTAAAGAAATTTATGGTGGAACATTCAGATTGGTTAACGAATTTTTCAAACGTTGGGATTTGAAATTTACTGAAGTAGATACCCAGAATTTGGAAGAAGTTGAACAAGCAATTCAACCTAATACCAAGGCAATTTACTTCGAAAGTTTTACCAATCCATTATTGAAAGTAACCAGCGTTAAAGATGTTTCTAAAATTGCCAAGCAGCATGGCTTGCTGACAATTGTTGACAACACTTTCTTAACACCATACTTGCAGAGACCTTTGGATTTGGGGGCTGACGTAGTTATTCATTCAGCAACGAAATACTTGTCCGGACATTCCGACGTCTGCGCTGGAGTGGCCGTTGCCAAGGATCCAAAGATTGCTGAGAAAATTTACTTTAACCAAAATAGTATTGGTGCTGTACTTTCTCCAGAAGATTCCAATTTGGTTCGTCGTGGGATTCAAACTTTGGGGGTCAGAATGGACCGACATTTGAGCAACGCAGCAAAGATTGTTAAGTTCTTGCAGAGTCGTCCCGAGGTTTCAAAAATTTATTATCCGGGAATCGAAGGTAGTCTCGACCACGAAATTGCTGAAGATGAAACGAACGGATATGGTGGCATTGTTTCCTTTGAAATTCGTGACGATTTTGATGCGACAAAGTTTGTTGAGGGGCTGAGGATAATTCAACTCGCTGTAAGCCTTGGTGCTGTGGAGAGTTTGGTTGAGGTTCCTTATAAGATGAGCCACGCTGAATTGTCAGAAAAAGATTTGAAAGCTGCAGGTATTAGTCACCAGCTTTTACGTTTGTCAGTAGGAATCGAAGATCCCAAGGACTTGATCAGCGATTTAGCTTGCGGATTTGAACAACTTTTAGCTAATAAAATAGTTTTGCGTTTGAGTAAGTAATTTACTACTACACAGAGAGTCGTGTTTGTTGAGAATCGACGATTAGTGATTACTGAATATGGTTCGCAAATTGATATGCATTAATGCGTCGGTTGCCGCCGTTATCGGGTGAAGAATTTTTTCTTATTGAGGAGTGCCTCGTGAGAGGTGCTCGAATAAAGGTGGTAACACGTGAGAACGTCCTTTGTCATTGTGACAGTGGGCGTTTTTTTGTTTCAAAATTACTGGGGGGATTTGAGGATGAAGATTAAAAAATTTATTGGGTTAATTGTTGGTGTGCTGGCTATTACATTTGTATTAGTAGGTTGTAGCAACAATTCAAGTAAGAGTGCCACAAGTAAGGATTATAAGTACGGTTCAATTACAGTTCCGGCCAAAGATGGTTCGGTATGTAATGCGCCTAATTACATTGCTTATGAAAAAGGATTTTTTAAGAAAAATGGTTTGAAGGCGGACTTAGTTGCTAATCCGCGCGATATTAGTGATTTGGAAGCTGGATTTGCTAGTGGTAAATATGATGCTCAAAATGGTGATTTTCAATATTTACCAGCAATTCAAAATGGTGCACAAATTAAAGCTGTCGGCGGTATCCATCAGGGATGTATCAAATTACTTGTTCCAAAGGGTTCAAACATTACTAGCGTCAAAGATTTGAAAGGTAAGACTATTGGTATTCCGGCTCAAGGTTCAACGCCTCAATATGTAACATCTATTGCTTTGACTCATGCAGGATTAGATCCTAAAAAGGATGTTACTTGGAAAGTATTTAGTACTGATTTATTGGCAAAAGCCGCTGAAAAGGGTGAAGTTGATGCCATTGGTACCGTTGATCCATATGCTTACCAAGCTCAACAAGAAAGTGGTTTTAAAGCAATTATCGATAATAATAATTCAACTGGTAGCGACAAAATGGCTGCCATGGGAATGAAGAAAATGGGCTCATGCTGTTATCTTTATATCTCAAATCGTTTAATTCAATCTAATCCAGCCAAGGCAAAAGCTATTGCCAAGTCTTATCAAGAAGCTGCTGAATGGATCAACAAGCATCCTGAAGAAACTGCCAAGATCGAACTTACTAAAGGCTATGTTTCTAAAACTAAGTTTATTAATCAGAAAAATGTAACTCAAATCATTAAGGATGAACATTTTCATTTGAACGTATCTCAAGGTAAACAAGATTTGAATTATTATATTTCCCAACTTAAAAAAGCTGGTTATTTGAAGAAGGATACTAAGAATTCTCAATTACTTAAGCAAGCATATTGGGATCCAAAATTGAGTGAGTAGGTGGGATGGAAATGGCAGATACAGCTACATCAACTAATAAGCAACCACAAAAATTAGCTGAAGAAGAAGTAACGGAAACTAAGTATTGGAAGCCCTGGCGAAGCAGTTGGAATATTGTCAGTTTAGTTACTATTGTGGCAGCTTATATTGAGAATCAAGTCGTGCCGTCACAGGAATTTGTCAATAATGGCGCATACAAAGTTTTCCTTGCGGCATACTTCGTTTATTTATTAGTCGTCTATGCTTTAGGAGCAGTTATTCACGGAAAAATTAGATTGTACAGTGGGCATTTTGCTCAACTCAACGCTTCATTGGGGTTGTTACTGATTATTCAAGATTTATTGACGGAAAAGTTTGCGATTATCAAACTACCATTTTTCGTTAGCTTCTCGCAAGTTTTAGACCAAATCCAGACAGATCATGCATTATTGTGGGCATCGACTTGGTCATCTCTCGGTCTCTGGTTGATTAGTTTCATCATTGGAACATTGATTGGAGTGGTTTTAGGTCTATTCATGGGAAGATATCGTCAGTTTAATTACTGGTCATTCCCATTTTTGAAAGTTATCGGTATTATTCCAGCAGCAGCCTGGATGCCGTTAACGATGGTGATTTTTCCAACTAGTTATATGGCAGAAATTTTTCTAATAGCTTTCTCTGTTTGGTTTCCGGTAGCATTTATGACTATTGGTGGTGTTCAGAGTATATCGGTAGATTATTTTGAATCCGCCAAAACTTTAGGATTTTCGGAGTCACAAATTATACGTAAAGTGGTCATTCCTGGAGCTTTGCCAAATATCTTCATTGGTATATACACGGCTATGGGACTGTCATTTACAATGCTGGTTATTTCAGAAATGATCGGCGCAAAAGTAGGCCTTGGTTGGTACATCAACTGGGCAAAAGGTGTTGGGAACTACACCCAAGTGTATGCGGCTATCGTTATTATGGCGGTGCTATTCTCAGTTATTTTCAGTTTGATCACAAAAATTCAAGAGTACAGTTTGCGCTGGCGCCAAGGGACTAATTAGGAGGTAAATTATGGCTCAACTTACGATAGATAATGTAAATCGAATTTTACATGATAACAATGGACAACGAATCAATGTCCTAGAAGATATCAACTTTAACGTTGAATCTGGTGAATTCATTTCCATAATTGGTCCTTCTGGATGTGGTAAGACGACATTGTTGCGATTGATTTCAGGCTTGGATACACCAGAACAAGGTCAGGTTACGGTCGATGATAAATTGATTACAGAACCTGATGTTTCAAGAGGCTATGTTTTCCAACATGGTAGTTTATTTCCATGGGAGACGATCAAAGAAAATATTAGCTCAGGTTTAAAAGCCGTCGACGGCCACAATTATGATAAAAAGTTGGTTAATCAATATATTGAATTGATGGGTTTGAAGGGATTTGAAAACGCTTATCCTCATCAGGTTTCCGGTGGTATGGCTCAACGGGCCGCATTAGCTAGATCAATTGTTTTGAAACCTGAATTATTGCTTTTGGATGAACCAATGGGAGCCTTAGACGCTTTCACTCGTGCGGATGTTCAAGATGTCATTCAACGGGTCTGGCAACAGACTAAAACTACGATGATTTTAGTTACTCACGATATTGATGAAGCTATCTATCTGGGTACACGTATTATTGTTATGACACCTCGTCCTGGTCGTATCAAAGAGATTGTGACAAATCCATTGGAATTTCCGAGAAATCGGACTAGTGATGAATTTTTACAATTTAGACGTGAAATTCAAGATAAATTGAATTTTGGTGTCACGGAATAAAAAAATGGATCCGATACAAATCGTAATGATTTGATCGAATCCATTTTTTTGAATGTTGCCCTATGGGTTGGTAAGCACACCAACTCTTATATGTAGGGGAGGATAGAACAGGCTAAACGATTGAATGTTCAGCTTGTTCTTCGTGGAAGTCCATCTCTTTGATACGTGATTTTCTTCTAAGGTAGAACAACATTGTCAATCCCATAAAGACTAATGTGATTGCGAATAATATTAACAATTCCGGCCAGGATGAATTGCCGGTCATCAAGGTATCTCTAAACCCGTCTACTGAATAAGACATAGGTAGCCATGGATGGATGGCATTGAAGAAACCGTTTGATAACTGAATTGGGTAAGTCCCGGCGGAACCACCCAATTGGAGAACTAGGAGAATCATACTTATGAAGGATCCTACTTTTCCTGCGACTAAATTCAACCACGAAACTATCTCCATGAAAGTAGTTCCGGTCAAGAATATCATCAATAATGTTGCGAACGGATGAACTGGTGCAAGTCCGTCAATCGTTGTAAGTAGCAAGTAGATCAAGAGACTTTCAAACAAGGCAAAACCTGTTTTGAGGGATGCTTTACTTGCCCACCAACCCATAGCACTGTGTGGGTATTTTCTAGGTGTGTACAAGTCGAACATCAGGTTAAATGCCAGTGCTCCAACGAATAGTGATACGGAAATCATATATGGAGCCATACCAGTACCGTTATTTGGAGCATCATCACGTTCGGTGTGTTTTGTAGTTGTTGGTTGTGCTACTTGGTCATAAGTTAACTTAGTAGGGTTAACTTTTGACTCTTTGGCACCGTTAGCAAGCGATGTGGTTAAATCAGTTGTTCCGTCACTCAATTGATTCAAACCAGTTCCCATTTGTGAGGATCCTGATTGAAGTTGTTGAGCACCGCTATTGATTTGCGTTGCACCACTAGCCAATTGACCAGCACCTGAAGTAATAGTAGCACCATTAGCATCAAGTTGTGAGAGACCAGAATTTAATTGGTTGGCCCCGTCACTCAATTGAGCAATGCCACCTGTAAGTGTTGGCACTTGTCCATTCAGTGAATTCAATCCACTGTTTAGAGAACTTGCGCCATTATTTAAAGTAGCATTGTTGTTCATCAATTGAACTGTACCAGCTGAAATTTGATTTGCACCTGAAGCAAGTTGATTGCTATTTGCTTGCAAGCTACTAATTCCAGTTGATAACTGTCCCATTCCATTCGATGCAGTTTGAATTTGACCAGTTAATTGTTCTGATGCGTTAGCTAACTGTTGGATGACAGTAGTTAAATCAGAAGAACTAACTGTAGCACTTGGTGTTGCCAAATTATTCAAGTCTGCACTTAAAGCATTTGCGGAACTCTTCAAGGCTGAGTTATCACTCGAACCAGAGTCAGAACTGTCAACAGCCGCAAGCATTGCAGCTTTTTGATCCTCAGTTAATCCTTGCTGGTCAGCCGTGGCAGAAAGCTTTTCTTTCAAAGCTGAGTTAGAATTTTGACTTTGATTGTCGATCTCTTGTTGAAGAGTAGCTAAATCTGCTTTGATAGCAGCAACTGAAGATGAATTGCTACTATCAAGTTGTCCTTGCAAGTTGTCGATTGAACCACTAACTTGGTTCAGTTGACCAGAACTAGTGCTACCATTGCCGATTTGCTTCAATTGTTGAGTCAATTCATTACTAGCTTGATAAATTTGACCTAAGCCTGAATTCAAAGTATCCGCATTGGTTGCCAGAGTTCCAGCACCGCTTGCAAGTTGACTAGTTCCGGAACTTAACGATGAAGCTCCGGAATTTAGTGAGCTGACGCCATTAGTGTAACTTTGTACACCAGATGCCAACGTGCCACTACCATTGGCTAACTGTCCAACACCACTAGCTAGGGTAGATGTACTTCCGTTTAACGTCTGCAATCCAGTTGCCAAAGTTTGACTTCCGGATGCGGCGGATGAAACGCCACTAATGTATGTGCTCAACCCATTATTCAAGGTTGTTGCTCCATTGGCGAAAGTTAGGGTGCTCGATGCCAGTTGGTCTAATCCAGTCGTCATCGTGTCGTTAGCTGACACTAACTTGGTCGTTCCGTCACCTAATTTTTTACTACCAGAGGCGGCGTCTGACATTCCCTTGCTTAACTTTTTAATAGAAGAGAACATCGTTTTCGAGTAAGTTTTGGTTACTTGTTGAGAAACACTATTTGCCGCTGACTGTGCAGCCGAGCTGGTCATTTTGGAGGCTACGTAGTTATGACCGGCACTGGTTTCATAATGCAAAACCATTTTCTCTGGTTTCTTATTCAACAAGGTTGTAGCGTTTTTGGAAAAATCTTTTGGTATGGTAATGACCATAAAGTATTTTCCATTATTCAAGCCGTCTTTGGCTTGCTTTTTCGAATTCAAGACTGTGAAGTCCATTGCTGATGACTTCTTTAAGTTGGTTGCTAGGTCTTTCCCAACTGCCAACTTGGTTCCTTGATATGTAGTCGAACGGTCCTCGTTGACCACGGCTACCGGAATATTTTCCAGTTCACCATACGGATCCCACATAGATTTCAAAAATGTTACCGCATATATAGAAGGAATAAAGATAATCGCAATAAGGACGATTGTCATGAATTTGTGCTTCTTAAGGTAATCCCATTCTGCACGAATCATTTATAATTCCTCTTTTTCTAAAATTTCATAATACACATTGTGTGTATTAATGATAATATAAGGTATAGATAGTAATTTCAACCACAGAAATTAAAAAAGTGGTAAGTAAGACAATATTTTTCACGAATTGAGGTAAGAATTAAATCATGGTAGTTGATAAGCGAGTACTCAGAACTGATAAAGCGCTTAAAGATGCCTTTAGAGCTTTATCTAAGACAAACAGTTATCACGAAATAACTGTCAAAAAACTTACAGAAAAAGCCGGAATTAATCGAAAAACCTTCTATTTACACTACGATTCAATAGATGATTTTTTGGACACATTCGTCAATGAGCTTTCAGACGAATTGCTAAAAATAATCACGGAACAAAAATACACCGACAATGTATTCGATCCCGGAGAAACTTTCGATGCCCTATTCGACTTCTTCGACCAATCCAGAGACTTCTACACCTTCATCCTAACGTCAGATGAATACAGCTTCATGTCCAGAAAAGTAGAAAACAAAGTAACAAAAGGCTTCACAGACGCAATAGAAAAAGCCTTCCACATAACCCACCCAGACGCCCTAATCAGCGCAAACTTCGTCGTCAGAAACACACTAATGCTGTTTAGGTTGTATGACCGTGGAGATATTTTGTTTAAAAAAGCTGAGTTTAAGGATTGTTTGATGAGACTAGACAGATCTGGACTCAAAACCTTTATATAGAGCGCAAAAAAGCACGCTCTTGAGGTAGAGTCGTAAGGCGCGACATAGCGGAGTGGGGTGCGTAACACCCCCGCAGCTCTGTCCGACTTAGGACCTCTACCTCAGTGCTTTTTTGCGCGTTTCGGATACATAAAAGTGAACAAGGAAACTAAAATCATCCCCAAAAAGTCGTTCAACACAAAACCCACCGATTGCAAGTTACCCCAAAAATCAAATACAGGTGCGTAACGCCCCGCAGCTTTGTCCAGCTTACACGCAGTGTCCAGTTTGTTTTTTAGCGTTTCCGCTATAAATCAGTAAAGCGAAAGCACTAAACGTATCTACATATCTGTAATCCGCAGAAAGCAACCATTAAAACCAATCTCCACCCAACAAAAAGTATACCGAATATACCAAATGTTATATACAAAAATCAAAAATTAAATCAAATAAAAAAATCCTGGATAATCAACCAATAAGATTATCGAGGATTTTTGCGTCTAATCAATCACAATCTTTGTATTATTAAGTAAAATCGCCAATTAACTTTGTTAAACAAAGTTAAACCAAATTTCTTCTAATTAAAAATCGAAAATCATTATAAAATTCTTATAAAACAAACTTAGTCATAAATGTTTGTTTAATTGCTTTTATGGTAGTAAAGTTCAATTTATACAGGAATGGTAATTTGCTTGAAGATACAATAACCATTACAATTAATTTAATTTATTTCTAATTTCATGGAGGACATTATTTATGGATTACACTTATTTTCAAATTAGCGAGCAGTCGCTAGTAGTCGAATTTCCGGAACAAATAAATGTTGAAGAAAATAAATTAATCCAATCTGTTGCTCGTGAACTGATTGCAGACAATGCAGTTGGTGTAACAGGTGTCATTCCTGCTTATCATACTTTGACAATCAATTTTGACTTTGATCTTACATCGTATAACGACTTGGTCAATCAAATTGATGAGATTATCTCAAATTCAAATGATCAAACGACTACGGGCAGAACAATTATTGAGCTGCCCGTTTGTTATAACCAAGACTTCGGTCCTGATTTACAAGACGTCGCTGATTTTGCCAAAGTTAGTGTAGATGAATTGATCAAAATGCACACGAGCACTGATTACTTCATATATATGATGGGATTTTTACCCGGGTTTGCATATATGGGTTCAGTTCCTGAACAAATTGCCATGCCAAGACTTGAAGTTCCACGTAAAAAAATAGCTCCTGGAAGTGTCGGGATTGCCGGTGCTCAAACGGGGATGTATCCAGTTGAGTCTCCTGGCGGGTGGCGCTTGATTGGTCGGACCCCAGTTAAACTGTATGATCCAGCTAACCCAGTTTTGAAATATCAATCAGGAAATTATATCCGCTTCAAACAAATTTCAGAACAAGAATATGCTGATATTCAAAAAGCTGATGCTAATGGTGAATATGAATTAAATGTCATTACCGAAGGAGGTCGCAACGATGGCTAATTTTGTCAAAGTAATCAAACCAGGATTGTCGACCACCGTGCAAGACCTTGGCAGACCTGGACATCAAATTGAAGGATTTCCAGAATCTGGAGCCATGGATAAATTTAGCTATAAGTTAGCTAATTTGCTAGTTAATAATCATAAAAATTCAGCTTCACTAGAATTTGTCTTAGTTGGACCAACGTTGAAATTTAATTGTGATTCATTCATCGCCATTACTGGCGGACATGTGGATGCTAAATTGAATCAACAACCGATCAAGCAAAATGAAGTTGTTGAGGTTCAAGCTGGATCAATTTTGGAAATAGGACAGATGACGTCTGGAAATTATGGCTACTTAGCTTTCTCAAACGGTGGCGTGATTAGTCAGCCGGTGTTGGATAGTCGTTCAACTACACTCAGAACACAGATGGGTGGAATCGACGGTCGGACATTAGCTACCAACGACAACATTCCAATTCGTGACAGTGTTGTTATGCCAAGTCTTCAAGCTAGAAAAATTAAGGTCGACTTCCAAACTTCAACCACAGTTCATTTCGTTAAAGGTCCGCACTGGAACATGTTTTCAGAACAAGCTCAAAAACAGTTTGTTAGTCAGAAATATCAGATATCTGAGCAAATGGATCGAATGGGATATCGCCTGACCGGACAACCTTTGGATGTGCCGGCTAAAAGCCTCCTCTCCGAAGGAACAGTTTTCGGAAACGTCCAAATAACTCGGGATGGCAGTCCTATTGTGTTGCTGGCTGACCGTCAAACTACTGGTGGTTATCCGGTTATTGGAACTGTCATTCGTGCTGATTTGAATAAATTTGTTCAAATGAAATCGGGAGTTAATTTTAAATTTGTCGAAACTGACATTCAAACCGCTACCGATAAATTAGTTGAACAACAACGAATTATTAATGATACATATGAAAAATGGTATGCCAATCGCTATGTTGAACCAATTGGTCCAATTAGACGCAATTCAATTGAAATAGAACGCTTGATACGCAGCAATAAATAGGAGGAATCGCTAGATGGAATTAGACAGAGTTAAGGAATTAGTTGAGATTTTAAACAATTCAAATTTGAGTCATCTTGAGATAGACGACAAGCTAGGTCACATCGTACTCGAAAAAGATATCACCGTGCATGCTGAACCGGCAACATTTCCAGTGGTCAATCAAACTGCCGCAGCCGAATCCGATGTCAAAACAATCAATGCACCATTCGTTGGGACCTTCTACACATCCGAGCAACCTGACAAAGATCCGCTTGTAAAACCTGGCGATAAAGTCGAACAAGGCCAAGCAGTCGGAATCATCGAAGCAATGAAAATGATGAATGAAGTCAAAACCGATTTAACCGGCACTATCGACAAAGTATTAGTCACAAATGGCGAAGCAGTAGAGTTCGACCAACCACTATTTACATTGAAAGATTGAGGTGAGGCAGTTGAAAAAAATGTTGATCGCCAATCGTGGCGAAATAGCTGTCAGAATTATTCGTGCCTGCAAACTTTTGAATATCCTGAGCGTCGCCGTCTATTCGACCGCCGATAAAAATGCCATGCATGTGGCGATGGCCGACGAAGCTATCTGTATTGGGGGACCAAATCCGGAAGATAGTTATTTGAATCAAGATAGCATTATCGCTGCGGCTCAAATAACACACGCTGATTCAATTCATCCAGGATATGGATTTTTATCAGAAAATGCTGATTTTGCCAAATTGTGTGAAGACCAAGGAATCAAATTCGTTGGTCCCAGTTCAAAAGTGATTTCAATCATGGGTGAAAAAGCAGCCGCTAGAGAAACAATGATTAAAGCCGGGGTACCGGTAATTCCCGGTTCGGAATCAGATTTTTTAAACTTTGAGGACGCAAAACAGGCCGCCGAAAAGATTGGTTATCCAGTCATGCTAAAAGCTAGTGCTGGTGGTGGCGGTAAAGGAATGCGAGTTATTGAATCAGTCGCCGACTTTGAAAACCAATTCGACCTCGCTCAAGCAGAGGCTCAGAGTGCTTTTGGAGACGGCCACATGTATCTTGAAAAATTTCTGCCACATCCTAGACACATCGAAGTTCAAATTGCGGCCGATCAATTCGGCAATGCCATTGCTATCGGTGAGCGTGATTGCAGTTTGCAACAGCGCCACCAAAAGGTGATAGAAGAAGCACCCGCAAGTACTTTGGATGAAAAAACTCGCCAAGAGATGTATGCAGTTTCCGTGAAGGCTGCCGAAGACATCAATTATGAAGGCTTAGGGACGATGGAATTTTTGTTCGATGGACCAGAACATTTTTACTTCATGGAAATGAACACTCGGGTTCAAGTTGAACATCCCATCACCGAATTAACTAGTGATGTCGACTTAGTCGATCTGCAAATAAAAATTGCTCAAGGTGAACCAATTCCATTCGCAGAAATTTCAAAGCATAACTTTGCTTTGGAATGTCGGATTAACGCGAAAACTGCCGGTAAGATTGTTGCTTTACACTTACCTGCAGGACACGGAATCAGAACAGATAGTGCCTTATATCAAGGTTACTTTGTTCCATCTAATTACGATTCAATGATTGCTAAAGTTATTTCCTTTGCTCCAGACCGTGAGACGGCTATACGTCAAATGGCCGAAGCACTTGATGAAACAGTCATTGCCGGAATTAACACGAATTTAGATTTCCTAACACAAGTTATCGATGAACCTGATTACAAAATTAATAATACTGATATTGGTTGGTTAGATAGGTTAGCCACCAAATAGTTGGAGGCTTTCATATGGCATCAGATGATATTAAATCACTTTCTCCAGTCGAATTACGTCGACTAATTCGAGAAGGTAAATACACTGACAACACTAGTGGCTTGGCACCAGGATATACGCAAGCCAACTTAGTTATTTTGCCAAAAGATTTAGCATACGATTTCTTATTGTTTACGCAACGAAATCCTAAACCTTGCCCAGTTCTTGAGGTCAGTGATGTTGGTAGTAAAAAGCTAACAGAGATGGCAACGGATGTAGATATCGCCAGGGATTTTCCCAAATATCGAATTTATAAAAAAGGCGTCCTAACTGATGAGGTTACTGACGTGGATGACGTTTGGCGAGACGATTTAGTCTCATTCATTATCGGCTGTAGTTTCTCATTCGAATCCGAGATGATTGCGGCTGGAATTGAAGTTAGAAATATTACTGAAGGTGTCAACGTGCCGATGTATGACACCAATATACCTTTGAAATCGGCGGGTCAGTTCCACGGAAACATGGTCGTTTCCATGCGACCAATCCCAGAAGATCAAGTGATTGAAGCAGTCAAAGTTACTAATTCCATGCCAAAAGTTCACGGTGCTCCAATCCAAATTGGTAATCCTGAACACATTGGAATTACTGCCCTTGCTCATCCTGATTATGGGGATGCTGTCACGATTAAAGATGGCGAAGTGCCAGTCTTTTGGCCATGTGGTGTTACTCCACAAAACGTCATCATGCAGACAAAACCAGATTTTGTCATCACTCATTCACCTGGTCACATGTTAGTGACTGACGTGAAAAATACAGCTTTGAAATATTTATAGGGGGTCAATCATGACGAAAATTGATATGAATAGTGATTTAGGAGAAAGTTTTGGACGATATAGTTTGGGTCGTGACTCTGAGATTATTCCATTAGTTAGTTCAGTAAATATTGCCTGTGGATATCACGCAGGAGACCCAGATGTAATGGCTAAGACAGTTCAACTTGCTGAAAAAGCTGGCGTTGGTGTCGGCGCTCATCCGGGCTTTCCAGACTTACAAGGATTCGGTCGTCGCAAGATGGATATGTTGCCTGAAGAAGTTAAGAATATGGTGACTTATCAAGTTGGAGCACTATTAGCTTTTACCACTAATAAGAAACTTCAACACGTAAAGCCACACGGTGCTCTTTATAATATGGCCGCAAAGGATCATGACTTGGCCGTCGCAATTTGTGAAGGTATCAAACAAGTTGATCCAGAACTGCCAATTTATGGATTGGCCAATAGTGAACTGATCTCAGCTGCTAAAGAAGTTGGGATTCCCTATGCTCAAGAAGCATTTGGTGACCGTAATTACAACGCAGATGGAACGCTCGTAAGTAGAAGTCTTCCAAATGCCGTAATTAAGGACCCTAAAGAAGTTGCACAGCGAGTTAAGCTAATGATTCAAAACGAAGAGATCATCGCCTTAGACGGCAGTAAGATTGCTCTAAAGCCCGACTCAATTTGTGTCCATGGTGACAATAAAGCTGCTTTAGCAATTGTTGAAGAGTTAAGAAGCACTTTAACTAGTGCCGGAATTGAAATTAAACCGTTTTAAAATTTAAAAAAGGTAAAATAGCCTATGAAAAATAAAGAAACAGAATTTGTAGATAAGAAAATGATTAAGCCTCGTTCATCGCGTTCCATAGCTATGGGTGCCGCATTCCTAATGGCTATGGCCGCAGTTGGACCAGGATTTTTAACTCAGACGGCTACGTTTACCGGTCAAATGGGAGCCAACTTCGGCTTCGCAATTTTGATTTGTATTGTGGTTGATTTCATTGTTCAAATGAATGTCTGGAGAATTATTGTTGTCAGTGGAAAACGTGCGCAAGTCATCGCTAATGAAGTCTTGCCAGGACTAGGTTATGTCTTGTCGTTCCTAGTTGCCGTCGGTGGTCTACTGTTCAACATTGGTAATATTGGTGGTGCCGGATTAGGTCTAAATGTCCTATTCGGGATATCACCGGAAAATGGTGCCGTAATCGCCGCCTGTATTGCGATTGCAGTCTTTGTTGCTAAAAATGCTATGACGGTCATGGATCATACAGTCCAGGTTCTAGCTGTTGTTAAAATTGCTATTTTGATATACATAATCTGCGTCATGTCAGTTCCGTATAAAGCTGCTGTGACACATACTTTCATGCCAACGGATATTAATTTCTACTCAATCGTTACTATCGTTGGTGGTACTGTTGGTGGATATATTTCCTTCTCTGGTGGTCACCGTTTGATTGAGGGTGGCATGAAGGGTGAAAAGGAGCTCAAGTACGTTAACGAGGGTGCGATTACTGGTATCGGTGTTGCATCGCTGATTCGTATACTCTTGTTCCTTGCTGGTTTGGCGGTTGTTACGATGGGTTACAAACTTGACCCCGCCAATCCTGCAGCATCTATTTTCAAATACGCTGCTGGTAATTTCGGATATAAGTTCTTCGGTATTTTGTTATTCGCCGCAGGTATGACTTCAACACTAGGCTCAACCTTTACCTCAATTTCATTCTTGAATTATACGGAAAAAGCCGCTGCCCAAGAAAAAATAGCCAAGTATAATCGGCTATTCGTTATTAGTTTTATTGTAATTTCAGCAGTTATTTTCTACTTTGTCGGACAACCTGCCAAAATCCTAGTTGTCGTTGGTGCTATCAATGGTTTCATTCTTCCAGTAGCCTTAGCAATTTTGCTAATCGCCGCCAGAAAAAAGAAAATCATCGGCAGTTATCATCACCCATGGATTTTGAGCTTAACCGGTTGGCTAGTAGTCCTATTCATGCTCTACGCCAGCGTTGAAGCAGTTATCAAGCTCATTCATTAGTAAAAACTTTTCTAACTTCGCCACTGTTAATCAGGTGGCGATTTTTTTTGTCATCAAGGAGTATGAGTGAACCATCTCCGCCGATATCTTGGGCGATGCCGGTAGTAACAGTATTTCCGTTGACGATTTCAACTTTCTTGCCGAGAGTGGAGCAAGCTTTGCGATAATCAGGTAGAAAATCACCAGATTGGTAAGTTTGATAGTGCCTGAAGAAATTAGTTAGTAATTCGGCGATGATTTTATTTCGATCGATGTCAGCGTCAGAACTGGCGGATTTGGCGATACTTTTTAATTCTGAAGGAAATTGTGAAGTATTGATATTGAGTCCAATTCCTAAAATGATATGGGAGATTTCACCATGACTATTACTGTGTGATTCAGCCAGAATACCACCACATTTTTGTTTATCGAGGAGAATGTCGTTGATCCATTTTAGAGTGAAGTTTTGAGTGGGAAAGCGTTGTTGCAAAGTTTCAACAACAGACAATCCTGTGCTCAACGTTAACAGTCCTGGGTCCACATGTTCGTTTATAGGCAAAACCAAAGTTAAATAAATCCCAGAATTGTCTGGAGAATAAAAGTCACGTTTAAACCTGCCATATCCCGCTGTTTGATGTTCGGCAATAATTAAAGTGGGATGCTCGTTTGAGAAGCTTGCGATGTTTTCTTTGGCATAGGTGTTGGTAGAATTCAGTGTTGAGAAAACTTCAATACTGACAGGTGTTTTGCAATTATACTGGGTAAGAATTTTTTCAGCGATGATGGGTTGATTTGTCATGGCGGTTCTCCTTTTGTTGCTAGTTTACCATTGGATGAGCACAATAAAAAAATCCCAATCCGATTGGATTGAGATTTGAAATTAATTTTATTTTGTAAATGTGGCACCCTGTGAATTGGTAATTGAATCGTCACCATTAATAGTGAAGGTTGTTGACCAACCACCACCTTGGCCGCCTGAATTGTTGAAGTAAACGGAAATTGTGTCAGAAGTTTGTCCAGTAACTTTCCAGCTACCTGAGTCGTCTCCTAATGTGTAAGTTCCGTCTGAGTAACAGTCGAACTCATTACCGTCATCATCAGTCCATGTTCCGTATAGATCACTCTTACTTGCTGAACTAGAACTTGAATCGCTGTCGTCGTTATCATCAACGTCGCTGGAACTTGAATGACTGCTTGAACTTGAGTTGTCGGAGTCATCATTGCTGTCAGCGTCGTTATCGTCATCATCGTCTGAATCTTTAGTTCCGTTGACGTTCATTGATTTGAACTCGGGATTTCCGGCTAGAGGGATGGTGATTTTCTTCGACTTAGACTTGCCGTCGGCACTAACCTGAACGGTGTAAACACCAGGAAGTTGGTCTTCGACTTTGTAGCCGTCGTCAGTTTTAGCTGCTGAAACAGTTTTGTTGTTAACTTTGATTTCTGGGTCGCTCACATCAGTATCAATGTTGATTGGTTGAGTCTTGATTTGGACTTTGTACTTAGGGAACATTCCCAGGTATTTACCAACTTCAACGACCTTGAAGTTAGTATCGCTGTCGTTTGAATCGTCGACATCGTCAGCTTTGGCGTCACCGTTGTCGTTTTGCACGATACGTTTGATTTGGTCCTTGGCGCTGCTATCTTGTTGGAAGAGGGCGCTAAGTGGTTCTAAGTCGCTACTAGAAATTGTTTTCCCATTAGTATCAACTGAGGCGTCAGACATCTGAGATGTATCACCGCTGCTCATCGCGTTAGCTAACGAACTAAGTTGGCTTGATTTGCTGAACATTTGTGAGCCGATGAAGTATCCACCAACCAAAATTATCAAAATAACAATAATTGAAACTAAACCACGATGATGCTTTCTTCTAGGTTTCTTTGAAGGCTTAGCTTGATTATTCTGCGCCTGATTTTGTTGAGGTTGTACAGGTTGTTGCATTTGTTGTTGGTTAGGCTGTTGGTTGAATTGTTGACTCTGTTGCGGATTAGGTTGTTGATTTTGTGGAGCAGACTGTTGAGTACCTTGTTGTTGTGCAGGATCAACAGGTGCTGCTTGCTGGTTTTGTGCTGAACTAGTTTGCTGGTTTTGAACTGGCTCAGTTGGTTGAGCAGTTGGGTCTGGTTGAACGGACTGTTGCTCGTTTGTTGCTTGATTGTCTGCTGAAGTATTTTGTGCTGCAGCTTGTTGTCTTTGTTTGTTGAATTCGGCTAAACCATAGCCACAGTTCGGACAGAAAACGTCGTCGCTACTTATCTTTGTCCCACAATTAGGACAGAATAAATTTTCACTCATATTTTTCCCCTTATTTAATCTCCTGATTCAATACTTTCGTCAATGCCTTGGCGATTTGGTCGTGGCCGGCTTGATTTGGATGAAAGTCATCTTTACTACCCCAAACGTTGTAGCTGGTGTTATTAGTTGAACCAGTCACATTCGGATTACCTTGCCAAATTTTCGACAAATTGACCACTGGTAAATTACGATCTTTCCCCTCTTTAATAACGACCTTATCAAAACGTAAGTCATTTTGAACATAGTCGCCATTAGAAGGAGACCAGGTTGTCATCAAAATAATTTTTGCCTTAGTTTGCGATTGAAGTTGATCCAAGATTTGATGGATTGAATTCTGATATGCAGGTAAGGCCTTAGGATTTGTGACATCTGCCGCATCATTCGTTCCAAATTCAACGGTTATGATATCAGGCTTTTGCGCAATAATCGTATTCACATTTGGGAGACCAAAATTCGTCGCTGTTTTGCCAACAGACGAAGCGCCCTCCTCGGTGACCTTTTTGCCGGTTTCCTTGGCAATAGTGCGTGTAAATTGGCTACTGAAACGATTTTCCTTTGAATCTGCTAATAGTCCCACCGATAATGAATCACCTAAAGGTGAGTAGACTAGTGTTTTCTTAGGAGAGTCTTTTAATTCAGTTGCCAAAGTTTTTTTAGTTGGTTTTGTTTTCTTAACAGTTTTCTTCTGCTCAGTTTTAGGACTTGAATGTTTCGAACTTGATTGTTTCGACGAACATCCGGTGACTAAAACGAACATCAATAAAAATGCTAAAAGAGAAAGCCAACGTGCTTTACTCATTTTCCCCATAATAACTTCCAAACATATATAAATATAATAATATTATAGCAAATGTTCATAGTGATAAAACATGATTTTAGAGCTTTCTTGAGGTTGACACTAATTTTTGCCAATTTTAGAAAGAAATTTTTTGCCCGTTGGAACATTCTTTCATTAATTACGGTGGTAAAATTTTTAACAACAAATTTTTGAAGGATAGTGATATTTTGATTAAGCTTGTGGATTATATAGTAAACACTATCACTGCTTAAAATCGCTATATCATGGCTTTTACAGATGATGAAACTGATGTTAATTTTTTGAATAATTATGTTAATAATGCTATTATTATATGACTGAAATTTAAGAGGTAACTATGGCAAACAATTCTGAATTAGAACATTTAGACGAAAAGAAAATTGAACAAGACCACCTTGATGAGGTGATTGAACTTGTTAAAAATACTGAAAATAGGCTTCAAGAACACATTGATATTGCTGAACAAGACCTTGAAGTGATCAATAATGCTTTCGACGATATCCATGTTGGTATGGATGGCGATGCGATTTCATTTGATGCTGCCTTGTCGATTCACCAACAACAACAGATGCTTGACGAGCGTAACAATAGTTGGCAACAAAATCGTCAACGTATGGAAATTTTGAAGCGTTTGGAGAAGACTCCTTACTTTGCGCGTCTGGATTTTCAAGAGAAGGGTGAACCTAAGCGTGAGACTATCTATATTGGGATGAGTTCTCTAACTGACAGTAACGATCACTTCTTGATTTACGATTGGCGTGCTCCAATTTCTTCTATTTATTACGATGGAAATTTGGGTGAGGTTCATTACCAATCTCCAGATGGTGACCAAGAGGTCGACCTATTCTTGAAACGTCAATTCTTGATTGAGAACGGTAAGATTACTTCTTACTTCGATACTCAAGAAACTATTGGAGATCAAATGTTGCTTGAAGTGTTGGACGAGAAATCTTCAACTCACATGAAGGGTATCGTTAAGACTATTCAAGCTGAGCAAAATAAGATTATCCGTGATACGACTTCGAAATTGTTGTTCGTTCAAGGTGCTGCCGGCTCTGGTAAGACTTCGGCTATTTTGCAACGTATCGCATATCTTCTATATAGATATCGTGGCAATCTGACATCAAGCCAAGTGGTTATGTTCTCGCCAAACATGCTTTTCAACGACTATATCAAGGACGTTCTTCCTGAAATGGGTGAACAAAACATGGTTCAGATGACCTTCATTCAATATGTTGCTCGTCGTCTACCTAACTTGACTGTTGAGACTTTGGCTGAAAAATTTGAACACGATGATAATCAAAAACGTAAGCAAATTTCTAAGTTTGTCTCAGATAATGAATTTTTCAAAATCCTGACAAATTATAGTAACTTGTTGAACCAAAGTGGAATGAGTTTCCGTGACTTGAAGTTCAAGGGTAAGGTTTTCATTCCTAAAGAAAAAATTGCTGAGATTTATTACGGATTCGGTCCGCAATATAATCTTGGTAACCGACTTGATGCGACTGTTGACCGACTTGTTAAGATGTTGCATCGTAAGATTGGTGCCGAAATGCGTTCGAAATGGGTTTCTGAACGTATCGAAAACTTGAGTCAAGAAGAGTTACAAGCTATGTATCGTACGGCTGACCAGGAATTCAAAAACGGCGATCAAGAGCAGAAGTTCTTGGCTCGTCAAATCGTAACTAAGACTATGCAAAAAGTTTATGAACAAATTATCCATTTCCGTTTCGTTAATGTATCTGCCAACTATCTTCACTTTTTACAAGCAGTTCCAAAGATTGCTGATTTGGCAAAATACGATGTTACTGAAAAGCAATGGGATGACTACGTTCAAGAATTCATCGATGGTATGAATAACAAGACGATTTCTATCAATAACATCACACCTTACTTGTACTTGTACGATTTGATTTCTGGAAAACATGGTGAGTTGGATATGAAGTTTGTCTTCATTGATGAAATTCAAGATTACACACCATTCCAATTGGCATATTTGAAATATAATTTCCCACGTGCAAGATACACGATGTTGGGTGATTTGAACCAGTCAATTTTCACGAAGAAGAACAGTCAAACACTGTTAACTGAGGTTCAAAGCTTGTTTAACGCTGACGAAACCAAAGTTGTTCAATTGACACATTCATATCGTTCAACCAAACAAATTACAAATTACACCAAATCAATTTTGACTAATGGCCAAAAAATTGAGCCATTCAATCGTGACGGTGACCTACCTAATGTCATTATGTCTGACAGTATTAAGGGTTCGGTTGCCCGTGTTATGGATCAATTGAATAAAAATGATGAGGACAATTATACAACCGCCATCATTACTAAAACTCTTGAAGAAGCTGATTCTTTGCAAAAGATTCTTGTTAAAGAGGGCGTCGCTGCTACTTTGATCAAGTCGGAAAACCAACGTTTGGCTGCCGGAACTATTGTGCTTCCTTCTTACTTGGCTAAGGGACTGGAGTTTGATGCTGTTATTGTTTGGGATGCTTCTAAGGATAAGTTTGATGAGGACGAGCAGCAGTTGATTTATACTATTACTTCTCGTGCTATGCATAAGCTTACTATTACTGCTATTGGCGAGTTGTCCCAGCTGTTGCAGAGGGTTCCGGATAAGTATTATATTGTGGAATAGGTTTTGAATTGCCGTCTGCGGGGCTGAGAATATTGGCCTGCTGTGCGGGACGGCCAGAGCCGAAGTGCGGTCTCTGGCCTCGGTTTGGAGCCTTTCGAAGTTCACGAAAGTCTTCAAACTCGCCCGGTGGTGTAATGGCTAAAGCCATAACGCCACTTTCACTGCAGGCAATATTCTCAGCCCCTCCGACTGGGGTTGTGGTTGACGATAATACTGGTCCGTGTTGGTACATTTATTCCAATTCGGATTTTTAAATAATATAATCTAACAAGCGAAAAAGGAGCTGTATCACACGGGAAAATAAGTGTGATACAGCTCCTTTTTTATTTATACTTCTTATTCATTGGACATAGTTTTCTTACTTGTGCCGTTCCAAATAATTTCTCCAATAATTTCCGTCTTGTTGTAATAGATCATCATTGTAGAAAACGAAATCTTTGTGGGGGACGTGTTTGTTTAGTGCTTTTGTGCCGTTTAGGAAGGTTGGTTGTTTTACTCTTTCTAGGTTGGCTTTGTAGTTTTCGTACATTTTTACTTGATAGGTTCCGGCTATTCCTAGTAGGACTAGTATTATGATTGGTATGAAAAATTTGAAATTGTATATTTCGAATGTTGATAGTATGAAGTTTGCGGCTATTAGGTATAGGAATACGTAGGGTATGAATTCTGGGCGGCAGGATATTGGGGTCATTACTACTAGGATTGGGGCGAATGAGAATCCTGCGAGCAGATAGTATAGGTACATTAGTTTGTTTTTGTTAAACTGAGCTATGATTGAAAATCCTAGGAATAGGATGAACCAAAGGCTGATTATTGTGTCTATTTGATTGAATACTGTTAATCCGCCTTTGAATAGGAACATTTGTCTTGGTTTTAAATAGGCTAGATAAAATTTTGAAAAGGCGAAATGTAACATGAATAAGATGCTCATAACTATTTCAATCCATTTTACATAGTTGTTTAAATTTTTCCGGATTGATAATAAAATAATAGCTATGCAGATGGAGAAAATTATTAGCAGGTTGAACGAAATTAACCAGTAGTGGGTGAAGTTATAGAACATTTCCCATATTTTGCTTGGTGCATAACTGGTTTGTCGGTAGTTGGAATCGTTGTTGGTGAAGTAGGATAGATTGGTGAACATGATTAGTGTGGATAATACTGATCCTGCTAGATATCCGATTTGATAGGGTTGTGGGTGTTTGCGTGAGTTTAGTACGATGAGGATTCCTACAAAAATTTGTAGAATTGTGGTGGTTTCTAGGAATAGTCCGCCACTTAATCCTAGGATAAAAGCTAATACTGTTAAAATTTTAGAATTTCTGTCAGTACCTAGTTTTTTACAGATAACTAGGTAGGTTAAAATGATTGCGACTGGTGGCAGATAGACGATGAATGCGTTGTTCCACAGCAAGATATTTTGTCTGAAACCGAATGGTAATGTGAAGGCGATGGAGATTGCGAGTAATAGTGGTATGATAGTTTTTTCTCGCTTTAATAGTTGCCAAATGCTCCAAATTGCCAGTGTCCAAAAGAATGCATATAGGAATATGGCAATTGGCATTTTGTGCATCATTAACATTTCTAAAATGTTGGATAGATAACGACCGTTTGTACTGCCACCGTAAATTGCATCTGTTGAGTAAAACGCATGGTGCAGTAAGTATAAGCCTTTATCTCCATACCAAAAGTAGTCATCACCAACTGGGATGAGAAATATCCTAAATATAGCAAAATAAATAAACACGCATAAAAACGTGATGGTCGTAAATATAGATGATTTCTTAAGTTTCATAATTTTCCCCAATAATATGAACTAATTTAAAATTATTGTACATTAAATATGACCGATTTTTGATCCAAATATAAATATTTATAATATTGAAATAAATACAGGAGATATAATCGTGACTAATTCAGAATACTGGAACCGCATTGATGAGAAAGCTAAATCAGAGAATCGCCCATTTTTCAGCTTGGCACCAATGGAAGCCGTAACTGGCTCAGTTTTCCGCAGAGTAGTGGCTAAGGCCGCTGCACCAGATGTGTTTTACACAGAATTTACTAATGCCCTGAGCATCACACACCCAATTGCAAAGAAAACCACTAAAGGTCGCCTTTTCATCGATCCAGCAGAGAATCCTAAGCCTATCGTTCAGCTTTGGGGTAATAGCGAAGAAGATTTTGCCAAAGCCGTTGCAGAAGTTGAAAAAGACGGTTACGAAGCAATTGACTTAAATATGGGCTGCCCAGATATTGCAGTCATCAAAAATCACAGTGGAAGTGACCTAATTCGCCACTTTGACACCGCTCAAGCAGTAATCGATGGTGCACGCAAAACTGATTTGCCAGTCACGATCAAAACTCGAATCGGTTATAGCGAAGTCGACGAATACAAAGAATGGATTCCATTTTTGTTGAAGCAACAAGCACCAGTTTTGACTGTCCACATGCGTACTCGAGAAGAAATGAGTAAAGTTCCAGCTCATTATGAATTAATCGATGATCTCGTAAAAATGCGTGACGAATTAGCGCCTGATACCTTATTGCAGATAAACGGTGACATTGCTGACTATCAAGCAGGAATGAAGTTAGCTGCCGAACATCCCGGGGTCGACGGAATTATGATTGGACGTGGAATATTCACTAACCCATATGCATTTGAAAAAGTACCCCGTGAACATTCAAGTGAAGAACTATTGAGCTTGTTGAAGTACCAGCTAGATTTGTACGACGAGTTCGTTGCCAAAGGAATTCCCGGACATTTTGCTCCTTTACAACGATTCTTCAAAGTATACGTTCGAGGGATGAAGCATGCCGCTGAGATTCGCAACGATTTGATGTCTACCAAGACAACAGATGACGCCAGATCAGTAATTGCAAAAATTGAAGCTGGCGGATATATGTAGCAAAAATGGAAGTGCAATTTTATATTGTCACTTCCATTTTTTTGTACTTGTAAAAACAATCCAAACCTTTATTATGTAACTCGTAAAAGCTATTTTATTGAGGTATATTATGAAATTTGTACTAACTGGATCTCTAGGTCACATTGGATTACCACTAACCAAACAATTAGTCGCTGATGGACATGACGTGACTGTAATTAGCAGTAATAAAAACCGTGCTGCAAGTATCGAACAACTAGGTGCTGACGCCAAAATTGGCAACATGTTGGATGAAAAATTTCTCACTGACTCTATTAAGGGTGCTGACGGTGTCTACTTGATGATGTCGTTCGCACATTCTGATGAGCAGGGGATGCCGAACCAATTGTCGAAAATTATTGGAGCTACGTATTCGAATGCGATTCGAAATAGTGGTGTTAAAAACGTCATCAATCTCAGTAGTGTCGGGGCCGACCAGGGTCCAGAAGTCGGCACTTTGCATATTTATCAAAATATCGAGAATGCTATTAACGAAGTTGAAGGAATCAACGTGACGCACATTAGACCAACTTCGATGTATTACAACTTACTTGGTGACATCACAACAATCAAACGTGCCGACGCCATATATGCCAATTATCCCGGGGATGTGGTTAATTCATACGTCGCACCAGAGGACATCGCCCCAGTAATCGCGGAACGACTGGAAAATCCAAAGTCAGGTGTGAACGTTAAATACGTTGCCAGCGACGAAAAAACCGGCGCAGAAGTTGCCCAAATTTTAGGAGACACCATCGGTAAAAAAGTTAAATGGATTGAAATCACCGATGAACAGAAACTCCAAAGTTTAATGAACGCCGGTATTTCCGAAGAGCTAGCCACCGGAATAACTAGAATGGGAGCAGCTCACAAACTAGATGCATTCTATGCGGATTATCACAAAAATCATCCAACATTAGGATCAACAAAGTTAACCGATTTTGCCAAAGAATTCGCAAAAATATATAACAAATAAAAATAGTTGTGACGCCCCATAAAATAAGTGGTTCAATATAACCAAAAAGCAATACGGAGGGATTCAAATGACAGAAAATAATCTACCAGAGGCAATCAAAAATTTCGTATCTTACACAAATAGTGCAGACTCAGAAAAATTCGTCAGCCTATTCACCCCAAACGCAGTCCTAAACGATTGGGGAACCGAATATCACACCCCAAAAGAAATAGCCAAATGGAATCAAACCGACAACATCGGCAAAAATTCCCAATTTGAAATAGTAGACTCAAAAGAAGACGGAACAAACCAATGGATAGTAACTCTAAAGGTAAGTGGCAACGGCTTTAATGGAGTAAGCCCATTCAAGATGATCGTAAAAGACAACAAGTTGGAAAGTGTTCAGATCTTACCCGATTAAACATTGGATTTGATAATTGATACTGAAACAGATTTTAATGACTTAGATTGTACGGATTTGATTTTTTTAGAACATGTTTATAAGACACTTATAACTGAAATATAAGACACAAATCCAACCAGAAAATAACTAGACACAAGTAAAACAGTGAGCCCCAACACTTACAAAAAAAAGTGATTGATGATGTCACCCCAGTCCGGAGGTAAGTTTCGCCGAGGGCTCAGCCGTGGAGTTTGCGTTAGCTTGCCATGGGGCAAGGTTAGGCAAAAGCCGAGTTTTTAGATTTTTCGGGCTGTGAAAAAGCTAAAAATCGGGTCACAGCGTTCCAGCCCTCGCCGAAACTTACCGGAGGACGGAAGTGAACCACCACCAAATAATTAACACCGACTCAGAACAAACAAAAAAAGACATCCCACAAAAAAGGATGTCTTCATCTTTACCCACCAAAAAAACATTAAAACCAAACCGGCATCATCAAAGAAGCCAAAGCAACACCATCATACTTAACCTCTTTACCCTTCAACTGATTAAACAAAATAATAGCAGCCTTAGGATAACCCTCTTTACCAGCCAAGTAAGCAAGAGTCAATGACTTGCACAACTTAGAAGATGTCAAATCAGGGTCGCGGTTCTTTTCCAATTGTTGAGCAGAATTAAAAATAACTGTCTTCAAATCGGCACGTTTTTGCACTTCTGGATCTGAATAAGCTTTGCTCAATTGGTCTAACATTTGTTCTACTTTTTCATCATTTTTAGCCATGTTTAAAACTTCTTTCAAATTTATCCTAGAACGGTCAAAACTACCATGTTTAAGCGTTTTGATAAAGTAATTAGTTTGTCATAAGTTGGATCGACAGATGCTTCTTTAATTTTAGTTTTGAGTTGTTTTTGTTCAAAAGGAGTAAAGAATATCTTTAAGTCATGATTACCATATAATGTTGATAAAACAGCAAATGTATCCGGTGAAATTCTGTCAGCGTTCAATATTTCGTTGCGCATTTCCTTAACTAAATCAGTCTTAACTTGGTAGTTAGGGATGTAGTTATTAGTTTTGCGGAATACTCCTGTTACAGCTTTTGTGACATCAACCTTATCAACTAAGGAATCACCAATTTCGTTGTAGATCTGTTTTGTAATGTGCTCGTGAGTTGCCATCGCGCGCAAGACATGAGTTACACTCTTACCTTGATTTTTATTAATGATTTGGAAAAATTCATTCAAATATGCCTTGTCATCAGGTAGAAGCTTGTTGATAATTACACTATTATCCGTGAGGTCAATAACGTCGTTTAAAGCCAAATCGAAAAAAGAGGCTTCAGCTAAAAAAGCTCGGCGGCGCGTATTCTTGAAAATACGCACGCTACCTTTTTCATTACATGATAAAATAAAATACTTTTGAGGGATATTTAAGTCCATAAATGCTCCTTTAGTTGGAAACTAATGCAGATTGATTAGTTAAAGACCCTTGGATCTTTGGTACCAACATATCTTCCAGTAAATCGTAGCCCTTGTTAGTGAAGTGTAGACCGTCAGCTTGCAACAAAGAATTGACATTTGTTTGAGATGCCATCTTATGTAATAAATCAATATAAGGCAAATTGTATTGTTTACCCAAATGCTCAGTTACTAGCTCAAATTGTAATTGACGAGTCCAAGGGCGGTCAGGATTTTTCTGCCAATTAGTATATGGAGGCGAAATCAAGATTGATTTGTCAGCGCCAACTTCTTCCAATATATATGAAAGATTTGCGGCAAACTTGCCAGGCTTAATCTCGTCAACCGTCGAAATGTCGTTAGCACCAAGGCCCAACACACAAATGTCAGGCTTAACGTTAGCAACTTTCTTCGTTACTGCAACAGCATTACTTGTCTTGTATCCGGGTACAGACAAATTAATAATCTTGTCGTCCGGAAAGGCACGTCTAATTCTATTAGTTAGCTCACTGCTAACCATGCCATCATGGTATCCTGCCATGATAGAATCGCCAAATAATACTATTCTTTTCATTTGATATTAGTTCCTCTATAAAAATGTTCTATACTATATACTAGAATACCAGAAAATCAACAAAAGTTAATTAACAATCAATAAGTAGGTCAGAAATATGCAAGATTTGTCAAATTACTATCATTTTTCTCGCGATGAGTGGCAAAATTTCCATGGTGAAAAACACACACAAGCCATCACCGACGCCGAATTGTTAAAAATCAAATCACTAGACGACGAAATTTCAATCGACGACGTCAAGGTTATTTATGCACCAATCCGCCATCTGTTGCACGTCTATCTGAAAAATTATCGCAAACTCGTCAAGTTGAAAAATGAGTTTATCAATAATGAAAATAAGAAAGTGCCGTTCATTATCGGAGTTTCAGGATCAGTCGCAGTTGGTAAAAGTACCACCGCGAGATTATTGAAGATTATGCTTGAGAGGGCATACCCGCAATACGTAGTGGGTCAAATGACGACCGACGGTTTTTTGTATCCCAGTAAAGTCCTCAAGAAAAAAGGTTTAATGGAGAAAAAAGGTTTCCCGGAAACTTACGATATGCCGAAATTAATCCAATTTCTGAGTGATGTCAAAACTAATAATGGACCAGTGAAATATCCATTATACTCGCACAATATTTATGACATCATTCCGGGTAAATATGAAGAGGTTAATAATCCGGATATTTTGATTGTTGAAGGTATCAACGTTTTGCAGCTGCCTTCAAACGCCAACATTTATGTCAGTGACTTTTTCGACTTCTCAATTTTCATTGACGCACACGCTGACGATATTGAGGAATGGTTCCTGAATCGATTTATTAAGCTACTCGATATGGCGAAGGACGATGTTAATAGTTATTATCATCAATTCACCACCATATCGCGGAATGACGCCGTACAAATGGCAAAAGATGTATGGAACGATATAAATTATCCTAATTTGCTGAATTATATTGAACCCACTCGCTCTCGTGCTAACTTAATTTTGCATAAATCGTCGAAACACCAAATTGATACGGTATTTTTGCGGAAATATTAGTTTCTGGGAGTTCTAGGGTTGTACTGAAAACGCATTATCATATACAATAGTATAAATTTATAAAAAAAGGGGATTGTGATTTGAGCAAACAGTGGCCTGATGCTGACGGCATCGTTGTTATCGATTATGGTAGTCAATACAATCAATTGATTACGCGTCGTATTCGTGATTTTGGTATTTATTCTGAGCTTATGCCTAACACGATTACTGCGGCTGAAATTAAAGAGATCAATCCTAAGGGTATTATCTTGTCTGGTGGACCAAACTCCGTCTACGACAAGGATGCTTTTACTATTGATCAAGAGATTTACAAATTAGGAATTCCTATTTTGGGTATTTGTTACGGAATGCAACTCATGTCCTACAATTTGGGCGGGGATGTTGAGTCCGCTGACAACCGTGAATATGGAAAAGCTGACATTGAAGTTACTGATGATTCAACTGTTCTATTCAATGGTCTACCTAAGAATCAATTCGTTTGGATGAGTCATGGTGACTTAGTCCGCAAAGCTCCAGAAGGTTTCAAAGTTGTAGCTACAAGTAAGAATGCACCTATTTCATCTATCGCAAATGATGAAAAGAAGATGTATGGTATTCAATTCCATGCCGAAGTTCGTAACACTGAATTCGGATTAGACATTTTGAAGAAATTTGCTTTCGACGTCTGTGGTGCCGAAGCAAATTGGTCTATGGATGATTTCATCGACCAACAAATTGAAAAAATCCGTGCTGAAGTTGGCGACAAGAAGGTCTTACTAGCCCTATCTGGTGGTGTTGACTCATCAGTTGTTGGTGTTTTACTACACAAAGCAATTGGTACTCAACTAACAAGTATTTTCGTTGACCACGGTTTGCTACGTAAGAACGAAGCTGACCAAGTTATGGAAAGTTTGGAAGGTAAGTTTGGCCTAAACATTATCAAAGTAGACGCGCAAAAACGTTTCTTAGATAAACTTGATGGCGTAACTGACCCCGAAAGAAAACGTAAAATCATTGGTAACGAATTCATCCAAGTGTTTAACGACGAAGCTTCAAAGCTTGAAGGAATCGACTTTTTAGCACAAGGAACACTTTACACAGACGTTATCGAAAGTGGTACAAGTACCGCTCAAACAATCAAATCACACCACAACGTAGGTGGACTTCCCGAAGACATGCACTTCAAGTTAATCGAACCCCTACGTACATTGTTCAAAGATGAAACACGTGAACTTGGCGAAAAATTAGGCATTCCACATGACCTAGTATGGCGTCAACCATTCCCAGGCCCAGGCCTAGGAATCCGTGTCATCGGAGCAGTTACACAAGAAAAACTAGAAATCGTCAGAGATTCAGATTGGATCCTACGTGACGAAATCAAAAAAGCCGGCTTAGAAGAAGATATCTGGCAATACTTTACAGTATTACCAGGAATCCGTTCAGTCGGTGTAATGGGAGACGGCAGAACTTACGACTACACAGTCGGGATTAGAGCCGTAACCTCAATTGACGGAATGACAGCCGATTTTGCTAAGATTCCATGGGATGTCTTGCAAAAGATATCTGTTAGAATCGTAAACGAAGTCGACCACGTCAACCGTATAGTGTACGACATTACAAGTAAGCCACCCGCAACTATTGAGTGGGAATAAAGTTTAATTAGAACCTACCACGAAAGAGAGCATCAAAACTACCACGTTAGTTTTGATGCTCTTTTTTTGTACCAAATTTTAGATGATGAGATAAAAAAATAATTTGGGGGATTGTTATTTATGGAGCATTCAAGGAGTTTATTTGTATTAGCTGCAGTGTTTGTATTGGCATTGTTTTTAGGAGGCTGTAGCAAACACGCTGAATCAAAAGCTGATTTTGATTTCAGCGTTGAAGCGGCAGATGGTAAGCATTCTAAATCGTCAACTGATGAGAAAGTACATAAGAAATCATCAACTGGAAG
This sequence comes from Companilactobacillus ginsenosidimutans, assembly GCF_001050475.1. NCBI lineage: Bacteria > Bacillati > Bacillota > Bacilli > Lactobacillales > Lactobacillaceae > Companilactobacillus > Companilactobacillus ginsenosidimutans. The sequence goes on along the minus strand of NZ_CP012034.1, from coordinate 1,553,210 downwards.
CAAAGTTTCTACAGCATTATGGAATAAAACAAAAGACCGACAACTTCAGACATTCATGGGTGAATGGGGAGAGACAATGGGTCAAAAATATACGAAGTACGACGGTGTACATCCACTGAAAACATCAGTCGGTGAAAGATATCCAGCCGATTTCTCAAGAAGTGTTCTTTATGGTAAAAAAGTATCAATCGGTTGGAGCAATGATGGATTGGGAAGTAACGAATACAACATCGTTGCAATGTACAACTACGATGGGGACATTCCGCCACTACCAAGTCATATAACATACTTCTTTGCTTTCCATGATGGAAAACCAGTTATTTTAGTTGATGAAGCAAGGGATGGATATCCTCAATGGGGAGAGACTAAAAATACAGCGTTGCGAACTAATTTTGAGAGAATTGCTGGTGTAGGCTATCAGGAGTCGGCAACTGCTAAGAATTTTCAAAATAAAAATGATTCAGCAAAGGATCCAAAACTACTAAGTGTGATGATATACCAATATGTGTATCCAGATATCGATTTTGTGCACCCACCAGTTATGACTCTATATACCACGGATAGAAAAAAATATGCTATTGGGCAAGGCTCAGCTGTCTCAACGATGGAATTTGAGTTGGAAGGGAATAATGTTCGTTATTGGACGTTGGATACTGAACACGCTGAATCTACCGTTTCTGCAAAACAAATCGAACATCAGGTAAGCTTGCAGGAAGTAGTTAATAAGACGTATTCCACACCGAACGAAAAACAGCTAATTCAAACAGTTGCTAACGGATTAATCATTGATTTTTAAAATCACAGCTGTTTTATTCAAATGAGAAATCAGGAGGAGATTAGAATATGAGATCGTTATTAAAGTCAATCGGTAGTGATGAGCGTCACAGATACAGTGGAAGATTTATCAAATATGGCTTTAAGTATGACGATAGGAATAAGAGACATGCGAAACCAACGATGATTTTGAAAGATATCAGATTATTTGATGAGAATGTTGAAGGACATATTGTTGCAGAACATCTTTGGCTAAACCTGACTCTTGGTTTTAAAGAACTAGGCATTTTAGAAGAAAATGATATTGTGTGTTTTAACGGTAGGGTTGCTTCGTATGAAAAAGGCTACTATCTGGATAAAATAACAGTGGATTATAAACTCGAGAGACCGACAAAGATTGAACTAGTCTCGTTGGAAGATAATACTCAGAGAAAGCAATGGGAAGGTAAGGATTGGGAAATCTGCAATAAAATTTGGGGAATGTACAGTTACTATAACGAAAAAGGTATCCACCAACCATATCCCGATTTATGGTGACATCTTGACGAAAAAGGATCATTAGTACGCCGGTAAAACGGGCATTAGTGATCCTTTTTAAGTTCTTTAATGAAGAGAATATTAGTGATTAAGTATAGACTTAGACCAACTTATTCAATGATTTCTTCTCTGCTTATACTATAATTAAAAATAGTTACTGTAATTTATTACGGATTACATAAATGATTATTTTTTCTAGGGGAGAAATCAATATGAATTTCAAATGGTGGACTAAAAACACTAGCTTAGAACTGTTAATGATTACTATCGGATGTGCCATCTATGCCTTTAGTCTAGATATGATTTCCATCCCGAATGGTCTAGCTGATGGCGGACTAAGTGGTATTACGCTGATTATCCGATTCTTTTTCCACATTAATCCTGGTATAAGTACCTTAATCCTCAATATCCCACTGATATTCATTGGATTCCTATATTTAGGAAAGCGGACAATGTTCTATACGCTCTATGGGACTGTTTGTTTGTCACTATTTCTGTTGCTGTGGGCTCATCAATCTGTCATTGCTCCATTACCATTCAAACATGATTTGTTGCTATCGTCGCTGGCTGCTGGGGTGTTATCTGGGCTCGGTATTGGAATGGTTTTCCGCTTCAACGGGACCACGGGTGGTAGCGATATCATGGCACGTGTAGGACAGATGAAATTTGGATTGTCGTCAGGTAAGGGAATACTAATTATGGATTACTTAGTATTGTTCTTATCCTTGTCATACCTTGATTTCTACCATATTATGTATTCCCTAATTGTTAGTTTTATTCTTGCAAGAATGATTGATCTAGTACAAGAAGGGCCTAATCGTGCCAAAGCATTGTTTATTATTTCTGATCAATGCGAAGAGATTGCCCAAGTGATTGATAAAACTTTAGAGCGTGGATTTACCTATCTGAATGCTGAGGGAGGATATCAGAATGATAAAAAGAAAATTATTTATTTGATAATTCAACCTCGTGAAGTTGCACAATTGAAACAGTTGATTTCATCTGTTGATGATAAAGCTTTCGTGACAGTATTTGATGCTCGTGAAGTTATCGGTGAAGGATTCAGTTATCAACGAAAAAGATATCATGTCAGTCTGCATAAATAGTTGATAGGATACATATAGCAGTTTATTAAGTATCTTTGGATTTTAGATGTTGAATTTGCATATTAAATAATGCTAAAGCAGTACATAAACTTTATTGGGTTTATGTGCTGCTTATTTTTGTGTTCTTATGTTCTACTGAATTTGATTTAGGCATATAAACAAGCTCAATCCTAGAGTTTGAAGAATTGGATTAATTATGTATTTAGGTATTTCATTTCCATAAAATTTTTACATCATTTACTTATCGCTTTTATTACATTTATCTAAAACTGATTATTATTTGTTAACCTGTATAGATTGGGGATGGTACGACAAAAACAAATTTAAGGGGAGTTAAATGAACAATTCGATTTTGGTATTAACTATAGTTAGCATATTTTTATTATTGATATTTACTGGTTTTCTCATTGTATTAGTAGTTGGATTGGTTATTGATAAAAGTTTATTAAAGAGTGTTGGTAAAGTGGGAATGATGATTTGCATTCCTTTTCTTATATTGTCGTTCGTTGGAACTGGTACTGTAAAAACTTTACATGAAACAAAAATTAAACATGAACGTGAAATGAAAAATAAGAAAGAGAAAAAGGAACTAGAAGAGAACAACAATATGGATTCAATTTTCTCTGCCACCATTGATGATTTTATGAAGGAGGCACTCAAAGTCAAGGAAGATGCACCAGAAGTCGCTAGTAAAGAGGCCAGAGAATGGAAAGATGCTATTCATTCAAATCCAAGTGGCTTTGAAATTTCTGATACTATTACAAATATTACTTTGAATAACATGGAAAAATTGAATGATCTTTCTGTATCACTTAAGTCAATGAAAGAATCTCTGGATGTGATGAGTGACAATGATACTGGCTATTATGATTATGACGCATATGAAGATGTATATAAAAAATCAAAAAAAATGTATGATTTTATCTTTTGGCCAGAAGTTAGCTTGCTAGAATTTGCTAGAGAATTTAACAAATTGAAAGACGACGTGGACGATTCTTTCGATAATCTTGCTGATTAGTATTGTCAGATAATTTATATAAATCCGTATAATTAAATTTTAAAAATATTCATCACAAAAAAATCCCACTAAGTAAAGAATAGTGGGATTTTTCGTTAACAATTATCAAATTTTTACATTTCGTCAATATTTAATAAGTTGTTTTTGGGATCACTATACAACACTTCAAGATTTCCCATATCTCTAAGTTGACGCCATGCTGAATCTTGCTCAGGTGTAAAAGTTATTTCGTCAGTCTTACGAATATAGTTAACAGCACTAGCAGCATGTGCAGCCAAATCTGCTACATCTGCACCATCTTCGAGTCTCTTGTAGGCTTTCAACAATGGTGTTCGTAAGTTGAAATCGTCAGTGGAATTGTATAGTTCTTTGATTAAGGATTTTGCTTTGGAAACATGGTTATTTGCTTTTGTCATACTTTTTACCTTCTAAGTAGTTAAAATTAGAAATCGATTGCCTTCACGAAATATGATATTAATAAAACTGATTATAGCACTGTGTATAGTTTACTTTGTTTGGATAAACATATTCTCATTTGCACTATTCTTGACTAAGGTTCAAATCACTTGCGATGTCAGCATAAATTACATTTTTCCAGTTATATAAGTTGCATTTAAGATATAATTGAACTATTAAATATCCTTAAGGAGTTTTCTATATGAGCCGTCCCAATGAATTTCAAACAGCATTATCTGGTTTTTCCAAAAGTGAAGAATTCGCAACACTCAAAGGTTTTCCAGCTGACTTTACCAATGATACTGTAAATGTCTTTTCGCAAATGATGGCAGAGTATGGATATAAAACTCTGAAATCATGGAATGCAGATGTATTATCAGACATCTTGTTAGCTCTCGAAGAAACTGCTGACAAGGATGATAGTGATGAATCAAATACAATTTTGATTTTTACCTATGACGTAATACGTTCTTTTTTACAATATGCTGCCGCAAATAATTATTTGGGGTCAACTCCTCAAAAGTTAGACGAAATGTTAGATGATTTTGAAGCTGAAAGTGGCTTGCAAGGACCACCAATGCCATTTGATCTTGATAAGTCTGAACCTGTTGAAATGCAAGATTTTGATGACGGTCTGCCACAATGGTTGGAATATGTTTATAACGATATTGATGCTTACACGCAAAAATGGGCTGATGAATATGTTAAAAGTCCAAACTGGAAGGAACGTCAAAAGGGCGTAACTAAAGATCTAGTGGCTACCTCAATTTCAATTTTGACCGATTATGCTTATGGGATTTATCGTAAGACTCCTAAAACATGGACGAAAACTGCGATTGATGGTGTATTGACGACTCGATTTGTCAGCAATGCTAATTTTAGTGATGAAGAATATCGTTTAATTGGTCCTGCCTTAACAGGTTTACTCGATTTTGTTGCAGACAAAGGTTGGTTGAACAAGAAACGTGCCGAAAACTACACGCGCTGGATAGATGATGCTGCCGTAGAAATGGTTGAACTATCTAAAGACCCCTCAAATTTTGGAACGTCTAAGTTGGTTGCCAACAAGATGTTAGAGCAAGGAATTGATATGACAGACCAAGATGCTGTTGATAAATTTATTGACGAAATCAATGAGAATGGTGGCATAGATAGTTTAAAAGATGACAACTTTGATCCGTCAGAATTAATCGATGATGAAGAAGACGATGACTTTGATGTTAACGAGTTAATAGGCAATCCTGAACTATTAGCTAATGTTGCTGAAATGTATGACGGTGATAAAAAGCAGAAATTCCTATCAAATCCCCGTAAAGATGAGTGGAATTCTCGAAAATGGGATAAGAATACTGCGATTGACGTACATAATCAAGGTGTTCAATTCGGACTATTACTCTTGCTTCAAGCGGACACGTATAATTGGACCAATCCAGATGCAGTCAAAGTGGTAGCTGATATTGTTGACGTGTTATATGCGCAAAACATTGAGACACCACAGCAGTGGTCAACTGCGACATGGAAAGAGTTTGGAACATGGGTAAGAGAAGAACAACCAGCAGGGGAAATGGATTTGTTGAATGATTTGTTAACAATGCTTGGAAATGTCGGGATTTTTCCTGCTAAGAAGATCAAACAGTTATTGAGTGCTCTTAATGGGAATGTTGTTTCACTTGATAAGGTTAGAAAATCTAAGGGTAAGATAAAGCATAAGAAAAAGAGATAGTTTCAAAAATTATTTGAAAAAAACAGTATCACTTTAAACTTAAAACTTCTATTTAGACTTCTTGTTGTCGTTCAAATGTGAACGTCGACGGGGAGCCTTTTTTTGGATTCTTAATTTATCTTTATAGATATCAGAAAAGAATGAATTAATTTAGATACTCTTCTTTATGATTAAGAAGACCCATCACGACTGATTTATTATTGGAAAGTTTTGTTGAAAATACGAATTATTTACAATAAGTTTATTAGTTCTTTACATTCGATTGATATTGTTTAAGTGTATCAAAAAAAACACGACAGTATCGTGTTCAAAGGGGTGCAAGGATGAAGAAAATTTTATTCACATTAGTGGCGATACTAGGACTGGTTGTAATAGTATCTGGGTGTAAGTCGGAAGCTAAGTCAGCATCTTCCAAAGTTTCATCAGTAACTTCCTATTGCAAGAAAGATCAACAACGAAGATGATATTTTCAAGAAAGAATCTATGCTCAGTAAATTTGAGAACGAATCTTTAAAGTATATGAAAAGTAAAAATCCAAATAAACAAGTTCAATCCACGTATAGGGATTCTATAAAATCAATAAAGAAATCAATCAAAGAAAAGAACAATTCAAGAATTGAGGCAGCGATTCTTACGAATCAATCTGAAGAAACGGAAAAAAACTTACAGAAGAAAAATTCTAGTCTGAAGACATTAAAGAAAGAGCTTGTATCACAAGAAAAGATTGTATATTCCAAAGCTCAATTTAAAAAGATAAATGATAAAGTTGATAAGCAGATTTCTGAAAATAATACATTGATTGATAAGTATTCAAAAGTTAACAATAAACAAAATAAAGATGATAACATTAGCCAAGTCACAACCAACAAAGGTAAAAAGGATGAAACGGTAAGTAAAACTTCTTCAAAAATGAACCTTCAACAAATAAAATCAGGCGACTTTTCTTCATTAGTCGGCTCTTGGAAGGAAATTGCTGAAGGAGCTAATTTTTATCGAGGAAATGGCTTTGAGTGGAAGAATGACGTTTCGGGGATGAAACTAAGTATCTCCAAATCTCAAATAAGTGATGGCCAAGTTGTTTTAAGAATGGGATCAAATGGAAAGCTGATAATGAATGAGAATGGTCCAGAAGGTGAAGTTGATTCACGACAAACCGATGTACTGACATTAGATGCTGAAGTGGGCGCACACGCCTATGACATTGTCTTTATACCGAAGGGGATTTCATATGAGCCAGATTTAGACGGGAAAATAAATTTGAATAAGGAACATATTTATATACGAACAAGTAATAATGATTTCGTTGATGTTTTTGAACGTGTATAGGTATATGTCCACTTATGGATTTTTTACTTTTGACTGTAATCACGACCATGATAAAAAAAGAGTTGAAAAACCATGTGGAAATAGAATAAAAACAGGAAATGCAAAAAGATGCATTTCCTGTTTTTATGTGGTGATTTTACATAAGACTCTCCAGCTCATTAAGATTTGCAATTGTGTAGGTGGGATTGATCTGACTATTGTTTCCGTCAAGTTCAGTATCATACCAAACGCTATCGATATTAGAGCGATTGGCACCATCAATATCAGCAGTTAATGAATCTCCAACAACTAACATATTTGATGTGGTTGCACCTTGGATATCAGATTGAACGGCATCAAAAAACTGAACGTCAGGTTTCTTATAACCGATGTCTTCAGCTAGGAAAATTTTGTCGAAGAATTGATTAATATCTGCTCCAGCTAATTGAGTTAGTTGTTTTTGTTTTGATCCGTTAGACACAACGAACAAGTGATGCTTCTGACTAACATTTTCAAGCATCGTCCATGCATTCGGCATTAAAGCGTGTTCTGCTGCAAAGAGAGCTTGAAACTCAACTTCAGATTTTGCACTATCTGCTTCAATATTGTATTTATTGAAGTATGTTGTGAAACGTGAATCCAATAATTCTTTACGACTTATGTCACCAGCTTCAAATTGTCCCCATAGTAGGTCATTTACTTGAAACCACCATTTCATGTGTTCTTCATTAAACGGGAATGAATCAGCTATTTTCATTTTGTGTAGTGCTAGATTGGCGTTTTTCTTTGTGTCGAAAATTGTATTATCCAGATCGAATAGTATGTTTTTGTATGTCATATATATCCTCAATCTATATAGTTTACTTGTTGAAAGTTATGTTAATAATTATATGCTAACTAATCACTGAAGACTAATGTTAGTATGTCACATCGTTATTAATATATTTATATTTCGCCTTGTATTCAAAATTTTATTACTTTAGACTTATTATATGTTTTATTTAGGGAAATAAATTATTGGGGGAAATAAAATAGTGAAATTCAAAAATATTCGTTTGTTAACTGTATTGGCTGCAAGTTTAATGTTGCTGGTTGGTTGTGGTAACAATAATTCTGCTAGTTCAAATCAAAACAACTCGACATCAACTTCTAATACTAAGAGTTCATCAAGCTTCACAAATTCATCTGCACTTTGGGATGATAGTAAGGATCAAAAGCTAGAAAACTTTATTGACCAATGGGGTCCTACAATGCATCAGAAATATACCAAATATGATGGTAAGCACGGAATTGATACTTCAGTTGGAACTACTTTTCCCAAAGACTTAAAGACTGCAACTGTTAATGGGAAGCACGCTTCAATTGGCTGGAGCAAGTCTGGTGAGGGTGACTATGAATACAACGTTGTTGCGATTTACAACTATGTTGGGACGGTTCCACCACTTCCAAGTCACATCACATATTTCTTTGCGTTCAAAGATGGTGAGCCCGTTGCATTGGTTGATCAATCTCGTCAAGGTGGACATGCTAGTTTGTTAAAGACTTCGAATGAGAAGGTTAAGAGTAGTTTTGTACGAATTGTTGAAGGTAAGTCTGTGCAGGGTACAAGTAACGCAAACTCATCTCAGAAGGGTTCAAGTGTAAATAATAGTTCAAGCAAATTAGCAACTGATCCTGACAAAGTCGGAGTTATGGTCTATCAAGAGGCATTTCAATTAGACAGTATTGATTCAGATATGCATCTTTATTTTGGTTCTGGTGATGGCAAATATGGTATTGGTGGAGGTACTGGAATATCCAGTACACAGTTTAGAATTGACGGTGATATTGTTCATTATTGGAAACTAGATCCTGATAGTGCCGAGATTGCTGCGGACGAGACATCTAAAGAATACACGATTGGATTGAAGACACTCGAAGATAAGTACTATACAACTCCTGCTCAAAAACAGGGAGTTCAGAATGCAATTGACCATTTTCAAAGGGATTAATAGGAATATGTAAAGAAATGCACTTTCTTGATTGGAGATAATCAAGAAGGTTTTTTTATATCTAAATATATCGATTAACAGTTATTATAAGGCGGTCAATGTATGAAATTAGAAAGTTCATTGTCGTTTGTGGTCAGTGAATAATTATATATAAGAAGTTCAATACATTAGTACATCATTTTGCCAAAATACAGAATTCATATCCGTTTTTTTAACTATTAATGAAACTAGATAATATTACATGATCCTAAAACATAAGCGCTTACAGTATGCAACTCAATATTAGATAGGAAATTTATATGTGATTCTTAAGAATTTATGTTTAATGAGAAGCCTAACGATGATTTTGTAACTAGAAGTTTTGCCAATCAGTCAAAGAACGGTGAAATCGTACTGAATAGTCAATACTAATTTGCTTACAATATTGAATTTCAAAACAAGAGGGGTACATAATATTCTATTTTTAAACGAATCAGATTGTCTAATAACTGGTTAACACTAAGCACAATGAAATTCGTATAAAAATAAAAATAGAGACTGGTAACTCGTAAACGGCAAAAGTGATTTTCTCGATTTTTTTATTTCCCTTGTTATCAACTTTCTTATTATTTTATATAATTAATGAAGATTCAAGATGTCTAGTATTTTACCACCAATACATAAATACTTCTTAACGAAGCCTATTTTCCCTATATGTCTTTTTAAGCTTGTACTAAATAAAAAATTGTGGTAGTATAATTTTGTTCACCAATGCAACTATATCTGTTAATAGTGTAAGGAAATTTTATAATTGTTTTGATGAAACAAATAAAAAGAAGAGTGTATCAAATGAATAATTTTTTTGGATTAAATTGTAATGGCCGTGGACATAAGAAATTAACGTCAGATATTTTTGATGTTATTAAAAATGGAGGATTTTCCATTGTTGCTTTAACTGAAGTCGCACTTGGACAAGGAACGAATAGATTTGTTCGACAGATGGAATTGGAGGGCTATGCTGGTTTTTTGGGAACTGCGGGAGAACGTGGAAGTAATACAGTTTATGTTGGTATTCGTAAGGATGCATTTGAAACAGATGCAACGGTAATTATTCGTGATCTAGGTTTCTCTAATTTTGTTCACATTGTGGTTGGAACTCTTAACATAATTGTCTTTAGGATTCCTATTTCAAACATAAGAGGTTTATCGCAAATTGCGGTAAACTCAGAATTTTCTGATCGTAAGATGATGATGGAACAGGTCATATCATACGCTTCCAATGTGGAAGGGCCTGTAATTTCAATCTTTGATGCCAATAATGGACTATACCATCAAGGGGAAACGCTTACAGATTATAAAGGATGTGGAAGGTCAATTTACTCCCTACCACTAATTCGGGATATGTTTGAATCAGAACATATGAACCTTTTAACTCCATCTTCGGGTTATTCTTGGAAACTAGGATGTATGAAATCATGTCTCGACCATATTGCAGTTCGAGATTTGGCTGTAGAAAATCTTGAATATGTATGGTACGACGTTTCCGATCATGCCTCGATTCAAGGAGAAATAGATTTACCTAATACTTTGTTACCAATGAATATGTTTCCAGAACTACCAAAAGAGAACAGGAAAGTACTGGAGGTGTAGTGTTAATGGTTAGAAAATTAAATGTGGCAGCAGCTTATAAGCGACATGAAATTTGGATTCAAGTTGTAAATGCCCGTATGGAAGCATTGAATACTTCGATTTCACAAGTTAAGTTGATCTTTGAACAGCCTTATAAATACGAGATACGGAAAGATGAGCCCCAAGCCATTATTGAGGCAATTGAATTGCAAACAAGTCTTTTCTGGGACGCATTTTATAATCAACAGTCACCTGTCGGGATTGAATTTATTACCGAATTTGAATTTTCATTCCCACCAGATGAACATAACGCGAAGAGCATCAGTGCACACAATATTCTTGAGCGAAGAATCACATTTCTGTTAAACAGAATTCGTCTACTTGGTAATGTCTCACGAAAAAGCGGAACTTACTATTATCAAGCTGAAGAGGGACGTTCACTTGCGAAATTGGTAAAAGAGCTCCTTCAAAGTTTATATGTGTTTATAGATCCAGAATATTTTTCGAAGAAATATAAAGAAGAGTTTGAAGAAGCTATGAGTAGCTCAACAAGAGATTTGACAATAAGAGCCAAGAATTATAATGAAAACAATCTTTGATCCAAGATGAATCAAAATTTTAGGAAATACATGAATTTGGAGTGATATAAATTATGTTTGAACCCGTAAACGAGATAGACGGAATACCAGTGGATGATCAGGGATACACCGAAGATGAAAGAATAACAATGGCCGAGTTTGCAGAGTTGTTGTTTCAAACTGAGGGAGAGGGGAGCGTCATACGTTTACCAAACGGTGAGGAAAAATTGGTTGATTATTAGAATAAATTAAATGACAATGATTTAATTGAAAAATGAAGTGCACCCTCTTAATTGGAATAATTAGGAGGGTGTTTTTTTGATGTTAAATAACACTATTGAATAATAAGTAGAAGTGGTCCAGATGTATAAATCAGGACAAGATCGCATTACGATTTGTCATAAGTTTGGTATTGCCTAAGAACTCAAGATTTTATGATGACACTTTTTTTCAAAATATACGGAATTGATGAATCGAAATGTTCAAAAAGAGTCAATATATAGTACTTCATCCAAAATGGAAGTTATGACTTAGTTACTGAGGATGTACGTCGTTTCCAGCGACTGCAAAGTATTTTGGTGTTTTAAATAATAGAACGGTAAAGTAATGGAAACAAAAGATTTTCTCTGTTTTAATGAACTAGTTGATTGCAAAAAGTGAGCACCAGCTATGTCTTAAGAGAAAAATTAATGAAAACAATGATCAAGGTGGATTAATCTATCCCCCATAACCTTATAAGAAAACATGTTGTGATCTGAAGCAATTTAACTGTCTATTAACGGAATGTTTGTTCTTCGAATCATGTGGAAGAACTACTTGCTTAGCAAATCCTTCAATAAGACAGTTGCAAACTATGACGTTCACGTAGAATTGAGACTACAAGACATAGATAGAGATAATATTGCAATATAGAAAGATTAAACCCAGCTATTGAAGTTCATTTATATTGGCATGAAGAATGAAATACATATCGTTAATGACTACAACAGATGAATTGGAATAAAGGATAAGTAGAACAATACATTAATATTGACTGAATAGGTATACATTTTAGATTGCTAATAAATATTGTGATATAATCAAATCCCACATTAGTTTCAACCAATAAGCTTTTATGTCGTAGATAGTGTGCTAAAAGTCATAACCAATTATTCATAAGGAGATAATAATGGGAATATTTATTGCACTTGGTGATTTACACGGCCAAATGGAAACTCTAGATCGATTGGAAATCGTTCAAAAACAGTATCCAACTGCTAAGACAATCTTTATCGGGGATTATATTGATTGTTATGGCACTAACCTCGGGTTTGACCTTCTTCACGAAATACATGATATGCAAATGAAAAATCCCAGTGATGTAATTGTCTTAATGGGAAATCATGAACAGGCTGCGATTGATTACTTTGAGGACCCAGAGAACGACTCTTGGTTACGATTTGGTGGCGACTATACATTGAGAGCAGTAGCAAAGAAACTTGGAAGTAAGCAAGATTTTTCCCACGACCGAGAATTTGTATTAAATCATGAACATGGGTTGCTTGATTGGGTTAAGCAACTGCCACTGACCTATTATCCTGGCAGTGACAATAAAATCGTGTTTACCCATGCTGGATTGGACTTGCTGCTTGATGATCCAATTCGTGATACTTCACAGACTGACCACTTGTGGATGAGAGCTACTTATTGGTATAACCCGAATTTCTGGGGGATATTCGGGCACAATAAACTCGATATGAGCATCGTTACTGGCCATACACCAACTGGAAACATAATGGGTGAATACGAGGATGACGAGCGTCCGAAAAAACAAGAGTCTAATCGTAACCCTATTTATGCCATACATTATCCAGGCGAATATCCACGGTACCTTATCGATGGAGGTGCGGGTGATGGCGATTCAAAAAAACTTGGCAACATTGGGGTATTCGATGGAGAAACTGGCATGCTTATTGATGCAATTGAGGATTAGTATATAAGCATATTTAGGACTAATTAAAAGAAGTTATGTAAAACAAAATTATTAAAAAGTGAAGCATATTTTCAGTAAATTGATGGGAATATGCTTTTTGTGATAGATACATGATCACCAGGATAACGCGTATCAACAATATTATATGTCAAATGTCTATACAAATGATACGTTTAACTGTTAGTATGGTATAATCAAATTCCAATATGTTTCTAAAACATATTCATTGGGAGGAATTATGACTATATTTATCGCACTTGGCGATCTACATGGACAGACTGAAACATTGAATCGGTTAAAGATGGTACAGGCGATGTATCCTTCAGCAATAACGGTATTTATTGGTGACTACATAGACACATTTGGTATGAATCAGGGCTTTGATCTTCTCCAAAAAATACGATACATAAAAGAATCTAATCCATTGCATACCGTGGTATTAAGAGGAAGTCACGAACAAGCTGCTCTTAATTTTTTCGATGGTAAAGATAATATTTCGTGGCCAAGATTGGGTGGTAGGAAAACGTTGCGAGCGGAGACTCAAAGATTAAGTGGTCATCAAGATGCCTTGCATGATCGTGAGTTTATTTTAAATAAAAGACAAGATTTGATCAGTTGGGTAAGAACACTTCCACTAATCTATAAACCTGGAGACAAAAATAAAATTGTGTTTTCACATTTGGGATTGGATTTAAAAAGTGGCAATCCTTTACGTGATTACACATATTACGATGACACAATGGAAATGAACTTGTACGATTTTAAAAACTATGAGTTAGTTTTTAGTAGAAATTCGCTTGGGATAAGTATTGTAGCTGGACATGTGCCCACCGGGGAGATTGATGGGAAATATATTGACAATCAAAAACCTCCGAAACAATATTCAGACCACAATCCAATCTATACAATCCAATATCCAAATGAAATGCCGCGGTATTTGATTGATGGAGGCGCAATTAAAGGCAATCCCAAAATTCTTGGCAATATTGGTGTTTTTGATGGTGAGACAGGATTATTAATAGACCGTTTTGAAGATTCTTGATATCAAAAAAGCCCAAGGACTAGTCTTTAGGCTTAAAGTGAAATTCTTCTGTTAAAGGCAAAAATAGTGACTCAACTTCATGCCCTTTTTGTTCATAGGCATCAAATAATTCATTAACTTCTTCTTTGGTATATGTGTAGTTTGATTTTACGCTAAGAGATGCCAGCTTTCTCGTGAATTGGACAACTTGAGTCATTCGATTTTCTGCCAAATATCTGAAACGGTCATGACCAACTGATGTTTCATCATCCGGTAAGTCTGGCGCTGTAAATTTAAAAGTACTAGGCATTTCATTGAATCGTGAAGGGCCTTTAAAATACTCACGACATTCCACACCAAGTTTCTGGTATGTTTCAAATAGATCGCTGATCTCTGCTTCTGTATATTTATATTTTGGAGCACTGAGGTTAGCTATTGAATTCATATTCTGGAAGACTCTTGTCAATCTTAGTTCAGCAAGTCTTCTGAATTTTTCGTTTCGTGTTTCCATGGGTTCCTCCGTTTTAGTAGAAAATTTAACAGGATGATATTTGAATAATTTTTATGGAGATGATTTTATGCCAATAGAAGTAGATTTCTTAAGATCAGATATAACAAAACAATCTGATTATGATGACAAATATAACAATGTAGCGTCATCTCGGACGTCATTGAAATTCTTTAAGTCAGTTTATCAAAATTCCACGTGGAATTTTATTAAATCAGTTGATATGAAGAATGATAATTTAGTTGAGATTAATGATGGGGTGGGTTTTCCATTAAAATCTGATTCAGAGTTTTCTAATATTCTCGGATCAAATATCGTTGTTACTGGGAATATTGATTTTGAATTTAAACATTTTCCTGAGGATGTCTTAGATGAATACGAAAATTTTAGTGATCAAAAAAGATTAATTGAAGGTTGGGCGTGGTGTAATTGGAGGACAAATAGTTATCTCAACATGAGTTTGATTCCAATGCCGAAAAGTGGGTTCAGCAGTAAACAAACACTGCCGGTGTTTCTATACAATCTTAACATGTACTTTGGATATAACGGTGAGCAATTATTCGGGCAATCCAAGTCTGAAACAAATATTCTAACTAAATATTTAGATAATGCATTTGATTGGGGAACGCCACCTAATCTTGCATTTCATATTGAAGATTATTGCAGAAAGGCTCTTTTAATTGAAGATCGAAATTTAATACGAGCATTATTGAATTATGGGGCAATTTCCAAATCACGGATTAAGAACAATGAACCATTGTACCAGAATGCCAATGATGTAAATAAATATATTGATTTGGTCTCATGGTATTGGTCTGAAAAAGAGAATAGTATTCTAAAGCTCGAAAGGAATGGGGCGATAAAAATATGAGTACATCTCGCAATATTTACCTAACAATTTCATTGCCTGGACAAAACATCGAGGAAACATTAAATGAACAAAAGCTAATGGAGCACACTATTTCTAAGAAAAATTTGTTAAAAGAAGTTGGCGACAAGAAATATATAATAGATGATTCTGACAAAGCAGTTTCAAAGTATAGTTCGGGAGCAGCCAAGTTGGTTCGTCAATTATTTGAGTCTACGGTTAAGTATTACGTTGCGGAAGGACTCCCTTTCATTTCAGTAGGATCTGGTCTTGGAAGAGATGACCTACGATATTTTAAGAAAATTGATCCTGGCTTTGGATATGACATCTACGTTGTTGATTTTATCGCACCGGAATTAGAAAAAGCTAGTGACGTTGAATTGATAGATAAACTTGAACCATTAGTAAAGGATACGTACTCAAGAAAGAAATTAGAAGGCTATTTAAATCGATATCACTCAGTTAAATGGGATGAATTAGGGTGGAAAATTTTAACGCCGACCGTTTTTTTCAGTATATTATCATTTCCATTTGTAGCAGATCCGTATTATCATGACCCAATTCCTGAGGAATTGGTCATTATTGGCGATGTTCATGGTGATTATGATGATCTGGTCGAAATTTTGGATTCACATCCTAAAGCTGATTTCACCTTGCTGGGTGACTACATAGATAGAGGCCCACAGAGTGGTAAAGTCATTCGATTATTACTTGAAAGACATGAAAGCCTCCATCTGTTAAGTGGAAACCACGAAGTTAATCTCCGAAAAAAATATATCGAAAAACGAACAACGATTGGTAGACTTCAACAAGATACAGTGAATCAGCTTTCAGAAGAAGGTATTGGTGAAAATGAAATAAGGACATTTCTGAGCCTTTTGGGCACATATCGTGCCATCCATTTTGCAAATAGAAATATTGTGCTGAGTCATGCTGGTATGGAACCTTCGCTAACATTAAATCTTGCTCTTCATGGAGGCATAGATCTTGTTCCGTCTGAAATTTTTCTTTATGGAATCAAAAAAGAAGGAGAGTCATCCTATGACCGTGATGTTGATTTTGAATGGGTAAGTCATCCAATCAAGCATGCAGTGATGATTCATGGACATCGTAACAAATTCGAAAGAGTTGGAATTACCGAAGAACATAATAAAACGACAACTATTAATTTAGCGGATCAGGACACAACGACCCTGAGATACGCGACTATTCAGCGTGATAAAAGTTGCGAAGTACATATTAGGAAACGATTCTCAAACGATGAAAGAATCATTTCTTTTGATTTGTAAGGGGGATTAAATGAGACCAGTTATTGCAGTTTCAGATATACATGGGCAGATGCTAGTTTTTCCTGAGTTAGAGAAAATTCGTGCACGGTACCCAACTGCACCAGTAGTTTTTGGTGGTGATTATCAAGATTCAATGCATCATCATTCGGGATTCAACGTTGCTCAGAAAATTATGGAGATGCAGCAGGCAGAACCAGATAATATTTTTGCCATCAAGGGTAATCACGATGCTTCTGCTGTGGAAAGCTTAACCGGGGAAAATGATTTCTGGTTGGAAGCTGATGGAGAAGATGTTATTGCTGAAGCTGCTCTGCTGAAAGGTCACACTTTAACGAGTATGAAAATGGCTACCGAGCTTGTAAAACGTGACTATGCAGACTTAATTGACTGGATGGGTGCACTCCCATTAACAGTAAAGCTGAACAAGCTATTATTTGTCCACGCAGGATTGAATCTTTCAGCACCAAATCCGGTTGAAGATACATCTGATCACGATAAATATTGGTTACGTGAGGAGTATTGGTTCAGTGTACAACCATATTTCGCTCGCAATCCTTTAAGCTGTGCGGTTGTATCGGGACACACACCAACAAATTCAATCAGCGGGCTATATCTTGGAGGCTCCGCTGCTCCGGCTACCAGACGAAATCGAGTCAATAGTCCTGCTGGTGTCCTGACTGTTCAGTACGAAGGCGAATATGCGAGATTCTTTATTGATGGTGGGAATCATGGTGGACCATCTTACTATATTGGAAATATTGCTGTATTTGATATGGATTCTGGGGAACTAATTGAGGCTTATGAAAATGGGAAGATTTCGAAGTAAGTGACGTCAAAAATGTTAAGGGGGTAAATTGTGGAAAGAAAATCATACAAGTGGATACATAAACAAAGGATGTTTTGGCCAAAGGCATTGTTGGCAAATTTACTTTTTAAGTTATATCAGAGTGTTTATCATGAAGACCTAAATTGGATTGAATACCACAATATTAATCACATGACTCCTAGAGGGTATGTCTTTTTAGATGGGCAAGAAATTTGGGCATCTGACACTGAATGGAATTATAAGCAGAGACAAGAAGAAAACAAAAATTGGAATGATAAAGATAAAAAGCATCAAACATTTAAAATGTTTAAAAAGAATTGTGTGTGGGGTGCAGAAAGTGGTGACATTCATTGGGTTATGGGAGAATTTGCAAAATCAGGATTAGCATATTATTATCGTGATGCAAGAAATAAAGATAATAACTATCCTAATGAGTCCCATTCGCTTGAGGCGATTCTATGGGGGATTGCAAATGATCCCAAACGCTTTTCCGTTGGAGAATTTAGAGATCAATATTCAAAACAAGAAATTGAGTACTTTGATGACATTAAAGCTAGATATAAAGAAT
This sequence comes from Companilactobacillus ginsenosidimutans, assembly GCF_001050475.1. Classification (NCBI taxonomy): domain Bacteria; kingdom Bacillati; phylum Bacillota; class Bacilli; order Lactobacillales; family Lactobacillaceae; genus Companilactobacillus; species Companilactobacillus ginsenosidimutans. Next base: position 1,535,062 of record NZ_CP012034.1, on the reverse strand, counting down.
TAGATGAAAATAATTCTGAGGAGTAACCAACATGGAAATTGATGAATCGAAAATCATATATATCTGTGAGGTTTGTGGAGCAGTTCGCCGTTACAAGACAGTTCAAGAAGCATACGACGATGGGTGGGATTATCCTCCCAAAATGGGTGTTTGGGGAGTAGTCAGTCCTAGAAAGTGTGGGAATTGCGGTATTACAGAAACTGCCTATTGGAAGCTAGCAACCGGAGTTAATCCGGTTCTAACAGAGCATGAAAAAAAGACCATTGAGAGAATTATAGGCGAACCTTGGTCAGTATTAGAGAAATAGGTGGTTAACTTATGGAGCTTGATGCCAGAAAGGACCAATCTGATGAAATATGTCATTTCAGATTTACACTTCAACCATGCCAATGTGATTGCGATGGATCATCGTCCATTCTCTGACGTTAACGAAATGAATGCCACGCTGATTGAGAACTGGAATAAAGTCGTCCTTCCAAAAGATGAGGTGTACATCCTTGGAGATTTGTCCTTCGGTTCTGCCGAGGAGGTTACCTCGATAATCAAGCAACTCAAAGGTCGTAAATATCTGATACGAGGTAACCACGATTATTTTTTGAATGATGAAACTTTCGACACCACGCAATTCGAGTGGATTAAAGACCTGAGCCATTTTAAAGAAAATCATATCCAGTATCAATTGTGTCATTATCCAATACTGGAGTATAACGGCTATTTTAGTGACCATTGCTTTCTTTATGGACATGTTCATAATAATCGTCAGAAGTATTTCCAACGTCTAATGAGTCCGAATGCAGTAAACGTTGGTGCCAGCATGATTGGGTACAAACCCATTAGTGTTGCTGAGATTGAAAAAATAATTACTGCTCAATGGCAAGCTAAATTGGAGTCAGTTTATAAGTTGAAGAATCAACTCATTCCAGACACAAATGAAATGAGTTTAGATGAAATTGATTTTTCTCAATACGATAAGTCGGTTAGTCAGGATACAATCGTAAATATTGTGACCAACATTTTAGAGAATGTTGAGGATGATGAATTACTTGAAACAGCACTGGATACTGTACCTGCTCCACAGCTGCAGAAAGCACGTTTAAATGCAATGCTGTCGTAGAAATCCAATACCTAAAGAGGTAATAATATGAAAACTAATCTAGGCCCAATGAAATATCGCATTGGAGACAAAGTGCAGTATAAATTCAAAGATGAGGTAGTTGAAGGCGTGATTTGGATTGCCGACTTCGGTGGTTCACTCGAGATGTTGGGAAAATGCCATTCCTATGATATCTTTGGATATATAGATGGCAAACAATATTTGGTAAAGCACGTTGCTGAAGATTTGATAATAAAAATAATTTCTAGAAATAATAAGATAGAGTGAGAAAAAGTCCATCATCGCAATTAATTTGTGACTATGGACTTTTTTCATATCCATGCCCGAAAAGAATTACCAATCCATACAAAATGAGCATTTAAAATCCCAATAAACCACTCGTATAATAATCACAACGAATCAAAGAGAGGATTGTTAATATGATGACTGAACATGAAAAGCTGCTTGCTGGGCAGGACTATGACTACAGAGATCCTGAGTTAGAAGGGATGATTAAACGTGGCAATGAACTCCTTCAAGTAATAAATACATCAGCTGACTTGAACAAACGATCAGCTGCTATCAAAGATTTATTCGGTAAATCCGGTGAGAGACTTACTATTAATGGAAAATTCAGTGCTGTGTATGGCAGTCATATACAAGTAGGTGACGATGTTTTCATCAACGGGAATTGCACCTTCCAAGACTCTAATTTGATTACTTTGGGCAATCGTGTAATCATCGCTCCAGACACAAAACTTTATTGTGGCGAACACTCATTGGATGCTACCAAGCGATTTGGGACACGTCCAGACGGGAGTAGATATTTAATTACTTATACTGAACCAATTTCAATCGGGGACGATGTTTGGATTGGTGGAAATGTTACGATTATCGCAGGAGTTCACATCGGCAATAACGTTATTGTTGGTGCTGGTGCAGTTGTAACAAAAGATGTTCCAGACAACACTGTAGTTGGTGGAGTTCCAGCTAAGAAAATTAAATCTCTAGCACCTTTGAATTAGGTTTGGGGGAATTCAACATATGGCAAAATTAATTAACGAACCATTATTCAGATTGTTTAAATTAAAAATCAAAGAAGACAAGCTGGATGAATTTGCGGCAGTTGGCAAGCAGAATTTACTAACTTCTATCAAAAATGAATCTGGAACCTTGGGTATGTATACTGGGCATATCGATGATACTGGTATTGATAATTGTGTGATTGAACTTTATAAAGATGAGCCAAGTTATCAAGTTCATGCCAATTCACCTCAGTTTAAAGCTTTTCGTGAAGTAGCAGGGGATGTGGTGGTTGAACAATCTGTTGTTTCACTGACCCCTTTGATATTGGTACAAGAAGGATATGGACTCAAGTCGGTCGATTCTAAAGATGTATTTGTTTCATTGACTGAATTCCAAGTAGACTCAGCTGATACGAAAAAGTTTCAATCATTATTATCAACTGAGATCCATAAGTCTATTGACACCGGTTCCGGAACGATAACTTTGTATTTGGGCCAGGAACAAGATGACAACAGCAAACTAATTCTATTCGAAGTTTTTGAAGATGAACCAAAATATAAAGCACATCTTCAATCTGAGGCATTCCAACAATTTATCAATGAGGCTAAATCCTTGATAAAAGGTCAACAGACAGATGTGTTGCACCCAGATGTAATGGTAAATCATGGAGAACTTTTGTTTGAAAAATAAAAACATCAACCAGAAAATTGGTTGATGTTTTTTGTAAATGTTTCGGTGTACATCACGGATCTGAGGCGTTTACAACCTGCTAGAAAAAAGAAGATTGAACCCATTTCAGCCAGAGTAAATGCCAAGTATCAGTTTAAGAATTGAATACCAGAATATGTTTCACCATAAATTATCCGATATTAGGTAATGATTAATATTGTAGTGCAAAATGTATGTGAGTATCCGCCCAATCATGGTATAATTATTTCCAATAACGTTAACCAGAAAGGTTACACATTTTGGAAATATTTGCTGAAACTAAGAGAATGAACAAGATAATTCAATCCCATAGATCAATGCTAAAAGCCTTTGGAAAAATAACAGCAAATAAATTAGAACTAAGAATTACGGAGTTTCGAGCTGCGTCGACTCTTTCTGAAATTAGTCATCTTCCACCTCAGCGTCTACACAAGTTGGCTGGAGATTATAATAATTATTTTGCAGTTAATTTAACGGGAAATGTTCGGCTTGTATTTCGAGGGCTTGATGCTAACCAAGAACCAACGGTAACTAAAAAAGAAGTAGTTGCGATATTGATAAAGGAGGTTATCGACTATCATGGCAATTAAAATGTATAAAGTTGAAACTGATTACAATTCACTTCCTGGAGACACAATTCGTGAATCCTTAGAAGAAATCAATATGACCCAATCAGAACTGGCTGAGAACATGGGAACAACTAGGAAACACATTTCTGAAGTAATTAGTGGAAAGACTCGTATTCTACCTGAGACAGCGAATCAGTTGGAATATGTTTTTGACGTTCCAGCAAAATTTTGGTTGAACTTGCAATTGCAATATGATGACTTTTTAGAAAAGAAAAGGAATGAAAAAGAGCTTGAAGAGAATAACGAATATTCAAAGAAATTTCCATATACTGAATTATCAAAAGCAGGATTAGTCCCAAATACAAAAAATAAATCTGAACGACTTGATAATATTTTAAAGTTTTTTAGAGTGTCTTCCATCGAAGTATTAAAGAAAAAAATAAATGATGATCCGCTTAGTATAGGTGCATTTAGAGCAAGTGATGATAAGTTTAAGGTAAATAATTATTCTCTACACTCATGGTTACAGGCAGGAATAATAAAAGCCAACAATATTGAGACTGAAGATTTTGATGCCAAAAAATTAAAAACGTTGATCCCAGAGTTTCGTCGATTGAGTCTTGAGACTGATATAAAGAAATTTTTTCCAAAACTACAAAAATTGGCTGCCTCAACTGGCATTGCGGTAGTAATTGTACCTGAACTGCCAAAAAGCCGAGTAAGTGGATGTACAAGGTGGCTTTCACCATACCCAAAAGCGGTAATAGAATTAAGTATAAGACAAAAGACACATGATAATTTCTGGTTCACATTTTTTCATGAGTTAGGGCACATTGTCCTTCATAAAAAGAGTCCGTTTTTTACAATTAATCAAGAGTACGGAAAAACGAATGAAGAAAAAGAAGCAGATAATTGGGCAGCTAATGTCCTTATTCCCAAAAAATCATGGGAATCCTTTATCGAAAAAGGTGATTTCACAAGAAAATCAATCGAATTATTTGCCAATTCAATAGACATTCATGAAGACATTGTGCTTGGACGTCTTCAAAATGAGAAGTACCTTGACTATAGACAATTGTCAAACTTACATGTTCGATATAAATTTGCGAAATAAGTAATATAGGATTATGTGTAAAGAAAAAATCAACGAGTATATTAACTCGTTGATTTTTTTAGTTGACTGCTTTCAACAGCAGTTTAGCCACAGCACGTGGTGAAAATGGATTCTGTCCAGTAATCAAATGTCCATCCTGAACTGCAAACTCCTTATAAGCACGCTTTTTCTCAAAGATTGCCCCACGTTGTCTAGCCATATCTTCGTTCAAGAAGGGCACAACTTTACGTTTTCCAGCGAGCATTTCTTCGCTTGTGGTAAATCCGGTAATCTTCTTACCTTTAATAACATATTCGCCATCGTCGTCTTTGATATTCAAAAGACCGGCAATTCCGTGACAAACTGATGAAATATAGCCATCGTTATGATAAATTGCGAGGGCTATTTTTTGTAGCTCAGGATTCATTGGGAAGTCCCACATGACACCGTGACCACCAGTATAGTAAATTACGAAATAATCATCAGGATCAACCTCAGAAGGTTTCATCGAATGAATTAAAGCACGTTGTTGGAAATCGTTACTCTCATACATTTTCATAATGGATTCGTCGACATATTTCATTCCTCGTGGATCTAGTGGAACGAATCCGCCGTTGGGACTGACATAATCTACATCAATTCCGGCATCTTCGACTTCTTCAACAAATTCAGTCGCCTCACCGAGCCACAATCCAGTGGGGTCAGTGGTTCCTTTGTAACGAGTCACATTAGTTAAAACAACCAAAGCTTTTTTCATAATATCTCCTCGCTCTCTTTATATAAGTTCATAATATAACAAAAATGATACCTGAGAAAAATATTTATCCAAAACTATTGCAATTCTTTCGGTACCGAATTATAATCGTTTTTGCAATTAAGTTCGGTACCGAATAATTATGAATTTCGAGGTCAGATATATGCGTGATGGAGCTATGATGCAACGTGAAATACCCAAGAGAACGGGTAATTTCAAGTTCAAAGATTTTATAAGTTTAATAAACAGCGTTAATCCCAAGAAGTCACTGTTCGTTTTAGGAATGCTGCTAAGTTTGGTCACTAGTGGGGCCAGCCTAATCGTTCCACAACTGACCAAAGGCCTGGTCGATTCCAGCAGTTTGTCAAAAATTGACAGCAAAATGATTGTTGTCCTGGGAGTTGCCTTCGCAATTCAACTAGGATTCGGTACAATTGGCGGATTTATCCTCAGATATGTCGGTGAAACTTCCGTCAAAACGCTTCGTGAAAAATTATGGGAACATCTGCTTAAATTACCAGTGGGTTATTTCGATGATCATAAATCTGGCGAAAGTAGTTCCCGTTTAGTCAATGATACTAGCGTTATTAAAGATTTGATAACATCTCAATTTCCAAACTTTGTAACTGGTGCTATTCAGCTAGTTGGTTCAATGATTATCCTGTTCTTCATGGACTGGAAGATGGCAGCGTTAATGTTCGCCGCTGTTCCAATTTTCGTCGCAATTTTATTGCCAATCGGTAAAATTATGTCTCGTCTAGGTCGTAAATTACAGGCAACAACTGCTGATTTCAACGCTGACGTCAGTGAAAAGCTATCTGAAGTTCGTCTAATCAAATCCAGCAACGGTGAAGAATTTGAAAAGAAAACTGGTAGTGGCTTCATCGATAAAATTTTCAAAGTCGGTGTTAAAGATGCCAAAGTAGAAGCTGTACTTCAACCTATCATGACCACTGTAATGCTAGTTATGTTCGTCGGAATTCTGGGTTATGGTGCCGTCAGAATTCAACAAGGAACTCTTTCAAGTGGTTCACTCTTGCTTTTCTACTATATTTATTCAATATAATCACACCAATTGCCAGTTTTGCGACATTCTTCTCACAAGTTCAGAAGGCAATGGGTTCAACTGAACGTATTCAAGAAATGCTTGGAACAGAACCAGAAATAGAAACTCCAGGAAAAGCCGTTGACGTCGAAGGAAAAACTATTACAGCCGCTGACATCAACTTTAGTTATGACGCCGACCACCAAATTTTGCATAACGTATCATTTGAGGCTAAACCCAATACTGTCATAGCTTTTGCCGGACCAAGTGGTGGCGGAAAATCGACAATTTTCGCCTTGTTAGAAAGATTTTATCAACCAGATAACGGTGGAGTTTATGTTGGAACACAAAATATCCAAGACATCGACCTCGCAAGTTGGCGTTCTCAAATCGGCTACGTATCACAAGATTCAGCCGTATTTGCTGGAACGATTCGCGATAATTTGCAGTATGGATTGAATAAAACACTAACTGACGATGAGTTGTGGCATGGATTGTCATTAGCCTATGCCGATGGATTCGTCAAAGATTTTCCAGAAAAACTAGATACACAAATTGGCGAACGCGGTGTCAAACTTTCAGGTGGACAAAAGCAACGAATCGCCATCGCTCGAGCCTTCTTACGTGATCCAAAAATCTTGATGTTGGACGAAGCAACAGCGAGTCTAGATTCAGAATCAGAAGAAAAGGTTCAACGTGCATTAGATCAATTGATGGTCGGCAGAACAACCTTAGTAATTGCTCACAGACTATCGACCATCGTCGATGCAGACCAAATTTACTTCATCGAACATGGAACGGTCACAGGTCACGGGACTCACAAAGGATTGATGAAGGACCATGAATTGTACGCTCAATATGTCAATGAGCAGATGGTGAATTAGGTAATTGATATACTGGTATAACCAATTTCATAGTGATAACATCAAAATTGATATAACAACCTTGGGAGGGCGACTATGAAATATCGTAGATTTGGAAAAACAAACTTTAACGCCAGTGAGGTTTCACTTGGAACTTGGCAACTAGGTTCAAAATGGGGAGATCCCTTCGATGAAAAGGACGCCCAAGCAACTTTGGAAGCTGCCTATGATGCAGGTGTAAACTTTTTCGATACAGCTGATGTCTACCAAGATGGCGAGAGTCAGCGTGCATTGGCTAAATTTATCAAAGGCAAAGAGGATAAAGTGTTTATCTCAACAAAAGTTGGACGTCGCCTTAATCCTCACGTTGCTAGTGGATATAACAAGAAAAATATCACCAAATATGTTGAGGACTGCCTAACAAACTTAGATGTCGATGCGCTCGACAACGTTTTGTTACACTGTCCACCAACTGAAGTTTTCTACAACCCAGAACCATTTTTCACTTTGGATAAGTTGAAAAAAGAAGGCAAAATCAGGAATTATGGTGTCAGCGTTGAAAAAGTTGAAGAGGGCATGAAAGCACTCGACTTCGACATTTCATCAGTTGAAATCATCTATAACATGTTCCGCTTGCGTCCAACAGATAACTTTTTCAGGATGGCCAAGGAACATGACGTCGGAATCATCGCCAGAGTCCCACTCGCCAGTGGATTGTTGAGCGGTAAATACACCCTCGACACCAAGTTTGGCAAGAACGACCACCGAACAACTAACCGTAAAGGTGAAGAGTTCGATGCTGGAGAAACTTTTTCTGGCGTAGACTTTGCTACAGGTGTCAAGGCCGCAAGTGAGTTGAAAGAAAGATTGAATGCCGGCGACAAATTAGCTCAAATGGCACTTCGCTATATTTTGATGTCCGATGCTGTTAGCACAGTAATCCCTGGAGCTTCAAAGCCAGAACAGATTGAGAGAAATGTTATTGCTGCTGATGAACCAGCATTCACACCAGAACAAATGGAAATCGTTCGCGATGTGTATGATAAGTACATTAAAAATCCAGTTCAATATAAGTGGTAAAAATTGATTGCATGAACTAAGTTCTTTTACGAAGGAACGTACGCTTCATGAGCGTGCGCAACAGTTGAAAGTGTTGGCTACACCAACGAACGACAAGAAAGTAAATGGTAGAAAACCTAAGGAGTTAGATCTTGAAAATAAGATCTAGCTCCTTTTTAATATAATTTTTATACTATTGTAATATTTAATAAGTTGTACAAATTATCAACTGATGATAATCTTTATAGGATGATTATCCAGTAGATGGATAGAAATAAGAGGGAAATAATATATGTATAAAAAAACTCTAACTACTTTCTTAGTTACTGTGGGAGCTATTGGTGGATTTATGTTTAGCAATGGGGCAACAAACGCTGATGCAGCAACCAGTGGTGTTGTAAATACTACAAAAATGACATCTTTATATAATTCAAAAGGTGAACTAGTTAAAAACCGTTCTTTAGCCGCAAACACTGGCTGGGTTTTTGACAAGGAAATTCAAGTTGCTGACAAAGGCAGCTTCTATCGTGTTTCAACTGACGAATATGTCAGAACTTCTGATGTTGAAGTGGAAAATGGTAACAGTGATTCATCTTCAGATTCTGTTAGCAATACTGGTGTAGCAACTATCGCTTATGCACCATCAGATGGTATCGATTTGTACAACGGATATGGTGCTAACAAGTCTGCATCTGGTCAAAAATTGACTAACGGAACTCAATGGAAGTTCTCACAAAAAGTTATCGATTCTAACGGAAATGCTTGGTATCTAATAGGAAATAATCAATGGATCGATGGTACATATACAAAAATTAATAATGAGTCATTCCCAGATTCAGCCGCAAACACTTGGGATCCTAACTTTGCCGCAGTAAGAGTTACTAAGGATACAGAAATTTACAACAATGACAATTACGGTTCAGGCACAGCAGGTTCAGTTTCTGCTGGAAAATTATTACAGGTTTCATCAACACTTCAAGAAAATGATGGTATTTGGTATGAATTAAGTAGTGGTGGCTGGATTCCATCAGCTGTTACTAATCAAATTGCCACAAAACGTCCTGCCGTTTCATTGAATGGGAAATCTAAAGATCAAGTAATTGAAGATGTAATTTCAGCTGCTAAGGATCAACTTGGCAAACCTTATGTTTGGAACGCTAAGGGGCCAGACAGTTTTGACTGTTCTGGTTTGATGCAATACGTATTCCGTCAAGTTACCGGTGACAACATCGGTTCTTGGACTGTACCACAGGAATCTGCTGGTACTAAGGTTTCATTGAATGATTTACAACGTGGGGATCTTGTGTTCTGGGGTCCTGCTGGGGCTACTTATCATGTTGCTTTGTACTTAGGCGATAATCAGTATTTAAACGCATTACGTCCTGGTACTAACGTTAAGATTGATTCTATTTCTTCTAGTTTTGCTCCTTCATTTGGGGTTCGAATATTTAATTAAAGTTAGTGGTTGACTGCCGTCTGCGGTGGAAACGACGAAGCCTGCTGTGGGACCGACCCGAGCCTTGGTCTCGGGTCTCGGTTTTAAGCCTTGCGTGGATCTTGCAAGTCTTAAAACTCGTCCAGTACTGTAGGCGATAAATCGCCAACACTACTTTCACTGCTGGCTTCGTCGTTTCCACCTCCGACTAGTGTTGATTCTATTTGATATATTAGCGGGAATGAATGCAGCACTAGTTTAATAACCAATATTATTGATAGTTGGTATATTTAGAAATTCGACTTAAATTTGATATTATATATGATAAATTAGCCATTCAACTTTTACGGTTGGATGGTTTTTTTACCGCTTATGTTTCTATATTGACCGCTTAGTCAGATTGTATGGTCAAAGAATTGGTTATGTGGTGTAATGATTTTATCGAAGGGATTGTTGGTTGTGAAAATAAGGATAGATATTTCTCCACAATATTCTGAAAAAGAAATTGTGATTAGATCATCTGAGAAAGATGATGAGTTTAATGATATTTTGAATAAAATCAAAGATATTGAAAGTCAGCTTGGGACTATCAATGGGTATTCTGAGGGCTCGGTTTACTCAATTGCTTTGAGTGACGTGCTGTTTTTCGAAACTAATGATAGAAATATTTATGCTCACACAACTGATAATTCTTATTTAGTTCATCACCGTCTTTATGAACTGGAAGATAATTTGCCTAATAATTTTCTGAGAATTTCGAAATCATCGATTTTGAATGTTGATGAAATTTTGTCGTTGTCGACTTCGGTGACGGGCAATTTGGTCCAGTTTAGGGATTCATACAAGAGTGTTTATGTTTCTCGACGGTTTTTGAAGGAACTAAAAAATAGATTAAATCAAAGGAAGTTATAATATGAGAAATAGAAATGGAATTTTCTGGGGACTATTTTTATTAGTTGGCGCTGGCGTGTTGGTTGCTAGTCAGCTGCACATGTTCACTATTGATATGAGTATTTGGAAGGTTGTTTTAACAATCTTTTTAGTAGCAATATTTATTAAGAGTGTGGTTTATTATGCAATTCCAGGCGCCGTATTTTCACTGGCGTTTCTGGCAATAATTTATGCAAAATTTTTAGGGATTACAACTTTAGTTCCATGGACAATTTTAGGCGCAGCGTTACTAATTAGTATCGGATTATCACTCGTGTTCAGACCGTTATTAATTAAACATCGTCCTTGGATGAATCATCATTATGGCGCATATCGCGGCATGGCTCATCATGGCGAAAATTTTAATCATAATCATCGTCCTGTTGATGTTCAAACTTCTGCTCAGTCTAACGTCGAAGTTAGTGTCAGAATGGGAAGTAGTGTTAGGTATATCACATCTGACGACTTTCAAAGTGCAGATATCACAGTTTCAATGGGTAACGCCAAGGTGTATTTTGAAAATGTAACCATCAAAGATACTGCCGAAATTAATCTTGATGTTTCACTTGGAGGATTGGATTTGTTCATTCCTAAGAACTGGAATTTAGTTAACGAGATGAAAGGTAATGATGTTGGAACTGTCGATGAAGTTGGTTTCAAAGACGTCGACAGTGATAGCCCAACAGTTTATCTACGTGGAATTTCTTCTTGGGCTGGATTGAAAATTAATTATATTTAAACGCAAACAGGGTTAGATCTGATTTTCAGATCTAACCCTGTTTTAAAAATTTATAATTCTAAGCTTCAAAGCCTAAATTGTATTTTTTCAAATAAGCTTTCATAGTTTGTTGACCCCAAATATGTGTAATTGTGCGTGGCATAATTTTCATTGAGAGTCTCATTACCTTGGTAAAGGCAACATCGATTTGAGTTTTATTACGTTCCATTCCTTTGATACCGGCATCAACGAGGGTCGATAATGGTGAGTTGGCAAATTTTGCGAATAGTGCATTGTCATATTGAGTGGTTAAATTAGTTCCACTAATAAGTGGTGGAAGTAGCTCTACAATATGAATGTTGGAGTTATTTGCTCGAACCTGCTCTCTGAGAGCATCGGTATACATATGAATGGCGGCCTTTGTTGCGGAATAGATTGGCGAATCAACTGCTGAAACTAAGGCGAGAAGTGAACTGATATTAACAATCATTGATTCGCGTTGGTGATCAAGAACGGGAAGCAATGATTTAGTTATATAAACAATTCCGTTAAAATTGGTATTCATTTCAAGCGTCAGATCTTTCAATTCCAAATCTTGATCGAATAAATTATATTGACGCATAATTCCTGCAGAGTTAATTACCATATTTAGATTGGGATATTCAGATTCAATTGTATCTGTTAATTTGTTTACGTCCTCGATTTTACTAATATCAGCACGAATGGCACTTAATTTTGGATGTCTAGAAAGGACATCATCAATTTTTTCCTGTCTTCTTCCGACTACAATTACCTTGTTTCCCATTTCAGACAATCTTAATGCAAATGATAATCCAATCCCGGAAGTACCACCGGTAATTAAAATAGTATTATTTTCTAGTCTCATGTGATTTCCAACTTTATCATTTATTTAATGGATTGAGTATAAACCACAAGGTAACAAAATACAAATATTGTTACTAAAAGATATGTTAGAATAATTCGAAATCAAATTATTATTGTTGGAAAGGACAGACTAATGCGTATTCAAGAAGGATACATGCCATTTCAAGACTATAAAACCTATTATCGAATAACCGGTGATCTGAACTCTGGTCTGACACCACTTCTACTTTTACATGGTGGACCGGGTTCGACGCATAACTATTTTGAAGTGTTTGACCAATTGTCCGAATCAACTGGTAGGCCGATAGTCATGTATGACCAACTTGGTTGTGGAAAGTCTTCGATTCCGGATGATGATAGCTTGTGGAAAGCTGATACTTGGGTTTCTGAGTTGCAAGCCTTACGTGAATATCTTGGCTTGTCGGAAATGCATTTGTTGGGTCAATCCTGGGGTGGAATGCTGGCAATAATTTATATGATTGACCACAATTCTTCAGGGGTAAAAAGTTTAATCCTGTCGAGTACCTTGTCGTCCGCCAAACTTTGGGCACAGGAACAGCATCGGATGATTAAGTTTATGTCTGAAACTGATCAACAAGCTATTGCGAATGCTGAAGCAAGTGGTGACTTCACTCAATCTGAGTATTTACAGGCAAATGAGAAATATATGATTGAACATGCTGCAGGTCCAATAACCCCCGGAAGTCCGGAGTTCCTGCGTCGTCCTAAAATTAGCGGTGAGAGATCCTATGAAGTTGCATGGGGTCCAAATGAATATAATCCTACTGGAACTTTAAACGATTATGAATACACTGATAGGTTGAAAAATATTATCGTTCCAACCTTGATAACCAGTGGCACCAACGATTTGTGTACACCACTTATTGCAAAAACAATGAACGACAATATTTCCAATGTGCAGTGGAAACTATTCCCACATAGTCGGCACATGGCTTTTATCGATGAGACTGAAAATTATATGAAACTGATGACCAACTGGTTAAATACAAATGAGTAGCAAAAAAGATGGATAATTGATATCCATCTTTTTATTTACGGTGATTAATAAAATTAAATCCAGATACAACTGTCGCGAATAAACATATACATAATGAAACTAAGAATGCGACATGCATACCAGAAATAAAGTATTCCGGATGTGCAGGGATATATGTGGTTACTTTGTGTCCTGCCGTGTGACTCATGGCGGCGAATAATACAGATGTTGCTGTCGAAATTCCGATAACCATTCCCAATTCACGAGCAAGAGCATTGATACTTCCGGCAACGCCTAAGTCTTTAGTTGAAACCGAACTCATAATTAAAGTGTTGTTTGGCGCCATGAAGACACCATTTCCTAGTCCGACAAGTCCGATAAAGAACATGAACAGCCAGAGTGGAGTCTGCAATGTTGTAATCATGTAGCCAATTTGACTGACGGAAATTAGAATCAATCCTGAGAAAGTCAGTAAGTGGCGACCGATTTTATCTGACCAGGCACCTATGATTGGTGCAACAATACCTTGAACTAACGGCATGATCATCAACGCATAACCAGCGTAATTAGCAGGCATGTTTCTGGCGTTTTCAAGATAAAATGGTGAAACGACATTGAAGAAAAAATTCGTGATAAAAATTAATAATGCGCAAAATATGTTGATTGAAAAACCTAAATTTTTAAAGAGATGCAACGATAAAACAGGTACTTCAACGTGCAATTCAAGATAAATAAAGGCAATAAATGAAATGATAGCAATAGCAAATAGTGTCAAAATACTCCACTGAGAAAAGCCGATTTCTTGTCCTAAAAAGACACCAGTGAAGAGTGTAACCATTGTCACCGCAAAGGTTGCAGCGCCCGCACGATCAATTTTAGCTTTGCTGAAAGTAACGTCCTTAGGTAGAATGCGTGCACCTAAGATTATTCCGATGATACCAATTGGAACGTTTATCCAGAAAATGTAAGCCCAGTCGAGGTGAGCTAGGATAATTCCACCTAGTCCAGGTCCAGCAATAGCACCTAGGGCAACGAAGGATCCGATGGTACCAAGCGCCCGCCCACGTTCGTTCATCGGAAAAATTTCAGTGATGATACCGTTATTCGTGGCCATTGTCATTGCAGCACCGACAGCCTGTAACGCACGTGCGGCAAGCAATGGGACAAGTCCAAAATTAAATCCACACAAGAGTGAACCAAGTGTGAATAGGAAGGCGCCTATTTGGAAAATCCTGATTTTTCCGTGATTGTCACCGAGCTTTCCGAACAGCAAAAGCAGGGCACATATGACGATTAAATAAATTGAAACCACCCATTCAGCTTGGTTCATGGGGATTTTCATATCTTTACTCATGACCGGCAGCGCGATGTTGACGATACTAGCATCCAGCGTCGACATGAAAGTAAAAAGAGAGACAGCAACCATAATCCACCAGCGATGCTTTTGGATTTCTGGGTTATCTGTGAAGGAAATATTATTCAAATTATTCACCCCTTAGGCATACAATTATATCCCTCAAATTTAGAGATTTCACATGAAAATTTTTATGGAAGCTGACTGATTTGTGTGGTGCATTCTGTTTTGACCGCATTGATAAGTTCAACTGGTGCCGAGACGAGTTTTGCACCCGTGCCCAAGAACAGCAGCCAACTGGCAAAGTCTTCGATTCGGGTCGAATCAGTGGGGTCAATGAAACATTCGAGCTTGGCGGATTGTTGAAATGGGTCGAGGAACTGAAGCGGTTCAGTGGGATGGGGATGTTGTTGGAATCTCAAAATAGATTTGCGATTAAACTGAATCGTTATGTTGTTAGAAGGCTTTGCATTTTTGATAAGTTTCTTCAGTTCGGAATCAGTTAAAGATTTATCATAATCCAGTGGTGTAACTTCTTTAATATCAGGAATATACAACTCTTGAAATTTGTTATTGACCAAGTTCCAAGCATCAACATACCAACCATTCTCACGCTGAAAAATATGTCTGATCCAAACTTTTATTGTCTTTTCATCTAGCTTAATTTCCAACTGTCGATTAAGCAGACAAGTATTGAGCAATGTTTTTAACATAGCAGGTGCGAAGTCGACTAATTCCATCAATCCCGTGTTGGCAGGATTTGTGTGTTCGAAAACTATTAGTTCTTGCAAAGTAAGTAAATCATCCTGTTGATTCTGAGAAGCAATTGCCATTAGTTTTTCTGTCAGAGTATTACGATTTTTCAGATAAGGAAGTTGTGTATTCATAGTCGCTAGAAAGCTGACAAACAAGGCTTTCAACTCTTCATTATTAAACTGAACTGCTGGCAAGAGTTTGTTCTGTAAAACTGCATAACCACCATCTCGACCAACTGAAGAGGTTAGTGGCATACCCAATTCTTGAATATCGTTCAGATCACGAATGGCGGTACTTCGGGAAATATTGAATTGTTCCATTAACTCTTTAAGGGTAAAATATTGGCGATTATTAATATATCTCATAATCGTATTTATACGTGCAGTTTTATTCATTTTATATTTTTCTCCAAATAGTGTCAGTTTTTGAAACCATTAGCTCGTATACTGAGCTTATCAATTAAGGAGGCCAACAACAATGGCAAATTACACAATCGAAACAAAACCAGCTTTTTCAGTATTAGGATTAGGAACAATTTTAACAGGTGAATACTTAGAAATGGGTCAACAAAAGTCAGCGTTCTGGGACAAAATCAATGCAGACAAAGCACTAGATAAATTAGATGGTCTAAACGACAATCAATACGCAGTAAACGAAGCAATCAACGGAGAATTTCACTACTATGCTGGACGCGAAGTTGCTAATGATTCAGAAGCAGCAGAGGATCAGCGATTAATCGAGTTTCCAGCAGGAAAATATCTAGTGATCAAGGCTTCAGCTGACAATCAAATGGGTGTTTATAACGCTTTGGAAGGTGCAGCATTCGGTGAAGTATTGCCAAGCTTGGAAGAATACGCCTATGTTGGTGGCCCAAACACATCATTCATCACAAGTAAGGATGATGATGGAGTTCATGGCGAAATGCTTGTACCTTTAGTAGAAAAATAGAAATCAAAATATTAGTCGTTGAGTATGAACTTCAATTTTAGGACAAAAAAAGAGAGATTCAAAAGAATCTCTCAGTGATCAAGTCACTATAAAGAACAATAAGACCAGATATAGAATCCGGTCGGCACCTAGTGCCTGTATTTCCACAGTAGCATCTATTTATTTTAAGTCAAGATAATTAGACAGACGCTTACTAAAAATGAAGTTCTCAGATATTTTATTAATTGACACTTTCGAATGTCTTTTTTATTTGATAAATCCTCTCATTACGTGAAAAATTTACCTATGTTAAGCTTAAGTAAGCGTTCACAATTGAGTGAGGGGGAAATACTTATGTCTGAACAAACGTACAAAGGTTCTGCTAACAGTTTCCATGGGGCTGTTACGGCAATTGTAACTATTGAAGATGGAAAGATTACCAAAGTTGAAAGTGAGAATATTGCTTCTAATACACCTGGAGAACTTGCCATTAATAGAATGAAGCGGAAGATGGGGGAACATCAAACTGCCGATATTGATGCAGTTTCTGGAGCTTCTTCCAGTACAACCAATTTTAGGAAGGCTGTTAAAAAGGCGCTCGCAGTTTATCATGGAGATTTGAGTGAAGCTGAGGCAATGGATGCTTCAGTAAACGTGCCTGGTGAGTCAGACGATAATGAAGGAATTAACCGTCCGAAAAAATCGCCAACACGTGCACCAATTTTTTACAGTGACGGGTTGCAATTTGACTATACCTACGATGTGGTTGTCGTAGGATCTGGAGGTGCAGGACTTGCCGCTGCCGCTCAAGCTGCTGAAGACGGATTATCAGTTCTGATTTGCGAAAAAGCTGGTATTCCTGGAGGAACCACTAATTATTCTGGCGGTGTTATTCAAGCTGCTGGGACTGCTTATCAGAAGAAATTTACCAAATATCAAGATGATACTACTGAGAAACATGCTAATTTATGGATTGCTGCAGGTGAAAACCGAATCAACGAGGACTTAGTCAAAGATTTGGCTGAAGGTGCACCTAAGAATATTGAATGGCTAGCAAATCAAGGTATCAATTGGACTTCCGTTTATGGTCACTGTCATATTCCTTATGTAAAGGATGCTGATTTTGCCGATAGAATTCACGTCTATGATGGCGGTGGTGGCATGGGTGATGGAATTATCCTCACTCAAACATTGCTCAAGACGGCGTTGAAGAATGGTGCTGAGATACGTTATGAATCTCCAGTAGTCTCACTAGTTCAAGTCCCTGGTACAAAACATGTTGTTGGTGTCGTGCTTAGCAATCGTGAAACTGGTGACAGATATATTCGTGCCAATAAAGGTGTTATTTTGGCCACATCAAGTATCGATCACAATGAGGATTTGGCAAAAGATTTGAATGCTCAACAATATCATGATCTGCAGGATAGAGCCTGTCTATCAATGATTACAGATACCGGTGACGGAATTACTTTGGGTCAAATGTCAGGAGCTGCAGTTGCTGGAATGGGAGGCACGATTGACTTTGACAGTAAGACTGGCAACGCCACAGACGACCGAGTTCCAACTATGCAATCAATTTTTGTAAACAGTAATGGGCAACGTTTCGTCTGTGAGGATGCAACATATGCGTACACATATCGTGCAATCTTCCAGCAAGAAAGTCAGCTCGGTGGTCATACATATATGATTTTCGATGATAACTCATTGGCAGCAAAAGGCAGTGTTTGGACTCAAGAGACCTTAGCCAAGGATATTGAGAAAAAAGTTGTTCAGAAGGCAGACTCAATTGAAGAACTCGCTAGTTTAATTGATGTGCCAGTCGATAATCTACGACTAACATTGAGCAACTGGAATGCCAATGCTTCGAAGGGAATTGATCCAGAGTTTGGACGTCGTACCGGAATTCATGAATTAGAAGCTCCATATTATGTATACAAAAACAAAGAGGCAAATCTTGGAGCTATTGGTGGCTTGAAGATTAACGTGGATTGTCAGGTTCTTGATCACCACAATAAACCAATTAGAGGATTGTTTGCTGCTGGACTTAATGCTGGAGGCTGGATTGGACCATATTATCCAGGTTCAGGTACCGCAATTTCAGGTATTGTTCACCAAGGCAGAAAAGCTGCACAATTTATCGCAAAATTAGCTGAATAATTTAGAATGTCGTGTCTTTATCTAATAGATACGACTTTTTTTTATTAATCATGAGATTAATCTTCACATATTTAAGTTGTTATATCGTACCTTATGCTTTGACACTAAGAAACTAAAAAGGGTATAAATATTATACTCAGATTTTTTAGAACTTTATCCTGGAGGCTCCAATGCAAAAACAAAACTTAGTCTGTTATCCAGCAATTTTGGACGATTCAATTAATAGCAAAGGCGTCTACAACGTCACATTTCCAGACCTTCCAGAAATTATTACGTTTGGGGATGGACTACCTAAGGCATTGTATATGGCATCAGATGCACTTGGTACAGTTATAAATGATGTTGTGGATTTACCAGAGCCATCTGATTGGGAAGAAATAAGGAGCAAAAATCCTGGAAAGATCGTGACGTTAGTGTTTGCTGATTTGACTGTTGCTAAGCAACAAACCAAAGATTATAAGAACACTCATCTTAATGAATAATTTGCGTAATTCAATCGCCGTCAGACTATAAATGATATTTTAAGAATACGGAAAAGGAATCCATTTGGGTTCCTTTTTTTATTGTGAACTATGTAACACATGATATATCTCGGTGCTAAACTGGAATTATAGGTTAGAGGAGGTCTACCATGGCTGAAAAAATTTATACTGATTATTTCTATGATAAGAAGGCTTTTGACACAATTGACGGAGCTTATATTCCGTTGAAAGTTCCTGATGTTCCTGAGAATAAACTGGCTATTCCGCCTGTTTTGAAGGCTGATAAAGAAACCGACACAGATGCATATTTCACTGTTACTGCTGAAGAAGGCGAAACTCAAATTCTTCCTGGTGAGAAGACTAAGACTTGGGGTTACAACAACTCTATTTTGGGTAAAACAATTGTCTTTCCGGCTGGAAAACATATTCATGTGACACTTCAAAATCATCTGTCAGAATTGACGACTTTCCACTGGCATGGCTTGATTGTCACTGGTCCTTATGTTGACGGTGGTTGCCATGCTCCAGTTTATCCTGGTGAAGAAAAACAAATTGATTTCACTCTGAATCAACCTGCTGCCACGACTTGGTTGCACGCTCATCCTTGTCCTTCAACTGCTGAGCAAGTTTGGCATGGATTGGCAACGATGGTATTGGTCACTGACCAGCACACGAAAGATTTACCAATTCCACAGAATTATGGGGTTGATGATATTCCGGTCGTGCTACAAGATCGCAGATTCCATGAGCACAATCAACTCGATTATCGTGCTGACTACAATCCTGACGGTGTCACTGGTCCAACGCCAATGATTAATGGGACGGTAAATCCATATTTTGATGTCACTACGCAAAAACTTCGCTTGAGAATTCTTGATGGTTCCAACCGTCGTGAATGGAGATTGCATTTGTCTGACGACTTGCCATTTACTCAAATTGCCGGTGATAGCAGCATGTTGCCAGAACCTGTTAAGTTTACAAAAGTTATGATCACTTGTGCGGAACGGATGGAAATCGTGATTGATTTCAAGGATTATAAAGCGGGGGATTAGGTTACGCTTTTCAGTGACGACACACCTTTGTTGAAATTCAAGATTCACGATTTTGAGAAAGATAACTCGGTACTACCAGCAAAACTTTTCGCCGTGAAAGCACCTGAAGTTGATCCTAAATTACCTATTCGTAAAGTTGTCATGAGTGGTATGGACGAAAAGGTCATGATTGACGGCAAGAAATTCCAAATGGGACGGATTGATGCGACTCAACCTGTTGGGCAAGCTGAATACTGGGACGTGGTCAACTCGAATGACCCAAACGCCGGTATGGTGCACCCATTCCACATGCACGGCACTGAATTCTTGGTTATCAGCAGGAATGGAAAAGCTCCATATCCGAACGAAACAGGCTTCAAAGACACAGTCGGCGTTAACCCAGGGGAAACCGTCCGCATCTTAGTAAGATTCGATTTACCAGGATTGTACATGTACCACTGCCACATTATCGAGCACGAAGACGGTGGCATGATGGCGCAGATTCAAGCATTCGAGCCTGACAAGCCTATGCCAAAATATAAGTTGATGGACATGGATACGCTGATGAACGCCTTCGCAAAGGAACGAGGAATCAAACCTGAAGACCTTTGGATGGCGGGAATGGATTCTTACGCCAAAATGGGCATGAAAATGTGACCGATTAAACCTTTTTTGAACAGAAATTGGTGAGTTTGCTGTATGATTTTCTCAACAACAAATAATGAGGAAGACATATGCTGAAAATCAGACCAGCCACATTTAGAGATGCTAAAAGCTTGTTAAAAATTTATGCTCCATATGTATTAGAAACAACGATTACCTTCGAGTATGAAGTTCCATCACTTGGTGAATTCGAGCAAAGAATCACCGAAACATTACGAGATTATCCATACTTGGTCGCCGAAAATGAAGACCAAATAGTAGGATACGCATATGCTCATCGTTTCAGTGAACGCCAGGCGTATGATTGGGCAGCGGAGATTAGCGTATATGTTGATCAAAATGCCAAGAGACTAGGTGTTGGGAAAACTCTATATGCTGAAATTGAAAGAATTTTAGCTCAACAAAATGTAGCAAGTTCAGTTGCTATTGTAACCGGCCAAAATTCAGGAAGCATTGCATTTCATGAAAAGCTTGGCTACAAACAAGTTGGCCTGCTACCTAAAATAGGATTCAAGTTTGACCAATGGATTGATGTAATCCATTTGCAAAAGAGACTTGGAGACTTCGAATCGCCAAAAGAATTTGTCCCTTATTCACAATTAAATATTTAGACAAAGAAAAAGTATCGACGACCATTTTTTTGGTTGTTGATACTTTTTTCATATTACTTCAAAATATCAGTTTTAATCTTATCCAATGATCCGGCTACTGGAGAAAAACACTCAATCGTAGTTCCCAATGTCAAAGCAAATAATGGAGAAAACCCATCAGGCAGAACCGAATCTGGAATAGAACTCAAGCAAGCCATATTATAGTTAGCTCCCACACCTTGATCTTCAGTTGCCAATTCCATTCCATGCACCACAGCACCAGCTGAAATGTACTCCATGTTACTAGTTTTCGAAGACGAAAGCAAAATTACGGTCGGTACGTCATATGTCCCAGTTAACTCGGATAAAACTTTTTCATAAGAGTCTCAAGATAAGGAAACCCAGTATTTTAATGCTGGGAGGAATTATCGTTTTATGAGACTTCCTGTCTAAAATATAGTTTGTAGTACTTCCTTTTAGTTTTTTCTTGAACATATGTTCGCACATTGATATGATAGTGATATCGAATAATATATATTCAAAATTACTTATCTAAGGACGGGTAACAAGGTGCGTAAATCAATGAATGATTATCAGTACCACTATGGTGTGAAAGTTAGATGTTACCCTTCAGATAAACAGAAACGAATCATTGAGTACAATCTTAATGGTTCCAGATTTGCTTATAATGAAATGGTTGCCATCGATAGAGAGCTGTATAAACTACACAAATGTAAGTTATACATCAAACAAGTCCAAGATCGAATCGATTATTTGACTGAACGTAAGGATAGCACTAAGTTTCTTTTCGGTCTTCGTTCTTGGCTGAATAAATTCAATGTTGGTACTGATGTAACTAGTATGGCGATTCGAAACTATAAGGCAGCTTGGAATATGTTTATGAAGGTCCATACAACGGGAATTCCAAAATTCCACAAGAAACAACACTCTGGAAGTTTCCAATTACCAAACCGATATTCTTCAAAAGTTACAACTCCGTCATTATTCAATGGTAATATCAGATTTCTTGATAACAAGCGTATTAATATTTCCTTGATTGGACGTATCAGGGTATCCGGAAGCCATAAAAGGCTAATTGTTAACCATTCTGATATTCGTATTGGAACTGTGACAGTATCTAAGGATGCTGTTGAAAACTATTACATCTCACTTCAATTGGCATCTGATACTCCCTTTGTTGAGAATTACAACAAACCCGGAGATTCAATTGGAATTGATCTTAACACAGAAAACTTTCTAACAACGTCGCATGGAGATGTTATAGATAATCCAAGATATTACAGAAAGAGCAAGAAACGACTTGCCAAGCTACAACGAATTCTTTCAAGAAGACAACTGAGAGCTAAGAAAGAACATCGACGATTACTTGACTCAAAGAATTATCAAAAACAAAGAGTAATTATTGCCCAGTTACATAATAAAATCTGTAATCGTCGCACCAACTTCTTACATGAAACATCTACTGCACTCATCAAGAACCACGATCTGGTAGTAGCTGAAGAGTTAAGAAGTAAAAACTTGTTAAAAAATCATGCATTAGCTATGAGCATAAGTGATGTTGGTTGGGGGACATTCCTACAAATGCTTGAGTACAAAGCAGAAATGTATGGAAATACCTTTGTTGCAGTTGATCCAAAGTACACCACTCAAACGTGCTCAAATTGCGGTTACGTAATGAAGGGTAAAGAAAGACTAACCCTTTCTGATAGAACATGGACTTGTCCTGCCTGTGCTCAACATCACATCCGTGATTACAACGCAGCTAAAAACATATTAGCTAAAGCAATGTAAAAATGCTCTGTCCGTTTGGCAACTTGCGGACTTTAAAGACCTTGGTAATTACTATGTAAGACCCAGAAATACTGCGGTATATCTAGGCAACGGTGTATCTAGGTAAATTGTGATACTAGTGTAATAAGTTGCATTAGTTCTTACAAGCTCCCTACTTTAGTGGGGAGTAGTTGACCCTGAATAACTGTGATGTGATAGTCATTGTATTGACCCAATCCAACTGGACCAGCGTTGCCCGCCAGCAAAATCTCGTGAAGTTGGTCATCCGAAATCTGCCCAGAATATTGGCGAATCGCCTTGCGTGAACTAATCATTTGTAAAGTTTCCATAGTATGTACCTCTTACTTTGTTAGCTTCATAATAGTTCATTTTGGTACAAAAAGTATCAATAAGTTTTACCTGATAACATGATTTAGGCTACTAAAAAAGACACCCATAAGGCGTCCTTTAGTTTATCCACGAGCATTAATAGCGTCCGCATTTTTCAACATGTGATAAGTTGCTTCAAAAGTTTGGCAAACATCATTAGGAATTGCGTAATTTTTAGTGGTCTCACGTAGCTGATCAAAATTCTTATTTAAGTCCGCATTAGCAGCAACGGCATCTTTCAAATTCAAGTATTCCTTGCGAACATCAAATACCTCAGGGTGATTTTGACCATGAGCAATTGTTATCGCATTAGTGAAAAAGTCCAATTTTTCTTCGTGTTGATCTAAATAATCTTTAACTTCAGTCATTAGTAATACCTCTTTTCATTTGATGAATAAAGAATAACTGGAATGAGGAATCATTAACTTGATACAAATCAATTTTGAATTATTCGTCCTGTTTATAGATTGATAAACGTGTCATAATGGACACAGATATAATTTTTTTATAAAAGAGGAGAATATATTATGGCAGAAAAAGAATTCACTCTAGAAGAATTGAAAAAGTATAACGGACAAGATGGAAATCCAGCATATGTAGCAATTGACGGGGTCGTCTACGATATGACCAACGTAAAACCATGGGCCGGTGGCAAGCACCACGGCAATGTGGCCGGAAATGACTTGTCAGAAGTAATCCCAAATGCTCCACATAAAAAGACAGTTTTACCCAAGCTACCAATTGTTGGAAAGTTAGTTAAATAAAGAAAGAGGCTCAGATATTTTTAAATATCTGGGCCTTCTTTTTTTTCTCGAAATTCGTATTTTATTTTTCTAGTAGCAAGCTTATTTGGATTCTCTTTAGTAATAGGACGTGATAATTCTTGAAGACGATCACTTTCGTTTGGAAGTACGTTAAGCATCCTTTCAAAAGCAACGTCCTCAGTTTTATTGTCTTGAGCACTGTAGAATCTCATTAGCATTAATGTGAATTCAGCTCTATCTAAGTCATTAGTGGGCAAAATTAGATAATCACCAGATGATAAAGCGCCAAATGCTGAATTTGCAGCAATTAAAGCGGTTCTTTTATTGCCATCTTGAAATGGTTGAAGCTTGGCAACTTCAGCAAAAACTCTCCATGCGTCACGTTCCGATTTTGAAGACGAATTGAATTTATCCACGATTATCTTCAAATCGGACTTGGTTACTATATTTGGTGGAAAATAAGCATCACTATTATTATCACTAACTAAGATTGCAGTTCTATCATCCATATTGTAGTTTCCGTTTCTAAGATGTCCAGGTAATTTTGGTTGTTCATCAGAGGGTGAGTCAAATGATGTGTTAATTGCAATAATTCCGCCCACACTGAATCCAACTTTTTTAATTGCGTCGATACCTTTCAGCGAATCGTTAAAGATTGCAATGTCATCTGGGTTTTGTCTTAAAGATTTGGTAGACATAGAGTCCAAAGCACGTTTTGTTTGATATTCGGTGCTTTGGTAGTTGTTGAAAGAACCTATAGATATAATCAAGTGTGTACGAGCAGTATTGTTCAAATATTTCATCTTCTAACCGATTATTTTTTTAACGTTGTTAGGGTTATTCATTTTGTGAAAAACAATTACAAAAAATAAAATTGTAATTGTTTTTCACTGCAACCATAACATGTAGATTCAAAGAACGATATATGTTTTATTATGAAAGAACTCTTGTTATTAATTCAACCCGAGCCGGAGGAAGAAAACGGAAAAGTCAGCAGCGAAAGTGGCGATAAGGCGAGAGCCTTAACGCCACAGGACGAGTTTTGAAATTCGCGGTCCGTGCGAAGTTCAAAACCGAGCCTGGAGACCAAGGCTCCAGGCGGTCCCGCAGCGACTTTTCCGTTTTCTTCCGCAGGCGGCATGTTTAACCAGTTTTAAATAGAACGTTTAACCCAATTCTCGGTTTTACCAACAAAGCAGTATAATAAAACTATCACGGACTATTAGGAGGATTACATGACAGGAATTACACATTCTTTTGATACATTTCAACCCACACATTACGATATCTTCATCGATATCAATCGTGGAACAAAACAAATTTCTGGTAAATCGGTAATTGACGGTGAAGCCAAGGATAAACAAATTTTCATTCAACAAAAAAATATGGAAATCGCATCAGTCCAAGCAGACGGAAACGATGTTCCATTTAATGTTGATAACAAGAAAGAAGTTATCAATATAACTTTGCCAAAAGCAGGTGAGACAACATTAGCAGTCGAGTACAAAGCTCCATTGACCGACTCAATGATGGGAATTTATCCTTCATATTATGAAGTCGACGGCGAGAAGAAGGAACTCATCGGGACACAATTTGAGACAACTTTCGCACGTCAAGCTTTCCCAAGTGTCGACGAACCTGAGGCAAAAGCTAAGTTTGATCTTGCCATCAAGTTTGACGAAAAACCTGGTGAAACTATTTTGGCTAACATGCCAGAAGTACGTACTGAAAATGGTATTCACTACTTTGATACTACAGTTCGCATGTCTACTTATCTGATTGCCTTCGCATTCGGTGACCTTCAAAGCAAGCAAACCACTACTAAGAGTGGTGTTAAAGTTGGAGTATTTTCAACTAAAGCTCACGAACCTAAGGAACTAGATTTTGCGCTTGATATTGCTAAACGTTCAATCGAATTCTATGAAGATTTCTACCAAACACCTTATCCACTACCACATTCATGGCAACTAGCTCTACCTGATTTTTCAGCCGGTGCCATGGAAAACTGGGGCTTGGTAACTTATCGTGAAGCATACTTGCTACTCGATCCTGACAACACAGCACTTGATACAAAACAATTAGTTGCAACTGTTATTTCTCACGAACTTGCTCACCAATGGTTCGGTGACTTGGTCACAATGAAGTGGTGGGATGACCTCTGGTTAAACGAAAGTTTCGCCAACATGATGGAATACGTTGCTATCGACGCCATCGAACCCGACTGGAATGTTTGGGAATTGTTCCAAACAACTGATGTACCAGCTGCTTTACAACGTGACGCCACCGACGGAGTTCAATCTGTCCACGTTAATGTTGAAGACCCAGCTGAAATTGATGCCTTGTTCGACAGTGCCATCGTCTATGCCAAAGGTGCTCGTATGCTTGTTATGATGCGTGCTTTGGTCGGTGACGATGCATTGCGTGAAGGCTTGAAGAATTACTTTGCGGCTCACAAATTTGCCAACGCTAAGGGTTCTGACCTTTGGGATGCAATCGGAGAAGCAGCCGGCATGGATGTCGCATCAATCATGAACACTTGGCTCGAACAACCGGGATATCCAATCGTCCGAGCACGTGTAGTTGACGGTAATTTAAAGCTTACTCAACAACAATTTTTCATTGGGGATGGCAAGGAAGCTGGTCGTTCATGGAAGATTCCATTGAACAGCAATTACGATGTTGCCCCTAAGATTTTCGGTAACAAAGAGGTCGACCTCGGTAACTATGAGGAGTTGCGCAAGGCTAACGGTGTGCCTTTCCGTGTTAATGTCGGCAACAATTCTCACTTTATCGTTCGTTATGACAAGACTTTGTTGATGGATATTATGGACAATCTCGATACTGTCGATTCGATTTCGCAAATGGCCATTTTGCAAGACTTGCGTTTGTTGGCTGAATCTCGTCAAATGTCATACGCAGCAGTCGTTCCGTTGCTCAAACATTTTGCTGACAACAAGTCGACCGTCGTAAATTCTGCAATGTATCGCTTTGCCTACAACCTGCGCAAGTTCATCACACCAAACACTGATGAAGAGAAGAACTTGAAGAAGCTCTACAACAACTTGAGTGCCAAGCAATTGACACGTTTGGGTTGGTCGCAAAAAGCTGATGAGACGATTGATGATCAATTGACGCGTCCAGCTATTTTGAATGCTGCCTTGTATGCAGAAAACCCTGAAGCATTGAAGTCTGCTCACGAATTATTCGAAGCAAATAAGGACAGTCTAGCAACGCTACCTGCTGATATTCGTATTTTCGTATTGAGAAACGAAATGAAGAATTATGGTAGCGAAGACTTATTCAACGACTTGTTGGATCAATATCGTAAGACAACTGACCCAAGTTATAAGTCGGACTTATGTGTTGCCATCACAAGTACCAAAGATGCCAAATTGATTGCCAAGCTAATCGAGAAATTCGAAGACGCCGACACAATCAAACCTCAAGACCTACGTGCTTGGTTCAGCGGTGTATTAAATAACGCCGATGGTGAACAAGCAGCTTGGGATTGGCTAAGAAACGACTGGAAGTGGCTCGAAGATACAGTAGGTGGTGACATGGAATTCACAACCTACATCACAGTAGCAATGAGCGTCTTCCGCACACCAGAGCGCTTGCAAGAATTCAAAGCATTCTTTGAACCAAAGATTAATACACCAGGTCTAACACGAGAAATCAAGATGGATATCAGTATCATCGAAAGCCGTGTTGGTTTGATACAAGATGAAAAAGATGATGTTAATGCTGCTATTAAGTTAGTGGCTGGAGAATAAAATAATAGCCTTCCAAATCAGTTGATTTGGAAGGCTATTTTTTGTGTTCATTAGTTATTCGAGACTTGTAACTTTAATATCTTTAGTTATATCGTCAAAGTATGGATCAGAACTGTCATCGGTGATTGAAAAAGTAACCACATCACCAGCTTCTATACCATCCTCTGGATCAATCTCAAGCTTAGTTTGCATAACGTGTTGAAGCAAGTCGTATTCTTGATCTGAAAGTTTGTCACTATCTGCGACATTCTCGAAAACATCCTCGGGACCATATGGTGAAGTAAATTGATTGGGCTTAAAGAATGACGACGGGATTGAACTTTCATCAATACCGGCAAAATGTGCTTCGTATTTTACAACTCGTTCTTGTAAATCAGCATACTCATCATTGGTTATCTTAACCGTTCCACCATTAGAAGAATTTACGAATGAAGGATTGAAATCTGAAAAAATTGAGTCAGCAGAAGTGCTGTCAGTTCCACTTCCACTATTAAATATGAATCGACCAACAGCTACACTTACAAAAATTATTAGTATAACTTTGATGATAGTTTTTTTGTCACGTTTTCTTTGATCGTATTGATAGTTCCTTTGATATTGATTCATGAATTATCCCCCGATAACATATATGAAAAATCTCATATAATAGTATCATATTAATAATTTATTATCATGAAATCAATGAAATTGTACTGATATCTAATTTTTCTGAATGAAATTTTTTATTCTCCTAGATAAATAATTTATTTAATCTATAATACATTATATAAATATATTTATAATGGAGGAGATTTATATGGGTTCATGGGGAAGTATTTCGGATTTTATTTCTGCGATTGCTACAGTTCTAACAGTGTATTTTGCTTATAGAGCTATTAGAGTTACGCAGGTTAAGAAGCCTAAGCTGTATTTTGAAGTTGTTAATAATCAAGAATCAGAGGATGATTCTGATGATAACGAAGGATATAAAGTGGTTGTAGTTAATTCTGGAGATGCACCAGCAATTCTAAATAGAAAACTGATTGACGAAAGAACTCAAGAGAAATATATCAATGACACATGGCAAGAGAATACAAATTCAAAAGAGTATTTAGCTACATATACTCCAGAAGCACACAATAGTGTCATTGTTCTACCTGGTCAAGAAAAGAAATTAATTTATTTTAAGAGCAGCTTTTATCACAGACTTGGAGGAGTAAACAACAGAACTTACAAAATTCGTTTCGATGAAAAAGAAGGCTCAGTTTTTAAATTTAAATTCCGTAAAGATTCAGATGGACAAGTTGTTCTTGATGATATAAACAATACAATGGCAAATCAATAAAAATCATAGAAAATCTCAATGTCAGTATTTGACATTGGGATTTTTTTAGAGAAATCATATAATCCCTTCTCTAAAATAATAAAGGTATAAAAAAACCACATCATTTCGATGTGGCGGAAACACTTATCGTGAATAATTTTTAAGATTATCTGGCGATGTATGAATAACTAATTAAGTTCAAATACAAAGCCATAAAGATTTTTGATATCGTCATTAAATGTTTCTTCATCTTCAGATTCTAAGTCGTCAAATGACACGTCATCTTGAATTGGATCTCCATGTGGTTCATCGTCGTCATCTGCAGGTTGATACAGTGTATCGCCTTTGAGAATGGCAGGTGTATTCAAGATTAGATATACATTTTTGGTATCATCTATTTTATAAATCATGACCAAGTTTTTTGAAAAACTACTATCTAGGTATTTGTTGTCTACATAGTAAGCTTTCCATAGACTAATGCTCTCATCACTATCATTTTTGATTTTATCGTCAATAGCTGAGAGGTTTTTTGCTGTTCGTTTAGGATCTTTAAGACCGGATACTGTTAATGTAGCTTTTTTGCCAGATGAAGGCTTGTAATATGTATCTTCAACACTCTCGTTTAAGCCATCAGCCAAATCCTGTTGAGAGATTGAAAATTTATGACCATTTGAATACGTCTTTGAAGAATCTATTTCAAATGCTTCTTCAAAAGTTTGTTCCATCGATAAAATTTCTGATGGCGCATTTTTATCAATAATGATCTTTTCATTAGCATATCCATTTGTACCAGTATTACTCAATTTAATGTGCTTCATAATGCTGTCTATTGTAACAGTTTTACTTTCTTTCAAGTCCGAAACTTTGATTACCTTAGATTGTGTTTTCACATAAGGGTTCGTACTCTTATCGCGTAGCGTCATAGTTATTTTATTACCATTTGCTAGTGATGAATCCTTACTTAGTATAATGCGGGTGTTTGACATATGACTAAGGTAATCACTGAGCTTCATACCATCATTAGAAGAAGTAGTATCTGACACCAAATCATTATAGGAATGAGCATTGTTAATTATAAGATTAATTCTATCTTTTTTAAGCCCAGCTTTTTTACCTTCTACTTGAGCGACTTTTTTCCAAGTATCAAGTGTTATTGCTTGGTCAAAATTTGCACTACCATGTCCGTTATACCCTGTAAATGACACTTCGTTACCTGATAAAAGGTTTTGTTGTTGGTGATTGTTTCTTATTGCTCTACCAGCAATGACTAGTACAATTATTACGACAGCCGCTGTAATAATTGTAACTAGGTTCTTATTTTTTAGTGTATTTTTAAATTTGTCTAAATTTAAGTTCACTGAAAATCCCCCTATAACATGTTATTTTTTCATGATAATAGTTTATCATAATTATTCCTGTATTTATTAAAAATATAAATATATTAATCGTATAAAAAACAAGCCTGCTGAAATCAAATTTTCAGCAGACTTATTTTATTGTTGATCAAAACTATTAGTTGTAGAGCTCACTGGAGTCATGTCCTTCCAGTTGACTGAATCCAGTAGCATCGTATGAATTTCCTCTCCCAATGGAGTTAATCGAAAATATACAACGACCGGAGTAGGACCGTGGCTAATGCGCTCGATGATTCTGTTATTCTTCAAATCTCTGATCTCGCTTGTCATCTCTTTACACGGAATATCAGAAAGTGAAGATTTCAATTCACTGTATTTCTGTTCGCCATAACTCAAACTGTCGATAATCAACGCCTTCCAGCGACTATCAACGAGTTCAAGCATCAAATCTATCCCCGAACTTTTATTGTTGGCCATAATATATCTTCCCCTCTTTAAAGATATTTCGTAGCTATTCACTTAAGATTGTACATTATTTCACAATTCGTTCAAGCATATTTGAATTACTTAATTTGTTTGAAACAAAGTGTATCTAAAATTTTTATTGAATATTTTATACTTATGGTTTATATAAGAATTAAATGATATAGTCGAATTAGTGTATTTTTCACTCAAACAATTTTTCCGGGGGGAAACAATGACTAAAAAAGTTTTATTAACTTGTGGTGCTGGGGCATCATCAGGTTTTATGGCAGCAGCTGGACGTAAAGCTGTTAAACAAATGGAGGCTGATCTCAATATATCCGCAAAGAGTGAAGCTGAAGTGGAAAATTACTTACCAGATATAGATTTGTTGCTGGTTGCACCACATTTGAAATATAAGTTGGAAGAAGTAGAAGAAATTGCTCAAGCCAACAATGTTAAGTGTGCAGTAATTCCACAACAAATTTATGGAATGCTTGATGGCAAGGGCTTGGTTAATTTGGCCCTGAAGGAATTGGGGGAATAATCTTGGCTGACAAAAATGAAAAGTCTATGGATCGTGAAGAACTCTCGATGATTTCTATGCAAGTCATTATGCATGCTGGCAATGCACGTGAGCACATTTTTAAAGCTGTTGATTTAGCTTCTCAAAGTCAATTTGAAGAAGCTGAAAAAATGATGGCCGAATCTAATATCGAATTGATTGCGGCACATCAGGCACAGACAAACACTATACAACTTGAGGCCGGTGGAACTGGAGTGCCATATTCGACTCTGTTTACGCATGCCCAAGATACTTTAATGTCAGTGAAAACTGAACAAAATCTCATTAAAGAGATGATAAAACTATATAAACGATTAGGGGAGAAATAATTTGCAAAATGTTATAGATTGGATGAC
The DNA here is from genome assembly GCF_001050475.1 of Companilactobacillus ginsenosidimutans. Classification (NCBI taxonomy): domain Bacteria; kingdom Bacillati; phylum Bacillota; class Bacilli; order Lactobacillales; family Lactobacillaceae; genus Companilactobacillus; species Companilactobacillus ginsenosidimutans. The sequence goes on along the minus strand of NZ_CP012034.1, from coordinate 1,503,168 downwards.
CGATAGTTTTGCTCCAAGAGTGAATAAAATCGCAAAAAATCCATGGTTGGATGCAATTCAACAATCAATTTTATCGGGAATGCCACTAATTTTAATCGGATCATTCGCAACAATATTAGGATTAGTAAAAGACTATGTACCAGGATTTCCAGATTTTTCATTACTAAACACATTCTCATTCGGATTGTTTTCATTGTTCTTGGCTTACTTAATTCCAGAAGCCATCATGAATCTCAAGAAACATCCAGAAATATCCAAACAAGCTGGGTTAGCTGGGCTCGCCTTCTTCTTAATGCTCATCTTTCCTAAACTCAATGGAAAAACAGGTGAGATTTCATTTTACCTCGGTTCATTAGGAACAGGAGGCATGATTGCCGCATTAGTATCAGGTTTGTTCGTCGGATTCGTAATGAATTCGTTCATCAAATTTAAATTGGTCAAGGACGACTCGACTTTACCCGACTTTATCGCAGTTTGGTTCAATACAATTTTCCCAATCATCGTGATCTTGTTGGTCGGTTGGTTGTTCACATTCCAACTTAAAATTAATTTATTCACCGTCATCAACCAATTCTTCAGCCCGTTAACCCATTTGGGACAAAGTTTTTGGGGATTATGGATTTTGACATTCTTAGCATTTGGATTCTTGTATTCATTCGGAATTTCAACGTGGGTACTAATGCCGATTATCTATACGATGGAATTACCAGGAATGGCGCAAAACCAAGCTGCAGTAGCATCCGGACACGCTGCCCAAAACATCTTCGTATCTGAAGCTGTCGTGCTAACTCTTATCGGTGGGGCCGGTGTTACCTTGTCGTTGTGTATTATGATGGCATTTTTCGCCAAGTCAGAGCGTTTACGAGTTATTGGAAAAGCCTCATTTATTCCATCAATTTTCAACATTAATGAACCACTGGTTTTTGGTGCTCCAATTGCGTTTAACCCAATCTTGATGGTGCCATTTTGGATCAACACAGCCATCGCACCGATTTTATTATGGGTATCGATGAAGAGTGGTATCGTGCCAATTCCACATGCACCATTCCAACTTTGGTACATGCCAAGTCCTGCAATGGGTTGGCTAGTTACTAAGTCAATTACAGGTGTTGTATTCGTACTATTATTATTCGCAATTTCATGGGCAGTTTACTACCCATTCTTCCGTATCTACGATAAACAAGCGGTCGAACAAGATGCCTCACTAACTGAGGAAAACTAATGCGCAAAAATGAGTATCCTTATTTCCCGGATGACTTTTTATGGGCAGGAGCACAGGCTGCCAGTCAAGCTGATGGAGCCTATGGTGTCGACGGAAAGAAAGCAAGTGTATCCGATATTCAGCCGTTTCAAAAGGGAATGTCTAATGCTGAGATTCAGGCTTTGTCAAAACAAGGCATGACACTAGCAGAGATTCAGAAGAATCTGGCTGACACAGAACATTATTATCCAAAGCGTCATGGAATTAATTTTTATCACACATATGAATCTGACTTGGAGTTATTGGCAGAGGCTGGGTTAAAAGCCTTCCGGACTTCAATTGATTGGTCACGAGTCTTTCCAAACGGGGATGACAAGGAGCCTAATGAAGTTGCGTTAGCTCATTATGAAAAGATGATCGACAAGATGCTGGAGCTTGGCATTGAACCGATTATTACAATGATGCATTACGAAATGCCAATTCATCTGACACTGAATTATGGTGGTTGGGTGAATAAGAACGTAATTGATATGTTTGTTAAATACGGGCAAGTTCTGCTAGATAGATTTGGCGACAAGGTTAAGTATTGGATCTTGATTAATCAGATAAATATGATTCAAGTTGAGCCGTATTTGTCACTGGGAATTGCCAGTGACCAGTATGTGAACACCGAAGAGGCAATGTACCAGGCAGTCCACAATCAAATGGTCGCCTGTGCCAAGATTCAGCAATACGCAAAAGCCATGCACCGAACTGACCTACACATTGGAACAATGATCGCAGACGGAACGGTGTATCCCAACAGCTGTCGGCCAGACGATGTGGTCCTCGCCATGTGGCACAACCGAATGCAGTATTTGTTTACTGATGTTGCCTTTCGTGGTGAGTACCCACAAGTGGCACTCAATTATTTTGCTGAGCACGATTTGAAGATTGAGATGTCTGAAGAAGAACTCCTATTGTTGAAAAATAATACGCTTGATTATATGGCGATTTCGTATTATTTTTCTCAAATGGTGGATGCTTCAAAGAATAATAAGACACCTCATTCCATATCAGTAAATGAAAACCTAAAAGCAAATGACTGGGGATGGAACGTTGATCCTCAAGGGTTATACAACACTCTGTCACAATATTGGGATCGATATCAGAAACCAATCTTAATCGCTGAAAATGGTTTTGGTAACTATGACAAATTAGAAGATGGCCAAATTCATGATGAGTATCGCTCAGATTATTTGAGCGCTCATATTGAACAAATTAGTCGTGCTATTTATGATGGTGCCGATGTTTTTGGATACTGTATGTGGGCACCGATTGATATCGTCAGTTGTTCTTCTCAACAAATGTCCAAGCGTTACGGAATTGTCTTTGTCGATATTGATGACGAAGGTAACGGGACACGTAAGCGATATAAGAAGGACAGTTTTACTTGGTACAAGAACTTAATTGCTAGTAACGGTAGAGAAATTTAGCGGGGTAAATGGTATTCTTAGGGTAAATAAACTCGGAGGTACGGCTTATGTCGCGTAAAGTTATTTTGTTTATCGCCCAAACTTTAGATGGATATATTGCTGAAGTTAACGGTAATATCGATTTTCTCACGGAGGACTTCGACCCTGATCAAGAGTACGATCAGATGATTTCGCACATTGATACTGTTGTGATGGGGCGGACGACTTACGACCAGGTGGTTAATGAGTTGTCGCCGGATGTGTATCCTTACGTGGATTTTCAAAACTATATTTTGACGAGCCGTCCGGGGGATGACTTGGACCAATTTGATTACATCAATTTTGTGAATGATGATGTTGTGAAGCTGGTGGAGGACTTGAAGAAGCAGTCTTCTGACAAAGATATTTGGATCGTGGGTGGTGGAAGTATTGTCACTCCTCTGGTGAACGCTAATATTATCGATACTTATCAAATTGGTATTGTTCCAGTTGTGTTGGGAAACGGGATTCCACTGTTTTCTGACAAGACGAACCACACTACTTTGAAATTAACTTCCACTAAAAAAGTTGGCGGCATTGCCTACCTTGAATATACGAAATAAAAAAATACCTGTATCTCAGTTTAAAAGCTGAAATACAGGTATTTTTGTGTGCTAATTGTCGCCGCCACCGAAAATTGATAGTAGACTCATGAACAAGTTTACGAAGTCTAGAACCAAGTTGATTGAGGCAACTAAGGCGATTGCGCCTAAGTTTTCTGAACCTTGGGCATTGTTATAAATTGCTTTGATGTTTTGTGAATCAAAGGCGATGTAGAACAAGAAAATAATCACGATTGCAATGTTAACGAGTAACATAACTAGGCTACTCTTGAAGATTAACAAGTTTATCAATGATACGACGATGATTGAAATCAAACCAATCATCAAAGTTCTACTCCATTTTGTTAAATCACGTTTAGTAATAAGCCCGTAGGCTGCAGATACAATGAAGATTACCGATGTAACTGTTAATGCTTGTGTGATTGCTGCCGCTGAATAAATGAAGAAGATTGGAACACCAATCGTCGCAAATATCGCAATGAACAACACATAACTGATGAACGTCATCAAGTAAGATCTCTGGGCAAATCGCATCGCCATATTAATGAAACCAAACGAAATTGCAATTACCGCAACTGAGAAAATGAATGGATGACTCCCACCCATGGACAAAATAGCTTTCGAAATCGTAGCATTCTTAGCCATGGCATTAGCAACCAACATCCATAACGCAATCCCCAAACCAGTGTACAAGTACACAAGGGAAGTGAAACGAGCCAAACCAGTGGCTTTAGCTTTATCTATAGTTTGCATAGAATCCTCCTTCTTTGTATAGAACATTATAACAATTGTGATTGAAAATGACAGCAATCTTGATTAAACATTAAGATGAAATGGATATTCACATAAACCGTTCAAATTTGATCGTAAATCCTTGATCAGTTATACTTTAATCCTAAAGTCAACTTAAGTGTTAAATAATAAAATCCCGTCAATAGTGATAGGGTTCAATGTGGAGGAATTATGGCAAACTTAGAGGACCTAATTCAAGCTCGTACAAAAAGCTTGGATAAATATTTACAAAATGACAAAGATACTAATTTTTTGATTCCATTCTCACAACGAAAATATGAATGGGATAAGCCAGAAGTTAGAAGATTATTTAATGATTTAACCTCATTATATGGATTAAGTAATGATGAAGTACATATGTTGAATTTCTTTACATTTTCGAGAGATGACGAAAACAATTTAAAAATTTTTGATGGGCAACAAAGGACAGTCACTTGTATGTTAATACTTGCCGTTATTGCTCAAAAATTATATCAGTCTGGTGATACTGAAGCGGCGGAACAAATTAGTGATTCATATTTTATTAAGAAAGATAAATTACGAAAAGAAACCCCAGTTCAACAGAAATTAACATTTGACTCTGCAGAAGACAACGAGTTTTTCTACAAGGTAACAAATTTTCAATTTAATCTAGAAGAAGAATTTGAATCAAAGAAGCCTAATGAGTATATAAATAACCAAAAAACTATTGCTAGAAATATGATTTTTATTGATCAACTCCTAAATGAATTTATCAAATCCAATGAGAATGTAGATTTATCAAAATTGGTCGTTTCTATAACAGATAGAACATTATTAGTTGAATTTATTGCGAATTCGGAAGAGATTGCTTTAAGTATGTTTGAATCGCTAAACAATACCGGTAAATCTATCGAAAAATATTATGTTCTCAAAAACGATATGGTTAAATGTCTTGGAGAAGATGAGGTTAAACCAATTTGGAACGTAATTGATGCCAATTTGAGTGAGTTAAATCATAATAGCTTTTTGAATGCTACCGCTACTCTTTTCAAAGGTAAGACGACAAACAAGGTTGCCCTTGAGAATCTGTATAGTAATACAGATATAAATTCCATAGAGGATATGAAGCAACTTTTGGTCTTCTTACGAGAAGCCTCAGAAGAATATCTTAAGATCTGTAATGCCAATCAGATGGAATACAGCGACACAAGAATTAGGGATACATACAGACGATATATTAAAAATCTGTCGGTGTTTAACATGAAACAACATATTCCAGTAATCCTTGCAATGCTTATGATTAACACAGATTTAAAAGATATCAACCGCGTTCTTCGTGTGATTTTGGAATTCACAGTTAAAAACTTTTATTTTGATGAACAAAAGGCCAACAAAATTGAGTTGAAGTTCACTAGTTATGCAAATAAGGTTTACAACAAAGAAATGTCCATAGATATTTTAATTGAGTCAATTCAAAAACTGTGTATTGATGACAAGCAATTGCATGAAGCTATTCTTAATAAGACAATTTCACAAAATTCAAGAATCGCATTTATTCTGCGAGAAACTTACAATTATGCATACCAAAATAAAGAAATTGAAGTAAGTGGTATAAATAATGATGTGGAGCATATTTTACCAAGAAATCCGGATGAAAACAGTAAGTGGATGAGTTGGTTTGCAGATGATGAGCTTAGAGAAAAATGGACATATTCAATTGGTAACCTTACATTATGGTTCGAAAAGGATAATAGGGGTTCAAAGAATGCCGATTTCGATAAGAAAAAAGAGAAGTATATTGATAGTAGTCTTGAGGAGAATAGACGGATTGCTTCAAACGATCAATGGACGATTCATGAAATACAAAATCGTGCCAATTATTTAGCAGATGAAATAATACAGGCATTTGATGACTAAGAATAATTTTTTGAAACTTGTATATTAATAATTCAATCAATATTGCAATTATTAACTATAAATATTGTATATACTTTGTCCTCATGAAGTATACATGTTATTCTTGAGATGGTAGCGAAACATAATGTTGTAAAGGAGCTCCTTTATATGAAGAAACTTTTACGCAGCATGTGCATAGCAATAGTTTTAGCGCTTAGTGGATCATTTTCGATGATTGGTACAGCCGACGCTCACGGCTATCGACAAGGCATGGAGTCGGGCAACTGCGATGGTTCTGGTCAAGTTTACAACCAGGGTGGTCATCACCGTGGAGAAGGATTTGGAGCTGGTTATGGTAACAAGAATGCTAGTAATCAAAACTTCAATACCCAAGTTTCCAATAACCAAGCTGTCATGATGAACCAAACAAACAATAGTGTCGAAAGTAGCAACGTCAATTCTACTTTTACTCCTCTTCAAGGTCCATGCTTAAACATCGGAAATCCCATGAACAGAAATAATGTACAAAAGAACGCATTTTCTTATAACTGCATCAGGATGAATAATTTGCTTTATCCAAACTGATACTCTTACAAGGTCATGCTACCGGGCCGTATGAGGTCTAGTTTTAGGCACATCCATTGGATGTGTCTTTTTTCATGTTAAAATTAATTACATTATAATTATCAAGTTAGAGGACAGGCATATGTTCAGCAATATTCAAAAATATGGTAGTCTGACGAAATTTATTGGTGAATTATGTCCGCAGTTAGATGTTGATGGAAATATTCAATTCATGATGTCACCGCAGAATGCTTTATCATTAAATTCCGATGAATTAGAGCAAAAAAAGATTCAAAGTGCAATTAGGAATTTTTTATCTTCCTATCCTGAAGAAAAGTATCAATTAGTAAATATTTTAGAAGAGCTATCTAATATTCAGCATTCTAATGGTGCTGTTCAAGGCAATCCAATAATTATTAATGAACTAAAGCGGCTAAAGGATATGGATACCAGATTCTCCAATATCAAGGTTAATAGAGTGATGTTAATAGCTGGAGGATTTGGCCCACCACCAGATGAACTTGTTATTGACGTTAAAAACAAGACGATCAAGCAGAAAGCGACACATTCAGCCTTCTTTGATCCAAATATACAATATCAAATGACGCCACATGAGTTATTGGAGATGTCTAATAAGCTCAATGCATTGCATATGGAATATTGGTCTGAGGATGAATATTTTTCACCCGTAGTTGACGGAGAACAATGGAATTTAACTATTAATTGGAGTGATAATTCCATTACCAAAATACATGGCTCTAATGCTTATCCGGTGAATTTTGAAGAATTACGTGGACTATTTATCGATATTGATGAAAAGGAATATCGAGTTCGAAAATCAGATTTATCCTCGATTTTGCTCTTTATTCCGATTCTGCAGAATATCATTTCTATGTCAGACGAAAGCTTGATCAAAAATTTCACCGAAAGTTTCAAACAGTATAACAAGGGCGGAAACTATATCGATGAAACTAATTATTACGACGTATTATTTTTGGAACAGAACATTGATATTAATGGAACATCACTTTATCATGTTGATGTGTCAGAGCTAGATGCTTATTATATTTTGGCGTTGATTTCTGCTGCAATTGATATTAATAAAACTGAAAAGGGAACTCTTGGTGAATTATTTTCTAATGGAACAATGTTGACCTGGCTGAATAGAATCCAGAGCGTTTCTAAATACGCTTGAGTGTTCAAAATTTTGCAAACTAAAAAGCCGTGAGATTTCTCACAGCTTTTAAAAGGACTATTTTGATTCAGTAATGATTTTTTTAATAACATTTTTAACGACTTCATTTGTATAAATAGTAGAGTAAGCAACGGCGGCAATCATGGCGTTTTGGGGTGTTAAATTTCCATTTTCATCCAATTGGCGGTTAGAAACTTCACTGAGAAAATTTGTATCTATGAATTTTTGTTGCACTTCATTTGTTGCTGCATCGATGATACTGTCAAGATTTGCATTTAACTTTTGATTATTGACTATGTCTCCTAGTTTTTTTTCAAATTCTTCATTTTCCATAATTATTCCTCCATCATTGTATGGATAAATTATAGCAGATAAAAGATTCCATATATTTGTTTATACTCTGAATTGAAGGATTTGTGGTTAAATGTATAATTTACATGATATGAAAATTTTGAAAAATAGGTGAATGCCAAATGAGTGAACTAGATGATTTGCTAAATGATAATAACGAGAAAATTACGTACAAAGGACCACCAGTAACGTCCATTCTTCAAAATACAATTATGTTTGTGTATCAATTCTTGGATGAAGAAAGTGATAATCCTCCAATAAATACATTGCCAGTAAAATACATCTTTCAAAACGGTGCGAGAAGAATTGATAAAAAAAATACTTATTATGGTGATGTAAGGGACGATCTTGCCTATCAAGTAATGGAAGATGATATTTTTACTCATCGGGATTTTGGAGATTTGGTATTATTGGCCAATGGGACTCATTTCTATCTTATGGAACTATCAGACCATATTGTTTCACCACGTATATATGCTGTAAATGCATCAAATCAAATTATTGATTTGGGTTCTAGAATTGATATGGCGATACCAACGGAAGGAGAGCCTGGTTCTTCTGATAATTTTTACGTTCAATCATTTTTTATGGCGGAAGCGGAGTTATCCAAAAAGAAAGCAAATCCAAGTGGTCAACTAATTGATGTAGATCAATTTTATAAGAAAACAGATATTGCTTTCATAGAAAATGAGAAATTAAGTTATGAAAAAATAGTGCATGATAAAGTGTATTTCTTTCTGTACCAATATTTAGATGATGAGGAAAGGGACGACGGGAATACATATACGTTGAACGTGAACTTGATTTTTCCACATACATCTGAAAAAGCATCATTTGAGACATATAAGAATTTTGAAAGCTTTGATATGTTCTCTGACGGTATTCACTTCTATCTTTTAGAAAAAGAGTCAGCAGTCAAGAAAGTTCCATCGCTGTACTTGTTAAATAAGAAAGGTGATGTTATTGATATTAGTGATATTCCAGACTCATATTTTGAAAACAAATTTGATTCTGAGTATATGTACGATCCGATGGTATCTTTTTTCCATGCAATGGAGAAGAAACGTCTTGCGATGAATATTGAATAGAATATTTTTATTATGGAAAATTATTTTACAGATTAAAAACTGGTTTCGCAAAAGTGCGACACCAGTTTTTTTGTTAGAAAGGAATAATCATATCCGTTGCTTTATAGAAGGAAATTATTTTAGGATGGTCAATTGAGATACAGCAATAATGTGATGGGAAACCCAACTGCTTTACCCAGTTCCAATACAAGGCTTTGATCAAGCATTTCATCATAAGATCAACTTTCTAGCCAAAGTTTGCGTTTTTAGAGTAGAAAATTAATTTCTTCTGTTATTGCCAATCGCATAATATACTCCACCACCGAGACTCACAATTAAGCCAGTTGCACCTTGAGGGGACATAAACATTGCTACGATAAACCCAAGAATCTTCATTCTAAACTCTCTCGAAAAAATGAATTTGAGAATTCCAACCGCAATTACAACAAGAATAATTATTGTAATTATTCTTGTTGTCTGGTATTTAAAGGCATCAATTTTTGCTTGTTTAGCAGGGCGACGCTTTGGATGTTGAGTAGTCATATGATCTCATTCCCTCCGGATTTGTAAGTAGTAATGGTGGACTCTTACAACTAATAATATTAATTCATTTAATATTTTTTTAATAGCCTCTAATCCCTAAATAAATTTTACAATATGATGACAAAGCGTTAATAAACAATGATTATTTTCGCTTTTTAATGAATACTGAACACTGTCTGATACATAACAATTTTTATTTATGATCAATAGCTCCCGTTTCATGCATAATCATTGCAAAATTAATCAAAAAGAGTATGATTGCATTATAATCAATTGGGAGGAAACTGATATGAAAAATGTTCAAGTAAGAATTTCTGATGAGTTAAAAATGGCAGCAGATAGTATTTTTGATGGGCTGGGTACTTCAACAAATGAAGCAATAAAGATATTTCTTCAAATGTCTGTTTATGCAAAGGGATTTCCTTTTGAAATAAAACTACCGGATACTTCTACACTAAACCGGATTTCATATTCACCAAATATTTCGAAACAGAAAGAAAACGGAACAACAACGATCATTGAGAAAACAGATAAGCTAGGTGGATTTCCAAAAAACTGGACTGCTAAAACACTGACTCTTAAAGATAATTCAGGCGATGGGAAAGTGATTGCTGACATTTCATATAAAAGACTGGATTTAACTGAGGGTCGGTCATATTCGAAATATACGTTTGACGGAGATTTTGCCGACGTGCCTGATGGTGATACAAAAGAAGTATTGGAAACCGCTATATATCGCACTGATTTGGGGAAAAAGTTCTATAATGGGGCCATTCTGGAAAGATTTAATATATATCAAGATGATGTTAGTGCGATGGATAGAACTAAATTATTTGTTGAAACGTTTGTTCCTTATTTAGTTGAACACGGACTTCAATCTATTGCATTTCGAGAGAATCATTTTTACGATGCGAAGACCACACATGATAGGGCAAGTTTAGTCATTGCGTTTACCAATTATGGTTTCCTTCCTATGAATAGTACTGATGACTATGCAGATGCAATGTCTCACTTGGATTTTTTTGATAGTATATTTAATTAATCTACAATAAACGGGTGTATATATTAAGTAAAAAATGCGTCTCAAACTGACTGGTTTGAGACGCATTTTTAGTTAATATTACAAAATATGAATATTATACTTAGCACAGTCTTCAATGTATTCTTCAGGCCATACACTAGCTTGTACTTCACCAACATGAGCTTTACCAAGCAACAACATGCACAATCGTGATTGTCCGATACCTCCACCGATTGTGAATGGGAGTTCGTCTGCTTCGATCATCTTGTGATATGGCAACTCTAATCGTTGTTCTTGTCCTGTAATCTTGAGTTGTTCTTTCATTGACTTGGCATCAACTCTGACACCCATTGATGATATTTCGATGGCTTGGTCCAGTGGTTCGTACCAGAACATGATGTCACCGTTTAATTTCCAGTCGTCGTAGTCAGGGGCACGTAGGTCGTGTGGTTGGCCACTCTTTAATGCGCCACCGATTTGTTCGATGAATACGCAGCCTAGTTCTTTTGCAATGGCGTTTTCGCGTTCTCTTGGTGTCTTGTCTGGCCATCTGTCTTCGAGCTCTTGTGAGGTTACGAAGTGGATTTCATCTGGTAAATGGTGAACTGCTTCGGGAAATTTGTACCATACTTCGTGTTCCATGTGTTTGATTACTTTGAAAATTTGTTTAACTGTTGACTCCAATGTCTCTTTTGTACGATCTTCACGTCTGATAACTTTTTCCCAATCCCATTGGTCAACGTAGATTGAGTGGAAGTTATCCAAATCTTCATCCTTACGGATAGCGTTCATGTTAGTGTAAAGACCTTCGCCTAGTTGGAAATCGTAGTGTTTCAAAGCCCAGCGCTTCCACTTTGCAAGTGAGTGTACGATTTCAATTGTTTTCCCCGGCATGTCTTTCATCTCAAAGGATACGGCTTTTTCAACACCGTTAAGGTTATCATTTAAACCAGTGTCCTTCTCAAGAAACATTGGTGCAGAAATACGTGACAAGTTTAGTTCTTTACCAAATTCATCTTGGAATGTTTCACGAATGAAACGAATTGCAGCTTGTGTTTGCTTAGTTGTAAGCTTTGGTTGATAGTCCTTTGGTTTAATAATATGCATGATAACTCTCCTTCAAAAAGTTTTATTTTCGATAAATTGGATCAGAATGGAAGCAACAAAAAAAGTCTTCCATCCCTAAATATAAGGGACGAAAGACTTCGCGGTACCACCCAGATTGCTTATATTTAAATAAGCCACCTCAATAAGAGTACAAACATACTCTCCCGGATGATAACGTACCGGTAACACGGCTTAGCCTAATTTGAAATCATTTCAGCTAGCAACTTGGAAAGTGTTATTCAGAAATTTCTCAACTGCTCGGGTTCTCACCATTCCCGATTCACTGTCAGATTGAAAAATCTTACTCCTCTTTCTTCACGTCTTTATCTTGATGTAATTTATACTAGCATTATTTCTGGAGTTGTAAAGTCTAAAATTAAAATTATTCAAATTTGTACTAATAAATCTTTTTGAAGTGGGTGGTGAAATGCTGTTATAGTGGGAATAATGGCTATTCTTAAATTAATTAAAGAATTTTGTATTTTAATGTTCATTTAAAATTGAAGAGGTCAAATATACATCAATTTCTTCATTTGCCATCAATTGATTGCAGTGACGAAAAATTACGTATAAGCTCAGACCATCAATAGGGAGAGTGGATGATGAGTGAGCATATTGAAACTATCAGTCAAACATTTAACGTTCGAAATGAGAACATCACGGTGGAGTCTGATGCAATGGTGGATGACAATACTGGAAAGCTAATATCCAATATACAGCTAGATGACAAAGCAATTCAAAAAGCATTTGATGTATATAGAGATCAACATGATATTTTATTTCCAAAACAAATTGTCGAGCTTCGATCTAAATACGGTTTAAGTCAAAGAGCATTTTCTAAATTATTAGGGATTGGTGCTGCCACAATTGCTCGTTATGAGCGAGGTGTGCTACCAACTGAAAGTATTAACGCATTGTTATCACAGATGAGAGAAGAGACTTCACTTGAATCGTTTTTTAAAAATAACAAATCCAGATTGAACGTATCTGATCAAGAACATATTGTTGAGGTTTTAAGCAAAAGTCAACAATCTGAATTACAAGGCAGTTTAGAACAAATTTATTTGGAAAGAAACGGGAACAATTCTGCCAATCTCTTTGATGGATTTAAAAGCTTTGATTACGAAACTTTCAAAAATATGGTGGTCTATTTTATTCAGCAATCCGACGAACTGACTGAAACCCGATTAAATAAATTAATGTTTTATTCGGACGTAAGCTACTTTAAAACCAATGCAGTATCGATTAGTGGAGCCACATATTTTATGAATAGTCTTGGACCAGAAATGAAGGATTTGCAGTTACTATTATTGAGTCTTCATGATAATAAGAGTATTGATGAAAATATCAGTGCTAAATCTGAGGAAGTTTTCTATACCACATCGAATATTTTTGATTCAAGGCTTTTTTACCAAGATCAAATATCAACAATGGAAATACAGATAGAAAGGTTCAAGGAGCTGTCAATCCATGAAATTTGTGATTATTCTCGAAATGAATTCCAATATTTAGATCAATCATCTGAAAAACAAATCTCGTATAAAGCTTTGATTGAATAGGTTTTTGATCCACAAATAAAACATCCAATTTGTGACAACTTCAACAAGAACTATCAATAATTTGTTCATATAAATAAAACAAATATTGAATTTCCTAGTGCCTTTAGGGGTTATTCCCAAAATAAGATACAAAAGTAACGTTTTCTGCTGTGGATTGTTACATTGTGACAAAATTAGCGTTATACTTTGCTTAGATGTTACGTAGCGATAAAAATGCAAAATATTTGAATCGTTTTCCCAAGAAATGATTGGATATTTTCACATGCGCGGATATTCTGGAATCCGAGTTCGGAGATTTACCCAAATCTCATGCTTTTTATCTGGCGTGACACATTGGGGTATTTTCAAGTAGAAAATAAAAAATAGATAATTGCCATACTGGGTTTTGGCATTATCTATTTTTTTCGACTAAATCATTTTTTGCTTTAATAGAAAGTACTGGCGCCTTGAAGATGTTGATCATTAGCTTTGACATGTCTTCTTCAGAGACATGTTCTTTTGAAGTTAACCAAGTAGTGGTTAGATGTTCAACACCCTTAATGTAAAATTCTAACAACCAGGGTGTAATTATTTTTGCAGTGCGCTCGTCAAATTCTCCTGAAGAGATTAGGAACCTTTGTAAATCAGGACCACGATCGTGCAAAGCTTTTTTTAAGAATCCTTCGTCACTATTGTTTAAAATACCTAATAAATCCTTATGGTCTTTTGCAAACTTCAAATACCGATAAACGGACCCTTGGTTGATATCGTCACCAATAATAAGTGGGGGTTGGAAGATGCTGTTGAACTCATCCATTAGCTGTTGACGGATGTCGTCGAGAAGATTATCGACACTTGAATATCGTTCGTAAAATGTTTTTCGACTAATGTTTGCCTGCTTGGAAATGGCGGTAATAGTGATTTTGTCAATTGGTTTGGTCTTGGCTAATTCTATTATTGAGGACCTAATTGCATCCTTAGTTCTGACGATTCGTCTATCTACAGCCATGAATTACCCCTGCTTTCCAAATACTATATCTATCATACCATATGAAAAAATAAAAATATCGTTAGAAGATTTTGACTTCTAACGATATTTTATTTACTAATTATTCAGTAACTTTTTTTGCAAGTTTTAGTGCATTTGTTACGGCTTCTTTGATTGCGTTACTTGAAGCTGATGCGCCAGAAATTGAGTCAACATCAACAGAATTTTTAGCAACGATTTCTTTAGGAAGTTCCTTGATAGCCTTGAGTCCATAATCTTCAGACTCACTTTGCTTCAAAACTTCAACATCCTTGATGTTATTGTCATCATCAACTGTAACACGGACAACGACTTCGTTACCCATACCGGCAGTTGATTTACCGATAAATTGATTTGGACCAGTCTCAAAAGATTCTTCGACAGCATCAGATCCTAATCCGGCAGTTCCGTTGTTGACGGGAGCTGCGTTTTCACTAGCACCAGCAGTTGCGTCAGTTGATCCAGCACCATTTGTGTTAGGCACTTCAACTTGAGCCTTAATCTTAGCCGCTTGTTCACCGGCAATTTTACCGAAGATAAGGTTCTCGGCAAGGTTGCTACCACCGTTGTACTTACGTCCCATCAAACTACCAAGTTCACCGACTGCATATAGGTGAGGGATTACGTTGCCATCTGGGTCGACGACTTCAGTTTTAGCATTGTGAACAGGGCCACCCTGTGTGTTCAACAACCCTTGGACCATGGCGATTGCATAGTATGGACCCTCATCATCAAAGGCTGTTAAGGTGTCACCGTCACGGTTATAAGCATAGTCACGTCCCTTTTTGGCGAAGCGATTGAAGTCCTTGATTGTGCCTTTCAAGGTTTTGGCGTTGACTCCGAGCACCTTGGCGAGTTCTTTGATGTCATCGGCCTCAATAACCAGCTTCAAGAATTCTGGATAAGGTGCGTTCTTGTCACTCTTGAGTTCGACGTACTTCTTCTGGTCGAAAATGACATAAGGGTGGATTTGCGCGTTTGGAATACGCCATTCACCGTGATTTTTGATGTGACCGTGGCGATGCATCTCATCCTCATTGAAGTAACGTGTCCCGTCGTCGCCGACAACCATCAAGCTGCCTTGGTGGAATGCAGGCCAATCGAATGGGAGAAATTGTGAACGCTGACCGGCTTCGGGTTTAGGTGTCAACCCATGGAATATTCCGTATGACTCGTAATTAGCCATATTGTATAGCTGGGCTCCTACATCTTCGGCCATTTTGACGCCGATACCTTTATTGTAAAGGGATCCGATAGGATTGAGGCTAGTTTCACCAAGATAGTTTTCAATCATCTTAGGATTGTTTTCGAAACCACCAGTTGCCATGACTACACCGTTGTTAGCCTTGACTTTAAGTGATTCACCATTACGTTTAATTTCAACACCAACAACGGCGTTGATGTATGGATCTTGATACAAGTATTCAGCTGGAGTTTCGTACAAGACATCGATTTTATCGGAACGGTCGAGTACTTGTTGACGAAGATTTTTCCAGAGAGCTGAATCGGCGACGCCTTCGTGTAAGGCAACCAAATCGTGTGTCTTTTGACCACGTAGTTCTGGATATTCGTGGCGCATGAAGAACAAGGCTTTTGAAACCGGTGAGTCTGGGTGTTCATCCATTACGAATGGCTTTTCAACACCGAGATACTTTTTGACAAAATTAGGCATGTCGTACAATCCTTCAACGTATGTTTCCATAAGTTCGTGATCATATGACAATGGATGTGCCAAATCATCATAATAATTTCTCAAATCGTCAAGGTCGTGGCCAGTTGAAATAACTTGTCCGGCATATCGAGTATTTCCACCTTCATGACCCTCGGGAGCTGAGTCGACAATCAAGACTTTAGCACCGTTATCAGCTGCGAAGCGGGCAGCAGTAGCACCGGCACCACCGAAACCAAGGACGATTACATCATAAGTTGCGTCCCAGTTTGAATTTACACTTTTAAACATTTTATTCACTCCTTAAAAATACCATTATAGATTAATATAACGCTTATTATTATTGCTGTGTGATAATCATGTGAAGATTTTGGCAAAATTGACCAGTGCTGTAGTAAAATTTCTATGATAGGTTATATACAGATGTCATACACAAATATGGGAAGAAATAATAATGGGAATGATAAATAAGAAGTATTACGCATTAGGTACATTGATCAATTTGTCCGTTGCTGAACCTGCTACGACTGCAGACTTAGATGCTGCTTACAAGTTGATTCAGGATTACGAGGATAAACTGACAGTCAATCGTCCTGAGTCAGAAGTTATGTCGATTAACCATAATGCCGGAATTAAGGCGGTTTCCGTTCCAGAGGACACATATGGATTAATCAAATTAGCTGTCGAGACCAGTCAATTGCATCTTGGATTCAACGTTGCCATCGGACCATTGGTTAAGCTTTGGAAAATTGGTTTCAAGGGTGCCAACAAGCCATTAGATTCAGATATTAAGACTAAGCTTACTGAAATTGACCCAGCTCAAATTGAACTCAATGATGAGGAACATTCAGTGTTCTTGAAACAACCTGGCATGGAAATTGACCTCGGTGGTATCGCGAAAGGCTGGATTGCGGATAGAATCAAAGAGATGTGGCTTAAGTCTGGTGTTGAATCAGGTATCGTCGACCTTGGTGGAAACGTTCTATTAGTAGGCAGAAGTCTCAGACCAGATTCTATGTGGAAAATTGGAATTCAAAATCCAGTGGAGAAAAGGAATGTCCCTGTCGGTATACTGCATACAACCGAAAAATCCATTGGTACGTCAGGTATTTACGAGCGTAAGCTAGTGATAGATGGTCATGAATATCATCACATGTTTGATTCGAAAACTGGCTATCCCATCGCAAACAATCTTGCCAGTGTAACTATCATCAGTGATAAGTCAGTTGATGGTGAAATTTGGTCAACGCTTGGTTTTTATCAAGGTATTGAAAAGGGTATGGCCATGATTGAAGAACAGCCTGGAATTGAAGCCATTTTCATTACTAGAGATCTGGAAGTGTTTAGCACCAGTGGGTTGAAAGATTCATTTACGATAATTTAAAAGGAGCTCTGAATTTTCAGAGCTCCTTTTTTATAACTGTACGGATTTATTTTTAATGAGATATTCAATCAATTCATCCATATTAGATCTTTTAGTTTTTCTCAGTTTTACGAGAAAATTATGAATTCTTTCATCCGGTGTTTCAGCAGTATAGCCCACAGAGAACACCTCAATGTATTTTGATTTATCATGATTATTTTTTTCACCCACTTTAATTTTAGGGTATTTCTTCGTGAGTGATTTAATATTTAGAAAAGTTGAATTACTCAAGAATTTAGATAATCCGTCAATTTGGATACTGGATTTTCCCTTGTTTCTTGCAATGATTATCATCTGGATATTATATGTTCTCTTAATAAAAGTCATTAAGAGAAACTCGGTTTGACCATGACAAATTACTATAGCGCAAATAGACGAGCTGATATTATTCATTGGAATTTTTCAACCCTTCGACGATATCATAAAAATTTACATCACTGGAAAAAGGTATTCCATTGAGGCCACCATCAATATAAATCTTTTCAATATTATTATTCTTTCTAACTTTAAATTGCACAGTATCTAGACTATACACAGCTTTATTTCCGACCGAATCCACCCAAATAATATAGATATATTTTTTCTTTAATTGCGTCATCAGATGTGTATCTGAGGTTGTGAAAATTAACTGTCCATCAATATTTTCTTCAATATTTTCGACGATTTGTTTGGTTATCATTGTGTGGAGCCCATGATCAATATCGTCAATGAGTTCAACATTTCCGCCGATTGCATTGAGAATGTGTGGAAATAGTTTCAATATATTTTTGATACCGTTTGATTCGAAAGAAAACTTGATCTCAACATACTTTCCATAGATACGTTTTTTTTCCCAAAGTTCATACTCAATTTCGTTATGAAGATTGATGACTGTTTTATATCTAACTCCGGAAATGTCGTCCAAAAGAGGTATTAAATATTTGTTTAATGCCAATTCGGTGGTTTTTATTAATGACTGGTTATCTATAGAATTTTCACTGGTTAAAAGATTAACTGTATTATTCACGATATTGGTTTCATCTGTTTTTAAACCCATCGACTTGAAAAAATTCAAAACTGCAAATAGGTTCTTTGAAGTAAAATTCTCACTAGCAAACTGATTAATAATAGAAAGGAACGTATGATCTCCCCAATATTCATTTATGTAATCGTTAATCTTTAGTATTGCAGATTTTTGTACCAGTTTTGGACTTTGAATAATTGAAATGTTGTTGTTGGAATCGTATTTGATTGAAAATAGTGTTCCAGATACTTTATTTATTAGAAAATTCAAAGTCTCAGATACAAGATACGGTTGGTTATTATCTCCATTCTGGAAAACCAATTCGTAATTACCCTTATGACCGTTCAAAATGAACTCAAAATTGATAACCATAGGACCAGTGGATGCAACCATTATAGAATCTTTGAAAATGTTATTAACGTTCGTAAAATTTGAATTCAAATCCATAGTAGATATTTGGCTGATCCATTCAGTCTTGGTTTCAGCAATTTTAGAAGGTGATAAGTTGTTTAATTTTTCTATGTTTGAAATTGTGTTTATTGAAAGACGGAGTTTGCTGAATGCTGAAAGAATAGTAGACTTCCCAGAACCGTTTTCCCCAAAGATTGCCATCAATTTTTTTGGGTGATTCTTTTTGGCTTCAAAGTTGATGGTAATGTTATCAAATGATTTATAATTTTTCATCGTTAACGAAGTGAACATGTCATTACCTCCAAATTTGATACAAAATGTGTCGAAATTAACTATAGTGTAACAGTTATTAAAACCAAAAGAGCCCTGAATCATTCAGGACTCTCTATATATTACGCAATTTAATTTAATCCAATTTCACTAATAGATAATTTCTTAGAAGTAGGGTCGATAACAAATTTTATACCATCGATCGAGTTGGTTTTAACAGGTAAAACGTTAATCAATTGAGTGCCGTCAATCTTGCCAACTTTCACCCAATTATCTTTTTCCGAAACATAGACAGTTCCGCTAGCGTTACCGACTACGACTGCTGACTTCACGCCATTAATTGGTGTCGCTGAAACTTGTTGAATAGTCCCAGGTTGTGAAGCATCGTCCAATTTTCCGGTGAAGCTCGTTTCTACCTTGTTGTCGAACAATGCAGCAGTAGTTCCGTTTGAGTTGTCGATGTTGTCTAGTGTCAAACCAGTGCCGCCATAGACCGCCAATTCACGAATTCTGAACCAACCAGTTCTATTGTCGTTTGCCTTTATAAATAGAAAGTTTGCGTCGACGGGAGTCTTCAAATCGAGCTGGTATAATCCGTTTCCGGATAACGTCCCAATAGCAAATTTATCAGCACCATTGATGAATTTGCCAGCGTAAACAGTTGCTCCAGTGAGATTTCCGTCCGACATAACGTCGTCACCAGTGCTTTGTTGAAGCACCAAACGACTGACAGATGAGTATTTTGCCAGCTTAATCGTAAACGTGTCTCCAGCCTTCAAATCGCGGTCACTCCAGAAGAACGTGTCAGTGTCACCGTCGTTAGCTTTGTCAGCAGAGTGATCCAAATAGTGCGATACGTTGGTAGAAATTGTTGTAGCAATAGGAGTTAGCTCAGGTGTCACTGACTTTAATCCTAGGTAACTGTTTAGTTTGTTGTACGTGTCACTAATAAATTGTTCAAACACGCCATCACCGACTGTTGGGGTTGTGATGAGTTCAGGGTCTCCGGTTCGGTTATCTGGCAGAGTCTTTTTCTTTGCTTGTGCGACTTCAGAATTTACTGTGGATAGGGTTTGAGATAGAGCTGCAGGCGTGTCAGAAGAACTTATCTGTTGATTGAGTGTGACTGCAGCGATTAAGGCCTTAGCCCAATGAGAAGCAGCGTTTATCCATGGTAGAGCGTCGTCATAGAAGCCAGACACTTTCATACTTTCCAAAGTTGAAGGTGTGTCTGAAATGGTGTTTAGCTGGGTCAGCAACGCCGTTTTGGCATCGCTATCCGGATCGTTTTGGTAGGCGGCAATTAGTTTGCTCAACACTGGTGCGTGGACTTGGTCAGCCTTGTCGGCATAATTCCAATACTGGTTGAGGTCGACGAATGCGTTGAGGGATGCGAGTGTTGCGGGATTGTCGCCAGCCAACTCTTCGACGACTGTTTGAAGTGATTGGGCGGGCTTATAGGTTGCGGCGTTCCACATGTAGTCACCATAACTGGCAACGCCAATCCATGATGCGTATGGCTGAATCATGGGATTGCTGGTGAATCCGTCGGTTACTTGATAGAGATTGTCGTTTCTACCTTCAACTGGATTCAAATAAAGCCGGTCTTGATCGGAGTCGTTAACGGGGAAGTTGTCCCAGATGAATAGGTGGTCGGTATTGTAAGTTGTTTTGGCTTTGTCGATGGAATCTGAATTGATTGAGCCGGAGAATACGCCTTCACCGGTCCATTGCATGCGGATGTTCTTGTTGAGTTTCTCACCTTGAGCTTCTTTGAATGGATCTTGAGCGGATCCAGCATAGTTGGTTGGAACTAGCCAGAGGTCAGGCAAATTGTTCTTCTCAATGTAGTCAGTTTGAACTTTGTTAACGTAATAAGCTTGTGCATCAGCCAACTGTGACCAAACATTATTCTTGTAATTCTTCGTATCACGGACGGGGAACTTGGCTGAATCTACATCAGTTACAGTTAGAGGAATGTCGTCGAGTGCAATGTAGAATTGTGTGACACCAATGGAACGCAACTGATCAAGTTTCTTAGTTGTGGTCTCAAAGTCCTCTTCACTTGAATAAGTAATATCATTCCCAGGAGACAGCGTGTAAACGAACGTGACGTGATTAGCGTTAGCAGCATCCGCAAGCTTTTTAATTTGAGCTAGCTTGTCAGCAGGGTATTCCTCTTTCCAGTTTTCACGCAGGTAAGTATCGTCTTTTGGAGAATAAATATAAACATTCATTTTATGTTCATTCATAAATTTGAACATATCAGTTCTAGCTTGTTGTGACCAAGGTTGACCGTAAAATCCTTCAATCACACCGCGAATCGACATTTGTGGATTTTGCACAACATTGAGATTTGCGACCGACTCATGCTTGTTCACACGAGCAATCAAGTCGTTGAGTCCATAAGAAAGGCCAGTATTGTCCTTGCCTTGAACTAGTAGATTCGAAACACCATCAGTCACACCACTTTGAATAACGTAGCCATTTTCCTTCAAATTAGCATTGTCATGAACGGACAAGTTGAAGGTCACATTGTCAAAATGGATATCGTTTTGGGCAAGAGCCGATTTTGCGTCAGCAATCGTTGCTAGGTTGGAATCATCAACAGCAGCTATCATTGGAGCTTGCTTGGTCGTTGTACTTGGTTGCTGAGTTTGAACTGCAGTTTTATCTGTTGTGGTAGGAGTGATATCAGATTTGGTTGCAACAATGTCAGAACTAGTATCAGATTGAGTTGACACATCGTTGGATTCAGGCTGTTGTTTAGCAACGACGGTATCTGAAGCAGAATCAAGCACCGTATTCTTAGCATATGAATCTGAAGTATTTGTAACATTAGACTTGTCAGTCTGAACGTCGCTTGTTTCTCCAGATACCGCAGGATCAGAACTTGCCTGCACATTAGTCTCAGAGTTTTGTGCCAACCCCAGTGACACCAGCACTCCGGCGGCGGTCAATCCAATCAATGAAGCTTTAAAATGATTGTTATTTGTCATGTCGTTTTTCCCCCTATACTATTCGACTGAAGTATAACAAAGAAAAGGCATTATTTAACCGTTTTCATTAATTTTCCGTTTCGAATACAAAATCATAATATATTGGAAAATTAATGTCTGACACGCGTGTTAAATCAATTAATAAAAAATAAATTGTACATAAATGTGACGTCAACTATACTTAAACTATAAATATATTTATTACAGGGGGATTTACTATGAAACTAGCTAAGCCGTTATTAGTTACAGCACTACTAGGTCTGGGGATCACGACTGTTGTGAGCAGTCCTGTATTAAGCGAGTTATCAGGGGTTCAAACTTCAGAGGTTAAGGCGGATGCCAATACTGATTCTGCAATTGGTGCTGCTGCTTTCAATGAGATGAACCGTTTGAGAACTCAAAATGGTTTATCAGCACTTTCTTGGGATGGTGATTTGCAGACAATCGCTAATAATAGATTGAACACTTTACTATCCATGCATTATCTAGATTATCACGCGGGGTTGAATCCAGACGTATATCCTGATAGATATAATTATTTCACGAGAACTGAGATTATTGGATTTCATGGTGCAGGTACAAGCATGGACAACATGGATATCAATCAAAAGGGGCAACAAATTATCAAAGATTATTATATTGATAATGGCAATCCTACCTTTGGTCACAGAAAGACTATGCTGAGTAGATTTGAGGATCACGCTGCTTTCGCTGCAGCTTATGATGATCAAGGAACTATTTTCCACGTCTGTGTATTTGGTGGAACTCAAGCAACATTTGATGCTCAAGGTGGGGACTCAGCATGGAGCGTTTGGACAAAGCAATATAATAATCCTGGAATTGCTGGAGTTTCTCAAGATCATTACGATGTAGTTGATGGATCAAACACAAATTCAACTGGCAATGCAGAAAACTTATATGATAAAGGTACTGATTCACAGTACGGATATCATTACCTTTCATTAATGAACAATGGTCAAATGGGAACTATTGTTATCAAGAACAGTGTTGCGCCACTTTACACATATCAAGGTACCAAAGTCATGAACCGTGGGGTAGCTCCCGGTTCTGGTTGGGCAACTGACAGATATATCACTATTGACGGAACAACTTACTATAGAGTTTCAACAAATGAATTCGTTAAAGAATCGGATGTATTAGGATAATAATGACAAAGCTGGGATTAGTATTTCCTGGCTTTTTTTGCTGCAATATAAATAAGCAATAATTATGATCTCATAAAAACAATTAATGATTGATAAAACTTTCTCATTTGAACTGATTATCACAAACTAACGTCTATCAGGCATATTTGAACTTTCTATTTACAACTGAGAAAACACTGATAAGATAGTGTTATTATTGAGTTGATATGCAATTAAGAAAAAAGTGCAAACGTTTTACAAACTTTGATTGCTTTATCACAAGAATATAATTAAAATATATAATATAGGAATATTTAGTTTGTATTGAAAGGATGGATAGCTTAATGAAAAAGTTTATCGCCATAGTTGGTTCCAACTCAAAAAAATCAACAAATCGTCAATTATTACAATTTATCCAAAAACATTTTGAAAATGAGGCTGATATTGAATTAGTCGAAATCAAGGGTCTACCAATATATAAGAAGAGTCCTGAAAAGACTGTTCCGGAATACGCAAAAGAAGTTGCTAAGAAAATTGAAGCAGCGGACGGTGTTATTATCGGAACTCCAGAATATGACCACTCAATTCCCGCTGTTTTGACTAGCGCACTAGCTTGGTTGTCATATGGACAACACCCATTTGTCGACAAGCCAGTTATGATTACCGGTGCATCATACGGATCACTAGGATCATCACGTGCTCAAGCTCAACTTCGTCAAATTTTAGATTCACCTGAAATCAAAGCTAGAATTATGCCTAGTTCAGAATTCCTACTTGGACACTCACTAGATGCATTTGATGAAAATGGCAACTTGAAGGATCAAGAACAAGTTGTTCAACTAGACGGATTATTCCAAGATTTTTTGAATTTCGTCGACATTTCAGCTCAATTAAACAGCTCAACTGAAGCAAACAAACAAGATGCTGCAGACTTTAACTGGGAAGACAATAAATAAGGGGGAGTTACTATGATGAAATTAGTTGGTATCGCAGGCTCAATCGCAGACCAATCATATAACCGTATGTTGTTGAAATTTATGGCATCACATTTCAACAGCCAAGTGGATATCGAGATTTTGGACATCAATGACATTCCAATGTTCAATCAAGATGAGGATGTATCACAAGGTGATGCAATTCAATACATCGCTAAAAAAATTCAAGCAGCTGATGGTGTTATTCTTGCTGAACCAGAGCACAATCACACTGTAACTGCTGCCATGAAGAATCTTATCGAATGGCTTTCTTACAGCATTCATCCATTAGATGGCAAACCAGTCTTAATCGTTGGTGCATCATACTACACACAAGGTTCATCACGTGCTCAATTACACTTAAGACAAATTCTTGAATCACCAGGTGTTAACGCAATTTGCTTGCCAGGAAATGAAGTTTTACTTGGCAATGTTAAAGGTGCATTTGATGATAACGGAAACTTGAAGAGTCAAGGTACAATCGACTTTATCGGCGGTACATTAGCTAAATTTATCAAATTTGTAAAAGTTATTAATATGATTGGTAAACAAAGTGACGACTCATATGAACAAGAAGATTTGGATGCCAAGAATCCGGTTGACACAACCGTTACAAACGTTGAAATGAATGCTAAAGATTGGGTTGAACAAGCTGCAGTTAAGACAAATGCCGTTGACGGCAAAGCTTACGTTAAATTGGATCGTGGACTTTTGACAGTTGACCAAATCAACTATTTCTTGAACACTATGCCAATGGAATTAACATACGTTGATGACAACAACCAATTCATCTATTACAACAAGACAATGGATGGAAAAGATATGTTAGCATCAAGAACACCAGATCAAGTCGGTGACCGTATGACAGACGTTCACCCACCACGCGCAATCAAACACGTAAAACAAGTTATCCATGCCTTACGTGAAGGTAAGAGTGACTTGATTTCAATGCCAGTACCTGGTAACAACGATACAAGACACGTAATGCACTATTACAAAGCAATGCGTGATGAAAATGGCAGATATCGTGGAGTAAACGAATGGGTACTCGACATGTGGCCAATCATCGAACAATACCTCAAACAAACAGGTAAGAAATTAGTCGCAGATCCAAATGCCAAAGTAGACGCAACAGCCGGAGCATCAGAAGGCTCAGATTCTGCCAAAGCCGATGTAGATGCAAATGCTGGAGCATCAGAAGATGCCGACACAACAGTCGCACCCGCAGCACCAACACCAGATGTTGATGCTAACTCAGGTGCTTCAGAAGCATAACAATATGTGATTTATGAGGAGTATTGAGATTGATTCTTGATACTTCTTTTTTGTGTTTTGAATAAATATTAAATAACTCCAAAAACGTAAGTTTGCATGATACAATTTAAGTCAATAATGACGTTTAGCCATGGGGAAAATAATATATGAGTGATTATGATAAATTAAAACAAGTTGCATATCTGAATGCTGATAACGTTGAACGTTATCGTCGGATTATGCACTTTTTTTATACCGAAAATCAGCGGATGAATAACTTACTATATAAGTAAGATATTCTTGAAGGCGTTAGGGATTCAGGATTGGCTGATTATACTGCTGACCAACTGGATAATGATCTGAATTTGTTGACTGAATGGGGTAATTTGCAGGCTCAACAAGAGATGACTCATCCAAAGACAATTGAAGAGTATCGGAATAAACATTTTAGATATCAAATCACGACGGTAGGAATTGCCATTGAAGAATTCATACAGTCATTGCCAAGTGAGGATGAGAACTCGGGGGATTTGGATTCACATTTATTCGAAAGATTGCTGGAAGTCTTAAACAAATTGAACTCGTTTGATAATCAGAAATTATTGGATGGATGGGAAGACTTGCATGATAGGTTTGACAAAATTCGCCGTAATGCAACAGGGTATGTGGCCTATTTGACCTCTAGTAAGGTAGAAGACTTAATGCAGACCACCGAGTTTCTAGTCTATAAATTAAAATTCATCGAATATTTACGAGAATTTATTCGTAAGATGCAACAGACCAGTGTGGCGATTGAAACTGCATTGAATGGTGTATCTGAGGATACTATTCAGAAAATCATTAAGCTACAAACTGAACACGATGAGAAGAAACCAACTTTTACAAAGCAAAGTTCTCAAGAAACTGCCGGGAGAATAACTGAAACTTGGAAGCATATTCGTGACTGGTTTATTGATCAAGAGGGGCGTGACAGTGAATACACTAATCTGATTGCCCAAACTAATGAGGCGATGAGTCGTGTAACCAGCATTATTCAAACTATTACTGAAAGCAATCAGCAACATCGAAGTCGGTCTAAGGATTATTTGCAAATTGCTAGTTGGTATCAATCAATTGTCGATAGTGCATCTGATGAAGAAGCTAAATTGTCTGACGCGAATAAGCTATCATCATTACTCTTTAGCTTTGGAAAAACTAGACATGTGCAGGCTGCTGCCATGAATGTCACCAACCAATTGGATGAATTATGGAAAATGGAAGTACCAAATGCTGAATTGACATCTAAAAGTCGGAAGAATAGAGCCAGGGTTGTAAACAAGCCTTTTGTTAAGGATCCGGAGAAACAAGCTCAAGTACGTTTGGCATATCAAAAGAAACAACAAGAGACTCGAGCAATGTGGAACAAATATTTGGAAGGTGGATCACTTCAATTGTCGAATATTCACGAACTTCCGATTGAAATGCGACATGATTTAATTAGATACTTTTCATCAGCAATGGTTGCGTCAGATCACCGAGTTGCTACTAAGCTAGGCTGGGTTTTTGAAGTTAAAATTGATCGGAAACGACTGGTAACTGTGCAGTTTTCAGATGGATATTTAACGATGCCAGATACGGAATTCAAAATTGTGGGAGGGCAAGAAATTGAAAAATGATGAAGATATTCGAATTTGTTTAGATGCTTTGCTTGAAAATCGCGTAATTTTAGATAACAAGCAATCGGAACTGTTTCGACTAATCAAGAAAAATACTTCTGATTTGAGAAAGCTCTGCCTTAACGACCTTGGGATGAGATTAATTGTGAATGCGCATTTTATTAAATTGGAAAAAATTCCAGAATATCCGCAATCGTTTATGGGAATTGAAAATTTTGATGAAGTTGAAGATTATGTCATGTTTGCTTGTGTTATGTCTTTCCTTGAGGAGACTGGTCCGGATACACCTTTTTTGTTGCCGGATTTAACCGACAATCTGAAAAGAAATATGCCAGTGAAGATTGATTGGACTGAGTTTCAAATTAGAAAAAGGTTAGTCAGAGTTATCAAACAATTGGTAGAACTATCCGTGATTAATGTCTTGGATGGTAACTATGATGAGTTTGACCGCAATGAAAACGAAGAGGCGTTGTTCACAGCAACAAATTATTCCCGTTACTTGTTACGAAGATTCCCGGAGAACTTACAAAATTTAGAAAGTTGGGAACAGCTTAAATTTAGTCCCGATGAACACGCTACTAGAATTAAGGTTATCCAAAGTTTATTTATTTCCCCTGGAATTTGCCGCACGGAGGAAACTGAAGAATTATTCAGATATATGCGGAATCAACAAAAATTCTTAATTGATTATTTTGAACGTTATTCTTATTACGACTTTGAACTATCTAAAGATTTAGGATTGTTGGTTAGCCACAACCGACGCGCCCAAATTAAATACATTCCTGATAATAGCAGTGCTGGGGACCTGTTGATGATAGTTGGGGATAAATTGCGTGATGGTCAGTTTAATACTGATGAATATGGCCAAATCCATCTTGGAATCTCACAGTGGCAAAGTATTGTGTCTGAGGCTGTGATTGATAATCAAGAACTTTTGTCAAAAACATATCGGGAAAAATCACTTGAACTATTGGCTAAAGAATTATTAGCTCAAACTAATCAGACTGGCTTGACTAAGTTAAATGATACTGGGATTGTTGTTACACCAATTTTTGCCAGATTGAGTGGCGAATTTATTAAAAACGACTAGGAGAAGTCATGGAAAATCAATATGTTTTAAATCGATTGGGATTAATAAACTTTTGGTATTATCAAGATCAGATTTTTGAATTAAGCGATGGCCATTTACTCCTGCGTGGTAGTAATGGTGCGGGTAAATCAGTTACTATGCAGAGTTTGATGCCAGTCCTACTTGACGGTAACACTGAAGCTAGTCGTTTAGATTCTTTTGGTAGTCGCGACCGTAAAATGTTGGATTATTTGCTTGGCGAGAAAGATGTCAGTGGAAAAGACGAAGCAGTTGGATATTTATGGGCGGAATATAAGCTTGGTGATAAATATATAACGACTGGGATAGGGATGCATGGACGCAGAAATTCCACCAACCTTGACCGCTGGTACTTTGTAATTGAAGATGGTCGAAGAATCGGTGCTGATTATGACTTTTCACTTCTAACAAATGAAACGGAAAACTCTGCCACGACCTTAAGCAAGAAACAATTGAAGAATCAGTTAGTTCAAGGTGGCAATGTTTTTGATAAAGCTAAGGATTACGCGAAATACGTGAGCAACCATATTTTTGGATTCAATTCTATCGAGGATTTTGAAGATACGATTAGTTTATTGATTCAACTTCGTAATCCTAAACTGAATAAAGATTTCAAGCCGGATGATTTGGAAAATATTTTGGCATCATCACTTCCAAGCTTGACGGATGACAATGTGCAAGCAAGCGCCCAGACTTTGGACCAAATTGAGAGAGCAAATTCGAATATTCAGGATAGCAAGAATCAGGAAAAAGCGCTTCAACCACTTCTTAGAGCATTTAACAAATATCGTAGAGATCAATTATTAACGCTAGCCCATACATCGAAGAAACATTCAGATGCTTATTTGAGTTTGAACAAAAGGCTTAATGATGTTGAGAATGAAAAACAAAATAATCTACAATTACAAGATGAGTTGACTCAGTCTGTCGATAATTTGGAAATTGAACTCACTGCTCAAGGAGATCTTCGAAACAAGCTTTCCAGTAATAAACTTTTTGGGTTGGCTGAAAAAGAGACCAAGCTAGAGAAGGACCTTGAGAATATTTCGAAGGATTATGAGAATAAACATAATCAAGTATTACAAAATCAAGTAAATATTGATACTCAACAAGATAAGCAGAACGGACTGAATTATAAGAAGGCTGAAACTGAGAATGAGTTGAAGAAATTGAGTGAGAAGATGCAAAACATTGCTGACAAGCTTAGTTTTACAATTCAACATCAATTGATAATCTCTTCAACTTCTGAGAAAACAGATATTGACTTTAAACATTGGATTACAGAAGCTCATGAGTATCAGAGTAATTTACGAGCAATCGTCAATTTATTTGAGAAACAGTCCCGAGTTGAAGAAAATATTGATCGATTAGACAGGTCGTTGAGTGTGGAGAATGATAAGCTCTCAAAGATGCAGCTTGAACAACGTGACTGGGAATCTAGTTACAATGAATATTTATTCAATTTAAAGCAAGCGTTGATGGATTATCGTGACTCTTTGAGCTTTGAAATTACTCATGAAGTTATCGGAACCGTGCAGTCTAATTTGGATAAAATTTATACCTCTGAAGTTTCTGATTTTTCTGTTGCTGTGAAACCAATTATCGATGAATTCACTAATAAAAGTGCCGAACTTAAAATTCAAGAAAAAGAAGTTACAGCTGAGATTGACCAAATTGATCAAGAAATTGGTGATTTAAAAGCAGAGCAGGAAAATATCCGTTCGCAAAAATATCCTGTTCCGGAACGATTATCTAGACGTGAAAAAGCACGTGATCAACAGTCAGATGGTGTTCCGTTTTATCAACTGCTGGACTGGAATCCTGATATTTCTGCTGATGTTGCCGGTAAATTGGAAGGTGCATTACTAGAGAGTGGCATTCTAGATGGATTGGTTACTCAAGATGGGAAAATTGTGGTTGGGGATTCCGTTTTGGTAGCTGAACCCTTATTAATGCAGCAGACTTTAGCGGATTATTTGAAAGCTGATTTGGATTCCGATGTTAATATTGAAAAATCCCAAATTACTGAACTGTTGAATAGTATTGCCGTTGATGATACTAATCATGATGTTCAAACCATGATTACCGTTGATGGTGAATTTAGAGTTGGAATTATTTCTGGAAAAGCTCAACCGGATTATGTTTCTCAATTCATTGGTGCGACTGCTCAGAAAAAATATCGTGAATCACAAATTGAGAAGATTCAGGGGGAGATTAATCAAAAGCTTAGTGACAGAGAGTTGACAACCAAAAGGCTTGAGGAAACTCGTCAAGAAATTGTTCGTGTTGTCGACGATCAAGCCAAATTACCTACAGATGATGATTTGCATCAAGCTCATCATCAGGTAGAAGTATGTGACCACAATATTGAGTTGCAAAGAAACACGGTAAGTCAAGCTAGTGTGGCACTTGAAGCTGAAAAAGAATCCTCTCAGAGGATTAGATTGGGAATTAATCAGAAAACTCAGAATATTAAGATTGCTAAAAATGAGGAAGCTTTTGTTCAAGCGACTCAATCGATGGAATCTTATTTGTCTGGGATTAATGAATGGAAACAGTTTGCAAATAACATCAATAATCAGAATGAACGAATTAACGATGTTATTGAAAGACTAGCTGAATTGGAAAACGATTTGGTTGAAAGAAAAACTGAGTTAACGACATTATATGAAAAGAAGCAACAGATTAACTTTGCATTGGCCTCTAATAAAAAATTGCAGGGTGCTGCTGGTGATCTGGCTGATATTCGTAAGCAAATAAAGGATATCGACGATAGAATAGAATCAATCAAGCACCAGCAAAAAGGTAACAATAAGCGACTGCATGAGCTTGCTGGTAAGGTTGGGTCATATGAAAGTGATATCAATCTTTTCTCAACACAACTCGAGTTTGAAAAACCTTTTTCAGCATTGTTGATTCAAACATTTGATAAAGAATTGAGCATTGAAGTTGGTGACGATGAGTCGGACCAAGATACGTTAAGAACTGAATTGTTAGACGAGCACATGCCAGAAGCTGACAAGCTAAGTCACGATATTGAAATCGTCAATCGACAATTCAATACGCAAAGTAATGACCTCTTGGATTTCGGTCCTAAACAACGAAGTCGGTCTACTTTGACTGAGCCAGATTGGATTAATGACTTTTCAGATTATCAAGCTGAAATTGATAATTGGCGCAGAGATTTGAATATCCAGCAGGAAGTATTAGTCGAGTTATCAGGTGTCGACAGTTCCGTTACTCAGTTGGACGAAAAACTGAAGCAACAAATTTCGATTAACCAAGAAGCTATGACACAAGGTGAAGAGGAATTATTCCGAACAATTATTTTTGACAGCTTAGGTAAAATTATTCGCCAACGAATTAATAAGGCTCAGGATTGGGTCGATAAGATCAACCTTGTCCTTCGTCAACAGGAAAATAATTCTAACTTGAAATTGAATATTAAGTGGGAGATTAAGCCTAGTGACGAGTTGAGCGATACTGATAATCAAGAAGGCGTTAATTTGCTGAAGAAGGATCCTAAGGCCCTAACTGATGCTGACTTGAACAAGATTAAGCGTTTCTTGAATAGCAAGATTAATGCTAGACGTGCTGAATATGAGGATGAAGGCAAGTCAGTTCAAATGACTACTGTCTTGAGGGATGCACTCGATTACCGTGAGTGGTTCCAGTTTAGAATGTTTTACACTCAGAATGGGAAGAACAAGCGCCAATTGACTAGGGCTGTTTTCAATAGATTCTCTGGTGGGGAAAAAGCTATTACGATGTATACGCCATTATTTGTTGCCATGTCGGCAAGGTATGATAATGCTAGTGATTTTGCACCTCGAATTATTACTTTGGATGAAGCATTTGCTGGGATTGACGAGAGCAATATCAGTCAGCTTTTCAAAACCATCAATCAACTAGGATTCAACTACATCATGAATTCTCAACAGTTACAGGCCGAATATTCAACTGTCCCAAGCTTGAACACCTATGAATTATTGAGAGCCAAAGGTGAAGCTGGAGACTTGGTGACGACAATTAAGATTCATTGGAACGGAAAGAATAGGGAAGAATAGTGGCGAAGGAAGCATTAGATTCAGCAATAAAATATTTCAAATCGAGTCCGGTGTTCATCAAACTGATGAAGGAAATGGCTGGCAAATATTATTCATATGGTGAATTCAAAGGAACCATCGATAAGGAATTATTGGGTAATAATGCATCTCTACTGGCTTTCTTAGGAGTAAATAAGTTTCGATGGGAAAAAACTAAGCGGTTTAAAGTATCTGATTTTGAAGAAGCTTTAGAGCATAGTAGATTTGCCGGGATTAGTATTTTTGAACTCGTTCAAGGAGTGATTGGAAAGAAGTTAGTCACCAAGCAATCGATTGACGAGGAAAATGAAAGAGCGTTTCAACGATTTTTGACTTCTGTTCAAGTATCAAATCCCAAAGTGTGTAGTATTTTATCTGAATCAAAAATAAAATCGTATTACACCCGCGATGCAATCCTTGATGATTTTATACAGGTCGAAAAATGTCTTAATAATATTCCAGCTCAACCGACTAGATTGCCTGTATTTGCATTTCTGATACTAAAAAATCCCCACGGGCTCGACAAAACAACCACCGTAGGGAAAATGTTTTTAGAATGTATTAAGTTATTAAGGCCTAAACTGACAGACGGGAATGAAATTTATTTGAGTGTGAACATAGTTAAGGATGATATTTTGAATTTTGTTACAGTTCAAAACATTGATGCTAATGACGATTTATTTCATGCGGCTTCGAGTCAACACATGGTTTGGAATGTTCCTCTCATGAAACTACTTGAGCTTGATTCTGCTTTTCCATCAAAGGGTAACAAGGTTTTCTTAATTGAAAATTCCAGTGTCTACGCAATTATTGTTGATAAACTTAAAGATATACCAATTATTATGACAAGTGGTCAGTTCAAATATTCAACGTGGAAATTATTAAGCTTGTTGCCGAAAAATGTTGAAATATACCATTCAAGTGATTTGGATCCAGCCGGACTAATTATGTCTAATAATTTAATGGAAAAATTTGGAGACAGAGTCCATCTTTTTGGAATGTCGTCAGAGATTTATCTTAAAAAAGTAGATTCCGGTGTAAAACTTACAAATGAGAATCTTTCCAAAGTAAAGGGTATTAATAACCCAACTTTACAGTCACTCAAGCAAAATCTGATTACACACCATAAAGCGGTATATCAAGAATCTGAAATTGAAGAATTGATTGATGAAATTCAGATAATTTCGGAAACTGATTAATTTAAATATTTGATTCATACAACAAAGAGTTACGATCCGGATAATGGTATTCAACTTCTAACTGTTCTGCAGTTATTTGGTTGAAGCCTTTTTTTTCGTAAAAATGATGTGCTCTATCTCTACCTTCGGGTGAGTCCAGAATAATTTTTGTGTATCCATGTGCTTTAGCAAATTCCATAAATTTATCATAAAGCTTGTTTCCAATACGAATAGGGTCACCACGGTATTCAGGATAGCTGAACAATTTTTTTAAAACAGCAGTTTTTCCGATTAGAGGATAAAGTGCAATAGTTCCAACAACTCTATCATTATCTAAAGCAATCCAGAATTCGCCACCTCTAGCTTGATAAGAATTTTCAATGTCGAAAAGATCATATTCTTCCACCATTTTGATTTTTAGGTCAGCTTCTATGTTTTGACCGTAGTTTATTACATCTATTATGCCTGCTAGATGTTTTGGGTTTGTTTTGTAGGGTATGATTTCCAAGTTAAATTACCTCCATAAAAGTAAATAGTAATTATTTAATGACTGATTATAGGCTTAGTTAGTAGAAATTAGAACTAAATAATTGTATTTTCTCGAACACCTCATTTTAGAGTTCAAATATGATTTAATCTTTTTAGGAATAAATCAAATATGAACAATGGGATGCAAATGTGATGCATCGGAGAGGAAAACCGATATGAAAGTATATTTAGTTTCGCAAAATCAGACTTGGAAAATAGAAAGTAAAGGTGAATTCTTATGGTCACCCAAGCGTGCCAAAAATGGCAGTAAGAACGCTGGATATGAAGCCATGAGTAGAATTAAGAAAGGTGATATTGTTTTTAATGTCCATGACAGATTAGTTTATTCAATCAGTGAAGCTTTAAGCGATGCGTATTCATTTAATAAATCAGACTTGAATAATTTTGATGTTAACGATAACTGGGATCCAGATGGGTGGAGAGTTGACCTTAAGATGCACGAAGTCAATTTTTCTATTAAAGAGCATTTAGAATATTTTAAAAAGAACAATGGCTCGGCATTTACAAATAATGGAAAATTAAATCAAAAGTATTTGTCTGAACTTAATCCGGAACAAGTTGAGTATTTCTCCGAACACAGTTTGGAAATTCAAAGACTTATTTTAAAAATATCCATGAATCCTGTTTATGAAAATATTGAATCAAGGATTGATAGCACTGATTTTAATCTTGAAAATAAAAATTATGCTGAATTTAAATCCAGTAATAAAAGAGAAAATACATCCGAATCAGTTATTCGTGATACAAGTCGTGTAGATTACGAAACTATTTATTTTCAAAATCAACTAGTTGGCTCTTCAGGAGAAGAGGTCGTACTTGACTATTTAGTGAAGAAATATCCCGAAGCAAATGTTGAAGGTGTTTCACAAAACTTGGATTCTGAGAATGGCCGCGATGATCTTGGATATGATATATCAGTCATTTTCCCAAATGGTTTCAGATATTTAATTGATGTAAAAACATCCACTTCTGGTTCTGGAAGATTCTTTGTTTCTGAAAACGAAAGACAAGTTGCTGAAAAATGTTTGGAAAACAATAATCATGATTACTTTTTTTATCATGTATCGGAATTTGATAAGAATCTAAAACGAGGTAAACTATCTGTTGTTAAGATAAATGATATAATGTTGAAACCGATTAGTTATCAAGCTTCGTGTAAATAGCTGAGAATTGAAATACGCGTTCGATATATTTATTCATAATATTTTATAAATATACTTATAAAATTGTCCGAATCGTGATAACATTAAACAGGAAATTATTTAAATGTTGATTGTTATAAGGGGAATAAATATGTCACAAAAGGAACAAGTATTAGATGAAAGCAGCACTTTTGCTAGATATGCGAAGGCAATGAATGATAATATGGCGGAAAGCAGTAACGTTTTAAAAAAATTGGTTCCGTTAAATTACAAACTTGGAAAGTTTCGTGATAAGAATTATTTTGCTTCACGCATGGCAAAATATCATAATCACACATTTCGCCATAGACGTATGGCTATGATTGAAATGGCTATTGCAGCAATTGCATTATTTTACATATTGAGATTATATTCAATCCCGTTCTTGTTGTTATTTGGATATATCTTGCTTACAAGTACGAATATCGTACGAATCCCATTCATTGAACTTCGAGATGAAGATAAGACGAATGAGTATAAGACACTTGAACAACAGTTTCAAGAAACAGATGATCAGTTTGATGATTATTATGCTGATTATTCTGAATTTCAAGAAAATGCATTGATTACAGCTTTGATAATCGAGCCTGGAGATATTGGATTTCCAACCATCGAATCGCAAGGTGAATATGAACCAATTGGTGTGTCTCAACAATTAGCTTTTTATATTAGTAGATTCAAAGCAAATATTGTTGAAAGTATGTATCAAGCTGAAGACTTATTTAATAATCAACAACAGCTTGATGAACAAAAACAATCACATAGTCAAATGATTAACAGTATTAATGATCTTGTTGCAAGTTCAAAACAAACAGAGCAAGCAAGTAGAGTGGCCGCTGCCGCCGCAACCGCCGCCGCTGCTTCTTCAGCTGCAACAGCACGCAATACTCAGATTATTGCAAATAAGCCAACGCCTGTAATTCATACAAATACGACGACTACTCGTGTAATTCATACAAATAATTAATTTGATAAACTTTTTAAATTTTCATATCTCTTAATGGCCCAGACTCAATATCCACGAGTGCGGGCTTTTTGTGTGTTTTCAATGTTAAGCTGAAAATAAGCTCTATTGCTTGTAGGAGGTAACCAAATGAGAAAAATTGATATTGATAACTTTCATTTTAAGAATTTTAACGTTGAGGAGCTTGAGAAATATATGACTACTAAGCAGATTCCTGCTAAGACTACTTTGTTGTATGAAGGGGATGTTGCGGATAAAATTTTTCTTGTTGAAAAGGGTCTGCTTAGGCTTTGGAATAATGATGATGGCAAGGATATTACTTTCCAGTTTTTCTTTGAGGGACATTTTGTTTCGTCGTTTGAAAGCTTGTATACTGGTGAGCCTAGTAACTTTTCCATCGAGAGTTTGGAAGATTCTAATGTCAAAATTTTGGACAAGCGTACGTTTGATAAATTTATTAATCAATACGAAGAAGTTAGAGAAATGTTCACACAATTAATGTGTCATCGATTTATTGATTATACTCATTTCTTCCTGTCTAGAATTAAAGAGAATCCTCAAGACAGGTATGAAGAATTAATTGCTAAGCAACCAGAAATTTTGAAAAGAGTTCCACAATATTATATTGCTACATACCTTGGTATCACACCGGTTTCATTGAGTCGGATTCGAAACAAATTAAATAAAGTTGACTGATATTAACATATGTTAATGAGATGATTCGTGAACGAAATTATTATATTCATAAATCCAATACAGGAGGTATTTATTATGAATACATTAGTAGTTTACTGTCACCCATACGAAGGAAGTTTTTGTCACGCAATTTTAGAACACTTAGAAACAGGTGCTGATAAAGCAGGAAAGAATCTCGACGTCATTGATTTATACAAGGATCACTTCAATCCAGTTATGTCTGGACGTGATTTATTAGGATTCGTAAAGCATCAAGCTGTCGACGAACAAGCAATCGACTATGCCAACAGACTAAAAAAAGCCGACCATCTAGTGCTAGTATTCCCAATTTGGTGGGAATTAATGCCAGCAATGATGAAAGGCTTTATTGATAAAGTTATTTTTCCAGGACAAACATACGCATATAAATCAAACAGCGTAAGCATGAGAACCTTGTTGCCTAATTTGAAATCAACCACAGTTATAACAACTATGAATACACCCAAGATTATGTACAAGTTTACCTATGGAAATGCTATTAAGGAAGCTTTGATCAAGGGATCATTTAAGAAATCTGGATTTAAGAATGTTAAGTGGTTGAGCTTTAATATGGTTAAGATGAGATCTAATGAGACACGTGTTAAGTGGTTGGATCGGGCTGAGAGAGTTGTGGATTGAAATACAAAAGTCACGGATTGCTGATCCATGACCTTTTTTGACTCTTAAAGTTAGATAACTCTGTTTTACAATTTTCTAATTGGCACCTGAATCTTGTACTTCATAGATTTCTCCCCAAATGCTGAATTGAAAATCACTTCGCAAACATAATCACCTATAACTTTGAAATTGTGATCTTTGATGTAGCTAAACATTTGTTGTGCATAACTCAATTCTTCTTTTGTGTCACTGCCGTATAGGGTCAAATATGTGTTTTCAGGTATATCTTCTTGAGACTCACTCTTTGGATAATTGTTATCTACAAAGATAAAGATAGTATTTGAATGGAAATTCTCGTTTGCAAAATCATCTTTTTTAATGATTGTCCCCGCGTTTACAAAATATGAGAGAGGTAACTTGTTTTGCAACATGTGTAGTTTAAACTTCCGCAACATTATTTCATATCCAAAGTCTTCCTGATCAAAAAGGTCGATGTCCGTTTTGAGCGTATCAATTCGCCGACTTGGCAGATATTCCATTGTTATCTGCCCATCGGGTGGTAATGATTGTAACTTATTTAAATTAGATGCTAGGCGTTTGACTGTATGCATATGACGATTCAATTTTTCGATTTCACTCGACAATATATTTTCTTGCTTAAGCAGTGATTGATACATTGATTCAGGTGAATATTCGGAGAATTGTTTTTTTATTTGTTCCAATGTCATTCCACATACTTGCATTGTATGAATCAAATCCAACTGATCACACTGAGCAATTGTGTAATAGCGATATCCATTTTCTGGATCTTGATACGCTGGTGACAGTAATTGATTTTTGTCGTAAAGCCGTAATGCTTGAGTCGATACGTTATTGATAGCTGACATTTGTCCAATTGATAGATAATCTTTTTTCATTTTTATCCGAACCTTTAATATAGTATAAAGTTTATAAGGGATTATTAAACTTGTAATCTAATTGCAAACTTGAAATTTGACATACAATCCTGATACCACGCAAATATAGCTTTGTTAAAAAAGTCACTTTACTTTATACCAAATATAGACTGTATTCTTGTAAGTGTAAACAAGACATTATCGATTGATGGAGGAATTATCATGGATAGAAAAGTTAAAGTTGCTCAATATGGTTGTGGGAAGATGTCGAAATACTTAATCAGATACGTGACGGAACACGGTGGAGAGCTTGTTGCTGCGTTCGATTTTAATCCGGAAATAATTGGTAAATCTGTTAGTGATGTTCTGGGAATTGATTCTATTGATATCAAAATTAGTAGTGCGGAAGATGCAGATGCTGTGTTAAAGGATGTTCAACCCGATGTTTGCATTATTGCCACGCGATCCACAATGGAAGAACTGAAACCAGCTTTTGCCGTGTGCGCTAAGAATGGTGTTAATGCTATCAGCACTTGTGAGGAATCCCTCTACCCTTGGAATTCGTCATATGAAATTACTAAAGAATTAGATGACTTGGCAAAAGAGAACAACTGCACATTGGCTGGTAGTGGCTATCCTGATATGTATTGGGGAAGCTTAATTACCACCCTCGCTGGTTCATTGAATAGAATTGATGCTATTAAAGGTATTAGCAGTTATAACGTTGAGGATTATGGAATTGCTTTGGCTGAAGGACATGGTGCAGGTATATCAGTATCTGATTTTGAAAAGAAAATTGGTAAGTACAATAATCTGAATTATCAAGAAACGGTTGCTGCGATTAAAGACGGTAAAGTTACTCCTTCCTATATGTGGAACCAAAACGGCTGGTTATGTAATAAATTGAATTTACACATTGTGTCTCAAACGCAGAAGTGTGAGCCAATTGTAAAAAAAGAAGATATTCACTCAGACACATTGAATATGACAATTAATGCTGGAGATGCTGTGGGTATGGCAGCAATTGTCACGACAACTACTGAAGAAGGAATCACCTTTGAAACTCAATGTCAGGGCTATGTTTATGCAGCAGATGACTTTGACAGAAATGATTGGACATTTGAAGGAGAACCAACTACTTCAATTTCCGTTGATCGCCCAGCTACAGTTGAGTTGACTTGTGCTACATTGGTCAATAGAATTCCTATGTTGATTGATGAGAAACCAGGTTATATCACCACTGAAAAAATGCCTAATAACTATTATCTAACTAAACCTATGAATGAATATGTTGGAATTGATGAAATGGATTATTCGAAATAAATTATTGATGAATGCAAGCTGGTTTTACCGGCTTGTATTTTTTTTGACCGATGAAATCATTATTCTGATTTTTGCGTAATTTATTTAAGACGTTATCGATATCGGCATAATAACTATTACGGTGAAAGTTGGATAATATGCGACTAAAAGTATTTCATGGAACAGACCTTATTGCAGCTGAAAAAATACTTAAAGATAAATAGTTCATATTGCACCCTCGACTAGATCACTGGCTTGGAAATGGAATCTATTTTTTCGTTAATGATAATTCATCCGCACAATGGTGGGCAAGACAGCATTGTAAAAGAATACGAGGAAGCACACCTATTGTATTGAAGTGTTATGTGGAAGTAGATGATGACAAAGTATTAGATTTGGATACTGAGAGGGGCTACAATTTGATGTCACAATTTTATTCTCACGTTCTTGATGAAACCGGTGAACTGACTTTTTCGAAGCGTGAAGATGAATATTTGGAGACAATTTTAAACAAGAGAAAACAAAATGAGGCTTCAGAAGCAATGTATAAAACAAAGATAATGAATTTGATTCAAAAACATTTTGACTATCAATGTGTCGTTCAAGTGTTTGACTCACATCAACCTGGAAATTTAGAATTGTTGGGTATTCAAAAGAAACATAAGCAAATATGCGTGATTGATCAAGATATCATTGACTTCGAAACTCTTGAGATGTTAGGCTTCGATTACGATAGACAATAAGGAGACATAAAAATGCTAACAAGAGAAGAACTTATAGAGGCGGCGAAAAAAGCAAACGTAAAAATTAGTTTTGGTCACCCTGATGTCGACGGTAAACATTGGAATGTAGTTGATGAATCTGGTAAGCCGTATGCCAATGTTATCCTACCAACTTGGGAAGAAAAACAGAATGGTGATGAAGGTTCAGTTGAATTTTACAAAGACTATGTAAAGAACAAGAAACTAGAAAAAGATTAATATTCAAAAAGTCACAGGATTTTGAGTTCTGTGGCTTTTATTTTGAATATAGTTTATAACGCTAATTTATCCGGCATACTTTAAATTTCATTTCCAGAAAGTTTAAAAGGAGGATTTCCACATGGACAAAAGGGAACAATTACAGGACATCGTCAAGAAAGCAAATATTAAATCCAGATTTGGTGTACGTGCTGTTAAAGAAAAACGCAATAATGTAGTCGATAGTGACGGGAATCCTTTAGGATATGCAACCATACCTTCATGGTCTGAAAGAGACAAGCCAGAAAAGTTGCCACCAATTTGGGATAAAGATGATGAAATTAGTCAAAAAGAGGATAAATAAAAACATTGGAAAAATTCAGAATGCTAACAAAAGAAGAACTTATGGAAGCAGCGAAAGAAGCAAATGTAGATTTACGATTCGATCTTCCTGATGTCGATGGTAAACACTGGAATGTTGTTGATGAAAACGGAAAGCCTTTTGCTAATGTTATCCTCCCCACTTGGGAGGAAAAACAAAATGGTAATGAAGGCTCGGTTGAATTTTACGAAGACTATGTTAAAAATAAAAAGCTAGAAAAAAGGGACTCAGATGACGGAAGAAAATAATTTCGATGATTCGAGCACAGATAACAAGAATGATAAAATTCTGAATTCTTCAAAAGATGATGAAAAAAAGTGGAACTTTTTGGATTCAAAAGGTAGACCGTATGCTAATGTGGTGTTCCCAACATGGGAAGAAAAGCAAAGAGGCGTACAAACAAAAGTTGAATTCTACGACGATAAATTAAACTGATTGTTAACACTCAAAAAGGCACAGAACTCCATGTTCTGTGCCTTTAACTATACCTATTGATTAGTAACGATAACCTGTCCAACATTACGTGGTGATTCCATTACATACTTATGGGCTTCCTGAATATCGGATAATTTAAATACTTTGGCGATTGGTATTTGTAAATCATTAGCGTTGATAATTCTGAACATTTCTTCGACCATATCGGGATTAACTTCGGTCGAATCGTAGAATGTCAGATATTTGTTGCTCAAGTATTCGAATGGATCAAAATTGTTGATCTTCCATTCTCCCGTGACCATTCCCAGGGATGTACATGTTTTGTGGAGCTTCAAGTGGCTGAGGGTATTCTCTAGGACGGGTGCGCCAATCATGTCAATAATTCCGTCGTATTCTTGATCGGTTTCGAGCACGCCATTAGTATCGAGAATTGCTTCATCAGCAGCGACCTTTTTAATCATTGCCAAATTTGTCTCGTGGCGGGTTGTTCCGGTGACTTTTAGTCCGAGCGACTTTGCGAGCTCAATAGCTGCCATGCCGACTCCGGTCGTTCCACCTCTAACTAGCAAGTGGTCTCCTTGCTGCAAGTGTGTCGCTTTAAGAGCGCCGAATGCTGTGTAAAAAGTTTCTGGGAGGGATGCCAAAATTTCCCAGGCACCATAATATTCGACCGGATATAATTGATTATTGGGAACCAATGCATATTCTTCGTAGCTGCCATCAAATTCGCGTCCAAATCCGCCCATTAATGTAACAACCTTTTGTCCCACTTCCAAGTCGCTATCTTCAGTAGTTTCGAACACTTCGCCGACAGCCTCGACACCGATGACACGCGGAAATTTGACCGATGGCGAACCACCTTGCCTAGTCAAAACTTCATATCTGTGTACTGGAAAAGCGTAGATTTTCATGACCGATTCATACTTGTTGGCCTTGGGAATTGGGCGCTCCTCAATCTCCAGCGCCTCAGGTCCACCGGCCTTGTTAACAACAACTGCTCTCATAATTGACACTCCCTTCGATACTTTTATTGTACCGTTTTTTATGAATAAAATTGTTTTTCGAAGGCAAATCAAGACTAGTTATTTGGGTAAAATTCAATTTGTTGAATATAATTGTCAGCGCCTTATAATCAAGTTGTGATAGGACGTGGAAAAGTCTTATCATGCGACATGATTTAAATCTTTTTTATTAGTGAGCAGTACATACTTCTGTTTTGAGCAGAAGCGGGCATTCTCTTTGGAGAATGCCTTTTTGTTTGTCTTAGATTTGGTTATTAGATGGATCCCCAACTAGATAGTAGAGACTAATATTATCTAATGAATGGATTTATAGAAATATTATTTTTTGTCAGAATCTCTAAATATTTTTTGAAAATATGTATATAGGAAGAAAGAAGACTGTTAGTTTGCTACGTTATAAAATTTCTTGTTAGTTTGCGAATTGTTGTATGTGAAAAAACTAATACAATTTTCGAGTCCAATCCTGTTGGTTGGGTTTTTTGAATGTTTTCAATAGGACGTTGAATTCACAGAACCATAAGAAAATCGGTATACATCATTAAGGTTACATAAAATATAATTCATAAATACATCATGTTAGATTATTCACGTTTATATCAAAACAGAATGGAAGTCTGTGTTAAATGGGCTTAAATTTAATGAGCAATGAAACACCCAATTCTAAAGCTTTTAACAATATATACATTTACGGAGGGATTCAGTGAAGCCTGAACAAACTATTAGTATGCTCCAAATTATCAGCATACTGCGCAAACATATCAAAGCTATCCTCGGAACAACGATCATCGTAGGGTTAATGTCTGCGTTCGCAACCTTTTATTTCATGACACCCATGTATAGCGCCACGACTGAAATTTTAGTTAACAGAAAACTTTCAGCACAGATGCAAG
Source organism: Companilactobacillus ginsenosidimutans (assembly GCF_001050475.1). NCBI lineage: Bacteria > Bacillati > Bacillota > Bacilli > Lactobacillales > Lactobacillaceae > Companilactobacillus > Companilactobacillus ginsenosidimutans. The sequence continues at coordinate 1,459,763 of NZ_CP012034.1, read as the reverse complement.
GAGCCCAATTTCAACAGGTGCAAGCTGATGTGCAAATGATTAGCACATACAAGGACATCATAAACAGTCCGACTGTGTTGAAAGATGTTAATCGAGAAATTAGAAATTATCCAGGATATCCAGGATCGATGATTAAATTAAAAAAATCAATTTCAATTAGTACATTAAAAAATTCACAAGTATTTTCAATTAAAGCGGTTTCAACTGATCCAAGAACTGCCTCAGAAACCGCAAATTTAACAGCCGATATTTTTAAACATAAAATCGGAAAGATTATGAGTATTAATAATGTTTCAATAGTTTCTCGAGCAGAATCAAATCCGAAGCCCGTTAGTCCACGGAAGGCCATTAATATTACTCTCGGTTTAATATTGGGTGCCATGTTGGGAGTTGCGATTGCTTTTATCAAGGAATTAACCGATAGGACAGTCGATTCGGCCACATTCATTACAGATGAATTGAAATCAATAAATCTTGGTATTATTTCTGAAATCAGTCAAAAGGAAATTGAACGAATTTCTAAAAATAAAAAAATAACCAAGCAGATTAATCGTAATAAAGATTCTGCTGTTAGGAGGGTATAGGATGTTTGGTAATTTTCGAAAAAATAAAAGAAAAAAATTAAACGATTATAGTCTTACTCACGGAGTTGGATTAATTACCCATGATTCCCCTACAAGTATGATTTCTGAACAATTTAATACCATTAGAACTAATATCCAGTTTTCGTCTGTTGATGAAGAGTTAACTTCAATTTTATTCACATCATCGGCACCTTCTGAAGGGAAATCGACTGTTAGTAATAACGTTGCAGTAAGTTGGGCCAAACAAGGTGAGAGAGTAATCTTGATTGATGCCGATTTACGTCGACCAACTATTCACAAAACCTTTAATGTGAGTAACCAAACTGGCTTATCAAATTATTTATTTGGAAGTGCAGACTTTGAAGATATTATCCAAAAGACTATGATTCCAAACCTTTTTATTATCACAAGTGGTCCGATTCCACCCAATCCGTCTGAACTTCTTGGAAGTAAACGAATTCCACAATTGTTATCTGATTTAAAAGAAAATTTTTCGTTGACTATTTTTGATGCTCCACCAGTAAATTTAGTGACTGATGCACAAATATTGGCTTCCAAAGTTGATGGTGTGATTTTGGTTATTCCTCAAGGTATCGCTGATAAAGCACAAGTGATTAATGCAAAAAAATCATTACTTACTGTTCGAGCAAGAATTTTGGGTGGAATTATGAACAGATCAAAATGTGATAATGCGGATGGCTATTACGGCGGATACTACGGTATTGAAAAATGACGTTAGTTGACCTTCACTGTCACATGTTACCGAATGTGGATGATGGATCACCAGATTTTTCAAGTAGCATTGAACTTGCAAAATCGTCTGTGAACGATGGAATTAGTCATATTTTGTTGACGCCACATCACATGGATAGCCAATACAAAAATCCTAAAATAATGGTTTTGGAGAAGGTTAGAAATTTTCAAAGTTGCTTGGATGAGGCTGGAATTCCGATTACTGTTTTTCCGGGTCAAGAAGTTCATTTGACGGGTGCATTAATAAGCGCAATTGAAAAAGATGATGTCATTTTTATGGATGCTAATAATAAATATTTATTGCTGGAATTTCCTCACTCAGATATACCTGCATATACATCAAATGTGATTTTTGAGTTATTAAGTCGTGGAATTGTTCCGGTAATTGCACATCCTGAGAGGAATAGAGAGGTTCAGAAAAATCCTCGAAAACTGCATGAATTAATTTCACAGGGATGTCTTTCACAAATCACTGCGAGTAGTTATCTTGGAGTATTTGGGGAAAAAGTTCAGGAGACGTCACAAAAAATTATTGAATCGAATTTAGCACATGTTATATCTTCCGATGCACATGTTTTAACAGGACGTCAATTCAGAATGGCGGATGCTTTTGAAAAGTTGTCGAACTTTGATAATCAAATCTCTCAGAACTTTATGGACAACGCTAAAAGTATTCTTAATGGCGAAGTGGTAGTATCCGACAGTCCTATATGTATTGAACCAATCACGAAAAAGAAATTCTTTTTCTTTTAAAACATTAAATTACATTCAAGGAAAAATTATGGAATATTTTGAAACTAAAGGGAAAACAATCTTAGTAAAACATTCAACAGGTTATTTGATTGCTAAAAGGATTTTGGATATTATCGTTTCTCTGTTTGCTCTAATTATGGTTAGTCCAATTTTTATTATTATTTGGATGTTAAACATTATTTGTAAATCCCACAGAGGGCCATTGCTATATAGGCAAGTACGAATTGGGCTAAATGGAAAGAAATTTGAGATTTATAAATTTCGGTCAATGATTAGTAATGCTGAGGAACATTTGCTTAAAGATAAAGAACTATATGAGGAGTATGTAGCGAATAACTACAAACTTACACCTGATAGGGATCCTAGAATCACCAAAGTTGGTAGTTTCTTGAGACGTACATCAATTGATGAAATACCTCAATTTTTGAACGTATTGCGGGGAAACATGAGCTTGGTGGGTCCAAGACCAGTAGTTGAAGAGGAATTATGCGAATACAATGTGGAAAAGCTTTTGGCAGTAAAGCCCGGAGCAATGGGTCTTTGGCAAGCCTCAGGTCGAAGCCAAGTTGGTTATCCAGAACGTGCTGAAATTGAGATGTCATATATAGATAGAGCAAGCTTCTGGTTTGATATCAAGATTATCTTTATGAACTTTTTCCATATTTTTAAAGGGAGCGGCGCGTATTGAAAAATGTAAAAATTCTTGTTGCAACACATAAGGAGAGCAAAATGCCAGATGATGACAAATTATATCATCCAATATTAGTTGGATCATATAAGAATTATCAAAACGGCATGAGTTATCTTCGCGACGATGCAGGAATTAATATTTCTAAAAAGAACCCTAATTATAATGAATTAACAGCCATTTATTGGGCATGGAAGAACATTCAAGATGCTGATGCTATAGGATTGGTTCACTACCGAAGATTCTTTGGTAAAGATGAAGATGATTTATTGAATCAAGACTTGATTGATGAAAAGTTATCTAAGCATGATGTGATATTACCGACTGAAAGAAAGTATTACGTTGAAACTAATTATTCTCACTACGTTCATGCTCATCACGAAGAACCATTATTGTTAACTCGACGAATAATTGAAAAACATCATAATGATTATTTATCAGCTTTTGACCAGGCTATGAATAAGCGTAGTGCTCATATGTTCAACATGTTTGTAATGAAACAAAATCAATTCTCAACGTATTGCGAATGGCTTTTCTCAATTCTTGAAAAGCTAGAAGAAAACATTTATGTAGAAGAATATTCGGAACAAGAAGCCAGAGTTTTTGGATATATTGCTGAAATCTTGATGGATGTTTGGATTGATAAAAATGACATCAATTATTGTGAACATGATTGGATTCAAATAGGTGGCGAGAAGAAGATTTCCAAAGTGGTACATTTTCTGTTGAGAAAATTCGGTTTGAGCAAGAAAACCCATTTTTAGGAGTGAAAAAAATATATGGAAAACCCATTAATTTCGGTGATAATTCCTGCGTACAATGCAGAAGAAACAATAGAAAAATGCATTTTGTCTTTATTAGAACAAGATTATTCCAATTTTGAAATAGTTGTGATAAACGATGAATCTACAGATCAGACAAATAGCATTGTACAAAGTATGCTGAACAAACACGATTGCATTCGGATGTATGAAATTCCTCATTCTGGACTTGCTCAAGTTCGAAATGTTGGAATTAAATCTTCTAAGGGTCAATTCATATCATTTGTAGATGCTGACGATGTCGTTAAAAGTGACTACTTGAGTTATTTAATGAATCTCCTTATTACATTTAATACCGATATTTCGAGTTGTCAGCATTCAGTAATCAAAATTAATGGGGATATTCACTCAAATGAACTTGCTGGTTTTTCGAGAATTTATAATTCTCATGATTGGTTTCAAAAAATGCTTGTGAGAGATCATTTGGATCAAACCTGTTGGGCAAAATTATATAAAAAATCAATTTTTGATGGTATTGAATTTCCTCCAGGAAAATTATTTGAAGATTCTGCGACAATCTATAAAACAATAATGAAATCTGAGTCAATTGCCGTTGGATCCGAATCAAAATATGACTATATTTTGAGGAATAATTCAATAACTACTTCAAGTTTTAATTATGGAAAATTAGATTTGATTTCAGCAACTGAATCAATGACAGAAGAAATTATAAGGAAATATCCTGATTTGTATCCTGAAGCAATGTTACGACTGAGTTGGTCTCATACCAGTGTGCTAAACAATATACTTTTAAGTGGTAATGATAAGGAATGTAATCTACTAGTTAATAAATTAAGAGAACAGATTTTAGCACATCAAAAATTCATCAATAGTGATTTAAATCCAGATAGACGATTAAAGTTAGCTTGTTTTGCATTAAAATTTGGAACCAAATTTTATAAGAACTGTTTGAAAATGATGGTTTTGAAAGAACAATCTGGTAGATAGCTTTTGTCCCCACTGTTTTAGAGAAAGTAGTTAACGAAAAACTATATCTTATGTTGGAAAATTTTAGTCTAGTAAGAAAATGATTTTTAGGAGAAAAATTATCTATGATGGATTCATTGATTTCAGTAATAATACCTTCATTTAATGTGGAAGAAACAATCAAAAGATGTATTTTATCTTTGATTGAACAGGATTATTCAAACATTGAAATACTAGTAATTGATGACGGATCAACAGATTCAACTAATGCCATCGTCAAAGAATTATCAAGTAAGTATAGTTTTATTAAATTGTATGAGCTTCCGCATAATGGTGTTGCTCATGTTAGAAATATTGGTATTGAAGTGGCATCGGGTGACTTTATATCATTTATTGATGCAGATGATACAGTTGATTTTGATTACTTAAGTTATTTGATGGATCAACTTGTGACGTTTAAAACTGATATCTCAAGTTGTCAGCATTCCGTTGTGAAAAGAAATGGAAAAACACAATCATATGAAATTAATGATATTTCAAAGATATATAGTTCTAGAGATTGGCTTAAGAAAATGTTGGTTAGGGACCATTTAGATCTTACTTGTTGTGCAAAGTTGTATAAAAAATCCATTTTTGATGGAATACGTTTTCCAGAAGGTAAATTATTTGAAGATTCTTCTACAATTTACAAAACAATAATGGAGTCCGAGGCAATAGCTGTAGGTTCGAAATCTAAATATAACTATATTTTAAGAAATAGTTCGATTACTACATCTGGATTTAACAATGGAAAATTTGATTTAATTTTCGCGACAGACTCAATGGTGGATGGGATCACTCAAAAATTCCCAGAATTGTATTCAGAAGCAATACTTAGGATGAGCTGGTGTTATGTCAGTGTATTGAATAGTTTACTTTTAAGTAATAATGCTCGGGAATTTAATAGGGAAATAACAATATTACAAAAAGGAATTACTAGTAATAGAGAACTAATAAATTCCGATTTGAATATGGATAAGAGATTAAAAGCAACGACATATGCTCTAAGATTTGGAATTAGTTTTTATAGAGATTGTTTAAAATTGAACTCTCTTAAAGAGGCTTTCTTTTGAGAATGATGATTAAAAAAATAAAGGGGAAATAGCTTGATTTACATTGGAATATTAATCATTATAGTTTCCCCATTTGTTATTCGCTGGGGCACCTCGGGATTAGGAGGAAATGTACCGTCAATTGGCGGAATGGCAACACAGAATAAACTGTTCTTAACATTTGCTTTCTTAATATTGCTAATTTTGGGATCGATTAGATATGACGTCGGAATTGATTATTTAAATTATACAGACGAACAGTTCCCAATGGTTTTATCAGGAATTCCATTTAGAATTAGTTATTTCTCAAAGAAGATTGTCGAAATCGGATACTTCTTTGGTCATGGTTTTATAGAGCATCCTTATCAACTAATTTTTGCAATCTATATGTTTTTAATTTTGATTTTCTTGTTTCTATGGATCAAGGAACAATCCATATGCGTTGGATTTAGCGTTTACTTAGTAATTGCAACTTCTTACTATTCATACTCATTTAATGCAATGAGACAATGTATTGCCATTTCAATAATGCTATATGCAACTAAATTCATAAGAGATAAAAAAATGTTCAAGTACTTCCTCTTTTTGTTGATGGCTTGCCTGTTTCATATGAGCGTGATTATTTATGGAATTTTTTATTTTCTTGCTCTTATAAAACCTCGATTATTAGTTATTGTTGGACTTCAAATAGGACTACTTTTTATATATCCGTTTGGTCGAGACATACTTCTTTTCTTGATTGAAAAAACTGGAGTTTACGAGAGTTATATTGGATCTCAGTTTGATCAGGGGGATGTTAATACATCACTTGTACTTTTGATTTTTATTATCTGCATAGTTGTATTGATTTCGTATTATTTTCTAATTGATATGAAATCAAGGGAAAAAATTACATATTTGCTTTGGTTTGACATATTCTTAGTAATGTTACTTCCAATTGCTGATATATTCCCAACAGTTACAAGGACCCTATACATGTTTTTTCCAATTAATATTGTATTGGTTCCCAATGTATTGTCTAGAATCACTAATAAATATATTAGATTAACTATGTATTTAGTTGTTGCCATCTCGGCTATTCTATTTTTTTGCTATTTCTTATTTGTCAGGAATGGCTATCAGACATTGCCGTATCAGACAGTATTTGATTCAAAATTTTAATGGAGAATATAATTCTTGAAAAAAATAAATAATCTGGAACGTATCGATTTCGTCGTCACTTGGGTGAATGGGAATGACGAAAGATGGATAAGTAAAAAGGGAAAATACTTAAAGCAAATTCGACCAGTTCAATCAATGAACTCTAACAGCAGATATCGAGATTTTGATATCTTTCAATATTGGTTTAAGGGTGTAGAAAGATATGCATCTTGGGTTAACAAAATTTATTTAATAACTGATGAGCAGGTACCTCATTGGTTATCGAATATGAATAATGAAAAGATTATTTGTTTGAACCACGAAGATTTCATTCCAAAAGAATATCTTCCAACATTTAATTCAAATGTTATCGAATTAAATCTTCACAGAATTGAAGAATTATCTGATCGTTTTGTCTTATTCAATGATGACATGTTTATTAATGACTTTGTGCAACCAACTGATTTCTTTAAGGATGGTAAACCTGTTGATTTGTATGCTGAAAGTCCAATTATTTCAACGTCAGGCAGTGTTGCAAATACGATGGTAAATAATATGGAAGTAATTAACCAGAATTTTTCAAAAAAAGAATTCTATACTAATAACTTTCGGAAGATCTTTAACTTGAGATTAGGTTCTAAACTTTTTCGAACATTAGCATTGCTTCCTTCGAAAAATTTCAGTGGGATGTGGAATAATCATTTACCAGTTCCGTATTGCAAAGATATATTCACAAAGATTTGGAATGTGATTCCAGAAGAATTAAATCAAAGTTGTTTACATAAGTTTAGAACAAAGTCTGATTATAGCCATTGGCTGATGAGGTATTGGCAATTAGCATCCGGAAATTTCGAATTACAAAAAAACAATTTTGGACAAGTTTATGAGTTAGGAACAGTTTCGAATGAGTCAGTCAAAGATGAGATTATTCAAGGTCGCCATAAAACAATTTGTCTAAACGATAATGATAATGTGAAAGATTTTGACGAATTGCAAAAAGTTTTGCGTGAATCGTTTGAATCAAAATATATAATCCCCAAATTATTCTGAAATAGAAATGGAAAAAAACAAATATGAATACATGTGCCGTAATTGTTACCTATAACCGAAGAGATTTACTGAAAAAGTGTTTGATCAACGTCCTTGACCAAGCATTGCCAGTAAACAACATATTTGTATTCAATAATGATAGTGATGATGGGACCCAAGATATGCTGGAAAAGGAATTTGGAGATGATTCAAAAATTCATGTGTATAATTCCCCGAAAAATATTGGTGGAGCACCTGGATTTTCCGAAGCATTAAAGAAGGCATATCAGACAACCGATGATGATTATTTTTGGATTATGGATGATGATACGATTCCGACTGCCACAGCAACGGAAGGGTTTCAAACAGCTATTAATAATTTAGATAATAATTTTGGATTCCTTTGTAGCAAAGTGTTGTGGAAAGATGGATCGACAGTTAATGCACCAATAATTGATCGATATATTTGGGCAAATAAACTTGCTTCTAATGTTATTGGAGTTGAAAGAGCTACTTTCGTATCTATTCTTGTGAAACGAGAAATGGTCAGAAATGTAGGAATACCAGCTGCTGATATGGTGATTTGGGGTGACGACACGGAATATACAATGAGACTTTCAAATCAAAAGGAATCATATCTAGTTTTAGACAGCACTGTTTACCACGATACGGCAAAGAATACCAATAATTTGAACATTCTAAATGACGATATAGAGAGAATGGGGAGATACTTCTATAAATACAGAAACGCCATTACAACTACCAAAATGTACTCAACAAAAGTTCAATTAGGAAAAATCACTTTGAAGAATTTTAAGGAAGTTGGACAGATTTGTTTTTCAAAAAACACTAATAAATTGATGAGATCAAAAACCATTATTAAAGGCATGCTTTGTGGTTTTGCCTTTAAACCGAAAATAGAGAAAGTACATCAATAAAGAGGAACAAATATGAGATATTTAATAGTTGGATCTGGACTGTTTGGATCAGTTTTTGCTCATGAAGCAGCGAAAAGAAATCATGAAGTGAAGGTGATTGAAAAGTCTAATCATATTGGCGGAAATATTTATACAAAAGAAATAGAAGGAATACAAGTTCACCAGTATGGGGCTCATATCTTTCACACTAAAATGGAAAATATTTGGGAATATGTACAGCAGTTTGCTGAATTTAACAATTACATTAATTCTCCGGTAGCCAATTTTAACGGTGAAATTTATAACTTGCCATTCAATATGAATACCTTTAATAAGCTTTGGGGTGTGATTACGCCTTCTGAAGCTAAGGAAAAAATTGAATCTCAAAAGAAGGGGTATGTTCTAGAAAAGAATCCTCGCAATCTTGAAGAACAAGCTATTTCCTTAATTGGGCCTGATGTATACGAAAAATTAGTTAAAGGATACACCGAAAAACAATGGGGACAGTCTGCAACTGAATTGCCGGCCTTTATTATTCGAAGATTACCAGTTAGATTCACATATGATAACAATTATTTCAATGATCCGTTCCAAGGGATTCCCGTTGGTGGTTATACACAGATTATCGAAAGAATGTTGGATCACGAGAATATTGATGTCCAACTTAATTGTGATTTCTTCGACAGGAAACAGGAATATATAGATTCGGATTACAAAATTGTCTTTACCGGAATGATTGATCAATTCTTTGATTATCGTTTGGGTGAATTAGAATATCGTAGTTTGCGATTCGAGAACGAAGTACTTGATACAGATAATTATCAAGGAAATGCAGTTGTTAATTATACTGATGCAGAAGCACCGTATACTCGGATTATTGAGCATAAGCATTTTGAAATGGGTAATGGAAATAAAGGCAAAACGGTTATTACGCGTGAATATCCTAAAAAATGGAGACGTGGGGATGACCCATACTATCCAATTAACAATGACCGAAATAAAAAAATGTATTCTTCATACGTAAAACTAGCGAGAGATGAAAATGCAAATGTTATTTTTGGCGGTAGATTAGGCCAGTACAGATATTACAATATGGATCAAACTATTATGGCTGCTCTTCAAGTAGTTAAACGTGAGTTTGAAGAATTGGCGTAATGAAGTTAATAAAAAACTTTTTCTATAACGCTTTTTATCAAATATTCATTTTGATTATCCCTTTAGTTACAACGCCATATGTGGCAAGAGTTCTCGGACCAAAAGGGGTTGGAGTTAATGCGTATACAGGTTCAATAATTCAATATTTTATATTACTGGGTAGCCTTGGAATTGGGCTGTATGCGAATCGGCAAATTGCCTTTATTCGAGAGAATAAGGAAGAATTATCCAAGACATTCTTTGAAATATTGATTGTTAAAATTTTTACTATGCTAATTTCTCTGGGATTATTCATGATTTTTTTAGCATTTGTGAATCAGTATAGGTCATATTATCTTATACAATCTATAACTATCTGGGCAGTTGCCTTTGATATCTCATGGTTCTTTATGGGATTAGAAAAATTTTCTGTAACTGTATTGCGAAATATCGTGGTTAAATTAGTTTCGGTTATTTGTATCTTCCTATTTGTGAAAACATCAGATGACCTTATTGTTTATGTTTTGATAATTTCATTATCTACACTTATTGGAAATGTACTCCTGTTTCCAAGTTTAAGAAATATCATCACGTTACCGAAAATTAAACAATTGAATCCATTTAGACATGTTTGTCCTTCGTTGATTTTGTTCATTCCTCAAATTGCTACCCAAGTTTATTTAGTGTTAAACAAAACTATGTTGGGGTCACTAGTATCAGTTCAATCAGCTGGATATTTTGAACAATCAGATAAAATTATCAAGATTGTGTTAGCGGTTGTCACAGCTACCGGGACAGTCATGCTTCCACACGTGGCCAATACATTTGCAAAAGGTGATCATGAACGAACTAAACGATATTTATATGATAGTTTTTCCTTTGTCACGGCAATTTCTGTCCCAATGGCGTTTGGATTAGCAGCAATTACGTCGAAATTAATACCATTGTTTTTGTCTTCAAAATTCATTAATGTAATTCCAATTATGATTGTTGAATCGATTGTTATTGTGCTGATTGCTTGGAGTAATGCAATTGGTGCGCAATATTTGCTGCCAACAAAACAAACGAAATCATATACATGGTCGGTGGTTATTGGAGCGGGAATAAACTTGTTGGCTAATATACCTTTAATCCTATTAATGGGTGCATTGGGAGCTGCAATTGCCACTGTTTTATCCGAGATAGCGGTAACTGCATATCAATTATTTTCCATTCGAAAGCAGGTCGATTTTAAGAAGCTTTTCGAGGATTGCTACAAGTATTTTGCTGCCGGAATCGCAATGTATGTATTCGTTTTTATTTTGAATCAATGGCTAAAACAAAATTGGTCATCACTAATAATCGAGATATTTATCGGAACCATGTTTTATATTTGCTTATTAATCTTATTAAGAGCTCAAATAATTTTCAAAGCAAAAACACTTTTAATTACAATGAGGAAAAAACGTAAAGTATGAAGAAAAAAAAGAAGAAGCATTTACTTAGAAACTCCTTTATCATCTTATTTTTGATGATGTTTGCTGGTGGTACGGCCTATGGTATGACCACATATCGAGGTATCAAAAATTCTGTGAACAAGTCATTTAAATCTTCCGGTGTGACTAAGCAAAGAAATGTGAATGCACAGCTGGAAAAGAAGAAACCAATTTCTATTTTGCTGATGGGTACCGATACTGGTGCATTGGGCCGTGATTATCAAGGTAGAACTGACAGTATGATGGTTTTAACTTTGAATCCTAATACTAATAAAACGACTGTCACTAGTATTCCACGAGATACGGCTGTAAATATTCCTGGTTATCCTGAAGAATCTCCTGCGAAAATTAATTCAGCATATTCTGTTGGTCAGACTAAAGCAGCCATTACAACTGTGGAGCAAATGCTGAATGTTCCGATCGATTTTTATGTTTTGATTAACATGGGTGGTATGGAAAAAGTAATTAATCAAGCCGGTGGAGTTGATGTTAAGCCAACTTTATCTTTTGATTACGAAGGACATAGCTTTACTGAAAATAAGGTTGAACATATGGACGGTAAGAAAGCTTTGGCATATTCTAGGATGCGTTACGATGATCCTGATGGTGATTACGGTCGTCAAAAACGTCAAAGACAAGTTTTTACTGCTTTAATTAAAAAAAGTAGTTCTATTCAAAGTTTGTTGAATCAACAATTCATCAAATCGTTGTCAGATCAAACACAAACGGATTTAACATTTGATGAAATAACTGCATTGGCTAAAGATTATCGTTCTGTGCGCAGTCATACTGAGGAAACTCATCTGCAAGGAATTGGTGCGCAAGTGGATAATCAAAGTATGGAACTTGTAAAAAAAGGTGAATTGCAAAGAGTAACGGATTTTATTCGTAAGAATCTTGAACTTGATCACTCTCTTACTGGTAACATTCAGTACAATCCTGCAGCAGATAATCACTAAAGTGCGTATTTGTTGAATTCCGGTGATGAGGATATATAATTCAAGTATGATAAGAAGATGGAAAAATCTTATCATGCATAAGAATATGTATTATTTTTTCTTTTTTAAATTTTTACTCATTCTCCTTTAGTTTTTTATGATAATTAACTGTATTCATTATTTTGAATACATCAGAACAAGAGACATCTAAGGATTGGATGTCTCTTTGCTTTGAATTAAATTTGACTTAACAAAATAAGAATGCTTTAATGTTCACAACAACTTATGAAGGGAAGACAATTATGACTAATTATTCGCCAGCTAAAACTACAGCCTTTTTCGGCTTTGCAAACTTTAGGTAGCGTCCGTGTTGATCTTAGATGCGGACGTCCAACACGTTCGTGTCTAAGGTTAGCGAAGTCAGTTTTGTCTTGGCCAGCTAGACACGCGAGATCTAGCTGGTGCAAAGTTCATAATTGAAGCCTGTCAATTATAGCCAACTAGATTTCTAATCTAGTTGGCTTTTTATTTTCCCTAATTTTATTTTTGAGAGGCAGATATTATGAGAATTCATACATTAGGACCAAGCGCAACCGACAGTTATGCCGCAGCAATTCAGTATAATCGCGAAGAATGTTTAGGCAGAGCCAAGATAGTTGGTCACCCAAGTTTCGAAAATATCTTAACGAACTTGAATGCTTATTCGCGCGATTATTTGTTGATACCTGCTGCTTTCAAATCACCTAAACTTCAAGAGAGCTGGGGCGATATCCATTATGAAAAATTAGATCAGATGAAACTCGAAAATTGTTTCATGACTAATTTAGACCCATTAATTGTTGTGAAGCGAAATGATGTTAGCAACGGAGTCGGATATACACATGCAGCCACTGCACAACTTTTACAACAAGTGGTTGGTGATGAGGTGGAAGTTAAGACTTCACCAAGCAAATATGATGCGTATCAACGATACTTAGTGAACGACGCAGAGTATGTTTTGACTAATGAAAAGAACGTTACCTTGAAAGCGAACGAGTCGATAGTAAAGCGTCTGACTCCTTCAATGGTATGGTGTCTTTATCAAATTGAATAGGAAATACACATTTTATATATATTAGTCTGATAAGATTGTGATTATGTCAAAAATTAATTGGAGTATCTGAAGTATGAATGAAATAATACTTCCACAGAATATTGATATTGGATTTGAGAATGTCGATATGATATTGAACCAAGTGGAAGATGCAATTAATGATGGGCATCAGAAGAATGTATTAATAAACGCATCCAATATTAAGATTATTGATTCAAATATGCTTGTGTTTTTGAATATATTAATTGATAAATTAGACCAACGAGGAAAGAATATTCAAATTTCTGACATGGATTTTTTATCTCCTGATAGTTCTCAAATTAAGTTTGAGAGAATCAAATCGTCAGACATTAACCAATTGGATAGATATCTTGATGAGAACTTTATTGTAAAATTTGGTCGTGGGCAAATATCCAAAAATACTTATGAACGACTAATTCAATCATTTAAAGATTCTGTATTTGAGTTTGCTGATAATACAAGTACACATTCAAATTCAAACATATTGTATTTATGCGGGGATGAAAATCCTGTTGGTAATATTTCTATGACGATTGCTGATGTTGGCATTTCAATACCTAAAAGGGTTCAACAATCAAGTAAGAATACAGATCAGATGATTTTTGATGTAGATTATATCGAATGGGCGATTAGACAAGGAAATTCTACTAAAATGATTCCAGAAAGTGGAATGGGCTTGAGTGAGATACAAAGTGCAATGAAATCACTTGGCAAGATGATTATTATTTCCAATAAAGGTTACTGGTTTCAAGATACCGACGGAAGTATAATTAAGAAAACATTGAGTGCCAGTTTCCCTGGAACACTTCTTTATATGAACATTGAATTAAATGAATATGGAAATTCCAGTAAGCATTTCAAATTAAAAGAACCAAGTTATCAATTTGCATTTTAACGATACTTAACACAGGAGGATCTATTGGTATGAAAAAAATTGTTATTCAAAAAGTTATTAATAATTCTTTGGCTGTTAACACCGAGCAGGGTAAAATGGTTTTTACTGTAATTAATGAAGCATTAAACCACGGAGAGAAAATAACAATTGATTTTACTGGTTTATCAACAATCACAACTGCCTTTTTGAATTTGTCAATTGGCCGACTGTATCAGATGAATACCCAAGAGGAATTAAAAGAACGTATAAATGTTGATTTGAGTACATTATCATTGTACCAACAAGAGAAATTGCAACGAGTAATCGATAATGTAAAAGTGAAAATTGACGATGAGAAACTAAATGAAGGATAATCTAACTAAATCAAATTTTATACATATTTCTTGAGGGCAGAAATTATTTCCAGGGAGATATCTTCTCGACACTAATATATTGTTGTATTTGATTGATTCCATTCAACAAAAAAATGATTATGGATATTCAGATCTGATATATAATTCTGTTTCAGATAGAAGAGTTAAGTATCTTGTAACCCCATATATAATTTCGGAATATATCAATCGAAGTTATCGTATTGCGGGCATAGCTTTTTCAAAATCTAGAAATATTAAGAATTATAATTATAAGAGAGATTTTCGATCAACAGATGAGTTTGTAAAAACAAGAAAATATGTTTTATCCTCAGTTCAAAACGAAATACTTGAGTTATGTGAATTGTCACCAGTGCTGAAAAATGAATACATTTTATCAGCAATTGATAATCCGTTCTCCTTAGACTTTAATGATCAATTAATTATTTCTGATGCCATACAAAACGAATTGTCGGTCATAACGCATGATCGTGATTTTGAAAAATTCAGTGGCAGTGACATTCAATTTCCAAAAATATTTACATTACAAAAATAGGAATCCAATCTCAGGGCTATAAGTCCCTTAATTGGATTCCTATTTTTATTTATTAATCATTTCAACGGTGCTACGTCCATCGCCAAGTTTCTTGATATAAACTTGTTGTCCGATGGAATTCTTCATTGACTCAATGTGGCTGATGACACCAACCATGCGGTTTTCACCGATGGTCTCGAGTGCAGTCATAGCTTTTTCGAGTGTTTCATGATCGAGTGAACCGAATCCTTCATCGACAAATAAGGCATCTATTTGAACACCATTTGAAGATGATTGAACGACTTCACTAAGTGATAATGCTATTGATAAGGCGGCAATGAACGTTTCACCACCTGATAGTGTGTTGGACGACCTTGAGTCGCCAGTCTCGTTATCAAAAACGTTGATGTCCAGACCGTGGTCAGTGCGTTTATCTGAGCCTTCATCCGCAAGTTCAAATGAATATCGATTATTTGAAAGCAAATTGATAAAGTGATCATTGGCATAATTCAAAACACGTTGAAGGTAATTTTGAACGACATAAGTTTCTAGTTTCAACTTACGGTCATTTCCGTCTTTACCAGTGACGATATTGTATAAGCTAGTGATTTCACCAAGTTTTTTAGCAAAGTCACCTTGATCATCCATAATTTTTTGAACATTCTTCAAACTGTTCCGGGAGTCTTCCAAAGTCTTTGTTGCGAATGAAACTTGTTGGATGATGACTTCCTTCTTTTGATTCCAATCTTTCTGGATTTTAGCAAGCTCATCAATGTTGGGTACTTGTTTATCAGATAACTCAGCAGTCAATTTCTTTATTTCTGAGTTCAACCGCTCATATTCTTGTGAGTATTGAGAAATTGAAACGTGAAGTCTAGATAGTTTATCCTCATTAATCTCGGATATCCAACCATTCAGAACCTCAGCATCATGAGTCTTGGCATCGTCCGCGGAGAGGGAATCATTCAACTGTTTCTGAAGAGACTTTATATCTGAAGTCTGCTTTTTAACTTGAACTTCAGTATCCTTCAATTGAGTTTGGACAGTAGATAAGTCCAGCTTACTTTGTTGCAAAGCGGACTGTGCAGATTCCAACTTCTTCTGGTATTCAGCTGTTTCAGTAGTTAATCTTGACTTTTCTTCTGATAATTCTGAACTAGATTTGTCCATATCTATTTCTGCAGATTGTTTCTTCAAGTCATTTTCCGTGTTAGTTATTTCAGTTTTTTTAGCAGTAACATCAAGTTTAGCTTGATTGACAGCATCATTTGCAGATTTAAATTGAGTCTCAAGAGTTTTAATTTCATTCGACAAATTATTTGCGGTGGTTAATTCTCTATCAACGTCAGAAATCTTTGTATCGAAAGAATGTTTAACTTGTTCAAGTGAAAATTTATCTGAGAAATTCAAGTCGGATTTTTCAGTTAACTGTTTATAAGTTACCGATAAATCTGATTTTGCTTTGTCAAGTGAAACTGTTTTGGATTTTAATTCTGCTTCTGATTTAACGACATTGCCTTTTACAGTGGACAAACTTTTTTCAGCGGCTGCAAATGTATTTTGAGATTGGTCAACTTGTTCCATTGCGGCTTTTAATTCAGTTTCATTCGCATCAACAGTATGGACCATGTTTGAATGGTCAGTTGAACCGCAAACTACACAAGGTTCTCCGTCCACTAACTCTTTTTGTAGTTGGGCAATCATTAAACCTTGACGCCGACTAATTTGCTTATCGTAATTTTTCTTTGCCACATCCAACGCAGATTGTTTGGCAACTTGTTCAGATTTCAGTTGCCCAAGATTAACGTTTTCTTGACGGATATCACTATCTAAGTTGGTAACAAGATTTAGAAGTGGCGTCAACGTCTCAACGAATGTTTCTTTTTCCTTGGTCAAAGAGTTACGTGTTTTTTGTAAATCTGCGGTTGGGACTAATTGCTTGTTTTTCAAAGTGATTTTGTCTGAAATTAGTTTGGCAGCTTCAGACTGTTCATCCAACTGTTTCTGCAGTACAGCAAGTTTTGGTTTTGCAACTTCTAACTTTTGACGAAGCTGTTCAATCGACTCAACCCTAGGAATCAATGCAGTCAGTTGAGTAATTTGGCTTTTCTTCTTTTCAATATCATCTGATTGTCCAGATAATGTGTCCGACAGAACCTTGGCTTTTTGATATGCTTCTTCAGAAAGATTTTCAGCATTGGACTGTTCTACCTGTGTCTTCAAGCTTTGCTGATGGTCAGATGTTTTTGTGGCCAAATCTCTAACTATATCTTTCAGTGGGTTAGCCCATTGAAGCTCAGAAAGATGTACTTGTTCAGACTTATGTTGTTCAGCCTTGTCAGTAATTTTAGTTTTGAATTCTAACTTGTATTTTTCTAAATCAGCAAATTTCTTTTGTAAGTCTTTTGCCACTTGATAGTCCATATCAGCTTTTTCAACAGACTTATCGATAGATACTTTTGACTTCTTTAAATCTGATAATGAGTTCGAACGTGTTTGTACATATTTATTTAATAATTCTACTTTTTGACTATTTGCTTCTGCAGACAACTGTTCTTTTTCTTCATCAGTCCAAATGTTTGACTCTAGCTCAAATTGAAGTCGTGTCTCAAATCCTTCACTTTGTTTTCTAGCTTCGTCGTATTTGCCCTTTAACTCAGTCGTGAAGTCAGTGAACATTTGTGTGCCAAAGATTTTCTTCAAAATGACTTCTTTATCATTCGTTTTAGATTTCAAAAATTCTGAAAAATCATTTTGAGGTAATAGGATGATCTTCTTAAATTGATCAGCAGTTAAATTCAATATGGATGCAATTTCATTTCCAACATCAACCGGTTTTGAAGCAACACTTTGGACTTCAACTCCGCCAACTTCTTTAACAATTGCAAGCTTTACCGTAGCAACTTTTTTACCTAGTCCTGAACCACGCTTCTTGGTAAGGTATTGTTCAGGAGTTCTAGTCATTTCATAGAGCTGATTGCCTTGTTCGAAGTAGAATACAACTTCGGTTGCTTCATCATCAGGGGCGAACTGACTGCGTAACTCTTTTGCATCACGGTCGCCAGTTGTACTGCCAAATAGAGCATAGGTCATTGCATCGAAAATAGTTGATTTACCGGCACCAGTGTCGCCTCCAATTAAGAAAATTGGTGCTTCTTCAAGTGCACGAAAATCGATTATAGAGTCCTCGTGGGGACCAAAATATTTCATTTCCAAATAGACTGGTTTCAAAATTAGTCCTCTTTTCTTAAGTCGACGAAAATGCTGTCAACTAGGCGTTTTTGTTCTTTTGATAAGTCATTTCCAGTAACCGACTGGAAAAATTGTTCTACGATACTATCTGGACTTAGTTCGCTTATGTTTTTATCTGCTATCTTGGCAGTCGTATCCTTACGAAGATTTTCGTAATCCAATTCGACAACTGTTCCATAAATTTCTTGGAGTTGTGCACGGACATTAATGTGTTTACTTCTGTCAAAATTCTTAACAGTTATTGCAAACCAATCTGATTTTGTAGGCTGTGTTTTATAAAAGGTGGGATCTAGCAGTGTTTCCCACGTTTCTTCTAGCACGATTAAATCAGTCTGGGGTCTTATTTCGTGGAATTCAGTAGTGATTTTGTCCGGAGTGATATTAACAATATCAACGCCTTTACCTTTATTTTTTAAACGAGCTTCCTTGACGTTAAACTTGATAGGACTACCTGAATAACGAATATTTTCACTTGGTGAGGCGAATCTTGTATGAATGTGGCCAAGCATTACGTAATCAAATTTGTCGAATTGAGATGCGGTTAATGTAGCCAATCCACCAACTTTTGAGGAAGTTTCACTAGTCAATTCGATTTCTTGATCAGCACTTGGAGTCACCGAAAAATGGGTGATTAGCAGGTGTTTTTTATTTGGCGCAAATAACTTGTACATGTCCGCCAATACTAGTTCCATGGCATCATTTATCGTGTGGATATTTTTAACATCATCTTCATCCATACCTTGTTCTTTGTAGTAAACTCGCGCATCCATGGGGTCAAAAAACGGCAACATAAATATTTGAGTATCTTCTGTTTCTAGTGGTGTAAAAGCTTCATCAAGCAAGGTGTTTAGATGGAAATTTGTAAATTCCATCCATTCACGGCCATAATTTAGACGTTTAGCTCCATCGTGATTTCCAGAAATTGCATAAATGGGAATTTTATTTGTTAGATTAATTTCACGAAGCATCGAATCAAGCGTAGTGACGGCGTCTGTGCCTGGAATTGAACGATCGTAGATATCGCCGGCAATCACAATTCCGTCCACTTTTTCATCTTTTGCTAATTGAAGTATTTGTTTGAACGCATGTTTTTGTTCGTTAAGTAAGGAGTACCCATTCAAAGTACGCCCAATGTGCCAATCGGCTGTGTGTAAAAGTTTCATATGAGACTCCTTAATTGGTTAGTGTTGTAATTATTACATAGTTTGGTGTGAGCTAATAACGATACCACTTTATAAATTGGTTGATATATTTCGTTACGTTTATCAGTCACTAGATTGTAAATTTATATGGCATCAAAAAAAGCTATATCCACATCGGATATAGCTAATTATACAATTTATTATTATTTATTTGTTTGCGCTTCGTTGGAAGACCAGTCCCATGTTCCTTTTTGGTCCAAGTCTGCTTGTTCTATGACTGCGGTTCCTGTATTTACGTCCATGTTTTAGTCCTCCAGTTTTTTTCTACTTTTACATTCTAACGTTTTAAATATAATTTGTTAATTTAGCTTTTAATAAAATTTATGTTTAAATCTGGGAAATAAAAAAAGCTCTCCGTAAGGAGGGCCTAATTGTAATCTAATCATTCAAATTGTATCTTAATTTCATCTTTTCTGATCCAAATACTACCATATCACCAAGCAATTTAGTTTGGCGTTTCAATGAATCGCTAGCTAATTTGTTATTGGCCTCTTCAAGATATTTTTGAATGTTTGCACTACTTTGTTTCTTGATGTCAGCGTCTGTATCGTGTTGAATCTTGCGATATGAACCCATTGCTTCGAGTTCGAAGGTGTTTCTGAAGTCAACGTACAAGTCGTAGTCTGTATCGCCTAACAAGGCTGTTGTACAGCTTAACCAGTACATGTTATTCAAGTTGAATTCTCCATCTGCGTCTTTATAAGTAGCAGGTGTGTCGTTGACATTAGCATAGAATGGAACGACTGAGTTGAATGTGTTTGCGCCAAAAGCTAACCAGTGGATACCGGCAATTTCTGAAGGCACATTGTTACGAATTTGAAGAATGTGAACATCGTGGTTTCTGTTGATACCGATTGGACGGAATAAAGTCTTTTCATCTTCTGTTCCGTTTCCATAAACATCATACTTGGTGTTTTCGAAGTGAGAACTCAAAACGAATTTTACATCTTCAATAGAAATTTTACGGTTGGCATGACAAATGAAAGGTAAATCTTGTTCCATTGGATCATGTTCTGCTTCTGGGTTGAAGTACTTTTGACCGTACCAGGCACGAGGGTTGTTGTAAACAGTATCCTTTATCGATGCGCTACCGAAAATGTGGCGCAAGTTATATACATTTGTGTCGGGATTTAGATTATTATCCTCAATAAATTTTTGTAAATCAGCTGAGGCTAATGTATCTGCTGAATCGAAGTCGAATTCATCGATGTTCATACGATTTGGTGCAACTACGTAGGCGTCATCAGGAATACGCTCGGCTGCCCAGTGGTGTCCACCGATTGTTTCGAGCCACCAAACACTGTCGTTATCGGAAAATGCGATTCCATTTGGTTCATAAGTTCCATATTCTTCAAGAAGTGAGCCGAGACGTTCGACACCTTCCTTGGCGCTGTGGATGTAAGGCAAGACTAGTGTAACAAGGTCCTCCTCACCGATACCGCCTTCAACGTATGGGTCAAGTCCGAGAATACGTGAGTTTGTTGTGATAGTTTCAGTTGCGGACATAGCAATGTTTTCACTATTAATACCGGCAGCTGGCCAAATTCCGTTCGTCAAAATTGAGTTAGGAATTGATGTGTAGCGAAGTGGGTTGTCAGGAAGCTCAACCTTAACTTTGCTAATAACTGATTGGTAGTGTTTTGGTTGATCCTCAGGATTAACAACTACAAAACGCTCTGGATCCAAAGCTTCATGACCATCATCGTTACGAGAAATGATAGTAGAGCCATCAATAGAGGCCTTCTTACCAACTAAAATAGTAGTACATGAGCCCTTAATTCTTTTTGTCATTTTCAGAAGCACTCCTTTTTGTTATTCATGTTTCATTATAACCTTTGTGGAATTAGTTCTAAACCGTCCGCAAATTTATTCATAGAAAAATCATTGTTCAGCAATATGTAGAATTGTGTCAGTTTCAAGTTAGATTAACTATAAAAGTAGTGTAGTATATTTATTGATAGAAATACTTATAACTATTGAATGAAATACAAGTAATGTGAAGTTAGAAATAAAAGAGGGCAACTAGCTGTTACTAGCTGCTCTCTTTTATTTGGTGGGGAGAAAATTAATTGGAAACAAGGACATCAAAATATCATAGCAAGACAAATAAGCCATTATATAAAAGATGGTGGGTATATTTAATAGCAATATTCGTATTATTCATACTATATCGAGGAATTTCAAATTTAGTTGAAAAAAATTCAATGTATTTAGAAGTTCATAATGCCCATGATACTCTTAAAGACGGATCAGGTGTAAAAGTTACATTTGATACTAACAAAAATAATTCATATAAAGTAATGAATGTGAAAACGAAAAAAGTTGAAGTCAAAGATAAGGCGGATACGGGTAAAGTTGTTTTAGTTGTCCATTATCCTGGGAAATACAAGATAACTGTTTCTGATGGTCGATACAGTAAGTCAAAAACTTTTTCTGTAAAAAAGGGTACAGTGGAAATTATAAATAAGGTCACACATTCTGAAGATAAGAATTCTGAACCAGATGACGATGAAGCGGAGGATGATTCTTCCAAGTCGGAAATGGCATTTGGAATAGCAGCAATTGTGGGAAATGACGATATGGTTGCTGATATTACTGTAAATTCTGTCCAGAGAGTATCTCCTGATGATGTTTCGGTTACAGATATATCACATAATTATGAAGGCATGCAACAGTATGTAATAGTTAATTACCATGTATCGGCAATAAAGGGAGATATCACCATGGATGATTTTGATGGGTCTGAACTATCTGTTGCAGATTCTAATGGAACAATTGGAACAGCTTCTAGTAATCGTGACAACGGTATCCCCGATACACTATCCCAGGGTCAGAATGCTGATCTTAGAATTGGTATTGGACTCAAGCATACTGGTGATAATGTAACTGTCACATTCAATGATTCAGTATGGAAGGGTCAAATTACTCAATAGTAAGAAAGCACCATTCCAAATAATTCAATATTAATTACAATTAAAACGTTGTACAAAACCATTGATACAGATGAGTTTTGAACAACGTTTTTTTCATGAATTATAGAAATTATTCGTTACCAAATTGGTCTAGATATATGCTAAATTTTAACTTAGATAAGTAAGTATTGATTGGGAAAACATGCTTACATTACACACGTACAGGGAGAAAATATATGAGCTTTTTGGCAACGATTTTTGGGAGAGATTTATTGTCACGTGATTTAGCACATCAACATGCTAATCACTATGTAAAACGAATTAGAGTTGGTTCACACCACTTTGATATTTCAACGGAAATTTTGGATTTGTTGTGGTTTGGTGATGGACGTCGCAAAAATACTGAAGACTTTGAAGCTAATTCAATCTCAGAGCCTTCAGAAATTTTAACTCATGATCAGATTTATCGTGAAAATATTGATGTGGTGGGGAGTTATCCTACTTTTCATAACCTTGGACCTGGTCAGAAGTATTCATTCTTGAAATGGTTAGAAGATATTGAGCGTAAAGACGACATTGGCTTTGCCTTTCTACTATTGTATGCACTTGAACGTCGCATTTATATGGGTAGTAAGGTGGAACCTGCAGTTAATTTGATCTGCAAGATGCACCAACAAATTGAACATGAAGGTTTTATTCGTAAATCTTCTGACACGCTGGTTTGGGCGGCCTATAAGTACAAACGTGTGGAATTTTTGAATTGCCTTAAGGAAGACGAAATTCCTGAACACACTCAAATATTGGTTAAGTTGTACACGCATGGTTATTTGTCAGCTAAAGATATTATGTTGATTTCTGAAAAATTGGGGATGGATAATCAACGTTATATTACCGGAAAACCAAGCTTATTTGAGGAAATTTTGAATCGTAAATTGGCTGAAAAATATGCTGAAGGACATTTCTCGATTAACAATCTAACTCATTCTGGTGACACTACAATTGATGTTTTTCTATCAAACTTTTCCATACCTAAGGATGAACGTCGCATGAAGATTCCTGATTTATTGAAGAATAAAGATGTTCGCAAGCCACTTCTACGAATGTTGGAAGAAACCAGTACGGAAGTTCAAGAAGAATTAATTGGACATCATGGATATTAATTTTTAGGGGGTGATTCTCAAAATATAAATTCGTTCTATCCAGTTAAAAAATCTGTTACACGGGGGAAATAATGGATCAACAATTTGATGGAAACATGGATGTCGCTACACAAGGAAGAAATGCTGCTAGTGGCGAAATGAAGCATGGAAGGAATTCGTTTTTTGATGGGGGACTCTTAAGCTATATTTTGAACACGATTATTGGAATATTGATAACTGTGTGTTCATTTGGAATTCTATATCCTTGGGCAGTTTGTATTGCCTACGGATGGAAAATTAATCACACTGTAATTGAAGGTAAGAGAATGCAATTCACAGGAAGTGCAGTTGGACTTTTTGGAAATTGGATCAAATGGTTACTTCTATCAATCATTACTTTAGGAATTTACTTGTTCTGGGTCAATCTCAGAATTGAAGACTGGAAAGCTAAGAATACAGTTTTCGTTAATTAATATTGCTTTTATTTGTCTGTAAATTTAAAAATGAAATTGAGGGGATGCTAGACAGCATCCTTTTTTAGCTGAGTCATCTGTTTCCAAGCTTAATCAGTAGGTTATTGATAATATCCATGTGATAATTGTAGTAGGTGTTGGAACGTGAATTACAAAGCACATAAATTATCAATATAGTTAAAAGTGCCAGAGCAAGTAATAGTAATTGTTTTCCAAATATATATTGTTGAACACAATCAGCTTAGATGGTAGTCTTTAGGTGAATGAAATAGTTGCTAACTGTTTACAGTCAATGCGACCAAGAAAGCGTCCTCCTAATTGGGGGATGTTTTTTTTGACAAATAATAGTGAAAATATTTTGAATGCTTGGAAATGGAGTAATTTTTAGAGGTAACAATCATGGCAAGACAATGTTTAATTTGTAAAAAGAATCTATCGTTCATTTCACCGGGAATCCTCGTGCGTGATGGGCGTGTTTGTGCTGATTGTATTGAAAAAGCCGGTTTGTCTGCATCAGATGCAGCAATCATGACTAGTGCAGAAATTTCAGCAGTAATCAACGGAGTAGAACCACCTAAAGAAATAAAAATCGATCCTGAAAAGTCACGTCAGGATACTTCAACTAGGGATTTGAACAAAAACTCTGCTCAGAATATTAACCAGCCTAATAGTAGAGCTGAGAAACGTTCAGTTAAACCCAAACCTGCTAAAACTCCAAAGCAGGAGTATGCCGATGTTTATAAAGAAAAGCTTGCTCTGATGAATTCACATCAAGCTACGACACTTGGTAGCTTGGTATTTGATGATCAGGATAAGAAAGTTATGATTAAGAAGTCATTTGGATAACCATACATGATTTATGATTATTCAGACCTTGTTAGTTTCCATCGGAATACTGTCTACAAAAATGTTAGTAAGCATCATCGAATTACTCGTGGCGCTGTTGGTGGAGCGTTATTTGGAGGTGCTGGTGCGGTGGTTGGTGCTATGACTGGTGGAAAAGATTATCGTGCTGTTAAAAAGATGTCTGTGTCGGTGTATTTCAAGAATGGTCCTGAATTTGAACAGAAATATGTTCAATTTGAAACTAAGGAAGATAGTTGGAGTTATCGAACTGCCTCTAGTTCTGCGTCTCAATTGGAAGGACATTTGAGATTTATTATCAACCAAAATGCAACTCCAGTTCAGGTTGTCGCTGCACCAGACTCAAGACAGCAACCACAGCCTGAAAACGAATCTAAAGTTGAAAACGATACAAGTGATAAGGAATCATTTGATCAACTAAGAGAGCTCAAGAAGCTTCTAGATGAGGGCGTCATAACTCAAGATGATTTTGATAGTAAGAAAAAGAAAATATTAGGAATCTAAAAAAGCGTGCTGAAAACTTCTCAGCGCGCTTTTGCTTACTTATTAGGCTATATCTTCATCGTTATCTTTGACTAATTTTTTGTATAATGTAATTGCTCCCAACACTACAACTACTGCTGCGGCTAGGGTATAAACAACCGCAAATATATAATCGATCACAAGAATATATTTAGCATGGTGGGTTGCGGTTACGATGGAAATAAAATCGGTTATTGGTAGGAGTGTTAGGGCGACTACTCTTGGTAGAGCAAACGCTTCTTTGGGTTTGTAGAAGAATACTACAATTACTACCAATAGGGACAGGATAACGCCTAATCCCCAGCCATTAAATGCACGGAGCATGTTCATTGTTTCTGGCGCGTCACGGGTGATGACAACCAATTGATGCATTGCAAACCAGATGAATGCACTAACCGCAATGATGCAAAGTAGTACAATTGTTTTTTTCCAAAAAGTGTATAGCTTTTCCAAATTGATAATCCCCTTAATTACAGAAAAAGGCAGCCGTTAGGCTGTCTTTTTCGTGCTTATTATCTGAATATCATTACTGATATGTCAGCGTATTTTGCCATATAGGCTGCTTGTGAACCGAAATGCTTTTTGACACCTTTGCGAGCTTCAGAACCGATTACTAGTAAGTCAGGTTTGACTGCTGGAATAATAGTTTTGATGATTGTCTCGCCAGGTTGTCCTTCGTCAACTACAGCTGTGACGTTTTTAACGCCGGCAGCTTCGGCTAACTTTTTGTAATCGAGAATATGCTTTTCTAGATCAGCACGTTCTCCGTGGACAAAGTCTTTACTTAAGACTTCAAATACATTCATCTCATTGCTTTCCAAAACGGAGGCGATGAATAACTCGGAATCGTCTTCTTTTGCAGTGTGGATGGCGTATTTGAGTGCTAACAATGAATCTTCGGAGTCGTCTACACCGACTAAAATTCGTTTGAAAATATTATCACTCATACTTTTCCCCCAGAAAAATTTATTTTGTTTCTAAAGCAACTTTTCTTGCGAAACGTTTGTTTCCTCGACGTAATTCTACAATCGTCCATACTAATAATGCTAGCACACCAGCGATTAATACGTAGGCAATACTGTCAGCAATGTGAAGTTGTAGGGCTGTTGGGTGTTCACCGAAAAATGCTTCAATTTGAGCTGGCAAACCTTTCATGTTTAAGACAGTTAAGGCGATTACTGAGAACCAACCGAAAATTTTCACCCACATGGCATTTTTAAAGCGTTCTCCCATTTCTACACGACTGTCAGTCATAAGTAGTAATGGCAACATTGAAAATGGTAGGGCGAAAGCTAGGAATACTTGTGAGTTGTTCATCAATGTATTCAAGGCTTGATGTTCTTCAACAGCAGTTTTCCCACTTGTTAATAGAACACAGATTAATACTGGAACAACTGATAGTAAACGTGTGATCAAACGACGTAACCAGATTGGCATTCTTAAGTGAACGAAACCTTCCATGATTACTTGACCAGTTAAAGTACCTGTAATAGTTGAGTTTTGACCGGATGCCAATAGGGCAACGGCGAATAATGTAGCAAGTGCACCTGATTTGGCAACACTGATTAATAATGGGTTACTTAATGTTGATGTATCTTTAAGCGCATCGTATAGACCGAAGAATGATGGATCAGAAACGGCACCATTCTTGAATACTGCAACACCCATGATTAGTAATAGGGCATTTACGAAAAAGGCAGCTGTTAATTGGATATTTGAATCCCAAGCTGTAAATTTAACTGAACGTGCAACTTCATCTTCATCCTTGTGGTTAATCTCACGTGTTTGTGAGATAGCTGAATGTAAGTACAAGTTGTGAGGCATAACTGTAGCACCAATGATACCTAATGTACCAGCTAATGGTGTCATACCACCAACGGCATGTCCCTCAGAGAATGCTTCAGCTGATGGTACTAAACCTTTGATAATTGCTCCCCAGTTAGGATCTGAAAGAGCTACTTGATAACCGAAAACGAAAATAATAACGAGAATCAAAGCAACAACGATTGCTTCAATTTTTCTAAAACCAATTTTTGTTAAAAGTAATAATAGTAGAACATCGAATACGGTGATGAATACGGCTACTACTAATGGAATGTGGAACAGTAGGTACAACGCAATGGCTGCACCAATTACTTCGGCGATATCTGTCGCCATAATGGCTAACTCGGTTAGGATCCATAGAACAATCCCTAGTGACTTACTTGTTCTGGCACGAATTGCTTGCGCCAAATCCATTTGAGTCACAATCCCTAGTTTGGCTGCCATGTATTGTAGAAGCATGGCGACCAAACTAGAAATCAGGATTATCGACATTAACATGTATTGGAAATTTTGACCACCAGTGATAGATGTTGACCAGTTACCTGGATCCATGTATCCAACTGCGACCAGAGCACCGGGACCTGAGTATGCTAACAGCGTTCTCAAGAATCCCTTGCCCTTTGGTACCTTAACTGTACCGTTGATTTCTTCCAAGGAAGGTCCGTTAGCGTAGGTTAACAGCCCCTTAGATTTTTTATTATCTGACATAAATATAGTTCCCCTTTCACTTGTCCACTACATTCTAGTCCATCTATTAGAAGAGGTAAATAACAAATTTAGGGTAGACTAATTTATTAGTTATACCCAATAAACATTATGGAAACGCTTAATTTGTCGTCGGAGTAATGTTTATAGTGTTGTACATTTGAAAAAATTTAGCTTAAAATAAATAAATAAATAAATTCAAATACGCAATAACAATACAATTTGAAATTATTTGTCAAAAAATTAAATAGAATTGAGGGAGAAAGTGATGAAAGCCATAATTAGTATGGATTTATCAGACGTACCGATCGTGCCAGATGACGTAACAGTATTCACCGTCTTGAATAAAGCAAACAAGAAGTGGGCAGATAAGCACAAAGGAGTAGGAATTCACTTCACCAAGATACCTGCATACGTCAAAACTGGGGACAAAGTGGTAAATACCTTCGTGCAAAAAGTTTTACATATTAAGGATGTAGTTGAGTATGAGAATATGCTGCATTTCGTGTATTTCTCACATCTAGTTTCGCATTACATTTCCAATAAAAATTTTGATAAAATATTATTCCAAAATCAAGACCTCTGTGAGAAGGTATTACTTCAATTTAATAACAATGAGAAGTATATTGATAAAGTAGAAATACTTTAAAAAGTGAGGGTTAATTCATGGATCAAGACCAAATCTTTGCTACCGTATTCGAGTTACTTAGAAACGATGAATTAACCAACGAGGATTTATGTGTCTATTTAGATGCATCCCCTGCGGAAGTTCGAAGTTACATTCAAATTCTCAAACAATCAGGAATCAATATTGTCGAAGATTTCAACTTTGATGATAGCTATCGATTAGTCGCAGACGAAGTGATGGAGAAACGGTTCTTGAGGTTTGAGGATTTTTTAAACTTGCGAACAATGGATTATTCGAATCGAAAGTTATCGTCGAAAACCTCCTATGTTAGATTTGCTAACCTGTTAAACGATGCACAGGTGGAAATTCCCTATGATGATTTAGGATTAGAATACTTGCCGGAAAATCAGCGATTAGGTTATGAAATCGCAACTGCTTTTGTTGCTAAGATGAAGCATAAGATTATTCATCTCAACTATGTAGATGTTGCTGGGGCAAAAACTGTAAGAGATATCGAGCCGATGGAAATTTTTTATCGCGATGAATCATGGTACATTTGGGCATACTGTCATCTACGAAGTGCACTTCGTATTTTCAAAATCACCAAAGAAATTAGTATGGAAGAGACCGCGGAAACCTTTATACCACGTCCTTTCAACATAATTGAAGGGACAAATGATCCACGCAATTTTAATGAACGTTATTTTGTAACGCTCGAATTCGAGAAATCAGTTCGAAAACAAGTTCGTACCGATTTCAGACGAGATAAACTCGTTGAATTGCCAGATCGAATTCTAGTTTTGGAAAAAGATTTGTATAATCCAGACTACGCCAAAAAGTTTTTAAGCAAATATGGTAAAAAAGTTGCCGTAAGTTATCCGTAATACGAAAGGCCAATCACTATTAACGTGCAGTGATTGGTCTTTTTGAATTTCAAAATTTAGCTAATTGATTGTATTATTAAGCGCAGATGTAACTGAAATAAGATTTTTCTCAAAAATGGTGTTTTAATCAAGTTAGTGATGTATTTTACAAACATTCTTGACTAGTCCATCCTCAACATTAGTAGACCAGGGTTTTGTTTAAGAGAAGGGAGGGCGGAACATGTCTGACAATCAACCAATAACCAGAAGCTGGCAGAAAAATATTTATCCGTTTTTAACCGGACAGTTTGTCTCAGGCGTCACAAGCATGATTGTTCAATATGCCATCATTTGGTACCTAACCAAACGCACAGGTTCAGCAACCATTTTGAGCTTGGCAACTTTAGTAGGAATGCTGCCAATGGTGTTGTTGAGCCCATTAATTGGTCCCTTCGTCGACCGTCATAATAAAAAAGGATTATTAATAATACCCGATATTGTGTCAGCCTCAGTGGCGATTGTCCTTTCCATCGTTGCACTTATTAATACTAATATCCCAATTTGGATAATATTTATCGGACTGTTCATTCGTTCTGTTGCTCAGACCTTCCAGATGCCAACAATCCAGTCGATGATGCCGCCAATGGTACCAAAGAAGCAGTTGACTAGGGTGAATGGTCAACTAGGAGTGGTCCAAAATTCCAATTTGATTATCGCACCCGCTTTGGGCGCATTGTTATTTGCGATAGTTCCTCTACCTTTATTAGTATTACTGGATCCAATAGGTGCAATGTTTGCAACACCAATAAATCTCTGGATAAGAATTCCTGAACATCCAGTGTTTGACCAAAAGATACGATTAATGGATGACGTGAAATTTGGATTGAATAAGCTCCGTGGCAAAAAAGGTTTATGGATATTAACGCTGTTGGGAACAGCCTATACGCTGCTATTCATGCCGGCAACGACAATGTATCCATTGATGACACTCTCATATTTTCATGGAAGTGTTGGTGAAGCAGGTATCATTGAAGGAATCTTTTCTGGAGGGATGTTGATTGGTGGCGCGATAATTGGTGTCTTTGGAAAATGGAAAAACCGTGTGCTGCCAATACTTCTGTCAATGTCAGTCTTGGGTATTGCCTTTATTTTTAGTGGTAATTTATCGGGCGACATGAAAGGCCTTATTTGGTTTGGAATTCTGAATGGAATTGCTGGAATCGCCTCACCATTTTTCAGTACGCTTTTAATCGCCATGCTTCAACAAAGCTTCCCATCAGAAATGTTAGGCAGGGTTATGGGAATATTCAATTCATTGATGAATATATCCGGCCCAGTTGGATTGATTCTAGCAGGTCCTTTAGCTGATAAAATAGGTGTTAATAGTCTGTTTATTATTGCAGGCATTGGGACTTTGATTTGCGGATTACTATTAATAGCAATTCCAGTTGCACGCAAATATGATGTCAATTTACAGATTTCACTGGATGAAAAGTAGAATACTATTTTTAATGCATCTTCAATTTGTTATAGTGGCAATGAAAATACAAAAGAGAGGTAATCAATATTTTAACTAAGAAGATAATTACTCGATCATTACCTGAATACAAGCAAGCTAAGAAATTATATTTTGAAGCATTTCCAAAAGCAGAACGTGAGCCTTGGTTTTGGCTAATGTTACGTTCCAAAAAACAATATATCGAATTTATTGGATTCTTCAATAACGGCAAACTTGTTGGTACTGCCTACAATATGAGTAAAGGTGACTTGACGTATATCTTTTATTTGGCTGTTAACCCAGAACTTCGTGGTGGTGGATACGGAAGTAAAATTTTGAAAGACATTGTTCAAATGTATGCCGGACATCGTTTTTGCTTGAGCGCTGAAAAGCCTGATTCGAAAGCTGCCAATGCAGAGCAACGTGAACGTAGAATAGCGTTTTACAAACGAAACGGATTCAATGATTTTGGAAAAGTCGCAGTCGAAGATGGTGTAACATATACTATGCTGTCATATGGTGATGCTGATTTTGAGAAACAAGAATATATTGATCTACAAGCTTATTTCTCTGGAATATTTACTCCGTTTGCCAAGATTAAATTTATTGATGAAGAACAGAACTAACTAATTGCTGATAGGTGTCAGTAAAATAACTATTTTTTGAAAAAACTAGATGGATAGGGTGCTCAATTGAGAGCCCCTTGAGATCTAGTTTTTTTAGCTGGCCATTTTCAAGTTCAGTTTTAACCAATGATTCATAAATAAAACTAATACCAGGGCTTTGCTTCAAAAGTTGGATTATGACATTTGGACTGGCAATTTCGACGATGTGTTGAAAATCTGATATTTGGTGATTTTGTGTTCCTAGCCAATGTTCAAAAATTTCACGACTACCAGAGCCTGGTTCCCTTACGAAAATATTTTGTGAGAATAATTCTTCTATTATATACTTCGATATTCTCAAATGAGGATTAGCAACACAAATAAAATTCTCGTTTTGTATGAAGATAGAATCGAATTCATCTTTATTGAAATTACCTTCGATCAATCCAAAATCGACTTTGCCGTCACGAATGTCTTGTAAAATATGTTCAGTATTATTGATTTTAGTAGTCAATACCTTTGATTTCCCAGCCAAATGGTGGATGAATTTCGGTAGCAAAATTGAGCTCAGTGATAGAGTACAGCCCATTTTGAATGGATTAGAATTGTCTGTTTGCTGAAGGATATCAATTATTCGGCCACCCTCAATTTCAACTTGCTTACAATACGCAGCTAATTTTTTTCCCTCATTAGTCAGACTTATTTTGTGATTGGTAGAATCAACTAGTTTCAAATTTAGTTCATCTTCCAAAGAATAAATTTGTTGGGATACCGCTGGTTGAGTGATAAATAGTTTTCGGGCAGTCGCAGTGAACGAAAGTGTTTCAGATACGACTATCAAAGTTTGAAATCTTTTATCTAACATATATTCTCCTTATAAGTACAACTTATATCATTACAATAAATACTAATTTTTACTTATACTAATTTTACTTTACAATTTAAATTACGCAAAGGGGATGGATATATGTTTGTTAAATTTATGGAACGTGGATTTATTTATGCAATATTAATGACTCTGGTATGTTCAATATTAGGAACACTTTTAGGCGGATTGCCTTACCTGTCAATCATTGGGGCGTTAGTCATGTCATTAATTCTCGGGATGGCTTTCCAATTATATCGACCAGCAATTCAAAAAGCTGAAGTCGGAATCGGATTTATCTCCAATAAATTTTTACGATTAGGAATTATCCTATTGGGATTTAAATTGAACCTAATTGATTTGGCTCACGCCGGTGTTAAAACAATTCTTGTTGCAATGGTAGTTGTAACAGGTGTCATAATTCTGACGTACAATATCGCTCGAAAACTTGGTGTGAACAAACAGCTGGCTATCTTGACAGCTAGTGGGACTGGAATTTGTGGAGCTGCGGCCGTTATGGGGATTTCACCGCAAATTAAAGTTAGCAAGGATCAAGAACATAATAAGCGAAATGACGAAGTGCTAGCCGTTGCTATTGTGGCAATTTTAGGGACACTCTTTACTTTGATTGAAATATCGATTAAACCGTTGCTACATATGTCACCTTCACAATTTGGGGTTATGGCTGGTGGCTCACTACATGAAATTGCACATGCAATTGCTACCGGTGGAGCTGCAGGTCCAGTTAGTTTGGATGCAGCTATTATTACTAAGCTTTCTAGAGTGTTGATGCTTGCACCAGCAGCCTTGATTATTGGAATTTGGTATCACCATTCTGAGAAAAATTCAACTGATAATACTAAACAGAAATTACCTATTCCTTGGTTTATGGCTGGGTTCTTATTGGCCAGTGTTATCGGCACGTTCGTTCCTATGCCAGCCAATGTGTTGAGTTGGTTAGTTAAATTAGCTTATCTGGTTCTAGGTATGGCTATGGCTGCATTGGGAATGTCAGTCAACTTCAAAGCGTTCGTAAGTAGTGGGAGAAATGCCGTTATAGCAGCGTTATCATCTTCAGTTATATTATTAGCATTCATGATAATCGTAGCTAAATCATTCTTTTAATTAATTCATCGATATTTCTTCACAATTCTAGGCTAAACTTATATTTTACGAGTCGCAAATAAGTTGAGGTATGGTGTTTTGAAGAGGTTTTCGATTCAACAAATTCAGCATAAGTGGATCTTGGCAATTTCAGTTGTAATTTTTTTCAGTACGTATCTAATTGATCTGATGAGTCCACGTGAAAAGCCAGTCAGCCTGTTTATTATTGGATGTGTATTGGCAACGCTTGTCGCCGCAGTGTGGGCAATCGTTAATTATATTAGTCACCTACAGGTTAATCCACTATATAAGACTGACAATGAAGTAAGCAATCGACAACCAATTTTCCAATCCGAGCAACATCAATATTTATGTTTCTGGGGTGGAATTGGAATTTTAGTTGGTGTTATTATTTTTATCTTTTGCCTGCATCCAAGTTTCAGATTACCGATAGTTGTTGATATAGGTGCAACTTTAACAGCCTATGGAGCTGGATTTTATTTAACATTTTTCATGTATCTGTTATTAGATTGGTTACTTGGACAAAAATAAAAAGCGTTGAGACGAGGATCTCAGCGCTTTTTTTGTTAAGAAATGTGAAGAGTTGGGGTAATAGTTGTCTGGGGACAGGATGCTCACCAGGGGGATGGCTAAAGGTTGCCCCAGCTAGAATTAAACCGTGTAGTCCTCGTCGATAATGAGAACTGGTTTGATAACTTTACCACTGGCAGAGTCAGCATTTGCTTGATTTATTTCATCAAATTTATAAAATTTCTCTAGTTTATCAAACGGGAATTTGCCATCTTTCCAGAATTCGATTAATTGTGGAATTGATTTTTGTGGAACTGCATCTCCCATTAGGACACCGATAACTGATTTTTCGTAGGCTGTTAAGTCAGCAAAGGGATGTTCAATCTTGAATTCATGTCTTGTAACAGCTAGTGGAGCAACTTTACCACCAGATGTTAATGAATCGAAAGCTTGTTGCATGACAGGAGAAATACCAGTAGTGTCAATTGCATAATCGGCACCACCGCCTGTAATCTCACGGATTCTTGCGACTGCATCTTCTTCTTTACTATTGATAGTGTAGTCTGCACCGATTTCTTTAGCAGTCTCCAAACGTGAAGGAACAACATCAACACAAATTAATTTGGAACAACCGCTGATTTTACCAGCCATGAGGGCACCTAAACCAACAGCACCAGTTCCGAAGATTACTAGTGAACTACCAACTTCAGGTTTCAATCCATTGAAGACGGTTCCTGATCCGGTAACAAATCCACAGCCGAGAGGTCCAACTTTTCTGAGGTCAATATCGTCATCAATTACAGTAATATTTCTATCATCAACAATTGTTTCTGTTGAGAAAGCTGATTGGTTGAAGAAATTGTGTACAGGTGTTCCGTCTAATTTTGAAAATGGAGTACCACCATCACCGTTAACACCTTCCATGTTTAAAGCATTCCAGTTAAGACATGCTGCTGGACGACCATTTAGACAGTTTTTACAGTAGCCATCATAATCGTAACAAAGGATAACGTGATCGCCTGGTTTACAAGAACGAACAGCTGTACCAATTTCCTCAATAATACCTGAACCTTCATGACCAACGACACCAGGGAATGGATAATCCCCACCTTGACCATTTCTAACAGCTTCATCGGTATGGCAGATACCACTTGCGACGATATGGATTTTAACCTCATGAGGCGCTAATTCTGGGGCTAAGTTAAGTGTTTCTAGTTTGAATTCACCATTTAGTTCTTCAAGAACTGCTGCTTTAATTTGATTTGACATGGCTCTTTCATCTCCATTTTTTATTTTGGTAACGCTTACATTCTCAATATAATGTCCATATACCAATTAGTCAAATGTGAATCACAACGTAGGCAACTCTGCAATCGGTTGCCTGACACCATTTATATTGGATTAACATTGTGATTGTGAAATTAACGCCAAACAAATTATAAAATGTATATCATCTATAACTAGCCCGTCTTAAATGAAATTTGTTGAAAATGATTAGTTTAAATATATGTCATGTATTATGAATTTCTAAACAGCAAACAAATTTCACAAAACATAAAAAAATATTTTTTTATTTTAAAATACCAACAAACAATGGGTTTATTGAAGAAATCATTTTCCCAAAGTCTTTTGATGGATTGTGCTCTTGAAATACAGTATTATCATATTGATATAGTAATTAAGGGAGAAATTATAAATGGCATATCCACAATTAGATTTAGATAATCAAACTGGAACAAAAGTCACTATGAAGACTAATCACGGTGACATTAAGATTCAATTATTTGACGAAATTGTTCCTAAAACCGTTAAGAACTTCGTTGAACTCGCAGAAAAAGGTTATTACAACGGAGTTATTTTCCATCGTGTAATTCCTGATTTTATGATCCAAGGTGGCGACCCAACTGGTACTGGTGCAGGTGGTGAAAGTATTTACGGCGGTCAATTTGAAGATGAGTTCAGCGATGAACTTTTCAATCTTGACGGTGCGTTATCAATGGCTAACGCTGGTCCTAACACAAATGGCAGTCAATTCTTTATTGTTTCAAACGAGAATATGCCTAAGCGTATGTTAAAAGATATGGCTCGTTCAAACTATCCTGAAGAAATCATTGCTTGTTATAAAAAGGGTGGTACACCTTGGTTGGATCACAGACATACCGTTTTTGGTCAAGTTTTTGAAGGATTGGACGTTGTTCAAGAGATCAGCCGTGTTAAACGTGATGGAGCTGACAAGCCTAAAGACGATGTTGTAATAAACGAAATTGAAATCAGCAAATAAAAAATGATGCCGAAAGGCATCATTTTTGTTTTCTCAAAATATTTTCCATCTTTTTACCTTTAGCAACTTCATCAACTAATTTATCAAGGTAACGGATTTTCTGCATCAATGGATCTTCAATGTTTTCAACTCTTACTCCACAAATAACTCCAGTAATTAGCGACGCACTGGGATTTATTTCAGGTGCTTGGTCGAAAAATTCGGTCAATGTCACGTTCTTATCAATTTGTTTCTGAAGCGATGCTTCATCATACCCAGTTAACCAATAAATGACTTTATCCAGATCATCGACATTTTGGTTTTTTCGATCGACTTTCTGAACGTACAGTGGATAAATTTTACTGAAGGGCATTTTATAGAGTCTTTCGCCTGCCATGATTAATCTCCAATCATCATTTTTATCTATTATACCAATTAAATGTAAGCGTTTGTGTTACGATAAAATTAATTAGCAAGAGGGTGATTTTATGGCGTTACCAAATCCTAATTCGATTTATCCAAACCAGAATTTGCGGGAGATGGTTTTTGTAAAAAATGTGATCACGCGTCCTAATATCGAGGTAGGTGATTATACCTATTATGATGATATTAATAATCCTGAAAATTTTGAGAAGCATGTTACACATCACTATGAATTTCTCGGTGACAAGCTGCTTATTGGAAAATTCTGTTCAATTGCATCTGGAATTGAATTTATAATGAACGGAGCTAATCACGTGATGAAGGGTATCACAACCTATCCGTTTAATATTTTCGGTGGCGATTGGGCTGACAAAGTTCCAGAACTGGAAGACCTCCCACTTAAGGGTGATACAGTCGTTGGAAATGATGTTTGGTTCGGCCAAAATGTCACCGTCATGCCAGGTGTTCACATTCATGATGGTGCTATAATCGCCGCAAATAGTACGGTTACAAAAGATGTTGAACCTTATGCAGTAGTCGGTGGTAATCCTGCTAGATTTATTAAGTATCGTTTTACAGCTGAAGAAATAATGCTTTTGGAAAAATTAGCATGGTGGAATAAAGACATCGATTGGGTGTCAGACCACATTACAGAATTAACCACAAAAAAGATTAGTGTTACTAATCTTCAAAAATGGATTAATGAATAATTCTTGCAATAAATTATTTTGAGTTTTATGATGTTTTTTATGTATCCGTAACTTACAAATGAAAAGAGTGATTTTAGTGGGTGTTTTGTTAGCGCTTATTCCAGCGTTTGGTTGGGGTATTCAACCCCTCATTGCCAGCAAGGTAGGGGGTAGTCCTTCAAACCAAATATTTGGTACAGGTTTAGGTTCAGCAATTATTGGTTTAATTATTTATTCAATGTACGGAAGTGTTTCGGGAATTAATTTCTGGATCAGTTTTGGTGCCGGATTCCTTTGGTCTTTAGGCCAAGTTGGTCAGTACATTTCTTACACACAAATAGGTGTGACACGGACCATGCCTATTACCACAGGTCTACAGGTGGTAGGTACTTCACTAATTGGGGTTATCATTT
This sequence comes from Companilactobacillus ginsenosidimutans, assembly GCF_001050475.1. Lineage (NCBI taxonomy): Bacteria > Bacillati > Bacillota > Bacilli > Lactobacillales > Lactobacillaceae > Companilactobacillus > Companilactobacillus ginsenosidimutans. The sequence continues at coordinate 1,421,847 of NZ_CP012034.1, read as the reverse complement.
TCGGCGAATGGACTGGTGTGACAGCTAAATTAATCGGCTTGCTAGCAATTATTTTGGTAGTAATCGGTGTAACATTTACTGCTGTTCAGGAAAAACAACAAGGCGCATCAGCTAAGGGTTCAATGACAAGAGCCTTGGCTGTCTTGGTTCCAACTACTATTGGTTATTGGGCATACGGGGCACTTCCTAAAGCAGTCGATGCTTCGGGAATCCACTTGTTCTTCCCAGAAATGTTGGGAATTTTCGTTGGAGCCATCATCTTCAACTTGGTTACAACGAAAGGTAAGAGTTTCGTACAAAAAGAAAGCTGGATGAATGGTCTTATCGGAATAGACTTTGGTATTTCGTCACTAGCATACTTATTTGCAGCTCAAGCAGCCGGAGTAGCAACTGCCTTTGTTATCACTCAATTGAATGTTGTTGTGGCAACACTCGGCGGGTTGTACATCTTGCATGAAGTTAAAACTCCAAAAGAGTTAACTTATACCTTGTCAGGATTAGCACTTATCGTTGTCGGTAGTGTTATGACTGCATTTATATAATTAAAGAGCGAAAAAAGCATGGTCTTAAATACGGAACACAAGACGACCATAAGCGGAGTGGGTGTGTAACACCCCGCAGCTCTGGGCACCTTGTGTGCAGTATTCAATGCCTCTTTTCGCGTTTCTGATAAGAAAATCAAACTTGGAAATTATCCAAGTTTATTTTTTTATAATTTCAGTGACTCACGGTCATTGACTTATAGTCACTTTAGAATTAATATACTTGTCGAAAGGAATGATCCTATTGAATAAACGACAAGAACAAGCCAAAGCTACAGAGGAAAAAATCAAGCAAACAACAATGAATTTGCTTGAGACACATAGTTTTGCTGATTTATCAGTTGAGGACATCACGAATGCTAGTGGTGTTGCCAAAGGTACTTTTTATCGATATTTCAAGAAGAAGGAAGATATTATTCTGACTCTTGGATCACAATCTTTCGTTGAGCTAGAAAGTTCGAGCTTAAATCTCAACAAGAGTGATATTTCGCAACGAATGCGATATTATTTTATTCACTTTATGGAACTTGTTGAGAAACAAGGAATTGAGTTAGCTCGTCAATGGGTTAGTTACGTAGTTGTCCCCAAATATTTGAATCATAAATTTACCAAATGGGATACGGACACCGCAGCTATTCGAAAAATTTTACAAGACGGTATTGACCATCGTGAGTTGAAAGAAGACACCCCTGTTGAGACTTTAGCCAATATTCTTGGTACCGAATTATATGGAATGGTTTCTGTCTGGTGCATGACTGGTGCAGATTTCACTCCAACTGATTGGACCGTAAGATTTTGTGATGTTCAACTACCGCAATTGATTGAGCCTTATCTAACTGAACAAAAATGATTTGAGGAGGAAATTATGGATTACGTTACTTTAAATGACGGCATGATGATGCCACAACTTGGTTTGGGTGTTTACCAAATCGATGATCAAAATGTTACAAAGCAAACTGTTATGGATGGTTTGAAAAATGGCTACCGCTTGATTGATACAGCTTCAGCATACTTCAATGAGGAAGGTGTTGGCGAAGGAATCAAAGCTAGTGGTGTTGCTCGTAAGGATATTTTCTTGACATCAAAACTTTGGTGGCAAGATTATGCCTATGAGGATGCCAAGAAGGGTATCGATACTTCTTTGGAAAAATTAGGTACCGATTATCTTGATTTGTATTTGTTACATCAGCCAGTTGGCGATATTTTTGGTGCTTGGAGAGCTCTTGAGGAAGCTCAAAAAGCTGGTAAGATTCGTTCAATCGGTGTTTCTAATATGAATTCAGGACGCTTGACCGACTTAATCGCCAATAGCTCAGTAGTTCCTTCCATTAATCAAGTTGAGATACACCCATTCTTCCAAGAAAAAGATCAAGTTGAATATATGAAGAGTCAAAATGTGACTCCAGAAGCCTGGGGTCCATTGGCTCAAGGAGCACACGATATTTTTAACAATTCAATTTTGAAAGAAATTGGTGAGAAATATAATAAATCCGTTGCTCAAGTGGTTCTTCGCTGGTTATTGCAACGCGGTGTTGTTGTAATTCCAAAGAGTACTCATGAACAACGTTTGATTCAGAATATTGATGTATTTGACTTCAAACTTTCGGACGACGATATGAATAAGATTGCTACATTAGATTTGAACAAGGGTGTTGCAGATTATTCAGATCCTGATTTTGTTAACATGCTTCTGAAGTTGCGTGTACGTAACTAAATATTATTTAAGGCAGAATTCCAACGAATTCTGCCTTTTTAATTATTAATGTTATGATTAAATATATTCAGGAGGGATATATTTATGGCTATTTTATGGACACATTTAATTACTTGGATAGTAATGGCAATCACGATTTGCATGGCACTATTCACTAATTCACATAATAAAGTTTACGAAATGATCACAAGAGTAGGATACATTGTGATTATCGTTACTGGTATTTTGATGTTTGGTAACGCTTGGAAGGTAGAACCAACGTTATTAATTGTAAAAATCATTTTAGTACTAATCTTTATTGCATTAACAGAAATCGCCTTTGCACGTAAAAACACAGGAATGCTTTCTACTCAGTTGATTTGGGCAGTAGTTGTATTTTGTATTGTCGTTGCTTTGGTTGGATTTGCACTTTCTGGCTGGTATCCGTTTGTTACTAAATAGGGGTTAAAAAACGGTTCACTGCCGTCCTCCGGTCAGAATTTTTGGGGCCGTGGACGCTGTGGGCACGTTCGGAATCCATAGTGCGGTATCCCGAAGCGGCCTCCATGTAAGCATGCCCCACGGCATGCCAACATGGATTTCACGGCTTTGGCCCCAAAAATTCTGACCTGCGGACTAAGGTAGAGTACCAAAACATTATCTTTTTTGGTGATGATGTTCACTCTAGTCTTCACGATACTCGGATGTTAGTAAGAATATATCAGGTAAATATTAAAAAAAGAGATTTAGTCATTCTTGACTTAAATCTCTTTTTTTATTTCCCTAAATTTTCGGTAAATAGTGTTCCAAAGCATATCCCACTCCGTCTTCCTCGTTTGATTTGGTAACAAATCTTGCTACTTTTAATACCTCCGGCAGTGCATTTTTCATAACTACTGGGTGGGCTACCATATTTAGCATTGGTAAGTCATTGTGACCATCGCCCATTGCTAACATTTCTTCTGGCTTGAGTTTTTCTTGATCAATTACGAATTGAATTCCTCTAGATTTTAATGCTTGATCACTGGTTATTTCTAGATAGGTATCGCTGGATTGCTGGATGCTGACACCTGTTAAATGTTGGGATTCTAAATACACTTTCAAATCGTGCATAGTTTGTTTATCAAAAATAATCATCATTAGTTTGAAAATTTTTGCATCGGGATTGTTGAAAAATTCTTTTGAATTCATGATTGTTGGTTTTCGGTTTGTGTAGTTTTCTTCAAGGCGGATTCCATCGTCAATTCTTTCAGAATACCAATCATTCAAACTGTACCAACTTAGACTTACGTCCTCGAATTTTGTCTGTATAATATTAAAAACTTTTTCAGCAATATCCAAGTCAATGTGACGTTCACTTAAAACATTTACTTCTCCATCAACTTTTTGGAAAATCAGTCCTCCATTAAATCCAATTTGTGGTGCGGTTAGATTTAGCTTAGTCATCACATCGTCCATTTCCATTGGTGCTCTGGCTGATACAAGTGTGAAGGGGAGGTTGGTCTCTTTGATAATTCTGACGTTGGTGTCAGTAATGTTGCCTGCATCGTTGAGAATAGTCCCGTCCATGTCCGAAAAAATGTGTTTAATCATAGAATTTTACCTTTCGTGTTATGTCTGAAATAGAATAACTTCTGAAACGTGTTTTAGGTCAAGAAGTATATATATTCAAAATCACTTAATAAAGATAGACACAGAAAATGGAAGCTAGATAGTAGCTTCCATTTTCTTCATTTACTTGCGTTAACAATCACTCAACGATGAAATCTGTTCAGGCTCTCTTTTGATCTTTTGATTTCTGCATGACACTTGTGTCATCAGAGCTTGATTTTTCTAAAATAGGTAAAGCCTTTAATCTCTTCATTTCTTCTTCGTAAGCTTTTCGAACCACTGGATCTTTTAATTGTCCTTTTAAATAATCATCAAATTTAACGTTTGCCATTTTTTCACTCCTAAAATATTCTCTTCTGATTTTTATTGCTCTATCAATTTGTCTAATTGGTGTTCTCTGGGTCTTTTTTGTAAAACCGTGGGTGATGATGTAAGAGTTATTAGAAATACTAAAATATAACAGTCGCTGGATGTTGTGATTTAAGCTAGATCTAATTTCGAAAATATTTGAATCGAGTTTCTTTACAATTTGCTTATTAATCGCGATCAACATACCCTCGCTCTTAATATACTTTAGCTGAGAAATTAACTTACCTCGATCTTTCCTTGGCAAAGAGTCCATAAACTCTAATCCCTCATTATGACCATTTTTTCGTTCATAAAATGTAAATTCTGGTTTCTTAACCACTAGTATACGTCCGCCTTTTCGGTTAAGCAATATATTGGGTCAAGTGTAATCACTGTACATTTTTCTAATTTAATTTTAATATTTCGACTAAAATATAGGATTGGTCATGAATTGAATTATCATATCCAAATTAATTATTTTTTTAAAATGTGTCTATATATGATTTTTATTAAGCATAAGCATCATATTTACTTTGTTTAATAAAGTTAAAATGCTGTTTTGCCATTTTTAAATAAATTCTCACTTCAAAAAATGATGATTCATTAACATAAAAATTAAGATGGTGTTAGACTTATTAGAAATAATCTAATTTATAGGACGAGGTGCGAAATGGAAGATAATTACGAAAAACAGTTCCATGTTAATGGAAGGACTTATTCCTTTTACGATATTGCGGGATACTTGGCTGCACATCACCAGCAAGTTTCTAAGATGCCGTATTCAATCCGAGTTCTCTTGGAATTAACTTTGCGCCACAGTGCCACAAAACCAATTATAAAAAAATTTCTACCATCGTTTATCGATTGGGATAAGAATCATGACGAAGATGTTGCTTATAAACCTGAACGTGTAATCTTGCAAGATTTTACCGGTGTTCCAGCACTTGTCGATCTCGCCGCTATGCGTGATGAGGTTAAGAAACGTGGTGGTGATCCAAATAAAATTAATCCGGATGTGCCAGTTCACTTGGTTATTGATCACTCCGTTCAAGTTGATATGGCAGCTAATGAACAAGCATTCGATTTCAATGTTAAGAAAGAGTTCAAACGTAATCATGAGCGTTATACATTTTTGAAATGGGCGCAAAATAGTTTTGATAACTTGACGATAATTCCACCTGATACCGGAATTATTCACCAAGTTAATTTGGAATACTTATCTGAAGTAATTCGTCAGGAAAAAGTTAACGGGAAGATGGTTGCTTTTCCAGATACATTAGTTGGAACTGACTCACACACGACCATGATAAATGGACTAGGTGTTCTAGGCTGGGGCGTTGGTGGAATTGAAGCTGAGGCTAGCATGTTGGGGCAAGAATCATATTTTCCAATGCCTAATGTTGTCGGTGTTAAGTTGACGGGTAAATTACCTGATACAGCTACTGCTACTGATTTGGCGTTAACTATTACTAACCTTTTGAGAAAACATAATGTTGTTGGAAAATTTGTTGAATTCTATGGACCTGGCTTGAAGAACCTTCCTTTAGCAAACCGTGCAACTATTGCTAATATGGCGCCAGAATACGGTGCTACTTGTGGTTTCTTCCCAATTGATGATCAAACATTGGCTTACATGAAATTGACTGATAGATCACCTGAACAAATTGAATTCGTTGAAAAATATGCCAAGGAAAATGGCTTTTTCTACGATGAATCTGAAGATGCTTACAGACATTACTCTGAGAACGAATCGCTTGATTTAGGTATTGTTCAAAGCAGTTTGGCTGGTCCAAAGCGTCCTCAAGACCTTATTTATTTGAAGGATATGCCTAGTCATTTTAGACAATATGATGAAATGGGAGATTTCCCAGTTAACGTTGAAGATACTGACTTTAAGCTTCGTCCCGGTGACTTAGGAATTGCTGCTATTACTAGTTGTACCAACACTTCTAATCCTGAAGTTTTGATTGCCGCTGGACTGCTCGCACAAAAGGCGGTCGAGAGGGGTCTTAAAGTTCCGAAGTATGTGAAGACTTCATTTGCACCCGGATCACGTGTTGTTACTAAGTATCTTGAAATTTCTGACTTACAAAAATATTTGGATGCCTTAGGCTTCAATATTGTTGGTTACGGATGTACAACTTGTATTGGTAACTCAGGTAAGTTAAAGGAGAATCTGCAGTCGAAATTGGCTGACAATCCTTATCCAATCGCTGCGATTGAAAGTGGAAATAGAAACTTTGAAGGTCGTGTAAATCCATTGACCAAAGATACTTTCTTGGCTTCACCACCACTAGTTGTGGCTTACGCGCTTGCTGGAACTGTCGATATTGATATTACGAAAGATCCCCTTGGGAATGACAAAGATGGAAAACCAGTTTACTTCAAGGAATTGTGGCCAGATGTAAATGAGATTAGTTCTGTTATACACAAATATCTCAGTCCACAATTATTCTCAACAAACTATGCTAATATTTTTGATCAAAATAAAACTTGGAATGATTTGCCCGCTGCTAAGTCGACTACTTATCCTTGGGATGAAAAGTCGACTTACATTGCTAATCCACCATTGTTTGAAAACACTGAAACTAGTGATTTGAAAGATATGCGTGTGTTAGCTAAATTAGGCGATTCAATCACAACTGACCACATTTCACCAGCTGGATTTATTGGAAAAACTTCACCTGCTGGTAAATATTTGTTGGCACACGGAGTTCAAATGCCCGATTTTAACTCATACGGTTCTCGCCGTGGTAACCACGAAGTTATGATGCGAGGGACACTTGGAAATGTTCGTCTCCAAAATGAACTGACACCTGATAAATTAGGTGGCTTTACTCATTCATGGTTGACTGATGAAGATACAACTATTTATGAAGCTGCCATGGATTACAAGAAACACAATGTTGATACTGTAATTTTGGCTGGTAAAGATTATGGGATGGGTTCATCTCGTGACTGGGCCGCAAAGGGTGTGGAACTTCTTGGTGTTAAAGCTGTTATTGCGGAAAGCTATGAAAGAATTCACCGTTCAAACTTGGTTATGATGGGTGTTTTACCTTTGCAATATAAACCAGGCGACAGTGCTAAATCACTCGGATTAAAGGGTGACGAACAAATTTCAATTACACGTGATGACAAAACAGCGCACGTCGTAGCTAAGAATAATGATCATACGATTAAATTCGACACTAAAGTCAGATTTGATGCGCCAATTGATAAGAAATATTATCAAGCCCACGGTATTTTGCCGATGATGGTTGATAACAAATTAGGAGTTTAGACAATTGAAAAATTGATAAGGAGGTATTGAAGATGGATCATCCAAAAGGATTAGCAGGGATTGTTGTTGATGAAACTCATATCAGTTCAACAAAAAATGAACGATTAACTTATGCGGGTTATTCTGTAGAAGAAATGGCCAAAGCACACGCGAGTTTTGAAGAAGTGGTGTATTTGCTCTGGAAGACACACCTTCCTAATAGAGAAGAACTGGAAGATTTTCGCAAGGATTTGGTAAGCAAAATGGTCTTGCCAGCTGAAACAATTCGTCTTTTGCTGTATATCGCTAGAGAGCCACAGCATCCGATGAGTATTTTGCGTACAACTACTTCGCTACTTGGGACAACCAATGATGTTGATCACGATGAACCGCCCAAGATTTTGGCGAAAATGTTAACGGCAATCGCTGCAATTATTCGGATTCGTGATGATAAGCCATTTCTCGAGGTTGATCCAGATCTTGGAGTTGCTGACAATTTTCTCTACATGATGACTGGGAAAAAGCCAGATTCTGAATTATCTCAAATGTTTAATACAGTTATGATTTTGCACGCGGACCACGAATTCAATGCCTCGACATTCACCGCCAGAGTTGTCGCTTCAACTTTTTCAGATTATTATTCATGTCTAACTGCTGCAGTCTGTGCATTGAAAGGACCTCTACACGGCGGTGCAAATGAGCGTGTTTTCGAAATGCTGATGGACATCGTTCAAGGCGACCAAGATCCAATCGATTTTGTTAAGGATCAGATGGCGCAAGGTCGCAAGATTATGGGATTTGGCCACAGAATTTACAAGCATGGTGACCCTAGAGCCTGTATTCTAAAAGGTATTGCTGAAAAACTTGCTGAAGAAACTGGGAATATTGATTTGTACAATATCCAACAGACTTTGGCTGACTACATGCTCGAGAAAACTGGTCTACATCCAAATGTCGACTATTACACTGCTTTGATTTATCACTGCTTAGGGCTTGAAAAGGAAACTTTCACTTTGGTATTTGCAGCTTGTCGGACATCTGGTTGGTTAGCTCACGTCATGGAACAACGACGTGAAAAAACTTTGATTCGTCCGAATTCTGAATATGTGGGACCAACGGATAGAAGTTATATAGATGATACTTGCATCAAGGAGGTTCTATAGTGAGTTCAGAAAAAATTACTATGCAAAATGGAAAACTTGTCACACCTGATGAACCAACTATCCCTTTTATAGCAGGGGATGGAATTGGTCCAGAAATTTGGTCAGCAGCAAAAGTAGTCTTCGATGCAGCCGTAAAACAAGCTTATAACGGGAATAAAAAAGTTGACTGGAAGCCACTTTTAGCCGGTGAAGTTGCATACAAAAAAACTGGCGAATGGTTACCTCAAGAGACACTCGATACTTTAGTTGATAACTTGGTTGCGATTAAAGGTCCCTTGACGACTCCAATTGGCAAAGGCCACAGGTCCATTAATGTTACATTACGTCAAAAATTGGATCTTTACGCTTGCTTCAGGCCGGTTAAATATTTTAAAGGTGTACCATCACCAGTAACACATCCTGAAAATGTTGATATCGCGGTCTTCCGAGAAAATACTGAAGACATTTATGCTGGAATTGATTTTTCGGCAGGTAGTGATGAGGCAACTGGATTGCTAAATTTATTGAAAGAAAATAACCAATTAGATAAAGTTAGATTCCCTAAGACTTCAAATTTTGCGATAAAACCTGTATCTTCCGAAGGATCAAAACGAATTGTCCACGCGGCACTGGATTATGCCTTCCGACACAATTTGAAGAAACTTACTTTGGTTCATAAGGGTAATATTATGAAAAAAACAGAAGGTGGCTTCAAACAGTGGGGATACGAAGAGGCTGAAACGTATGGTGATAATGTATTTACCATGAATGAATACGCTGAAATTAAAGCAGAAAAAGGTCAAGAAAAGGCTGATGAGGCTTTGACGGCTGCTGAGTTTGCTGGAAGGTTAATTGTAAATGACGTGATAACCGACAATTTCTTCCAACAAGCTTTGTTACATCCGGAAAACTTTGACGTGGTTGTTACGATGAATTTGAATGGTGATTATATTTCTGATGCCTTGGCTGCACAAGTTGGCGGTATTGGAATTTCACCTGGTGGCAATATTAATTATCAGACTGGTCAGGCTATTTTTGAGGCCACTCACGGAACTGCCCCTCAATTTGCTGGTCAAAATAAATTGAACCCTACTTCTTTAATGTTGTCGGGCGCTATGATGTTTGATTATATTGGCTGGCATGAAGTTGCTACATTGATTGAGCAGGGCATCGGGGATGCTATTGCTGAGAAGCATACTACGATGGATTTTGCCCGCAATGTCAGGGGTTCTGAAGAGTTAAGTACTAGTGGGTTTGGTGATTTTGTTGCTAAGAATATAGAGAAAACTCGAGTGTAGGGGGTTCACTGCCGCACTCCGGTAAGGTTCCGCGGGGGCCGTGGACGCTGTGGCTCGTTCGGAATCCATAGTGCGGTATCCCGAAGCGAGCTTATTGTAAACGAGCCTTTTGGCTCGTCAACAATAAATTCACGGCTTGGGCCCCCGCGAAACCTTACCTCCGTGCTGAATTGGTACTAAACTCTTTAGTTGGTGGGGTTATTAGTTGACTGCTGCCATTTGCTTACTTATTTTTAGTTGGTGGGTTTGGGGTTCACTTTATAGTGTTCTTAGTAAAAATTTGGAAAATTGAGAAATGATGGTTTCAAAAAGAAGCTTACTCCGTCTGGAATAAGCTTCTTTTTTGGTATTGAGGTTATTTTGCAAAGTGTACGTTTAAATCTTTGAGTGTTGCCATATTTTTTATTAGTTGATCTATTGCGTCTAACCAGGGTAGTAATAGTGCTGCGCCTGATCCTTCTCCTACAGCTAAATCTAGGTTGTAATTTGCTTCTAGATTGAGTGCTTCTAATGCTAATTTTGTTCCTAATTCGTGTGATGCGTGTGAGGCTATTACGTGTTTTCCGATCCCGGGGATGAACTTCTGGGCTAGGATGCATGATGAGTAGGTTAGGAATCCGTCTAGTACTATTGGTACTCCTGAGTTTGCTGCTTCAATTATTGCTCCGGCCATGGCTCCAATTTCGAATCCGCCTACTTTGCTTAGGATATCAATGGCATCATCTGAGTCGCAATTTCTGTTTTTCAATGCAGTTTTTACAACTTCGATTTTGTGTACCAATCGTTCGTCAGAAATGTTTGATCCACGACCGACTACTTTTTCGGCTGGTAGATTTAAGGCTGCGGCAATGATGGCACTGGCTGAGCTTGTGTTGGCGATGCCTAACTCGCCTATTAGTAAAATATCGTTACCTTCGTCGATTGCTTGTTTAGCGCAAGCCATGCCAATTTTGATTGATGTTTCGGCTTGGTCACGCGTCATGGCGTCCTCGTGAACCATATTTTTAGTTCCATTTGAGATTTTACAGTCAATGATTCTGGAGTCGTGAAAGGTGTAATCAACTCCAACATCGGTAACTTTCAAGTCGCAATGATTTAACTTGGTCAAAACTCCGATTGTTGTGGTTCTTTTGACTGAGTTAATGGATTGAAGAGCAGTGACTTCTTTAGGTGTAGCGGAAACGCCTTCTTCAACAACTCCGTGATCTGCAGCAAAAAGTAGACAGCATCGCTTGCTGACATTGATGTGAGTTGTTCGTTCGATACCGGCTATTTTTACGGCTAAGTCCTCTAAATTACCCAGTCCAGCAATGGGTTTGGCAAGTCCATCTAACAGTTTTTGCATATTGATTTCCGTATTGTGATCAATGTTTACAGGTGATATTTGTATCATGTTCGACCTTTCGAAAGCGCTTTTATAAAATAATTATAGGTTAAAACGATTTCAGAATGGTTTGAGAACACAAATCCACCAAAATATTGTTAAACACCACATATTTCTAAAATGTGGTTATTTGTTAGATTTGATAATCAATCAAATTGAATAAAATGATCGAATTTCCTGAGTAATAAGATAATAAAATTATATTTTTACCAAAAATTATTTCTGAATATGACTGCTAATTAGTTGTATACACCCCGTGGTTGAGCTGTTATTCTGATGCTAGAAAAAGGTTCAGGGGAGATTATTATGAAAAGTGTCGGCAATGTTTTGACGATATTGAGTACAATTTTTGTACCAGCATTTGTGGTGATATTTATACTTGGGGTTCCACCAATCGTACAAATTTTAATAGGAGCAGCATATGTATATTGTTTGTATAAAATCATTAAACAATATATGTTTTCAAAAATATTAATTTGGAATGGATATTGTTATTGGTATTTGAAAAGCCTGTTAAATACCATAGATTTTAAAGCGGTTGTTTATAGTTTGAGCATTCAAGATCATGTCAAATTACACGAAAGAATCTCCTCCGGAGAATATGAAAAAGTGTTGGATTTGATTCCGGAAGAACAACGTTTGATGATTGAACAAGTTCAGAAAGATCATTTCAATCAGCGTATTGTTAAAACATGTCAAGGCATGGGAAATTTCACACACAAAAGAGCATAGGAAATTAATCCTATGCTCTATTTTTACGGCATCGTTTGTTTGCGACGCCAGATGATGAAAAAGCAGTAAAGTGTTGAAATGAGTGAAACAGTCAAACTCAATTTTTGAACTGTTGTGTAATGATATTGAACTGAAACTGTTCCGGAACCGTTAAGGTAAATTTTGGTTTGCCCGTTGTCGTTGTTTAAGACTGGAGTAGTTGAACTACCGGTGCCAGTGACCTTTGCTTGATATCCCTTGTAGAAAAATAGGGGTAAAACGACTTTTGCATCTTTATTTTTAGTATTGAAAGAGAATTTAACGTTATTATTCGTAATTTCTTTATGTGAGACTGAAACATCAGTTGAATCATAGCCGAGCAACCTGGGTTCGTCAGTCTTGATTTCATTGTAGTTGATCTCGCAAGGTAAATATTCGTGGCCAGCGCCAATCAAATAAGTGCTGATATTGTTGTAAGTCGAGTATTGATTCATGCGCCATGGTGAAGCTTGGGTCGTGAATTGTGCAAACGCAACAGTAAGACCCATCAATCCAACCATTAAAGCAGTCGTCGCATATTTAATTTTGAATAAATTGAGGTCGTCGTTAGCAATAAAGTAGGCGACAATCAATGAAATCAGTGAGAAAAATCTCCATGGAAATTGGAATGATGCAAAGATTGAATTTCGAATGGAATACCATGGGAAAAATTGTGTGCAGGATATGAAAAGAAAGAGCGCAATTAGTGTCAAACTAATATTCTTACATTTGATGAAGTTGTAGATGGTGTAAACCACGAGCCCGATGAATATTACGAATCCAATGTTTACAGTGCCCGCGTGAAATACTTGGTTTGAGAACGAATGTGCCACTAGTTCTGTAAGCGGCTGTGTTTCTTCATAAATTCGAATTAAAGGGTCAGTTGAGACGGTGAAATCTTGACTGATCATTTGTTCTAGGATCGGTGCGTAAATTCCAAATACAATTCCGATTGTCAGCCCGGCGGCTTTGAGAATATTTCGAATTGCATTTTTGTTCCAGAAATATTTAATGTTCAATAAAACGAATAGAACACAGAAACAAAGAATCATGAACAGTGAAATTAGGTGAGACAATCCAATCCCAATCATCGCGAACGAGAAAATATACCACTCATTTGTGTCACCTTTTTTGAATTTTAATAGTTCGGACAGTACGAGTGGGAAGAAAATCATTCCCATTAACTCTCCTAGATCTTGACGACTATAAAGTACTTGAAGGCGATATGTACTAAGGAAGTATATGAAGGTGAAAATCAAGTTATTCTTGGTTGAAAAATTCAACCTTTTTCCAGCAATGTAAGTAATAAACAGTGTGAAGAAATTTATTCCCACTTGGGTTAATAAGTAGGTCACAAGGACTGGAACCCCGAGCAGTCTAAGAATGGCAGCTGGGTATAAAAATATATCAGGATAAAATAAACTTGCAGCGTATCCATATCCACCTGCGAAATACTCGTCTACTTTGGGTAGGAAATTGAAATGTTGAATCGAAGTTGTCAGTGCTCCTATTCGATTAATGTGGAAACGATAGTCTCCGGTCGAAAATGCATAGCCCGGATGCCAATTGACGAGGAGAACGACCAAAATACTTATTAATAAAAAAATCGAATATAGGTATCTTTTTTGATTTAATTTCTGCATTAAATTATTCATGGTTATATCCTAATAGTTTTAATATGATAAGTCGATAGTAATTTATTTGTTGATCAAGATACTATAAATATAGCACTATATATATCATGTATATAAATTATTTTGGAGAAAATAAAAAGCCCGGTAAGCTAGGCTTATCGAGCAATTTTACATCTTATGCAGGTTGATTTGCTTTTGATAGTGCATCTTTTACAGCGTCTTTAATAGCACGACTTGAGGCTGATGCTCCGGAAATTGAATCAACATCGTAAGTATTTTGATCAACGATTCTCTTTGGTAGTTCTGCAAGTGCGTCTGAGGCAACATCATCGCTTTCGCTTTGTTGAAGGATTTCAACATTTTGGATGTTGCTACCATCATCAACTGTGACTCTGACGACTACTTCGCCACCCATACCAGAATTACTTTTACCTAAGTATTGGTTGTCAGCAGTTGTGAATTCTTCGTTGTTAGGCTTGGCATCACTACCTAAGTTGACTGCTACAGCGACTGGTTCTGCAGGTTGATTATTTTCTGCAGGTGCAGTCGTTTGATAAGTTGCCTTTGGTACAGCAGCGTTTTCTCCAGCTATTTTACCGAAAATAAGGCATTCAGCAAGGTTTTGACCACCTTGATATTCGTTGGCGTTGATACCACCAAATTCACCGGCACTGTATAGATGTGGAATTAAGTTGCCACTTGGGTCGAGAACTTCGGCGTGTGTATTACGACGAGCTCCACCTTGTGTGTTCAAAACGTTGTGTGTCAATGGTGCGGCATAGAAAGGACCATCTGAGAAGGCAATCATTGATTCTGGATCACGTCCCCAAGCATAATCTGTGCCATTTTCGGCGAATTGATTGAAGTTTTTAACTGTCTTGTTCAATGTCTTAGGGTTAACATCAATTAGTTTTGCTAAATCTTTGATGCTATCGGCTTTTGTCAGTACGTTAAAGAAGTCCTTGTATGGTAAATCTTTAGCAGCTTTAATTCTATCGTATTGTGCTTGATCGAAAATTAAGTAGGGATGTACATTTGTTGCAGGAACACGCCAGTGACCATTTTGGAAAATGTGACCGTGACGATTTGATGTACTTTCGTCGAAGTAACGGCTACCATCATCACCAACAGTAATTACACTACCATTAACAATTTCTGGGAAGCTGAGGATTAACTGTGCGCGAGTTCCTTCAGGAACATCAAATGCTAGTCCGTGAAGCAATCCTAGTGATTCATAGTTGTGCATGTGCCACATGTCTGCACCGATTTCCTCAGCCATTTTGACACCGTCACCCTTATTGTAAATTGAGCCAAGTGGTGCGGCCTTAAATGCGCCAGTATAATCTTGCATCATTTGCTTGTTGTTTTCGAAACCACCCATGGTCATAATGACACCATTCTTAGCACGGATATTACGGACAACATGCTCACGCTCAATTTGAACACCAATAACTTCTTTTGTGATAGGATCTTGAATCAAATGTTGAGCTGGAGACTTATACCAAACATCAATCATATCCGCACGGTCCAATACTTTTTGACGCAAAATTTTCCATAGGGCAGCATCGAAAATCCCGTCATGAACCATCAAGTAATTGTTGGCTTCACTGCCGCCATATTCGGGGTATTCAGCAATCATTGAAGCAAAGATTGAGTCGGCTGAAAATTTGTCTTTGGCGTTGATTGGGGATTCGACACCGAGATATTTTGTTAAATAATTTGGCATATCGACCATACCCTCAACGTATGTGTCGATCATGTCTTCATCTAAGTCCATTGGCTTAGTTAAGTTCTTATAATATTCTTTTTCACCGTCAAAATTGTCACCGCAGTTAATTAGTTGTGCGGCGTAACGAGTGTTACCACCTTCGTGGCCTTCTGGGGCTGAATCGACTAATAGTGTCTTTGCTCCATCATCCGCTGCAAAACGGGCAGCAGTGGCACCTGCTCCACCAAATCCTAAAACTACAACGTCGTAGGAAGCGTCCCAACGACCTATATCATGTTGACTAACCATTATAATTCCTCCAAAAAATATTCTTGAATTCACAGTTTGTGAAAACCTTTACAACATCAATTTTACGCTAAATTTTATAAAAATAAAGGATTCGATAAATGAGAAAAAATATATTTTTGAAATAAATGTTGCGTTCGAGTATGGTCGAAGGTATACGATTGATATTGAAATTGATCGAAAGAGGGTTAATAAATGACAAAATTAGATGAAACATACACATTAAACAATGGTTTAGAAATTCCTAAAGTAGCTTTTGGTACATGGCAAATGCCTGCTGAAAAGACTCGCCAATCAGTTCTTGACGCCTTGGAAGCCGGATATCGTCATATCGATACTGCTTTAGCATATGGAAATGAAAAAGAAGTGGGACAAGCTGTCCGTGACTCAGGAATTCCCCGTGACCAAATTTACGTCACATCAAAATTGCCTGGTGAAACAAAGACATATGAAGGTGCCAAGAAGGATTTTGAAACAACTTTCAACAATCTAGATATCGACTACCTTGACTTGTACTTAATTCACGCACCATTCCCATGGCAAGAAATGGGTAACGTACCAGCTGATCCTGCAAAATATGACAAAGCCAACCAAGAAATTTGGAAAGCAATGGAAGAAATCCTAGCAACAGGAAAAGTTAAGTCAATCGGCGTGTCAAACTTTAATGTCAGAGACATGAAAGCATTGATCGACAACTCAAACGTAAAACCAGCAGTTGACCAAATCCAATATTACGTAGGATACACAGAACCAAAGATTTCTGCATATGCTAAAGAAAACGACATTCTAGTAGAAGCATATTCACCACTAGCAACAGGTAGAATGCTAAGCAACCCAACAGTAGAACGCATCGCAGAAAAATATAAAGCCAGTGTAGCTCAACTAGCAATCCAATTTGTAATTCAAAACGGAGCTCTACCACTGCCAAAGGCAACCCACAAAGAACACATCCTCGACAACGCAAAACTCGACTTCAAGATTTCTGAGGAAGATATGGAAAAACTAAATAGCTTATCAGATACCGCCGTTGACATGTGGCATAATGGACACCAAGAATAAAAAGAGCCAAAAATCACACGCCCTTCAACACGGAGCACAAGACGACCATAGCGGAGAGGGGTGCGTAACACCCCCGCAGCTCTGGGCGCCTTGTGTGCAGTGTTGAGTGTGATTTTTAGCGTTTCCGCTACATAAAAGTGAACAAAGTAAAACCAATCATACTCAAAAAATCATTCAAAACCAATCCCACAAATAATAAGTTCACCTCAATTTCCAATCATAGGAGTACGTAACACCCCCGAAGCTCTGGACGACTTATATGTGTGCCCCAGTTTTGTTTTTAGCGTTTCCACAGTAATCAAGGGGAGCGAATCACTAAACTAAAATTAACAATCATTAAAACAGTCACAACTAACACCTACAAACTCAAGTGACCGATAAATACGAATTTAATCACGAAAAAAAGACATTCGAACTTTGAATGTCTTTTTGACTATCACAACAAAAACTCACCACCGCAAAACTAAATTCCAAGCAAATAAAACTTTTTTCAAAAAAGTTGTTGCCTTCGACCTAACTGGAAGGTCTACTATAAGCTTCGTTCAAAAGATATGTGGCAATTTCGTTGACAAAACAGCCGGCATATCATCTAATAGAACCGAACATACCAAGTAAAAGAAGAGAGGGAATCCTATGTACACAGATTTGAATGGAAAAGTAGCCGTCGTAACTGGCGGATCAAAGGGAATCGGGCACGCCATTGCCAAGCGTTTCGGACAAGAAAAAATGTCCGTTGTAATCAACTACCACAGTGATAAAGCAGGTGCAGAATCAGCTGCCAAATCAGTCACCGACGAGGGCGGAAAAGCAGCAATTGTCCAAGCCGACATCAGTACTGAAGAAGGAGCAAAAGCCCTTTTGGATGCTGCTGTCGAAAACTTCGGCGGCATGGACATTTGGATCAACAACGCCGGAATGGAAATCAAGTCACCAACTCATGAATTGAGTCTCGATGACTGGAATAAAGTGACAGCAGTCGACCAAACAGGAGTATTCCTCGGATCAAAAGTTGCCCTAGATTATTTTGTAAAAAATAATAAAAAAGGAAACATCATCAACATGTCGTCAGTCCACGAAGCAATCCCATGGCCAACATTTGCCAGTTATGCCGCCGCAAAAGGTAGTGTAAAACTATTCACCAAGACAATCGCAATGGAATACGCCAACCAAAACGTAAGAGTAAACGCCATCGGCCCAGGAGCCATTAACACACCAATCAACGCCGAAAAGTTTGCCGACAAGAAACAATACGACAAAACAGTATCAATGGTACCAATGAACAGAATAGGAACCCCAGAAGAAGTAGCAGCAGGAGCAGCCTGGCTAGCATCAGACGAATCCAGCTACGTAACAGGAATTACACTGTTTATCGATGGAGGGATGACACTTTATCCCGCTTTTAAAGATGGGGAAGGATAAAAAATAGAGCCAAAAAACAAACGCACTTGGGCACGGAGTGTAAGATGCGACACAGCGGAGAGGGCGCGTAACGCCCCGCAGCTTTGTCCAGCTTACACGCAGTGTCCAGTTTGTTTTTTAGCGTTTCCGCTACATGAAAGTGAACCAAGAGAATATAATCATATTCAAAAAGTCGCTCAAAACCGATATCACCAATCAAGATTTCACTTAAAAATTCAAGCAGAGGGGTGCGTAACACCCCCGCAGCTCTGGACGACTTATATGTGTGGGTCAGTTTTGTTTTTAACGTTTCCGCTACATGAAAGTGAACCAAGAGAAAATAATCATAGTCAAAAAAATGTTCAGCACAAGAAGATTATTTGGAGTTCACAACAAACTCAGAATAGTGTAAACCAAAGCTATAGTTTAAAATTAACCAACCACCCAAACAAAAGTCAAGATTGTCCAAACCACAATCTTGGTTTTTCATACCCAAAATCTGCTATAGTGTACAAAACCCCAAAGGAGCCACCAAACCCATGACAAAATCCCAAGACATCAACAAAATAGCCAACTTTCTATCCCAAAGAGATATCCCAAATCTAGAAGTTGAAACTCTAAAATCTCAATACGGAGTAACAAGATTCGATGTCTGTGTACTGTTTGGTGGCAGTATCATAACTGGCGGAAATCTATTTGCTCAAGCAATCAAAAATCAAATTGCAAAGCACTACGTAATAGTAGGGGGCGCAGGTCACACAACACCCGATTTGATTAAAGTGGTAAACGAACTATATCCCGAACTAGATATAACAGGGATGTCAGAAGCGGAAATTTTTCAGAGGTATATCCAACATAAATATAATGTTCAAGCAGATTGTTTAGAAACAAAGTCGACTAACTGTGGTAACAATATAGATAATTTGCTCAGTCTCCTAGACGTACACAAAATAAACCTACAGACGATTTTAATGATGCAAGATTCAACGATGATGTTGAGAATGACAGCCAGAATGAACAAAATGGCTCCCAATGTCTTAGTGACTGATTTCTCAACGTATCAAGCAGAGGTTGAAGAAGTAAATGGAGAACTTCAATTTACCGAAAAGATTCCTGGCATGTGGTCAATGGAGCACTATATCAGTCTTTTACTTGGAGAAATATCCAGGTTAACAGACGATGAAAATGGATATGGTCCAAAAGGTGAGAACTTCATCTTACACGTGGACATTCCAAGTGATGTCGATGCGGCATACAAGCGTCTTTCCTTGATATATCCAAATTTAATCAGAACAGCAAATCCAAAGTTTGCATAAAAAAATTCGACTAGATCAAATGATCTAAGTCGAATTTTTTTTATCTTAACCTTGTGTAATTGTAGCGTATGTATCTTTGATCCATTCATTAGTAGAAACACGATAATAAGTGTGACCATCTACGACACGAGTCTTATCAACAGCCCAGTAATTGTCGTTAGCTAAACCACGATTACTATCTTTCATCTTGTTGTTTTCATGGAAAGATACGAGTGGAACGGCATAACTATCAGGGTTAGTAGCCTTGATAATCTTGTGTGTTGTCTCGCCTTCAGTTGAAGATTTCAATTGAATATCTGCAGCCTTAACGTATTCTTTAGTTGAAACACGGAAGTAAAGTTCACCTTGGTTTGAAAGAACTTTACCAGTTACACGCCAGTTTGATCCATTTGGTAATGTACGTTTTGTAGGATAATTTGGGTCAGCCTGAACATACATTTTGGCGCCATTAGCGTTTTTGATTGTACCGATATCTTCATAGTTGAAGAATTCACCATTAAGTGGTGCATCCATACCCGCATCAACTTCTGGTTCTTGAGGAACTGGTTTAGAGTCCCATCTTGTTAAATCATATGAGTCGATGATGTTATTCAATACTGAAGCATAGTTAGGTGCAGTAGCGTAACGACCTTGCAACCAAGCAGTAGCATCACGGTATGAACGAGTATTTTCTTTCCAAGTACCTTTGTAGAAAGCACCATTCCAAGTTAAACCATAACGAAGTTTTACACCGTTATCGTTGAATGATTCTTCATAAGTAGGGTATTTGGCAAAAGCAGCATTGATATAGTACCAACCATAAGTTGAACTATATTCAGCTGTTCTCATATAAACTGATTGGCCATTGTAACTACCTTTAATACCGAAAAGGTTATGGTTAGGTGGCAACGCTAAAGCTGATCCACCCCAGCCAGATTCAATAATAGCTTGAGCCATCATAACTGAAGCATATAAGTTATATCTTTGAGCTGAACGTTGAGCCATAGGTCCAACTGATTCAGCCCAACGTTGTTGAGAAGACCATGAACGTGATAAAACATTAGCTTCAGCAGCTTCAAGACCTTCCATATCCATAGAGTGAGCCACAGTAGGATCAGCTTTATCAACATGAGGTCCCACAATAGTATTAGCCGCACCATTACCAGTAGCCACATCTGGATCTTCAGAAGCCTCAGTAATAACAGCATCACTGTCAGAAGTATCTTCCTTAGTAGGTGTAACTTCAGTTTCATTATTTGTATTTTGATCTGTATCAGTAGTTTCAGCAGAAACAACACTAGGTACAGCCACTGTTGCTAAAGTATTTAACACCGCAACACTAGTTAGTAGCAAGTTTTTACGCATTTAATTTCTCCTCCTGCATTTCTTTGCTGTTACAGAATACAAAAATTTAAAGCCAGCTTCAACAGAACACGACGTATTGTAAAGTGATGTTCACATGGTTGTAATTTATTATAATATTAATAAGCTTATGCGAATATGTAATCGAAATCATATGTTCCAAAAAAATTGAAAAAATGAATAAAAAAAGAGGAGACCACCGAAGGGCAGTCTCCAGGAACGTGAAATAATGATTTAAATTCCTGAATCTTTTGATATTTTCAAATAAAAGATATCGATATCAAATAAAAAACCAAAATATTACATAAAACAAAATAAACAAACATCCAGAAAATACCAGAAAAAAAGTTACGCGGAGAACCAGACGGAGAAGGGAAATCGATTTGACCTCAGTGGTGAAATTTGAGTTAGTCGGGGAACCGTCCCGACTTACCTCAAAGGCCAAGTTTGGAAACATCTCGCACTATGAGATGGTTTCAAATTGTGCCCACCACGTTCCAGGTCAGAAATCGATTTCCCTTCGCAGTCGACAGTGAACCGCCCCAAAACCTATTTTTCGGCAGATTTTTCTCGAATGTTAGAAGGCTCAAACGAATCGGGCTGATGATTAATCAACAAATCCGCATAATGAGCAACCTTGAAATTAATAGTTTTCAAATGATTTTGTAACTCATTAATCTCATCAAGAGTTTTCTGTTGTTGCTTAAGCATAATCTGATAACGCTCAGGAACAGTATCTTCACCCTCAATAACCAAGTCAAAATATTGCTTGATTTGGTCCAAAGGCATACCAGTTGCACGCAAACACGTAATCAATTTAACCCATTCAAGATCTGCATCATCAAAAACACGATTGTTGTTCTTATCACGTTTTACAAAAGGAAGTAACCCGTGATCATGATAATAACGAACAGTATAAGTTGTAAGATCCATTTTTTTAGCTACTTGTTGAACAGTATATGTTGCCAAATTAAACACTTCTTTCTACTTCGACTAACTGTAATAATGAAGTAATTGTACAACTGATATATGTGATGTCAATATGGTGGCATAAGTAAATAAAACTTTTTTCAAAAATATTTAAAATAACTGTTGCCTTACACCAACTATAAGGTAATATAATGAATTTTGTTAATAAGAGGAGGTCATGATTATGACTAATGTATTGATTATTGGAGCCACTGGTTCCGTAGGTAGCACAACTAGAAGTTATTTTTTGCAAAACACAGATGACAAGCTAACTTTAATGGCTAGACATGCAGCCAGATTGCGTAAGGTGAATCCAGATCGTGAGAAAACTATTTCTGGTGATGTAACTGATCAAGCTGTTCTAGCACAAGCCTTAGAGGGACAGGATGTTGTATTCGCAGCCTTAAGTGGAAATTTGGGTACGATGGCACAATCAATCGTTACTGCCATGGACAAGTCAGACGTTAAACGTCTTTTGTTCATCACATCAATGGGAATTTACAACGAGATTCCTGCTTCAATGGGTGGAGGAAACTTGAATTCTAACCCAATGCTCAGCTCGTATCGTAAAGCTGCAGATATTATTGAAGCTTCAGATTTGGACTACACAGTTATCCGTCCTGGTTGGTTTGATAACAGTGACGACACCGATTATGAAATCACTAAGAAGGGTGAACCCTTTGGTGGACATGATGTTTCAATTACCAGTATCGCTGATTTAGTAGTGAGATTGGCACATGATCCAAAACTAGGATTGCGTGATAGCTTAGGAATTAATAGGAAATAACAAAAAGGTTGTGACAATGTCACGACCTTTTTTTCGTTTCCAGACCTAACTATAGGACGACGATTTTGGTTTATATATCTTCAAAAACATTTTCCTCATATAAATCTGTGAATAAGTTTGAACGCTTTGAAGCTTCAATCTTCTCGACATCGTTGTTCAATTTCTCGGCAATCAGTGACAGCAAATAATATGAGTTAGCCAGCATGTAATGTGAGTTGTGACTAGTGATAAACTTGATGCCGTCCTTGAGCTTGTTTGCAGAGCCTTCATAATCCTGCAGCTCATAATCAATTAATGCCGCCAAGTAGAACAAGATGTTCTGATCTTCGTCATATTTCAATTTTTCCAAATTATTGAAAGCTAAGTCTTGATTTGCACGCGCCAATTTACCCTTATGTTGAGTTGCGTGCGCATACGCCAAAGAAATATATGCCAAGCGCGTAAGAGTACTGGGTTCACGATCATTAGCTTCAGCTATGGAAAGTTTTCCAGAGGTAAAGGCGTCATCCGTGTGGCCAGTTTGCATTTGCGCAACCGCCAAATAGTAATAGTAGGCTTGAGTTTGGGTACCTTCTTCGAGTTGGTCAATGACCTCATCTTGTTGAAGAAAATCCAGTAACTGTTGATACTTATGTTCTCCACACAATTTGGATAGGGTGTCGTTAAAATTTTTTTGGGAGCTAATATCAAAATTATTAGCCAAACCAATTTGGTTGAGATCGATATTCAATCTTTTCGCCAACTGAATAAAAATCGCAGCGTTTGGTAAGTATTCGTTATTTTCAATAGCTGACAACATTGATTGTGAGCAAATACCACTAGCGACAGATTTCTGAGTCTGATGCTGGTCATGTCTAATTGATTTAAGAAGTGTTCCTAATTTTTCCAATATACAGCCTCTGTGTTTTGTAATTAATCGAAGTTTATCATAGAAACTTACTGGTAACAAATATTGTGATTTGTAACCAGAAGGTGTATATTTGTTTCAACAAGTAACATAATGACTAGTTTGTCACCAAATGAAGGAGAGCCCATGAAAGCTGCACAATTAGATTCGTATAATAAAAATTATCAATTGACTGTTAGAGATATACCTACACCAAAAATTTCCGATACAGAAGCATTGGTTCAAGTGAAATACGCTGCTGTCAATCCGCTGGAAAACTTGATTGGTACTGGTAGCGTCAAAATTATTCAAAACTATAAAATGCCACATACAATGGGAAATGAAATAACAGGTGAAATTGTAGAAATTGGTTCGAAGGTTAATGCCTTCAAAGTTGGGGATGTGATTTATAGTCGATTACCAATTAAAACTGGTGGTGGCTTTGCCGAATTTGTTGCCGTTGATAGCGATGCAATTGCTTTATTACCTAAGAATTTAAATCCACAAAACGGTGCTGCGGCGCCTTTAACCGGATTAACAGCTTATCAAGGATTACATGAAGAACTCAACGCCCATGCTGGTCAAACGGTGCTTATTCCCGGTGGGTCAGGTTCATTTGGTCAAATGGCAATTCCCATTGCTAAAGACATGGGACTGCACGTTATCGTCACAGGTAGTGGTGCACAAAAAGAACGCACAATTGCGATTGGCGCTGATGAATATCTAGATTATAAAACTGAAAACTACTGGGAAAAATTGAAAGATGTTGATTTAGTTATTGATACACGTGGTGTTCAAGAACTTAACCACGAACTTTCGGTAATCAAACCAGGTGGACGTTTGCTTTCTCTAATCATGGGACCAAACAAACAGTTTGCAAAAGATCGTGATTTTGGATTTGTCAAAAGCTTTTTATTCTCAATGAATGGTAAGAAATTTGATAATGCTGCTGCTAAA
This sequence comes from Companilactobacillus ginsenosidimutans, assembly GCF_001050475.1. Classification (NCBI taxonomy): domain Bacteria; kingdom Bacillati; phylum Bacillota; class Bacilli; order Lactobacillales; family Lactobacillaceae; genus Companilactobacillus; species Companilactobacillus ginsenosidimutans. The sequence continues at coordinate 1,397,456 of NZ_CP012034.1, read as the reverse complement.
AAGGGTGCTAGTTATAGATTTATATTTGTCCGCAGTGATGGCGAACAACTTAAGAAAATTACCAAAATAATTGAAGATAACAATATTGTTCCAGCAGTTGATCCAACTGAATTTACTTTAGATGATATTAATGATGCCCTCAAACTAATTACCTCTGGTCGTCCAAAGGGAAAAGTTTTAATAAAAGTTTCAGACTAATAGACTATAGTGGGTGTAAATGATATCGAAATTATTATAATGTTCAGGAGGTACTGCTATTTTCAAAAATTGGATTCTCCCTAACATCTCAAAGTCTTGCTGCAGTATTCAAAGTAGATACAGACTCTAACCCCAAACGCAGATGCTTCAATTCGATTACTGATTATGCAACAGTTATATTCGCACGGTCAATGCCAAACACTTATCGTTTTGTTAAGTCAAAATTGGTGTGGTTAAAGCATCAAAAAGGAATGATGTATATAAAGCTAATTAATAAAAAACAGTCGAGAAAATTTTCTCGGCTGTTTTTGTGTCTAATGAGTATTATTTGTGTAATAAGTAGTATTCAAACCATTTGTATCATAATCAGTATCGTCATTATTTTTAAAGAATTTACCATTCAACTTGTTCAAAGTGGTTTCAGTATTACTAATTGTTTCAGTAGATAATCCGAGGGATGTTCTCAATGTGTCAGAACCATCTTGAAGATTATTAGTTGGAGCAACTTGATAAGAACTACCGTTGATCCAAGCGGTCTTACCTTGCAAGTGACCAGTATCGAAATCAGTTGAAACACTGTGATATTTCATTGGTATTTGTCTGATTTCCTTATCCGTTAAGTCGGTATTGACGTCAACACCTAATTTTTTAATCAGACCGGGCAATTTTACCAGATATTCAGGAGTCTTAAGTTTCTTAACAACGGCTTTCAAAACTTGTTGTTGACGTTGTTGACGACCATAGTCGCCACGGGGATCTTGATATCTCATACGTGCATAAGTGAGAGCTTCTTTACCATTCAAATGATGCTTACCTTTTTGAATAGTTACTCCGTCAAAACTAACCTTCATTGGAGAATCGACATCGATTCCACCGACATAATCGACAGTGGTTTTAATAGCGTTCATATCAACTGCCATACTGTAATCGATGGGAACATTCAATAATTCACTAATAGAATTTTTTGCCATGGTGCTCTTACCAATATTGTACGCGGCGTTGATTTTTTGAACATTTTTCTTCTTGTCACCAACCATTTCGGCCAAAGTGTCACGAGGAACAGAATACATAGTAGCTTTATCAGTTTTTGGATTAACTGTAATAACAATAATAGTATCGGACATTCCACGGTCAGTACGACCATCAGCACCAGTATCGGCACCTAAAAGTAAAATTGAAAAAGGTTTACCATTTTGAATCTTATTTGAAGCACTAGTTTTACTAGTATGAATACCATCAAGGGCGTTGTCGATACTCTTGTAATAACTGAATCCAGCAATCAGAGCAATAACAATAACAACTCCAAGAGCAATTAGAATTCTTTTTATGTGTTTCATATAAATATTCCCACCTTAAATTAACGTGTCATCTGAAGATGTAATTATAGAATATTTTGTACCAGGAAAGCAAATTGAGTAATATTTTCAAAACTGGCACCCTGAATAATTTACTAACTGGACCTTTGAAAATCCCTTAAACAATCTAAACTAGTACTTGTGTTCAAAGCAACTGGTCCCAAACTTCTGCCAAAGCCTTGACTCCATCGATAATTTTATCATCGTCAACTTGTCGGAAACTCATGATGATGCTTTTATCATCTTTAGGCTGGTTATGCCAACATCGGTCGGGATTAACAATTCCAACACCAACTTCACTGGCAGACCGAATTAGTTTGGAGATTGATTGGTCTGTTTGAAGCTTAGCCACAATAAATGTACCAGTATTCGTGCCAGTAAATTCAATTTTTGACCCCAGACTCTTTTTTAAAGAAGCAATTAATAACTCACGTCGGTTACGATAAACAATTGTTAATTGTCGAATATACCTTTCCAAAGAATCGTTAGCAATCATACGACTAAGAATTTGTTGCTGCCATAAAGAATTTCGATTGGGAAGTTTTCCATACTTTTCTTTATAAATGGGGAGCAGTTCTTTTGGCAAAACAAGAATCCCCATGCATAGAGCAGATCCTAAAGTATCGTCGTAATTAGTATAGTAGAAACTCTTTCGACCATCCAAAAAGTGATGGATTGCTGGAGTCTGATTACCATCATAAATCAGTGTTCCATCAGTATCGAGTTCAATCAAGTAACGGTTATTTTTAATCAGCCATTTTGAAAAAGTTTGACGCTCATCGTTATCAAGACCATGCCCATCTGGAAAATTATGAGTCGGACAAATTACGTATGCTGATGCTTCAGGCAAACAATCGATATCGTCAAAGTCTATGACATCGACACCTAGCCGATTCCAGATGCCACTAGCATTTGGAGCAATTGGATTTGCCACAGCAATTTTATTTTCAGCCAAGTTAGGAATTAGATTCGCAATAATTCCCGCAGCTTCGTTGAATCCATTCGTAACAACAATTTGGTCAGCGTCAACATCAATATTTTTCAATCGTGCCAAGTAATTTACTAGTTGCTCTCGATATTGTAAATCTCCATTTGCTGGTTGAATATGAGTCAAACCACCGAGCATCATACTTTGTTCAGCATCAAGCCAAGCTCGTTTTGGAAATAAAGTCATGCGATCATAATCATCAGTGAAATCGTATATAAATTTTTCTTGAAGAGGCTCTTGATCAGTAATGTTGGACTGAGCTGAAAAAATTGGAAGGTGAGTGGCGACATGATATCCAGCACCCGGCCTACTTTCCAAATAACCTTCAGCTACTAAGTCTTGGAATGCATGGTCGACAGTATTTCGACTGACGGAAAGAGACTTTGCCAAAAATCGAGTGCTCGGTACAGCTTGCGTAGGAAGACGGACACCAGTTTCAATTTCCGCACGTAATTGTCGATACAATTGTAGATAAATTTGTTCATGACTATCTCGGTTAATATGGAACATTAGATCACCACCTCAAATAAATTGTACTAGAAAGGTAATAACAATATGAAGGTTTTAATTATAAATGCACATCCAGATTACAATAATCCAGCTAGAACGATTAATAAACTAGAAAAACACAGCATCGAAATGATTAACAAACTTGCTCCAGAAGACGAAATTGAAGAGTTAGAACTTTACAATCCTAAAAACAATATTCCGGAAATTTCAGCAGAAACATTAAATCATCCAGAAATAGTCGAGCCAATCCAAGATAAACTAATAAACCAATGGAAAAGATCCGACTTAATCCTAATAATGATGCCACTACACAATTTCAATGTAGTAACAAAATTAAAAGATTACATAGATAACATATTCATAGCGAAGAAAACCTTCAAATACACGGCAGAGGGATCGGTAGGCCTATTAGACGGACATCAAAAAGTAGCCTACATCCAATCCAGCGGAAGTGACTATGAGCATGATTTAAAATACGTAAACGCCGACTTCGCCCCAAACTACATAAGAACCATAATGAATTTCATGGGAATAATACAAATGAAATTAATAAGAGCCCAGGGCATGGATCTAGTAGGAAGTAACAGATCAGCAATAGTAGAAAAAGCAATGCAAGAAATAACACACTATCTAACCGATGCGTTAGCGAGGGATGAAGTACCAGAGGGTAGCGTAACAAAGTGAATATGAAATAGAACAAAAAATAAGGTCGAAAACAATAAATTTTGTTTTCGACCTTATTTTTTTTGTACTCAATTTTTAACAAATTTACATATAAAAACCAAATCCACACCCAAAAAGATAAAGCTTAGAATACCACCAAGCTTATAAACAGAGTGAGAACTAGGTGGAGGAAGGAAATAGATTTTGGCTCAGCCGCCAAATTTCACTTTGCTGACGAAGTCAGCTTAGTGAAAGGGTCGCTTTGGAGATATTTCGAACTTTGAAATAGCTTCAAACGATCCCGGCAGCGTTCCAGCCAAAAAATCTATTTCCTTCCGGAACCGGCAGTTTTCGCACATCTGCTTTTAACACCAACCTAACCTCGAGAAATTCCAAGCTTAATCTGACACTCAGGACACAAACCGTAAACCTCCATATGATTACCAGAGATCATATACCCAGATAACTCAGCAGTTTTCTTTTCGAATTCCTTCTCATCTTTGCCAAATCCCTCATATGAAACATCAACAATTTTTCCACAGTTAGTACAAATAGCGTGGTAGTGGGGAGTTCCGAAATAATCGTAATGAGTACTTCCATCGCCATTTTGAAGTTCAATGACGAGTCCTCGTTCAACGAATGTATTCAATGTGTTGTAAATGGTTGATGCACCTAAATTGGGAAGCTCCTTATTTAAAGCAGCGTGAATCGTGTCAACTGATGGATGATTATGATGACTAGCAAGATATGACAAAATTACATGACGCTGTGGAGTGACACGCAACTTGTTGTCTTTTAAAACCTTTAAAGTCTCGTCTGCAACATTCTTCGTAGCCATAAGAGTACTTCCTTTCTTATTATCAATGATTATTAATTTTTCTTATCGATAATGATTACAAGATGATTATACTTCTTAATTGTAAGTCAGTACACTTTAATGTTTATTTATCAGAAAAATCTTTTATAAACCAGTGATTAATAGTTTACATTTATTGGTCATAAGGTTAATATAGAGTCGCTAACAGATAAGAACCATTCCAATGTAGCTTTAAAACTTGATTAGAATCAATTCAATTTTATTCGAACTCAAATAAGATTAACGGTGTAAAGGGGCGAGAAAAATGGAAAAAGCCAAGAAGAATAGAAGCCTTGCTGAAAAAATTAATGTTATGCGTGCCAGTGTTATGGGTGCTAATGATGGCATTGTTTCAGTAGCAGGTATTGTCATCGGTGTTGCCGGTGCCACAAATAATAATTATGCAATATTTTTAGCCGGGATCGCCGGAATGTTAGCCGGAACAATTTCAATGGCAATGGGCGAATGGGTATCAGTAAGTACCCAAAGAGATTCAGAGAAAATGGCTGTTTTAAAAGAAAAATCTGCTCTCGATTCACATTATCAAGAGGAATTTGATTTTATTAAAAATAAATATCAGAATACTGGAATCCCAGGTGAACTCGCCGCGAAAGCTACAACCGAGATGTTAGACGGAGATCAACTTGACACAGCAGTCAGAGAACGTTATGGATTTAATCCTAAAGAAAAAACTAGCGCCATCGCCGCAGCTTTAGCGTCAATGATTTCATTTCCAACCGGATCATTACTCCCACTATTATCAATTACACTTTTTCCAGAGAGAATTAAATTAGTTGCGACAGTAATTGCCGTCGTTATCGCATTAGTAATTACCGGATATTCAGCCGCAGCATTAGGTAATGCAAATAAATCTCGTGCCGTCTTGAGAAATGTAGTTTCAGGATTATTAACAATGATCGTCACATATGGAATTGGATTGTTGTTCGCACACTAATAGGAAAGGGATAAATACAGGATGAAAACAATGAGTATTCCAAAGCCAAAAAAACGCAAACAAACAATGGCAGAACGGTCAAATACCTTACGTGCCGGAGTCTTAGGTTCTAATGACGGAATCCTAACCGTTGTCGGTGTTCTATTCTCAGTCGCCGTAGCAACAACCAATCAATTCACAATATTTATCGCCGGCCTTTCCGATTTACTAGCATGTGCCTTCTCAATGGCATCAGGCGAGTATGCCTCAGTCAGTTCACAGAAGGATACGGAAAAAGCTGTCGTTGAACAAGAAAAAGAATTATTGAAGACTGATTTCCAAAGTGAACTTGATGCAGTTGCTGAATTTTATGTCAATCGTGGTGTCACTCAGGCAACTTCCTACGACATTGCAAATGCACTAATGAAAAAAGACGCTTTAGGAACTGTTATCAGAGTTAAATACGATCTAGAATTAGGCCACTACATGAGTCCTTGGAATGCAGCGTTCTCATCACTAATCGCAGCATCTTCAGGTGGTATTTTCCCACTTGCTGCAATGACTTTGTTGCCAATTGGATGGCAGTGGCAAGGTACAATTTTAGCGGTTATTGCTTCAGTTGCTTTGACGGGTTACTTGAGTGCCAAATTAGGTGATGGATTAGTCAAAACAGCCATCATCAGAAATGTCATCGTTGGTATCATCACAATGTTTATTCACTACGGAGTCGGATTATTATTAAGATAATTGAATAATCATAGACTTGAATTTCTACTTAATTAGAAATTCAAGCCTTTTTTTTGATAGATTTTCTTTGTAAAAGAGCATAAAAAAATCCATTATTTGTGTAGTAAACTGTGATTGTACGTTAACGGTTACATTGTTGTACAGGAGGGGTTTTATTATGCATAAAATGGGGAGACTTTTTGCGTGGCTGACTTTTGTAATTGCATTAGTTTGTGGCGCTCAGCTTGTCACAAATACAGCGACGGTTCATGCGCAACTCATTAATTCAGATTATCTGATGATCGAACACGCATATGATTGGGGACCGGCCGTTGATCAGGTGGTGATACGAGTTAATCAACCAATCAAGGGGACAGATTTAAACGCAAAAACGTTCAGTGTTAGCAACAGCAACGAGTATATTGACAGTACCCCAAGAACAGTCACGAAAGCTTATTTATCAGATATTGATGGAAAAAAAGTTGATTCCACTAGTAGCAGATTTATAACGTTAAACATGACTGTGCATCCAACCTTGAATGTTGCCAGAGCTCTGTCGTATAGGAATGACTCCGGATTAAGCATTCCAGTGAAAATGCAGTACCAAATCACTCAGGAACACAAGCTTTATACACAGTCGGGACAAGTGATTGATGATATTGCACCAATCCAAACTGACACCCAAGTTAAAGCTCCGCAGGCAAAAGTTTTCTCGCCAGAGCGTTCATTTACTTACCAGGACAAACATTTTGGAACACAGTATATGAATTACACAACTTATTCACCTAAAAATGAGCAAAAGCATGCCTTGGTTATTTGGCTTCACGGTGCTGGTGAGGGTGGTTATGACAACAATCAAGTTGGATTATATGGAACAAACTTAGTTGACCTTGCAACAAATAAGTTCCAAAAATATTTCGACGGTGGTTTTGATATTTTGATTCCACAAGCTAAGACTTATTGGATGGATTCTAGGAAAACTACTGTTGAGAATAGGGATGATATTGGTGGCTTGGGGACTAAAGATACCACGTCTGAAGATGCCATTACTCAACACACTCGTTACGAGGATGCGCTTGATGCACTGATTCAGGATTATTTGGCCAGCCATCCTAAGGTTGATCGAAGTCGGATTTACATTGGTGGATGTTCAAATGGTGGTTATTTAGCAATGAGAATGTTAGTGAAGGATCCAAGCAAGTATTCGGCAGTATTTCCTATTTGCGAAGGTTATCTTGATAAAAATATCAGCGATTCTGATATCTCAGCTATCAAAGATACACCAATTTGGTTCACACAATCGGCTGGAGACAAAGTTATCGATTCGCAACAAAATGGAATTCCAACTTATAAACGGTTAGTTGCTGCCGATGCTAAAAACGTTCACTTTACACTATTAAATGGTGTTTATGATGAAACCGGTCAATTTAAAGATTTGGATACTGGCAAACCATATCAATATAATGATCACTTCTCATGGCTAAATGTTTTGGATGATTATCCCGCCACAGAATTCGACGGAACACAGACAAAGAATAGTAACGGAACAGACACTACAGTGTTTAGTTGGTTAGCAAAGCAACATAAAGTAACATCTTGGAAATAATTATTGATACTCTACAATTTTCGACAAAAGTAATATAGGGGGTTAAGCAATGAGATTTAAAAAAGTATTTCTAGTTTTAGTCGCATTCATAGCTTCAATTTGTGGGCTACAATTCATGGGGAATTATGAATCAGTCCACGCCGATTCAGTGAACTCAAATTACCAAATGGTTGCTCACGGATATGACTGGGGACCAGCCATAGACCAGGTGGTCATTAATACCAGTACGCCAATTAACTCACAAAAGTTAAGCACGGATACATTTAATGTAAGTAATAGCGATACCTATATTCCTAGTACAAAAAGAACTGTTACCAAGGCTTATGTGTCTGATGCAAAAGGGAATCCGGTCGATTTCGCCAGTAGTAGATTCATTACACTGAATTTACAAGTTGACCCAGATTTAACCGTTTCAAATCCATTTTATTTTCACCAGGATTCGCAGTTAAATATTCCTGTTTCCGTACAATTTCAAATTACGCAAAATAGTCCTCTGTTTACCTCATCAGGTGCAGAAATAACAAAGATTGCTCCAACTCCAAGAACGACGGATGTTTCATATCCAGAATTAGATAAATTTTCCAAAAATTATTCGTTCACGTACCAAGATAAACATTTTGGGACGACGAAGATGCAATACACTTATTACCAAGCTCCAACCGATCAGAAGCATGCGCTGATTATTTGGCTTCATGGTGCTGGTGAGGGTGGCTGGCAGCCTAAGCCTGTCTCACTTCTTGGTAGCAAGGCGGTTACTTTGGCTCAAAATAAGATTCAAAGTTATTTTGGCAATGGTGCTGATATTTTGGTTCCTCAGGCGAGAACTTATTGGCTCGACACGAGAACTGCTAATGAAGCTGGTGCTGATGATTTCGGTGCTTTAGGGAGTAACAGCACGACTTTGGGCTATCCAAACACTGTTGATGGCAACCAGCAGCGTTCACGTTATGAGTCAGGTTTGACTGAATTAATCAAAGAATATATCAAGAGTCATCCCAACATCGATCAGAATAAAATTTATATTGGGGGATGCTCAAATGGTGGCTATATGGCGTTGAGAATGATGATTATTCATCCTGATAAGTTCTCAGCAGCTTTCCCAACATGTGAAGCTTATCTTGATAAAAATATTTCAAATAAACAAATTTCTACTATTAAAAATGAGAATATTTGGTTTACTCAATCTAGAAATGATCCGATAGTAAATCCACAAACGAGCACAGTTCCAACATATAAACGGTTAATGGCTGCCGGTTCAAAGAATGTTCATTTCACATTTATGGATGACGTTCATGACAGAACTGGCTTGTATAAAGGTAAAGACGGATTGCCATATCAATATCTCGGACATTTTTCTTGGATCGATGTGCTAGATGATTATCCAGCACCAGATTATGACGGTTCGCAGTCTGAGAATCCTGATGGCACACCAACTACAGTGCTAAGCTGGGTCAGTCAACAGACAAAGAAAACCAACTGGAAATAATAAAATATTTCTAACAAAAAATACTGAGATTTTTCTCAGTATTTTTTTATTTCCAAAAGAATTCGAATATATTTTTATACTAATTTTGTACTGTTAAATAGTTTCATAATTTCGTATACTATATTGAATTCTAAATGGAATATACCAATTGAAATTGATAATAGGCGGTAAAAAATGATTAACATTACATTTAAAGTAACCGTTGGATTGTTAGCGACTTTTGGCTGTTACATATTGTTTCAAAACAAATTAATTGCTAATAATGTTTTTGCTGGTCAAACGGAAGAAATTAATCAAAATAATAATGAAGTTTCTGAACAGACTAATGGAGAAAGTGAGATTGATGTGGTCAATTTTAATAGACCTATTTCACCCAATCCTGTACATGTTCCTGGTTGGTATTTTGTCCCGGGGTTTATTACTCAACCAATGAAGGAATATAATGTCCATTTAAAAAATGATTTTCAAATTACGGCTAAAGTTGGTTTGAATAATACTGCCAGTAGTGGGTTTGGTGGAAATTATTTCTCATGGTTCGTTTCTTCAGATGGGGTGAACTGGGATAAAGTCAGTCAAAATAAACATTCTCGCGATACAATTGATACCTCTGTGTTAACTGATTCATCTGATACAGAAGGAGTCAGATATTATCAAGCTTATTCGGAGGTTCAACCTCAAGTATTCAACAAGCCGATTTATTCTGAAATTGCGACTGTTCATTTTATAAAGGGAGACGTTAATGCGACAGAGATTAAAGTAAATACAAGTAAAGATTATCTAGTTTCCAATCCCAACTTTGATCAATATATTTCGGCAAGTGCCATAACACAACCCAAGGGAGCTACTGGAAGAGTCATTTGGAGTTCAAGTGATACAAATTTAGCAACGGTTGATCCATATACTGGAAAAATTACGGCAAATCCTAACAGGAAAACTGGTACTGTGAAAATAAATGCGGAAATAATTAATCCACGATATATGCGAAACAGCAATGTTTTTGGTTATAAAGAACTGCAAGTAAAAAAAATGCTGGAAATCGACGGGGAAACAAATTTTCAAAATACAGTACTGTTCAGACTAAATCCCGATTTTGATTTATCGAAATCAAAAATTGAATGGTTTCAAAAACTAGATAACCAAGTACATAAATTTACTAATATTTCCGATCAGATAATTAGCAAGGAAATCAAATTACAAGATAATAATTCTGAAATTTATGCTGTGATTACACCCTTGGATATTGATGATAAGCCACTACCAAACAACGCTACGGAATCAAATCATGTGAAAATCCAGGTTAAGGATATGCCACCAGGTGCTAATAGAAATGTGCATATTAGACAATCGTTGTCCAATATTTCTATTTACGGGAATTCAGAAAATATTGGTGTTCATCAATTACTTAAGCACAAAATTACATTTAATGATGATTCCGAAACATATGGCTATAATGATGACAATGTTGATGGAAATTTGAGAATTCCAATTAGTATAAATGAAACCAACATAAAAATAGAGTCTATTCCAAGTGGATACGTTCCCGATTATCGTATTGAGAATGACGGATTACACCAAGATATTATTTTTGAAAACTTTCCGATTAAGCGACATTTTGGTTTTGATTTAATTGTAAGTACGAGAGTTGATAAAATAATAGATTCTTCTTTTGACTACAATCCAGTTTATAAATACAGAACCCTCTTTAACACTGATGAAACCGTCATTGGAAAGCCAGTTCACGCTGAATTTAGCACGAATACTATTGAAATTAATCCAAAGGACATCAATTTTGGGGAACATTCTAAATTGGAAAAAGATGATGTTAATCGTGAACAAGATCTGGATAATGAAAAATTTGTGGACATACGTGACAAAAGAATTAAATATTCTCCTATTTCACTTTTTGTTTCAAGCAGTGGATTCCAAAGGAAGGGAGCACCTGTTAGAAACGTTCCAATTACTTTGGCAAACTATGATGAAAACGGGATAGAAATTTCTCCAAAAGGAAATTATTTCGAAGTTGCAAGCTCAATGAATAATTCACCGTTAAAGTCAGTTTTTTGGAATCGAAAGCAAGGGCTAAAACTAAAATTTAACAAGCTAAATTTTCCTGACGGTGACTATCACACAACGCTTTACTGGACACTTGAAGACTCAATCAATTCACAAACTAAATAATATTCGGAATAAAGGCTGAAAAATATTCAGCCTTTTTTGTTTTGAAAAAAATTTATATGAATTTATATATCAAACTTGCTGTGTTCAATCCATGGTTCCATAGATATAATATCGATAGAAAAAATCTTATGGAAAGGATTACATAAATATGAGATTTAACATGAATATGAATTTTAATCATTCAAGATTAGTGCTGAGATTATTGTTCTTAGTACTTATTGTATTTTCATTTATTTGGATTAAGAATGATCATTTTAAATGGGATAAAGTAAACGCTGAAACAAACGATTTCGCCGTTGTAGAAGGTAAGGAAGATAGTGAAGAAATTCAGGTTTCAACGCTGGAGGACGATGGTAAGCAGACAAAGGTTCATCCATATCGGGAGCCATCGCCACCACCAATTCACTTTGTTGGATTAACTTTTCGATCTGGATATCGAATTCAACCTAAAAAGGAATATTATTTACACACGAATGAAAAGTATTTGATACAGACTAGAGAAACTCATCCATTTGAATTATTTGCTCCAAATTACAAGTGGTATGACAAAAACGAAAGTTATGGGTGGAAAGAGATTCCCGATGAGACCTCGGAAAATATTGAGGTGTCATCCAAAAAGCCAAGGACAGTATACTTACAGGCAAGTACACACTATGGGCATCTGTTTTCAGATGATTATATTTATTCTGAAATGGCAATTCTGCATTTCACATCGGAGACAATTAATGCGGCATCCGTAAGCGTTACAACCGACGCGGATTATTTGTTTGTTAACAAAGATTTTAAAAACCAAAAAGCTCATGCGCAGGCTCATTTGAATCCAAAGGACTCAACTGCAAAAGTAAAATTCAAAAGTAGTGATACAAAATTAGCAACAGTTGATTCAGAGCTGGGTGAAATATCGGTCAATCAAAATCATCATGTTGGAAAACTTTATATTGAAGCATTGGCAGAAAATGCTGACGGGACGACAGCAATAGGTCGCAAAGAAATTGAAGTAGGGTGGTTATTAAGTGGAACTGAACATGCCGCAATCGGTACTAGTGCTGAATATCATTTGAACGGCGTTCCTAAAGACAATCAGGCAATAATTCGTTGGCATACTGTTACAAGGTCGTTCTTCATTGATCATGACAGAGTAGAAAAATCTGGAAAAGATTCAAAATTTGTCATTCCAAATGTAAGTCGTAAAAATAATAATACGGATGTGTATGCAGAAATTATTAGGAAGAATCCTACTAATGGTGAAACAAAATCTGTGAAATCAAATGTAATTAATCTTAAAGTCTCCGGGACAGAAAAACATCCTTCCATTCACACTAGGCAGACGATTAAAAATATTACACACCCGTATGCGGATTCGTCAGATGAAAAGATCAATAACGTTGTTCCTGGGGATGAAATATTACATTCTTTAAAATTGGTAGATGTTTCGTACAGCACGGATGTTACTGGGAGACCCGGAGAATTACATTTTCCTATTGTTGAAAATGAAAAGATAGAGAGTGTAACTGTTAATGGGAAGGATCTAACTTTGGATGAAGTTCTGTTTAAGGATAATGAAGGGAAACAATCAATAACTATCACAAACGTGGTGATTCCTCATAAAGAAACTGTTGATGTTGAGATTAGATCTAAAATTACCTCAACTAAAGTAAAGGAATATATTTATGAACCGGAGTATGCCTATGTAAATATTACCGACGAGGAATTATACGAGAAGTTCAATATAAATAAATCTGAATTTAACGAGAACACTTTAGAAATTAATGCTTTACCAATTGATTTTGGGACTAGCTTAAAAGTTGGAAATAAGCTTGTACATAGAGCATCAGAAGAGGAATTTCATCCTGTGTTAGATGTAGTGGATAAGCGCAGACATCCGCCTAAGACCACTTTGGGTATTCAAGTAGTCGATGAATTTAAACATGTTGATGATTCAAGTAAAATTGCACCTATTAGTTTCAGATACTTCAAGAGTAAAGACGAGCACGTTACCATTGGGAATGACGTTTATACAGTTGGTGACACAGTCTTTGATGAAAAAATGAATTCGGTTCAATGGCACAAAGATCATGGGCTTAAACTATTTATCCACCACGGCGACTTCGATGACGGACAATATCAGTCAACATTACTTTGGACGATAAGTTATACGCCATAGCCTTGTATAAGTCTAAAAAGGAATATATACTTAATATAATTATTTTATATATTTCGGGGGCTATACTATGCTAAATTTTAAGTTTTGGTGGGGATTGAATATTTTCTGGGTAATTGTTTTTGCATCAGTATTTGTCTTCATAATGAATAAACAAATTGTCCTTTCTGGACCTGTACGTGTTTATCAAATGCGTATGGTTGCTTTGGCAATTTTGTTATACTTCTCAGGAATTATTGGGGTAGGACAAGTTCTTTTCTACCACTACATTAAAAGTAAAATGAATATGGATAAACTTGAGGGTAAAGATAAATAGATTTAAGTACAAAAAGGGCGGTATCCGTTAGGATATCGCCCTTTTGTTTATAAACGTGTAACCAAAGGCTGCAACCTCCGCTTAGCTACAGGCTATGCTCGGTGGCAGAACGCCTTTTGTTACACTCTTTTTTATTTTGATAATAATAAATCGACTAGTGGTTTAGGCTCGATGTTGCCCAAATTGGCTTTCAAATCGACTTTTGATAAGGCATCTGTTAGTCCAGCTTCATCAAATGTTGCACCTAATAAAGCTTTCTCAATTAGGCTGATGTCACCACCGGTAATGAAATCACCGTAGATTTTGACGTCTGAGATTTTTGTGTCTTTTAATGAGAAGTTAAAGGCGACGGTACCGATATCAAAGTGTTTTGATACATAATCGGTGAAGCCGGGGTTTTCACCATAGTTCCAAGCGTCAGTATCGTATTTACCTTGAAGGCGTGAGTCGATGACTTCCCAGTCATGATCGTTTAGTTTGTATGTTTCGATATCATCTAATGAGTCGGCTTTGAAAATACGTTTTAATAGTTCAACTTTAAATTCGTCGGCTGACATGCTTCTGAATGGTTCATCCAAATAATCCTTGATGTTGGTAATACGTTTGTTGACGGATTTAACACCCTTGGATTCAAGCTTATCTTGTTCAGGAGTCAGCACTTCGCTGGCTGTATCCATGCTCAAGTCGAACATCAAAGTTCCACCAGCAGCGTATGAGTGACCAACTTTAAACATGGTCATTCCAGAAAACTTTTTGTCATCAACAACGATATCATTACGACCGCGCATTTCAACGCCCTTGGCACCCATGTCATGCAAAGCGTCAACGATAGGTTGAGCAAAGTAGCTGTAGTCACCAAAATGGTCGTCGTTATCAATAATAATATTTTCGAAGACAAGATTTCCAAAGTCGTGATATACAGCACCACCACCTGAAGTTCTACGTACTAGTTGAATGTTATTTTTCTTCAGATATGGGAAATTAACTTCAGCGTAGGCGTTTTGATGGACCCCAACGATAACAGATGGGTTGTTGATATACATAATCAATCCGTGTCCAGGTAACTTAAGATCATTAACCAAATAATTATCTAAAGATTGATTCACAATTGCGTTGTAAACAGGCTTACCGTCTCTTGATGTATCGATGAAAAACATAAAAACACTCCCTCATAATTTGTCATTAGGAATATTGTATGCCTTTACATGTCAAATCCAAAGCGATAAGGCTAAGGAGTCAGACCTTTTGTGACAAATTTAATTGTGTGGTCTAATTCTTTATCCTCGTTAAATTTCATATCAGGGAATATTAAATAATGTTCAGCAATATAACCGAATAACGCTGAAAAAATAAATCTAAATATCTCAGTATTATCCCAATTGACCATTAGCTTACGTTTTTTTAAGTCATTGGAGACGTCATTGAAGCTCTTCATATATTCATACGGAATAGCTTTTACCATTTTCTCGCGAATGCGCAAATCATAAATAAATTCATCGACGAAAATTTTCACCACGTTAAGATTATTTTTAACAAAGATATTTCTATTATTCATTAGTGTGGCTACAAAATCGTGAACAGTAGGGTAGTGAGTTTGTAAGGTTTCCTTTGAAAATTCATTTACAATTTTTGGCAAAATATTTCTGGAAAGTGGATTTAAGATTGAGAAAAGTAATTCTTCTTTGTTTTTAAATTTTTTGAAGATACTTCCTTCTGAAACACCAGCGTTATCAGCGATTTCTTTAGTGCTGGTATTCGAATATCCTTTGGCAGCAAATAATTGAATTGCTGATTTAAAAATCTTTAATTGCTTTTCGGTTAGTCCATGTGTTTCGGGTGATCCTTGATAAATACTTATAATATCGTTCATAGTAAATTCCTCACTTATTGGACAGTTACTAATAGTCTAAAACAAAAAGAGCCAAATAGCATGCTATTTAGCCCTTAGGTAGGAAAAACTTATAAATAGATTTATTAAGCTTGGTGAGTGGTGTGACTTGAGCTGTTTACGCCATGGTAACCAATGTAGAATTGAACAACTGCGACAACGATATTTACATAATTTAAAACATTGAACCATGTGTCAATGCCAGCTGTCTTTGTTGCTGCAAAGTATACCCAGAAACCAATAACGATGGCTGCGACATTAATCCATGCAAATGTTTTCTCAAGATTTGAGTTGTCCATCACGAACCACATCCAGATAACGTTAACTACGAACCAGACTGCTAAGATCCAAAACATTGTTGTAAACATAATAATCAACCTCTATTCCTAAAATAATTTCTTAATAACATTCGCAGTGAGTACTCACTATCTCAACTGCAACTTCAGTATAGTTCAATTTAGATGGATGTCAATAATCAAACACAAATAAAATCAAAATATTTGTATTATGTTTATTAAATTTTGTTTATTATGTGATAAATGGGTTATGGAAACTGCTGTTAGGGCAAGACTCTTCATATGTGATGGTTAAATTATTAAAATATTAATTTCAATATATTGATACTTTATACGATGCTTTTTGTCGCTTATCGAGTTATAATTTAATTTGTAAAGGCTTTCAAAATACATATTTTCAGAAGGAGTTCTTTCATATGGCACAAAAAGTAGCAATGATTACAGGTGGAGCACAAGGAATTGGTAAGGCAATCGCTGAAAGATTATCAAAAGACGGATTTGCAATTTCTGTCGCAGACTTTAATCTGGAAGGTGCTCAAAAAACTGCAGATGAATTGAACAAAAATGGAAAGGCAATTGCTGTAAAAGTGGACGTTTCAGACAGAGATCAAGTATTTGCAGCAGTACAAAAGACAGTCGACGAATTAGGTGACTTCAACGTTATTGTTAATAATGCTGGATTAGGACCAACAACACCAATTGACACAATTACTCCAGAACAATTTGAAAAAGTATATGCAGTTAATGTAGGTAGTGTTTATTGGGGAATCCAAGCAGCGCACAAAGCCTTCAAAGATTTAGGTCACGGTGGAAAAATCATCAGTGCCTCATCACAAGCCGGACAAGTAGGCAATCCAAACTTAGCATTGTACAGTGGAACAAAATTTGCATCAGAGGAATTACCCAAACAGCCGCTCGTGATCTAGCAAAAGAAGGCATCAACGTAAATGCATATTGCCCAGGAATCGTAAAAACACCAATGATGATGGACATCGCACACCAAGTAGGAAAAGAAAACGGCAAAGACGACGAATGGGGAATGCAAACATTTTCCAAAGACATCGCCCTAGGACGCCTATCAGAACCAGAAGACGTAGCAAACTGTGTAGCATATCTAGCCGGACCAGACTCAGATTACATGACAGGGCAAGCTTTGATTATTGACGGAGGGATGGTGTTTAACTAAATAGAGCCAAAAACAAAACGCACTTGACCCATGCATATAAGATGGCCATAGCGGAGAGGGGTGCGTAACACCCCCGCAGCTCTGGACAGCTTATATGTGTGGGTCAGTTTTGTTTTTAGCGTTTCCGCTAGATAAAAATGAACCAAGAAAACGAAATCATATTCAAAAAGTTGTTCAACATTAATCCCACCAACTTGAAATTAAAAACAAACAAATAGAATCAAATCCAACCACCTCAAAAACAGGGACACGCTAACCCAGCAGTTCCTGTTTTTTGCTACAATAAACACCAGAGGTGACCAAAAAATGCCAAGAGAAGCACAAGTACTAATAGTAATGGATATGCAAAAAGGATTTTCCGACGCGTACTATTTCAATGAACTAGTAGATAGAATCAACGACCGTATAAAAGACTACAAAGATTCTGATAAGCCGGTAATCTTCATTCAACACAACGAAAAGGGACTAACTCAAGGAACAAAAGATTGGGAACTGGCAGATAATTTAAATGCTAAACCTGATGATCTAACTGTCCAAAAGACACATCTAAATGCTTTTTATAAAACTGAATTAAATGATTTATTAACAGAAAATAATTTAGATCAATTAGAAATTTGTGGGTTACAAACTGAGTACTGTTGTAACGCTACTATCACGATGGCTCACGGACTAGGTTACCAGATTACCATGCAGCCAGAAATGACAACCACATATGACAATGATTTTATGACCGCAACGCAAACAATTGAATTTTTTGAAGATATATGGAATGGCAATTTTTTGAAATTTGTATAACGATATTTTTATAAAAATATATGCTATGAGCATATTTTCTACTATTACCTTTTAACAGGACTATAATAGATTCTGTGGGAGTCTGGTCTGAAGTCTTTCAATTTCAATGAAGGGTGGCGAAAATATGCAGGGATATAAAAATTCAGCTGATTTAATCGAGAATTTGAAATCAAGTTATCACAAATTCATTGACGAGTACGAAGGAATCACAGATAACGTGGCGGACGACAAAATAGCTCAAGTAGATAAAACACCTCGTGAGATGCTTTCGTATCAAGTCGGGTGGCTCCATATGATTCTGGCCTGGGAACAAGCAGAGGAAAGTGGACAAGAAATTACAACACCAACCCCAGGTTACAAGTGGGATCAAATGAGACAGCTGTATGAGGACTTCAACGTTAAATATGGCGCTGAAGGATTAGTTAATGAGGAAAAAGAATTAGGCACCCTAGTCAAAGAATTAGTAGAATGGGTCGATAAGATGCCAGAGGATGAGTTGTTAAAACCCGGTCAAAGAAAATGGGCAACAACTAAGGCAATGTGGCCTGTAGCTAAATGGATTAGGATTAATGCCATTTCCCCATTTACAAATTACAGCCGACAAGTACGCAAATGGAAAAACTTTACATTGCGTCAAAAAGCTGCAAACTAAGTAGTTTTTTTAGGTTAAATCAAAAACACTTCTGAGAAAATTAAGTACAAGTTTTGTACTTTTATTTTTTCAGAAGTGTTTTTTTGTTTAGGTCGGAATTAAGTCAATCAGGAAGAACCCAATCGTTCCGAGAATTATTAATAATGTAAAGTTGACGATTGAGAATGATGCCATATATTTCCCGGCATTTCCCTTGAAGTAATAACGGTATTGCTTAAAGGCTAGTAAGTTAGCTAGTGATGCAACAACAGTACCCAATCCACCAATATTAGTACCTAAGAAAATTGCATGGATATTAGTTGAAAATTTTGACATCAAAATTGTTGTTGGAACGTTACTAATGAATTGACTGGTGATAATAGAAGTTAAGTATGTACCAGTTTTAGTTTGAATCAATCCTGACAAGTGGTTAACAATTGAAGGATCACGGTTGATATTACCAACTGCAATGAAGAAACACATGAATATCAGTACAATCGAGTAATCCACGACTTGTAAAATTTTTGGATTGATGAATACTACCAATAATAGTGCTGCGACAAGTGAGGCCCACATTGGAATAGCTGAGAAAATCCCTAAGAAAATCACCACGGTGACACCTAGAGTCAATGTTAGATGTGGGATGTTCAGATCAACTTCTGGTAATTTGTGTAATTCAATTTTATCTTTTGGAAAAAACTTGGTTACTCCAAACACGGCGATGTAGTTAATTATCGTAATTGGAAGAGACATAATGAAAAATTGACTAATTCCTAAGTTGAAATGAGTTAGTAAGAATAGATTATGCGTATTACCAAATGGTGTGAAGATACTACCTAAGTTGGATGCCAACGCAATTAGGATGACAGGATATACAGGATTGATCTTCAAACTCTTGGTTATTTTGTAGAATAGTGGAACCAATGTCAGAATCGTGACATCGTTAGTTAAGAACATTGCTCCGAAAAAAGCTAAATTAGCAAGCATAAAAACGAGCTGTTGCTGTGTTTTAGCTCGTCTGGTTAGATATGCGGCGTAGTACTTCAATAAATCAAGGTAATCATAAATCTGGATAATTATCATCATTGATAACAATGAGGTAATAGTTTTCCAGTTAATATCTGAAAGCTGCGGTGGACTGATGAACGATGTGATAATCGCCGCAGCACCAGCAATCCACAACACCTTGTCCGAGAAAACTCGTTTTAAGACATTCATATATGTTCTTCCCCTAGGAAATGTACCCTCTATAAAATTAGTGTAAAAAAAATAGCGTTGCCTATATTATACATAATGATATTGATTTTTATTTATAATAACTAGCTGAATAAAATCCAATATTCATTGTGAACTTTAGAAGGTGAGGGGTCAACAGCAATAAACCTAATATTTAAATAATTATAGGAAATAAAAAAAGAGATTACCAATTAGGCAATCTCTGGGAATTTATTTTCCGTCTTTTGGAACAACTTCTTGACCACGTAAATTCCAAGTTACTGCGAATAATGCTGCAGCAATTAGACATGATGCGAAGATTGTAATGAATCCGGCTGTCCAGCCAAGGTGGTCAACTATGACACCCATAATGGCGTTAGCAGCAACTGAACCGAATAGGTAACCAAACAGTCCTGTTAGTCCAGCAGCTGTACCAGCGGCCTTCTTAGGTACTGAATCAAGTGCTTGTAGTCCAATTAACATAACTGGTCCATAAATTAAGAATCCAATCATGAATAGAGAAATGTTGATCATAACTAAGTTTGTAGCTTTCCAGTACATGATAACGAAGATACTAACAACTAGCATGAAACAGAAGCCAGCAGGTCCACGACGCCCATGGAATAGTTTATCTGATACCCAACCAGCAAAGATTGTTCCTGGAATACCAGCTAATTCGTAAATCATGTATGAATTTGAAGAACCTGCTAAAGAAATATGTCTCATTTCAGTTAAGAAAGCAGGAGCCCAGTTTTCAACACCATAACGTACGAAATATACGAAAATGTTGGCACAAGCAATAATCCAAACCCATTTGTTGTTTAAAACGTGTTGGAACAAGATTTCTTTTGCAGAAAGCTCTGTTTCAAACATTTCATGTTCTTCATTTGGGAAATCATCCTTGTAAGTTTCAATAGGTGGTAAACCTTGTGATTCCGGAGTATCCCGAATTAAGAAGTAAGCTGCGATGGCAACGATTATACCAACGATAGCAGGGATGATAAATGCACCAGTATATGATTTCATACCAGTAACATGTGCGGCGAAGAATGCAATACCACCGGCAGCAAGTGGGGCCATAAGACCACCACCGACATTATGTGCAACGTTCCAAACAGATGTCCAACCACCACGTTCTGAAACTGAGTACCAGTGAGTTAAAACACGACCTGAAGGTGGCCAACCCATACCTTCAAACCAACCAATCAAGAATAGCAAAATAAACATTGCGGTAATTGATTGAGTAAGAGCAGGAATGAAACCAAACATCAAATTAATGATAGCTGTAAGAATCAACCCAAGTGGTAGAAATATTCGTGCATTACTACGGTCAGAAATTATTCCACTAAAGAATTTACTGAACCCGTAGGCGATGGAGACGGCTGAAAATGCTACCCCCAATTGCGTCTTGGAAAATCCTTCGTTTACTAACTTAGGAATTACCAAAGAGAAATTATTGCGTAATAAATAATAACCAGCGTAACCAATGAAAATACCTAAGAATACTTGCCAACGTAATTTCTTATATGTTGGATCAATTTTATCCTTTGGTACCATCTTTTTGGCAGTTGGTGGTGTCAAAAAGCCCATAGTGTTCCCCCCTATAAAAATATATTGAATAACTGTTGAAAACAGTAACCGTTTACATAATGAACAAAATAATATACAAAGTCAATGATATTTATAAAATTTTGTTTCATGCTTAACAAAAATGTCATATTATACAATTTGATTACAATGATTATGATTATTTTGCCATATTGATGAAAGTATTAATGTAGAGCATTTTCAGTTTTAAAATGAAACAACGATTGGTATAATTAAAGTGCCAAAAGGGGGACAAAGATTATGAATATATTCCGTATTGCCTTATTTATTTTAGCCTCAATGATTCTAACGATTATTGAAATGACAGTTGATCCTTCGTTTTACGTTGGCCGGATTTTCCTAGGACTGTCGGTTGCTTCACTAGTAGTATTTGTACTAATGTTTATTAGACAAAATTGGCGTTTGGAACCAGAAAAGATTAAGAAACACTAAATGTAAAAAATGAATATAAAAATAGAGCCGTTCAAAATAAATTGGGCGGCTTTTATAATATCTCTAATATTGATATGCTTATAGAAAATATCATGAGGTTGGGATATGGATAATATAAAGAAACTACCAAAGGATGTTAAAAAGATTTGGCGTCTTTCGGCTACCTTTGATTTTGTAATAGTTTTATTAGTGATGGCTGCATTTTTATTTTGGTATGCAGCAGCTCCAGTAGGGATGAAAAACACCTTGATGACGATATCGATGATTATTCTAGCATTTGGTATTCTCGACTATATCTTTGAATTGGCCTTGGTCGAATATCGATGGAATTTTTGGACTTATTATATCGATGATAGACAAGTGGAACTTCATCACGGATTCTTTTTCAGAAAACAAATTATTATTCCAATTGCTAGAGTTCAAAACGTCACCTTAAAACAAGGACCCATCTTGCGTTGGAAAGATTTACAAAAAGTTAACATTGTTACAGCCGCCGGACATAGTGAAATTAGTGGCTTGAAAACTGATGAAGCGGACAACTTGAAAGAGATAATCATGAAGTTGGCTCGGGAGGCTAGAAATGATATCTAAGCCTCGACACCTTCATATAGCCGCATTATTATTTTTCCTATTCGACACAATAAAACAAATGGTCATACCTTTTGCTGCCGGTTTGTTTGGGGCGACTAGCTCGGATGATGACGTATTGATGATCTGGATAGTCGTGGTGTTAGTACTATTTATCATCGCGATAACGGTGCTAAAGTTTATCTTTTTCACCTATCAAATTTTGGATGATGAAATAATTGTAAAATATGGTGTGTTCGTAAAAAAGGTCAATCATGTACCTTACGAAAGAATTCAAAATATCACGACTAACCAATGGTTTTTCCTAAAGCCGTTCAACTTAGAAGAACTGGAAATCGAGACGGCTGGTCATTCAGATAAGCCCGAGGTTCAGCTGAAGGCTGTCCCAATAACATTGAAGGATGAGATCAATCATCATAGACGAAATGAGTCAGTAAAACTCAAAACTTCTGAGGTTAATGAAAATGTTCAAGAAAAACCAGACAAAATTACTGAGAATATTGGCAATACGTATACAATCAGTTGGCGAGATTTAGTCAAATTTGCACTAACATCACCAGCATTTCTGACCGGAATTGTGGTGGTTTTGGCCGCATATGGAAAAATTCAGAATGGAATCAGCCAAACGCTATATAAGAATATTGCCCAACAAGCCTCTCACATTGGTGTCCTAATCATTATCGGAATATTGGTTGCAATACTTCTTGTATTTTACATTGGCTCCGTAATCGCATTGATAATTCAGTATTATCACTTCAAATTAACTGAAAAAGACGGACAATTTATAACCGAACGCGGATTGCTACGGACACGCAAAACTACCATCAAAATGGATCGTGTTCAAGCAGTAATGCTGAAACAACCGCTACTCAGAAGCTTTCTGAAAATTGTCACCGTGCAATTAGTAATAATTTCCAATTCGAAAAAGGGTGATTCGGAAAAAGATATCATCGTCATGCCAGTAATCGCTCAGCGTGATGTAAATAAATTTTTGAAACAATTCTTTCCAAAGATACCTGCAGAACAAGTGTCAGCCTTTAGTCCGGATCATCGCACATTCTTTTACGATTTACGCAACGCAACATATTTTGCATTGGTAACCGTTGTATTGACTATCGGATTTTTACATTCGATAACTTGGCTCTGGGTAACTTTGGTCATTGCTGAATTATTGTTCTGGTACACTCCGGCATATTTTTCGGCCAAACGATCTAAAGTTGAAGTAGTCACGGACGACTTTCTAGTTATCAGGAACAACAAAGTTTTAACAAATCAGGTATTCTTCATACCTAGGTCGAGCGTTCAATTCATTGAGAAGCGTCAAAGCATTTGGCTAAAACACAAGGATATGTCTAGTTTGAATGTCAATGTTCGCTCAGGAGCCACTCAAAAGAAGATTAAAGTTAATTATCAAAATGATTCTGACATTGAACAAATTGTTAATTGGTATAAGCACTAAAAAAACGATATCCGCTGGATATCGTTTTTTGTTATGGTTTTTAATATTCACCTTCGGCAATTATATCCAAAGTTGTTTTTGATGGAATGAAGAATAAGGTGCCTGAAATAGGAGTACTGAAATCGAGAAGACGATCACTCTTAGTAAACATGTTAGTCAACATATTATTAGTAATGTGGAAACTCTTCGAATAACCAATAAAGTAAGTACCAGTTTCATCTTTAGAAGGATTTGAAAATGGCACATTCATTCTAACAATCTTGTGCTCGACGCCTCCTTCTTCATCTTTGGAAACGATGTTGTGAGCATTAGGCGATTTTTCGTCGTCATCTAATTCACGGTCAGAGAATTTGCGACGTCCAATAGTTTTTTCTTGTTCGTCAGTAGGAAGACTCTTCCAAGCATCCATATTGTGCATATATTTTTGTGAAAACGCATATGATCCGTCAGCAAATTCTTTGTCCTCATCACTATCAATCAAAGTGTAATCCATTGATTCAACACCAGCTGGATTTTCAGTGCCATCGATAAATCCAACAATCGCACGTCCTTCAAGATACCTAAATCCATGAGTTTCATCTTCAACAGTAGTAATTGGACGAAGAATTTCCATAAATTGGTCAAGAACTTCATATGTAACAGACTCAACTTTGGCACGAACATGCAAGAAAATATCACCAGGAGTTGAAGGTGCAGTATATTTAGGTCCCTTGATTTCTTTAAAAGTAGTTAGTTCCTTTGGCTTTGGAGCGTTTGGAAATAAGTAATCCCAAGCATCTGAGCTAAATCCCCAAGCAACAGCGAGTTGGTCGTTTTGGTTTCTGATGCGCATACTATTGATGATTGAATTAGACATGTCAGCAAATTCAGCGATAACTTCACGATCCTTATCTAAATCATCTTTTTTCAAATTTAAAGTAACGAAAGTAACACTTTCACCAGCATCCTTATATACATCTTGTGCATCTTTGATATTTATTGACATAAAATAACCTCCGCAAACATATTTATCTTACGATATTACTATATAACAAAAACGTTGGTAGTTTAAATATCAAATGTTTAATTTATTGATTTTGAGCCAATTTTGTTACACAATATGTGGTTAAGTAGACAATGTAATATACATGTTGAAAACGGAAGGATGACGAATATGTGTACAAGTCTAAGTTATGAAGCATTAGATGGAACAAAATTTTTAGCAAGAACTATGGATTTCGCATTTGTATTAAACGGAAATCCAACATTTCTTCCTAGGGACTACCAATGGATTAATTCACTCGATAAAAAAACTTATAAGAACAAATATGGAATCATGGGTACAGGCGCAAAGTATCGTGATAACTATATGGTTGCTGACGGCTTCAATGAATATGGATTAGCAACAGCAGAATTATATTTTGCTGGTGAAGCTGAATATGAAACAGAACCAACAGAAGGCGCAATCAATGTAGTTTCAGAAGAATTCATTTTGTGGATGCTAGGAAACAACAAGACAATCGATGAACTTCGCGAAAACTTGAAGAACGTTCACATTATCCAATCTGATAAGGGCGTGATGGGTAAGAACCAACCACTACACTGGGTAGTTACTGATGTATCTGGTAAAACATATGTCATCGAGCCAAGAGCAGGACACCGCCTAGAATTAGAAGAAGATCCAGTAAACGTAATGACAAATGCACCAGAATTTGGTTGGCATTTGAAGAACCTTTCAAACTTCTTAGCCATGAAACCAAAGTCATACGAAGCACAAACATTTGGAACATATACAGTAGAACCAAATGGTGTCAACGGACTAGAAGTATGGCCAGGAAGCTACACATCACCAGACAGATTTGTCAGAACAGTATTTACACGTGAAAATATGCCACAAGCAGCCAATGCAACTGAATCAGTTAATTCAATTATGCATATGCTTGATGGTGTCACAATTCCTAAGGGTGTAAAAGTTAAAGACAACGGTGATTCGGATTTTACTCAATATCAAATGATTATGGATATTTCACACAGATCTTGCTACTTTATTCCTTATGGAAACAGAACTGTATACAAGACTGATATGACTAACGATTTGTTGGAGAATCAGACTGAACCTAAGGAGTTTATCGTAGAGCCTGAGCAACAATTCGTCGATTTGAACGAAGAAGATGTTAAAGCATAGAGTTATATTGGATTGTTTGTTTGGAGGTTCACTGCCGCCTGCAGAAACAAGAAAATTTAGGTTGCTGTGTGAACTTGCGTTGTCAAGTTGACATTTAAACAATTAAAATATTATAAACTACTTTGCAATGGCTTTATTCCAGCATTCTTCTGGAGTAAGGCCATTTTTTGTTGGCAATCTATCAATGTTATTGAAATAATCAATTCCATCTTGTACTAGCTTAATCAGTGCTTCTAAAGTTGCTGGTCTTGGATGACTATCCATCCAGATTCCCTTAAAATTACTCCACCAGCTCTCCATTGGTGAATTATCATATGGGGTGCCTGGTCTTGAAAAACTTCTTATTACTTTGTGTTCATCCAACAATTTATTAAAGCTAACGGCTGTGAATGCAGGTCCACGATCAGTATGTACCATTGGATGAACGTCGCCCATTTCCTCAAAAGTTTCTTTGAACATCGCAATTTCAGCTTCTGCAGTCTCTGATGGACTTATAAAAGATCCAATTATTTTACGACTGCACAAATCTAGTATTCCACTGAGTTTTACTTTGTGTGTTTCTTTGATTCCAAATTCCAATTGGGTTGAATCAGATAGCCAAACCATGTTTGGTTTTTCCACTTCAAAATTCTGGTTTAATACATTGTCTTTTTCATGCTGATCATTGTCATCTTTACGACTTCGCTTTTTTGCTTTTGATTTACAACTAATACCTTCACTTCTCATTACACGCCTAACTTGGTAGTACGTGACCTCAAAATCTAGAAGGTGTTCCTTTGTAATATGAGAAAGAATCTTTCCCGCACCAATTCTTTGAAAATGATCTTTATATGTCTTAAGAACAACTTCAGTCAATAAATCATTTTTGTGTTCCCAATCTGTCTTCCTATGATGTAAGAACTTATTTAACGCTTGTCTAGAAACACCTATATGGTCTAATAGAATAGATTTCCATCCATGATTACCTTCGCTGACCTCCATTATTGCCTGGTAAGACAGCTTTCGTTGTGAATTCACCCCCTGTGCTGAAGTTCGTTTAATTTTTTTTCAAACGCCGCAATGGCTTCTTGTTCATTCAATTTTGCTTTGATTTCACGGTTTTCAAGTTTCAATTTCTCTAGTTCACTAATCTCTTCTGCTTTATGATGAATCCTATGGCCACGCTCATCTACGAGAGCTTTATAGCCATCACCTTGGACTTTCATAACCCAAAGCCGAGCTTGTTGATAAGAAACATCAAATCGTTCAGATGCTTCTGAATAGGAATGATGTTTATTAAGAATGAATTCTACAACTTCAATTCTTTCATCTATCGTTGTTTTTCTTGGCACAGCAGTGACCTTCTTCCTGACAGGCGTAGCCTTAAGAGTCTTGCCATTATTATACTGTATCAACCACATTCTGAGTTGTTTAGATGATTTCACTCCGAATTTTTCACATACTTGCTTTAGATTACCTTCACCATTCGCATATGCACGAACAGAGTTGATCTTTGTTTCAGCACTATAAAACGTACGTGATTTACTATTCCTTAGTCCTTCATAACCATTCTCTTTGTAGTAATTATTCCAGTCCCTAAACGTTTCGGGACTGATTCCTTTGGTTTTCGCAAATGTCTGTCGAGGTAAATCAGATTTTTCAAATTCCTTGATAAGGTTATATTTTTCTTTTTGAGTATATTTCCACATATTAATACCTCCGAAGTGATCAAAATTATTACATTTCAAATGTCAACCACATCGTAAGTATCTCAGTGGGGACCGGTTGGAGCCTCAGTGCGGTCTCCAACCTCGATTTTGAACTTTGAGAAGTTCGCTCAAATTTCAAAATCGTCCCGTGGTGTTAGGGCTTTCGCCCTAACGCCACTTTCACTGCTACCTAAATTTTTTGCTTCTTCCGGCTGGATTTACCTCTAATATCTTTTTTGGTGGGTGGTGGCAGTTCACTGGTATTACTCATGAGGATGACGAGTTAGTATAATGTGAGCTCGCAAACTGAACATATATGTGTTCAGAAAATAGAGAATAGAAACTAATAATAGGAAATTCGAGAAAAAATCGAGTTTCCTATTTTTTTAGCACTATTTTTGTTTGCTGGGCTGCAACCATGAAGCCAAAGTGCTGCAAACAAAGACCAATGCTCAAGCATAGGAAAAACAAAAAAGGGCTGGTCATTAACTCAAATTAGCCTGGAGGTCTGGCGCTACCGGGGCCCAAGCCGTGGAGTTATCGTTAGCTTGCCATAGGGCAAGGTTACGATAAAACCGAGTTCCAAGACTTTTCCGGTCTTGAAAAGGCTTGGAATCGTGTTCACAGCGACCACGGCCCCGGTAGCGCCAGACCGGAAGGCGGCAGTTTATCCACCACACTCCAAACTCACCACTACAAAAAAAGAAAACGCTAACACCAACTGGACTGGAAAAACAATCAAATATAAGATACAATGACACCAACAAAAAGAACCCAAAACAAAATTTGGTACGACCCAATAAATTAGGGAGAAAAAATGTGGCTGATTTAATATATAAAAAAATAATAGATTCGCTTAAAAAAGAAATCGATCAGGGTAAATTTCCTGACATGAGATTGCCTGATGAACGATCATTAGCTGAAAATTATAGTGTAAGTCGGAGTTCGATTAAGCGCGCACTTGGCACTATGGCTGAACAAGGAATAATTTTCAAAAAGAGGGGTTCGGGTACGTTTATTAATCCGCTCTATTTGAAGCAAGATTCTTACTTTAATTATAGTGGAAAAAATTTGGGTATTACTGACAGTTTTAAGGTTAAGGGTCAGAAGCCTGGAATTAAGGTTTTGAGTTTTGATGTTGTTCGTCCTGATGCTGAATTGCAAGATAACTTATTCCTGAAGCCTAGTGAGTTCGTATACTCCTTCAAGCGCTTGCGCTTGATTGATGATGTTCCATTTATGATTGAGACTGGTTATATTCCAATCAAATTGGCGCCGGAATTATCTGAAGATGTTGCTTCAGAATCTATTTTTAATTATGTAGAATCTGAATTAGATCAAGAGGTTAATAAGACTTATTTGACTATTTCTGCGGCTCCTTCTGATGAGGAAGGTCAGAAACTTTTGAGTTTGAAAGCTAATGAACCGGTTGGATTGATGGAAGGTATTTTCTTCCTGAACGACGGTACTCCATTCGAATTTTCTACGATGAAATTACACTATAAATATTTCAAATATGATTCATTTGTTGACCTTGGCAGCCGATAATATTAATTGGGACGGTCCAATTAATTAAATGGTTGACTTTTATAAAGAAACCGTATATTATACTAGATAAATACATAAGGAGCGTGTACTAATGACAGACTATTCATCTAAAGAATATTTAAACTTAGTAGATAAATATTGGCGCGCAGCCAACTACATTTCTGTAGGACAACTTTATTTTAAAGATAATCCATTATTAAAACGTGAAGTTAAAGCGGACGACATTAAGGTTCACCCAATCGGACACTGGGGAACTATTGCTGGTCAAAACTTTATTTATGCTCACTTGAACCGTATCATCAACAAGTACAACGTAAACATGTTTTATATTGAAGGACCAGGTCATGGTGGCCAAGTTATGGTTTCTAACTCATACTTGGATGGTAGTTACACTGAAGCTTATCCTGAAATTACACAAGACGAAAAGGGTATGCAAAAATTGTTCAAACAATTTTCATTCCCAGGTGGTGTAGCTTCTCATGCCGCTCCTGAAACTCCAGGATCAATGCACGAAGGTGGAGAATTAGGTTACTCACTTTCTCACGGTGTTGGTGCTATCCTTGATAACCCTGATCAAATCGCTGCTGTTGTTATCGGTGATGGTGAATCAGAAACTGGTCCACTTGCTGCATCATGGTTCTCAAACACATTTATTAATCCAGTTAATGATGGTGCTGTATTGCCTATCCTTGACTTAAATGGATTCAAGATTTCTAACCCTACAATTTTGTCACGTAAATCTGACGAACAATTGAAGGAATACTTTACTGGTATGGGTTGGGATCCTATCTTTGTTGAAGGCGATGACCCTGAGAAGATGCATCCTGAAACTGCTAAAGCTTTTGACGAAGCAATCGAGAAAATTCAATCAATTCAAACAGAAGCTAGAAAACACTCAGCTGAAGAAGCTAAGATGCCTAACTGGCCTGTAATTATTTTCCGTGCTCCTAAGGGCTGGACTGGTCCTAAAGAATGGGATGGTGTTCCTATTGAAGGTTCATTTAGAGCTCACCAAATTCCAATTCCTGTAGACCAAAATCACATGGAACATGTTGATGCCTTGCTTGACTGGATGAAGTCATACAAGCCAGAAGAATTGTTCAATGATGATGGTTCACTAAAAGATGATATTAAGGAAACAATTCCTGCTGATAAAATGAGAATGGCATCAAACCCTGTTGTTAATGGTGGTCTTGATCCAAAACCTCTTAAATTACCAGATTACAAAAACTACGCATTGAAGATTGACAAGCCTGGTCAATTTGATGCTCAAGATATGATTGAATTAGGTAAATATCTTGGCGATGTTATCCGTGACAACGAACAAACATTTAGAATGTTCGGACCTGATGAAACAATGTCAAACCGTCTATATGGCGCATTTGATGCTTCACCTCGTCAATGGATGGAACCAACACATGAACCTAATGATCAATTTGAAGCACCAGCTGGCCGTATCATTGATTCACAACTTTCAGAACACCAAGCTGAAGGATTCCTTGAAGGATACACATTGACTGGTCGTCACGGTATCTTTGCATCATACGAATCATTCTTAAGAGTTGTGGATTCAATGCTCACACAACACTTCAAGTGGTTAAGAAAAGCTGATGAATTATCATGGAGAAACAAGTATCCTTCATTGACAGTTCTAGCAACATCAACAGCTTTCCAACAAGATCACAATGGTTACACTCACCAAGATCCAGGTATCATTACTCACTTAGCTGAAAAGAAACCTGCATTTATCCGTGAGTACTTCCCAGCTGACACAAACTCATTGTTAGCTGTTATGCCACAAATCTTAAATGACCAAGAAAAAATCAACTTGTTAGTTACTTCAAAACAACTACGTCCACAATTCTTTAACATGGATGAAGCTGAAGAGTTAGCTGACAAAGGTTACAAGGTAATCGACTGGGCATCAAATGGTAATGAAGATCCTGATATCGTTATCGCTGCTGCTGGTACAGAACCAACAATGGAATCACTTGCCGCAATCGACATTCTACGTAGACAAAAACCTGACATTAAGATCAGATTTGTAAATGTAGTAGATCTACTCAAGTTGCGTTCACCAAAAGTTGATCCAAGAGGATTAACAGATCAAGAATTCAACGAAATCTTCACAGTAGACAAACCAGTACTATTCGCATTCCACGGTTTCGAAGATATCATCAAAGAAATCTTCTTCGATCGCGACAACCACAACCTTTACGTACACGGATACCGTGAAAATGGTGACATCACAACACCATTTGACATGCGTGTAGTAAACCAAATGGACCGTTTCCACTTAGCAGAAGAAGTAGCAAACGCCGTACAAGGTGCCGCAGCTAGTGACTTTGCCAACGAAATGGAAGCAATGGTTGATAAACACAACAAGTACATCCGCGAATACGGAGACGACCTTCCAGAAGTAAATAACTGGAAATGGGATCAAGAATAAAAAATAGAGCGTAAACTCACACGCTCTTAAACACGGAGCACAAGACGGCCATAGCGGAGAGGGGTGCGTAACACCCCCGCAGCTCTGGACGACTTGTGTGCAGTGTTTAGTGTGAGTTTTCGCGTTTCAAAATAGAGCGTAAAATCGAACGCACTTAACCCCGGAGCATAAGACGGGGCAGCACGGAGTGGCGCCCGTCAGGCGTCCGCAGTGTTGACACGACTTGTGCAGTAGGGGTTAGTTCAATTTTTCGCGTTTCCACCACAAAAGGTAGGATGCGAAACTCTATCTCCAAAACAGAGGTGTAACCAATATTCCACCTCAAACCCCGCACCACATTTGTTAAAACCAATAAATACATACTCCAATACAAAATAGATCTCCAATCGAGATCAAAAAAAGAAACCAGTGCCCTCCAAGCACTGGTTTCTTTACGTCTGATCTCAAACATTAGATAAAACTTAATTAGATTTAATTTTATCATCATATAAATGAAACTAAATCTCATAAACACTACGAAACACTATGTTTTTTCACAATCACTTTCTAATAATTCTTCATATACTAGAAACCCTATTTTAACAGTTCTCGAGCGCTTTCAAACTATTGAAAAAACTTTGTCAAAAGCTGTTGAAAGTGAAGAAATTCCATGTTAGTTTAGTGGTGTAGGAAAAAAACTTAAATAGAGGCGGGTGGATATTATGACAACACAAGTTATTACTTCATTGATCAAATTAGCATTGGCAGCAATTTTCGTTGCAATCACATTATTATTTTTCGTGATTCAAAGCCGATACACCCTACCTTTGGCAGCTATCTTCGCGGTAGTCTTTGCCGTATATGCAACAGGTAGAATCGCCAGAAAAGGATTGCTTAAACTAAGTTAAATCAATCTCACAAGAAAAGGTCAGGACAAATGTCCTGGCCTTTTTTCGTGTCTAATTATTTATTAATGACTGCAATTTGTCTTTTTCATCAGCAGTCGTGTGAGTAAGTGATTTAATCCGGCGAACCGTTAGTTTAGAAAGTTTTGATAGCGGATCATCCGATATTATCGAATAGATTTTACCCGGATCTTTTGGGAAAGCAGCTGAGAATAACCAGGCTTGAGCCATTTGTACGTAATATTCATCACTCTTAACACTTAGAGTCAGCTGAAGAGATTCATCAATATAATCAGGAGTGAGATAAAATTTCAAAAGAAAAACCAGCCCAGTACGTTGGAACCAGAAGTTGTCGCTCTTCAAATACTTTTTAACAACGACTAAAAATTCATCTCGAAATTTCAAAATCAATTTAAAATGCACAACCATATCAACAATCGACCAAGCGTTAGCCTTGGACAAATATTCAGTACAATATTGTTCAAACGCCTCAAGAGGTAACTTTAAGTTGGCAAGAACATAACCCTGAATAATCACAACTTCATAATTCTCCGAACCAGCTACCTTCAAGAATTCCTTTGGATTACCTTTACTAATAGATTTCCCAATCTTTTGAAGTTCACCCATTTTAATCCCAATAAGAGGATAATCAGTAACAATGATTTTTTCTTGACGAGTACGATAATTTTCATCACCAAGAGATTCCAATTCAGTTAAAAAGTTTCGATAATTTTCGTCCGTCCAAATCACTGATTCCAAGTTATTTATCATTTTTATTTATCCTCACAAATAGAATATGTAACTCATAATAGCAAGTATATCTCATACTCAACATTGTAATGATTACTAGTCGGAAGAGCTGAGAAATATTCAGAGGCAGTGAAAGTGGCGTTATGGCTTTAGCCATTACACCACCGGGCGAGTTTGAAGACTTTCGTGAACTTCGAAAGGCTCCAAACCGAGTTTCGAGACCGCACTTCAGGCTCGAAACGTCCCGCACAGCCGAAGAATATTTCTCAGCTCTGGAGACGGCATATATAGCCAACCCCTGAATTAAATTCAATATTATGTTTAATTGACGCCAATCGCAATACTTATGTAGAATATAACCACTATTTCAAAAGAGGGGTAAAAACATGGAACAAGCCGAGCAAATACAAAAGATTCAGAACTACTCCCACCAAAAAATGTCAGGCGACACAACAGGACATAACTTTGACCACATCCAACGAGTAGTCAAAATGGCCAAACGTCTATTGCAAGAAGAAAAAACGGACCCCTTAATAACCATAGCGGCTGCCTATTTGCACGATGTTGCGGATGATAAATTAGTTGATGATCCAGCTGAATTAGAGCAAGAGATCCGTGAATTTTTAAAAACCATCGAATTGACTGATGAGCAAATTGAGGAAATCTTGTACATCACTCACAACCTAGGATATAGTAAATCGCTCAGTGCCAATCCACCCAAATTATCTCTATCAGGTCAAGTTGTTCAAGACGCCGATCGATTGGATGCAATAGGTGCAATTGGGATCACACGTGCGGTTTATTATGGTGGCGCAAACGGTGAAATAATTTATGATCCTGAAATTAAGCCACGTACAAACATGGATAAAAAAGAGTACCGGAATCTTACTAATGAGACTATCATCAATCATTTTTATGAGAAACTACTTAAGCTAGAAGGTATGATGAATACACCAACTGCTAAGAAAATTGCCTCAAAACGTCAAAAGTACATGAAAGGATTTTTGAAAGAATTTTATGTCGAATGGGATTCAGAGGCTTAGGCTTCGCCAAGACTGTTAACAAATAATCGTTTTGAACCACGAGAGAAGGCAGTGTACAGTCGATTGTTTCCAAAATTTCCGCGGTAGTATTCAGAATTCACATTGGTAACAATTACATTATCAAATTCCAAACCCTTTGCCAGACTTAAAGGAAGTACCACAACTCCTGAGTCTGGTAATTTTTCTTTCTTGGAAGGAAGAACTAGTGTATCGAGCCCCACTTGCCCAATAATATCTTGAGCCTCACTGTCTGAGTCAGTGATTATTGCTGAGAGCTCATCTGATGACAAATCAGAGATTTGTTGAGAAATGTTACCTGCAAGTTCTTCAATAGTTTTTGCCTCCGCAAATACAGGTTTCTCTCCGCCTTCTTGAACTGTATGAATCAATTCAGGAAGTTTAGCAGAACCGTATTTGACAAATTGAGCAGTGATCTCACCGCTTGAACGATAGCTGGTGAACAAGTTTCTCTGTGTAACTGAAACATTGTTTTCCTCAAATAGATTCTTCAATCCATCGAAGGTTAGAGGATGTTCAACATCGGTAATTGATTGAAATTCGTCACCAACCAGTGTCCATTGAGCCTTTGGGAAAGCTTTGATCAAGAAGTATATTTGTTCCAAAGTATAATCTTGAATCTCGTCGATCATCACGAATCTCAAATTTTTTCTAGCCAAGTCGAGAGTGATTAGACGAGTAAATGCGTAATCTAGTTTATTAAGTTGATCAGATTCCAGCATTTCTTGAAGAATATTTGAAATGTTCACCCATTTTTTCAAATTGATGACCTTCAAAACTTTTCGATATTTGAATTCCAACATTTTTTTAGTGGCTCGTTGAGTCTCTTCATCCGAGTTAGGAGTTATCAACTTTCCGAAAATCTTCTCCTGTTGAGCATCAGATAATGCTGTTAAATCAGATTGTGCTTGCTTAGAAGTCGATGCCTTAGCGATACCCTGATTGATTTTTTCTTCAAGTACAGAAGTCAGGGCAGTAATTCTTTTTTGCAACGTCATCGTTTTTGGAGTTTGGTCGAATAATGACTTGATTCTGGTTTTTGAAAAAATCATATTTCCATTTAACTTAAGATTTCGGAAGTCATTTTTCGATAATTCGAAATTTGGAAGTTTTTCAGACAATTTCGACAAATGAGAGGAAGGTTCATCAAAAGCAATATCAATGTCAATGAACTGATCTAATAGTTGAGAGAAGGTCATTTGTTGAGGAGAAGTCTCGCCTAAACTTGGTAAAACTCGATTGATGTAATTAGTGAAGAGCTTGTTCGGTGTTAGTAACAAGACATCTTCTGAAATTAAGTTTTCTCGATAACGGTATAACAAATAGGCAATTCGTTGCAGGACGACCGAGGTTTTACCACTACCGGCAATTCCATTTACTAATAATGCTTGAGAGCTGGTATCACGAATAATCACATTTTGTTCACGCTGAATTGTGGCCGTGATTGAACTCATTTGATTGCCCTTATTTTGTTGAAGAGTTTTAACCAATAAAGGATCTTGAATTGCTACGTCAGAGTCGAAGACATTTTCTAGCACATCTTCGTGAACTAAAAATTGTCTTCGTTTATCAACTGTAACTGGGATGTCCATATTATTTGCAGAATAGCTAGTTTCACCTAATCGATTGTTGTAGTACAAGTCTGCTAAAGGCGAACGCCAATCAAGTACGACTGGATTATCTGCATCGGGTGAAAAACCAGCGGGACCAATATAAAAGGGGATGCTGGCTTGTTCATCGGGATACAATAAATCAATTCGCGCAAAGTAGGCTGACGGTAAAAGTCGAATTATCCGTGCCTTCATTTCTTCCATATTGGATTGTTTGGTGTTGAAGGCATCGATTTCCTTGTTCATGGATTCCATTGCGGCGAAGGTGTCGAGGTTATCTGCGTAGCTGTCGAAATTTAAGGCGACTCGCTTGCCGGAATTTTTTTTGAAATCTACGGCGGTGTCTTTGTTTTTTGACAGGGCGGTATTTAGCTGTTCGAGCGTTGTTTGCAACTGTGTGTATACCTTTGTTAAATGAGTTTGTTCTGCGTTAAAAGTTTTGTCCATATGGTTGTCCCCCTAGCCTAGTTATTACATATTAGTACCATAGCTACCTAATTAACAGTCTTGTTCTTTGGGTGGGGATGCTGCATAATTATATATGGGAGATTTGTTGTTTTATGCCGTCTGCAGAGCTGAGAAATATTCTTCGGCTGTGCGGGACGGTCCGAGCCTCAGTGCGGTCTCGGGCCTCGGTTTGGAGCCTTTCGTAGTTCGCGAAAGTCTTCAAACTCGCCCGGTGGTGTAATGGCTAAAGCCATAACGCCACTTTCACTGCCTTCGAATATTTCTCAGCTCTTCCGACTAGTTATCGGGAATATGTAATTAGTGCGGCTTCCTTTGTGTTTTTAGTTAAAACCTTTAAGCCTATGTGTATTTATTAATTCGTTCATTTAAAAGATAATTAATTTTTCCAAAATAAAAAGACCGGGAAGAAATCACTCTTTCAGGTCTTTTTTTATTTGAGTAATCAAAACTTGAGGGGGAATCGATTACTATTTGTTTTATATTATGAGAATTATATTATTTTGAATTATGAGAATTATTATGAAGAGGTATAAGTTAAGGATATCTTTCTTCGTTCCTTAGCTTATGTATACATAATAACCAGAAAATATGAAGAAATTATGATGCTTTTGCAATTTAAATTGGAAAAACTTATTACAGATTTGTTATGCTAAATAAATTTTCTTCAAATCACTTACTTCGTTGTCGCTAACTTTAAGGTCTGTTCTGATATAATTAGCTAGACTACCGGATGTTTCCTCAATTGCTTTTTGGGCGGCATTCAAATAATTTTCGTTAACTGTTAGTAGGGCACGGATTGACTCTACTAGGGTTGGATCTTTGGCCTCAACTTGTTTCAAAACATTGGCAACGTATACTTTGCTGGCAGTATTTGTCAACAAATAATCTTCTTTGATGGTTGGTAATGGAACGCCTAATGTGTATAGGAAGAAAACGGCACCCATTCCGGTTCTATCTTTTCCTGCTGTACAATGGAATAAGACGACGTTATTGTCTTTTTCGTTTCCTAACAATTCGTCAAAAAATTTACGGTATGCGCCTCGGGCTTGGTCTTCAACAATCATGTTGCGATATACTTCAAGCATATGGTTGTATCCGTCGTGTGGGTCGAAATCGATTTCAGGAACGACTCTGTCTTGAATTTTTGAAGCTTCGGTTTGGTCCTCACTAAATACTGGAAGTGAAACATACTTTGCTCCAGATGGTACACGGTCGGGTTTCTTAGTGATTTCGTCTGAAGAACGGAAATCAACGTCGGTTTTTACGCCGTAGTCTTTTAAATAAGTGATGTCATTATTAGTTAAGTCGCCTAATCCGGCTGAACGTAGGACTTTGTGGTATTTTACTAATTTGCCTGAAGTAGTTTGGTAACCGCCAAGTTCACGGAAGTTGATGCCGGCTTCAAGGTCTAAAATGCGACGTGCACTTTCAGTTGCTCTGTCCATAAAAAGAACCTCTCTTCTCAAAATTAAGTTTAAAGAATATATATATTATAGCAAAAGGAAGATTTATCCATGAAATTTCTGATCGCTCCCGGAAAATATCATGATTCGTCTATCAGCTCCAAGATGGTTGGACAAGCGATATATAGTGGTATCTCTCGGGCTTTACCTGATGCACAAATTGTCACTATGCCAGTTACGGATAGTAAATATGGAATGCCTGCTCTAGTTGCCCACACTATCGGTGGTCGCTGGGTTGATTTACCTTTTTTTGATGCCTTTTGGCAAAACAAAATGGGCAGGTATTTGTTAACAAACATTGATAGTCAGGATACCGCAATTATTGACACAGAACAAATAGTAGGTCCTGAACTTGCAATTTCAAAAAGTCGAAATGATTTATTCCACGCTACTAGTTATGGAATTGGTGAATTTATCGTTGACGCTGTTACTAGTGGTTTAAAGGAAATTGTTATTAATCTTGGGACTTCAGAAACATTTGATGGTGGATTAGGAGCCCTTCAGGCACTCGGAGCGAAGATTTATGATGAAGGTGGGGACTTAATACCGGAAGGTGAGAATCCTCTTATAAACGGATATGAGATTGATCTCGATGAAGTGTATCGATTATTGCGAAAAGTGAAG
The DNA here is from genome assembly GCF_001050475.1 of Companilactobacillus ginsenosidimutans. Taxonomy (NCBI): domain Bacteria; kingdom Bacillati; phylum Bacillota; class Bacilli; order Lactobacillales; family Lactobacillaceae; genus Companilactobacillus; species Companilactobacillus ginsenosidimutans. The sequence goes on along the minus strand of NZ_CP012034.1, from coordinate 1,358,672 downwards.
ATAACTGTCCTTTTGAGTTATTCATATAGTCACGATAATAATCAACAACGAGATTATTTATCAGAAACCCAAAAAGATTTTTTAGAAGATAATCTACTTTATGTTACAGAAAAAATTAATCAGAAGTATAATCTAGATATACACCCAATGCCGCACTCTGGTTCAATCAAAACATTGGCTGGCGCTTTTGCCATGATAAGGGCTCACATTTCTAGGTCGTCCTTTGAATGGGTCGCAAATGTAACCGGTATGGACGAAACAATTCGTTCTGCCGATGTTATGATAACTGCCACAGATGAGGTTTCTGCCGAATCAATGCATGACGAAATTCTTTTCCACTTAAGTAAAATTGCTGGCTACTCAAAGATGCCAACATTTGTCTTATGTAATAACTTTATCGATGATTTTGAGGATTACGAGCAATTATTCACAGGAATATTTTCAACTCAAATGACTAGATATGGCGAAAAGAATAACGATGAACAATTATTTTTTGAACATTATGAGTCGATTGCAAATCAGTTGGCCAGAACATTGGATGCATTTCATAACGGAAATCATTGAAATAAATAAAATTATGCATTAATCTTAAGGTAAATACTTATGATTAAGGGCATTGTTGGAGGATTAAATTATGGAACAAGACTACGAAAAGATTTTGGTGCCAGTTGATGGTTCAAAAGAAGCTGAAATGGCATTTCATAAAGCCGTAAAAGTTGCACAAATGAACAAAGGTCATTTGGACGTATTGACAGTTCTTGATACAAAACAATTCATCGGATTACATGGTGGAATGTTAAATGGGGATGTAATTTACCAACTATCAGAAGATGCTCAAAAATATCTTAACGAATTAAAAGATGAAGCCGTAAAAGAAGGATTCGACGAAAAGAAAATCGACATCCACGTACGTTTCGGTGAACCAAAGACAGTCATCGCACAAGAATTCGTTGAAGAATACAAAAATGATCTAATCATGATCGGATCAACAGGTATGAACGCAGTAACAAGATTACTTGTTGGTTCAGTATCAGAGTACGTAACAAGAAACGCTCGTACTGATGTTATTATTGTCAGAACAGATGTTGATAATAAAAAAATTACTAATAAGAAAAAGTAAAGTTAGAGCGTAAAAAAGCATGCCCTTAAGACCGGAGCATAAGACAGAAAATGCGGAGTGGGTGTGTAACACCCCGCAGCGTTTTTTGGCTTATGCCGTAGGCCTCAATGCTTTTTTTCGCGTTTCCACTATAATCAAAAGAAGCGTTTTACTTTAGACAAACAAAAATATTTTATTCAAAGAGTTAAGTACACAAAAAAGGTTGGAAAATATTCCAACCTTTTTATTTGGGAGAAACCATATGAGATGTGAATGGGCAAACAGTTCAGCCGAAATGCAGCAATATCACGACAATGAATGGTGCAAACCGAGTCATGATGAAAGATATTTTTTTGAAATGTTGACTCTTGAATTGTCTCAAGCTGGGTTATCATGGTCTACAGTGATTAAACGTCGCCAAGGCTATCGAGAAGCATTCTCTGATTTTGATATTGATAAAGTTGCAAAGTATGATGATGACAAGATTGCTGAGTTGCTTCAAAATCCAGCTATTATCCGTAACAAATTAAAGGTGAACGCTACTGTCAACAACGCTCGTCAGATCGTTGAAATGCACAATAATGGCAAAAGCTTTGCTGACTATATATGGTCCTTTACAGACGGCAAGATTATTGACCATCACATAACTGCTGAAGACGAAATGCCTGCGCAAGATGAACTTTCTCAAAAGATCAGTAAGGACTTGAAGAAACGTGGATTTCGTTTTGTTGGCCCAACGATTATTTACTCATATTTGCAAGCAGTTGGGGTAATTAATGACCATTTAGAGCAATGCGATTTTAAATGAGACGATTTTTCAGTATAATGTAACCTAATTGGAGGAAATAAAATGAATTCTGAAACTATTAGTGAGTTTGGCGAATGGATGGACGAGAACCAGAAGTCTATTGAGGACAAGTCTGTTCAATTCGATCCCCAACGTGTGTTTGATGTTATCGACAATCTGGAAGTTTTGAGAAAGCCTATCAAGGATTATTTTGACATGACTGAAGAAGACTACTATGAAAATGAATCTGATCACAGATTGACTTTGCAAAACCCTGATCAAAAATTGAGTGAGCTTAAAGACCGTGTTTTGGTGAACCACATTGATGGTTCTTTGGCTGACCACAAGGTTAATTTTACATACAATCATGAGAACCCATTTCCTGAAGAAGTTTACTCAGTTAAGATTGATGTCGACTTAGTAAATTATTCATTTATTGTAATTGGCGCTGTTTTTGCTAACACAATTGTTGCTGATGTCCGCAACTCAATCTCAAAAGATGCTATCCTTTCAATTGGCTTGGCTGCAAAAGCAATCGCAGATTGGCAAGCATAGTATGAAAATATTAACCGTAAAGGATTTATCATTTGAAAATGAAGGTTACTTTGCATTCAAGCATGTAACCTTTTCTTTATCTCAAAATGAATCTATCGAAATTTCTGGCGACAGTGGCACTGGTAAATCTGCCTTGTTGGAAACTATTGTTGGTTTAAACACGCCCGATAGTGGGACGGCTAAGTATAGTTCTGGTGCTAGAATTAGTTTCATGCCACAAATTGAAACTCAGCACGTTGATATTCCAGTTGGAGAATATTTAGAAACTAGTCGTCAGCTTGCTGGAAAATTGGCGGTCGACAGTGATCAGCTGAACGATTTATCCGCTTATATGGGGATGCGTCCTTATATAGATAGAAAGGTTTCTTCATTATCATTGGGATTGAAACAGCGTGTCAGCTTTCTACAAGCAGTTGCTACACGGCCAAGTGTCTTGATTTTGGATGATCCATTTTCCTTTCAAAACAGTTTTTACGCACACAACATGGTCGATATTTTTAAAGATCTGCAAGATCATGGTTCAGGAATTATTGTTACTACTTCTAAACGTGATCCTATTAATGATGATTATTTTGATTCACGTTATGTCATGGAAGCTAAGTCATTAGAGGCTTTACGTAAAAATCATGACTGGTATTTGTTGTCGTTTAAAGCAACGACTGACTCAATGGCTATAACTAAAGAATTAGCTGGATATATGGCTAATTCATTTGGAAATATTATTGAGTTGAAAGTTCCGGTCGTTCAAAAGGAAAGCGTCATTAGAACAATGCTGGAAATGAATTACTTGTTTGAGGGGATGATGAATCTTGAAGTTTAGACTATTATTTACACATTTCTCTAAATCGTTAGTTGAAGATTTAGTTTATCCTATCTTACTTATTTTTATGGTTATGTTTGAGCTAATGTTCAATATTCTAATTGGAAGCTCAGCCGCCGTTAAATTCCCAAGTATTATTATTTTGAACTTCTTCTTTGCAATTATATTAACTATGTATTTTTTAAAGAAAGATACAGTTGAAAATAAATATTTAAAACAAAGAGTGAATAATTATTCTTTATATGTCAGCACCCAAATGTTAGTGATGATGCTTGCTAGTGTGGTAACAGGAATTGTTTCTGGTATTTTCACATTTCTATTTTCGGCATCACCAGCTGGAAATGGAATTATGTTTTTAACTTTGATGACTACAGGAATTATTGGATCGGCGATTGTCTTTACTTGCCGTTCGTTATTTACTAGTCATAAATATACCGCTGCAATTTGCTTACTAATCATAGTATTTTTCTCGTTAGCAGATAGTAATAATGAAATATTAAATTATATAAATTGGATATTACCACCAATCTCAAACATTGCTGTTACCTTCCAAGAGAAGTCTAATATGACCGTTTTATTTCCACTTGTTATTAGACAATTTGTTTATTCGATAATTCTTTTTGTTATCAGCGGATTGTTCAACAAAAAAAATTATTCAAAGTAACAAAAAATGCTTGCCATTGAATCTTCTTTTTGTTTAAATATCGGAATGAAGAATTTTAGTTAATGGAGGTCGTAAAATGAGTAGCATCTATTTACGTCAAGCAAGAGATGAGGATTTACCAAAAGTTCTAGGTATTATTGCCGGTGCCAAAAAGACATTACGTGATCGTGGTGTCGATCAATGGCAAACTGGTTATCCTGATGAAGCAATTTTGACACAAGATTTAAAAGATGGAATTAATTACGTTATGTTATTAGACGGTGAAGTTGTGGGAACAGCCGCACTTCAACAAGGAATCGAACCTAACTATGAAGAGCTAGTCAATGGGGAATGGGACAAAGATTCTAACAAAGAATACTCAGTTATTCATAGAATCGCCGTTGAACCAGGTCACCAAGGACAACATTTATCAGCTGCCTTGATTCGTCAACTACTAACAATGTCATATCAACTAGGTTATACAGATGTGAGAATTGATACACACCCTGATAACTTAGTAATGCAACACGTTATTACAACTAATGGATTCATCGAAAAAGGTGAAATCAGTATGGAAGAGGACGAAGGCGTTCGTAAAGCATATCAAATGCTCTTACATTAATGTAAGGTTCAATATACCTAAAAAAGTTGTACAATAATTATAGTGAGAAACCATCGATTATGATGGTTTTTTTGTTTGTTGCGATTTAAAACATGATAATATTTAGCTGATTAGGAGGATTTATTATGAAAATTAAATTTCTTACTAAAAAAATGTTTCGTAGAAGACCTTCTGAGTTTATTTCTGTTCAAACAGACAATTTTCTGAGAAAATTGAAATCAAGGCCATTCTTTACTGAATATATCAGTAATGTTTTCATGAAAAACGTCAAGCCAAACATCACAGACAAGAGTTTAACGTTGTCAGTTTTAACTGACTCACATGAAAAAGCCGTAGCGAGTGCATCATACTACGGCCTTAATGGCGTGCGTCATATTATTGAAGCAAATGAAGCCAGCGACAAGCTCCCAGTGGATTACAATATTCACTTGGGTGACATGATTGACGGCAGCGACAAGCCAGAAATCAGTCGTGGATTATTGCAATTTACCATGGAAAATTATCAAAAGAGCATTCATCCATTTTTTGTGCTCGAGGGAAATCACGATGAAAATGACAAGTATGATGAGCATAAATTTGTCAATTCAGCCTCATTTGGACGTGATGACTACTACAACATTGTTACCAAAGCTGATTTCGAACAACCTGAAATTAAGCGATTGAATTCAGTTTCAAAAGTTGCCTGGATTGATAAAGGGGACATCCGTGTCATTTTTCTTAACACAAGTGATATTCCTTATATCTTGAATGGTGGTACTAAGAAATACGATTTTAAAAAGGTTCGTGGAATCCGCGAGCAACAATTAGATGATTTAATTTCTATTCTAGAAAAAACGGTCGACAAACATGTCGTCGTATTTGGTCATGCTAACTTGATTAGCCCAGCTGGTAGATCAGCATTGAACTTTAATGGTGATTTAGTCCAACAGATTTTTACCAGCTTCAACAACAAAGATATTGGTGAGTTAAAAAATGAATTGTCAGGAGATTTTGGAGTTGATTTACACTTTAACTTCACTGATACCGGCATTTCAAAGATTTCCAACTACATTTGTGGTCATATGCATTATGAAAAGTACTTCAAAGTTGCGGGAATTAATCATATAATATTAAATTGTTCGGCTTTAATGGGGAAGCAACATGGCCTAACTACTGATTACAATAAAAAGTGGGACAGAAGATATAATGAAATCTCTGAATTAGCAGGGTATTTCATCAACATCAATCCTGATAAAATGCTGTTGCAGATTTTTGGATATGGCGCAGCAACTAGATTTGTAAGTTTTGAAATTTAAGGAGAAGTAAAATATGTGCGGTATCGTCGGTTTTGTAGACAATAAAATTGCTGATAAGAAACCTGTTATAGAGGCAATGATGGAAACGATTAAACATCGTGGTCCAAATAGTTCAGGGGAACTAGTTAATGAAGACACGGCACTAGGATTTCGTCGATTAAGTATTATCGATATTAATAGTGGTATGCAACCAATTTATAATGAAGATAAAAGTAAGGCCATTATTTTTAATGGAGAGATTTATAACTATCAAGATATTAGAAAAGTATTGATCGAAGACGGTCACACCTTTACTACAGAAACTGACACAGAAGTATTACTCCATGGTTTTGAAGAATGGGGTATGGAAGGCTTACTCAAACAAATTCGCGGAATGTTTGCCTTCGTAATTTATGATCTAAAAACAGGCGATATCACCGGAGCACGTGATTTCTTTGGTATTAAGCCACTTTACTATTACAACAAAAACGGTACATTCATTTTTGGCTCAGAGATTAAGTCATTCTTGAAGCACCCTAATTTTCAAAAAGAGTTAAATAAAGAGGCTTTGAAACCTTATTTGACATTCCAATATTCAGCTTTAAATGAAACATTCTTCAAGAACGTTTTCCGTATTCCAGAAGGTCACTATTTCACTTTCAAGAATGGAAAACTTCACATCAAGAAGTATTGGGATATTGATTTCAAAGAAAATCATTTAAGTTTTGAAGAAACTGTTCAAAAAATTGATGAAACATTACGTGATTCAGTTAAAGCTCACGAAATTGCTGATGTTCCAGTTGGTTCACTTCTATCAAGTGGTGTCGACTCAAGTTACATCACTGCAATTTCAAAACCTCAACACACATATTCAATCGATTTTGATACAAGTACCTATGAGGAGGGATCTGCAGCTAAATTGTTAGCTGACAAACTAGGTCTCGAAAACACTCGTGGAGTAGTAACTTCAGAAGAAGCAATGAAGTCTATTCCATTGATCCAATATTACATGGATGAACCTGATTCAAACCCTTCATGTGTGCCATTATACTTCCTAACAAAACTAGCAAAGAGGGACGTAACAGTTATTCTTTCTGGTGAGGGAGCAGACGAACTATTTGCTGGATATGCAAATTATGGCTTCCATTCTCATTCAAAAACTGTCAGAGTTTTTGCTGAAGAATTAAAGAAATTGCCTAAGGGTATCCGTTATAAGCTAGGTCACGGCTTCAAGAAGCTACCTAACTTTCCCGGAAGATTGCATTTATACGAGTCAACAGCCAAAGCTGAAGAATTTTTCATTGGACAAGCAAAAGTATTCAGTGAACAAGAAGCAGCTGCAGTTGTGAAACCAAAATTTGAGAAATCACGATCTGTAAAAGATATCGTTATGCGCAGTTATCGTAAAGTAGCAGATTACCAAGACGAAGTTAAAAAGATGCAATATCTAGATCTTCACCAATTCATGGCAAACGACATTATTCTAAAAGCTGACCGTATGAGTATGGCCAACTCAATGGAATTAAGAGTTCCATTCCTAGATAAAAAAGTTGCTGAATTAGCAGAAGGAATCCCAACAAAATACTTACTAAACAGTAAAGACAGCAAGTATGCACTTAGAGTAGCAGCAGAACGTGCCTTGCCAGCAGAGTGGGCAAAACGTGAGAAACTAGGTTTCCCAGTACCAATCAGAGACTGGATGCACACAGAAAAAATCTACAACGAAATCCACGAACTATTTAGCCAAGACTTCGTAGCTGAATTCTTCGACCAAAATAAAATCATTAACATGTTAGATGGCTTCTATCACGGATTAAATGATGACAGACGTAAAATCTGGACGATCTATACATTCTTAATCTGGTATACCGTATACTTCATCAATGACGGTAAGAAACCTCAGGTTGATCCAGAGGTTTTTGTTAGTGCAGCAGAGTAGAGCCAAAAATCAAGAGCCAAAAATCACACGCTCTTAAACACGGAGCATAAGACGACCAAAGCGGAGAGGGGTGCATAACACCCCCGCAGCTCTGGGCGACTTATGTGCAGTGTTTAGTGTGATTTTTAGCGTTTCCACTATAAACGGGGCAAACGTATAGCATATCCAAAGTGAACCCCAACCAGCAAAATACAAACATCAAAAGAGCCCGCGCAAGCGGACTCTTTTTTCCTTCTCTATAGGTTTTCAAGATCGTTTATGTGTGAATAAATTTCCCACCCTAACGTATATACAAATGTATTGCTTTAGTTATGATATGAGGTATAATACTATTACACAACATCAATGGAGGTACATATATCATGACTAAAGAAGTAATACTAAGAAAATCAGGAAATAGTCTTATTTTGACCGCACCAGCAGATCTAAGCGAAAATGTGGGTCAGAAGTATAGTGTAATGGAGAAAAATGACGGTTCTATCATCTACATGCCTGTGAAACACGTAAATATCTTCAGCAGTCCTGAACTTCAAGATTATGATTTTAGAGCTGATTTGAATAATATACCGGAAGCATCAGAGTTGAAACCCGTTGGTAAGGAGCGCTTAGAATGAGTAAATATCCATTACAAGGTGATGTCATAATAATAGACGCTGAGCCACATGCCGGCAGGGAATCAGGCGGCCATGATGTTGAATCGGGAAACATTAGAAGACATATGGTTGTGATGAGTTCAGACGATTACAATAGAAGAACTGGTTTGGTTTTAGCTTTGCCTATAACAACATCTGATAGAGCCAGTGGCTCACCAGCGTACTATCCAATTCTGATTCCTGGTGGAAGAAATGGTGTTAAAGGATATGTATTCCTATGGCAACTACAAAATTATGATTACATTGCCAGGCATGGACGGGTCGTAAACAGAATCAGTACAAATCAGTATCAAGATTTGCTATTGAATGTAAAAGATATGCTGGATATTTAGTAAAATGCTAAGCTAAATATAACTACCAGAGGAGGAATACCAAATGGAAACATATACATTAAAAGACGGTCTAACAGTACCAAAAGTAGGATTCGGGACCTACAAACTAAATGGATCCCATGGAGTAAACGTAATAAATTCTGCAATAGACCAAGGCTACCGTCTACTAGACACTGCTTTCAACTACGAAAATGAAGGAGCAGTGGGAGAAGCAGTTCGTCGTACTTCAGTACCACGTTCAGAACTAATAATCTCATCAAAACTACCAGGCAGGCATCACGACTATCATGAAGCAATCGACACTATTGAAGAATCACTTTATCGAGCAGGATTAGATTACTATGACATGTACCTAATCCACTGGCCAAATCCAATTGAAGATCACTATGTAGAAGCATGGCAAGCATTAGTTGATGCACAAAAATTTGGTTTAGTTCGTTCGATTGGGGTTTCAAACTTTTTACCAGAACACTTGGACAGATTAGAGAAAGAAACTGGTGTAATGCCAGTAATCAACCAAATTGAATTACATCCATACTTCAATCAAGCACCACAAAGAAAATATGATGAAGAGCATGGAATTTTAACTCAAGCATGGAGCCCACTCGGTCGAGCAAGTGTAATGCTAAATGATGCCACGTTAAAAGAATTAGCCGCCAAATATAACAAGAATGTTGGACAACTAATTTTGCGTTGGGAAGTACAACTTGGCACATTACCAATTCCTAAATCATCAACACCATCAAGACAAGCTGGCAACATCGATATCTTTGATTTCCAAATTAGCGATGAGGACATGTCAGTCATCAACAAATTGACCAAGTTCAACGGTCGCACACATGATCAAGACCCTTCAAAATATCAAGAGTTTTAGGCAAAATATTTTAAAAATATTTTAATATTCTGAAGTCTTTTAGTATCTAATCCGAGTTTTTCCAGTTATAATTACCTATAAAGTAAGAGTAATACTATTAGCTCGAGCAATCAAAATTTCAAGATTGCGGACAAAGAAGGGTACTAAATTATGACTGAAAGAATCGCGGTATTCGTCGACTCATGTTGTGATATTCCTGAGGAATATTTGAACAAACCCGGCGTATACGAATTACCAATGCAAATTATTTATAAAGATAGAAACTACTTAGATAGGGTAAATATAACTCCAGAAGAAGTTTATGATAACCTACCCACGGAGATACCAAAGACATCGTTACCTTCCGGAGACAGCATTCAACGGACTCTGGACGAAGCATTTGTTGATGGATACACAAAAATAATCTCAATTTCTATCTCATCAAACCTAAGTGGAACCTTCAATTTTCTAAACACCTTTTTAGAGGACGATGATCGGTTCACTTATAAATCCTTCGATACGAAACAAGTAGCCATAACTGCTGGCTTAATAGCAGTAGTGGCAAAGGATCTAATAGATAAAGAGAAAACTTTTGAAGAAGTAGTAACTGGAGTAGAAAAAGCCTGTTTAAACGCAAGAGGCTACTTCTGCATCCCAACATTAACCTACCTAAGAGCCGGAGGAAGAATCGGTCGAGTATCATCAATGGTAGGAGGCGTCCTAAAACTAGCCCCAATCATAACTTGCAATGAAGAAGGCATCTATACCGCCATCGGAAAAGCCCGAGGAATGAAAAGAGGACAAAAAATCATGCGCGAAAAGATATCTGAAGATATCGGAGACTGTCAGAATTATTATCTAGCAGTAGCACATGGTGCAGATGAAAAAGCCGGTGGACAAATGTTAGCAACACTAGAAGAACACGGAATACACGGAACCAAGGAATTCTTCAGCAAAGTAGGACCAGCATTAGGAGTCCACACAGGACCAGGACTAGTCGGAGTAGCCGTAGTTCCAATGGATTAAAAGAGTAAAGAAAGTAACAAGAAAAAGTTAAGAAAACAATAAAAATGACCCCGTCCAATTAAAAAGGAAGAGGTCATTTTTGCATGAATAAAAGCACCTAACCATGGCATTAACCACCCAAGAATATAAGAGCAATCCCAGAGTGATCATGAAACGGTTTTGAACTGAATATCTAACTCAATGTAGTGCAAGTAGGCAATAATGCACAATCAAAGTAGTAAAAGTATTGCAATAAAACAGTGAACCACCGGCCCAAACAAAAAAAGGAATTGTATTTGAAACCCAATTCGCAGGTGAAGTTCGCCGGGGGCTCAGCCGCGGCATCCTTGGTTGTTCGTTGGCGTAGCCAACTATATGACTGTTGCGCACGAGCTTTAGCTCGTACGTTCCTACTAAAATCGGGTCACAGCGTTCCAGCCCCCGCCGAACTTCACCGGAGAACGGCAGCCAACCTCCACCAAAATATAATTAAACCAATAAAAATACAATTCTACCCACAACTATACAAAAATAAACCAAAAACCAAATATGGTATAATCAAACGTGATTGTAAATAAATAAAATAAGAGAATTATAGTGAGAGGCTGATACCTATCGAAACTGAATCAGGAAAGAAATTCACACCTGTCCTTTTAGGTAGTGATATGAACGTATACGGAATGGCCCGTGCTTTCCATGACCAATATGGGGAAACCGTACAAGCCTATGCTGAAGCCCAATTGGCACCTACCCGTTATACTAAAATACTAAATCTAACACTTTTTTCCGGTTTTGCTGAAGACCCAGTTTTTATCGAAAAAATGCGTGAAATTGCTAAAAAATATGAAAAACATGAAGAACCAGTTATCTTGATTGGCTGTGGGGACGGTTATGCCGAACTCATCAGTAAGCACAAGGAAGAATTATCAAAGACATTTATTTGCCCATATGTCGACTATGACTTGTTAAAATCATTGAACAACAAGGAAAGCTTTTATAAAGTTGCCGACGAGCACAAATTGCCACATCCACTTACAACAATTGTTACAAAAGCAATGTATGAGGATCACGACGAAATCAAAGTGCCTTATGACTACCCAGTTGCTTTGAAGCCAGCTAATAGTGTGGAATGGTTAGATATTCATTTTGAAGGCCGCAAGAAGGCTTTTACGATCCATTCTGATGCTGAGTTCAAGGATATTGTTGGTAAAATTTATGACAACGGTTATACGTCAGATTTGATTTTACAAGACTTTATTCCTGGGGATGACTCTAACATGCGTGTGTTAAATGCCTATGTTGATAAGGAGCATCATGTGAAAATGATGTGTCTTGGTCACCCAATTTTGGAGGATCCAACTCCACAAGCTATTGGTAATTACGTTGCCATCGTGCCTGAATTTAACCAAGATGTTTATGACTTGGTTCAAAAATTCCTCGAAGACATCAAATTTACTGGATATGCTAACTTCGATATGAAATTTGACTCGCGTGACAACACGTTCAAATTCTTTGAAATCAATCTACGTATGGGTAGAAGTAGCTTCTTCGTTACCTTGAATGGCTATAACCTTGCTAAATATGTAGTGGAAGATTATATTGAAAATAGCCTAGAAAATGAACCAACCGTTTATGCAAATAAGAATAAAGCACAACACAAGCTTTGGTTAGGCGTGCCTGTTAAAGTGTTCCGCAAGTATGCTGCTGATAACGAAGCTAGTCATTATGCTGAAGATCTTATTAAACAAGATAGAGTCGGCACAACCGTTTTCTACGACAAAGACCGTTCTTTCAAGCGTTGGTTGCTACTAACTTATATGTTCCATAACTATGTAAAACGTTTTGACACATACTTCGAAGCTAACAAGGGACGAGATTTCAAATAATTAGGAGGCTGTACAATGGATGAATTAAAGGGATACAAGGTCACAAAGATTGAATACGATAGGATACTTATTTGTGTTGATTCAGACGACTTCGTTTCATCGAAGAATGCCTTTAACTATGCCTGTTCACTTGCGAAACACTACAATGCCAAATTAGGAATTGTATCTGTTTTGGAAACAGGTGACTTGAACATTTTCCAATCACTTGATAAGGATACCTTGTCAGAACGCCGTAATGAGATCAAGGAACTTCTTGAAACATACGGTGAGAAGGCAAAAACTTATGGTGTGGAAGATATTCATTTGATGGTTACTGAAGGTAATCCTGGTCATGTTATTGTTGAACAAGTAATTCCTAAGTTTGAACCGGACTTGGTTATTGTTGGTGTTGAGGAGAAGAACCGTAATCGTAATACTATTGGTTCTCAAGCTGCTCGTATTGTCAATGATTCTAAGGTTTCGGTTTCTGTGATTCGCTAAACTGATGCCGTCTGCGGAGCTGGAAAAAATTCTTCGGCTGTGCGGACCGGGGCAAGCCAAGGTCTTGCCCCTCGGTTTGGAGCCTTTCGAAGTTCGCGAAAGTCTTCAAACTCGCCCGGTGCTTTAATGGCTAAAGCCATAACAGCACTTTCACTGCCGGAGAATTTTTCCAGCTCCTCCGACTGGGTTTTCGGATACTTCTTGTTTTTGTTCCACTTAGCTATATAAATTATTTTAAAGGAATCCTGATGGGTTCCTTTTTTTGTCAAAATTGGGAGGTATTGTCTTGGATAGGAATGGCGTCAAGTTGATTAAATTTGGTAAGTCTTGTAGTTTTGAGATTGCTGAAGAAGATTTGAAATTGTTGCATGCTGATGATAATACTGTTTTTCTAAATTTAGACAAAAAAAGACCATACTTTCGTTAGATTATGTCTAACAATTGTATGGCACTTTACTCATACATACCTTCTTAAATAAGTTGTTAATTCTAAATTAGTAAACTGTTACAGGGCGTGAAATATTAAAATGTGGACGGGTTAGATGCATGGTTGGATCTGCAGGAACGACCTGTCCATCTATACCTACTACATGATAACCTTTGGATGCTCTGACCGAATATTGTTCGTCTACACTTGGTACATTTAACAATCGATCTCCTCCAACATTTCTTCCATCTACTTGATAGTTCCATAAATAATCCATCAACGCATTATCTGTATTACTCGAATGGAATATAAAAACAATTTGTCTGTTTTCTACCCTGATATCAAGTCTATAAAACAAATCTCCAACCCATTGGGAAATTCTTGATCCATTTTTTGATGGTTTAGTAAATGTAACTTTCATAGTAGATTGAGATATTGTTTTATCATTGGGATCATCCGACTTACTTTGGTAGAGATATATGTTTGGATTAAATACTGTTTGTATATGTGGATAAGCATTTGTATCAGTGGTTGATGAAGCTCTGGCCACGTTCCCAGTAAATAGAACTGTTGTCATTAGCAAAGTAAAAAGTAAAAAATACATTTTTTTCATTATTTTAATTCCCCCTTTTTATGCTTTAAAGTTAACACCAAATATTACAAAATAAAGTAAAAAAAAATAAGCATTTCATATTTGAAGCGATTATTTGCCTTACGAAACAATTGAATAATATATTTTATTTATATATTCATAATGCTAGTCGTCAGAAACAAACAGATATTAATGCCCAAAATCTAATTATTAATAGAGACAGACTGAATAAAAAAACAAAAAATATTATAGAAATTATATTCCGTTTTATTGATGAGAAAAATATAATCCTTGCTCAATTTACAACTAAAGGAGTAGGTTGGTATTGAAACAACAAAAGAAGACAATAAGGCAAACCCCATGAATCAGAGGATCCGATTTTCGTAAACTTGTTAATCTAAGCATAATGAGACGATATTTATCACGAGACCGGAAATACTGAGTGTTTTTATCTTAAAAACAACAATCAACAGATTATACTTGAGGTGAAACAGATGCACAATTCATACATGATTCAATTGATTGAACCTGCAAACTTGAAAGTAATTGCTCATTTTCATTATTTAGTTAGATGTAAAATTGATGGTAAACAATTTTACTTGGACCAGATGATAAAAGGAGAGAATGGATTTTACGATTGTTTAGAAAAACCCAAGAAAGTGGAACTGTTCGGAGAACTTGGCTCTCATTTGTATATAAGAGGTAAAACAATGAAGTTAGGAAAAATCTTATTTGAAGGTTATCCAATAGATACTTCAGATGTGGAGGATATTCGTTCCACTGACTCTGTTCAAATATATAAAGAAATTAATTAAAATAACAATTCAATTAGAATTAATCGTTCTTTGTAAATAGATGATGAAAAAGCATAATCAAATTAATATTAGTTTTTGACAGCCATAGCTTGTTCCCTGTATTCAACAGGGGGCAAGCTATTTTTTCTGCCTGCGATTGCTCCAGAAAATCTTATATTAGCTATTTCTGTATTGCATTCTTTCATTAATCGCATTTTAAACTCCACACCAAATTTAGAAAAAAAGTACCATACTTTCGTTAGATTATGTCTAACAATTGTATGGCACTTTAAAATTCGGGTGTCTTTTTGCGTAATTTAGAATAGAGTCGCTAATTTTGTGGTTGTGTTGAAGTTTCTTGCACTGGTTTGTTTGTAAAAGTCCGTTCCTAGTAGCTTTGAATAGAAAGATTTGCTGTAATTTATTTTGAAAGTTGAGGTCCAAAAGATTGCGTTTTGCGTAATTTTTACTTGATCGTACTCAGTCAGTTTTGTTGGTAGCCATTCGTCCCATTTCGCCTCGTAGGAATTCAATTTGAATAGGGCATTATGGCGCAATGTTTTATCTTGTCCCCA
Organism: Companilactobacillus ginsenosidimutans; assembly: GCF_001050475.1. Taxonomy (NCBI): domain Bacteria; kingdom Bacillati; phylum Bacillota; class Bacilli; order Lactobacillales; family Lactobacillaceae; genus Companilactobacillus; species Companilactobacillus ginsenosidimutans. Next base: position 1,343,336 of record NZ_CP012034.1, on the reverse strand, counting down.
CCATTCTGGTGCTTGCTCCAGGTCTGTTTTGTATTCGGATTCGGATAGGACTCGAAAGTCGATTGGGAAGTCGAAGTTTGACACTAGTATGTCAGTTACTTGGGATTCAACTTTTTCCAAAGGTCGGTCTGATGTTATGAAGAGGTTGCCACTGTTGATGTAGGTATGGACGGCTTCGTATCCAGCGGATGTAAACTCGTCTCGCAATGTTTGCATGGGGACTCTGCTGTGTCCGCCGACGTTTATTCCTCTAAACAATACTAAATATTTCATAATTCCCCCCGCAAATGTGTTGCTTTGATATTATATCGAATCGCGATTTGAGTCAAAGTGTTCAAGATTGGTATAATTAGTTTTAACAATATTTTTAGAAAATGAGCTTTGCGGTTCATTATTTTTTGTTATAAATATTTTAGTGATATAGTAGAAGTCAAATAATTAGTGGTGGTGAAGTAATGTTTACACGTAAAGTAGTAGGTGGTGCCGGCGATATGGTCGATGCAAAGCCTGCCAGCTATAAAGATAATTTATATTTAGCAGTTAATGGTGAATGGCAAGAACATGCTGAAATTCCTGCTGACAAGCCTCGAACTGGTGGATTCATGGACCTTGATGAGGATGTCGAAAAGACTATGATGAGCGAGTTCCACGAGTTTGCTACACATGAAGATAAGGTTGATGACAAGCTTTTGCTTGAGGCAGTCAAGTTGTATCGTTTGGCAAATAATGTTGAACACTTGAACAAGTTCCATCAACAACCAATTTTGAAATATATTCAACGTATTACTGATTTGAAGGATTTAAAGGATCTCTCTGATCACCTAGTTGATTTGTCAAAAGACAATTATCCACTTCCAATCGATGTCTCAATTGACGCTGACATGAAGGATACATCGACTAACATTGTGTATATTCAAGGTGCAGGGTTAATTTTACCTGATAAAACTTATTATGAGGACGACAACGAGTCCGGCGAGACTTTGCTCAAGAAGTTCAGTGAAGTCTCTGTTAAGTTGCTTTCGATGATTGGATACGACCTCGACAAAGCTCAGTCTATCGTAGATAAAGCTTTAGCATTCGACAAGATTCTCGTTCCAATCGTTAAGAGTCAAGAAGAATGGGCTGACTACACTAAGGTTTACAACCCAATGCAGTTTGGTGAATATGTGGTTAAGACTGATAAATTGGACTTAAAAACTCAAGTTACAGAACTCATTAACGACACTCCTGAAAAAGTTATTATTGAGGAACCTCGTTATTTGGACAATATCAACAAAATAGTTAATGATGCTAATTTTGAAGACATTAAGGCTTGGATGATGGTCACATATTTGACTGACAACGCATCTAATTTGGATGAAGAATTCCGTCAAACTATTGGTGAATATTCATTAGCTTTAAGTGGCGCACAAGAGCTTCAAAACAGAACTAAGTACGCTTACAACAAGGCTTCAAGAGTTTTCAGTCAAGTTGTTGGAACTTATTACGGTAAGAAATACTTTGGCCCAGCAGCCAAAGCAGATGTTCAAAAGATGGTCAAAAAGATGATTTCTATCTATGAGCAACGTATTTCAGATAACACTTGGCTTGGTGAAGACACCAAGAAAAAGGCTATTGTTAAGCTAGAAAAGATTGCCATTAAAGTTGGTTATCCCGACAAAATTGATGCTATTTACTCAAGATATCATGTTGAGGAGAATTCATCATTATACGAAAATATGATGGGATTCGATCGCATTGCAAGACAAGATGAGTTGGACAGTTATCATCGTCCAGTTGACCGTGAAAAATGGCTAATGCCAGGCCACATGGTTAACGCCTGTTATGATCCATCAAGAAATGACATCACTTTCCCCGCAGCGATTTTGCAAATTCCATTTTACAGTTTGAAGCAAACAAGTAGCCAAAACTACGGTGGAATCGGTGCTGTAATTGCACATGAAATTTCTCATGCATTCGACAATAATGGTGCTCAATTCGATGAATATGGAAATATGAACAACTGGTGGACTGACGATGATTACGCCAAGTTCAAAGAATTAACACAAAAGATGATCGACGAATTCAACGGCATTCCATATGCAGGTGAAAAAGTTAATGGAAAACTAGTAGTAAGTGAAAACGTAGCCGACGTCGGTGGATTACGCTGTGCACTAGAAGCAGCCAAAACCGAATCCGACTTAAACCTACACGAGTTCTTCATAAACTGGGCACGAGTATGGCGCCTAAAAGCAACCAAAGAATTCAACGAACTACTACTAAAAACCGACGTACATTCACCAGGCCCATTACGTGCTAATGTCATGGCACAGAATATGGACGAATTTTACAAAGAGTTCGAGGTAGGAGAAAAAGATGGAATGTGGTTAGCGCCAGATAAACGAGTAAATATCTGGTAGAGCCAAAAATCACACGCCCTTAAACACGGAGCATAAGACGACCATAGTGGAGTGGGGTGCGTAACACCCCCCGCAGCTCTGGGCGACTTATGTGCAGTGTTTAGTGTGATTTTTAGCGTTTCAACTATAAATGGGGCAACCGTATAGCATGTCTAAAGTGAACCGCTCGCCCCTAACTCCAGCTTCACCCAAAAAAACGCTAAACCTAACTAAAAGGTCCACAACCGCTCAATAACACCAACGGTTGTGGACCTTTTTCTATTCCAAAATGTAATACAACCGCACAAAACAGGAATATTACAAACCAAACATCAACCCCAATCCCCCAAATTACTATGCTATGATTTTTGTGACAAAAGGGGGATACAAAAGTGAAAAAAACTACCATAGCTTTATTTACTATGTTTCTAGCTGTCTTAGTTCTTGCTGGATGTTCGAGCAATAAGAGTTCGTCTGACAGCAAAACTATCAAGGCAGGAGATCTATCTTCAACAAGTTACAAAAAATCTCAATCTTATTATCGTGGAGGCACATCTTATTCCGGTAAGAATGTTAGCTTAAATTTTGATAAGGCTAAGTACACAATCAAGACGGTTACTTCCGGTAACAAGAAGATTAAAGTTCGTGCTTATGAAAACATCGTTTATGTAAGTAAGCCAGTTGATAAAAAATATCAAACTATGAATATTTATATTCCAGTTGCTTACTTCCAAGGTAAGAAAATTAACGGGTTTACCAAGAAAACTGCTCCAATCCTAATGCCAAATTCAATCGGTGGATACATGCCGGGTGAAGCTCAAACATTAGGTACAAGTTCTACATCAACTGATTCAACAAGTACCACAGATGCATCAACAACAGCAATAGCCGCAAATCCAGCCGCCCCAGGTGCTGGTGGTGCAGGTACTAATGCAACTGGTGGTGCTCCTGCTGGTGCTGGTGAACGTGCCATTGCAGAAGGATATATCGTTGCTGCTCCAGGTGCTCGTGGCAGAACTACCAAGAACTCAGATGGTAAATATACAGGTAAAGCACCAGCAGCCATTGTCGACTTGAAAGCTGCAGTTCGTTACTTGAAACTAAATTCTAAGAAGTTGCCAGGTAATGAAAATCACATCTTATCAGATGGAACGAGTGCCGGTGGTGCCATGTCAGCATTACTTGGTGCCAGTGGTAACAACAAAGATTACGCACCATATTTGAAAGCAATCGGTGCCGCAGATACATCAGATAATATTTATGCATCATTTGTATTCTGTCCAATCATGAACCTTGAAAATGCTGATTCAGCTTACGAATGGCAATTTAATGGAATTAACAGTTATGTGAATGGAATGCACATGCCTGGTGAAACTCCAGCTCCAACAACATTAACTTCTAAGCAAAAATCAATTTCCAATGATTTAAAGAAAGAATTCCCAGACTATGTGAATGGCTTGAAGCTTAAAGATAGTGACGGAAATGTTTACAAGATGAACAGTAATGGTTCAGGATCATTCAATAACCTAATCAAAGATACGATTAAGAATTCAGCTCAAACTGCCATTGATAAAGGTAAGAATATCACCGAAAAGAAATATCCATTCTTAACAATCAAGAACAAGAAAGTCACAGATGTTAACTTAACTAAGTACAACAAGGCAGTCGGTAGAATGAAAGCAGCACCAGCATTTGATGGTGTCGACCTTTCAAACGCCGAGAATCAAGAAATGGGTACAGCTACAGTTAACAAGAAACACTTTACAAAATACAGTCAAGACAACAATACTGCCAAAAACAAGACAGCAATTGCTGATTCAACAGTTGTAAGTTTGATGAATCCAATGGATTACATCGGCACAAATAACGCCAATTCAGCAAGCCACTGGTACATCAGATACGGTGAAATGGACGCCAACACATCAATAGCCGTACCAACAATCTTCAGTCAAAAACTAAAGAATTCCGGAAAAGATGTAAACTATCACCTCGAATGGAATAAAGGCCACGCTGGAGATTACAACTTGAATGAAATGTTCAAATGGTCAAACAAGATTATGAAATAAAACAGAGCGTTTGTTGGCATGAACTGATAACGGAGCATAAGACACGACGACGCAGAGAGGGCGCGTAACGCCCCGCAGCTTCGTCTGGCTTATGTGCAGTTATCAATGCCAATAAACGCGTTTATGAAAGAGTGGGGAGATAATTTAACCTCACTCTTTTTGATTTACGATTCAAATAATACCTTCAAAAACTCGGACTATAATAAACACGATAATAATTCTAAGAGGGAGAATTTTTATGAAAATAAGAAAAATAATTGTATCGGGCTTAGCTGTACTAACATTATTAGGAGTCGCCACATCAATAGCACCAGCCCAAACATCCAGTGCAGCACAAAGTTCCACAGTAACAAAAATTCAAGCATCAGCAAAACAAGATTCAAACGTAATCTACAAGTTGGATGACCCTCAAAATGTCACAATTTCGATAGCTTCTGGACTATCGACACAAGTAAGAAAAGCCATCCAATATTCAGTGAACCAATGGAATTCCACTAAATTAGTCAATATCAAAACATATAAAGGTACTAACAAATATGGGGCCGACATTATGATAAGCAATACCAGCCCAAAGTCAGACGTCTGGGGTGACTCGTTAAATGCCTATACAGAAACAGATAATCCCGACGTAAAAGAGTTGTTAAAAACCCAAATCACATTAGATTCAGGACTACGTGCAGGACAATACGACGAGGCAGCAGTACAGCACACAATCATGCACGAAATGGGACACGCACTAGGGCTAGATGACAATTATCTAGATCAAAACGCCATAATGTATTACACAAGTGACTATCAATCAAGCACTGATCCAACAACAAAATTGAGCGCCAGTGATTATCAAGCACTTAAATTGATTTATGGTACAAACGCAAAGGTTTCAGCGTAATCAATGTAGATAATATATTTTTATAGAGTGGGTTGCTACCTACTCTTTTTATTTTGGCACTTAGCAAATTTCATATTCGAGTAGATAAAATACAGGATATATCCAAACCCACAAGAAAGAATATGACGACCATCACAGATGGAGGAATGAAATCGATTTGGGCTAAATGGCCAAATTATTCTTAGTCGAGTGGACTTCTCGGCTTAGAATAAAGCACAGTTTGAAGACTTTTCGTACTTTGAAAAGGCTCCAAATGCGCTGGCCATGTTCCAGCCCAAAAATCGATTTCATTCCGGAATCGGCAGTGAACAACCAACTAAAAATAATTACATCTATAAAATAATTAAACACAAATAATAATTATATTTAAGCTTGAATTAAGGTGGAAGAGCAATAATAACCACATCAACTCAAGGAGGAATCATCTATGATCATTCTAAACTCATTAAGAGCAGGCATTACCACAGGCTTCCGCACAGCCGGAAATGACATTGCTGCCGTAGGTCAATTTTTCGACAACGTAACTAGCTTCCGTTAAAATATCAAATAAAAGCAGAAGAGAGTATATTTCTTACTCTCTTTTTTTTAATAGTAAATATAAATATTTATATTTAATCAAATTTGTGCTAGACTTAAAGCTAACTTCAGATAAATTACGAAAAGAGACATAATTATGACTACAGAGACAATGAAAGAAACAGAAAAACACTACCGCATTGGTGACTTCGCCGAGATGACTGGACTAACAAGTCCAACACTTAGATATTATGAAAAAGAAGGCTTAGTGAAACCTCATCGTTCAGAAAATGGTTTGAGATATTACACTGACTCAGATGTTGATTGGATCAAATTCCTCTTACATTTGAAGAGTACAGGAATGTCAATTGAACAACTTAAAAAATACGTTGAATGGCGTGCAGAAGGAGATTCAACTATTGGTAAACGTCTAGATTTACTGAAGAAAGTTCGTAATGACTTTTTAAAGAAAATGGACGATTTAGAACACAGTATGACAATTTTAAATGACAAAATTGATTGGTATGCTGGAAAAGATAGTGGAGAAATCAAAGATAGTGAGGAATTCTCTACTTATTTGAAAAATATGAATCACGCTGAATAGGTATCAGAACAGACTTTTAAAAAGTTTGTTCTTTTTTTTTCGAGAAATCCATTGACTTCGAGTGCACTTTAAGGTGTTTACTGAGGTCAATCAAAAAAATGATATTCAAAAAGGAGAAATAATTATGGCAAAACAAACAGCTGGACATGATATGCTTGGAGATTTTGCTCCCCAATTTGCTGAACTAAATGATGATGTATTATTTGGACAAGTTTGGGATAAAGAAAATGAGCTTTCTGCCCATGATCGTTCAATGATTACGATCGCAAGTATTATTTCTGCAGGTAATACAGAACAACTTGAAGCACATTTACGTATCGGTAAGAAAAATGGAATTACTAAAGAAGAAATCGTAGCTGAAATTACACACTTGGCATTTTATGCAGGATGGCCAAAGGCTTGGTCAGCATTTAACCGCGCTAAAGAAATTTGGAAGGAAGATTAATTAATATGGCTAAAAATGAAGAATTAAAAACAAACGGAGTTTTTCCAGTAGGTGACAAGAATGACGCTTATGCTCAATATTTTATTGGTCAAAGTTATTTGAAGGGACTTGTTAGTCCTGAAGCTAACATCGATTTTGGTGTTGGAAATGTAACTTTTGAACCAAGTTGTAGAAATAATTGGCACATCCACCACAACGGATATCAAATTCTATTGGTAACAGGTGGCGAAGGCTGGTATCAAGAATTTGGTAAGCCAGCTCAATTACTAAAACAAGGTGATGTTGTTGTTATTCATGAAGGTGTAAAACACTGGCATGGTGCTACTAAAGACAGTTGGTTCAGTCATGTTGCAATTACATCAGGTGAATCAGAATGGCTCGAAGAAGTCACAGATGAAGAATATGACAAATTAGGAGAATAAAATGACAGTAGAAAATAAAGTAGTTGTTATTACAGGAGCATCATCAGGAATTGGTGAAGCTACTGCTAAACTTTTAGCGTCGAAGGGTGCCAAAGTTGTTTTAGGTGCTAGACGTGAAGGTCGCCTCCAAGAGATTGTTGACGATATCAAAAAAGATGGTGGGAAAGCAGCCTATCACGTGACAGATGTCACTGTTCCTGAACAAGTTAAAGCTCTAGTTCAAACTGCTAAAGACGAATTTGGTGGATTAGACGTAATTTTTAATAACGCTGGAATTATGCCTACTTCGCCAATTAGTGCTTTGCATACGGACGAATGGGACCAAATGATTGACATTAATTTGAAAGGTGTATTAAATGGAGTAGCAGCAGTTATGCCTGACTTTGTTTCTCAAAAACACGGACATATTATTACTACTTCATCAGTTGCCGGAATTAAGAGTTTTCCAGGAGCTGGAGTTTATGGAGCAACCAAATTTGCTGTCCGTAATTTGATGGAAGTTATCCGTACAGAAAGTGCCCAAGAGGGTACTAACATTCGTACTTCAACTTTGTACCCCGCAGCTATTAATACAGAGTTGTTGAATACAATTACGGATAAGGATGCTAGAAACGGCATGGATCAACTTTATGATGCCGTCGGAATTGCACCAATTTCTATCGCCAGAGTTGTTAATTTTGCAATTGACCAACCTGAAGAAGTTAATGTTAACGAGTTTACGATTTATCCAACAAAACAAGCATAACCTGCCCAAATTTAAAAGCGTGAGGCAGGAAAATGAAGATTTTAAGTTTTATTGATCTTACTGAACAACAACAAAGTGAAATTCTCGAGTTGTCGAAAGATATCTCCCTGGAGGTGAAATCTCCAGAAGAGGCCTCAAAAGAAGATTTGACGGAAAGTGATGTCATCTATGGCTGGTCAAATCGCCTAAATGATCACTCTGTTGCTAATGGTCACTTGAAATGGATTCAAACTATTCGTGCCGGGGTCGACGCACTTCCACTGGATCATTTACGCGAAGAAGATATCGTTGTAACTAGTGGATCTGGCGCAAATGCTATAAATATTGCTGAACAAACTTTGGCATACATGCTGATGTTTGTTCGCAAGCTACATCTTTCAATGCGTGATCAAGATAATGATTACTGGAATGTTGACGAACCATACGATGAAGTTTTTGGAAAAAAAGTTTTAATCGTAGGTGCCGGAAATATCGGTAGTATTCTTGGGAGATACTGCAAGGCTCTAGGGATGTCGACAATTGGAATTAGAAGAACGGCCAAGCCAACTGAATACATGGATGAAATGATGTCGATGGATCAGTTGAGTGAAGCCGTTGGAAAAGCTGATTTCGTGGTTAACATTTTGCCTGATACGAAGGATACAGTGAATATTTTTGACAAAGTAGTGTTTGAAAAAATGCAAAAAAATAGCATCTATATCAATATTGGCCGTGGCAAAACCACAGATACCAATGATTTAATAGATGCTCTTGAAAGTGGACAAATTGCCGGGGCAGCATTAGACGTGTTCGAGCCGGAACCATTGCCAGCTGACAATCCACTTTGGGATATGAAAAATGTCATCGTAACACCACATAATGCCGGTCGCAGCAAACATTATGCCGAACGTGCATTTAAAATTTTCAAAAAGAATTTGAAATCGTTACTCGAAAATGGAGAAGTTGCAGAGAACGTCGTTGACTTGAAGCGTGGCTACTAATCGTCTAAATAGTAAATATTACTAACTTGTAGTATAATTTTCGTAATATATAAGGAGATTAGTGACATGACTCAGACGCAAGGAACATATAACGAAGCAATCGAACTTTTAAAAAATGACAATGTACGTATTACTAAACAGCGAACTAGCATGCTAGATTACCTGTTTAACAAGCGGGATTACTATGTCCCAATAACAGAGATTGATCATAAACTTCGTCAAGAATATAGCCGAATGAGTTATGAAACAGTCTACCGTAATGTTGAAATGCTAGAAGAACTGCACGTAGTAGAAACCCGAATGTTCAACAATGGACTACGAGCCAAATATCAATGCGATTTCAACAACGTCTACCACAGCCACTTCATTTGTGAAAATTGTGGTCGAGTAGTAGAACTAGAAGCCCCATCAATAGATGCAGTTCAAAGCATACTACCCAATTTCAAAATAGAGTCACAACACTATGAAGTCATGGGGCTATGCGATGACTGTGCCGAAAAAATGAATGCTTAGACAAAAATGCTCAAACACGAGAATGTGCTTGAGCTTTTTTTGTGCTTGCGATTATCATATAATAAGCTAGAAATTAATCATTATATGAATTGAAAACGTTTACACGACGTTTATTATCAACTATACTTAAGTTAATTAATATATTTGTAAATGCTGAGTGTTGACAAGCGAGGGGACTCAAACACAAGACGACACAATGTTTATTCTAAAAAGTTACTGAAATCAATAGTAGTGCAGGTGCATAACACCTGTATTTTTTTATAGGGGAGTGTTTTTATGCTAGTAGTTAAAGGATTAAACATAGGTCATGAAATTAGGTTAATTAATGATTTCAATTTTTCATTTAAGGAAGGCAATATTTACGGATTTGTCGCACCAAATGGTTCAGGAAAGACAACTTTTTTTAGATCAATTTTAGATTTAATTCCATCTCAAGGTGGAGACGTGACATTGAATAATATCCAAATAAAAAATAGCAAGAACGATATCTTTTACTTCGAATCCTCAAATTGGTTTGATAAAAATCTATCAGGATTGGAATATCTAAAATTCATAAAGAAAATGTATAACTCTGAAAAATCAATTGAAAAGTTAATAACATATTTCTCTATGGAAAGTTTTATTAAAAAACCCATTGGGAAATATTCATTGGGTATGAAACAAAAAGTATTGTTTTCAATGTACGTTATGAGTGATGCGACATTATTAATCATGGACGAAATAACAAATGGTTTGGACGAAGAAAGCAGGGCCTTATTATTTCAACAATTATTGAATTTAAAACAGTCTGGGAAAATAATTATCATTTCATCTCATTATTTAGAAGACGTTCATGATTATAGCGACTATATTATGAAAATAAATCATGAAGGCATCGAGGTGAATAAAAATGACATACTTTAATTTTTTGTTCAAGAAAGTTATTAAAAATAAAATTAACCTTATTCCCTTGATTATTATGATTCTTACAATTTGTACTTGTTTCTTTTTCAACAATAATAACGCCAATACTTATAGTTATGAGAATGATGCTGTACGGGAAGTAAAATTATCTAAGAAGAATATTGCTGAATATTCTGCATCCTCCATTAAAGATAATGAACATAAAGAAATAGATCAGAGTAATTTAAAACAGCAAAAGGAAATGTTACATCAGAACGAGAGAAAGTTAAGTGATATCAAAAATGATGATTTTCAAGAAGCCTATGATATTGATATTTTACAAACAAGTAAAGATTTTGAGATCAACAAAGATTCACAAGGCGGAAGCTCATCCGGCGAGTTAGGGCAAGCAATAAGAAGAGATAATCTGAGATTTCAATATTTAAAAGTGAATAACATTGAGAAAAACTCTGATTATTACCCGACTAAATCTATTACTTTTACAACATGGATACTGCAAAACATCGTACCTGTAATCTTCACAATATGCTTGATATTTATTCTGAGTCAAATTTTCTCGGACTCATATATTGATAAGATTGATATTACGAATCTCATTCCAATTTCCAGAAGAAAGAAATTATTTATAGAGACATTATTTGGAACCACTATTTCTCTCGCATCATTATTCTTGTTCATCTTGATCTCATACTTAATTGGTTTTTCACTTGGAGGAAGTACAAGTTGGAAGTATCCATTTTTATCATGGCAGTCAAATAACGACATGTATTTTCAAGGAACAGAGATCGTATTTTTCAAATCAATGTTGTTATCAGCTTTGTCGATAATAATCTTGGTTGAACTCGTTTACCTAATTACTTATTTGATTAGAAATAAAGTAGCAACGTTATTTGTAAACTTGTTACTGATATGTGGTTTAATTGTTGGATCCATGATTATTGAACCAATTCAAAAAATATCAAAATATCTTCCAACCACATATTTCAATAGTGTAAGTGTAGTCTCAGGACAGTTCTCGAAACAGATAGGTAATTTTTCCGTTAGTTATTCCAGTGGTATATATTGTCTAGTTATTTCGGCAATTATACTTCTAGTGATTTTGTTACTAACAACTCAAAAGTTAAAAAAATACTGAAAGCCAATAAAAGGCCAAACACAATTAAAAGTGTTTGACCTTTTTTGAGTTCATCGATAAATTCCAAATGATGAAACATTGAAACAAGTATTGATATAAATACACTAGTCGGAAGAGATGGGGAAATTTTACAGGCGGTGAAAGTGGTGTTATGGCTTCAGCCATATTACACCACCGGGCGAGTTTGGAGACTTTCGTGAACTTCGAAAGGCTTCAAACCGAGTCTCGTGACCGTACTATGGCACGAGATGTCCCGCACAGCCAGTAAAATTCTCCCCATCTCTGGAGACGACAGCAACCAGCCTACTTCAAAACATCTAAAATCTCATCCAAAGTACCATTCATCCAACTATAATAACCAACATCACTAGGAAGCGTTTCAGTCAAGTAAACGATAGGGATATTATTTTCTTTTGCGGTTGTCTTAATCTTATCAACCGTCCCACTACTTACCTGCTTATTAACCACAATAAAATCAACCTCATGATTCTTCAAACCATTCTGAATATCACGAATATCCTTAATGGAAGGATCGTTTCCATCTTCAATCGCCTTAGCGAAATGGTTGTCTTCAACAGAAACACCTAAATCTTTCAAAAGGTAGTCGGGCAATGGCTCAGTAACATAAGCTTTCTTACCATTAGCTATCTTTTTAATTTGATTTTCTTTATCAATCAGCTTATCTAATTTTTTATCGTAAGCTTGGTAATTTTTCTTATAATAATCCTTATTCAAATTATCCATTTCGGAAATTCGCTGGTAAAAGATTTTTGCCAATTTTTTCATATAACTGACATTGAACCAAACATGTTCGTTAGATCCATTTTTTAAATGAAGCACGTCATTTCCAAGACTGAGCAAGTCGTCTTGTTTATTATTCGATTCAACCAATTTGTTGATCCAATCATCATAGCCTAATCCATTTGAAACTATCAGGGGGGCTTTGGCTACGTTTTGAGAAACGTCAGATGTTGGCGTGTAACTGTGTGGATCAACATTGACGGATTTAATAATTGATTCAACTTTATATTTGTCACCAACAATACTCTTCACTGGTTCATAGTAAGTGTTAGTAGTGGTCAAAATAGTCTTCTCAGTCGAGTTTTTACTACAACCAACCAATAAGACTAGTGACAAAATAAATATTCCTAAAAGGTACTTGTTTCGTTTCATAATGATACTTCTCTCCCTTAAAAAAAGTTAATTCAGCACTTTTGCCTGTTTTAATGTTTGTTTTTGTTTTGCCTCTTTAATAATTTTCAGGGCGCGACGTCTAGTTTTAATGTTGGTACTGTGTGCTTGACGGTAAGCACTAGCTAAATCTAATTTTTCTTTCATAGCAATCCTCTTTTCCAAATGGTAATTGTTACGATTAAGAGTATAACCTGAACTTAATTAAAAGACAAATTTATTATTTGATGACGTGATTGTAATATTACAAAATTAAAAAGTTAGTATGATTTAAGCCTTCCTTAAGGTGGAAAAGCGAAGATGTAATACATAAAGGAGGTAGCTAATATGATTATTCTTAACTCAGTACGTGCCGGATTTTCAACTGGTATTCACACAGTCGCTAACGATGTTAATGCTGTAGGTCAATTTTTTGATCAAGTAACACGTTTCTAATTTAACCCTAAACAAAATCTATTAAAACAAACATATTATACGGAGGATTCATTATGATTATTTTAAACTCATTACGCGCAGGAATTTCAACAGGCTTCCACACAGCTGCTAACGATGTAAATGCTGTCGGACAATTGTTCGACAACGTAACACGCTTCTAATTTAAAACTAAAACAGAAATACCATATTGATCATACGAAAGAGGATACAGAGATGAATAATTTTCCAAATGATTTTCACGATGCAGTACAACAAGCTGCACAACCAGCACCACAAGGTAGACCAGAACCATTGAAACCCTTTATTGATAAGGCATTGAAACCTATGCCTCGTTAGTAAGACCGAAGAGTAGCTTTGCTACTCTTTTTTTGTACTAAATTTTATTTATCGATTGACATTTGAGCCGTCGTTATATAACGTATAACATGTATTATATAGCAATGTCACAATCTCAATGTTCAATTGTTATATAAATAATGTTTTAAAAATCAACTAAATATGTAATCAATCTACCACGGGCTTTGGTGCGACCCAAAGTCGAATTTATTTAATTTTCACTTTCTCCCTTTTATAATGAACTTGTGAGATTTATAAACAAATACAAATATCTGACTTTCTATTTTAATTAGAAGATACAAATTCTGATATAATAATTATTCATTTTATGTTTATTTAGTGAAAATGGATTTGTAAAAAATGATGATATTTTCAGTGAACAAGTCAAATATACGCTTAGCACATCTTATCTGACGTAATTTATACACAGGTATTGAGCTAATGATTTCTTGATAATACAATAATTAAGGCAAGTTTATAATTGGAAAAAAAAGTTCGCAAAAAATTAGTAAAGCGGAGTGATAAGATTGTTGACTAATTCTGGATTGGTGTCATACCTTGTTATTCATAAGATCAGACAAAAAGCAATTGCGGAAGCGTTAGACGTTTCAATTTCAACCGTTTATCGTAAGATTAAAGGCTTAGGCTTTACGCAGCAGGAGATATTCGTGCTAAACCAAAAGCTGGAGATTCCTGTCCACACCTTTTTTGATGAGATTATTGAACTGAGTGAACACAAATAATAATTAAATATTCAATCCAATGTAAGTATTCGGATAAGAATTTTCAGACGGATATTTGTATTGCAAAAAAAGAGATCAACCTTAAAAGTTGATCTCTTTTTTTTACTCTCTAATTTGTCCGCTACCATTAACTAAATACTTAGTGGTTGTTAATTCGTGAGCTCCCATAGGGCCACGTGCGTGTAATTTTTGAGTACTTATTCCAATTTCGGCACCGAAACCGAATTTTCCGCCATCGGTAAATCTTGTCGATGCATTTACATAAACGACGGCTGCATCGATTTGCTTTTGAAACTTACGAGCGCTTGCATAGTTTTCAGTAATAATTGATTCGCTATGCTTAGTGTTGTATTTATTTATGTGCTCAATGGCTTCGTCGAGTCCTGTGACAACTTTAATGCCGATAATGTAGTCGTTATACTCGGTGTACCAATCTTCCTCTGTGGCAGGAATTACGTCTGGTAAAATCGATTTAGTTTTCTCGTCGCCACGAATCTCAACTTTATTCTTCTTCAATTCTTCAGCAAGTTTTGGAAGAAATTCTTCAGCAATATTTTCATTGACCAAAACTTTTTCAGCTGCGTTGCAGACAGAAGGGCGTTGCACTTTTGCATTAATAATAATCTTCAAAGCTTTATCCTGATCAGCAGATTCGTCAACATATATGTGACAGTTACCAGCACCAGTTTCAATAATAGGAACCTTAGCTTTGTTAACTACCATCTTGATAAATTTCCCACTACCACGTGGAATCAAGACATCAAGATAATCACTTAATTCCATCATGCTTTGAGCAGTTTCGTGGCTAGTATCATGCAAAAGTTGAACAGCATTTTCGTCTAATCCTGATTCTTTCAATGAGGCACGCAGAGTATCGGAAAGGGCAATGTTAGAGTTAATTGCTTCTTTACCTCCACGTAAAAAGGCAGCATTTCCGGACTTAAAGCACAATCCGGCAGCATCAACAGTAACATTTGGGCGAGCTTCAAAAATAATTCCGATAACACCCAATGGTACACGCTGTTGGATAATGTCCAGATTGTCTTCGGTTGTCCAACCACGGTCAACTTTACCAATAGGATCTTCTTGATCAGCAATTGAGCGAAGTCCATCAGCCATCCCTTTAATTCGGTCAGCATCGAGTAAAAGTCTATCTTGCATAGCTTTAGACATGTCACTTTCTTGAGCGGCCTTTAAATCTTTTTCATTAGCGTTCAAAATTGTGGCGGCGTTTTTTTCCAGGTCGTCAGCCATTTTGCGGAGGGCAGCGTTCTTGTCCAGCGTCCCCAGTTGACTCAATTGAAACTCAGCTTTTTGAGCCTTTTGGCCCATTTCATTCAAATTTGTCATAATAACTCACTCCTATACCTAAATGTCAGAGAAAAGTGTACCGATATTTTCCCCAGCTAAAATATTTAAAATAATATCAGGGTCCTTACCATCGGCTAAAATCATTTGTTGATGATGTTTCAAAATCATTTTGGCAGCCTTCAACTTAGTCGTCATCCCACCAGTTCCAAATTTACTTCCATGTCCACCAGCAGCCGCAATAATCTCCTCATCAATAGCATGAACAGTGTCATATTTAACAGTTGCCGACTTTTTGGGATTACCATTATAAAATCCATCAATATCAGAAAGCATGACCAGCAAGTCAGCGTTGATCAAATTGGAAACTATGGCGGAAAGTTGGTCATTGTCACCAAACTTAGTATGATGATCCATTTCAGACACCGTCATCGAATCGTTTTCGTTAATAATAGGAATGGCGTTTGGAACTTGAAGTAACTCCTGAAAAGTATTCATCACATTAGTGTGACTTTCAGGGAAATTGATAACATCTTTCGTCATCAAAATTTGAGCAGCAACCATATCATTTTTCTGCAAGGCTTGATTGTACAGCTGAATTAATTCGGTTTGACCAATAGCGGCAACCGCTTGTTGCTTAGAAATTTTGAATGGACGTTCATCCAATCCCAAAACACCCATACCAACTCCAATGGCACCAGAAGAAACCAAAACAACTTCCTTGCCAGCTTTCTTCAAAGTGCTAAGTACATTAGCCAAACTCTGAATAACATGCATATTAGGTTGACTATTATTGTGAATCAAAGTACTCGTACCAATTTTAATAACAATTCGTTCTGCGTGAAGTTCTCGTTTATTTTGCATTAGCGTAGAGCGTAAATTGACAGGCACTGAGAGCGGAGCATAAGACGTAACAATACGGAGTGGCGCCCGTCAGGCGTCCGTAGTGTTGTTCGACTTATGCAGTAGCTCTCACTGTCAATTTGCGCGTTTCCATCCTTCCTTAATTAAAAAATTGATTATAGTATTCCAAATAAGTTTCGTCCGCTGACACAGCGTCGATTTTTGTTACGCTGGTATTTTGCGGCTCTGGCAAACTCATAAGGTTACTGGGTCGAAGGACATCCAAAGCAAATGCTTTAACGGTAAATCCATGGGTTACGACGATGATCTTTTCATCGGGATATTTAGCGACAGTCTCAACAAGGAAATCGTGTGTCCGGCCAATAACATCCTCAAATGTTTCACCATCACTTGAATATTTAGTATAAGTTGGCAAAACATCATTCCAATAATCATTGTAGACATCAGGATATTTTTGACGGAGGTCAGAGTTCTTTTGACCGTCCCATTGTCCGTATGAAATTTCTAATAATCGATCATCAAAGGTGATAGGGAGATTATGAGCGGCATTCAAAATCTCAGCTGTTTTTCGCGTACGATCCAACGGGCTACAAATAATCCGGTCGGCAAAACTAATATCAAATTTATCAGCAAGATTATGAGCTTGCTTTTCGCCGACTTCATTCAAATGGGTGATATCAGTATTGATAGTCCCTTGCTTGAGACCTAAGGCGTTGGCACTAGTTTGTCCATGTCTTATCAAGTAAAATTCCGTCATAATTTCTCCTTAGATATAATTAATTAACACAATTATGCACCGTTTATTAAACTATATCTAGTTGACAATTTAAATTCTAATTGTTACAGTGGCTTTAAGTTAATTGGAGGTTTTTTAATTATGTTTGATAAATTCAATAATAGCCTAACAGTATCCTCCTTGTCTACACGTAAACACATGTAGGCTTATTAACCGTTGTAAACCTCATGTAAGTATAGACATTCTATCTGTGAGGTTTCTAATGTTTGCACAATTGTCCTCACAGAAAGTGTCTGTGAGGGCTTTTTTTATAAAAAAAATTTAAGGAGAGAAACGATGACAATTTACAATTTTTCAGCTGGTCCCGCAACCATGCCCGATCCAGTCATAGCACAGATTAAGGCCGATATGCCTTCATACAAAAATTCGGGAATGAGCGTAATGGAGATTTCTCATCGTTCCGCACTTTTCGATGACATCATCAACACAGCTGAACAAGACATGCGTGATTTGTTGAAAATTCCTGATAATTACAAAGTACTATTTTTCCAAGGAGGCGGAACCCTCCAGTTCACCACTGCACCAATGAATCTCGCCACAAAGTATCATAAAATTGGACTCCTAGACAGTGGTCACTGGGCTGACCGAGCCGGCGACGAAGCCAAGAGAGTCGGCGTCAAAGTTGATGTCTTGAATTCAACTAAAGATATTAAATACACAAAACTACCTATTATAAAAAATTTGACACAAGATACTTACGATTATGTGCATGTATGTTTGAACAATACAATTGAGGGAACGGCTTATTCTACGCTGCCAGATACTGGTGCAACCACATTAGTAGGTGACATGTCATCTAACTTTATGGGACAACAATATAATATTGAAGATTTCGGTGCCATCATGGCCGGTGCCCAAAAGAATCTGGGAATTGCTGGATTAACGTTAGTCATCGTTCGTGACGACTTAATTGGCAAAGTTCAAAACTTACCAAGCATGCTAGATTACGATTTATTCGCTAAGAAAAATTCAATGTTCAATACACCACCAGTTTTCGCGATTTACGCAGCTGGATTAGTCTTGAAGTGGCTTAAAGAACAAGGTGGCGTTGCCGAAATGGAAAGACGCAACCGAGCAAAATCTGACTTGCTATATAACTTTTTGGATGAGTCGAAACTATTCACTGCTCCAGTTGAAAAGGCCGACCGCTCATTAGTAAATATTCCTTTCGTAACCGGAAATCCTGACTTGGATGCGAAATTGATTGCTGAAGCAACTGAGGCTGGTCTATTAAATATCAAAGGTCACCGTTCAGTTGGTGGGATGCGTGCTAGTTTGTACAATGCGATGCCATATGAAGGTGCGCAAGCACTGGTCGATTTTCTAGATAAATTTGAGAAAAATAACAGGGGGACGAACTAATGTATCAAGTAAAAACATTTAACGCCATTGCTAAAACGGGATTGGAAACTTTCGATGATAATTTCAAGATTAATCAGAGCGAAACTCCGGATGCCTATTTAATTCGTTCTGTTAACTTATTGGAAGAAAAATTCCCAACCAGTTTAAAAACAATCGTCCGCTGTGGAGTAGGTTTCAATAACGTGCCATTGGATCGAGCTACTGAAAATGGAATTGCCGTCTTCAACACACCGGGAAGTAATGCGAACGCTGTTAAAGAAATAGTTATCTCATTAATGATTGCCACAGCCAGAAATCTTTTCGCCGCAAACGATTATTCAAACAAACATACCGAAGCCGATATTTCTCAGAGAACTGAAAAAGACAAAACTAAGTTCAACGGAACAGAATTAGCCGGAAAACGACTAGCTGTTATTGGATTAGGAAATGTCGGTGCTAGAGTTGCTAATGCAGCTTTGGCTTTGGGAATGAAAGTCATCGGATACGATCCATACTTATCATCAAATGCTGCATGGCGAATCGATAACAAAGTAAAACGTGCCAGTTCAATTAGAAGAGCAGTCAAAAACGCTGACTTCGTAACAGTCCATGTTCCAAAGAATGACGATACAATTGGCTTGATCAGTACTACTGAAATGACCGCTATGAAAGATGACGTAGTCTTATTCAACTATTCAAGAATTGGAATCGTTGATAATAAAGCCGCCGTTGAAGGTGTTAAATCAGGTAAAATCAGTCATTACAACACTGACTTCGGCGAACCAATCTTAGCCGACCAACCAAATATCACAATTACTCCCCATATTGGTGGCTCAACTCTAGAAGCTGAATCAAACGGAGCCGTTCAAGGTGCCAACACTGTGATGAATTACTTGGAATCAGGAGATACGACTAATTCAGTTAATTTGCCACAAATGAATTTACCATTTGAGGCTCAATATCGTTTAACTTTGATCCACAAAAATGTACCTAACATGGTTGGTCAGATTTCGACGGAAATGGCTAATCGAGGTATTAACATTGAGAATATGTCGAATGCCGCTCGTGGTAGTGTTGCTTATACGATTATTGATGTTAATTCTATTGAGTCTGATGACCGTGAAGATTTGTTGAATAGACTTAATTCAATTAAGGAGATCCATCGAGTGAGAGTTATTGAACATAGTTAAGAAAAAAGACCCATTCCAGCAAAATCTGGAATGGGTCTTTTCATGTATTTGTGATTTAAATGACTATTTGGTGATATCAGATAAGACGTTATTAATCATTTGGGTATAAGCGATAGGTCCCTTGTATTGCCAACTTGAGTCGTTTCCATATTGGTAAACGTGATGATCTTTAACGGCAGAAATGTTTGTCCAGACTGGATCGTTAAACATGTCAGCACCCTTATCACTATTAACCAAGAAAATATAATCAGCGTCTAGTTTAGCTAATTTTTCTAATGAGACAGCTGACCAGTCAGCCGTAGCTTTGTTAGAAACCTCTTTAACTAGACTTGGTTCTTTCAACTTCAAATCGTCGTACAGCAATGTACCACTTGAGGATTTGTCACTGACGATAAAAGCTTGATTATTAGTGACCCATATTACTGCAGCTGATTTATTTGGAGCTTTTTGTTTTAATTCTGAACGTGCTGAAGTGACTTTATTATCATATTTTTTCAAAACTTGTTTAGCTTTAGCAGTTTTATTGACAGCCTTGGCTACGTCAAGGAATTGGGCTCTCCAGCCAACTTTGTCGTCATTTTTCACGACATAAGTTGGAGCAATTTTTTCGTATTGCTTATATTTGCCATTTTGGACTTGAGAGTCTGTGCCCATTAAAATTAAATCAGGTTTTGCTTTTGTGACAGCTTCGTATGGTAGAGCGTAGTCAATGGTGGGCACACCCTTTAAATCTTTTTTCAAATACTCTTGGGTGCTAGCACCATTTTTCACGGACCATTGGACGACTGGTTTTACTCCAACGGAAACTAAGTAATCCTCTAAGTAGCTTCCGACAACACGCTTGGGAGTTGTCGGAACATTAACTTCATGACCCATAGAATCTTTTAGTTCCCTCGTACCATTGTTGGAGCTACTTGTATTACTGCATCCGGCTAAAAATGCTAGCATGAACATTGCGATAAATAATGTGGTAGTGAAAAGTCTTTTTTTGTTCATAATTTTTCCCCTATCAATCTTAGTAATTACCCTTAATTCCTTTATTTTTAAAGAAAATAATCGTAAAAAAGTCTAATATATATAATGATTATATATACATTATATAACAAAAATATATAGAAAACTCAAAGCAGGGGATGACGACTATGGATATTATTGAAACTAAAAAAGTTTGTGTTAGTTACGAAAAGAAACTAACAATTCATGATCTGTCGATTCAAATTCCGAAGGGGCAAGTTACTACTTTGATTGGTCCTAATGGCTGTGGAAAGTCAACCTTGATTAGAACTATGGCTCATTTACTCAAACCATGTGACGGGGCTGTTTTTTTAGATAGTCAAAACATTGAAAATAAAAAGAATAGCGAAATCGCCCATCAAATGGCGGTTTTACCACAGACTAGTGATGTGGCGAATGATTTAACTGTCCGTGAATTAGTCACATTCGGTCGGATACCATATCGGAAGCATTTCGCAAATTTGTCGAAGATTGATCGAGAGAAAATTGATTGGGCATTGGAGAAAGCCTCATTGCAAGACTTACAAAACAGATTGTTGAGCACTCTTTCTGGTGGTCAATGTCAAAGAGCCTGGATAGCCATGGCAATTGCTCAAGACACCGACACAATAATTCTTGATGAACCGACAACTTATTTAGATTTAACACATCAACTGGATGTCATGTTATTAATTAAGGAATTAAATGAGAAGGAACATCGCACGATTATTATGGCATTACATGATTTAAATCATGCGGCAAGATTTTCCGACCAGCTGATAGCCATCAAAGGTGGGGTTTTACAAACTGCCGGTTCAGTCAAACAAGTCATAACTCGTGATAATTTGCGAAATATTTTTGATATCGATGCCAAAATTGTTCAAGAAAATAATCGACCAATGATTTTGACATATGATCGCTGGAAGAATGGTGAAGCCGTGTGAACCGCAGTGTAAAGTATTCGCTCCAAATTACGGTAAGCTTAATTATTTTGCTATTGTTATTACTTTTTAGTGTCAGATATGGTGCCAACCAAAATTCTGATAACACCGTTTTTAATGCAATTTTTCATTACGAAGCTTCAAACGTCGATCAACGAATAATCCGTGAAATTAGAATTCCCCGTGTGATTGGTGCCATGCTAATTGGCTCAGCTTTGGCTGTTAGTGGTGCCTTAATGCAAAGTGTCACCAAAAATCCTATGGCTGATTCGGGTTTGTTGGGAATTAATGCCGGTGCAGCTTTTATGTTGACGATTTGTTTTACATTTTTTCCTAAGATTTCGACGATTAACACAACGATTTTTTCTGTTTTTGGAGCTGCAATCGCCGCCGTGTTAGTTTCATTTATTAGTATGATGAAAAAAGCTAAGATGAGCCCAACTATTTTAGTCCTTTCAGGGATGGCTATTAGTGCCTTCTTCACTGCGATGAGTGAAGGAATTGCTTTGGTTGCTCACCTCAAACAAGATTTAGCTTTCTGGCATTTTGGAGGAGTTTCAGCCGTAAGTTGGGCTCAACTTCAGCGACTAGGACCTTGGATAGTCGTCGCGTTAATTGCAGTTATGTTCATGAGTTCAAATATGAACTTGTTGGGATTAAGTGATGATACTATCAAAAGCCTAGGTAAAAATGCTGATCCTATCCGGTTTCTAGCGTTAATTTGTGTAGTCATTTTGTCGGGAATCTCAGTTGCATTAGTCGGGGCAGTTGCCTTTGTTGGACTAATAGTTCCACACATTGTTCGATTCATCGTCGGCAGCGACAATCGCAAAGTAATTCCGATGACGGTGCTATTGGGTGCAGATTTGACCGTTTTAGCCGACTTAATCGCCAGAACTATTGACCCGCCTAACGAGACTCCTTTTGGGATAATAATTTCTCTCGTAGGTGTACCTTTCTTCATCTATCTCGCAAGAAAGGACAGTAGACAAATATGACGAAAAAAATTAAATTGACTAACTGGCTAATCGTGCTGGTTATTTTGATGATTGTTTTTGCGGTAATTAATCTAAATACTGGTCAGATGAAAATCGCTCCCGATAAAATAATGAATTTAGTATTTGGACATGGCTCGTATTACGATTCTATTGTTATTTTTAACTTCCGCTTGCCTGAAATTGTAATTACATTACTAGTTGGATTTGCGCTGGCAATTGCTGGAAGTGTTATCCAAACGACGACACAAAATCCGATGGCTGATACTAGTTTTCTGGGGATTAATGCTGGTGCGGGAATTGCCGTGATGCTATTTGTGGCACTTGTTAAAAATCAAGATGGTAACTTATATTTATTACCTCTGATGGCGCTAGCTGGCGCGTTATTGAGCGCTGGATTAGTATTCATGCTGGCTTATAAACGCGATACTGGAATTACATCTAATCGCCTGCTATTAACTGGTGTTGCCTTAGCAGGACTGTATTCGTCGATTATGGTGTTACTTACGTTGAAACTATCGCCAGAAAATTATCAGTTTGTTATGAACTGGTTAGCAGGTAGTATTTGGGGAACGAGTTGGGACTTTGTTTTATTGAGTCTACCGTGGTTTATCATCTGTGTAATTTTTATTTTTAGTAAACAGCGAGTTTTAGACACCTTCAATTTATCAGACGATGTGGCTCAATCCTTAGGAATCAATCTTAAACGAGAAAGAATCATTTTAATTGCGGCTGCAGTGATTATGGCTGGCGTAAGTGTTTCAATCAGTGGTGGGATTGGTTTTATTGGTTTGATTACTCCAAATCTTGCTCGAAGAGTAGTAGGGTTCAAACATTCAAAACAACTAATATTATCTGGCGTCCTAGGTAGCTTTATGTTGCTGTGTGCGGATACGGTCGGAAAACTTATTAGTTCTACTAGTGAAATTCCGGTCGGTATTTTAGTCGCCGTAATTGGTGCTCCATATTTTATTTACATATTAGTCAAGACACGTTAAATCTTGCCAAAAAGCCCGAATTAGATTACAACTAGTGTAAAGGAGGGTGACTGGATATGTATAAAGTGTTAGTAGTACTTCACGATGGTGATGAATACATTCGAATGAACAAAGTATTTGTTGAAAACATGCCTGTTGCTGGGCAATATATCATTCATTCTGATGGGTTGCCCTATAAGGTTGAAGAAGTAACCTCATTTGTCGGTTACGTTAGCAGTAAAGGTGCCACAACAATTTTAGTCGTCGTTCCAGCCGACAAAGATGCAGCTGTGAATGATTTGTATGGAATTGATATAGAACGAGATATGGATGATCCGGAATATAATCCTCCTAAAGAGGATAAATAACAGTAAATATTTAGTTAAGATTATTAGAAAATAATATAAAAATTTTTGTGAGAGCTGATTTAATAATAATCTGCTCTCTTTTTTTATTAACGAATATTAAAAATATTTTTAATCTAATTTCACAAAACTGTTTCAATGTTTCTTCAGTAGTTGTACAATTTAATACAATCACGAAACAAAAATGGGATTGTCATGGGCAATGTTCGTGTTAATCC
Organism: Companilactobacillus ginsenosidimutans; assembly: GCF_001050475.1. Taxonomy (NCBI): domain Bacteria; kingdom Bacillati; phylum Bacillota; class Bacilli; order Lactobacillales; family Lactobacillaceae; genus Companilactobacillus; species Companilactobacillus ginsenosidimutans. The sequence continues at coordinate 1,319,047 of NZ_CP012034.1, read as the reverse complement.
CTTATTGATGTGGTTAACTTTATATGAAAGCTTCAGAGGTATATTTTTTTTGCCTTCTTTAGCATTTCAACAGGTCAGTTTATAGACGAAAGGGGCGGAATAATGAAGCGTTACTTGGTATTAGAAGATGGCAATATTTATCCAGGACAAGCATTCGGTGCCGAAACTGCCGCAGTGGGCGAGTTAGTTTTCAGTACTGGTATGTCCGGCTATCAAGAATCAATAACAGATCAGTCATATAATGGCGAGATCTTAATGTTTACTTTCCCACTAATAGGTAATTACGGTATTAACCGCGATGACTATGAATCAATTACTCCAACTTGCAAAGGTATAGTAGTACATGAACTGGCCCGACGAGCTAACAACTGGAGAATGGACTTATCACTGGACGAATACTTACAAGAGAGTGGCATCCCTGGCATCAGTGGTGTTGACACTCGTGCTGTTACTCGACACATTCGTGCTAAAGGTGCTTTGAAAGCAACTATTGTTGACGAAGTTACTGAAAACACAGTGAAAGATCTCCAGAACACTGAATTACCAACAAATCAAATTGCACAAAGTACTACACCAAGTGCCTATCTAGTACCAACTCATGGGCGTAAAGTTGTATTGATCGATTATGGTTTGAAGCACTCGATTCTAAGAGAATTATCCGACAGACATTGTAATTTGATGGTCTTGCCAGCAGATGCTACTGCTCAACAAGTACTAGACCAAGATCCAGATGGTGTCATGTTAACTAACGGACCCGGTAATCCTAAGAGCGTACCAGCTACTTTGGAAATGATTCGTGAAGTTGAAAAATATGTACCTGTGTTTGGTATTTGTATGGGACATCAATTATTTGCTCTCGCAAATGGTGCTGACACCTTCAAAATGAAGTTCGGACATCGTGGCTTTAATCATCCTGTAAGAGATTTAACTACTGGTCGAATCGATTTTACTTCTCAAAACCATGGTTATGCTGTTGATCGTAACTCACTTGATGGAACTCAATTAGAAGTAACTCATGAAGAAATCAATGACAAAACTGTTGAAGGATTGAGACATAAGATCTATCCGGCCTTTTCTGTGCAATATCACCCGGATGCAGCTCCTGGTCCTCACGATGCAGATTATTTATTCGATAGATTCATGAAGTTAATTGATGATAATAAAGCGAAGGGGACAATCACATATGACCAAAAGAACTGATATTTCAAAAATTATGGTGATTGGTTCTGGTCCGATTATCATTGGTCAAGCAGCTGAGTTTGATTATTCCGGAACACAAGCTTGTCTTGCATTGAAGGAATTAGGTTACCAAGTAGTCTTGGTTAACTCAAACCCTGCTACTATCATGACTGACACCGAAATTGCTGATAAAGTTTATATCGAACCAATTACCTTACAATTCGTTTCACAAATTTTGCGTAAAGAAAAACCAGATGCAATCCTTCCCACATTAGGTGGACAACAAGGATTGAATATGGCCAAGGAACTTGATGATTCTGGTATCTTGAAAGAATTAGATATCGAATTATTGGGTACTAAGATGAGCGCAATTGATCAAGCAGAAGATAGAGAAAAGTTCCGTTCATTAATGAATGAACTCGACGAACCAGTTCCTGAATCTGCAATTGTTCACGAAGAAGAAGAAGGAGTTGCCGCAGCCAACAAAATTGGTTATCCAATTATCGTTAGACCAGCTTTCACCATGGGTGGAACTGGTGGTGGTATCGCCAACAACGAAAAGGAACTCCGTGAGATCTTACAAAACGGACTGAGCCTTTCTCCGGTTACTCAATGTATGTTGGAACAAAGTATTGCTGGATATAAAGAAATTGAGTTTGAAGTTATGCGTGATGCAAATGATAATGCAATGGTTGTCTGCAACATGGAAAACTTTGATCCAGTCGGAATTCACACTGGTGACTCAATTGTTTATGCTCCCGTTCAAACTTTGTCAGACCGCGAAGTCCAAATGCTTCGTGATGTCTCACTAAAAATTATTCGTGCCTTAAAAATCGAAGGTGGTTGTAACGTTCAGCTTGCCCTCGATCCTAATAGTTTCAAATATTATGTTATTGAAGTTAATCCTAGAGTTAGTCGTTCCAGTGCTTTGGCATCAAAAGCTACTGGTTATCCAATCGCCAAAGTTGCTGCCAAAATTGCTGTCGGCCAAACTTTAGATGAAATTATCAACCCAGTAACAGGAACAACTTATGCCGAATTTGAACCAGCTTTGGATTATGTCGTATGTAAGATTCCTCGTTGGCCATTTGACAAGTTTGTCAACGCTGACCGTCGCCTTGGTACACAAATGAAGGCAACTGGTGAAGTTATGGCCATCGGTAGAAATATTGAAGAAGCTACTTTGAAAGCTGTCCGTTCATTGGAAATTGGTTTGGTATCACTAGACAAGCCAGAGTTGCATGACATTTCTGATGAGAAATTGGATGAAGGATTAGTAGTCCCTCAAGATGATCGACTATTTTATCTAGCTGAAGCAATTCGTCGTGGATACAAGATCGAGAAAATTGCTGATATGACAAAAGTTAATTTATTCTACCTTGATAAATTGCTTCATATTGTTGAGATTGAACGTGAATTACGCGACAATCCACAGGACCTAGATATTTTGCTCGACGCTAAGAAGAATGGGTTTGCTGACAAATCAATCGCCAAGATTTGGGATGTCGATATTGATTCAGTTCAAAAACTTAGAGAAGATAACAAAATCACACCAGTTTACAAAATGGTTGATACATGTGCCGGCGAGTTCGATTCACAAACACCTTACTTCTATAGTACTTACGAATTCGAAAACGAAAGCATTGTCGATAAGAAACCTTCAATCATCGTAATCGGTTCTGGTCCAATCAGAATTGGTCAAGGTGTCGAATTCGATTACGCCACAGTTCATTCAGTTAAAGCTATTCAAAAGGCCGGCTACGAAGCAATCGTTATGAACAGTAATCCAGAAACAGTTTCAACTGATTTCTCAATTTCTGACAAACTTTACTTCGAACCATTAACGCTTGAAGATGTCTTAAACGTTATTGAACTCGAAAAACCAGAAGGTGTCATTCTTCAATTCGGTGGTCAAACTGCTGTTAACTTGGCCGAACCACTTTTGGCACACGGCGTTAAAGTTCTTGGTACAAAGGTTGAAGATATCAACCGTGCTGAAGACCGTGATGAGTTTGAAAAAGTTATCGTTGCAAATAAGATTGCTCATCCAACTGGTGATACAGCCAGTGATGAAGGCAATGCTGTTAAAATTGCCGAACGTGTTGGTTATCCAGTTATGGTCCGTCCTAGTTATGTTCTAGGTGGCCGTGCAATGGAAATCATCAATAAAAAAGAAGAATTAAATTATTACATGCACAATGCCGTTCGAGTTTCACATGATCACCCAGTTTTGATTGATCATTACTTGATGGGTCAAGAATGTGAAGTTGATGCAATTTGTGATGGATCAGATGTCTTGATTCCTGGAATAATGGAACATATCGAAAGATCCGGAGTTCACTCAGGTGATTCAATGTCAGTTTATCCAGTTCAAACTTTGTCCCAGCACGTGCAAGATCAAATCGTCGATTACACAGAAAAATTGGCTCATGATTTGAACTGTATTGGTATGATGAATATTCAGTTCGTTGTTCAAAATGACCAAGCATATGTAATTGAAGTTAACCCAAGAGCTAGTCGTACAGTGCCATTCTTGAGTAAAGTTACTGATATTCCAATGGCCCAAATTGCCACAAAAGTTATCCTCGGTCAAAGTTTGAAGGATCAAGGATACAAGAACGGTGTTGCACCAGTTGGCGACTTGATTCACGTTAAAGCACCAGTATTCTCATTCTCAAAACTAGCAGACGTTGATAGCTTGTTAGGACCAGAAATGAAGTCAACCGGTGAAGTAATGGGAACTGATAAGACATACGAGAAGGCATTATACAAAGCTTTTGAAGCAACCAAGACACACATTCCATCATCAGGAAAAGTTATCTTCAGCATTAAGCCAAGCGACATGGAAGAAGCAACCGGATTAGCAGAAAGATTTGCTGATTTAGGATTCGACCTATTGGCAGTCGGCGACACAGCCGAAGCGCTGAAGAAAGATGGACTCGACGTTGATAGCTTTGACGATTCATTCGAAGGTATGATGACCTTGATTGGCGACAAAGAAGTTGGGGTCGTTGTTAATACTATTGATGATGAAGAAGCCGGTGAAACGGATGGGAAAGTTATGCGTGGCGTAACGACTGAGCATTCTGTACCATTGTTTACGGCGTTGGATACTGTCGATGCAGCATTGAAAGTTTTGGAAGCACAAAGCTTTTATATTCATTCTATTTAGGTTTGCGTTTAGTTCAAGAGCTCTAAGTTCGTTGGATAGAGTTGGACTGCCGCCTGGAGGTTCCGTTCGAGGGGGCTGGAACGCTGGCGACGCCATTTGAAGGCTTTTCACAGCCCGAAAAGTCTCCAAACTGGGTCTTTTACTAACCGTACTTCGTACGCTAAGTAAAATTTGCCGGCTGAGCGCCCCTCGTACTCCACCTCCAGGCTGAATTCAGCACTGTTCGGGAGTTACTTAAATATAAAAATTTGTGATGGGTACGTTCTAGAGAAATCTAGAGTGTATCCATCTTTTTTCATTTATATTTAATTTGGAGTATCCAGATGCCGACGATATAAGTACTGAGCATGCTGTTTATGTTTATTCTATTAGTAATGTAAAAATTTCCAGTGTTTGACACTGCGTCAAAAGGCAAATTTGAAACCAAAAGTGAGCGGTGGTATCTCTACGGGGACCATTGCGATTAATCCTTCCATTATTTTTAATGGAGGGATTTTTTGATATGGTTAAAAGAATTTGAGAGTCTTGAATCACAAATTAATACACTAAAAGCACATGGAATGAAAGATAATGATTATGATTGTTATAAAAGATTTTTGACTTAAATTGTAATCTTATTATCTTAACCGGACTAACGATATACTGAAGATATAAATTTATTTATTCAGCGAGGTAACTTTATGAATACTAAAGATCTCCAAATTTTTACGACCACATATAAGAGTCACTCGTTTTCTCAAGCTGCTGAGAAAATCTTTATGTCCCCTCAAGGGGTTTCTAAAACTATCACTAAATTAGAAGATGAGTTAGGTGTTGTTTTATTTGATAGAACAAAACAAGGTATCAAGCCAACTAATTCTGCCAATATGCTTTTTGAGAAAGCCACTGATTTAAGAGTCATTTTCCAAAGTATTTCTATGGCTGATTCGGATAATAACCTTCATCAAGAGATGATTAATTTGTTTATTGCTGATGACTTTTCAAATTACTTAGGTTTCGATTTTTTCTATAATTTCCAATTAGATAATCCTACTAAAACATTAAACTTTGTAGAATTTCCTGATTCTACTTTGAATAATGCATTGATTAGCCATGGGAATATAGGATTTATTGAAGGCCCCATCGATTTTAAAAAATTTGAGGGAATATATTTTACTACTAACCACTATTGTGCAATTTTGTCGCAACATCATCCTTTAGCAAAGGCAAAGGAAATAAATGTTAAAGATTTAAACCATGAATCCTTAGCGACTAAAAGTAAAGAGTTTCAAATTTTTAATGCTCACTTGAGTGAACTGGTTAAACATCAAGTTTTCCCAATTCATACTTTGCAGACATCAAATAATGACTTCATTGTTGAATTTGCCAGAAGAAATCTAGGAATCGGAATTGTTCCTGATTATCTATTAAGTTTGCCCCATTATAAAGAGCTGGCTAACAGTGGTGAAGTAATTCAGAAGGGTTTGTCTGGTGCCAAATTAAAAAGGGATATCTACTTCGTGCAAGTTAAGAATAAGAAGTTAACAACTGGAGAAGAGCTTTTTAAAGAATATGTCTTGGATTATTTGAAAAATAAGCAATCAGATATTGAGTTGTAACTTTTAGTTGAAAGGTAGTACCCAGAAAGTATCTTCAACAATATAAAGAAAGGGGTTACATTCTACTTGTGAATATTTTAATAATTCAAGGGGATGTAATCATGTCATTAACTAAAAATAAATCTTATGATCTTGTAATTATCGGAGCCGGTGCATCTGGCTTTACAGCAGCCTACCAAGCTGCCAAAAACGGCCTTTCAGTAGTCGTGCTGGAAAAAGGCCGTCATACAGGTGGAAGTGGTGATTGGGTCGAAGGAATCTTTGCTGTTGATTCAAAAATGCAAAAAGCGAAGAATGTCGAATTAACTAAAGACGAAGTTTTGAATGAAGAGCTCGAGTACTCACATTATGAAGCTGACACTAATAGTTGGAAGCAATATATTGATCACAGTGCTGAAATGATTGATTGGTTGAAGGATCTTGGCGTTAAATATGTCGACGTTAAAGGTCTAGGTTCTGGACATGTTACTTGGCATTTGATGGAAGGTAATGGGAAACAAGCTATTCATACTGCTATTGAGCCAAACACTGTTAAGGCAGGAGCTGAAATTGTTACTTCTGTTGCAGCTAAGTCCTTAATCAAAGATGATCAAGGTAAGATCTGTGGAGTTGAAATACAAGATCAAGCAGATCGGCATACTGAAAAAATTAATACACGTGCTGTTATTATTGCGACAGGTGGCTATTTAAATAATCAACAACTTATCGATCAAGATACTAATTACAATGCCAAACAGTTGATTCCTGTAAATTCTGGAAAGAATACCGGTGATGGATTAAAACTTGCTTGGGATGTCGGTGCACAAAAATATCGAATGGGTATGGCTATGCTTTTTGGAGGATATGTTAAAGACACAACTAATCCATCATATATTTATCGGACATCAGATATGAATGGAGCCGTTACTCAACAATCATTGCTTTGGGTAAATGAAAAGGGTGATCGTTTCACTAATGAAGAAGTAGTTGATAATTTTGCTCATGCCGGGAATGCATTATTTACACAAAACAAGATTTTTGCTGTTATTGATCAAGGAACGATTGATCATCTAATGAATGTAGGCCTATACAAAGATATGGGAACATATTTCACAACACAAAAGACTCTCGATGGTCTACAAAAAGAAATCGACGATTCATTGGATAAGAAACTTCCATTCATTTATAAGGCAGAAACTCTTGCCGACCTTGGTGAAAAAGCTGACTTGCCAAATCTTGAAAAAACTATCGATCGATACAATCAACTTAGTCAAAAAGGGGAAGATACTGATTATCATAAAAATTCTAAGTTCATGGTTAGTCTTGAAAAGGGTCCATACTATGCTTTTGAATTAGGAATCGGTGCCTTTTGTACAATGGGTGGTTTAAAAGTGGACCTTGATAATCGTGTTCTAGATAATGATGGACAAGTTATTGACGGCTTGTACGCAGCTGGAAACGATGCAGCCGGTATGTTAGTTGGAGACACTTATGGTCCAAATATGCCAGGAACAGAAGGTGGATACGCATTCTATTCAGGTCGTCACAGTGCCAATACAGTTGCTAAATATTTGAAAGATACTGCAGTTTTAAATTAATATTGAATATCCATTTGTAATAAATGAATAAAAGCACCTCTGGGGTAATACAACTCTCGGAGGTGTTTTTGTTTTAATCTGAATTTTATTTGGGTTGTATTTCATATTTATTGAAACCATAATGGAATTAATAACTGCTTGGAGGTTTTATCTATGACAAATGTTTATTTGACGGCCCGTTTTCCTCGGATTGCTTTTACTAAGTTGGAAACTAATGGTTTTACGGTTGATTACTATACCGGTAGGGATTTGATTTCACACTCCAAATTGTTGCGAAAGGTTGCTAAAGCAGACTTTCTGATCACCACTTTATCGACTGTGGTCGATTCTGAGATTATTGACGCTGCTCCCAATTTGAAATTGATTGCTAACTTTGGAGCTGGTTTTAATAATATTGATACTGAATATGCTAAATCCAAAGGGATCTTGGTAACAAATACTCCCAAGGTTTCTACTAATTCCGTCTGTGAATTGACGATTGGTTTGATGCTTGCATTGAGTCATCGTGAGGTTGAAGGTGATCAGATGATGAGAAAAGACGGCTTTCCTGGCTGGTCTCCATTGTATTTTCTTGGTCATGAAATTGCTGGTAAGGAATTGGGGATTGTCGGTCTTGGAAATATTGGTTCGGAGCTAGCTGTTAAGGCCAATGCTTTAGGGATGAAGGCTTCCTACTTCAAGCCACATCAATTATCTGAAGATGAAGAAAAGGCTCAGAACGTGACTTATAAGCCATTTGATGAATTAGTTAAAACTTCCGATTTCATCAGTATCAATGCTCCTTTAACTGATGAAAATCATCATCAATTTAACGCTGAAGTCTTCGATAATATGAAAGATTCAGCATTCTTGATAAATGTCGGACGTGGTCCAATTGTTGACGAAGCCGCGTTGTTAAAAGCTTTGAAAGCTAATAAAATTGCCGGTGCTGCCCTTGATGTATATGAGAATGAGCCCGTATTTGATAAAAAATTTACCAAGCTGAAGAATGTTATCTTAACGCCACATATTGGGAATGCGACAGTTGAAGCACGTGACGCAATGGCAGAAATTGTTGCTGACAATGTAATTTGGAGCAGTAAAGGTAAGGAACCAAAATACGTCGTAAATAAGTAATTCGAATTGACATAAACAGCACTTTAAGTTGTAAAGTCAGTGTATTAATTTAATTATTAGCAGGGAGGCCATATGACAAAAATAGATGCGTTTGCACACATCCTGACAACAAAATTTCTTTCATCAATGGAAGCAATTGACCCAACAGTATTAGATAAGTTCCCATTCATGAAAAATGTAGTTCTAACAAATATCGATAAGCATGTGGCAAGTGTTCCAGAAGGAGTTTAACAAATACTCTCATTTGTAAATCTAAATCCAGAAGATTTCACAGATCCAAAAACAGCCGCAGAATTATGTCGACAAGCTAACGATGAATTAATTGAAACCATTAACAACCACCAAGCCAAGTTTCCATTTGGTGTCGCAATGGTTCCAATGAATAACATTGAAGAAGCATTAAAAATAATAGACGACCAAGTAGTTGGAAATGATGAGATAGTCGGGATTCAACTATTCACCAGAGCAATGGGCAAGACAATCGCCGATCCAAGTTATGAACCAATCTTCAAGAAAATGAGTGAAATTGGACTACCAGTCTGGCTACATCCAGTGTTCGACTCTAGAAAATCAGACAACAACATAACCTTTAGTTGGGAATATGAATTGACCCAAGCAATGAACGACATAGTAACAAATGGAATATTCCAAAGATATCCAAATATCAAAATAATCGTCCATCACGCCGGAGCTATGGTCCCATTTTTCTCACAAAGAATTAAGCACATAATGACAAAAGACAATTATCAAGATTTCCAAAAATTTTATGTAGACACAGCAATACTAGGAAATCCCAAAGCATTAGACCTAGCCTTCGATTTCTTCGGAGAAGACCACATAGTCCTAGGAACCGATGCACCATTCGGAATTCCACCAGCAGGAGCAACCGAAGTAATCATAGACGCCATTGAGAAAATGGAAATAACAGATAAACAAAAAGAAAAAATTTATACAGATAACATAAATAAGCTAGTAGCCAAATAAGGCACTAGCGTTTTTTGATCCGTAATAATGTTGAATTTTTGAAAATGTAAAAGCAGGGGAATATAACGAAGTAAATTTATATAGAAATTTGAAATCAGATGATTAATCGTGAGTTTACAATTACAAAAATATGATAAAGAAATAATCACACAGTCCATGATTGATAATTACAAATTGGGTTCAAGTGAAAATATAGGAGGTCCCGAATCGATTATTCAAAGGTCCCGATACAATTCAAATATGAGTCCAATAATGATATTAAATGATAACAAATTAGTAGGATGCCTTTGTCTGCACATAAAAGATGGTCCAGTGACGTACGGTGGAAATTTTGACACAGATATATTATTACGGGCATTCTCAGTTGATAGAAGATGCAGACGAAAGGGCTATGCCAAAGCAGCCTTGTTGGAGTTGCCGTCGTTCGTAAGAGAAAATTTTCAAAATATACAAAGATTAGTTCTGGCGGTAAATCATAGTAACATTGCTGCCCAGAGATTGTATGAAAGAGTTGGATTTACTGATTCAGGTAAAAGAATCATGGGCAAGCTAGGAGAAATATATATCTATTACGAAGTCATTTAAAAAAATATTAAATGAGTGTAAATTTGATTTGATGAACTTAAAGGACTTTGACTTTGCTAACCAGATATAACGCAGGCATGCAAACAGTCCACACCACCCACCGAAAAAGAAAAGTTTGAGAAGTACTAGCCCGGAGGTCAGGTTCCGCGGGGGCCCAAGCCCTGAGTTTATTGTTGACGAGCCAAAGGGCTCGTTTACAATAAGCCCGCTTCTGGATACCGCACTGTGGATTCAGAACGGGCCACAGCGACCACGGCCCCCGCGGAACCTGACCGCAGGGCGGCAGTGACCCTCCAACCAATAAGTGAACAAGCTGTGAACAATGCTTTTCACAAAAACCTCATAAAGTTATAAGTTAACTTTAAGGTAGCGATGCAATAATTAGTACTTGTAAGGGAGGCAATCAACACAGCCAACCTTACATCCTCCTCATAACTCATAATTTTAAATACAAATTCTCATGTAAAACAAAGTGGAGTGATAGCCACCGAGTTTTCAAAATTCTCATTAATTTTTACAATAAACAAAAATAGAAGGTGTTACTTATGATTGAACCTAAAATTTATTTTCCGCAGGTTACCATAAATAAGATGAATGTTCCTTTCACAATTAAATTGGCGGTTACCAAGCGCGACCAAATCGTTGACCGTATCTTGGATACAACTGCAAAAATGATTGCTAAGGATTTGGATGAAATCGATGATAAGTTTTCACCTTTAAAAACGAACTCATTAATTTCTAAATTCCATCGTGGTGATTCGGAGTCGTTCTTTCAAGATACGATGTTCCAAACGGTTTACAATCAATGTGCAATCGCAAAAGTAGCCACAAATGGCTACTATGATGCTTTTAAAAATGACCGATTTGATCCAACTGGAATCCTCAAGGGTTGGTCTATTGAAACAGAATTTCAGAAGCATTTGAAGCCGTTATTAGTTGACCCTGCTATCGTCGGAGTTTCGCTGGGCTCTGATGGTGACACACAGTTGGCAACCAAAGCTAATAATAATTTTTCTTGGAACGTAGTTGTCACAAATCCTGATAATGGATGCGGTATTGTTGCTGAGTACAATATTGCAAATGGTGCGATTGCTACGGCTGTTGCTGATAATGCTGATATTGATACCCCTACACAAATTACTGTGCTATCGAAGGGTCTGACTGAGGCTGCTGTGCTGGCTAACGCTGGTTTGACTGATAGGACTGCAGAAGTTGAAACATGGATTGAAAAGTCTCGGCTGACTGGCCTATTGATTGCTAGAAACAGTGGCATGACGGTGTTTACACATGGACAATTTGATAATGTTGCACAAGCTCAAATGTAAAATATAAATACATTCATAGATTTAAAGGCGCTCAATGTTTGTGAGCGTCTTTTTTTGCAAAATAAAAATCGATTAACCTAAGTTAACCGATTATTTTTGTGTCATTTTCAAATTTTATTGCTTGGAAATATTGTTTTGCCCACACAATTCCAAATAGTAAAAGTGATGTGTCTAGGAATATTGACTCGGTGCTGTAAAAGCCGAATATAACTGTCAAAATTGCCACTGAACAAACAATAACCCAATAAGTAATATCTAGTATCCGAGACATCGATAACACCTCCGTCAGTGTTTCTTACTCGTTCTCGATACAGAATCGTCAATCTTGGTGCTGAAGAATGAGATTAGAATAAATGCGGCAACGGAATCGCCGATGAGTGCTGCACCAGATCCGGCTCCAAATCGAATATTTAAAAATATCAGAATTATTAGTATTAACAAGCTTGTTGAATCGACAAAAAAATTTAAAAATTTTGTCATTATTTCGCCTCAGAAATTATTTCTTAATATGAAGCTCATTTAAAAATTTCTTGCGAATATTGTGCATGTTCGAAGTTAAATCACTTTGTTCCTTCATGATTAAATAAATGGTAGTCCCAATCAGGAGGATGATTGCTAGCAAAACTAGTAGGGAACTGTCAGAATATAGCAGAAAGAACCAAATTATTGCTAAAGTGATTAAAATCAGTCGAATAAGATAATCAATCCATTTGTTGAGCATAGCTATCACTTCCAATTATTCTTCTCAGGAATAATAACCCCTCAGAAAAATGAAACTAGCGCAATAAACGATAATTCAATTAGTCAGAAATGAGCTAATCCATACCCCGATTGTGAAAACGAAATTTGTTGAAAAATGTTTTAATTTCTTCTTCTATATATATAGTAAAATATTATGATACAGATTAGTTTTAAATTATCACGATAAAAGGGGAAAGATATGCAAAAAGTTATCGACAGATGGAATACATTTTCACGAGTCGGGAAAGGTATTCTAATATTTATCGTAACAACACAGTTGCTGTTCACGTTCGGGATGTATGCAATGTTCACAAACCGCATTAACATCGCTGAAAAGACTTATAGTATCAGTACAATCGATCATCCGAGGTATGAGGCAGCAAGATTTGAATTTACTAAGAATGGTGAATTCAAGGGGACAACTAAATATGAACCAACTGTTTACAAGTTGAAGTACAAATTTGATCAGAAATCGATCACTGTTTTTGACAAGGTAGATAAGGAAGTCCAAATGCATTTTACCGATTTGAAGAAGAAATCTGATGGAACAATTTTGGCAACTTACCGAGTTAAGGATTCAAAAACAGCTGTGAAGATGAAGTTCACTCCGATTGATAAATAACACAACAAGCCTTATCAATGCTGACATTCGTCGGTCATTGATGAGGCTTGTTTTTTGTGAAATATTCGACATGAATTTTATTAATTTTGAAAACAAAAAAAGAGCAGAGGCCTACCACAAACCTCTGCTCCTCGGGATATGTAAGTTGAGGGACTACCACGAACCTCTATTACAAAAGTTGAGAAGGAATACTTCTGAAAATTATGAATTGAAAGGTGTACATTGAGGATGTACTTTCTAACTTCATAAGACATAATGACTAGGTCATTATATTCATCAGGATCTCTCCTAATGAACAACCCATATTATATATGCTAATTGGGCAAATTACTAGAAAAAAGCTAATCAAAATGTGTATCTTAATATAACTGTAACATGATAATAAGTATCATTATTTACTAATATCAGTGGTGGTACATACCAATATATGAGAACGTATTCATCTGTCAAATTTGACACAAAAGTTCGTGAAATAGCGAGCTAATTTCACAAAATAATTATAGTTATTGACCAACTAATGTGTTATCAGGCAATAGATATATTTGTTGCTTTTATTATATGGAGGTTATATAATCATTCTGTTGTCAGTACTAAATCGGTCTAAACGGCGCCTACCACAATAGTTGTTTAGACTGATTTTATCAGTTGTCACCGGTCATATCCCTGGATTTTACCCAATTTTCAGATCGGTGATTCGACGACTGGTTAATTCCTTTTGATAACAGATAAACTAATATATAGCAGTTTTTAAACCTTTTTCTTTGAAGGACTACCACAGACCTGAATTACAAAAGTTGAGAAAATTGAAAACTGTGCGGATAAGCAATTGTGAGGATACTTCGGTATTTTTATAATTGCTTTTTTGTTTGTCATTATTTATTAATCAGTTATCGAAAAAAATATTTTTATTTTTAGATAACAAACTTTACTTGTTTGGGTAGATTATTAGGGCGTCAAAACAGATTTTGACAGTAGGAGGAATTCCCTTTATGAAACTAAACAAGAATCTTATTGGCGTATTTACTTTTTCCGCTGTAATTCTTGGGGCAATCACTACTACACAAACTGCTAAAGCTGACACCGTTTCTGATTCTCAGCAAACTTCAACAGTAAGTAGCGCATCTACCGCAACAACCACAAGTGCATCAATTGCAACTCCAACTAGTACAAGTTCTTTAACTAGTTCCGCACAATCTGCAGTTACCGCACCTGTGAGAGTGGAAAATTCAACTTCAAATATAATTTATAATGCTTTACCAACAGCAACAGGAACTACCACAGCACCAAGTTCAGATCCTGGAACACAAACTGGTTCAGAGTATCCTTCAGGTTCTGAATATCCAACTGGATCTCAATCCAGCACACCGGTCTACACTCAGACTGGCGATTCATCAATTTCCGATTCGACAAATACCAACGGAGGTGATTGGAATGGGGATGTTGTTTATTCACGTCCGCAAGACAACTTTTATATGTATGAAAATGGTAGCTGGGTGAATGACACTGATGTCAATGATGCCACACCTGAACAAGGTACTTTCAATACTGTGACCGGAAATATTGCCAATCAAGTTGAACAAGATTTTATCAACTTTTCAAATGGTGATGACGATTCACCTGATAATGCAATGAATGAAGCTACTTGGTATTATCAATTAACTTCTAACGACGATTTGAGCAACGTTGGTGTAATTACACCGGATTTGAGCAATGAAGTTAATAGCATCTTAGATTTGAAAAATATTCAAGGTGTGAACCAAGCTTTTACCAATATGATTGGTAAAGATCAGCCGACTCCGTTTTCGATAATTATTAATCGTGATCAAAATGATCCGACAAAGAATGCATTGTATTTCTTTGGGGCACAGCCGTTGATGTTGACTGACCAAGGTATCGGATCAGACCAAGAAAATGCGGTTGTTAACTTTTTGCAATCAGCCGGATATTCTGACGATGAGATTCAAGATATTATTACGGGCACAGTCAACTATGATCAATTGTTGATGAATCTCGAGAGTGCGCAAGACTTGGCTGCAGATCCAAATGCTGCCGCCAATTATACTCAAATGAATTTTCAAGATTTGGCAAATATGTCAAACTATATTAATTTTAACGGCATCGCAGATACGTTAACCGGAACAATTCCTGATTACGTGTATGAGATGACACCTTCATATTTCAATAATATTGCAAAATTAATTAATCCTAGCACCTTCAATGATTTGAAGGGATGGCTAGTTTCAGATTTGATTTTGTATCGTGCCGGAGAACTTCAAAATATTACTAGTGGATTCCAAGATTTCTTACAAGAAACTTCGCCTTCACTGAGTCAACAATATTTGGAAGATCCTGACAATTTATCTCCACAATTACAACAGGCTGCCGCATATTATTTAACACAGTCAGCCTTTACAGATGCATTTAGCCAATACTACGGCCCACAAATTGTGACACCACAAGTTGAAGCCGCAGTAACTAAGATGACAAAACAAATTATTTATTCATATTCGCAACAAATTATTAATAGTACATGGCTAGATACAGCAACTAAACGTAATGCTTTGGGCAAGCTTAGCCGGTTGAAAATTAATATCGGCTATCCTTCAAGTACTGACTTCGACTATTACAATCGAGTTGATATCGAAGGAAATAATTCCGCATACGTCAACTATCGTAATTTAGTTGGTGCACAAGCATTACAGAATTTTGCCGATTTCAAAAATCCTGTCGACAGAAACGCTTGGACACAAGGAGATTCAGCACTTGTCCCAGATGCTTCTTATGACAGATTGACGAATTCAATCACGATCAACGCGGGTATCATGCAAAGTCCGTTCTTCAGCCTCAGCAATACTGCTTCAGAAAACTTAGGAGGACTTGGCGTGATCATCGGTCATGAATTGACTCACGGCTTCGACGCCACAGGTTCTCTATATGATGGCAATGGTGAGTTAAATGATTGGTGGTCAAGCGCTGATCGTGCAAGATTTAATCAAATGGTCGATAACATGGCCGCCGAGTTTAATGGAATTCCTTACGGTGGTGGCAGTGTGAATGGTGTTCAAACTGAAGATGAGAACATTGCCGACAATGGTGGTTTGAATGTTGCTCTAGCAACACTTGAACAAGATGATCCCGGTTATAACTTACAACAATTTTTCGAAAATTATGCCTATGGTTGGAGATCTAAATATACCTCTGACTTGCAAGCAGACCAGCTTCAAGATGTCCACACACCTGATAGCATACGTGTGAACACCAGTCTTCAAAATATTCAGGCATTTTACGATGCCTTTGATGTAAAGCCAGGTGATGGAATGTATCTCGCTCCTGATCAACGTGTCAATATTTGGTAATCAAGAGCACCAGCAACAATAATTTCTAGATTAAATTATTATCCCTCCTCCTCGAAAAAAATTGTGATAGGTTTTTTCAAAAGTCTGAGTCTACCAACCTCAGGCTTTCTTTTTGTCTTGATTTATCAATAAATAAATTTTAATTATACTGACAAAGTATAGTAAATAAACGTTAATTGACAGTAAGGAATGATACGATTGTAGTTACGATGGAGAGGAAGGTAAACGGAAAAATACACAAATAATTTAAAGAGAAAACCAATGGATAGCTATAATGTTCAATTCGCTAAAAGTGCGATAAAAGATTACGACAACTACATTTTGAAAAACGAAAAATTAAAACACAAGTTCGATAATTTAATTGTTTCGATATTCGAAGATGGCTACTTCGTAGGTATTGGTCAACCAGAGCCTTTAAAATTTGGGTATTCCGGATATTGGTCAAGAAGATTGAATCATAATGATAGACTTATTTACACAGTTGCAAATGATAAAGTTTTAATAATTTCAGTTAAGGGTCATTACTAAAAATGTCAAAAAACCGTGGGAATTTTTAAATCCCCACGGTTTTTTAATCCTATTTTAGTTATATTATTTTTTAATGTTAATCGTTCTAGTTACTGTATCGCCATCTTCTATTTCTTTCATTCGCTTTATTAATTCATATTTTGGAATTAATGATTCATTACGTAGATCGAATGGAAGTCCACCAACCGCAATACTTTTCTTAAGAAAGATATTTAGAGCAGAGGAAAGGTTAAGACCTAAATCATTAAAAATTTTTGCTGCCTCATCTTTTTCTTTTTTGTTTGCTTTGAATGAAATTGCTATATCTTTTTCCATCTTCTTCACCTCGCAATAAGAGTATACTGACTTTCAACTATGAAAGTCAATTAAATTAACTAACATTGACTATATTAATACATGTCAAAGTATTGTTAATTGTAAACCATATGCAATTTATCCCTATTAATATAAGTAAAACCATCATAATTAATTGAATCTTCAAAAGACTTTGTCCTTTTGAACTGCTTGATTATATGCTAATGGTATCAAGTTTTGATATATATCTTTATTAAGAATGGATTATTTCACATACTAAATTAAGGCACAATGTACGTTGCAAGGGGTGGTTCCCTTGAGATTTAAGGCTTGGTTTGAGGGCAAAAATCTTCAGTTCACAAAGATGTGAATTGGGAGTGGAGTAATTATTATGGACAATCGAACATTGATCACTAGTCTCGATGAGTCTGTAGCTCAATTCAATATTGTCACGGAAACAGAATTGATTGATATAGCGATGAAGTACATTGCAGAATTACAAACTCAAGAGACAACATCCACGCTAATTAATTTTCGAGCGTGTCTCAAAAACTATGACGAAAAAACAAAACACGAACATAGCGAAAGCATCAATGATTTAATCTTCAAGATTGATGCATATTTAGATGATCAAGTAGAAGAATGCACTGAAACTTAAGTGCATTTTTTTTGTGCTCCTTTAAAAATATCGATAAAATAATATAAATGATATTATGAAGAGAGAAATGAGGTGAGCTGATGATAAAAATCTATCGACGTCAATTACAAGATGTCCCAGTGCTGGAAGTTGTTGAAGAGGAGTACCGTTACAGCAAGACTCCACTGGTAATTTTTTATCATGGCTGGCGGTCTGACAAGGAACTTGTTTTGACCCAAGCTAGAAAATTAGCAAGCAAAAATATCCGAGTAATTCTACCTGATGCAATGAATCATGGGACTAGAGTCCACGAAATTTCATCCATTCCATCATTTACCTTCTGGAGCACAATTCAAGGCAACTTGGCAGAATTCTCGCTAATCAAAAATTTTTATCAAGATAGAGATTTAATCAAAGATGGAAAAATTGGTGTCGGTGGATATTCCATGGGAGGGATGACCACCGGAGCTCTATTAACGCAGCATCCAGAAATTACCGCTGCCACAATCATCATGGGAAGTCCAAAGCTCAACGACTACGCAAAATTAGTCAGACAATCAGCCAAAGCACACGATTTATATATACCCGGCGACATGAAAAAGTTAACCAGTTGGATCGACGACTATGACCTAAGCAATTACCCAGAAACCATAGCCGGACGTCCACTACTTTTCTGGCACGGAACAGAAGACGAACGGATCCCATATCAAGAATCCAAATCATTCTTCGACGAAATCCAAGGCCAACCATACGCAGAACAAGTAGCTTTCATAACCGGATACAAAGCAAAACATCTAGTAGAACCACCACTAATGGACAAAATAGCCAACTTTTTTGAATATTATTTGGAATAGTTTTCATAAAATTCCATGAAAACAACAATATTTTCAATAAAATAATTGTGAAATATTAAATTATTTGCGTTATCAATTATCGATAATTATTTTTGTTTAAATGAGAGACTAAATATTTTGATGGGCAGGTATACTGCACTTGTACCTTAATTAAGAGAATAAAAGAATATAAAAAATAAGCGTGAGATCATCACACAAAATAGAGCCAAAAATCAAACGCACTTGGGCACGGAACATAAGACGCCCATAGCGGAGTGGGTGCGTAACACCCCGCAGCTCTGGACGACTTATGTGTAGTGGCCAGTTTGATTTTTAGCGTTTCCACTGTATAAAAGGCAAAGACCAGTTCACTAGACAAGAGTTAACACAAAAAAAGACTCAACTCTAACGAATTAAATCTTCGCCAAAGGTAAAAACCATATTCTCGGTACAAACGAACCCTCCCATCAATACAGCAACAAATCACAAAAATAGCTCGATTCCAATAAGGAACCGAGCTTTCTTAGTATCTAAATCACATAACCTCAAACTCAACTTCATCAAGTTTCCGTCGAAGAATCTTCCCACTAGCAGTAAGTGGCATAGCTTCAATCAAACGAAACTCGCGAGGCACCTTATAATGAGCCAACCGATTGCGTCCATACTCAATCAAATCCGGACCATTCAAAAATGCATCCGAATCAACAGTAATGTAGGCAACTGGAACTTGCCCCCAGTCATCGTTAGGAACACCAACCAGCGCAATACTTTCCAGTCCATCAATCTTAGCGTAGACATTTTCAACTTCTTCGGGATAAATGTTTTCTCCACCAGAAATGATCATGTCGTCTTTTCGACCATTGATGTATAAAAAGTTTTCTTCATCTAAATGTCCAAGATCACCAGTCTTGTAAAATCCATCCGAAGTCATCTTAGCGGCGAACAATTCAGGCTGGTTTAAATATCCTTTAGCAACGTTAGGAGCTTTAATCTCGATATCACCAATACCATCGGCGTCAGATTCAGCGATTCGCAGTTGAACTGGGAACAAAGCTTGTCCAGATGATCCAACTTTACGTTGAGCATCTTCAAAGTTTAAAGCGACCACATTAGAACAAGTTTCGGTCATACCGTAAGACTGAATAACGGGAATTTCTAACATCTGGCAACGTAACAAAGTCCAGTTGTCGATGGGTCCGCCACCTAAGAAAACACAGCGGAAATTGGAGTTGAAATTCTGTCCTGGTTTTAAATCATTCAGACAGCGTTTCAACATGGTTGGGACTAGAGAAATTATTGAGGCACGTTCATTAATCAAAATTTTATTAATATAATCAACATCAAATTTATCAATTAAATACACAGGGATGCCGTACAACAGTGAACGCATCATGATGGAAAATCCAGAGATGTGATACATCGGAACAGTCATCACCCATGAATCTTCGTCGTTAATTCGCAAGTTCAAAGACATTCCAAAGGCAGAATAGAAGTGATTACCAAACGTTTGCAAAACGCCCTTAGGACGTCCAGAAGTGCCCGACGTATACATGATGGTTGTGACAGCATCGTTATCGAACTCAGCAACGGGCTGATAACTATCCGAACGATCCATCGACAGTAATTCCGACATTCTAGTTTTGGCAACATCAATGTTCTTCAATTGCGAGGAATCAAGGTTATCGTCAATTAATACTAACTTTGCGCCGGAGTCGGTAATCTGAAACGACAACTCATCTTCAGACAAGCGTGTGTTCAAGAAAACAATTTCTGCACCGATTTGTTGAACCGCAAGGGTAGCAATATAACCGTTGAAAGAATTTCCTGTGAAGATGGCTACTCGGTCACCAGCTTTAATGTCGTCGTTAAATAACTTGCTGGCGTACAACTGGACGGTGTCGTTTAATTCGGCGAAGGTGAAGTCTGTGTATTGATAAATTAAGGCAACCTTGTTTGGACTCAAGGCTGCGCGTTTAGTGAGCCAGTTTTCCAAAAAGTTATACCTTCTCTCTATGGGAATTTTGGAAATTTATCGAAGTCGGGATCACGTTTTTCAAGAAAGGCATCACGTCCTTCTTTTCCTTCATCAGAAGTGTAGAACATCATAGTTGAGTCTCCGGCTAATTGCTGAAGTCCGGCAAGACCATCTGTATCGGCGTTCATAGCTGCTTTGATAAAACGAATAGCGGTAGGTGACTTCTTCAAAATCTCGTCACACCATTCCAAGGTTTCTTTTTCAACATCAGCGAGTGGAACAACTTTGTTGATCCAACCCATTTGGAAAGCCTCGTCAGCTGTATAAGGCTTGCATAGGAACCAAACTTCTTTGGCACGTTTGTGTCCGATAACACGTGCTAAGTAGGCTGAGCCATATCCGGCATCGAATGATCCGACTTTTGGACCAGTTTGCATGAATTTTGCGTTGTCAGCAGCGATGGTCAAATCGCAAACTAGTTGCAAGATATTTCCACCACCAACAGACCATCCGCGAACCATGGCGATAACTGGCTTTGGAATAATTCTGATTAAATGTTGTAAGTCCAAAACGTTCAAACGGGCAACGTGGTCAGAACCGACGTAACCCCCGTTACCACGGACACTTTGGTCACCACCAGAACAAAATGCGAGGTCTCCTTGACCGGTCAAAATGATGACTCCAATGGTTGAATCGTCACGGCAATAATTGAAAGCGTCAATCATTTCTTGTACAGTATCAGGTGTGAACGCATTTCTTTTTTCGGGACGATTGATAGTAATTTTTGCTACTTTATCCATTCGTTCGAAAAGAATTTCTTTATAATCTTTAATAGTTTCCCATTTGCTCATAAAAATAACCTCCGAGGTGTAAAAATGAATTTGTTAGAAAATTTAGGGATTAATGTCACTGATCAATCGAAGACCCGTGTAATCCTAAAAATGAAGCTTGAAGATAAACATATGCAACCATACAAAATTATGCATGGTGGCATTAGTACTGTTCTCGCTGAAACCGCTGCTAGTATTGGAGCCAATTTGAATATTGACGGTGACGACGAAGTTGCCGTGGGTGTTGATATTATGACTCACCACTTAAACCCTGTTAAAGAAGGGGTTTTAGTTACTGAAGCCACACCTGTTAGGGTAGGTAATACTATCCAAACTTGGACAGTGACAACTCATTTAGAAGGACATGCTATCAGTACAAGCTTGAGTACGGTTACATTGAAAAAAGTACCGCTAAAAACAGTATAGACTATTTCTTATTTGAATATAGTCGTGAGTTGATAATTTCAAAAAACGCCAAGACAATCAAGGCTACACCAAACAATTGATATAGGAAGATAATTGTTTTTGAGGGGTTCAAAATAAAGACGATTCCGGCAATAATCAACAAGGCAGAATAAAGGTAATCTAGCCAAGGAGTGACGTTGACGGTTTTTCTTGTCTCGTGAGAGTCACGGAACTGGTTGATACCATTGGCCAGTAGTAGGATCCCCAAGACTGGTGGAACTAATGAAACTAAAAATTTTGCAACAAACAAAATCAGCACTGCCACAATTAACGCGATAATTCCGAATCCGAGACTGATATTATTTTCACCAGTTTTTCGGCGGATGCTAATTCCATCGAATAAAGCTAAAACTCCGTAAATTGCCACGTAAGCTGAGACTAGATAGATGATGAAGTCCAAACTTTTTGTTGGCTCGAGCACAATAACAATGCCCGCTGTCGCAAGAAAAACAAACCGCAACCAACGGTATAGTTGGAATTGTTTGACCATTATTTCACTTCCTAAAAGTATTTGTATATTAATAATATCAGAAATTCATATGAAAAAAATTCCAAAGATTAGATATGAATTTCACAATTAATATTTAATTTTCAAGAAACCACTGTAAACAAAAGGTCGGACTGAATACTTTTATTGTGAAAAAATAGTGGTAAAGTATATATTGATATCGTTATAGGAGGCAAATTATGAAAGTACGCGCATCAGATAAGATGGTAGATATTATGTCCAAGTGGGGCATAGACAATATTTTTGGAATCCCTGGTGATTCTGTTGATACAACGATTGACGCAATGTATCGTGCTCAATCAAAGATTAAATTCACACATGTTTTGCACGAAGAGGTTGCAGCCTTATCTGCAGCTGCTCATGCTAAATTGACTGGAAATATCAGTGCATGTTTATCAATCGGTGGACCAGGTGCTATTCACTTGTTAAACGGATTGTATGACGCCAAAATGGACCACGCTCCAGTCTTGGCAATCTTAGGTTCAGTTCAATCAAAATTGATCAATACTGACTTCTTCCAAGAAGTTGATACTCACGTGTTGTTCGAAGACGTTGCTGTATACAACAAAATCGTTATGGATCCACAATCACTACCAAGAATAGTTGATGAAGCTATTAGAACTGCCATCTCAAAGAGGGGTGTAGCTGTACTTACAATTCCTGATGACGTTCCAAACCACATGATCAACGACAATTACCAACCAAACGTTGACACATTCAAGTTGGAAGATTTACATATCGACGACAACTCAATCCAAAAAGCTTTGGACTTAATCGAGTCACATTCAAATCCAATCGTTCTTGCCGGACGTGGTATTGAGAATGCTCAAAAAGAAGCACTCGAATTCGTTGAAAAATTCAAGATTCCATTTATCCAAACTATGCCTGCCAAAGGTTTAATCGATGATTCACATCCATATAACTTGGGACAATTAGGTAAGTTGGGTACTAAACCTGCTTTTGAAATGATGAGAAAAGCTGACTTAGTAATTATGCTAGGTACAGATTATCCATATGCACCATATTTGAACAAGACTGTTGATGCTATTCAAGTTGATAACGATGAGGATAAACTTGGTAAGCGTCGTAATGTTACGGTTGCCATTCAAGGTGACACTGCTAAGGTGCTTTCTGAATTGAATAAGAAGGGTAAAGACGTTGAATCACGTCCATTCCTAGACACAGCCATGGGCAAGATCAAGCTATGGCACAAGTGGTTAAAAGACGTTTACTCAAAGAACCACAAGGGTGTACTTCCTTCATTAATGTTCCACAATGCTTCAGAAATGGCTCCAGACAATGTTGTTTGGTCAATTGATGTTGGTACTTCAACAGCCTTTGGTGCTAGATTTATTGAAGCTAAGCATACACAAAGATATACAATTTCAGCTTGGTTAGGAACAATGGGCTGTGCACTACCTGGTGCTATCGCAAGTAAGATTGC